>CADEDA010000012.1:7237-90308 GCA_902825965.1 uncultured Gemmatimonadota bacterium | reverse complement strand
TCTCGAGTTTGGTGCTCGCGAGGTAGTCGCCGATGGTGTACGGGATCACGAAGTACCCGTCGGCGAGACCCTGCATGAGGGCACTCGCGCCGAGGCGGTTGGCGCCGTGGTCGGAGAAGTTCGCCTCACCCAGCACGTGCAGGCCCGGGATCGTGCTCATCAGGTTGTAGTCCACCCAGAGCCCGCCCATCGTGTAGTGCACGGCGGGATAGATGCGCATCGGCCGCGTGTACGGGTCCTCGTCCGTGATGCGCTCGTACATCTCGAAGAGGTTGCCGTAGCGCTCCTCGATCGCCGCCTTGCCGAGCCGCTTGATGGCGTCGGCGAAGTCGAGGTACACCCCGCGCCCGCCCGGCCCCACCCCACGCCCGTCGTCGCAGGCCTCCTTCGCCGCCCGCGACGCGATGTCGCGCGGCGAGAGGTTGCCGAAGCTCGGGTACTTCCGCTCGAGATAGTAGTCGCGGTCCTCCTCGGCGATCTGCGACGGCTCCTTGCCGCAATCCTCGCGCTTCTTCGGCACCCACACACGGCCGTCGTTGCGCAGCGACTCCGACATCAGCGTGAGCTTGGACTGGTGGTCGCCCGCCACCGGGATGCAGGTCGGGTGGATCTGCGTGAAGCAGGGATTGGCGAACGCCGCGCCCTTCTTGTGCGCCCGGTAGGTCGCCGTGACGTTGCAGCCCTTGGCGTTGGTCGAGAGGTAGAAGACGTTCCCGTAGCCGCCGGTCGCCAGGATCACCGCGTCCGCCGCGTGCGCCTCGATCTCGCCCGTCACCAGGTCGCGCACGATGATGCCGCGCGCCTTCCCGTCGATCACCACGAGCTCGAGCATCTCGTGCCGCTCGTACATCTGCACGCCGCCCTTCGCGATCTCCTTCTCCAGGGCCTGATAAGCGCCGATCAGCAGCTGCTGGCCGGTCTGGCCGCGCGCGTAGAACGTGCGCGACACCTGCGCCCCGCCGAACGAGCGGTTGGCCAGCAACCCGCCGTACTCGCGCGCGAACGGCACACCCTGCGCCACGCACTGGTCGATGATGTCCACCGACACCTGCGCGAGCCGGTACACGTTCGCCTCACGGGCGCGGAAGTCCCCGCCCTTGATGGTGTCGTAGAACAGGCGCTGCACCGAATCGCCGTCGTTCCGGTAGTTCTTCGCCGCGTTGATGCCGCCCTGCGCCGCGATCGAGTGCGCGCGGCGCGGGGAGTCCTGGAAGCAGAAGCAACTCACGTTGTAGCCGAGTTCCGAGAGCGTCGCCGCCGAGGAGGCGCCCGCCAGGCCGGAACCGACCACGATCACCGAGTATTTCCGCTTGTTCGCCGGGTTCACCAGCTTCATCTCGAAGCGGTGCTTGTCCCATTTCTCGGCCAGCGGGCCGGACGGGATCTTGGCGTCGAGCTTGAGTGCCATGTCGCGAGTCTCCCGTCGACTAGTTGAGGATGCCGAGGAACACGGCCACCGGGACCACGGTGAAGCCGGCCCAGACGATGACCGCGAACCCGAGCGCCAGGCTGCGCTGCAGCGGGCTCGGGCTGCGCTTCTGCAGGCCCAGCGTCCGGAACCCCGCCCATGCGCCGTGGAAGAGGTGCAGGCCCAGCACCGCCATCGCCACCACGTAGAACAGCACGATCCACGGCGACTGGAAGCCGAGCACCACGTTGCCGTAGGGTTGCAGGTGCACGAGGCTCTCGTTGAACCACCCCGTGGTCATGTGCCCGAGGTGGTAGACGATGAAGAGCAGCAGGAACACGCCGCCCACGCGCAGGTAGCGCGACGCGAACGTGCTCACCTGCGGCTCGCGCTTGGCATAGCCCACCGGACGGGCGGCGGCGTTGATGCGCGTGAGTTGCACGGCCGACACCACGTGCAGCACCGCCATCACGATCAGGCCGATGCGGGCGACCCAGAGCAGTTCCTCGCTCGTGCGCAGCAGCACCGCGTACTTGTGCATGGCATCCGCACCCAGGAACATCTGCAGGTTCCCGGCCATGTGGATGAACACGAACCCCATCAGGCCGATCCCACTCACGGCCATCACGACCTTCTTCCCGATGGTCGAATCCCAGAACCTCAGCAGCCAGCTCATGCAGTCCTCTGCGGGGGGAGACGGGTGCGGCGCCCGGAGCACCGGGCGCCGCACGAGAGGAACGACTACAGCTTCACCACCGACATCGGTTCACGGACCGCCTGGGCGCTCTTCTCCAGCGCCGTGCGCTCGTCCGCCGTCAACGTCACCTCGATGACCCGCTCCAGGCCCTTGCGGCCCAGCTTCACCGGCACGCCGAGGAACAGGCCCTTCATGCCGTACTCGCCCTCCAGCCACGCCGAGCACGGCAGGATGCGCTTCTGGTCGTTCACGATCGCCTCGACCATCTGTACCGCACCGGACGACGGCGCGTAATAGGCCGAACCGGTCTTGAGGTGCTTCACGATCTCCGCCCCGCCGTTCCGCGTCCGGTCCACGATCGCGTCGAGCGTCGGCCGGTCCATGAGCTGCGTGATCGGGATGCCGCTCACGGTGGTGTAGCTGATGAGCGGGACCATGGTGTCGCCGTGGCCACCGAGCACCATCGCCTGGATGTCGCGCACCGAGACGTCGAGTGCGGTCGCCAGGAAGGCGCGGTAGCGCGCCGTGTCGAGCACCCCGGCCATGCCGATCACGCGCTCGCGCGGGAAGCCGGTCGCTTCCTTGGCCACCCAGCACATCACGTCGAGCGGGTTCGAGACCACGATCACGATCGCGTTCGGCGACGACTTCTTGATGTTCTCGCCGACCGACTTCACGATGCCGGCGTTGGTGTTGAGCAGGTCGTCACGCGACATGCCCGGCTTGCGCGCGATGCCGGCCGTGATGACCACGAGGTCCGAACCTTCGGTCTCGTCGTAGCCGTTCGTGCCGATCACGCGGGAATCGAAGCCCTCGATGGGCGCCGACTGCCACTGGTCCAGGCCCTTGCCCTGCGGGATCCCCTCGGCCACGTCCACCATCACGACGGTGCGGGCGAGTTCCTTCTCGGCGATACGCTGGGCCGCAGTCGCACCGACGTTGCCGGCGCCGACGACCGTGATCTTGTTCACCATGGGAGTTGATTGAGTTGAGTGGGGACGACGAGCGGAAGTTAGTCGGTCCGGTGGGAGGGGTGTAGCTCCACAGTATCGGCCGCTCAGCCGCCGACCTGCGAGAGCGCACGCAGGCCGCCCACCTGCAGCTGCGTGAGCCGGTGCTCCAGCGGCTTCTCCGCCAGCGCACGCACGAACAACGGTTGCAGCGCCTCGCCGCGCCGCAGCGGGTCGCGGAGATTCACCTCGTGGTCGCCGTACAGGCAGGTCCGCAACCGTCCGTCCGCCGTGAGGCGCACCCGGTTGCAACTGCCGCAGTACGTGTGCGTCATCGGGGTGATCACGCCGATCGTGCCCGGCGCACCGGGCAGGCGATGGTACTGCGCCGGGCCGTTGCCGCGCGCCGGGCCCGCGACGGGCTCGAGTGCGCCGAGCTGGCCCACGCGCGCGAGGACCTCCGCACTGGGCACGATGTGCGCGTCGGTCAGGTGGGCCATCTCGCCCACCGGCATGAGCTCGATGAAGCGCACATGCAGCGGCAGCGTCAGGCTCAGGCGGGCGAAGTCCGGCACCTCGTCGTCGTTCACTCCGCGCATCACCACGACGTTCAGCTTCACCGGGTCGAGGCCCGCGGCGATCGCCGCCTCGGCCGCCTCCACAGGCCGGAATCCCAGGCTCCGCCGTGCGATCGCCGCGATGCGCTCGGGGCGGAGTGAGTCGGCGGAGAGGTTGACGCGGTCCAGACCCGCCGCCTTCAGGGCGGCCGCCATGGCCGGCAGCTTCACGCCGTTGGTCGACAGCGCGATGTCCTCGATCCCGGGCACGGCCTTCAGCTTGGCGATGAGCGTGGCCAGGTCCGGCCGGATGGTCGGCTCGCCCCCCGTGATCCGCAGCCGCCGCAAGCCGAGCGGCGCGAGCTGCTCCACCACGGCGACGATCTCCTCGTACGAGAGGATGTCCGCCTTCGGCAGCCAGTCGAGCCCGGCCTCCGGCATGCAGTAGACGCAGCGGAAGTTGCAGCGGTCGGTCACCGAGATGCGCAGATACTCGATCGACCGCCCGTGCTGGTCGCGGAGGGCCGGCGCGTGCACGCTCATACCGCGACACTCGCGGCGCTTGGGTCCACCCACTCGCGGGTCCCGTCGGCGTAGTGCTCGCGCTTCCAGATCGGCACGCGCTTCTTGGTCTCCTCGATCACGTAACGCATCGCGTCCATGGCCGCGGCGCGCCGCGCGTGCGAGACAGCGATGACGATGCTGGCCTCCCCCAGCCGCAGGGTGCCCACCCGATGCTCCACGACCACGTGCGTGGTGCCGAACCGATCGACCGCCTCCTGCGCGATGGTCTCAAGCTCCTTGCCGGCCATGGGCCCGTACGCGCTGTAGTCGATGCCCTCCACCGCCCGACCTGCATTGACCTCCCGGACGGTCCCCACGAACAGCGTGCTCGCGCCGGACGCGGTCGAGGCGACTTCGGCGAGCAGCGCCGTCGGGTCGAGCGGGTGGTCGACGATGGCGGTCCGCATCTCAGCCACCCGCGACGGGGGGGATCAGCGCAACCTCGTCGCCGGAGCGGACCGGGGTTCCCGGCTTCGCGTAGACGTGGTTGACCGCCACCAGGGGTTTGGGCAGCGCCCGGCCGGCTGCGGCCGCGAACGCGGCGTCGAGCACGGCGCCGGCCGTGGTCTCCGCGGGCAGATCCAAGGCGATGGAAGGTCCAAGGGCGTCAGCCCAGGAGGCGAACAGGAGGACGGTGAGCGCCATCCTCACAATCTAAGTCGCGGCAGGACAACACCAAGAGCCACCAAGAGCCAGCAACAGCGACCAAGAGGCCGGCGAGACGCCGCGCCGGACAGCCCCCGGACTAGTCGTCCGAGTCGTCGTCGTTGCTCGGCAGGAGCTCGAGATCCGCGACCAGCGCGCGCAACTCCTTGCTGGGCTTGAAGACCGGCACCGGACGCGCCGACACCTCGACCGGCTCACCGGTGCGCGGATTCCGCGCCATCCGCGTCTTGCGGTTGCGGATCTTGAAGGTGCCGAAGCCGCGCACCTCGATGTTCCGCTGCTCCTTCAGCGCGTCCTTGATCGCATCGAGAAAGGCGTCCACCACGCGGGCGCAGTCCTTCTTGGAGATCATCGGGCCGGATGTGCGGGCGATGGTCTCCGTGACGCGCTCCACGAGATCGGCTTTGGTCATCGACATACCAGGGATGGGTTGGCGCTTGGCCGAAGGGGCGTAAGTTCGCCTAGTCTAGGACGTTAGCTCTTGTGTGTCAAGCGCTTGCGCCCGCTCCCATCGCGGCGAGGAACTCGTCGAAATGGGGGACCGCGTCGTGCGGGCCGGGGGCGGCTTCCGGGTGGTACTGCACGCCGAACACCGGCAGGCGCTTGTGCCGCAGCCCCTCCACGGTCCCGTCGTTCAGGTTGAGGTGCGTCACCTGCAGGTCCGGGGCGCCCGGAATGCCCTGCTCCGTCCCTTCGACCGCGAAGCCGTGGTTCTGGCTGGTGATCAGCACGTCGCCGGTCGCGAGGTCCTTCACCGGGTGATTCCCGCCCCGGTGGCCGTACGGGAGCTTCACGGTGTGCCCGCCGAACGTGATCCCCAGAAGCTGGTGCCCGAGGCAGATCCCGAACACCGGCATCCCTGACTCGGCGATCGTCCTGATGGCGTCGGGCGCGTACGTCACCGCCTCCGGGTCGCCCGGGCCGTTGGAGAGGAACACGCCGTCGGGCTTCCGGGCGAGGATCTCCGAGGCTGGCGTCGTGGATGGGACCACGGTGATCCGGCAGCCGCGCGCCTCGAACATCCGGAGGATGTTCCGCTTGATCCCGTAGTCGATCGCGACGATGTGGTGCGGTGCCTTGGCGTCGCCCCAGAGATAGGGCTCCTTGGTGGAGACGCGCGAGGCAAGGTCGAGCCCGGCCATCGACGGGCAGGCCGCGAGGATCTCTCGATCAGTCGCCGAGGGTTCGACCCCAGCCCCGATCAGTCCGCGAAGCACGCCGACCGTTCTCAAGTGACGCGTGAGGCGACGTGTGTCAACTTCTGAAAGGACAGGCACTTTGGACTTTGCGAGCCAAGCTTCAAGCGACTCCTCAGCTCGCCAGTTCGAATGCGCCGCCGAGAGCTCGCGCACCACGACGCCTGCCACCTGCGGCCGGCCCGACTCGGTGTCCTCGGAGTTCACCCCGTAGTTCCCGATCATGGCCGACGTCATCACGACGATCTGGCCCCGGAAGGATGGGTCGGTGAAGGTCTCCTGGTAGCCGCTCATGCCGGTCGTGAACACCACCTCGGCGGCATTGGGCGTCTCGATCGGGCTATGGAGCCGACCAAGAAAAAGGGTTCCGTCCTCGAGGAGGAGGAACCCGGGTGCTGCATGGAACGGATTCGCGCTCACGGCTGGGGCGGCGTGGTGGAGGGAGCCGGGGTCGCCGGCTGGAGCGGCAGCGCCGAGGGCGCGTTCGCATCGGGCGTCGGAGTGGTCGCCGGCGCCGTGGCAGCGGGCGGCGTCGCGATCTGATCGAGGATCGACGACGGCCCCGTGGCGGCGCGGCTGGACATCAGCTGCAGCACGTACGCGAGGAAGATGAAGATCCCGCCCGCCCACCAGCTCGTCTTGGTCAGGAGGTCACCGGCCTGCCGCGCACCCACGAGCGAGCTGGTGGCCGACGAGGTACCGCCGAAGCTCTGCGCAACACCGCCTCCCTTTCCCGCCTGCATGAGCACGGCGGCGATGAGGACGATGGCGTCGAGCGCGAGAAGAGTGACGAGGAACGAATACATGGCGACGGGATCAGCGGAAGCAGCGTTGTGAGGTAAGCCTTGAAGAATACTGGAGTTACCCCGACCGGGCAATGGCCAGCCACTGCTCCGCGTCGAGACTCGCGCCCCCGACCAGCACCCCACCGACCTCGGATGCGGCCAGGAGCGAATCCACGTTGGAGCGGTTGACGCTCCCGCCGTAGAGGATGGGGACGGCCGCCCCGCGCTCCCCCACGAGGGACCGGAGTTCGGCGCGGATGGCCGAGTGCACCTCGCCAGCGTCCGCCGGAGTGGCATTCTTGCCCGTGCCGATCGCCCACACCGGCTCGTAGGCGACGATCGTCGTCGCCAGCACGCCGGCGTCGATCCCTGCGACGGCAGCCCGGAGTTGACGGGTCACGACCGCGAGTGTCTCCCCTCGCTCGCGCTGTGCCAGGGTCTCTCCCACGCAGATGGTCGGGGTCAGCCCGGCACGGAGGGCGGCTGCCACCTTCTTGCCGGTCTCCTCGTCGGTCTCGCCGAACACGTGCCGGCGCTCGGAGTGCCCGATGAGCACGTGCCGCGCCCCGGCGCCGCGCGCCAAGGGCGCCGACGTCTCGCCGGTGAAGGCGCCCTTGTCCTCCCAGTGGATGTTCTGCACACCCGCCTCGAGGTCGGCGCGCTCCTTGATGGCCTGCACGACCACGTGCAGCGAGACCGCCGACGGGAAGAACAGCACCCGCCGGTCCTGCTGCCGGGCATACTGCCCGACGAAGGTCCGCATGAAGGCCGCTGCATCGGCCGGGGCCTGATGCATCTTCCAGTTGGCGGCGAAGACCAGGTTGCGCATCGCCCGTCAGCGCTGGTCGAGGGCGGCGACGCCCGGCAGCACCTTCCCCTCGAGGAACTCCAGCGAGGCTCCGCCGCCCGTGGAGACGTGGCTCATCCGGCTCGCGAGCCCCGCCTCCTCGACGGCCGCCGCGGAGTCGCCACCGCCGATGATCGTCGTCGCACCCTTGGACGTCGCGTCCGCCATGGCGCGGGCCACGGCGAGTGTCCCCGCGTCGAACGGCTTGGTCTCGAACACCCCCATGGGACCGTTCCAGATGATTGTCTTGGCGGAGGCGATCGCGCGGGCGTACGACGCCGCGCTCTCGGGACCGATGTCCAGCATGGCTTCGTCCGTCGGGATGGCGTCGCGCTTCACCGCATGCGCCTTCCCGCCCTCCGCGATCGCCGGGGCGACCACCGCATCGTGGGGCAGCGTGAGGCGGAACGCCGCCCGCGTCATGAGGTCGGAGGCCATCTCCACCCGATCCGGCTCCACGAGGGACTTGCCGGTCTCGAACCCTTGGGCCTTGTAGAACGTGCAGGCCATCGCGCCACCGATCAGGATGCCGTCCACCTTGGGCAGCAGCGCCTCGATGACGTCGATCTTGCCCGAGATCTTGGATCCGCCGAGGATCGCGATGAAGGGCCGCTTGGGCTTCTCGAGCGCGGAGCCGAGGTAGTCCAGCTCCTTCTCCATGAGCAAGCCGGCGACGGCCGGCCGCAGATGCTTCGCGACGCCCTCGGTGCTCGCATGCGCCCGATGCGCCGCCCCGAACGCGTCGTTCACGTAGACGTCACCCAGCGCCGCGAACGCCTTGGACAGCTCGGCGTCGTTCTTCTCCTCGCCCGCCTCGAACCGGGTGTTCTCGAGCAGGCAGACCTCGCCCTCCTGCAGGGCCTTCGTTGCGGCCACCGCTTCCGCGCCCACCACGTGCGGCACGAAGCGCACCGGCGCGCCCAGCAGCGCGCTCAGCACCGGCGCGACCAGGGCGAGGGTGTACTTGGGGTCGGGTTTGCCCTTCGGACGTCCGAGATGCGAGCAGAGCACGACCCGCGCCCCACCCTTCCGCAACGCCTGGATGGTCGGCACCGCCGCGCGCACGCGCGTGTCGTCCGCGACGGCACCCTGGTCGTCCAGCGGCACGTTGAAGTCGACGCGGACCAGCGCACGCTTGCCGCGCAGCTCCGCCGCCGAGAGATCCTTGATGGTCCGGGTGTGCATCGCCGGCTCAGAGCCCCTTGCCGATCTTCTCGATGAGGTCCACGCAACGCGAGGAGTAGCCCCACTCGTTGTCGTACCAGCCGGAGACCTTCACCATCGTCCCGTCGATGACGTTCGTGTTCTTGGCGTCGAGGATGGTCGAGTGCGGGTTGCCGATGTAGTCCACCGAGACCAGCTCCTCCTCGGTGTACGCGAGGATGCCCTTGAGGGCGCCCTCGGCCGCCGCCTTGAACGCGGCGTTCACCTCGGCGATGGTCACGCTGCGCTCCACCTCGACGGTGAGCTCGGTGAGCGACACGTCCGGCGTGGGCACACGGATGGCGATGCCGTCGATCTTGCCCTTCACCTCGGGGATCACCAGCGCGGTCGCCTTCGCGGCACCGGTGGTGGTGGGGATCATCGAGACCGCGGCCGCGCGGGCGCGGCGCAGGTCCTTGTGCGGCAGGTCGAGGATGTTCTGGTCGTTGGTGTAGCTGTGGATGGTGACCATCGCCCCGTGCTTGAAGCCGAAGGCGTCGCGGATGACCTTCACCATCGGCGCGAGGCAGTTGGTGGTGCAGCTCGCATTGGAGACGATGTGGTGCTTGGCCGCGTCGTACTTGGCATCGTTGACGCCGAGCACGACGGTGATGTCCTCGCCGGTGGCCGGCGCCGAGATGATGACCTTCTTCGCGCCGCCGGCGAGGTGCTTCTTCGCGTCCTCGGCCTTGGTGAAGCGCCCCGTCGCCTCGAGCACGAGGTCCACGCCGAGGTCCTTCCACGGGAGCAGCGCGGGATCCTTCTCCTTCAGCACCTTGATGCGGTCGCCCGCGATCATCACCGACTCCGCGTCGTGCGTCACGAGGCCCTCGAACTGCCCGTGGACCGAGTCGTACTTGAACAGGTGCGCGAGCGTCTTGGTGTCGGTGAGGTCGTTGATCGCGACGAAGTTGATGTCGGCGCCGCGCTCCTTGGCGGCGCGGACGACCTGACGACCGATGCGGCCGAAGCCGTTGATACCGACGCGAAGTGCCATCGAAGTCTGCTCCTGGGAAAACGGACGTTATTTGTCGTGAGTGCTGCGGGCCCGACCGAACGTGACGTAGCTCATCGTGCGCGCGCCGGCCGCGAACAGGGCGTTCGCGCAGGCGTTCAGTGTCGCGCCGGTCGTGAGGACGTCGTCCACGAGGATCAGGTGCATCCCGCGGAGCGTCGCCGCGTGCGCAGGCGTTGCAATAAACGCGCCGTGAACGTTCGCCAAGCGTTCCCCGGGAGTCAATCGCGTCTGGCTCACGGTGGCGCGCACGCGCTGCAACACCTCGTGGCGCAGCGGCACGCCCCAGCGCGGCGCCAGTGCCGCAGCCAGTCGCTCGGCCTGGTTGAAGCCGCGGGCGCGCTGCTTCTCGGGGGCCAGCGGCACCGGCACCAACGCTGCGCGTTCGCGCAGCACGTCGGCCGGCCAGGTCAGCCGCTCCAGCCGTCGCGCCATGTCCACCGCCACGCCGGGCCAGCCGTCGTACTTGAGCGCCGCGACCATGGCCGAGCTGGTCTCGTCCGGCACCCAGCAGTACGACCGTGCGGCCCGGACGAACGGCGGCAGCAGCGCACAGCCGGGACAGTGCCCGCGGGGCGGCGTCGGGTGGCCGCAGCGCGCGCATTGCGGGTGTCGCAGCCGGGGCACGCGGGCCCAGCAGCGGCCGCAGAGCATCCCCTCGTCGATGTCGTCCATCGCGGCGTCGCAGGCGGCACACGCGCGCGGCAGCAGGAACTGCACCAGCGCCGTACCGATTCCACGCCACCCGGACCCTGCCGTCCCCACCGCGGCGCGAGCACCCGCGCCCCGCCCTGCGTTCAGCTCGCTTCCGGCGCGCGGATCGACCGCCACATGGCCTCGCGGTCCGGCGCGACGCCGAACCAGCGCTCGAACGCGAGCGCGCCCTGCTCCACCAGCATGGGCAATCCGTCATCGGACCGCAGCCCACGGGCGCGACAGGCCTTCACGAACGGCGTCCGACCACGACGATACGTGAGGTCGAGCACGGCCGTGGTGGCCGGGATCATCCCGGGTGCGATCGGCATCAACGCCCCGTCGAGGCCCAGCGGCGTCGCGTTCACGAGCAGGTCGGTGCCATCGACGGTGTCCATCTCGCTCGGCACCACGTCGGCGACACCGGCGAAGCGCGCGGCAAGCTGCGCCGCCCGCTCGCGGTTCCGCGCATGGATCACCACCCGGCTGTCCGACCAGCGCTCCACCGCGGCACAGACCGCCGCCGCCGCACCGCCCGCCCCGAGCAGGCCCACGCGCAGCACGCGGGGACGGCGCTCGAGCAGGCGCTCGACGGCGAAATCGAACCCACCCACGTCGGTGTTGTCGCCCACCAGTCCCACCCGGCCGTCCGGCTGCTCCTCGCTCCAGAACGTGTTGACCGCACCGACCCGTTCGGCGAGCGCGGTGCGGCGCGCGCACCACGGGTAGACGGCTTCCTTGTGCGGCAGCGTCACGTTCCCGGCTGCGCGTGCGTCGGCGAGCAGGCCCAGCATCGAGGGCAGGTCGGCCGGCGCGACGTCGAGCGCCTCGTACGTCAACGGGATCCCCGCCGACGCCAGCGCCGCCTGCTGAAACACCGGCGAGAGCGAGTGGGCCACCGGGTGCCCCAGCAGCACGAGTCGTCCCGGCAGCGAGCTCGGTGCGCCCATCACGCGCCTCCCGTGGGGCGTTCGGTGGAGATGCGGTCGAACACCTTGCCGATGATCCGCTCCAGCTCGGCGAAGGTCTCGCGATAGGTGTCGAGGTCGCCGCCGAATGGATCGAGCACCGGATGCCCCTCACCGGAGCGCGTGGCGTAGTCCGTCAGCAGGTGCGTCCGCGCGTCGCCGCCGAGCACGGTGGCGCGGTCACGATGGTGTGCACTCATCACGAGGATCAGGTCCGCCTGGGCCACGATCTCGCGCGAGAGCACCCGCGCGCGATGCCCGTTGAGGTCGAGGCCGTGCTCCAGCGCCACGAGCAGCGCCCCGTCCGACGCCGGGGCACCCTCCCAGGCGCTCGTGCCCGCGCTGCCCACCACCAGATCCGTCAAGCCGCGCTCCGCACCGAGCCGACGCGCGATCGCCTCGGCCATCGGACTGCGACAGGTGTTGCCGGTGCAGACGAACAGCAGACGCATCATTGGTCTCCGACCAACTCGGGCACGGTCTCCCGCAAGGTAGCCGAGGGCAACGCCCCCGGCCGTATGACGCGTGGCACCCGCGAAGTGCAATCGACCACCGTCGAAGCCGGCGACGGCGGCAAGCGTCCGCCATCGAGCAGCCGGATGGTGCCGCGCCCGATCTCCTGCCGCCACTGCTCGAGGATCTCCCCGGCCGTCACCGCCGGCGGCTGGCCGGGCAGGTTCGCCGAGGTGCTGGTGATGGGATCCCCGAGTGCGGCGATGAGCCGTTGCAGGCCGACGTGTGGCGTCCACCGCACGGCGATGCCGCCCTCAGGCCCGCGCAAGCGCTCGGGGATGCGACGCTCGCCACCCGGCAGCACCAGCGTGAGCGGCCCGGGCCAATGCCGCGCCGCCAGCATGCTCGCCGACGGCGTGAGGTTCAGCCCCAGCCGCGCCAGCATGGCCGTGTCGGAGATGAGCAGGAGGAACGGCTTGGCCGGCGGGCGGCGCTTGAGCCCCACCAGCGCCTCGACCGCGTCGCGGTCGATCATCGTGCCGAATCCGTAGACCGTCTCGGTCGGGTACGCCAGGATGCCGCCCGCTTGCAGGTGGGCGATGGTCGGCGCCAGCGCCGACTCGACTTCCTCGGCCGACCAGAACGGCACACCACGCGGCTCGGGCATCGCTACTCCTCCACCGTCTGCAGGGCCTCGGCGCGCGCGAAATCGGCTTCCTCCGTGACCTTCAGGGCACGTTCGCTGCCGCGGACCACACGCACCTCGAGGCCCAATCGCTCACACAGTGCCGCGTCGTCGGTCGCGATCGCGTGCGCGCCCGCCGCGATGGCCTCGCGGTGCGCCCGCACGATCATCTCGCGGGGGAACCCTTGCGGCGTCTGCGCCCGCCAGAGGCCCTCGCGTGGCACGGTCGCCGTGATGCGGCCGGCGGCGTCCACCGACTTGAGCGTGTCGCTCACCGGCAACGCGGCCACCGCGCCATGGCCCTGCCGCGCCTCGTGCACCACGCGATCGATCATGCCCGGCGAGACCAGCGGCCGTGCGGCGTCGTGGATCAGCACGATCCGGCACTCGGCCGGCAGGTCCTCGAGGCCGTTCGCCACGGACGCGGCGCGGTGCTTTCCGCCGACCGAGATCAGCAGGCGCTCGGCATCGCTCTGGAAGATCCAGGGCGGCGGATCCCCCGCGTACTGCCGCGGCAGCACACACACGACCATGGCGACGTCGTCCCGCGCCTGGAAGGTTTGCAGCGAGTGCAGCAGCATCGGCTTGCCGGCGACCCAACGCAGCTGCTTGAGCTCGCTGCCCCCGACACGCGAGCCGCTGCCGCCCGCGACGATGACGACGCCGACGTCGCGGATCACCGGAACAGCTCCCGGAACAGCACGCCGATGTCGGCGACGCCGCGCACGCGCAGCGACTTCGGTGCGCGCTTGGGGACACTGCGCTCGGATACGTACGCGACGGTCATGCCCAGCTTCTCCGCTTCGAGCAGGCGCCGTTCCGCCTGCGAGACCCCTCGGACCTCACCGGCGAGCCCGACCTCCCCGATGAACACCGCATCCGCCGGAAGCGTTCGATCGTACACGCTCGACGCCAGCGCCGCGGCCACCGCGAGGTCACCCGCCGGCTCCACGATGCGCACGCCACCGACGACGTTCAAGAACACGTCGAGTTGTGCGAACGACAGGCCGGCGCGCTTGTCGAGCACGGCGAGCAGCAGGGCGAGCCGCCGCCCGTCGTAGCCGGTGCTCACGCGCTGCGGCGTGCCGAACCCGGCCTTCGCCGCGAGCGCCTGCACCTCGAGCAGCATCGGACGCGTGCCCTCCAGCAGGCAGGTGACGGCGCTGCCGCTGGCCCGCGCCTCGCTGCGCTCGCTGAGGAAGAGCGCGCTCGGGTTCTCCACCGCCTCGAGGCCGCGCACCGTCATGCGGAACACGCCGATCTCGTCCACCGAGCCGAAGCGGTTCTTGGTCGCGCGCAGCACGCGGTGGTCCACGGTGCCCTCGCCCTCAAAGTAGAGCACGGTGTCCACGATGTGCTCCAGCGTCTTCGGACCCGCGATGCCACCGCCCTTGGTCACGTGCCCCACCACGAACACGGCGGTGCCGGTCTCCTTGGCGAAGCGCATCAGGCGCGCCGCGCACTCACGGACCTGCCCCACGTTGCCCGGCGCCCCCTCGAGGTCCCCCGTGAAGACGGTCTGGATGGAATCGACGATCATCGCGGCGGGCCGCAGCGTGGCGGCGGTCGCGAGGATGGTCTCCAGGTTCGTCTCGCCGAGCAGTTGCACCGCGCCCGCCTCGGGTGCGAGCCGGTCGGCACGGAGCTTCACCTGCAATGGCGACTCCTCACCGCTCACGTAGAGCGTGCGGTGCCCGCCGGCCTCCAGCCGCGCGGCGACCTGCAGGAGGATGGTGCTCTTGCCGATGCCCGGCTCGCCTCCCACCAGCACCATCGCCCCCGGGACGACGCCACCGCCGAGTACGAAGTCGAACTCGGCGATGCCGGTCGCGAGGCGCTCGGTCTCGCCACCCTGCACGTCGCGGAGCCGGGGCGTCGCCACCACGGCACCGCCGTCGCCGAAGGCCCCGCTGCCGGCCCGGCGGCGCGCCGCCGCCGCCCCTTTGCTGACGCTCAGCTTGGGGGCCGCCATCTCCTCGACGAGGGTGTTCCACTCGCCGCAGCCCTCACAACGCCCGGCCCAGCGCAGCGACTCCGCGCCGCACTCGGTGCACCGGTAGACGGACTTGGTCTTCACGGCTGCCGCGCGGTCCAGTTCTCGAAACGCGTGTGCTGTTTGCGGTAGTGCATCTTCACGTAGCCGGTCGGGCCGTTGCGCTGCTTGGCCATGATCACCTCCGCGTAGCCGTCGAGCGGGATGTCGGTGGTGCCCGGCACCATGCGCGCGTTCCCCTGCTCGTCGTACGGCCGCTCGTTCATCTCGGGACGATAGATGAACAGCACCACGTCGGCGTCCTGCTCGATGGCACCCGAGTCGCGGAGGTCGGAGAGCTGTGGCTTGCGGTTCTCGCCCCCGCGCTGCTCGGAGGCGCGCGAGAGCTGCGAGAGCGCGACCACCGGCACGTTCAGCTCCTTGGCCAGCGCCTTGAGGGAGCGCGAGATCTGCGAGACCTCCTGCTGGCGGTTCTCCGAGTTCGGCGGCCCCGAGACGAGCTGCAGGTAGTCCACGATGATGAGCTTGATGTCGGCCTGGCTCTTGAGCCGGCGCGCCCGCGAGCGCAGCTCCAGCACGCTCAGGCCCGGCGTGTCGTCGATCCAGATGGGGGCCTGGCCCAGCAACGCCGCGGCCTTCGCGAGGTTGGAGGCGTCCTGCGCCGTCAACGCGCCCGACCGCAACCGTTGTGCGTCCACGTAGCCCTCCGAGGCGAGCATGCGCATCAGGAGGGACTCAGTACTCATCTCCAGCGAGAAGATCGCCGTCGGAACGTTGCCTTCGATGGCGGCGTATTGCGCCACGTTCAACACGAACGCCGTCTTGCCCATCGAGGGGCGCGCCGCGATGATGATCAGGTCCGACGGCTGGAAGCCCAGCGTCATCTTGTCGAGGTCCGCGAAACCCGTCGGCACGCCGGTGAGGTTCCCGCCCGACGTCCGCAGCTGCTCGATGCGCTCCATCGCCGACCAGAGCAGCGACTTGATCTTGACGAAGCCCTCGTTGCCGCGGCTGTCGTTCAGCTCGAGGATCTTGTGTTCCGCCAGGTCGAGCAGCTCGGCGACGTCCGCCGGGCTCTCGTGTCCCTCGCGCACCAGCGACGTCGCCGTCTCGATGAGGCGGCGGCGCAGCGCCTTCTCGCGCACGATCCGACAGTGATGCTCGACGTTCGCCGCGGTGGGGATCTCGTCGAGCAGGCCGCCGATGTACTCCTTGCCGCCCGCCCCGACGAGGTCCCCGCGCTGCTCGAGCTCGTTGCTCAGCGTCAGCGGGTCCACCACGGCCCCCGTCGCGTGCACGGCCATCATCGCCCGGAACAACCGGCGATGCCCCTCGCGGTAGAACATGTCCTCCGTGACAAGCTCCGCCACCGCGACGATCGCGTCGACGCTGAGCATCATGGCGGCGAGTACCGCGCGCTCGGCGTCCTCCGACCAGGGCGGACGGCGGTCGCGGAACGCATCGGCGGACGCCGACCTAGGGGCGATCGAAAATTCGTCGGGCGAGCTGGACATCTTCCCAGGCCGGGCGCTTCCAAGAGGGATTCCGCAGGAGTGCGGCAGGATGATACGTGGCGACGAGCGGGATCCCGTGGTAGCGGTGTTCGATCCCCCGCAACTTGCCGATGGTGGAATCTGTCTCCAGCAACGTCTGCGCGGCAAACGTGCCCAACGCGAGGATCACCTTCGCATCGAGCAACTCCAACTGCCGCAACAGGAACGGCCGGCACGCGACGATCTCGTCGGGGTTCGGGTTGCGGTTCCCCGGCGGCCGATGCTTGAGCACGTTGCAGATGAACACGTCCTCGCGCTTGAACCCGATGGCCTCGAGGATCTTGGTGAGCAGCTCGCCGGACTTCCCGACGAACGGCCGACCGAGTTCGTCCTCCGTCGCACCGGGCGCCTCGCCCACCACGACGAAACGGGCCTTGGGGTTCCCCTCGCCCGGCACGTGATTGAGCGCGGTGGACGACAGCGTGCAGCCCTTGCACGCGGCGATCGCGGCGGCCACGGCGGCAAGATCGCCCAGATGGCCGAGTCCGGAGCCGTTGGACCGCGCCCCCACGGTCAGCGACACGCCGCCCGGACTGGCCACCGGCGTCGCGGCACCCGGCGTCTCAGCAAGCGGCGTCGCGGTAGCCGACGTCTCGCTAGCCGGCGTCTCACCAGCCGGCGTCTCCGCCACCGGCCTCGCGGCAGCGCTGGGCGGCGCGCCGGGAGCGGCGGCGTCCACGGAGCGCAGCGCCGCACGCCAATCCCCGTCCTTGGCCGCGGCCTCCGCCGCGCGCCGGATGGCGGAATCCGGGCGCGCCGGCGGCGGCGACGCAGCACCGGACGCGGGACCCGACGATCCGGCGCCCCCAGCGCTGCCACCACTCGAACGCCCAGGAGTCGGCGGCGGGACCGCGCCCGCCGTGAGCACCTTGAGCGCGTCCTCCACGCTCAGCGAATCGAGCACGAACTCGCTCTCGCCGAGTTCGCGTCGCTGCTCGAGGTACTGGCGCAGGCGTTCGCGCGGATCGTTCACAGCAGCGCCTCGACCCGGTCCAGGATCGCGTCCGCCACCACGGACTTGGGCAGGAGCTCCAACGCCTCCGTGCGCCCATCCTGCGCGATGATGGTCACGCGATTGGTGTCGTGCCCGAACCCGGCACCGGCCTCACGCGCGGAGTTGGCGATGATCAGGTCGAGTCCCTTGCGCGCGAGCTTGTCCTTCGCGTGCTCGAGCAGGTCGTCCGTCTCCAGCGCGAATCCCACCGCGACCGAACCCGCCCGCCGCGCCGCCCGCGTCGTGGCCAGGATGTCCGGTGTGGTCTCGAGCGTGAGCGTCTCCACCTGCCCGCGCTTCTTGATCTTGGCCGACGCGACCGTGGCCGGACGGAAGTCGGCGGGCGCCGCCGCCATGATCAGCACGTCGCTCGCCGGCAGGGCGCGCGCGACCGCATCCGCCATCTCCTGCGTGCTCTCCACGGACTCGGCGACCGCTCCCACCGGCAGGGCCGTCGCGAGCGGGCCGTGGATGACGCGTACCTCGGCCCCGCGCCGCCAGGCGGCCGCAGCGAGTGCCACGCCCATCTTGCCCGTCGAGTGGTTGGAGAGGAACCGCACGGGATCCAGGGGCTCGCGCGTCGGACCCGCGGTGACCAGCACGCGGCGGCCACGCAGCTTCCCCGCCGGCTCGAGCAGGCGACCGGCGTGCGCCACGATGGTCTCGGGTTCCTGCATGCGTCCCTGCCCCGCACCTTCATCGGGAGACGCCAGCGGACCGATGCCCGGGTCGAGCAGCTGCTTCCCTGCCGCGCGCAACGCCGCGCAGTTCGCCTGCACCTGGGGGTTGGCCCACATCCGGTCGTTCATCGCGGGCACGAGCAGCACTGGCGCCTGGGCCGCGAGCAGGCAGGCCGAGAGCAGGTCGTCCGCGTGTCCATGCGCCGCCCGGGCGAGGAAGTCCGCGGTCGCGGGTGCGACGACCACGAGGTCCACGTCCTTCACGAGGCGCAGGTGGTCGAGCGCGTGCCCCTCGGCGATCAGGGCGCTGTGGACCGGGCGCCCGGTCAGGGCTTCGAACGTGATGGCGCCGATGAACTCACGCGCCGAACGCGTGAGCACCACGTCCACCGTGGCTCCGGCCTGGGTGAGCAGGCGCGCGAGCCAGGCGGACTTATAGCTGGCGATCCCGCCGGTGACCCCGAGCAGGATGCGCCGGCCGTCGAAGGGCCGCACGTGGGGCCGCTCCGATGCGTGCGGCCGTTACTCGCCCTTGGGGCGACGGCGCGGCACCACGCGGTACTCGATCTCGCCCTCGGAGAGGTCCTCGAGTGCGCGCGTGGTGAGCTTCTTCTCGCCCGACTTCGAGCGGTCGCGCGGGAACTCGTTGAGCACGCGCGAATACTTCGCCGCGACGAGCACGGAGAGGTACTTGTTGGTCGCGTGCTTGGTGACTTCGGACGGCGTGAAGACTTGCATGGTGACTCCGGATGACGGACGACAGGCTGACGGGACGACAGGGACCGCGGGACTACGATGGATCGAGGCGACGGAGTCCCTCGACCAGACGACCAACGACGGCGTCGACTTCGCTGCCCAACGCGGGCAGCCGGTCGCGCTTGAGTGATTCCTCATCGATGATCCGCCCCACCGTCGCGACGGCATGGGCAAGCTCATCGTTCACCACCACGTGCTGATACCGCTCGGCTTCCAACAACTCCGCCCGCGCGTTTTTCAGGCGCAACGCGAGCGCCGCCTCGGTCTCCGACTTGCGACCCATGAGGCGTGCCACGAGGACCTCGACCGACGGCGGCACGATGAAGATCGTCACCGCATCGGGGAACGCCGCGATCACCTGCCGCGCCCCCTGCACGTCGATGTCGAGCATGACGTGCCGCCCCGCGCCCATCACCTTCTCCACCTCGCGGCGCAGGGTCCCGTAGCGGTTCCCATGCACCTCGGCCCACTCGGCGAACTCCCCCGCGGCGACACGGCGGTCGAACTCCGCGCGCGGCAGGAAGTGGTAGTCCACGCCATCCTGCTCGCCGTCCCGTGGGGTCCGGGTGGTGCAGGAGATCGAATACCCCACGTCCGTCCGCTCCGACAACAACGCCCGCGCAATCGTGGACTTCCCCCCGCCCGACGGCGCCGAGAGGACCACCGGGAACGGCCGCGGACTCACTCGAGATTCTCCACCTGCTCCCGAATGCGCTCCAACTCCTCCTTGATCGCCACCACATCCTGCAGCATGGTGGCATCGTTCGCCTTGCTCCCGGTGGTATTGGCCTCCCGCAGCAACTCCTGCAGCAGGAACCCCAGCCGCTTGCCCACCGGTTCCGCATCCTGCGCCCCCAGCGTCTCCCGGAACGCGGCGATGTGCGACGCGAACCGGTCGAGCTCCTCCCCCACATCCAGCTTGTCCGCGAGGATCGCGATCTCCTGGGCGAGGCGCTGCGGATCGACCGCGACCCCACCGGCGAGCCGCTCGACGTTCTCGCGCAGGCGCTTCCGCTGCGCCTCCATCCGTTCCGGCGCCCGTGCCGAGAGCCGAGACACGGCGGCCTCGATCAACGACAGCCGCTCGCCGATCACCGCCGCCAACCGCGCCCCTTCGGCTGCCCGCATCGCCTGCAACGCGTCCGTCGCAGCGCCCACGACGGCCAGCAACTCCGCCGCTGCCCCGTCCTGGAAATCGTCCTCGCGCCCGACCCGGACCACGTCCGGCATCCGCAGCACGGTGGCCACGTCCACCTCACCACCCAAACCGTTCTCCCGCTGCAGACGTCGCAGTGCCTCGGCGTAGGTCCGAAAGCGCGCCTCGTCCACGACCGCGGCGGGCTCCTCGTTCCGTTCGATCCGCGCGAACGCCGTGATATGCCCACGCGCGATCCGCTGCCGCAACATCTCCCGGACCTCGCCCTCCCACTCCGCCAGCGCCGTGGGAAGCTTGAGGCTCGGATTGAAGAATCGATGATTGACGGAGCGGAGCTCGACGCTGACGCGCGAACCCCCGACCGGCCCTTCGGCCGCTCCGAACCCTGTCATGCTCCGAATCATTGTAGCCAGATAAGTTACTCTGGCACCGTGACTTGGGCAAGGTTCGCGACGCCGCCCCCGGAGCGGGTCGGCGTCAGTTCCAGAACTCCCAGCGCACCCCGTAAAGCTGGACGAGCCTCGGCATCACGTAGCCGGGCACCATCTCGAAGACCTTGCCCGAGGAGTTCTGGTTATACCAGAACAGGTACGCCGTCCCGATGCGCATCTCGACCGCCGTGCCGAACCATCCCGCCCCCTCCGCCCGCGCCAACCCACCACTGCCGTCCGGCGCGAGCAGCGCACCGCGGTAGTCGTGCATGAGTGTGGCGCTCAGATGGAACGTCTTGCGGGCGATCTGCTTCTCGAAGCCAGACGCGAAGCTCACCTCGGCGTGACTCTCCACCTTCGGCCGGTACGCCACGTCCTCGGCCCATTGCACGCCGCGCCAGCCGAACGAGAAGGGGCCCCGGATCCGGCCGGAGATCGCCCCGAACACCCCGTTGCCCTCGCCGCGGGCGACCGGCTGGTACAGGGTGTCGAACACCGGCATGCCCACCGCGTCGAGCGCGGTGCGTTGCACGACGCCGCCGGAGACCCAGCGCCCGAAGAGCCGCAGCCCGAGCTCCACGCGTGACGCGGAGCGTTCCGGCCCCTGCAGCCCGGGGTTCGTCGGCGTCTGGATTCCGTGGTGCGCGGCGACATGCAGCCAGTCGCGGGGCCGCAGCGTGACGGCGGCATCCAGGCGCCGCGTCGAATCCGGTCCCGCGAGGTCCGCATTCGCCGCGACCGCGAGCCAGTCCCGTTCCCAGCCGGCGTGCACCGACGGGGCGATGCGGCTGCTGCCGTCCTGCACGCGCAGGCGGGCGGTGGCGCTCAGGCGCGCGCCCCATCGCGTCACGCCGGCGGTCGCCACGTACTGCGTGAGCGACCGCGCCGTGTCCGCACCCGCCGCCGAATCGCCCGTCTCCTCGTGCCGCTGCGCCGCGGCGATGGCCTGCATCCAGAACCCGGTGCTGTCGGCGTCGCCCCACGCGGCGCGGAGATACCCCACGGCGTCGTTGCCTTCGAATCCGCCGATCGCGTCGTCCACCGGCGTGCCGCCGATGAGGTTGCGGATGCTCGGGTTCCGCTGGCGCCCCATGCGGCTCGCCACGAGATCCACCGTCAACCGCCCGCGCGCGACCCCGGCCCGCGCGAACGCCGACAGGGCGTCGCCGTCACCGGCCGTGCGCACGCTGGTGGTCGCATACTGCTGCGCGGCGATCTGGAACACCCCACCACGATCCGTGCGCTTGCCGAAGAAGCCACGGTAGAGATTGGTGTTCTCCGAGCCCGTCACGATATCGGTCCGCGTCTGCGCCGTGGTGAGCCGCACCCGCCACGACCGCAGGTGCACGCGCAGCTCGGCCGCCGTGCGCTCGAGTGCCACCTCCTCCAGCGACCAGAGCTGGACCACCGACAGGTCCGGCACGCCCCCCTCGCGGGGGTCGAGTGCGTCGAGCTCCACGCCGTCGAGGAACACGCGGACACGGCCCAGTTCGCCGAACCACGACGTGGCCGTGGGCGACGCGATGAAGCCGCTGTGGAAGGTCGTCACGCCCTCCACCTGCGCGAGCAGCTGCGGGAGCGTCAGGGCGCCGGACGCGAAGATGGCGTCGCGGTCCCAGATGGTGCGGCGGCCGCGGATCTCCGGCCCCAGTGGCCGCAGCGCCACCGCGATCGGGGATTTCACCGTGTCGCGGGGGACGACGCTGTCCTGCTTCGCCTTGCCGTCGGCGCTGGTGTCGCGCGCGATCGCCATCGGCACCGCGCGCGGCAGCGAATCGGGCCGCTGCTGCGCCGCGGCCGGGGTGGCGGCGAGCCAGACGAGCACCGCCACCCCGGCGCGCCGCATCAGGGTCAGCGCGCTCTCCCGCGCACGAACTCCACGAAGGTGCGCACCGGCGTGCCGGTCGGTCCCTTGGGCATCACGACCATGTCCGTCTCGGAGTAGGCGGTCCCCGCGACATCCAAATGCACCCACGGCATCCCCTCGGCGAACTCGGCCAGGAACAGCGCGGCGGTGATCGTACCGGCTCCGCGCCCCCCGATGTTCCGCATGTCGGCCACATCGGACTTGATCAGTTCCTTGTACTCCTCGAACAGCGGGAGTTGCCACCCGACCTCGCCGCCGCGTCGGCCGGCGGCCAGCACTTCGTCGATCACCGCCTGGTCATTGCCCATCACGCCGACCGTGGTGCTGCCGAGTGCGACCACCACCGCTCCAGTGAGCGTCGCCGCGTCGACGACCGCCTGCGGCTTGTAGCGGCGCGCGTAGTGCAGCACGTCCGCGAGCACGAGGCGCCCTTCGGCATCCGTGTTCTGGATCTCGATGGTCTTCCCGTTGCTTGCGCGGACCACGTCGCCGGGCTTCATCGCCTCGCCCCCCAGCATGTTCGTGGTCGAGCCGATGAGTCCCACGACGTTGATGCGCAGCTTCAGGCGAGCGATGGCTTCCATCGCCCCCAGCACGCCGGCCGCACCGCTCATGTCGAACTTCATCATCTCCATCGAGGCGGCGGGCTTGATGGAGATGCCGCCGGAATCGAAGCAGAGTCCCTTGCCCACCAACGCCACCGGTGCCTCGCCACGGCGGCCGCCCCGGTACTCCAGCACGATCAGCTTCGGGTCCTGCGTCGTCGCCTGGGCGACGGCGAGGAACGAAAACATCTTCATGCGAGTCATCTCGCGCCGGCCGAACACCTTCACCGCGAGGCGATGCCGCCGGCCGATGTCACGCGCCGCACGCGCGAGGTACTCCGGCGTGCAGATGTTGCCGGGCAGCATCGCCAGCCGCCGGGTGATGTTCTGGCCTTCGGCCACGGCCACACCGGCGGCGAGCGCCGAGCGCGCCGCCCGCACGTTCGGCACATAGACCGTCGCCGCCGTCAGCGCCTTCTTGCGCTTGGCGGCCGGGACCGGGGAGTGGAGTTCCTTGAACTCCCATCCCCCGAGCGACAACCCGACCACCACGCCCTCGAGCGCTTCACCCACGAGGTCCGCCGCCCAGAACGCGAGGCGGCCCACGCCGAGTCCGGCCGCCTTGCGTCCGGCGAGCGTCGCCGCGCGGGTGAGGCCCTTCACCGGGTCCGCTGTCCCCGCGCCGACCAGCAGGACCCGCTCGGGTCCCGCCCCCGGCGCGAACAGCAACAGCGACTCGTCCTTCCCACCCTGGAAGTCCTTGCGACGCACGGCCCGCGACAGCGCACCACCGTAGCGGCGGTCGAGGGCGGCCAGGGCGCGTGGGAACGCCGGCTCCGCCGGCAGCGCCACGACCAACAGGGGTGTGGCCGCGCGCGCCGGGTCCCCGGCGCGCACGTCGAAAGCGATCGCCATCAGGCCATCCCCTTGATGATCGCGTCGCCGAACGCCGAGGTGGACACCTCGGTGGCACCGGTCATCTGCCGCGCGAGGTCGTAGGTGACGGTCTTCGCCGCGATCGAGCGCTCGAGGCCCGTGATGATGAGCTTCCCCGCCTCGTCCCAGCCCATGTGCTCGAGCATCATCACGCCCGAGAGGATCACCGAGCCCGGGTTGATCTTGTCGAGTCCGGCGTACTTGGGCGCAGTGCCGTGCGTCGCCTCGAACACCGCAGCCTCGTCACCGACGTTGCCGCCCGGCGCGATGCCGAGCCCGCCGACCTCGGCCGCGAGCGCATCGGAGATGTAGTCACCGTTGAGGTTCGGCGTCGCCACCACCGAGTACTCGTCGGGGCGCAGCAGGATCTGCTGGAACATCGAGTCGGCGATGCGGTCCTTGAGGATCACGGCATCGGCGCGCGCTGCGGCGCCCGCCTGGCCCAGGTCCGCCTCGGCCACCACCTGACCCGCGAACTTCTCCTTCGCGAGTTCGTAGCCCCAGTCGCGGAAGCCCCCTTCGGTGAACTTCATGATGTTGCCCTTGTGCATCATCGTCACCGACGGGCGCTGCTGCTTGATGGCGTAACGGATCGCCATCTCGATGAGCCGCTTGGACCCGAACGCCGACATCGGCTTGATGCCGATGGCCGACTGGGGGCGGATCTTCTTGCCGAACTCCTTCTCGATGAAGGCCCGCAGCTTCTCGGCCTCCGGCGTGCCCGCCTTGAACTCGATGCCGCTGTAGACGTCCTCGATGTTCTCGCGGAAGATGACCATGTCCACCTTGCCCGGGTGCTTCACCGGGGCACCGACGCCCTCGAAGTACCGCACGGGCCGGATGCAGGCATAGAGGTCGAGTTCCTGCCGCAGCGCCACGTTCAGCGACCGGATGCCCCCGCCCACGGGCGTGGTGAGCGGTCCCTTGATCGCCACCTTGAACTCGCGCACGGCTTCGAGCGACTCCGCCGGCATCCACTCACCCGTGGTGGTGTGCGCCTTCTCGCCGGCGAGGATCTCCATCCAGTGGATCTTCCGCTTGCCCCCGTACGCCCGCTCCACGGCCGCGTCGAACACGCGCACGCTGGCCTTCCAGATGTCGGGCCCCGTGCCGTCGCCCTCGATGAACGGGATGATCGGCTGGTCGGGAACGCGGAACGTGCCGGCGGAAGCCTCGATGCGCTCACCCTTCGCGGGCACCTTGGCGTACTTGTAGGTCGTCATTGGTCTACGGGTCGAATGTTGTGGGGGGAAAGCTAGGCTCCGCGACGCGCGGAGCAAGCGGCGCTCAGACCACGCGGTCCCTCGGCGGGCGCCCGGCGAAGTAGTCGCGCAGGTTCTCCAGCGCACGCGCGCCCATCGCGACGCGGGACTCGACCGTGCCGCTGCCTTGGTGCGGCAGCAGGACGACGTCCTCACGGGCGCGCAGGCCGGGGTGCACGCTCGGCTCGTGCTCATACACGTCGAGCGCGGCGCCGCCGAGCTGTCCTGCCTCCAGCGCCGCGACCAACGCCTCTTCATCGACCACATCCCCGCGGGCCGCGTTCACCAGGATCGCATCCGGGCGCAACTGCGCCAGTTGTGCGGCCGCGATCAGGTGGTGCGTGGCCGGCGTGGCCGGACAGTGCAGCGAGAGGACATCGACGCGCGGCAGCAGCGCCTCCAGCGAGTCCACGAACTCCACGCCGTCCTGCGGACCGAGGTCCGCGGGCCGGGAGCGGCTCCAGACCAGCACGCGCATGCCGAACCCGTCGCGGGCACGACGGGCGACCGCGCGGCCGATGCGACCGTAGCCGACGATGCCGAGCGTCCGCCCGCTGAGCCGCCGGCCGAGCAGGTGCGTGGGACGCCACCCCGCCCAGCGACCAGCCCGCAGTTCCCGCTCGCCCTCGCCGCTCCGCCGGAGCGCCGCGAGCATGAGGAGCATCGTGAGGTCGGCCGTGTCGTCCGTGAGCACGTCCGGCGTGTTGGTCACCACCACGCCGGCCGCACGCGCCGCGTCGAAGGCGATGTGGTTCACGCCGACGCCGTAGTTGGCCACGATGCTGCAGCGGGATGCGGCCGCGAACAGCGGCGCAGCGAGGCGGTCGATGACCGTGGGCACCAACGCGTCGGCGTCGCGCATGGCCTCCGCCAGCGCCGTCGCGTCCAGCCCGTCGTCGTGTGGCGGGATGACGGCATCGAACTCCGCGCGCAGCGCCGACTCCACGGCACTCGGCAGTCGCCGGGTGACGACGACGCGGGGACGCCGGCTCACAGCAGCGAACGCTCGCAGCGCGTGGCGAGCTGCGTCGCGATGGCGGAGGCCTCCGCACGCCGGCGCTCGGCCGTGCGCCGGAACAGCGCGCGCGCGCCGGCCAGCAACGCTACCGGGACGATCGGCGCCCCGAACGCGAGCACGGAGCCGAAGCTGCCGAGCACGCCGACGGCGGCGATCATGCCGATGGCACCGAAGCCGGTGGCCGCCCCGAAGTAGCCCGCGACGTCCGGGGTCAGGTCCTCCTCCACCCGCAACACCGTCGTGCTGCCGCGCACCGCGAGCGACACGCTCAGCCGGCGGCCGGCCGGGGCCGCGGTGCCCGGGAGGAGGGAGGTCCAGGTCAGTCCGCGCGGCGTGGTGCTGACGACCCCCATCATCCCGTACAGCCGACGCACGTCATCGGTGAAGGCATCGAACTCCTCCACCGCCATCGCGCGGCCGATCACACGTTCCTCGACGATGCGCGTCGCCGCGCCGTACCACGGCGACACGCGCAGCGCCTCGGGCACCGTGAGCTCGCTCGCCGCCCGGCGTACCGCCTCGGGGCTGATGCCCGCTTCCTCCGCCGCCGCCACCAACTGGGCGAGCGTCACACCATCAGCGGCCCCGCTCAGCGTCGCGGGGAGCACCGGTCGCAGCTCGGTCGCACGTCGGAGGATGCGTGCCGTCTCCTCCTGGTCGAATCGCCGGTCGGCTGGGACCTCGGGCAACCGCGGCGACGTCGGCGGAGTGTCATGAGCCATGGAAAGAATGTAGCTTGCGACCATGGGAGAACCCACGCCCGCCCCCAGCGCCTCCACCCGACTCGGCCGCGCCTTCACGCTCCGCTGCCCGGAGTGCGGGGGCCGGGGCATCTTCCGCAACTGGCTGCGACTCCAGCCGCGTTGCCCGCACTGCGCACTCAAGCTCGACCGCGGACGTCCGGACCACTTCGTCGGCGCGTACCTGGTCAACCTGATCATCGCCGAACTGCTCTTTGCCTCCATCCTCGGCGTGTGGGTGGTCACGGTGTGGCCGGACGTGCCCTGGGATGCGATCCAAGTGGTCGCGGTGGTCGCGATGATCCTCGCGCCCATCTTCACGTATCCGTTCACGCGGACCGTGTGGTTGGCCGCCGACCTCATCTTCGACGCGGCGCGGCCGTCGGATCGCTGAGACACGCCGCGCCGACCACGCGCGTCGGCGGTTCCCGAAACGACACAGGCCCCGACCATCGGTCGGGGCCTGTGTCCGTTCAGCGCGCTCCATGCCCGGAGTGGGAATCGAACCCACAAGAGGTTGCCCTCGGGGGATTTTGAGTCCCCTGCGTCTGCCGGTTCCGCCATCCGGGCGACGGAGCGGAAGATAACCCCGGCCCCGGCAGCGAGGGAGCGGTCAGCGCGTCGGTGGACGACGCGCCCCGCCACCGGGTGGCCGGTTGCCCGGTCCCAGCGGACGACGACCGCCCGGCGGACCATCCGGTGCCATGCCGCCCGGACGCTGCTGGTCGCGGAGCTCCATGACGCGACGCCGGATCTGCTCTTCCATGCCGAAGTAGCGGGCCCGTTGCACTGGCGTGAGGAACGTCGCGAGTTCCTTCTGCTCCGCCTCGATCAGGTCGAGTCGCTCGCGCTGCAGCTGCAGCATCTGATCCAGCAGGGTCGCCACCTGCTGCTGCCGCGTGGTGTCGCGCGACTCGATCTCATCGCGCAGCGCGTTGCGGACCTCGCGTTCGCGGGCGAACAGCGCGGCGCGTGGTCCCTCGAAGCGCCGCGTGGCGAGCAGCAGCTGCCGGACCTGCCGGTCGCTCAGCCCGAGCTGCGTCTTGACGATCTGCGCCATGCGGAGCCGCACGCGGGACTCCAGCGAGTCACGCGCGACCGGAGGCTGGGTGGCGCTCACGGCTTCCTGCGCCGAGAGCACACCGGGCGCCAGCGCCGGTCGCAGGCCCAAGGCCGCGATGGCGATCGCGAGGGCGGCACTCGTGACTCGGAGCGATTGCGGGATGCGCATCAGATGCCTCCCGGGGTGTTCACGATCGCCCGTCGCATCGTACCCGGCTCGGCCGAAACCGTCGCCTCGAGCGTTTCGAGTTCATCGAGCAGCGCCTCGAGATCCGCATCGGTGAGGTCAGAGAGCCCATCGGTGGCGACCAGCGCCTCGCGCGCCGCGGCCGCGCCAGGAGTACCGCCCCCCGACTCCGCGACCGGAACCGAGGGCGTGTCGGTCGCTGCCGCCGGCCCCGTCGCGGTCGGTGCCGCCACGGGGTCCTCGCCGTTGCGCCCCGTGAACGGGATCGCGAGCGAGACGACCACCAGGATCGTGGCTGCGGCGGCGAGGTACTGGCGCGGCACCCACGTGCGGCGCGGCGGTGCCGCCGCCCCGCGCGGAGCGGCGGCGCCGGCCGGGAGCTCGCCGGGCACCACACGGAGCGCCGGACGTCCCTGGGCGAGGGCGGTCTGCACCCCCTGCGTGATCGCGGCGAGATCGAGTGCCGGGGCGGACGCCTCAAGGTGCGCGGCGGCCGACTGCAGCAGGCTCAACTCCGCCGCACAGGCGGCGCAACCGGCCATGTGCGCGCGCACCCGGCCAGCGTCCGCCGCGGACAGCGATCCGTGCGCCAGCAGGGGCAGCAGGTCGCGCAGGTCTTCGTTGAGGCACTCAGTCATCGCTCAGGTACTCCTTGATCAGTCGCATCGCATTGTGGTAGTGCACGCGGCAGGCCCCCTCCGTACTGTCCACCACCTTCGCGATCTCCCCGTACGGCAATCCTTCCGTCACCCGCAGCGAGAACACCTCCCGCTGCAGCGGCGTCAGCTTGGCGACCGCCCGTTCCACCCTCCCGGCCGCCTCCTCCGCCACCATCCCGTCCAGCGCGTCGTACTCCACCACCGCGTGTCCTTCGTCCAGCTCGACCTGATTCCGTCGTCGTCGCTCCGATCGCTTGCGGTCGAGCACCAGGCGCTTGCAGATCGTGAACAGCCAGGTCCGGAGCGAACTGTCGGCGCGGAACGTGTCGAGGGACTGGAAGGCCCGCACGAACGTGTCCTGCACCAACTCGTCGATCCCCTCGCGCTCCCCGAGGCTCGCCGCGAAGCGGCCGAGCGACTGGGCGTGCCGGGAGACGAGCGCCGTCGCCGCGCGCTGGTCACCCCCCTGCCACTGGGCGATCAACTCCGCGTCGGTCGCTTCAGAGGTCCGGGACTTGGGGTCACCCATGGTTCACCCGATGAGACGCCGACACCCGCCGGACGTTAAACTTGGCCCATGCCCATCCCTGAGATCGTCGCCCACCGGGGCGCCTCCCGGGAACGACCGGAGAATACCCTCGCGGCCTTCCACCGGGCAGTGGAGCTCGGGGCGGACGCCGCGGAACTGGACGTCCACCGCACCGCCGACGGGGTGCTCGTGGTCCACCACGATCCCCAGGTGGCCGGGCTCGGCCCCATCCGCGAGGTGCACTGGGACGTGCTCGCGGATGCACGGGTGCGCGGCGAGCCGATCCCGACGCTGGCGGCGGTGTTCGACGCGGTGGGCGGAGCCCTCCGCCTGTATTGCGAGCTCAAGGGTGCGGACACGGCGGCGGACACCCTGGCCCTCCTCGCCGCGAAGGGCGTCCCGCTGGAGCGCACGGCGGTCCACAGCTTCGACCACCGGTTGATCGCGCAGGCGCAGCGCCTCGCGCCGCAGGTGCCGCGCGGAGTGCTGGAGGTCAGTTATCCGATTGACGCGCTCGCGGCGGCACGCGCCGTTGGCGCACGCGACCTCTGGCGCCACTGGGAGTTCGTGGACGCGGCCTTCGTGGAGACGGCGCATGCCGCCGGCTGCCGCGTCGTGGCCTGGACCGTGAATGACCCGGCGGTCATGGTGCGCCTGGCCGGCTGGGGGGTCGATGCCCTCTGCACCGACGACGTCGCGCTTGCCCGTCGCCTGGTGGCGCGCGGCGACGCTCGGCCCTGAAACGAGAGGCGCCCGTCGACTCGCATCGACGGGCGCCCGGTGCAGACGATTCGCCGCTCTTAGGCGGAGACCGGGTACACGGAGACCTTGAAGCGGCTCTTGGACTTGTGCTCGAACTTCACGACGCCCTCGATCAACGAGTAGATCGTGTAGTCGGTGCCGAGGCCGACGTTGTTGCCCGGGTGCCACTTGGTGCCGCACTGGCGGACGATGATGTTGCCGGCGATGACCTTCTCGCCGCCGAACTTCTTCACGCCGCGGTACTGCGGGTTGGAGTCGCGCCCGTTGCGGGAGGAGCCGACGCCCTTCTTATGTGCCATGGTATCCTCTCTCCCCGATCAACCGAGGGTGATGTCGCGGATGCGGACTTCGGTGAAGCCCTGACGATGCCCCTGCTTCTTCGCATAGTTCTTGCGACGCTTGAACTTGAAGACGACGATCTTGTCGCCGAGTCCATGCTTCACGATCTCCGCCGAGACGGAGGCACCCTTGAGCGTCGGCACGCCGACCTTGACGTTGTTGCCGTCCGAGCCGAGCAACACCTCGTTGAACTCGACGGTCGCGCCCGCCTCACCCGGCAGCGTGGGGAGACGAAGCGTGGTGCCCTTCTCTGCGCGGAACTGCTTGCCGCCGGAGCGGAAGATTGCGTACGACATAGTGGACGGCTCTCAGATACGGTTTCGTTGCGAGCCTAGGAAACTATCCGGACCGCACTACGAGGTCAAGTGGTTGTCACCGGGGGGTTTGCGGGGTCCGCTGGGGTGACGTCGCCGCCGCCCGGGTCGGGTACGCGACGTCCGGCGGCGGGTCGCCGTGCGGCCAGTCCTCGGCTTTCTTGGGGAAGTCGGGCCGCGGCTGCGCGTTGACGTACGCGGCGATGTCGCGCGCCTGCTGTTCGGTCAACGTGCCCGGGCGGTCGTACGGCATGGCGACCCGGATGAAGCTCGAGGCGAGGCTCAGCCGCGCCATCCCGGCGCCGATGTTGTAGCTCCGCGGGCCCCAGAGCGGCGGCGAGGCGGGGATCGCACCAGCCGCGGGTCCGCCCTGCCCGTCGGCCCCATGGCAGCGACTGCATTCCGCCGCGTATCCGGCCCGACCGGCCGCCGTGTCCGCCGCGGCCAGCGCCACCATGGGCATGCTCTGGCCCTGGGTCTCACGGCCGATCGGGGTCCCCCGCGACAGCCAGCTCAAGTAGGCGGCGATGTCCGCCACCTCCGGGGATCCGTAGGCCGGCACCGGGTCCGCATTCAGGCTGCGCGCGAAGCACCCGCGGATGCGGTCCTCGATGCTGATCACACGGCCCGAGCGCGAGCGATACTGCGGGAACCGCGCCAGCACACCCACCCATGGCATCACGTCCGGCCGCGTGCCCGCGTCGAGATGGCAACTCGTGCAGCGCAGCGACGCGCGCACCGCTGCGGGCAACGAATCCGGCGTGGCCGTCACCAAGGCGAGGCCGCGGCGGATGGAGGCGCCCACCGGCCCGGCCGGAATGCTCGCGGTGTCCGGGACGCGGAAGGGATGCTTGTCCGACGTCTCGGCGCTCGCAGAACCGACCGTGCGCACGATGCGACCTTCGGGGACGGGCACGACCTCGCAGCCGATGGCGCCGAACGCCAGCAACCCGAGCAGGACCGGCATGGGGATACGCATGCGCCAGGATGCGCGAAGCGCGCTCGCCGACCGACAGGGGGACCTGATCACGCCACCGCGTACTGACTGGTGATGTCGCGACCGGCGCCCTTGACCACGAGCTTGAACTCGTCCGGCTTGAGCAGCGGGTCATCCCGCATCTCGAGCGAGAAGCCGACCGATTTCTCCAACCGCTTCACGAGGTCCTTCTCCTCCTCGAGCACATACATCGCGGTGTCGGGATGCAGCTTGATGATGATGCCCTCGCGCCGCCCCTCGCTCGCGAGGCGCCGCACGGCGCGCTCCATCCGCCGCACGATGGTCTCCGCCGTGAAGACACGCCCGGTCCCGAGGCAGGTGGGACAGGGCTCCGTCATCGCGTGGAAGTGGCTCTGCCGCACGCGCTGCCGCGTCATCTCGATGAGCCCGAGGTCGCTGACGGCGAACGCCTTGGTGCGCGCCCGGTCGCGGCCCAGGTGGGTCCGCAACTCCTGCAGCACCTTGTCGCGGTTGGCCTTCGTCTCCATGTCGATGAAGTCGCAGACGATGATGCCGCCCACGTCGCGGAGCCGGAGTTGCCGCGCGATCTCGCGTGCGGCTTCGACATTGGTCTTCGTGACGGTCTTCTCCGGGTCCTTCTTGCCGGTGTAGCGGCCGGAGTTCACGTCGATCGAGACCAGCGCCTCGGTAGGCTCGATGATCAGGTAGCCGCCGCTCGGCAGATCACAGCGTCGCTTGAAGAGGTCGCGGATCTCCGTCTCGACGCCTTCCTTGTCGAAGAGCGGGACCTTGTCCTCGTAGAGCTGCACGCGGTCGATGAGCTCCGGCGCGATGCCCTTGAGGTATTCGACGATCTCGTTGTAGACCTGCTTGGAGTCCACCGTCAGCCGATCGACCTTGGTGGAGAACAGGTCGCGGATGATGCCACGCGTGAGCGAGGTCTCGCGGTGCAGCAGCTTGGGCGGGTTCCCGACGAACTTCGTCTTCTTGTTGATCTTCTGCCATTGCGAGATCAGGGTCGAGAGCTCGCGGTTGAACGTCTCCTGCGTCACGTCCTCACCAACGGTGCGGACGATCACGCCGCCGGAATCCTTGGGCAGCACCTTCTGCACCTGCTCGCGCAGGCGCTGGCGCTCCGCGCGCTCGCCGATCTTGCGGCTGACCCCGACACGCGAGGCGAAGGGCATGTAGACGAGGAAGCGCCCCGCCATCGAGACTTGGGCGGTGACACGCGGTCCCTTGGTCGAGATCGGTTCCTTGGAGACCTGGACGATGATCGACTGCCCGCGCTTGAGCGCGTCCTCGACCTTGGGCGGGTCCTTGCGCCGCCGACGGCCGCCGCGCCCCTTGTTCGGCTTCTTGGCCGGTTCGGGCGCCGCCCCCTCGGCCGCGGCTTCGGCGGCATCCGCCTCGCTCCCGGCATCGTCGTCCTCGCCGTCCTCGTCGTCGTCCTCATCGCCGTCCTCGACGTAGACGAGGTCGGAGTTGTGGAGGAAGGCGCTCTTCTCGGTGCCGATGTTCACGAAGGCGGCCTGGATCCCCGGCAGCACCGCCTCGACCTTCCCGAGATAGATGTCCCCGACCATCCGCTTGTTCTCCGGACGGTCGACCTGCAGTTCAACGAGCTGATCGTCCTCGATGATCGCGACGCGCACCTCGCGCTGCGTCGCACTGATCAAGATCTCGCGCTTCATTTATTCCCACGGCTGGTGAGCCCCCGTGCGCGCACCGGATCGTCCACGGGCCCACCGCCCGGTCGTGTGACCGGCCGCACCCTGCGGGGGTGCTCCGGACGACCGGGATGAGTCGGTGGCGCGTGCGATCCATCGTGACGTGTGCAGGCGACGGGAGAAGCCGGGACCCCTGGTCCCGGCAGAGAATGCGCCCCGAAAACGTCCCGGGGCGCTGACAGACTGCGTGCCTAATGGGTACCACTCGGCGGCGGGGTTCGCAACGGCGCGCGTGTCGCCTGGCACCGCCTCCGGGATTCAGCGGCGCCAGCCCCAGCGCTCCAGCGCGTCGCCGAGCGCGCGTCGGGCCTCGGCCTGCCCGGGTCGATCGAAGAACGGGAAGAAGTGCACCGCACCCGCGATGCGGGCGAGCACCGCGTCCGAGCCTGCGGCCTTGGCGCGGGTCACGAACCGCTGTGTGGCGTCGAAGGGGCAGAACTCATCCTCGCTGCCATGGATGGCCAGCACCGGCGGCTGTCCCCGCGCGATGAGGGCCGACGGGGAGTACCCGGTCGCGACCCCGGTCCTCGCCACCGTGCGGCGGAAGTAGCCGTCCTCCGACGGCGCGAGGGGATCGGCACACGCCCCCATCACCACCGCCGCCGCGGGATAGCGTCGCGTCGCCGCCGCGCGCGGCGCGGCCGTCGGATCGCCGAGTCCCCGCGTCGCGAGCATGAGGGCGAGCGTACCGCCTGAGGAGAATCCGGCGACACCGATGCGCGTCGAGTCCACTCCAAGGGCGGCGGCGTTGGCGCGCACCCATTCGAACGCCTTGATCGCGTCGTCGAGCTGCTCCACCGGCCCGGCATCGAAGCGGCTGCCGGTGCGGAACTCGACCCCGATCACGGTGACACCGGCCGCGCGCAGCGCACCCGGGATCACCGGCGCGTGCCACCAGGTACCGGTCGTCCAGGAACCGCCGTGGAACCAGAGCATCGCCGGCGCCGGCCCGCTCACGGCGCGCTCACCGGGCAGCACGTGGAGGCTGAGCCGCACGCCATCGACCTCGCGGTACGTCACCACGCGGTGCCCCGTGCCGCGGGCGCGATCGAGATCCACGAGGGAATCCGCGCGCGCGAGCGCCTCGGGTGACGGCTCCGTGGCCCGCCACGTGGCCAACAGGTCCTCGGTGCCGGTGCTGCCGTTGTCGTCGAGGTGGGCGAGCACCAGGGCCTCGCGGGTCCGCTGCACGAGCGCCGAGTCCTTGAGCCTGGCCGCGGCCGCGAACTCGGCACGCAACCACCGGACGTCGCCCTGCCGCAGCGCCGGCTCCCGCTGCATCGCCGCGCGTGCCACTTCGTGCACCACCGCCCCCACGAGATCACGGTGCTCCGGCAATGCCCAGAGCGTGGTGTCGGCCAAGGGGAGTGCGAGCGCCGCGTCGATGGCCGACTCGTCCAGCCGTGGCGTCGCGGCGCTGCCCTCACGCCACGAGAAATACGGGAACGTCACGCGCCCCATCGCGTGGCGGAGCCGGAGCCGTTCCCGTTCCCGTCGGACACTGGCCTCGTCGGCGAACGACGCCGCGGCGGAGTCGAGTCGCACAAGGTCGCTGGCGAGCGCATCGTCCCAAGCCCGTCGGAACGCGACTGGGGCGAGCGTCCACAGGGTGGCGAGGCGTGCGGTCGCCTTGGGCAGCGACGACCAGCGCGCGAGCGCGGCGGGGTCCTGCGCCGCCGACGCGACGGGCCACGCGGCCACCGCAGCCGAGACCCACAGTAGCGTGGCCAGCACACGAGCGCGGCTGCCCGGGTTGCGCGCGCCGGAGGAGCGGCGCGCGCGGACCGGCTGGAGGTCGCTCGCCCGGATCAGAGGCTCAGGCCCTTGAGCAGGTGACGGGCGATGACCATCCGCTGGATCTCCGACGTACCCTCACCGATCTCACCGATCTTCGCATCGCGCATCATGCGCTCGACCGGATAGTCCTTGGTGTAGCCGTACCCACCGTGCAGCTGGATGGACTTGATGGTGGCCCGCATGGCGAGTTCGGAGACGAACAGCTTGGCCATCGCGGCCTCCTTGCCGAACGGATGCCCGTGCTGCGCGAGCCACGCCGCGTGGTACACGAGGTGCCGCCCGGCCTCGAGCTCGGTCGCGAGGTCGGCGAGCTGGAAGTGCACGCCCTGGAACTCCGCGATGGGCCGCCCGAACTGCTTCCGCTCGGACGTGTACTTCACCGCCTCGTCGAACGCGCCCTGCGCCACGCCGAGCGAGAGGGCGGCGATGCCGATGCGGCCGGCGTCGAGCGTCTTCATGAAGTTGATGAAGCCCTTCCCTTCCTCGCCGATGCGGTTCTCGACCGGGACCTCGACGTCCTCGAAGATCAACTCGCGCGTGTCGGAGGCGCGCCAGCCGAGCTTGTCCTCCTTCTTGCCGGCGCGGAACCCCTTCATCACGGGGATCTCGGGATCGTGCCCCATGCCGAGGTCCTTCACCCGGGCCAGGTCGCAGGTCTCCTTGGTGAGCACGAAGGACGAGATGCCCTTGGTGCCCTTGCTCGCATCGGTCACCGCCGTCACGACGAAGCTCTCGCCGACGCCGCCGTGCGTGATGAAGCGCTTGCTGCCGTTGAGGAGGTAGCGGTCGCCCTTCCGCACCGCGGTGGTCTTGGTGCCCCCCGCGTCGGAGCCGGCACCGGGTTCGGTGAGGCCGAAGCCGCCGAGGACCTTGCCGCTGGCGAGCCGCGGGACCAGGCGCCGCTTCTGCTCGTCGTTGCCGAAGTTCACGATGGGCGAGGTGCCCAGCGTGGTGTGGGCGGAGATCGTGATGGAGTGCGACGCGCAGACGCGGGCCAGCTCCTCGATCGCGATCATGAAGCTGATGGTGTCGAGGCCGGCGCCGCCGAGGTCCTCGGACCACGGGATGCCCAGCAGGCCGAGGTCGGCCATCTTCTTGACGTTGTCCCAGGGGAACTCCTGGGAATCATCGAAGTGCCGGGCGACGGGTGCGACTTCGTCACGCGCGAACGCACGCACCATCTCGCGCGTCGCGAGGTGGTGCTCCTGGAAGTACAACGAATCGTGCATCGGGGGGTGTGGCGGAAGGCGGAGACCGGGAGCGACGAGGCGCCACGGGTGAGCGGGGCGCTCGTCGTCGAGATGCGCCGGAATCTAAGGGGGTGTGGGCCGCAAAAGTGTGCGCAACACGTGTCCATCGAGCCGTTCGGTCGGCGACACCCCGAGCACCGCGGCCAAGGTCGGCGCGATATCCACCACACGCGCACCGCTGGTGTCGCGTCCGGGGGCGAACGTCCGGCCCCAGAAGATGATCGGCACCCGCGCATCGTAGTCGTGCGGCGAGCCGTGCGAGGCCCCGCTGCTGTTGCCCCACTTGTTGAAGGGTGCCAGCGTCACCGCCACCAGCACCTCGCCGTTGGGTCGGAACATGTGCAGCCACCGGCGTGCGATCGCGTCCTTCACGGTGTCGGCCTTCGCGAGGTCGTTGACGACATCGGCCCGCAGGACCCCCGGCACGCGCCGCGCCTCCTTCGCGAACAGCGCCGCCACTTCGTTGACCGCGCGCTCCTTGCCGGCCACACGCGCCCGGTCCACCTCGAGGGTCATGCCGTCGAAGTTGAACGCCTCGTGGTCCAGCTTGTGTCGAGCGACGAGCGGCCCCAGGGCACCGAGCGCGGCATTGAAGTCGTCGAGCCGCACGCGCTGTGCCTTCCGGTTGTCGCCCCACGACGACGGGACGTCGGGGCTGGGCGAGACCCCGTGATCGGCGGTCAGCGCCAGCACGATCCGCTCGCGCCCCCGCAGCGCGATGAGGGAATCGAGGAAGACCCCGAGCATGCGATCGACCCGAACGACCTGATCGTGGAGCTCGCGCGAATCCGGACCCCAGCGATGCCCGACGGCATCCGTGCTCGACAGCGAGACCGCGAGGAGATCGACCTGGGGCCCGGCGCCCAGTCCGAGTTCGCGCACGCCGCGCCACGCGAGGTCGAGCGTCAACTCGTCCATGTACGGCGTGCCCATGATGAGATTGCGCGCGCGGAGCGTGTCCTCGGGCACGTCATGCGGGAACGTCGGCTCGCCGCTGCCCACCTCCCCCGGCACCGAGTCCGGCTCGGGATACGACGACTCCGGGAGCAGTGGCATCCAGACCTGCCCCGCATAGCGGCGCATCACGCGGTCCTCGGCGTTGAACGCCTGCACCCAACTCGGCAGCGAGTCCCCGTACCAGCTGCTCGTGACGAATCGCCCGTTGGACGGCGCGTACCAGAACACCGCGTGCTTGCCCCGGCCCACGGGGAGGATCGCCCCGCGGTCCTTGCGCGAGACCGACACCACACGGCTGCGTGGGTCGGCCCGCTGCATCCAGTCGGCGAGCACGCTGCCTTGGAACCGGTACGGTGACGCCCCGACGCCGTCGCCGCCCACGAGCGGCGCGTCCTTGGTGTTGACGCCCGCCGAGTTGCTCGCGATGCCCGTGGAGTACGGGAACCGTCCCGACAGCGTGGACGCATGACCGGGGGCGGTTTCCGTGATCGCGTGGTCGTGCACGCCGTTGGCCACGAAGCGCCCCTCGTCGAGCAGGCGCTTGAATCCGCCGGTGAACTGCGCGCGCCAACGGTCGAGGTAGTCGGGCCGCAGTTGGTCCACCGTGATGAACACCACGAGCGTCGGCGTGGTGCCGTCCTGCGCGGGCGCCGCGCCCGGCAGTGCCGTGGCGAGCGTGACCGCACCCAGGGCGGCGAGCGCGGCACGGAGGGCGCGGCGGGGGGCTGACGGCTGCGGCAGTCGGTTCACGCAAGCATCCGGTGAAGGGTGTTACAAGATACCCCGCAGACCCGCCGGCGGGACCAGTTGCCAGCGCGCGCCGGCATCGGCACCTTCCCGCGTCGTTCCTCCCGTCCCCACCCCATGCCTTCCGTCTCGGACCTCCCCGTCTGGCGCAACATCGTCGCGCGCACGGTCGTGTACTACGCGCTGACGCTGACGGCGGCGTGGTACGCGCGCGACCTGCTGCTGCCCTCCCTGCCGACGGATTCGGCCACCGCGATCGACACGCTGCTCTCGGGCACGACGGTCGCCCCCGGCGCCGTACTCGGCGCCTTGCCGACCGCTGCCGCGACGGCCATCGCGATGCTCACCGCCTTCCTGACCTCGCTGCCGGTCGCGTGGATCTACACGTTGACGCGTCGGAAGAAGGGGTTCCAGCAGTCGGTGGTGCAGACCTACCTGATCCTGCCGGTGGTGGCGGCGGGCATCGTGATCCTCGTGAAGAGTTCGCTGCCGCTCGCCTTCGCGCTCGCCGGCATCGTCGCCGCAGTGCGGTTCCGCACCTCGCTCGACGACTCCAAGGACGCGGCCGGCATCTTCGTGGTGATCGGCATCGGTATGGCGGCGGGCGCGGTGCCCGCCGTGGCCTGGGTGATCTCGATCGGGTTCAACCTGCTCATGCTCGGCCTCTGGTGGAGCGACTTCGGGCGGCCGGCGGCACTCGAGGGCAAGGATGCCGCGCGCCGGCTCGAACGGGCACTCGCGACCGCGAACCGCACCGGGATGTTCCTCGCGCGCATGGACGAGGAGGTCCTCAAGGCGATGTCGCCGGAGCAGCTGGAGGCGCTGGCCGACCGCGCGTGGCGGCGTCGGAAGCGCAACGATCCCGAGGCCACCGAGTCCGAGAAGACCGGCGAGGAGCGCCAGCGCTTCGACAAGATGCTGCGCGTGAAGACCGTGGACCCCGAGGCCGCCCGGGCGTTGATCGAGCCGCGCTTCGGCGGCCTGTTCGCCACCTGGAAGTTCCTCGGGACCACCCGTGAGAACGACTTGCGCGTGCTCGAATACGGCGTGACCCTTGCTGACACCGTCACCCCGGGCGTCGTGACCGACGACCTGGGTTCCGTTCCCGACTCGCCGCTGCGCGGCGTGGAGCTCCGATGACCACCGTCCTCCGTCGTGCCCTCCTGCTCGCGCTCGTGCTGCTCGGGATCGCCGCACCGAGCGCGGACGCGCAGGCGCTGTTCCGGGACGAGGCCCCGCTGACGCTCACGCTCACGACCAACCTGCGCGACCTCATGCGCGAGCGTGATTCGACCGAGCTGCGCTGGTTCGGCGCCGAGCTGAGCTACACCGATGCCAAGGGGACCGCACGGCGCGTCCCGGTGGAGCTCCGTGCGCGGGGGCATTTCCGTCGTCAGGCGCGCAACTGCGCCTTCCCGCCGCTCTTCCTCCGGTCCGACCGTGCGGCGCGCGACAGCACCATCCTGCAGGGGAATCCGCGCCTCAAGATCGTCGGGCCGTGCCGGCCGAGTGCGGCGGACTACCAGCAGTACATCTATCTGGAGTACCTCACCTACCGGACCTACGCGATCATCAATCCGGTGCACCATCGCACACGCCTGGCGAACATCACCTATCGCGACTCGAGCGACCGGGTGAAGCCGATCTCGGTGACCGCGTTCTTCCTCGAGGTCGAGGAGGAGGTCGCCGACGAGGCCAAGCTCCAGTTCGTCGAGCAGACCGGGGCGCTGTGGGATGACGTGGTGCCGGAGGACCTGAACCGCCTCTCGCTGTTCGAGTTCTGGATCGGCAACACCGACTGGTCGCTGGCCGCGCTGCACAACATCTCGCTCTTCCGCAACGCCGCGGGCGACTTCATCCCCGTGGCCTATGACTTCGACTGGTCCGGCGCGGTGAATGCGCGCTACTCGTTCCCCAGCGAGAAGCTCGGCATCCGCACCGTGCGGGAGCGCCTGCATCGCGGGCCCTGTCGCACGGCGGCGGAGTGGGCGCCGATGATCGCCCACTACCAGTCGAAGAAGGCCGAGGTGGACGCCCTCTGGGCCAAGCCGCTCGACGGGCTCGACCCCAAGCGTCAGGCCGATTCGCGTGCCTACCTCGAGCAGTTCTGGCCGATCCTGTCCGACGCGAAGCGGTTCGAGCGCGAGGTCGTCCGCGTGTGCCAGAAACTCGGCAACTGACTCCGGGATCCCAGGGGCTCACTCCGCGGTGAGCACCTCGAGGAAGGCGGCACCGAACCGATCGAGCCGTGTGGGACCGACGCCGTGCAGGTTCGCCAACGCGGTCAGGGTCCGGGGGCGGCTGGTGACCATCTCGCGCAGCGTGCGGTCCGGGAAGATCACGTAGGCCGGGACCTCCTCCTCGCGCGCCAGCCGTGCCCGTACGGCCTTGAGCGCGTCGAGGGTGGCGATCTCGTCTCGCGAGAGCGGAGTGGCCACGGCTGCGGCGGCCTTTCCCCGGTCCGCCGCGGGCGTGCGTTGTCGACGCACCCGAGTCCCCTTGACCGGCGCCGCCTCGCTCGCGGCCAGCGGCTGCCGGAGGCAGTTGTCGCAGCCATCGCAGGTAGGGCGCGCGGCCTTGTCGCCGAAGTAGCGGAGGACGAAGGCACGGCGGCATTGGTCGGTGTAGGCGTACTTCTGCATCATCTCGAGCTTCCGGAGCTCGCCGCGCCGGCGGCGCTCGAGTACCTCCCAATCGACCGGCCACGCGTCAAGCGCACGCGCCGGATCGTGCAGGGTGATGCCCTCGCCGAGCCGCCTCCACACGAGCATCTGTCGCGCCTGGAGCGCGTCGAGCAGCGCCATCGCACCGGGTGCACCGCCCAGCCCCGGCGGCAGCGCATCGAGATCAGCGACGATGCCGTCCTCGACGGCACCGCGCGAGCGCCGCCACAGCGACCGCAGCAGGGCCAGCTCCATGCCGTGCGCGGATTCGGGGAGTTCGGCCTTGATGCGTGCCGTGGTGGCGATGAGCCGGACGTAGGCCTGCGTCCGCGACGCATCCGCCACCGCGAGCGCACCGGCCCGCGCGAGGATGCGGAGTGCGGACTCCGCCTCGCGGTCGCTCACCTTGCCGCGCGCCGCGGCGGCGATCTCCACCGCCGGACTCGACACCAGTCCCTCGGCATCGGCGAGCCGCCGACAGGCGTCGTAGACGGCGGCGATCACCTCCCGCTCCGGCAGCGCGCCCTTGATGAAGAACTCGTGCATGAAGCGGTCGGGGAACGCGTGCAGCAGGATCGCCGTCGCCGGTTGGCGGTCCCGCCCCGCCCGGCCGGCTTCCTGGTAGTACGCCTCGAGTGTGCCCGGCATGGCGTGGTGCACGACGAGCCGCACATTCGGCTTGTCGATGCCCATGCCGAAGGCGTTCGTCGCCACGATCACGCGCACGCGTTCGGTCATGAAGGCGTCCTGGACCTCCGCCCGGTGCCCGTCGTCCAGCCCGGCATGGTAGGCGACCGCCTTGAGGCGCGCGTGCTGGAGCATCGTCGCGATGCGCTCGACGGTCCGCCGCGTGCTGGCGTACACGATGGCCACACCATCGCCCGACCGCTCGCGCAGCAGGTCGATGAGCGTCGCATCCTTGGTCGCGTCGTTCTTCGCGGCGATGACGTGGTACGAGAGGTTGGTGCGATCGAAGCCGGTGAGCACGAGCACCGGGTCGCGCAGCGCGAGCTGGCGCGCGATGTCCTCCCGCACCTCGGGAGTCGCGGTGGCCGTGAGCGCGACGGTGGGCGGCGCGCCGAGGCGCTCGCGGACGTCCTTCACGCGCAGGTAGCTGGGTCGGAAGTCGTGTCCCCACTCGCTGATGCAGTGGGCCTCATCGATCGCCAGCAGCCGGACGCCGAGCGTGCGCAGGCGCTCGGCCATGCTGCCGACATCGAATCGCTCGGGCGCGAGGTAGAGCAGCTTGACGTCACCCGCGAGCACGCGAGCCATCCGTTCGCTCGACTCCGCCGGCGACAACGTGCTGTTGATGAACGTGGCCGGCAGCCCGCGCGCCGCGAGGGCGTCGACCTGGTCCTTCATGAGCGAGATGAGCGGCGAGATCACGACCGTCAACCCGTCCAGCAACAGCGCCGGCACCTGGTAGCAGAGCGACTTGCCGCCGCCCGTGGGCAGCACGACGAGCGTGTCGCGGCCCTCGAGGATGGCGCGCACGGCCTCGGTCTGGCCGGGCCGGAAGTCGGGGTAGCCGAAGCGCTCGCGGAGCAGCGCGCGGGCGGCGTCGAGCGACGGGGCGGGATCGGCGGGGACGGTCACGGCGTACGATAGCCGCCCGCCTGCCCCCTGCGGCATCCCCCTTTTGCGCGTAGTGTTCCCCTCGTGCAACGGATCCCGCTTTTCGTCTCGGCCTCCGGCATCCTCGCGGCGTTCGCCATCGGCTTCGCGGCGACGCTGTGGACGCTGCGCCGGCAACCCAACGCCGCCGGGCATCTGCGGATCTGGCAGGGGGTATGGACGTCGCTGTCGCTGTACGCCGTGTGCGCGGCGGTCTCGCTGCTCGCGGTCAACATCCCGTCCTGGAGCGCGTGGCGGCAGCCAGCATCGCTGGCCTCGCTCGTGGCGGCGACCGCCCACCTGATCCTCCTGCTCCGCGGCACGCACGCGTTGGGCAAGCCGGGGCACGGCGCGCCCCGCGCCATCGCGATCGCCGTGGTGCTCGCAATGACCGTCGCGGTCGGGATGGTGCTGCGCGCGCCGCCAGCGGATCCGTCCCTGCTCGCCGACCGTTACCTCCGGCGTGCGTCGCTCCTCGCCGTCATCTGGGGCGCGACGTACCTCTGGGCCGGCCTGCAGATCGCCCGCGGCGCGCCCGGCATCTCCGACCTCGGCCGGCGCACGCTCGCCGGGGCGCTGATCGCGTATGGATCCCTGCGCCTGCTCGAGCCGCTCTCGCATTTCGCGGAGCCGTCTGCCGTACTGCAGCAGTTCCTGACCTTCGGCGGCATCCCCATGCAGGTGGCGATGGGTGCCGGCGTGCTGATCGCACTCCTCGACGTGGAGCGCGCCCGCAGCGAGGCCGCGATCACCGCGCGCGCCGCCGCGCAGCTGGCGGCGCTGGAGTCCGAGGCGGAGTTGCGGCGACGGGACGCCCGCTTCCGCTCGCTGATCGAGCACTCCACGGACATCATCTTCATGCTCGACCGCACGGGGACCATCCTCTACATCTCCCCCTCGGTCACCCGCATCCTCGGCTGGGACCCGGCCGCCGTGGTGGGGACCAGCGCGTTCGACTTCGTGCACCCCGACGACGTCCCGGTGATGCGCGATCAGATGGAGCGCTCCTTCGCGCGCGACCCCAGCCTCGCGAACGGCGTGCCCGTGCGCTCGCGGCACCGGAACGGCGACTACGTGCGGCTCGAGGGGGCGTCGCGGCCGTTCGTCGAGGAGGACGGCAGCCCGCGGCTCATCGTCGCGCTGCGCGACGTGCGCGAGCGGGACCGCCTGGCCACGGAACTCGTCGCCGCACGCCGGCTGGAAAGCGTCGGACGTCTGGCCGGTGGCATCGCGCACGACTTCAACAACCTGCTCACCGCCATCCTCGGCAACGTGACGCTGCTGCGGCCGCTCGTCGGCCCCGACACGGAAGCACGGACCCATCTCGACGAGATCGACCACGCGGGCCGGCGCGGCGCCGACCTCACGCTGCGCCTCCTCGCGTTCGCCCGCCGGCAGATGATCGAGCCCAAGGTCATCGACCTGGGCGCGCAGGTGCACGGGCTCGAGCGCCTGCTCCGCCGCCTGCTCGGCGAGGACATCTCGCTGCAGATCGAGACGCCGGCCGTGCCCTGGTCGGTGCGCGCGGATCCCACGGCCATCGAGCAGGCACTGATCAACCTCGTGGTGAACGCCCGCGACGCGATGCCCCGCGGCGGCCGGCTCTCGGTGCGGGTGGTGAACCACGCCGTGGGCGATAACGCCTTGCCGCGCGCGATCCCTGCCGGCGAGTGGGTGCGCGTGGACGTGGAGGACACGGGGGTCGGCATCGACGAGCACACCAAGACGCGGCTCTTCGAGCCCTTCTTCACGACCAAGGGCCCGGCGGGTGGCAGCGGACTCGGACTGCCGACGGTCCACGGGATCGTCGGGCAGGCGGGCGGACACGTGCTGGTGCGCTCGGCGCCCGGTGAGGGAGCGACGTTCTCGCTGTACTTCCCTCGTGTGGACGACGCCCCGGCGGAAGCGGGTGCGGCCGGGATCGACGAACCGATCCCCTTGGCGCGCTTCGGCGAGTCCGTGCTGCTCATCGAGGATGAGGAAGCCGTGCGCCAGGTGACGGCGCGGCTGCTCCGGAAGCTCGGCTACGTGGTCTTCACCGCGGCGGACGGCGCCGAAGGGGTGCACGTCGCCGCCGGCCATCCGGGCGCGTTCAACCTGCTCGTGAGCGACCTCGTGATGCCGGTCATGGGCGGCGCGGAGGCGGCGGCGCGTATCGTGGCCTCACGTCCGGGGTTGCCGGTGCTGTTCCTCTCGGGCTTCAGCGAGGACGCGTTGAGCGGCCGCGGCGCGATGCCGGAGGGCGGGAGGCTCCTCACCAAACCCTTCAGCATCCAGCAACTCGCGATCGCCGCACGGCAGGCGATCGACGGGGCCGCCGTCAGACCGCCCGCGCGAAGTGCCCACGGGTGAAGCCCTCGCCCAGCAGCGCGCGCACCGCGCGGCTGGGTTGCTGCCCCGCGCGCAGGGACGCCAGCGCATCCGCGTACCCGCGCACCACGGCGGCGACGGGGTCGTCCGGCAGGTTGAACACCAAGCGATAGTCGCGGAGCCCCGCGTTCCACAGCCGCGGCAGGTACTCGGTCGCGTCGATGGGGCGTGAATGCAGCAGGCGGTTGCGGCAGGCGTAGTCCGTCGCAACCGGGAACACATAGCCGGCCGGGTCCGTGAGGCGCGTATCCACGTGCTGCTTGGTACAGAGGTCGCGGCAATGGGTAGGCGTGCGATCGAAGGCCGCGCTCAGGACGCAGTGCTCAAGCGTCATGCCCTCGGGCCGGCCGTGCACGAGCACCTCGAACCCGGCGCCCGCCCACGGGGCGGACAGGGCCTCCAGTTCGTCGACCGTCAGTTCCACCGAAGGCGTGATGCGCGAGGCCCCCAGCGTGAACAACTCGGCGGCCGTGTGTGCGTTGAAGCAGTTGACGGCGTAGTCAGCCGCCACGTCGCGTCCGTCCCCGGCGAGCTCGGCGAGCAGGCCGAGGTGACCGGTGAGCAACGGCGTGCCGAGGGCGAGCCACTTGTCGAGCTTCTTGCGCTCTTCGGGCCGCACGATGGTCGGGAGGCGGAGACGCAGCGACACGCCGGACGCCGCCGCACGCGCGATGAACGCCTGGACCTTGGTCAGCGCCGGGAAGGGGTGCCGCAGGAAGGGATCGAAGACGATCTCGCAGGCGCCGGCTTCGAGCGCCGCCTCGGCGGCTCCGAGTTGCCACACTTCGGCGACGATCCGGCCGGTCGACGGCTCCGGCCCCGCCGTCCCGCCGCGCGCATGTACCGCCACCCGAGCGACGGCCGACGCGATACGCGCCGCACGCTCCGCTTCCTCGGCCTGCCGGACCCAGTCGCGTTGGACGAGCAGTTCATCCACGGCGCGTTGGCGCAGGTGGTTGAGTTCGCGCAGTGGCAGGAAGAGCCCCTCGGCCAGCCCGTGCACATCGATCTCGGTGAGCACGAACGGCGTCTCCCCGAGGCGACCGAGTTGCTCGCGCAGCTGGGCCTGATCCAGCGCGCGCGCGTTGGCCGGCGCGAGTGCGACCTCACTCCGCACGGTGACCTCGAGGTCCGCACAGCGGACGATCGCCTTGAGCAGTGATCCGGCGCTGCCGAAGACGCGCCAGGAGAGCGGCACGCGGCGCAGGCGTGTGCCCCGCCCCACTTCGGCGAAGCTGGCGCGCGCGCGTTCGAGCAGCGCCGCCTGCGCGCTCCGCACCACGCGCCACCCGATGGGCACGCGGTGCCGCGCCCGGATCGCCTGCCGGTGGACGCCGTCGGTGACGCCGAGCGTCCGCACCGCGCCTGCAGCGAAGCCAGTACTCTCGAGATGGCCACCGGCCGGGGGCTCGAAACCCAGCCCGTCCCGCTCCGCGATCGGCGCACGGACCTCGACGAACAGTTCGCCGTCCGAGAATCCGGTGACGACGCCGAGCTCGACACCGCGGTTGTCCGGTTGCGTGCGTGTGATGTACCCGCGCCCCTCACGACCGCCGTACATGCCCCCGGTGGAGCCCCGGGAGAAGATCTGCACCAGCGGCTGGACCTCCTCGAAGGTCGGCGGTTCGAACTCCCCGCGCTCGACCTGCGCGAGGAAGTCGCGGTAGCCGCGTGTGACCGTGGCCACGAACTCGGGCTTCTTCTTGCGCCCCTCGATCTTCAGGCAGCCCACACCCGCCTCGGCGATCTCGGCGAGATGGTCCCAGGCGCCGAGGTCCTTGGCGGAGATGAGATAGCCACGGTCGAGTTCGGCCCCGTCCCGCGCGTCACGTAAGACGTAGTCCTTGCGGCAACTCTGCGCGCAGGATCCCCGATTGGCCGACCGCTCGGAGATCATGCCCGACATGTAGCACTGCCCCGAGTACGAGATGCAGAGGGCGCCGTGCACGAAGGTCTCGAGGCCGAGCCCGGGCACGGCGGCGCGGATGGTCCGGATGTCGTCGAGCGTGTTCTCGCGGGCCAGTACCACGCGCTCGATGCCGAGGCGTTCCATGACCCGCGCACCGGACGCGTCGTGCACCGTCATCTGGGTGGAGCCGTGGATCTCGAATCCGGGGTAGGTGCGCTGGATGAGCCGGACGAGGCCAAGGTCCTGCACGATGGCCGCGTCGATGCCGCGGTCGATGCATTCGCCGAGGTACGCGAGCGCATCGTGCAGCTCGGCGGGCTTGATCAGGATATTGAGCGTGAGGTAGATGCGCGCCCCGCGCTCATGGGCGATGAGGCAGGCCTGCTCGAGCTCGTCGAGGGTCAGCTGGGCGCCATCGTCGCGGGCGTTGAAGCGTGACGCGCCGCAGTACACGGCATCGGCGCCGTTGGCCACCGCCGCCCGCACGGCGTCGAGCGAGCCGGCGGGCGCGAGGAGCTCAGGGATGGGACGCAGGGCCATCCCGCAATCTACACCGGCGCGGCCACGACCTCGTGCAGCTGCAACAGGTGCCGCTCCTCGTGGCGCGCGATCATCAGGGCCCACTGCCAGCCATCGTAGGGCCCGAAGAACGGGTGGTCGTGCTTCATGAGCGAGAGACGCGGCCCCGACGCCCGCATGGCGTCGATCAGTTGCACGCGACCGTCCGCCCAGCGGGCGCGCTCGGCCACCAAGTCCACCTCCGTGGGCGGCGTGATCGCGTCCGGCGCGACGATCTTGCGCGTGCGGTCCTTGTAGTTGTGGTGGTCCAACAGATGCAGGACCCGGTCCAGCGACGGCCCCGGGGGCACCGTGGCCATCGGCGGGATGGCGGCATCGAGCCGCTCGAACAACCGCGCGATCCCGCGCTCCACCTTGGCGACGTGCCAGATGATCTGCGCCGGCGTCCATTGCCCCGCCGGAGCCTTGTGCAGCCGCTCCGGCGGCACACGGTCCAGCGCCGCCTCGAACTCCTGGCGCACCCGCGCCAGCTCGGCTTCGAGCTTGGTCACGCGGCGATCGATGCTCACTTCCATTGCCGACCTCTGATGGGGGAGGCCCCGCGCGGGGCCGACCCTAGTATCGTAGCTTCCCCGTCGCGGGCTGGCTACGGTTCGCCACCGCGCGTCGCGCGCGAAACCCGCGCCTGCGGCGGCGCGTAGTCGGAGCAACAGGAGCGTCCCGATGTTCTTCGAATTGCTGGCGGTAGGAGCGGCGCTCGGCGCCTCGTGGTTCGGCTACAGCACGGCGCGCCGGTTCGTGCGCGAACGGCTGCGCTACGTGGAGGCCGCGCACACCCCGTTCGCGGCGATCGCCGCCGGTGTGGTGGCGGCCCTGATCGCGATGCCGTTGACCGCGATCCTCCCCATCGTCGGTGCGGGTACGGCCATCGCCTTCGGCCTCAGCACGGCGCTCGGCACACGCGCCGGTGCCAGCGACGTCAAGCGCGGCTACCGCATCACCGACGGCCTCTGAGTCACGTCGGCGGTCGCCGGCCGACGAAGCGGAGCAGGAACGCGACCCCGACGAGGGCGATGCCGACGTAGCGCAGCGCTTCCAGATCCAAGCGGACGCCGGTGAAGAACACCGCGAGGCCGGCGCCCGCCAACACGAGTTTCGCGATCGTGCGCTCGGTCACGCGATATCCTCCCGGGTGGTGCCCGGGATCTCCAGGATGAACTCCGGCCCGAAGGCCTTGGACGGCGTGACGAATCCCGCCGCGGTGGCCCCACCCAACACCCGCATCGCCGCCCGTACGGCCGTGAGCGCCGTGAGGGCATAGCCACTCGGCGCCGTGAGGCGCGCGCGCGCGACGCCGCCGTGCGCGTCCGTCACCTCGCCCCACACGTGGCTCTGGCGGGCGGCCAGGGCGTCTGCCGACGGACCGGCCGGTCCGCGCTTCACGCGCGCGGCGAGGAAGTTCTTCACGGTGCTGGTGCCGAGGACAGGGCTGAGATAGCGCGACCAGCGCAGCGAGCGGGCACCCTGCGGCGACGTCGCGACGTACGTGACGATGTTCGGGATTCCGGTCGAGTGGAATGCGGTCGACACATCGCCCCAGCCGATCGTCACGCACATGCGCTCCCGGACGCCGAAGTCGACCATGCGTGTGCGCCATCCCTGCGGGACCGGCGTGATGCGACCGTCTCGGCGGATCGCGCCGTCCTGGCCCAACCCCTCGATGATCGTGAGCGAGGTCCCGTGCGACGGCGGCGTGCCCCCGCTGAACGCGAGTTCGAGCGAGGTCGCCGAGGGCAGCCGCCGCTTGAGATGGGCCGCGAGGCAGTCCGTCGGGACGACATCGAAGCCGACGCCCGGAAGGAGCGTCACGCTGGCCGCGCGGGCGCGCGCATCCAGCCGAGCGACCTGCTCGAACACCGCGATCTCGCCGGTGATGTCCAGATAGTGCACGCCCGTCGCCAAACACGCCTCGAGCATGGGCGTGGCCGTGTGGACGAAGGGACCCGCGCAGTGCAGGACCGCGCCCACGCCGTCGAGCGCGTGCTGCAGCGCGGCGCGGTCCTCGAGGCCCACCGGCCGCGCCTCGAGTCCGTGGCGCGTCGCGAGTTCGGTGATCGCCGCTGCGTTGCGGCCCGACACGATGGGACGGAGGCCGCGCGCCAGACATTCCGTGAGGATCAGCTGGCCGGTGTAGCCGTTGGCGCCGTAGAGCAGCAGGGGGCGGGACATGGAGGCAGGAATGTAGCGATTCCCCTGCCCGCTCCGACACCGCCTCCTGACATGGTGCTGACACCGCCCGGCAGCGTTCCGGTGCAGTTTTCGGTGTCCGTCCTCGTGCCCCTCGTCCCACCCGCATGGCTCCGCTTCCCCGACCGTCCTCGATCGCCCCGCGCTCGCGCTCGTTGACGATTATCCTGCTGCTCACGTTCGGCCTCGCTGGGTTCCTGACCTACGAGGCCTGGGACGCCACGCACCGGCATCGCGCCGATGCGGAGCGCACCATGCGCGACTATGCGAGCTTCGCGGCCTGGGAGTTCAACTCGGCGGCGAAGGAGATGCTGTACGCCGACATCGTGTGGTTGCTCAGTCCGATCATGGGACGCGAGAAGCTCGCGGCCGGTGCTCCGTTGCCCTCGGTGCAGATCCTCCGCTCCACCACGGCCAAGAAGCTGCAGTGCCCCGGCGACTCGATCTCGCCGGTCTTCCGCATCGCGATCGCCACCGGCGCCCTCAGCACCAATGAGGCGGCGCTGGACGACGGGATCGCCACCTGGCTGCGCGACACGGTGCTCGCGGAGGTCCGCAGCGGCTACTACACCATCGAGTGGTCCTCGTCGGCCGTGACGCGGTGGGAGGGTGACCAGGAACGGACCTTCGTCTACCAGGTGAAGTGGGACCACGCCGGGCGCCCGGCCGCGGCCTACGGATTCGAGATCTGCCTTGCCAAGTTCGCACAGCCAATCCTCGCGCGGGTGGCCGCGAAGGGGGTGCTGCTGCCCCCGACGCTGACCGGCCCGGTGCGGAACGATTCGTTGTTCAGCGTCGAGGTCTACGACGGCAGCGGCCGCGTGATCTTCGCCACGCCACACCGCTACGAAAGCGCGTTCCACGGCAAGCACGTGCTGCAGTACCTGGGGGGACTCAAGACGGTCGTGACCTTCCGGGACGGCATGGACGAGCGGCTGCTCATCGGCGGCGTGCCGCAGAGCCGCCTGCCGCTGTTGCTCGCCGCACTTGCGCTGGCGTTCCTGCTGGTCGGCACGGGTATCGCCCAGCTCCGACGCGAGGACGAGCTCCAGCGCCTGCGCACCGACTTCATCGCGAGTGTCTCCCACGAGCTGCGCACGCCGCTGGCACAGTTGCGCATGTTCGCCGAGACCCTGCTGCTGGGCCGCGTGCGCAGCGAGGAGGAGCGGACGCGCTCGCTCGGCATCATCGACCAGGAAGCCCGTCGGCTGTCGCATCTCGTGGAGAACATCCTCCAGTTCTCGCGCGCCGAACGGTCGGCGCTGCACCTGAATCTCGAGGAGACGGCCCTCGCACCGCACGTGCGCGATGCGGTCGAGGTCTTCTTCCCCGTGGCGGCCGCCCGGAAGGTTCATGTGGAGACGGCGCTCGACCCCAGCGTCCGCACCCGGCTCGACCCCGGCGCCATCCGGCAGATCGTGCTCAACCTCATGGACAACGCGGTGAAATACGGTCCTGCAGGACAGACCCTGGCCGTGACCGTCACGCTGCGTGATGGCGCGCCCACGCTCATGGTCGATGACGCCGGGCCGGGCATCCCGGTCGGCGACCGCCTCCGCATCTGGCAGGCCTTCCAGCGTCTCGAGCGCGACGTGAACTCCGCGGTCGCGGGCAGTGGCATCGGTCTCGCCGTCGTGTGTGAACTCGTGCTCGGCCACCATGGCAAGGCCTGGGTCGAAGAGGCGCCCAACGGTCGCGGTGCGCGGTTCGTGGTGCAGTTCCCGACGACGGGGGAATCCGCATGAGCGCGAACCGGAAGGGCCGCGTGCTCGTCGTGGAGGACAACCCGGATCTCGCGTTCGGGTTGCGCAACAACCTGGAGATCGAGGGCCATGAGGTGCGCCTGGCCGAGGATGGGCCGAGCGGCGTCGCCGCCGCGCAGAGTTGGCGGCCGGACGTGGTGATCCTCGACCTGATGCTGCCCGGCATGGACGGCTATCGGGTGCTGCGTACGCTCCGCGACGCCGGTTTCGAGGCGCCGGTGCTGATCCTCACCGCGCGCGGCGAGGAGGCGGACAAGGTCATGGGCTTCCGGCACGGCGCGGATGACTACGTGACCAAACCCTTCGGCGTCCTCGAGCTGCTGGCGCGTGTACAGGCGCTGTTGCGCCGCGGTGGGCAGGCCGCCGGCGCGCCGCTCGACGGTTTCGGGAACGTGACCATCGACCGCGCCGCGCGCACCGTGCGCCGGGCCGGCGCGACGGTGTCCCTCGCGCCGATGGAATACGAACTCCTCGTCGCGCTGCTCGACCGTCGCGGCGCCGTGGTCTCGCGGCATGACCTGATGCGCCAGGTGTGGGGCTACGATGCGAGCATCGTGAGCCGGACGGTGGACACCCATGTGGTGGAACTGCGCCGCAAGCTCGAGGCGGACCCCGCGCATCCGCGCCACATCCTCACGGTGCGCAAGGCCGGGTATCGCCTGGAGCTCTGAGTCGGGCAGGCGGCCCGTCCCGCTGCGTGCGCGTCGCGTGAGCGGCTCCGCACCGGCCGCTCACCGCACTGTCACGCGATGAGCACCGCGCCACCACCATAACCGCAGCGCGACCCGCGATCCTGTCGGCACTCGTTGTCGACCCGATCCGGAGTGCTGATGTCCCGTCGTACCGCAGGTCCGGCGATGCCGCTCGGCATCGTGCTGCCCGTCGTGCTCGTCGCCGTGTTGTCCACTCTGCCTGCGGCGGTGGTGGCCGCGCAGGCACCCCCGCGCGAGAGTGTCCGGGAGGGCGCACGGAGTGGCGGTGCGGGCAGCCGTGCCGCCAGCGGTGTGCCCGGCGGCGCGGGCGCCGCCGCGATCCGCAGCACCATCGCCACCCGTGCGTCGAGCCCGATCGTGCTCGACGGGCGGTTCGACGACGCGGCCTGGGCGTCCGTGCTGCCCGCGGACGCGTTCACGCAGTCGGTGCCGGACGGCGGCGCGCCGGCCACACAGCGCAGTGCGGCCCGCGTCCTCTTCGACGACAAGGCACTCTACATCGCGATGCGCCTCGAGGACAGCGCGCCGGACTCGATCGTCGCCACGCTCGGGCGCCGCGACTTCACCGGCTACAGCGACTGGGCGCACGTGATCATCGACAGCTACTACGACCGGCGCACGGCCTTCCGATTCGGCGTGAATCCCGCCGGCGTCAAGCGCGACGGATACATCAGCGGCGACCAGGAGTTCACCGAGGACCTGGGCTGGGACGCGGTCTGGGATGCCGCGGTCGCGAGGGATTCCGCCGGTTGGAGCGTCGAGTTCCGCATTCCACTCTCACAACTGCGCTTCGCGGTCGATGCTGCGGGGTCGCGGGACTGGGGCATCCAGTTCGCCCGCGACCTCGCCCGCCGGAACGAACGCTCCACGTGGTCGCTGACCACGCCGGACCGTGCGGGGTTCGTCTCGAGGTTCGGCACGCTGCGCGGCATGGAGCCACCCCGTGCGTTGCGTCGGCTCGAAGTCGTGCCCTTCTCGGTCGCCAGTGTCACCCATGCCCCGCTGCAGCCCGGGAATCCGTTCTTCAAGCAGGATCTCGTTCTGCCGCGCGTGGGTGCCGACGTGAAGCTCGGCCTGACCTCCGACGTCACGCTCACCGCCACGGTGGCGCCGGACTTCGGCCAGGTGGAGGCCGACCCCAGCGTGGTGAACCTGAGCGGCAACGAGAACTTCTTCGCCGAGCGCCGCCCCTTCTTCACCGAAGGCAGCGACCTCTTCCTCCAGACGGTCTCAGCCCAAGGCTGGGTGGGCGGGCATGACCAGTTGTTCTACTCGCGCCGGATCGGCCGACCGCCACAGGGAGGACTGCCGAGTGCCGCCGAGCATCGTTCCGCCCCACGTGACGCGCAGGTGCTCGGCGCGCTCAAGCTCTCCGGCAAGACCGCCGGCGGGTGGGCCATCGGTGGCCTCTCCGCGCTCACGGAAGAGACCGGGGTGCGCTGGAGCGACGGGATCACGCAGTCGCGCAGCGTCGTCGAGCCGATGTCGCACTACGGCGTGCTGCGGGTGACGAAGGACATCGCACGTGGCGAGGGGACGCTCGGTGCGATGCTCACGACGACGCATCGCCGGCTGGAGGGGACCGCCCTCCACTCGCTGCGGGACGGCGCACTGGTGGCCGGCCTCACGGGACGGCGGCGGTTCGCAGAGGGTCGGTTCCAGGTGCTGGGGTCGATCTTCGGGAGCCAGGTGCGCGGGACAGCTGCCGCGATCACCGCCACGCAACGCAACCTCGTGCACAACTTCCAGCGCCGTGATGCGGCGCACCTCGAGGTGGACTCGTCGGCCACCGTGCTCCGCGGACTGAATGCGCAAGTGATGCTGACCAAGGAAGCGGGCGGCGCCTGGCGCGGGGGCATCGCCTCCCAAGTGAAGACGCCGGGTTTCGAGGCCAACGACCTCGGGTTCCAGCTCCGCGCCGACGCGATCCATGTGGGCGGATGGGTGGGCTACGATGCCGTGGGCCCGACGAAGCGCCTGCGCGACCGTGCACACTGGGGCAACCTGTTCCAGCAGACGACCACGGCCGGCGAACGGATGTTTGCCGGCGCGACACTCTGGAACGACTTCCAGTTCCACTCCCTGCACAGCCTGAGCGTCGAGGGCCGTGTGGACGCGTCGGCACTCGCGGTGCAGGCGCTGCGCGGTGGACCGGCGCTCACCCTTCCGACGCGACACTCGCTGTGGCTGCGGTACCGCACGGACCAGCGGCGGCGCATCGCGCTGGAGTATTCGCAGTACGCACTGCGCAGCACCGAGAGCGGCGGCTACGTGATCAACGCGACGCCACTCGTCACCCTGCGGCCATCGGCGCGCGCCGACGTGAGCCTGGGCCCGAGTCTCTCGCGCAATCGCTTGCCCTGGCAGTACGTCGCGACCCGCAGCACGACCCTCGGACCGACGTACATCCTCGGCGACCTGACGCAGACGACGACGGCGCTCACGGCGCGGCTCAACCTGGCGTTCACCCCGAATGCCACGCTCCAGCTCTACGCGCAGCCCTTCGTGGCATCCGGGACGTATCGCGACCTCTTCCAGGTGGTGGCGCCGCGTGCGTCGCGCTGGCGCGACCGTGTCCGGCCGTACCGTGGGAGCGAGTACACGGCGCACGGGGACGGCACACTCACCCTCGGCAGCGGTGCCGCGGCGGTGCGGATCGATGACCCGGCGTTCAGCGTCGGGGAGTTCCGCAGCAATGCCGTGTTCCGCTGGGAGTACCGGCCCGGCTCGACGTTGTTCGTCGTGTGGTCACAGCGCCGCGATGCGAGCGATGCAGTGGGCGCGTTCGATCCCTCGCGCCAGCTCGGCGACCTGTTCTCCGACGGCGGCACGAACGTGCTCACCGTCAAGTGGAGTCACTGGCTGGGTCGCTGAGGGATCAGCGAGGGGATGACGTACGGCCCGAAGTGCGGGCCGGGATTCTGCCAGGCCGCCCGCAGCGCCATCGCGAGGGCCGTGCGCGTCTCCTCGGGATAGACGATCGCGTCGATGTACCCGCGGGCCCCGGCGTACTGCGCATCGAGCTGATGCTCGTAGTCGGCCCGCATCTCGTCCATCGCCTGCTGCACGGCCGCACTCGGCTCCACGCCGGCCTTCTTCGCCGCCGCGATCGCGGGGCCATGCACCGCCGCGACAGCGGACTCGCCTTCCATCACGGCCATGCGGCCGGTGGGCCAGGAGAAGATGAAGTCCGGATCGAACCCCTGCCCCGCCATGGCGTAGTAGCCCGCGCCGGACGCGTGGTTCACGGTGAGCACCAGCTTGGGCACGGATGCCGTGGCCATGGCCTCGACCCAGCGCGCTCCCGCGCGGATGATGCCCTCGTGCTCGGCCTCCTTGCCCACCATGAAGCCCGAGACGTCCTGCACGAAGAGCAGCGGGATGCCCTGGCGATCGCAGCGGTCGATGAAGAACGCGACCTTCTCCGCGCTCTCGGCGTAGATGATGCCGCCGAAGCGTGGCGGCTCGCCCGCGCGGCCCTTGATGAGGCCACGCGCATTCGCGATCACGCCCACCGGGATCCCCTCGATGGCGGCGTCGCCGCAGATCATCTCCTTGGCGAGGTTCGGCTGGAACTCGTCGAGCGAGCCGCCGTCCAGCACCGACCGGAGCAGCGCATGCATGTCGTAGGACATGCGATGGTCGGCCGGCAGCAGGTCGTAGAGCGCCTCCGGCTCGGCGCCGGGCTGGCGATCGGGATTGTGCGGTGCGACGCGTGGCGGCGGCGCCAGTCGCGAGACCAGGTCGCGCACCTTCTCGAGGCAGGACTGGTCATCCTCCAGTGCGTAGTGGGCGACGCCGCTCACCTCGGTGTGCATGGTGGCACCACCGAGCGTCTCGCCATCCACCGACTGTCCGGTCGCCCCCTTCACGAGGTTGGGTCCACCGAGCCCCATGAAGGAACTGCCCTTGACCATGAGGATGACGTCGCTCAGCGCCGGGAGGTACGCCCCACCCGCGACACACTGCCCCATCACCGCGGCGATCTGCGGGATGCGGAGGTAGCGCCGCATGAGCGAGTTGTAGTAGAAGATGCGCGCCGCCCCGTACTGCCCCGGGAACACACCTCCCTGGTACGGCAGGTTCACACCCGCCGAGTCGACGAGGTAGACGATGGGGATGCGGCAGCGCATGGCGCATTCCTGCGCCCGGAGGATCTTCGGGATGGTCTCCGGCCACCACGAACCGGCCTTCACCGTGGCGTCGTTCGCGACGACGACGCACTCGCGCCCATGCACCTGCACGATCCCGGTGATGACGCCTGCGCCGGGCGCCTCGCCGTTGTAGAGGTCGTGGGCGACCAGGAGCCCGAACTCCAGGAAATGCGACCCCGGATCCTTCAGGGCGGCGACGCGTTCGCGCGCCGTGAGCTTGCCCTGGGCGTGCTGCTTGGCGATGCGGTCCGGCCCGCCGCCGAGGCGCAGGCGCTGCTCAAGTTCCTTCGAAGCCTCAGCCAGCGCGCGCAAACGGCTCGACGGCGCCGATGCGCCCGTCGTGGACTTGGAGTCGCTCACGCTTCCTGATGCCGAGCGGCGAACCAGGTCTTGATGTAGTCGACCAACGCCGACGTGGGGGTGCCGGGACCGAACAGCTTGCCGATCCCCTGGGTCTCGAGCGCCTCCATGTCCTCCTTGGGGATGATGCCGCCGCCCGTGAGGAGGATGTCCTCGCGCCCCTGCTCGGCGAGCAGCTGGCGGACGCGCGGGAAGAGCGTCATGTGCGCGCCGGAGAGGATGGAGAGTCCGACCACGTCGACGTCCTCCTGGACGGCGGCGGTGGCGATCATCTCGGGGGTCTGGTGCAGGCCGGTGTAGATGACTTCCATGCCGGCATCACGGAGGGCGGCCGCGACCACCTTGGCGCCACGGTCGTGACCATCGAGGCCGGGCTTCGCGACGAGAACTCGGACGGGGCGTGACATGCGGGAAAGCTACCCGCAGGGCGCCGCCGCATCAACGCCGGACGACCGTCATTCCTTGCGCGCGAGGAGCAGCATCTCGCTCGACCGGCGCGTGAGCGGCCGGTCGCTGAACGCATCCCACGCCTGCTCCACCACCAGCCCGGCGTCCAGCATGAGCTCGGCGAGCCGCGACGCCGTGTACAGCCGGATGCGGTGTTCCCGGCGCTCCGTGCCCCGCGGACCCTGCCACAGCGACTTGATGCTCAGGAATCCGGTGAGCGGGTCGAAGTCGCGGTCCTGCGCGATCACGGTGCCATCCGCGGTCTGCCACCAATCGGACGCGAGGAACTTGGCCATCACCCCGTCGCGGCTCCCGCCGTGCCACACCAGGACCCCGCCCGGCTTGAGCACCCGGGCGAACTCCTGGATCACCCGCGCGTCGTCCCGGGCGTCGGTGAAGAAGCCGAAACTCGTGAAGAGATTCAGCACCGCGTCGAAGCGGCCGGTCCACGCGCTCGGCAGGCGGCGCATGTCGCCCCGCCGGTAGCGCAGCGTCCGCCCGGTGCCCCGCTGCTTGGCCATCGCGATGAGATGCGCCGAGAGGTCCAACCCGTCCACGTCGTAGCCGGCCTCGGCGAGCAGGTGCGCGTGGCGCCCCTGCCCGCAGGGGACGTCGAGCAGGCGCGCGCCGGATTCCAGTTGCAGGAGCTCCATCAGGCGCGCGACCTGCTGTCGGTCGGTCACGAGGTCGAACAGCGGCTCATACTCGCGGACGTATCCCGCGTCGAAATAGGTCTTCCACCACTCGTCGCTGCGCTTCGGCATGCCGGAAGATACTGCGGCCCGGCACCGAACCGCTCAGGGCAGGATCGTCACGGAGACCTGCCGCGGGTCGGCCTCCACGCTGCCATCGGGATTGCCCGCTGCGGTGTGGCCGACCACCACCAGCGTGCCCGAACCGGCGGTCTGTTGCTCCGCATGGATGCCGGCCTCCCCATTGTCGACCGTGCGCGCATCGACCACCTTGGCCAGCAGGTCGCCCGCGCCGTTCTCGTCCAGACGGACGCCTTCGCCGGCGTTCCCATCGGCCGTGATGTCCGTGGCGAAGGCGAGCATCGCGCCGGCGGCATCCTCGCGCAGTTCGATCCCGCGGACCGCGTTGTCGGACGCGCGAATGCGCAGCAGCGTCGCCTCCACGTCTCCGTCACCCTTCTCGCGGAGCTTGAGGCCGGCATCCCCGTCCACGGCACCATTGCCGTTCGCGACCACGTCCGCGAGATCCGCGTAGAGGCTGCCACCGCCGGCGAAGTCGTCGTCCTCCTCGAACTCGATGCCTTCCTCGGCGTTCCGGGACCCCTGGACGTCGCGCATCGTGACCTTGAGGTCCCCGGCGTGGTTCTCGTTCAGGTCGATCCCCTGCTCGAAGTTGTCGTTCGCCCGGACCCGCTCGAAGTGACCCACCAGGTGCCCGGCGTCCGCCTCGTCGACGTCGATGCCGTCATCGTAGTCGTCGGGCGTGAACGCGCCGTTGAACAGCAGGTCGGTTCCACGCACGACGAACGACGCGTCACCTGCGCCGCGCTCGTCGAGCTCGATGCCGTCCCCGCCGTTGCGCTCGACCACGGTGCCCACGATCTCGGCCACCAGGTCACCCAGGCCGCCCTCGTTCACGCGCAGGCCGTCGCGATCGATCGCGGCGAATCCGTTGCCGCGGAAGAGGCTGCCGCGCACGGTGACGCGGAGGTTGGCGTCCGAGCCGCCGTTGGTCGTGGCATCCGGGTCGGTCAGGTAGTCGACCTGGTCGTTGATGAGCACCCCGTGACTGCCGTTCTCGATCACGCGGACCCCGTCGAGGACCACCTGCACCGTGCCGGTCGCGCGCGGCGACACCAGCATCGAGATGCCGGTACCGGGTGCGCGGCGCACCGTGAGGTCGCGCAGCTCGGCCGCGATGCTCAGCCCAAGGGTCAGCGCGTCGCGGCCCGCGGGCAACGCCGCCGCGTCGATGATGGTGCTCCGCCCATCGATCACCAACGGCTGGGGGCCGTCGAACGTCAGGCCGGACTGGAGCACGATGGTGTCGAGCGCGGAGGACAGCTCGATCACCTGGATCTCCGGGTCAGCGTCCGCCGCCGCGAGGGCGGCACGCAGCGTACCCGCACCGGCATCGTCCGCCGAGGTGACCTGGATGACCCGCCCGAGTCCGTGGAGGGCGCCGGTCGCGGCGTGACGCGGCCCAACGGAGTCAGGCGAGACGGGAGCGTCGGCGCAGGCAGCGAGCCCGGCGAGCAGGAGCAGGGAGAGGAGACGCGAACGCACGGCGCTGGACCTCGGGGAGAACGTGAGGCGCACGGCGGTCACCGCACGCGCGCCCACGATCGCCCCGCACCGGCGATGAACCCATCACGTCCGCGTCACAACCTCGCGACGACGCGGCGACGGATCGGTCGCCGCGTCGGTCGCGGACCGCCGGCCCTCAGAAGAACACCGGCTCCCGATACGCCCCGAACACGTCCTCGAGCGCCGCGCGGATCTCGTAGAGCGTGCAGTAGCTGCGCGCGCACTCGAGGATGAACGGCACCACGTTCTCCGTGCCCCGGGCGGCGGTGCGGAGCCGCTCGAGGTTCGCCGTGCAGGTGGCGTCGTTGCGCGTGGTGCGCAGCCGCGCCAGCGCCGCCGCCTGATCCTTCGCGGCCTGCTCGTCCATCTTGAGCAGCGGGATGGTGAGTTCCTTCTCCTCCGTCTCGAACGCATTCACGCCGACGATGAGCCGGCGGTGCTGTTCGATCTCCCACTGCTGACGCGCGGCGGCCTCCGCGATCTTCCGCTGGAACCAGCCCGTCTCGAGCCCGGGCACCACGCCGCCCTGCTCCGCGATCTGCTCGAACAGCTGCTCGGCCTCGCGTTCGAGGTCGTCGGTGAGCTTCTCGACGTAGTAGGAGCCGCCGAGCGGGTCCATGACGTTCGGCACGCCGGTCTCGTAGGCGAGCACCTGCTGGGTCCGCAGGGCCACCTCCACCGCGTGCTCGGTGGGCAGGGCGAGCGTCTCGTCCATGGAGTTGGTGTGCAGCGACTGCGTGCCGCCGAGCACGGCCGCCATCGCCTGGTAGGCGACGCGGACGATGTTGTTCATGGGCTGCTGCGCCGTCAGCGTCACCCCGGCGGTCTGCGAGTGGAACCGCATCACCCAGGAGCGCGGGTTCTTGGCGCCGTACCGCTCCTTCATGTGCCGCGCCCAGATGCGCCGGGCGGCGCGCAGCTTGGCGATCTCCTCGAAGAAGTCGTTGTGGATGTCCCAGAAGAACGACAGCCGCGGGGCGAAGTCGTCCACGTCGAGTCCGCGGGCAATCCCGCGCTCCACGTAGGTGAAGCCGTCCGCGAGCGTGAAGGCGAGTTCCTGCGCCGCCGTCGCGCCTGCCTCGCGGATGTGATAGCCGGAGATCGAGACGGTGTTCCACTGTGGCACGTGCCGGGAGCCGTACTCGAACATGTCCACGATGAGGCGCAGCGCCGGCTCGATCGGGAAGCACCAGGCGTGCTGCGCCATGTACTCCTTCAGGATGTCGTTCTGCACCGTGCCGCGCAGCTGCTCGGCCTTGACGCCCTGCTTCTCCGCGGCGGCGATGTAGAAGCACCAGAGGATGATCGCCGGGCCGTTGATGGTCATCGACGTCGACACCTGGTCGAGCGGGATGCCGTCGAACAGCGCCTCCATGTCGGCGAGCGAGCTGATCGCCACGCCGCACTTGCCGACCTCGCCCTCCGAACGCGGGTGGTCGGAGTCGTAGCCCATCAAGGTCGGGAAATCGAACGCGACCGAGAGGCCGGTCGTGCCGTTCTTGAGCAGGAACTTGTAACGCTCGTTCGTCTCCTTGGCCGACCCGAAGCCGGCGAACTGGCGCATCGTCCACAGCTTGCCGCGATAGCCGGTGGGGTGGATGCCGCGCGTGAAGGGGAACACGCCGGGCACTTCGAAGGCCGTGCCGCCCGAGCCTTCGAGGTCGAGCGCCGTATAGAGCGGAGCGACCTCCTTGGCCGAGTTCGTGTAGGCCGTGTCGCGGACCTCGCCCTTGGTGTAGCGTGTGCGCCAGGCATCCACCTCGGCGCGGAGCTGCGCGAGCTCCTGCTGCATCGCGGCGACGGTGGGATCGAGTTCGGGGACGGTGGTCATGAGGGGGTTCCGGTGAGGGTCCCGGCCGTCACGCTCCGCGCGAGCAGCGCTTCGGCCACAGCCAAGGGGGTGGTCTCGCCCGCTTCGAGCGCAGGGAGTTGCCCGTCGAGCCATTCCAACGTGGCGGCGTCGCGCCAGAGGCGCTGCCGCACGCGGTGTTCCACGACATCCACCACCCGCTCCCGGAGCCGGGCGCGACGTCGCTGCTGCAAGGTGCCGCTGCGTTCAAGATACCCGAAATGACGATCCAGGGCGCCGACCAGTTCCCCGAGACCCTCGCCCGTGGCACCGATGGTCCGGAGCACCGGGGGCGTCCACTGGTCCGCATCGTCCCGTGCCGCCGCCTCCCGGGCGATGCGCTTGGGGTTCTTCTGCCGCAGGTCCACGCCGTGGTGCGCGGGAACGTTCCTGAGTGTCTCGCCGCTGCGCAGGCCGAGCATCAGCTCGATGTCGTTGCGCAGCCGGTCGGCCCCCGGACGGTCCGCCTTGTTCACGACGAAGAGGTCCGCGATCTCCATGACCCCGGCCTTGAGCGTCTGGATCGAGTCGCCGGATTCGGGCACCAGCACGACCGTGCTCGTATCCGCCAGGCGCGCGATGTCCAGCTCGCTCTGCCCGACGCCGACGGTCTCGACGAGGATCCGGTCCACCCCGAACGCGTCGATCACGTCGCAGACCTCGCGGGTCATCGCCGCCAGGCCCCCGAGCGATCCGCGCGTGGCCATGGAGCGGATGAACACGTTTGGATGCAACGCCACCCGTTCCATGCGCACGCGGTCGCCGAGCAGCGCCCCGCCGGTGAACGGCGACGTCGGGTCCACGGCCACGATGCCGACGCGCATCCCGGCCTCGAGGAACGCCTCCGCGAGCAGGGTCGTGAGCGTGCTCTTCCCGGCTCCCGGCGGACCGGTGATGCCGATGCGCCGCGCGCGTCCCACCACGGGATGCAGGGTGGCCATGAGCAGTTCGTGCCCGCTGCGCTGGTCCTCGACGATGCTCACCGCGCGTGCGAGCGCCGCCTTCCGGCCGGCGACGAAATCGCCGAGCACGGCCCGCAGTGCCGGGGTGGCGGCGTCCGGGACCCGCAGCGGGGTCGCCGCGCTCATCGCGCCCCCGGCACGTCGTCGTGTTCGTCGTGGATGTCGCCCACGAACTCCTCCACCAGGTCTTCCAGGGTCACCAGGCCGAGCGTCTCGCCGGCCGTCCCGCGAACGATCGCCAGATGCCGGCGTTCGCGCAGCATCCGGCCCATGAGCGTGTGACAGGGTTCGTCGGGGGTGGCGAAGGAGACGGCGCGCAGCGTGCGCAACGGGGCCTCGGGCCGCGCAATCACGTCCCAGCTGGTCACGAGCCCGGCGATGTGATCGATGGAATGATCGTAGACCGGGAGCCGACTGAACTTGGACTGCGACACGATGCGCGCCACCTCGTTCGCGGGTGCCTGGTGCTCCACCCCGACGATCTCGCTGCGTGGCGTCATGACCTCGCGCACCCGCTTGCTCCCGAACTCCACGACCCCCGAGATGATCTCCCGCTCGCCGGCGGCGCCGACCCCTTCGATCTCGCCCTCGCGCAGCAGGTCCTCCAACGACTCGGTGGCTGAGGGGGCGAGCACGGTGGGGTTCCCGAGCCAGCGGCGGGCGACCTTGGTCGCGAGCCCGGCGAGTGGCGACACCAGCCCCTCGACGGCGCGCAGCGGCGGCAGCAACAGTGGCAGCACCTCGGAGGGCCACCGCATGGCGAACGCGCGCGGGACGAGCTGCCCCACCGTGAGGAGCAGCAGCGCCGCGACGAGCATCGCGCGCACCAAGGGCAGCGGCTGGTCGCCGTGCTGCAATCCCAGGACGGCCCCCAGCGCGAACACCGTGCCGGCAATGCCAGTGCCGGCCGCGAGCAGCAGCCGCTGCGGGCGTTCGAGGTAGAGGGTCGCCGTGCCGGCACCGGCCATGCGCTGCTCCGCCCAGTGCCGCAGCCAGATGCGGCTCACGCTGCGCAACGCCGTGGCCGCGCCGGTCAGCACCCCGACCACGCCCACGAGCACGACCGTCAGCATCAATGCGCTCACGCCTCGTCCTCCTCGGTGATGACCGCCACGAGCGGCTCGAGATACACGCGCTCGATCCGCCGGCGCACCACGCGCTCCACCACCAACCGGTGCGAGCCCACGACGAGTTCCTCGCCCGCGCGCGGCACGCGGCCGAGCAGCTCCATCACGAGCCCGCCGACGGTGGTCACGTCCCCGCGCCGGAAGTCCTCACCGGTGATGTCGGAGAGCACGTCGAGCGTCACGTGCGCGGCGATCCAGAGTCGCCCCCCGTCCCCTCGCTGCACCTCGGGCAGTTCCACGTCGCCCTCGTCCTGCACGTCGCCGATGATCAGCTCGAGCACGTCCTCCAGCGTCACCAACCCGGCCGTGCCCCCGAACTCGTCCACCACGACGGCGAGGTGCCGATGGGTCGCACGGAACTCCCGGAGCTGGCGCTCGACGCTCTTGGACGTGGGGATGAACAGCGCGGGCCGCACCAGGGACTGCCACCCGCCCGCCGGCTCGACGTCGGCCAGCAAGCCAGCCAACAGGTCCTTCGCGTACAGCACGCCCACCACCTCGTCGAGCGTGCCGTCGTACACGATGAGGCGCGCATGGCGCGCACTGCGCACCTTGTCCGCGACCTCCGACCAGGGCGTGTCCTGATCGATGCCCACGATGTCCACTCGGGGCACCATGATCTCGTGCACCTGTGTATCCCCGAGCGAGAACACGCCATGCAGCATCACCTCACCCGCGCCCTCGACCTCGGTCTCGGCGGCCACCACCTCCCGGAACCGCTCCACCGCGTCCTCGCGGTCGGCTTCGTCGGGCGTGGGCGGCGGGAGCAGCGTGTGCAGCACCGTGTCGGCCCAGGCCCCGAACGCGACCACCGGGGCGCAGACCACTTCGACCGCGGCCACCACCGGAAGCATCGCGGCGAGTCCGCGGGCGCCGGAGGCGTCACCCACCGCACGCGTCGCCACCTCGGTGACGATCACGAGCGCGATGCCCGCCACCACCACGACCGGCGCCAACAACGTCGCAGGCACCCACCCGCTGGTGACCAGCGCCACCGAGGTGGCAGCGCCGGCGACCAGCTGTGCGAGGATGCGGCCGAACGCCAGCGCGCGATGTGTACGTTCGCGCCGCGCGAGGAGCGTGCGGACGCTCGGATCGGAGGGAGGTTCCTCGTCGTCGATCCCGAGCAGCGCCCCGTCGGCGAACGCACAGAGCGCCGCGATGAGGGCCGCCCCGAGGGCGAAGAGCGCCGCGCCGACGTTCATCTAGCGTTTCGTCGCCGGAGTCGCCGGTGCCGGCCGGCTTGCCGGCCGTTGTGCCGGCCGTCGTGACAGCAGCCGCGCGAGCAGCCGCTCCTGGCGCCGCCACATCGGCGAGCGCATGCGGAGCTCGCCGTCGGGATGGTCGTGGCCGAGCACGTGCAGCGTGCCGTGTACGGCCAACCGCAGGATCTCCTCGCGCACGGGCCGCGCGAAGCGCTTGGCGTTCTCGGCCGCCACCGCCGGGCAAAGGTACACGTCGCCAATCACGGCCCCCGCGGGATCACGGAACCCGAAGGAGATCACGTCGGTGGGGCCCGCGTGCGCGAGGTGCCGCCGGTTGAGCGTCGCCATGGCCCGGGGCGACAGCAACGTGACCGAGACCAGCGCCGCGCCGGCGCGCTCCGCGCGCAAGGTCTCGCGCACCGCCTCCGCGATGCGCGACGGCGCCACGGGTGAGCGGACCCCGTCCGCCTGGACGGAGACCTGCGCCGCGCCGGTCGGTCGTCGTCGCGCGCCCATCAGGTGCCGGCATCCGCCGCATACGCCTTCACGATCTCCCGCACCAGACGGTGGCGCACCACGTCGGTCTCCGTGAAGTAGTGGAACGCGATCCCGTCGATGCCCTGGAGGATGCGCTCCACCTGCAGCAACCCGCTCTCCTCGCGCTTCGGCAGGTCGATCTGCGTCTTGTCGCCGGTGATGACGGCGCGCGAGTTCACACCGAGGCGCGTGAGGAACATCTTCATCTGCGCGTTGGTGGCGTTCTGTGCTTCGTCGAGGATCACGAACGCGTCGGCCAGCGTCCGCCCGCGCATGTACGCCAGCGGCGCGATCTCGATCACGCGGGTCTCCAGCGCCCGTTGCGTCCGTTCGGCCGGCATGAGGTCGTCGAGGGCGTCGTACAGCGGCCGCAGGTAGGGATCGACCTTCGCCTGCATGTCGCCCGGGAGGAACCCGAGCGACTCTCCGGCCTCGACGGCCGGCCGCGCCAGCACGATCCGCTTCACCCGCTTGCGCGCGAGGGCATCCACCGCCGCCGCGACCGCCAGGTACGTCTTGCCGGTGCCCGCCGGGCCGATGCCGATGACGATCTCGTGGTCGAACATCTTCTGCATGTACTCACCCTGCCCCTGCGTCTTGGGCTGGATGACCTTGCGGACGCCCGGCAGGACGATCTTGCCGGAGGTGCTGCCTTCGCGGGCCGGACCTTCCATCGAGAAGCGCAGGACGTCGTCGGGATCCAGCGGCAGCCGCTGCCGCGCCTGCTCCACCATGCGCGTCGCCACCGCCACCGCGCGCTCCACGGCGTCCGCGGCCCCGGTGATGACGAGCGCATCGGCGCGGAGCGTTACCCGCACGGGGAACAGCTTCTGCAGCTCGGCGAGGTTCGCGTCGCCGGCGCCGGCCAGCGACAGGAGATCCGCGCCCTCCGTCGAGAGGCGTTGCGTGAGGGGTTCGCCGGAAACGGTACTGTCGGTCACGTGGACTCCACGGTGCGGATGTGCAACACCTCCAGGTCGCCCGCCGGGACGACACTGGGCGCGCCTTCGAACAGCGCACGTGCGGCGGTGGTCTTGGGGAACGCGATCACGTCGCGGAGCGAACTCGCCCCCGCGAGCAGCATCGCGATCCGGTCGAAGCCGAACGCGATGCCGCCGTGCGGCGGCGCACCGGCGCGAAGCCCCTCGAGCAGGAAGCCGAACCGCCGCTCCTGCTCCGCCACATCGCCGATGCCGAGCAGCTCGAACATGCGCGACTGCACCGCGGGATCGCTGGTACGGATGCTGCCGCCGCCGAGCTCGGTGCCGTTGAGCACGCAGTCGTAGGCGAGCGCGCGCCAGCGCTCCGGGGACTGCGGGTACGCCGCCATGTCGTCCGCGTTGGGCGCCGTGAAGGGGTGATGCACCGCCGTGAGCGCTCCGCTGTCCGGGTCCTGCTCGAACATCGGGAAATCGAGCAGCCACAGGAAGCGGCGCTGCCGCTCGTCCACCAGCCCGAGCCGGCGCGCACACTCCTGCCGCACGCGGTCCAGTGCGGGGCTCGAGACGCGATCCGGGCCGGCGACGCCAAGGAAGAGCTCGCCGTCGGCGAGTCCGAGCGCGGCCTGCGCCTCGGCGGCCAGGAACTTGGCCAGTGGTCCCTCGAGCACCCCATTCGCGGCCTTGAGCCGGACCAACCCGCCGGCCCCGGCACTCTTGGCGATCGCCTCGAGCTCATCCACCTGCTTGCGGCTCCACGCCGCGGCCCCGGGCACGCGGATGCCGCGCACACGACCGCCGGCCGTCAGCGCGGCCTGGATGATCCCCGACTCCGAACCCGCGAAGACCCTGGACTCGTCGCGGATCTCGAGCGCGTAGCGCAGGTCCGGCTTGTCGCAGCCGTACCGCTCCATCGCCTCGGCGTAGCTCATGCGCGGGAATGGCGTCTCCACCGCCACACCGGCCTCGGCCCAGAGCGCCTGGATGAGGCCCTCCGCCATGGCGATGATGTCCTCACGCCCGATGAACGACGCCTCGATGTCGATCTGCGTGAACTCGAGCTGCCGGTCCGCCCGCAGGTCCTCGTCGCGGAAGCAGCGCGCGATCTGGAAGTACCGGTCGAATCCGCAGCACATGAACAACTGCTTGTAGATCTGCGGGGACTGCGGCAGCGCGTAGAACTCGCCGGCGTGCACGCGGGACGGCACGAGGAAGTCGCGTGCGCCCTCCGGCGTGGGCTTCGTGAGAATGGGGGTCTCGATCTCGAGGTATCCCTGCCCGCTGAGGAAGCGCCGCGTGACCTGCATGAGGCGATGGCGCAGCATGAAGGCCCGCTGCAGTTCCTCGCGACGCAGGTCCAGCACGCGATGCCGCAGCCGGAGTTCCTCGGCCGGCAGCTTCCCTTCCTTGTCCAGCGCCACCGGGATCGCGGGTGTGGCCGCCGGGCCCACCACGCGGATGGACGTCGCGCGGACTTCGATCGCCCCGGTCGCGAGGTTGGGATTCAGCATCTCCGAGGGCCGCTCCGCCACGACCCCTTCCACCAGCACCACCGACTCCACGCCGATCGTACTCGCCGCCGCGATCACCTCGGCGGCGGTCCAGTGCGGATTGAAGTGCACCTGGACCAGCCCCTCGCGATCGCGCAGGTCGATGAACACCAGCCCGCCGAGGTCGCGGGACCGGTGCACCCAGCCCCCGATGGTCACAGTGGTGCCGGTGTCGGTGCGGCGCAGCGCCCCGCCGAAGTGGGTGCGCAGCGTGGTGGCGAGCGGGGTGGTGATGGCCGAAGTCACGACGGGAGATCCTGGCGCGCAGGCGCCAGACGGAGGAGGAGTGGAGCACACGCGAGGCCCACGAGGGCGCCGCTGGAATCGGCGAGCCAGTCCGCGAGGCTGGCGTCCCGACCGGGGATGAAGTTCTGGTGCCATTCGTCGATCGCGCCGAACAGCCCGAGCGCGAGCGCCGCAACCGCCAACCGCCGCTTCGCGCGAACAGGCCAGATCGCCCGCGCGACCAGCGCCCCGAGCACCGCGTACACCGAGAAATGTGCGACCTTATCGAGTCCGGTGACGTTCGGAATGCCGTCCGGCGCCGGCCAAGAGGTCATGGCGAGGATCACACCGGCCCACAGCACGGGCGGCACCCAACGCGACGCCAAGGGCGCCGCGGTCCCACGCGTCGGGTTCACCGGCGGCGCGTGGCGTCCGGCACCCCGATGCGACGAGGGGATGCGAGGGGGGTCGAGAGGCGCATAGACAGGGCGTAAATCTAACCCACGTCATCACTTGGTGGTAGCCGAAATGGTTGACCCGTCCCCCGAAGCCGGGTACTGTCCAACATGCTGAATCTGCTGGACTTGGCCCCGGCCGACGCCGAGAAGGTGCTGCGGGAGTTCGCCGTCGCGCACGGACAGGCCGCGTATCGGGGCACCCAGGTCGTCCCCCATCTCTGGACCAAGCCGGTCGCGTCGTTCGCCGAGATGACGGACCTGCCGCTCGCGTTCCGGCAGCTGCTGGCCGAGCACTTCAGCCTGCCGCGCCTGCCGCTCGAGATGGAGCAACGCTCGGTGGACGGCACGCGGAAGTTCCTGTTCCGGATGCACGATGGGCAGGCGATCGAGACGGTGGCCATCCCCGACGGCGACCGGCTCACGTTCTGCATCTCGTCGCAGGTGGGCTGCGCACTGCAGTGCGCGTTCTGCGCCACCGGCGCGATGGGGTTCGCACGCAACCTCGCCGTGCACGAGATCGCCGGCCAGGTGCGCGAACTCGCCCTGCTCGATCCGCCGCTGCGGGCGACGAACATCGTGTTCATGGGCATGGGCGAACCGCTCATGAACTGGAAGGCCGTGACCGAGGTGCTCACGATCCTCAACGACCCGAAGGGGTTCGGCATCGGCGCGCGGCACATCACCGTCTCGACGGTGGGCGTGCTGCCTGGGATCGTCGCCTTGGGCCAGCGCAAGGAGCAGTTCCGGCTGGCCCTGTCGATCCACGCCCCCAGTGACGAGCTCCGGCGGACGCTGATGCCGGTGAACATCAAGTATCCCCTCGCGGACGTGATCGACGCGGCGGCGGCGTTCGATCGGCGCGTCACGTTCGAGTACGTCATGCTGGGCGGCGTGAACGACGCCGCGACGCATGCGGATCAGCTCGCGGCGCTGGCGCGGCGCTGCCAGGCGTTCGTGAACCTGATCCCGCTGCACCCGGGCGGCGCGATGGGGTTCACGCCGACGGCGCCCGAGGCGATCGCGAAGTTCGCCCGGCGCATCCGTAACGCCGGCGTGGAGGTCGCGATCCGCAAGAGCCGCGGCATGGACATCGCGGCGGCGTGCGGCCAGCTACGGGTCGAACGGCTGCGTCGGCGGCCGCCAGCGGCTGCCGATCACGATCGTGAGATCGACGTAGCGTGAGGTGTCGGGGCGCAGTGCGACCCGCGCCCCGCCCAGCGCCTTCGCCGCCAGCGCGCCCCAGGCCTCGTTGCCGGTGCGCACGTACACCAGCGAGCTGTCGGGCCGTTCGACGGCGTTCCCGGAGCTGACGACGTCGAAGCCCGCGTCGCGCATCGCCGCCGTCGCGCGGCGGGCGAGTCCGCGCGTGTCCGTGCCGTTGAGGACCTCGACGCGGATGCGTGTGTCCTCGGGCACCACGCGCTTGATCCGCGTGACCGGCGCCACGTCGCGCGCGGCGACCTCGCGCCGCGGCAGCGCATCCCGGACGAACCACACCAGCGCGACGAGCGCGAGTGCGCCGCCGACGATCCAGCGCCCGCGACCCTTCATCGCACCGAGTTCCAGAGTCCGACGAACTCCGGGAACAGCGCCTTGCCCTCGCGCAGCGTCCACTCCAGCCGCTTGCGCACGACCTGGCGGAATACGCCGTTGAAGTCGTGCACGAGATGGTCCGCGAGGAAGGCACGGTCGGCGCGCTGGAAGTTCCGGCCCGGCTCGAGGAAGTCGGCCATGTAGAGTGCGCGGCCGGTGCGGTCCCACTGGGCGTGTCCGAGCGTGTGGTAGCGCACCGCATTGAGCACCGAGTCCCGCGTCTCCCCGAGCGCCAGGAGGTGGTTCGCGGCCGCCGGGCCGTGCAGCACCTCGAGCGGCAGTTCCAGCGGGCCGGCGAGTGCCCTGAGCTCCTCCTCCGGAGCGTCGCGCAGCGCATCGTGATACCGGCCCACGTCGTGCCAGGCCTGCGCCTCGTCGGCGTCGAGGTGCAACTGCTCGGCCCAGCGATCGAGGAGCGCCGTGACTCGCGTGATGTGGGCGAGCCGCTTCTCCCCGACCTTGGCCCAGTCGGGCATGTCGAGCGGACGCGGGGTCATCGGGTGTTGGTGATCCGTCGGGTGAGGTCGGCGAGTTCGCTGACCACCTGCTTCAGCACGTTCGTCGCGGTCTCCAACTCGCGCAACGCCGCGGCCTGGTCGCCGGAGGCCGCCGCGACGTGCTGCGCCCCGGCACGGTTCTTCGTGGCGATCTCCGTCACGCGGTTCACGCGGTCGCGGAGACGCGCGACCTCCACGCCCTGGTCGTCCGCCGCCGTGGCGATCCGCGCCGACTGGCCGGCGGCGCCGCTCGTCGCCGTCACGATCGCACTCAGCGCCTCCCGGGACCCGCCGGAGAACGACTCCGCGTCGGCGACCAGGGCCTCACCGCGTCCCATCAGCGCCGCCGTCTCGCGCATCTGCTCCTCGAACTCCCGCAGCACACCCTGCGCATCATCGGCCGCCTTGCCGCTCTCCTCGGCGAGCTTCCGCACCTCGTCCGCGACCACGGCGAAGCCGCGCCCCTCGTGCCCGGCGCGCGCCGCCTCGATGGCCGCATTGAGCGCCAGCAGGTTCGTCTGTACCGCGAGCTCGCGGATGACCGAGATGAATCCCGTGACCTGCGAGGTCGTGGTCGCCAGCACCTTGACCTTGGCCGAGCTCTCGGCGACGAAGCCCTTCGCGGCGACGAGCCGCTCCATCGCGGCGTCGACCGTCTGCCGGTTCTCGGTGGCGATCACGCTGGCCTTCCGGGTCGCGTCCTGGGCCTCGCGGGCGTCACTCGCCACCGCGCGGGACCGCGACTCCAGCGAGGTCGTCGCATCGAGGCCGCGCTTGAGCTGCTCGCCCTCCTCGGAAACCGCCCGTTCGATCTCGCCCGCGGTGCGGGCGATGGCCTCGCCGCCGCTGCGCAGCGTGCGCGCCGAGGCCGTCAGCGTCGCGAGCTCGCGCGAGAGGCGGTCCACCGTCTCGAGCAACGGGTTCCGCAGGTCGAGGATGTGGATCGCCGTCGCGAACTGGTTGGCCACGCGCCGGATCAGCAGCGACTCCTTCACGCCGTACGAGCCGCGTTTGTGCGTGTCCAGTTCGAGCAGGCCGATCGTGTGGTCCCCGAAGCGCAGGGGGACCACGGCACGCGACGCGGCGTCCGGCAGCGGACGCTCCACGCGCGGATCCCGGTCCGCGTCCACGAGGATGATCGGCCGTCCGGTCTCGAGCACCTCGCGGCGCAACCGTTCGCCGTCCTTGGGCTCGGGCTGCGGCGGCGTGAGCAGGCCGGGGCCGCTGCGATAGATCAACTGCACCACGCCGCGGTCGGCCCGGAGGACGCGCAGCTCCTTCCATTCCAGCAGGCGATTGGCGAGCAACTCGATCCGCGCGATCGCATCGCCCATGTTGGCGTCGGCCGCGACGGCCAGCTCCATCGCGAGCACCGTGTTGAGCTCCTCCGCCGCGATACTCTCCTCGAGGATGCGCTTGAGCAGCAGGCCCGCGAAGCCGAGGACGAGGAGCACGATGCCCGTGCCGAGCCAGCCGAGGAATGCCAACGAGAGCAGGATCGCCGCGATCCCGCCGGCCACCGCGCCCAGGCCGATGACCTCGTAGCGCAGGATCAGCGAGCGCTCCTCGGGCGACAGCTTGCCGCGCACCGAGAGCGTGAAGTAGTACAGCCCCTTCGCGATGAGGAAGTGCAGCAGCAGGAACAGCGCGATCGCGGGCACGGTCTGCCCGCTCAGCACCGTCTCGTCCGCGCCCAGGGGTCCGCGCGCCCAGGCGTACCACCCGAAGGCCGACGCGATGGCGGTGATCTCGCGCGAGGCGTTCATCCATGCGGCGGTCCAGTTGCGCCGGAGCCAGATGAGGTCCGCCGCGACGATGCCCAGGCCGAGCGACATGGTCGTGGGCACGAGGCCCACGATGACGGCGCCGCCCACCGCCACGATGCCGAGCAGGTGGATGGCCGTGTACTTGGTGACCGGGAGCTGGTCGCGACGCAGGTACGCGGTGATCGCGGAGAGCGCGACGATCCAGCCCAGGTGATCGAACCACTCCGAGGTGAAGAGCAGTCCGGCGGCCACGATGAGGCCGCCGACGCTCGGCAGCGCGAGCCGATAGAGGTTGAGGACCGCGTTCACGCGTGCACCGGTGCGTCGAGGGCGCGGCGCAGCGCACGCACGAGGGCGAGCGCCGCGTCGACGCTCTGCTCGGCGGCACGCACGACCGCGCTGCCCACCACGATCCCGTCCGCCAGCGCGCCGACCTGGCGCGCGTGCTCGGGCTTGGAGATCCCGAACCCGACGCAGATCGGGAGATCGCAGACCTCACGCAGCCGCGCCAGCGTGGCCGGCAGGTCCGTGCTCACCGACTCCTGCACGCCCGTCACGCCGAGCCGGCTGATCAGGTAGACGAACCCCTTGCCGTGCCGGGCGATCTCGGCCATGCGCTCGCGCGGCGTCGTCGGGGCGACGAGGCGCACGAACTCCACCGGACTCGCCCCCAGCCAGGCCTCGCGCTCGGGGTCCATGCCCACGGGCAGGTCGGTGACGAGGACGCCGTGTACACCGGACCGCGCGGCCAGGTGCAACACCTCCGCGCCCGCCGCGAGCAGCGGATTCAGGTAGCTGAAGAGCACCACGGGCACCGAGGTCCGCGCCTCCGCCACCAGCGCGAGCGTCCCCGCGAGGGTCATGCCCTGCTCCAGCGCGCGCTGCGAACTCTGCTGGATGATGGGGCCGTCCGCGAGCGGATCCGAGAACGGCACGCCGACCTCGATCACGTCGGCCCCGGCGGCCGGCAGTTCGCGCAGCAGCCGCAGCGTGGCCGCGCGATCCGGGTGGCCGGCCGTGATGTAGCAGACGAGCGCCTTGCGGCCCGACGAGCGCAGCGCGGTGAGGTGCTGCGAGAGCGAGGGGGTCAGAGGAAGTAGTCTCCCACACGGATGCCGTACCGCTCGGGATCACCCGTCTTGATGATGGTGCGCACGAAGTTGCCCGCCGCGTCGCGCTCGGCCAGGTCCACGAGGCGTCCCGGGTGCTCGACGTTGCCCAGGGCGTCGCTCACGATGCGGATGATCGGGCGCGAGACGAACTCCGGCAACGGGTTCGCTCCGTGCACGATCGCGAGCTCGAAGGTGTCGAGCACCACGAACGTGCCGACCGGGTACACGCCCAGCAACGCGACGAAGGCCTTCACGATCACCGGGTCCATGCCACGGCGCGGGCTGTCCCGCATCTCCTGCAGCACGACCGCCGGGTCGAGCGGGTCGGACTGGTAGACGCGGCGCGTGGTGGCCGCATCGAAACCGTCCGCCACCGCGACGATCTTGCTGTAGAACGACATCTCCGTCATCCGCAGCGATCGCGGATAGCCGGTGAGGTCGCGCTTCATGTGATGCTGGTACGCGACCAGCATGGACCGGTACGGGAACTCCGACTGCTCGCGCAGCTGGAAGAGCGCCAGCACCCCGAGCCAGGGATGTGCCGCGACGAGGCGCCACTCCTCCTCGCTCAGCATGTCGGGCTTCTGGATGATGTCGATGGGGACGCGCGACTTGCCGATGTCGTGGAACAGGCCCGCGAAGCCGAGGTCGTACAGCTGCAGGCGCGTGAGCCCGAGGCGTCGCCCGAGCGCGACCGAGAAGATGCAGACGTTGACGCAGTGCGTGAACGTGTAGTCGTCGTAGTCGCGGATGGTGGTGAGTCCGATCAGCGACGTCTCCTCCGAGAGGATCTGGTCGACGATGCCCTGCACCACGCGCTTGATCTTCTTGATGTTGGGGCTCTGCCCCATGCGCACCGAGTTGATGACTTCCTTGGTGGTCGTCACCGACTGCTGGTACGTGCGCTTGGCGCGCTCCTTCGCCTCGCCCGCATCGGCCGGGTCGTCGGCCGCCTCGACGGGCGGCGTCACCTCGAACACGGAGACGTTGGTGTCGGCGAGTCGCTTGAGCAGCAACTCGTACCGCTCCGCCGGCGCCCGCCCCATCGGCGAGGACAGGAACGAGAGCAGCACGGTCCAGTCGCGCAGCGAGGGCTTCTCGTGGAAGCGGATCACGCCCACGCCGGCCTCGCGACAGCGGCCGAGGATGTAGGAGAAGCTCGTGTAGTTGTCGAGATCGAGCTTCATCCGGGTCGCGTTCAGGAACAGGAACTCCCCGGCGAGCCGGAAGTCGCACTCCCCGTCGCCGGCGAGCAGCTCGCCGGAGAGGCCGCTGAGGTCCTCGAGCCCCTTCTGCACGACAGGGTTCTCGACCGGGTACATCTTCAAGTTGCGGAGCGCGACATAGAAGCCGAGCACCCAGCTGCGGCCGATGCGCCGCACGGTACCCTCGCCGAGTCCCGCGCTGGCGGTCACCGGCGTGCTGCGCGCGACCGACTGCCGCGGTGGGGGCGATCCGCCCGGCGCCGAGCCGCTCATGCCGAGGCCGCCTGGCCCTTGAGGGCACGCGTCACCGCCGCCCGGACGATGACGTCCTTCTCACCCACCGACTTCTCCAGCACGCTGCGCGCCGCGGCGCTCCCGATCTTGCCGAGCGCGATCGCGGCGCAGGCCCGGAGCTCCGGATCCTCCTTGCGCGCGAACAGGCCGCCCTTCGCGCCGAGGATCCCGTCGAGCAGCGGGATACCGCCGTCGCCGCAGATCGCGCCGTACAACTCGAAGAGGGCGATCCGCTCCGTGCGGTCCGCCTCCTTGCTGAGCTTGCCTTTCACGAGCGCTTCGACCTTGGACAGCGCCGGCCGATGCGTCCGCGCGCCCAGCGCGCGCATGGTCGAGACACGGATGTCGCGGTCCTCGTCGTTGAGCGCCGGTTCGAGGCCCGAGAGCGCACCCGGCGTGCCGATGTCGGTGAGTGCGGTGACCGCCGCGGCCCGCAGCACCCGGTCGGCGCCGCTCGAGAGCATCTCGCTGAGCGAGGGCACCGCCGCCGCGGTGCGCAAGGCCCCCGAACGCCGGATCGCCTCGCGGGCGATCGAGACCTTCGGGCTCTTGATGAGCCGCACCAGCTCGCCCGTGTTGGACTGCGCCAGCCGGTCGGTGGCGGACTCGAGCAGCGGTCGCAGTTCGACGTTCTGCGTGCGGTCGATCGCATCCAGCAGCACAGGCAGCGAGGCGGGCTTGAGCTGGGCGAACAGCTGCGCGAGGTCGTCCTTCGACGGCAGCTGCGCGGTCTCCTCGAGCGCCTGCAGCATCTGCGCGAGCGAGTCCGGGTGGCTGAGCCGGTCGGCGAGCCGCCCGAGCCGCTCCCGGTCGGCCGGCTTCACCTCGCGGGCGCGCTCCATGGTCCCGTCGATCTCCCGCAGGAGGAACGCCACCGACGAGAACTGCCCGGCCGAGAGCAGGTGCAGCACGAGCGCCTCGAGGTCGTTGGCGACCTCGGACCGCACGAGGGGATCCACCTGCAGCTCGAAGATGTCCAGCAGGGCGCAGAGCACGAGGCGGCGCAGGTCGAGCTTGTATTCGCGGTCGGTCTCCTGGCGCAGGTACTCGATCTCGTTGGGATCGAGGAAGTACAGCGTGGAGTCGAAATCCTCCATGCGCACCATGCCCGACGGTCGCGGCGCGGGCGCCGACGCCCCGTCACCGGCGCTCGTCCCTTCCTCCACCTCGGCGCGCGCCTCCTCGACCGCCTTCCACGCCGGCTCCAGCTCCTTGCCCACCGGCGCCGGCCAGCGACCGGGCTCCGCGTTGGTGTCGAGCGGCGCCGAGGGATCGGCGATCTCGACGTAGCGGTAGCGCATGTACTGGAAGTCCTGCTCCCAGAGGATGGTCAGCAGGTCGTCCTCATCGGGTTTCGCGCGCCGCACCCGCGGGAAGATCGAGAGCAGCTTGGCCAGCTCCTCGTCCTCGAACCCGGGGAACAGCGTCATCTCGCGCAGTCCGTCCTTGAAGAGCAACCAGGGCATGGAGTCGCCGCCCTTGTCCGCCATCTCGTGGACCACACGCCCGTAATACTTGAACTGCGTGTCGGTGACCGTGATCGGCAGGTTGCCCGTCTGCGCCCACACCGGCTCGAACGCCTTCTTCGCGTTCTCGAGCGACTTCTGGTAGGTGGGGTTGTTGTGCATGTACAGCTGATAGGCGCGCATGGCCTTGTCGAGGACCTTGAACATGTCCTCGACGATCGCCGGCGGGCACGGCGGTTCCTCCTGCTCTGCCGCCGCGACGGCCTGCGCCGAACTCACGCGAGCCCTCCGAGCTCGAGCATCGGCGCCACCGTGGCCACGTCCTTGTCGCCGCGGCCGCTCAGGCAGAGCAGCACCGGCTCGTCACTCGCCCAGCGCCCGGCCTGCGACGCGATCCACGCCACGGCGTGCGACGTCTCCAGCGCAGGGATGATGCCCTCGGCGCGACTCAGCAGCTCGAACCCCTCGAGTGCGGCGTCGTCCGTCACGGCGACGTAGGTCGCGCGGCCCGAGTCCTTGAGGAACGCATGCTCGGGCCCCACGCCGGGGTAGTCGAGACCGGCCGAGATGGAGTGCGCCGGGTGCACCTGGCCGTGCGCGTCCTGCAACAGGTAGCTCAGCGTGCCGTGGAGCACGCCGGGCACGCCCTTGGACAGCGAGGCGCTGTGCCGGTCGGTGTCGATACCCTCGCCCGCCGCTTCCACTCCCACGAGGCGCACCGCGGCGTCGGGCACGAACGCGTGGAAGATGCCCATCGCGTTGGATCCGCCGCCGACGCAGGCGACGACGGTGTGCGGCAACCGGCCGGCGCGCTCGAGCATCTGCGCCCGCGCCTCGCGCCCGATGATCGCCTGGAAGTGCCGGACCATGCGCGGGTACGGCGCGGGGCCGACCACCGACCCGATGATGTAGTGCGAGTGGGTGCAGGTGCTGACCCAATCGCGGATCGCCTCACTGGTGGCGTCCTTGAGTGTGCGCGTCCCGGCGGTGACGGGTACCACCGTCGCGCCCATGAGCCGCATGCGGAAGACGTTCAGCGACTGCCGCTTCATGTCCTCCTCGCCCATGTACACCATGCACTCGAGGCCGAGCCGCGCGCACACGGTGGCGGTCGCCACGCCGTGCTGCCCCGCACCGGTCTCCGCGATGATGCGACGCTTGCCCATGCGCTTGGCCAGCAGGGCCTGCGCGAGGGCATTGTTGATCTTGTGTGCCCCCGTGTGGTTCAGGTCCTCGCGCTTGAGCCAGACCGGCGCCCCGACGTGCGCCGAGAGGCGCGGCGCATCCGTGAGCGGCGTGGGCCGGCCGACGTAGTGCGTGAGCAACGCGTCGAGTTCCGACGCGAACGTGGGGTCCGCCAGCGCGTCCGCCAGCGCGCGCTCGAGTTCGTCGAGCGCCGGCACGAGCGTCTCGGGGACGTAGCGGCCTCCGAATGCACCGAACCGGTCGGTCACTGCCTGCGTCATCGCTCCTCGCGCGAGCGCAGCGCCGTGGCGAAGGCTCGCATCAGTGTCGGATCCTTGATGCCCGGCGCGGATTCCACGCCGGACGAGACATCCACCACATGCGGTGCGAGCGTCCGCACCGCCTCACGCACGTTCCCCGGGCGCAGTCCACCGGCGAGCACCACGCGGTGCTTCGTCTTGAGCGCCGCGACCGCCGGCGCCACCGCCACCCAGTCAAAGGTCACTCCTGTGCCACCACTGCGCCCGCCGACCGCCGTGTCGAGCACCAAGGCATCCATTGACGGGTCGACATTCGGAGGTACGCCTTGAAACGACGAGCCGCTTACGCCCAACACCACCCAGATCTCGCCGAAGAACTCTTGGCGCAACAATAGAGTGCGGTCGGCGGTCCCGCTATCGTGCAATTGTATCACATCGAGCCCGATCGCGCGGGAGGTCGCCAGGATCTCGGGGACCTCCTGCGCCGGACCGAAGACCCCGACCCGGCGCACGCCGCAACCGCCGAGCCCGGCGAACACCGCCTCCGCCCGTGCCGCGTCGAGTTTCCGCGGTCCGCCGGCAAACACCACGCCGGCATACGCGGCGTCCAGCTCGGCGGCCGCCCGAGCGTCCTCCGCACGGGTGAGGCCGCAGAACTTGAGCTCAGTCTCGTCCACGACGCATGACTCCCGCGAGTGCTCGCACGGCCTGGACCGGATCCTCGGCCGCCGAGAGCACGGACCCCACGAGCACGGCATCGGCGCCCATCGACGCCGCGCGTTCGACCTCCGCCACCGACCGGACCCCGCTCTCGTACACCGCCACACGGGCCGGAGGGATGAGCGGCAGCAATCGCGCACCGATGGCGTCGTCGATCGCGAGGGATTCGAGGTTGCGATTGTTGACGCCGACCACGGCGTCGGGCACCGTGAGCGCGGTGGCCAGCTCATCCTCGCTGCGCACCTCCACGAGTACGTCGAGCCCCAGCTCCCGCGCCTCGCGCGCGAGCTGCCGGAGCTCGTCCGCATGGAGGGCCCGCGCGATGAGCAGCGCCGCCGCGGCCCCCGCCACGCGCGCCTCGAGCAACTGGATCTGCGCCGTGATGAAGTCCTTCCGGAGCAACGGCACAGCGACCGCGGCGCGCACCGCCCGCAGGTCCTCGAGCGAGCCGCCGAAGCGGGTCGGTTCGGTGAGCACCGAGAGGGCGGACGCGCCACCGCTCGCGTAGGCCACCGCGCGCTCGTCGGCTCGCAGCGCGTCGTTGATCACCCCCTTGCTGGGTGATCGCCGCTTGAGCTCGGCGATGACGCGCACCTGCGCGCCGCGCAGCGCCGCCGCGAACGGGACCGCGGCCGGCATCGCCGCGACCTCGCGTTCGAGGCGCGCGCGCTGGGCCTCGGACGCACGTGCCCGTTCGCGGGACGCTGCGGTCAGCTCGCCGAGGGGACCCACCAACCCGTCCCGGTGAAGGGGTGCTTGTGTTTCGGGCAATGTTCGGATACCGTTACTTCGGTTACTGTTCGGTAGTCAAGGGGACGAGGCCATTCGGGCCGAACGCGCCACCACACTTCATTAGTTGCCAGGGACCGCCGAGATGCCGCTCACCAAGCGCCAACGCCAGATCCTGGATTTCCTCACCAGTTATGCCGGCGAGCACGGGTACGCACCGAGCTTCGAGGAGATCGCCGAACAGTTCAACTATAACTCGTTGGCCACGGTGCATGAGCACCTGAGCAACCTCGAGCGCAAGGGCTACATCAAGCGCTCGTACAACGAGTCGCGCGCGATCGAGATCCTGCCCTCGGACATCTTCCCCAAGGCGATCGAACTGCCGGTGCTCGGCGCGGTCGCGGCCGGTGTGCCGATCGAGGCCTTCGAGAGCCAGGAGACCATCGCCGTGCCCGACGATTTCGTCCGGCGCGCCGGCAACCACTACGTGCTGAAGGTCCGTGGCAACTCGATGATCGAAGACCAGATCAGCGACGGCGACTATGTGGTGGTGCATGACCGTCCGTCGGCGGACAACGGCGAGATGGTGATTGCGATGCTTGAGGACGCCGGGGCCACCGTGAAGCGGTACTACCGCGAGCGCGACGGGCGGGTGCGCCTGCAACCGGCGAATGCGAGTATGTCCCCCATCTACGTGCAGGAGAACCAGGTGCGCGTACAAGGGATCGTGGTCGGCGTGATGCGGCGCTACTGAGCCCTACCGCAGTCGGCGCGCGCCGACGTCAGATCGATACGGCCTTGAGGCGGCCGAGTGCGTCCCACCCGCGCTTCTCGGCGAGTGCTGTGCGCGCGGCGTCCACCCCCTCGGCCATCGAAGGTGCCAACCCGGCCACGTAGATCGCCGCCCCGGCATTCAGGAGCACGGCCGCCGAGGCACCGGCGCTGCCCTTGCCCAGCAGCACCTTCTCGATCGTTGCGGCATTGTCGGCCGGCTCGCCGCCGGCGAGTTCGGCCGCGGTCACGTCACGGAATCCGAGTGCACCCGGATCGATCGTCGTCACCACGCGCTCGCCGCCGCGGATCTCGATCACCCGCGTGGGCCCCAACGGACTGATCTCGTCCATTCCGGGCTCCCCGTGCACCACGAGTGAATGCGTGGTCCCCAGCTCCGCCAGCGCCCCCGCGATGAGCTCCAGCCGCGCGGGATCCGCCACGCCGATCACTTGCCGCCCGGCCCCCGCGGGATTCGCGAGCGGACCGACGAGATTCATCACCGTCTGGATGGCCATCTCACGACGGACCGGCCCCACATGCCGCATCGCCGGATGCATGGTCGGCGCGAACATGAACACGATGCCGGCGTCGTCGAGGACCTGCCGCATCCGGTCGACCGGCACGTCGATGCGGACCCCGAGCGCCTCCAGCACATCCGCCGAGCCGCTGCGCGAGGTGAACGAGCGGTTGCCGTGTTTGGCGATGCGGACGCCGGCACCGGCGGCGAGCAAGGCGGCCGCCGTGGAGATGTTGAACGTGCCGACCGCACCGCCGCCGGTGCCGCAGGTGTCCACCAACCGCTCCGGCTCCGGGGCGACCAACCGCGTCATGGCCTCGCGTAGCGCCTTCGCCGCGCCGGCGACCTCGCTCGCGGTCTCTCCCCGCACCCGCAGGGCCATGAGCAGTGCCGCCATCTGGGCGGGCGTGGCCTCGCCCTGCATCACCGTGCGGAACGCGTCGGCCGCCTCGGTGCCCGTGAGCACCGCGCCGGTCGCGAGTCTCCTCAGGATCGGTTGGAGGGCACTACCGCTCACGCTGTGAACCGTGGAGTTCGTCACGGAGCCGCGCCTCGCTCGCGATCAGCGAGATCACCAGGCCGAGCATGCGCACGCGCTCGACGTCCTCCTCCACGAAGAGGCCGCGCTGCGCGCGGTTCGTGAGGTTCACCACGCCGACCAGGTCCCCGTGCAGGACGAGCGGGAACGAGATGAACGAGCCGCTGGTCAGGTAGTCGTCCCCGAGCAGCGGCGTCTGCTTCGCATCGACGGCATCGACCACGAGCATGGGCTCGCGGCGTTCGGCCACCTTGCCGGCGACGCCGTGCCCCACCTGGATGACCTTGCCGAGCTGCACATGCGGCGCGAGCCCGCGCGCGGCGGCGAGGTACATGGTGTTGGGTTCCTTGCCGGTCAGGAACAACGAGCAGCGGAGCGCCTGCATGTCGTCGCCGACCATCGAGAGCAGCCCTTCCGCGAGCCGATGCGGGTCCTTGGTCTCGGCGGCGAGTGTCATCACGCGATCGAGCAGGTAGAGCGTGCGCGTGCGTTGGCGCAGCGCCTCGCTCCGGCGATGCAGCTCGATGTGTGCCTGCTCGAGCTGCCCGACCGAAGCCGTGAGCTGGTGCTCCAGCGCCGCGAGCCGGCGCAGCGTGCGCCGCGATTCCTCGGCCCGCCGCGCCTCCTCCTTCTCGCGCATCACCGTTGCCGCCGGATCCTCGGCCGGCGTGTTGGCCGCCTTGCGGGCCGAGGCGACCTGCTGCTCGAGCGTGCCGAGCTTGGTGAGGTACTCGCCATGCACCCGCTGCGTGACTTCCTCGAGCGTGCGGGCCGCCTCCTCGCGCGCCTCGCGGTCCACGAATCGCGCCACCGCGAGCTCGAACAGCGCCGCCAACGGGGCCACGCGCTCCGTCGCCCGTGTGCCGAAGACCCGGCGCGGTTCGCCGAGCGTGAGCAGGCAGATCAGGTGTCCGTCCACCTTGATGCCCCGGATCGCCAGCGTGCCGCCCTCCTCGAGCTCGGGCAGGCGCAGCAGCCGCGCGTAGGCGGGCGGCTCCTCCGTGAGGTCGGCGAAGGTGCCGCCATCCTGCACGGCCCGCAGCGTCAGCCTCGGGAGCTGCTCGAGCGAGGTCTCGAGCGGTGCGTGGTCCACGCGGCCCTCGCGGACCGTGAGCCGCTCGCGCAGCAGGCCTTGCTTGGAATCGAACCGCAGCAGGGCGAGCGTGGCGTCGCGATCACTCTCGGCCAATGCGCCCGAGAGGGCGACGAGGGCAGCATCGAGATCGGTCGCCGCGCCGAGAGCCTGCGCCAACGAGGTGAGCGTGCGGGCGGACATTGGGAGGAGAAGAGGACCGACGCGCGGACCGGACGCACGTGGAGCACGTGCGTGGTGCGGGATGGTGGAACGTTGTCCGGTGCGACTGGCCGTGTCAATCGAAGCACGCGTGATCCGTGCGCCATTCCTTGAATCCCCCTCCGTCGCAGGGTAGCTTTCCCGTCGATGGAGGAGCGCACCTACCAGCTGGTTCTGCACTACGACGGCACTGACTTCGCCGGATGGCAGATCCAACCCGGGCGGCGCACCGTGCAGGGGGTCCTCGAGCAGACGTTGGCACGGCTGGAAGGTGCTCCGGTGCGGGTGACCGGTGCCGGACGGACCGATGCCGGCGTGCACGCACGAGGCCAGGCCGCAGGGATCACCGTCGCCCGGCATTGGTCGGCGGAACGACTGCGGAAGGTCCTGAACGAGAAGCTCCCGCAGGATCTGTGGGTCGCGGCCACGCATGAGATGCATCCGCGATTCCACGCCCGCTTCAGCGCGACCGCTCGCCGCTACAGTTACGCGGTGGGGCTCGACGAGGGGGCCGCCTCGCCGTTCCGGCGCCGGTGGACGCTCCCTTGGTCACGGGCCCTCGACCGCGAGGTGCTCGAGTGGTGCGCGTCGCGGTTGTTGGGGAGGCACACCTTCCGGGGATTCGCGGTGCGCGGGACGGCACCCGAGGATGACGACCACGCCTGCGAGGTGACACTCGCGCGCTGGCGCCCCGCAGGTGCGGCGGACCCGGAGGGCCTGGTGTTCGATGTCGCTGCCAACCGGTTCCTGCACCACATGGTGCGATTCCTGGTCGGCACGATGCTCGACGCCGCGAGCGGCAAGCGGCCGAAGGAGGACTTCACCGCCCTGCTCGTTGCCGATCGCAACGATGACGTCTCACCGCCGGTCGCGTCGGTGGGACTGTGCCTCGAAGCGGTGACCTACCCTTCCGACCTGTACCTCACGCCGCCCTGATGCGCCTCTATCTCGCTTCCGTCGCCGCTGACGACATCCGCTGGGCCGACGCCGCCGGGTTGCTCGACGGCGTGGTCGCCACGCCGGCCGTGCTCGCCGCGGCGCTCCCGCAGGCGGACCCGCGCGAGGTGCTGGGCGAACTGGCCGAGCGCACCACGCTGCCGATCTTCACCAGCGTGCCGTCCATCGACCCGGTCGAGATCGCCCGCGCCGGCAAGGCGCTCACCCGGATCGCCGAACATGCGATCATCGCGGTGCCGTTCATCGAGGACGCGCTGCCGGCCCTGCACCGACTCGCCACCGACGGCATCCGCTGCGCCGCGACCCTCGTGCACTCCGTCGCGCAGGGTGTGTTGGCGGCCAAGGTCGGCGCGAGCCACGCGG
>CADEDA010000012.1:0-7227 GCA_902825965.1 uncultured Gemmatimonadota bacterium | reverse complement strand
CACTGGAGGCGGTCGGACCGCCGGCGGATCCCATCGTGCGCGGGCTGCGCTCGGCGCTGGACCGCTCCGGGCTCGAGTGCGACATCGTCGTCGCCGGGCCGGCGAGCGCCACGCGATTCGGCGAACTCGCCGCCGCGGGCGCTGATGCCGCCGTGGTCACCACGGCGACGCTGCGGTCGTTCCTCCAGCACCCGCTCACGGACCGAGGACTCGACCGATTCCTCGGCGACATCAGCCGCCGCGCCAAGCCGCGCCGCGCGAGGTGATCGTCCCCATGGCCCGCTCGCTCCGTCCCCTGGGACTCGTCGTCTTCGCCGCCCTCGTCGCCTGCGAGGGTGCGAGTCCGTCGCCGTCGGACGCCCAAGCATCGACTCCGGCGCGGCAATCGCCGTTGCCCGCGCCCGACCCGTCGCCGGAGGCGATCAACCGGTCCCGCCGCACCGCCATCACGGAGGCGGTCGCGCGCGTCGCGCCCTCGGTGGTCACCGTCCAGACGGAGCGGCTGCAGCGCGCCGCCGCCTCGCCGTTCGACCTGTTCTTCGGCACGCGGAGCGGCTCGCAGATCTCGTCGGGGATCGGCTCGGGCTTCATCGTGCGCGAGGACGGCGTCATCGTCACGAACGCACACGTGGTGAGCGGCGCCAGCAAGGTGCAGATCGCGATGCGCGACGGGACCATCCACCCCGCGACGCTCATCGGCGAGGATGAACTGAACGACCTCGCGGTGCTCAAGATCGAGGCGAAGGGCCTGCCGACGGCCCCGCTCGGCACGTCGCGTGGCCTGCTGATCGGCGAGTGGGTGATCGCGATCGGCAACCCGTACGGCTTCCTGCTCGGGAACTCGGAGCCGAGCGTGACGGCGGGCGTCGTGAGCGGCGTCGGCCGCAACCTCACCGGGCGCGGCGACGGACCGGGCGTGTACGTCGACATGATCCAGACCGACGCGTCGATCAATCCCGGCAACTCCGGCGGTCCGCTGATCACGGCGGCCGGGGAGGTCGTCGGCGTGAACTCCTCCATCTACACCCCTACCGGCGGATCGGTGGGCCTGGGCTTCTCCATCCCGATCGATCGCGCGCGTCGCGTCACCGAGGACCTGCTCGCACACGGCAGCGTGCGGCGGCCGTGGATCGGCGTGAAGGTCCAGCAGACCGGGGCGTCCGCCGGCCGCGGCACGCTCAACGCGGGCGCGATCATCGAGACCATCGTGCCGGCCTCACCGGCGGCCGACGCCGGACTCCGCACCGGTGACGTGATCATCCAGTCGCGCGACCGCACCATCCGCAACGCCTACGATTGGGAGGCCGAGCTGCTCGACCTCCGGGTGGGCGAGACGGCGCCCTTGGTGGTGCGACGCAGCGGGCGCGAGACCCGCGTGAGCGTGCGGGTGAAGGACCTCCCGGAGGTCGGCGCCGAGAAGGTGGCGGTGATGCGCGAGCTCGAGCTGGTGACGCTGACCCCGACCATCCGCGCCGAGCGTTCGGTGCAGAGCGAGCGTGGTGCGGTGGTCTACAAGGTCACCGAGCGCGTGGAGCAGGCCCTGGGACTCCGCGTGGGCGACGTGATCATCCAGATCAACCGCACCCCGGTGACCGACGCCAACCAGGCCGCCCGCGTGCTGGAGTACTCCAGCGGCCGGGGTGCGATCCGCATGTTCTTCGAACGCAACGGCACCATCTACTCCACGGACTTCCGCATCTCATGAGCCACGCGCAGTATCGCTCCCCGCTCGCCGAACGGTATGCCTCCACGGCGATGCTGGAGCTCTGGAGCCCGCAGACCCGCCACGGACTCTGGCGCCGGCTCTGGCTCGCGTTGGCCGAGCACGAACGGGCGCTCGGGGTCGACATCAGCGCCGAGGCGGTCGCCCAGATGGCTGCACACCTCGACGACATCGACTTCGCGAAGGTGGCCGAGTACGAGCGGCGGTTCCGTCACGACGTCATGGCGCACGTGCATGCCTTCGGGGACCTCGCGCCGGCCGCCAAGGGTGTGATCCACCTCGGGGCGACGAGCTGCTACGTCACGGACAACGGCGACCTGATCCAGATGCGGCGGGGCCTGGAGCTGCTCCGCGGCCGCGTGGTCTCGCTGCTCCGCACACTGGCCGCGTTCGCGCAGCAGTGGCGCGCCGAGCCGACGCTCGGTTACACGCACCTGCAGGCCGCGCAGCTGACCACCGTGGGCAAGCGCGCGACGCTCTGGATGCAGGACCTGGTGCTCGACCTCGCCGAGCTCGACCATCGCCTCGCGACGCTGCCGATGCGCGGCGTGAAGGGCACGACGGGCACGCAGGCGAGCTTCCTGGAGCTCTTTGGCGGCGACCACGGCAAGGTGCGCGAGCTCGACCGGCGCGTGTGTCAGGCGATGGGCTTCCCCGGCTCGATCCCGGTGAGCGGGCAGACCTACTCACGCAAGATCGACGCGCAGGTGCTCGACATCGTGGCGGCGATCGCGACGAGTGCGGCGAAGTTCGCGAGCGACATGCGGATGCTGCAGTCGTTCGGCGAGATCGAGGAGCCGTTCGAGAAGGACCAGATCGGCTCCTCGGCCATGGCATACAAGCGCAACCCCATGCGTTCCGAGCGGATCAACTCGCTCGCGCGGTTCGTGCAATCGGTCACGCCCACCGCCAACCAGACGCACAGCGTGCAGTACTTCGAGCGGACGCTCGACGACTCCGCGATCCGTCGCCTGGTGATCCCCGAGGCGTTCCTCGCGACCGACGCGATCCTGATCCTCTGGGAGAACATCGCGGCCGGCCTCGAGGTGCATCCCGCGCGCATCCGCCAGCGGATCCACGAGGAGTTGCCGTTCATGGCCACCGAATCGTTGATCGTGCGCGCCGTGCAGGCGGGCGGCGACCGCCAGCAGGCGCACGAGGTGATCCGGCGGCACTCCATCGCCGCGGCGCGGGCGATGAAGGACGAGGGGAAGCCGAACGACATGCTGCAGCGCCTGGCCGCCGACCCGGCGTTCCCGGTGCAGGCCTCGGACCTCGCCGCCGTCACCGATCCCGCGCGCTACATCGGGCGCGCCGCGCATCAGGTGGATGACTTCCTCGCCGAGGTGGTGCAGCCGATCCTCGTGGCCGCCGGGGAGACGGCGCCGGCCCGCGAGGAGGTGCGCGTATGACCGCGATGCTCGTGGGTCAGACCGCGCTCCCGTTGCCGCTGCTGCTGCGCGGCAAGGTGCGGGACGTCTACGTCGTGGACGACCAGCGGCTGCTGCTGGTGGCGAGCGACCGTGTGAGTGCGTTCGACGTGGTCATGCGCGAGTTGGTGCCCTACAAGGGTGCCGTGCTCACGCAGCTGACGGCCTGGTGGCTGGCGCAGTTCTCGGCCGAGGTCGCCAACCACCTGATCACCTGCGACGTGGACGCGATTGTGCAGGCGGTGCCGGCGGTGCAGATGCACCGGGACGAACTCGCGGGGCGCGCGATGCTCGTGCATCGCACCACCGTGTTCCCCATCGAGTGCGTGGTGCGCGGCTACCTCGCGGGGTCCGCCTGGAAGGAGTACGCGGCCTCGGGCACGCTGGCCGGGGAGCGGCTCGCCGCCGGCCTGCGCGAGAGTGACCGCTTCGACCCGCCGGTGTTCAGCCCGGCCACGAAGGCGGAGTCGGGGCACGACGAGAACATCACGCGGGCGACCATGGCGGCGAAGATCGGGGCCGACGCCGCGGCGACGCTGGAGCGGCTGGCACGCCTGGTGTACGGGCGCGGCCGCGACATCGCCGCGACACGCGGGATCATCATCGCGGACACGAAGTTCGAGTTCGGGGCCACCACCGACGGCCGCGTGCTGTTGATCGACGAAGTGATGACGCCGGACAGCTCGCGGTTCTGGCCGGCGGATCAGTACGTGCCGGGGCGGAGCCAGCCGAGCTTCGACAAGCAGCCCCTGCGCGATTGGCTCGACGCGGAACGCCGCGCGGGCCGCTGGGACGGGAATGCCCCGCCCCCGACGCTGCCGGACGCGGTGGTGCAGGCGACAAGCCGGCGCTACCTCGAAGCGTACGAACGCTTGACCGGCGCTCCCCTCGACCTGACCCGACTCCCGTGAACTTCGCCCGCGAAGGGATCCCCTTCATCCTGATCGCCGCCGCGCTCGCGGTCGGCGGCTATGCCGGCGCGCTCGCCCGCCGCTCCTGGGCGCTGTGGCTGCTCGCGTTCGTGCTCACGCTGCTCGTGCTCTGGGTGGCGTACTTCTTCCGCGACCCGGAGCGCACCGGCGCGCGCGGGGACCGCCTGGTGATCTCGCCGGCCGACGGCCGGGTGATCGACATCAGCGAGGTGGAGGAGCCCGCGTTCCTCCAGGGGCGCGCCATCCGCATCTCGGTGTTCATGAACGTCTTCAACGTGCACGTGAACCGCTATCCGGTGAGCGGCGCGGTGACGTACGTGCAGTACAACGAGGGCAAGTTCCTCAATGCCGCCGCGGACAAGGCGTCGTTGGAGAACGAGCAGATGTCGATCGGCGTGCAGACGGCGCGGCACAAGGTGCTGTTCCGGCAGATCGCGGGGCTGGTCGCGCGGCGCATCGTCACCTACAGCCAGGTGGGCGACACCGCCACCCAGGGCGAGCGCATGGGCCTGATCCGCTTCGGGTCGCGGGTGGACGTCTTCGTGCCGGTGGGCAGCACGGTGAAGGTGCAGCTCGGCCAGAAGCCGCAAGCGGGCACGACCGTGCTGGCGGAGCTGCCGCAGTGAGTGCCCCCAAGCGTCGCCGCTTCCCGCGGCCGTCGCTCGTGATGCTGCCGAACGGCTTCACGCTCGCGAACCTGTTCTTCGGCATCTTCGCGATCGTGGCCGCCTCGCGTGGGCAGCACTCGCAGGCGAGCCTGTACATCGTGCTCGGGGCCTTCTGCGACGCGCTCGACGGCCGCATCGCGCGCGCCACGAACACCGGCACGCCCTTCGGGGAGGAACTCGACTCGCTCGTCGACGCGATCTCGTTCGGCCTCGCGCCGGCGTTGATGATGTACTTCGCCGTGCTGCGGCACTCGGGGTGGGACTGGATCCTGGTGTTCCTCTTCTCGGCCTGTGCCGTGATGCGCCTCGCGCGCTTCAACGTCGAACAGGCCGGCGCGGAGAAGAAGCCCGCGTACTTCACCGGCCTGCCGAGCCCGGCCGCCGGCGGCACGCTGGCGACGTACTACTGGTTCAGCCAGACCCCGCTCTACAACGAGTTCTTCGTGGAGTGGCCGTGGGAGACCATCCTGCGGTTCCTCATGGTGGTACTCAGCTTCCTGATGATCTCCAACGTCCCGTACCCCGCGTGGCCCAAGTTCAGCTTCCGCACGCTGCACGGGACCCTGGGCATCATCGTGCTGTTCTCGTCGGTGTACGCGCTGTTCTTCCTGCCACGCGAGTTCTTCTTCCCGGTCGGCGTGTTCTACGTGACCGTCGGCATCGTGCTCGCGATCCTGCGTGGCGTGTTCGAGGTTCCCCCGCCCTTCGACGACTCGGCCGCCGACGAGTCCGACGAGGACGATCCCACTCCTGAGGGTGCGCGCTCGTGAAGCCGTTCCGTGTGTCGGTCCATATCGTGCCCCGCAAGGGGCTGCTCGATCCGCAGGGCAAGGCCGTGGCCGATGCCCTGCATACGCTGGGGTTCGCCTCGGTCGCCGAGGTCCACGTCGGTCGCCACCTGGTGATCGAGACGCAGGCCGGGGACGCTAAGGCTGCCGAGGCGTCCGTGCGCGAGATGTGCGGGCGCCTGCTCGCCAACCCGGTGACCGAGGACTTCGAGATCGCCGGCGTGGTCCCCGCATGAAGGTCGGCGTCGTCTCGTTCCCGGGGTCGAACTGCGATGAGGATGCCGTCCTCGCCGTGGCGGAGCACCTGCAGCGTCCGGCCGTGCTGCTCTGGCACAAGGACCATGACCTGCAGGGCGCGGATGTGGTCATCCTGCCCGGGGGCTTCAGCTACGGGGACTACCTCCGCGCCGGCGCGATCGCCCGCTTCTCGCCGATCATGCAGGAGGTCGTCGCACACGCCAAACGCGGCGGGCCGGTGATCGGCATCTGCAATGGCTTCCAGATCGCCTGCGAGGCGGGCCTGCTGCCCGGGGCGCTGCTCCGCAACGCCAACCTGCAGTTCCGCTCGATGCCCGTGCGCCTGCGCGTGGAGAACACCGACACGGTGTTCACGCGGCGCGCACGCGCCGGCGCCCAACTCACGATGCCCATCGCCCACGGGGACGGCCGCTACACCGCCGACCCGGAGACGCTCGCACGGCTCGAGGGCGAGGGCCGCGTGGTCTTCCGCTACGTCGACGCCGCCGGCGAGGTCACTGACGCCGCGAACCCCAACGGGGCGATGCACAACATCGCCGGCGTCACCAACGCGACCGGCACCGTGGTCGGCCTCATGCCGCATCCCGAGCGCGCGATGGAGCCGCTCCTGGGCTCGGCCGACGGCCTCGTGCTCTTCCAGTCGCTCCTGCAGACGATGTGAGCGCGGCCGTCGCCGCGTCCCGCCCCTCTCCCTCTCCACTCTCCCAGCCCATGTCGAAGGACTTCAATCCCAGCCGCAACGAAGACGAGTACTTCCTCAAGCAGGACGCGGAACTCATCAAGGCACAACGCGCCAAGCTCGACGCCGAGCGCAAGGCGAGCGAGCGGAAGGCGCATTTTATGAAGTGCCCCAAGTGCGGCGCCGACCTCAAGGAGACCGACTTCCACCACGTGAAGGTGGACGTCTGTCCCGACTGCAACGGCCTCTGGCTCGATGCCGGCGAACTCGAGATGGTCGGCCGCGTCAATGAATCCGCCGTCGGCGGCTTCCTTCGCGATCTCTTCAAGGGACTCCGGAACAAGTGACCACTGGTGCCACGCCCCGCCCGGGCGATCCGATCCTCACGCCCGCGCTCGTCGCCGAGCACGGGCTCACGATGGATGAGTACGACCGCCTGGTGACGATGCTCGAGCGGACGCCGACGTTCACCGAGCTCGGCATCATCAGCGCGCTGTGGAGCGAGCATTGCTCGTACAAGCATTCGCGTCCGGTGCTGAAGACCCTGCCGACCAAGGCCCCGTGGGTGCTGCAGGGCCCCGGGGAGAACGCCGGCGTGATCAGCATCGGCGACGGGCTGGCCGTGGCGTTCAAGATCGAGTCGCACAACCACCCCTCGGCGGTGGAGCCCTACCAGGGCGCTGCGACCGGCGTGGGCGGCATCCTGCGCGACGTCTTCACGATGGGGGCACGTCCCATCGCGATGCTCA
>CADEDA010000011.1:56181-93265 GCA_902825965.1 uncultured Gemmatimonadota bacterium | reverse complement strand
CCGCGCTGCCGATCATCGAGACGCAGGCCGGCGACGTGTCGGCCTACATCCCGACGAACGTCATCTCGATCACCGACGGCCAGATCTTCCTCGAGGCCGACCTGTTCTTCGCCGGCGTCCGCCCGGCGATCAACGTGGGCATCTCGGTGTCGCGGGTCGGTGGCTCGGCGCAGATCAAGGCGATGAAGGGGGTCGCCGGCCGTCTCCGCCTGGACCTCGCGCAGTACCGCGAGCTCGAGGCCTTCGCCGCCTTCGCCTCCGACCTCGACGCGGCGACCAAGCGCCAGCTCGAGCGCGGCGCGCGCACGGTGGAGGTGCTGAAGCAGGGCCAGTACCAGCCGATGCCGGTCGAGCAGCAGGTCATGATCATCTTCGCGGTCTCCAACGGCTTCATCGACGACGTCGAGGTGTCGAAGGTCCGCGAGTGGGAGACCGGGTTCCACGCGTACATGAAGGCGCAGTTCCCGAACATCGGCGAGACCATCAAGAAGGAGCGGGTGGTGTCGAAGGAGACCGAGGCCGAACTCCGCCGCGCCATCGAGCAGTACAAGAAGAGCCGCTAAGCATGGCCAAGGGGAGAGAGCTCAAGGGGCGCATCAAGTCCGTCGAGAACACGCGCAAGATCACGCGCACGATGGAGATGGTCGCGACCTCCAAGATGAAGCGGGCGCAGGACCGCGTGGTGGCGGCGCGGCCGTACGCGCGCGCCCTCGCGGACGTGATCGCGAGCCTGTACAACCCCGAACTGGCCGAGCGCTTCCCGCTGCTGCGGCAGCCGGCGAAGGAGTCGCGCGCGGCGGTCATCCTGCTCACGTCGAACCGCGGCCTGGCCGGCGCGTTCAACGCCAACCTCATCAAGGAGGCGCGGACGCTGCTGGCCCGCCTCGAGGGGGCCGGCACGCAGGTCGAGATGCACGTGGTCGGCAAGAAGGGGGTCGGCTACTTCAAGTACATCAACCGCGCGCTGGCGCAGAGCCGCACCGACATCACCGACCGTCCGACGGCGGCCGATGCCGCGTCGCTGGTCGACGCCCTGATGGCGCGCTTCATCGCGGGCGAGCTCGACGCCGTGTACGTGGTGGGCTCGCGCTTCAACTCGGTGCTCTCGACCCCGCCCACCGCCGACCGCGTACTGCCGGTGCAGCCGCCGGCTGCCAAGGGCGCACAGAAGGACTACCTGCTGTACCCGTCGGCTGAGGCCATCCTCACCGAGTTGCTCCCCTCGTACGTGCGCAATGCGGTGTACCGCGCGCTCGTCGAGACCGTGGCGGCCGAGCAGGCCGCCCGCCGCACGGCGATGAAGAACGCGACCGACAACGCCGGCGAGATGCTGAACCTCCTCCGTCGTACCTACAACCGCGCCCGTCAGGCGCAGATCACGCAGGAGATCGCCGAGATCGTCGGCGGTGCCTCTGCGCTCCAGGGCTGACCACACATGACTACCGCCACCGTTCCCAACACCATCGGCAAGATCGTCCAGGTCATCGGACCGGTCATCGACGTCGCGTTCGAGTCGGAGCAGCTGCCCGAGCTCTACAACGCGCTCGAGATCAAGGCCATCACCGAGAGCGGCCAGGAAGTGCGCGTCGTCGCCGAGGTGCAGCAGCACATCGGCCGCAACCAGGTGCGTGCCGTCGCCATGAGCTCCACGGACGCGGTCGTCCGCGGCATGGACGTGCGGGACACGGGCGCCGCGATCGCGGTGCCGGTGGGCACGGCGGCCCTCGGCCGGATCCTCAACGTGCTCGGTGAGCCGGTGGACATGGGCGCGGAGATCCCGGCCTCGGTCGAGCGCTGGCCGATCCACCGCAAGCGCCCGGACTTCGTGAACCTCGAGCCCAAGACCGAGATCTTCGAGACGGGCATCAAGGTCATCGACCTGATCGCCCCGTTCGTGAAGGGTGGCAAGATCGGCCTCTTCGGCGGCGCCGGCGTGGGCAAGACGGTCGTCATCCAGGAACTCATCAACAACGTCGCCAAGGCGCACGGCGGCAAGTCGGTGTTCTGCGGCGTGGGCGAGCGCACGCGCGAGGGCAACGACCTGTACCTCGAGTTCAAGGAAGCGAACATCCTCGACAAGGTCGCCCTGATCTACGGCCAGATGAACGAGCCGCCGGGTGCCCGTCTCCGCGTCGGGCTCGCGGGCCTCACGGTCGCCGAGTACTTCCGCGACATCGAGAAGTCGGACGTGCTCGTCTTCATCGACAACATCTTCCGCTTCACGCAGGCCGGCTCCGAGGTGTCCGCCCTCCTCGGCCGCATGCCCAGCGCGGTGGGTTACCAGCCGACGCTGGCTACCGAGATGGGTGAGCTCCAGGAGCGCATCACCTCGACCCGCGACGGCTCGATCACGTCGGTGCAGGCCATCTACGTGCCCGCCGACGACATCACGGACCCGGCGCCGGCGACGGCGTTCGCCCACCTCGACGCGACGGTCGTGCTCTCGCGCGCCATCACCGAGCTCGGCATCTACCCGGCCGTGGACCCGCTGGCCTCGGGCTCGCGCATCCTCGATCCGCAGTTCGTCGGCGAGCGCCACTACAAGGCGGCGACGGCGGTGCAGCGCATCCTCCAGCGCTACAAGGAGCTGCAGGACATCATCGCGATCCTGGGCATGGACGAACTCGCCGAGGACGACAAGAAGATCGTGGGCCGCGCGCGCCGCATCCAGCGCTTCATGTCGCAGCCGTTCTCGGTGGCCGAACAGTTCACCGGCCGTCCGGGCAAGTTCGTGAAGCTCGAGGAGACCATCTCCTCGTTCGAGCGCCTCGTGGCCGGCGAGTTCGACCACCTGCCCGAGCAGGCGTTCTTCATGGCCGGCGGCATCGACGACGTGGTCGAGAACGCCAAGGCGATGCAGTGATGGCGGCGCTCAAGGTCTCGGTCATCTCGCCCGAAGCCACGCTGTTCGAGGGCGAGGCGCCGTCGGTGACGGCGCCCGCGTTCGACGGCGAGGTCGGCATCCTCCCGCTGCACGCTCCGATGGTGACCGTGCTCGGGGCCGGCGTGCTCAGCATCGGCGGCGGGGCCACGCGCTTCCAGGTCGAGGGCGGATTCCTCCAGGTGGTGGACGACGTCGTGCGCGTCGTGACCGAGAAGGCGTCGAAGCTCTAGCCGCACCGGGGGAGGGAACTGAAACCCGCTCCCCAGTGTATTCGTCTGCACCACGGGCGCTGCGCGGTACGCGTGGCGCCCGTTCGTGTGCCGGTCCCACGGTGTGTGGACCAGAGTCTTCCCTCCAACAACCGAGAGATCCACCCATGCTGCGTCGCCTACTTGCCGTCGGGGCCCTCGTCCTCGTCTCCGCGTCCGCTGCCAATGCGCAGGCCTATGCGTACCCGGCCTTCCAGCCGTCCCGCATCGCCGAGCGGGAGTACAACTTCGCGCTCGCCGACGGCGGGGACTTCGGCACCGCGCTGCTGTTCCAGTGGCGCGAGGGTCTGGGCAACCCCAAGCTCCAGCTCACGTTCGACGCCGGGTTCGCGGACCCGGACAATGCGGACACGCGCCTGATCCTCGGCGGCGGGCTCGCGTACCAGCTCACGCGGTCGTCGAGCGAGATGCCGTTCGATATCGTGCTCGCCGGCGGGCTCGGCTTCTCCACCGGGGACGATGTCACCATCCTGCGTATCCCGTTCGGCGCGGTCGTCGGTCACCGCTTCGACCTCGAAGGCGGTTACGCCATCTCGCCGTTCGTCCACCCGCGGCTCAGCTACAACCGCACGGATGCCGACACGTTCGACGACAGCGACACCGAACTCGAACTCGACATCGGCGCCAACTTCGAGCTGAAGTCGAACATGGCGCTGCGTCTCGCCGCCGTGCTCGGCGATGCCGACGCGATCGGCATCTCGTTTGCGTGGACGCCGAAGGGGCTGAGGAGGTAGGGCAGGGGGGAGGTGTGAGGTGTGAGGAGGCCGCCCGTTCGGGCGGCCTTCCTCGTCTTACCCCTCCTTCCTCTGGCCTTTCCTTCGACTTCCCCTGACTTCGCTCTCGCTCCTCGCTCCGCGTCAACCGAGCCCGAGCAGCCGTTCGACCAGCGCTGCCGATCGCTCGGCGGCACCCTGCCCCCGACGTACCACTGCCAGCGCCGCAGTGCCCGCGCGCGCGCGTGTGTCGGGTTCGGTGAACAGGATGCGCAAGGCGTCCGCGAGCCCAGCGGCATCGGGCGCGGCCGTCGCGGCCTTGGCCTCGAGCAACAGCCCCGCATCGCGGCTCATCGTGTGCCGCGGGCCGAAGAGCACCGGCGCGCCGAATGCCGCGGGTTCGAGCACCGAATGCAGGCCCGCGGCGTGGAAACCGCCCCCGACGTACGCGGCGGTCGCGAGGGCGTAGAGGTCGCCGAGCACGCCCACGCGGTCCACCAGTAGCACGTCGGGATCCGGTGTGGGCGTGGCATCGCTGAGCGATGCATCGCCCAGGGCGGCGAGCGAGAGTCCGCAGTCGCTCGCCCAGCGGCGGATCGGCGCGCAGTGCGCGGCCGTCGGTTCGTGCGGCGCGATGATCAACCGGGCCTCCGGCAACTCGCGATGCAGCCGCCGCCAGGCGTCGAGCAGGACGTGCTCGTCGGCCGGCCAGGTGGAGCCGGCCACCAGGGTGGGGCGCGTGCTGCGCAGCGGCGCGAGCAGCGGCTCGAGCAGCGGCTGGCGCATCGCGCCGTTGTGGTCCACCGCCGCCGCGCGTGTGATGACCTGGTCGTACCGCGTGTCGCCGGCGACGCGGATGCGGTCCGCCCGCACACCGAGGGCGACCAGCCGATCGCGATCGGCGTCGTCGATCGCGCCGACGGCGTCGAGGGCCGCGTAGGCGTCGCCGAGCATGGCGCGCGCGAGGGCGCCGCTGCGACCGGATCCCGCGCTGAGCGTCGCGGAGACGAGACCCAGCTGGACCCGCCGCGCCGCGGCCTCGGCGACGAGCCGGGGCCAGACGTCGAGCTTGGCGAACACGAGGGCGGTGGGCCGGAGTGCGTCGAGTGCGGCGACCGCATTGCTGGCCGTGTCGAACGGGAGGTATTCCACCACGTCCGCGCTGCCGGCGGCGCGCATGGCCTCGGCGAACCGTTCGGCGCTGGGCGAGTAGTGCGTGTAGCAGACCTGCAGTGCGGGATGTCGCGCGCGCAGCAGCTCGATGACCGGTCGTGCCTGCAGGCCCTCGCCGACCGATGGGGCGTGCATCCAGAGCAGGGGGCGCGTCGCGTCCCGGTGGTTGCGGCCCCAGGCCGTCAGGCGTTCAAGTGCGCCGCGCCGGGCTTGGATGGCGCGCCATGCCTTGAGCTCGCTGCGCACCGGCAGTCGCGCGAGTGCGTCGGCCGTGAGGGCGAGTGCCGCGTAGGGGAGCGCGAGGAGCGGATGCACGGGCGCGGCGCGAGCGTTGTGCGGGCGAGGCGAGAGCGGGTCGAGAGCGGGCGGGAGCTCTACCGGGCCGGTCGCGCTCAGGGGGTCGACTGGCCGGCGGCAGCGAGCGCGGCGTCGATGGCCTGCTTGAACGCTTCGTAGGGCTGGGCCCCCACGAGCGGGCGGCCGCCGACGAGGAACGACGGCGTGGAGCCCACACCCATGCGCTTGGAGCGATCGAGGTCTGCGTCGATCAAGGGGCGCATGACGCCGTCCCTGACGCAGGCGCGGAAGCGCGCCGGATCCACGCCGGCGGCGACTGTGAGCGAGTCGGCGAAGCGCACGATGTCGCGGTGTCCCTTCCACACCTGCTGCGTCGCGAAGAGCGCATCCGCGACGGGCCAGAACTTCCCCTGTTCCGCCGCGCACATCGCGGCTTCGTGGGTGGCCTGCGCATTGGGATGGATGCTGGCGATCGGGTAGTTGATGTACGCGATCTGCACCTTGCCGGTGCGCACGTACTCCGCGGTGATCCGCGGCTCAGTCTCGTGGTGCCACTTCTTGCAGAACGGGCACTGGAAGTCGGAGATGACGACGACCCAGACCTTCGCGTCGGTGTTGCCGCGGATGCGCCCGCGGTCAGCCGTGGCGACGCGTGCCTGCCGATCGGCGGTGGTGCTGTTGGTTCCGTTGGTGCCGGTCTCGCTGCGGGCGGCCTGGGCCTGAGCGGCTGCCGAGGCGGCTGGGGCGGAGAGCAGGACGAGCAGGACGAGCAGGACCAGCGAGGCGAGTGCGATGCCGGTGCTCGCGGCGCTTCGGGAGGACGTCTTCATATAGAGGGGAAGGTAGTCGTCGCGGGCGGGGAGGCTAGCCACGGCGCTGGTGAGGCGCTGGTGAGGCGCTGGTGAGGCGATGGTCAGGCGCTGGGTCGGTCGGGGGATGTGACGCGGGGGCCCGACGGCGGGTACGGAGACAAGGAATACCCGTATTCCGTGTGATGCAGGGCACAGACCGTGGATCGGCCCGAAAGGGGCGATTTTGTGCGCCGGTAGCGCAGGTGCTGTCCTGGGCTAGGGTTGCGCCCCTTTCCAGGTAGCGTTACCGTAACGGGCCTTCGGTTCCCCCCTCCGCGTCAGCGGGAAGGGGCGTAGTGTCTGTTGTGCTTGTTGTGTCCGGCGCAGTCGTTTGGCGGCGTCGGTTCGTTGGCGAGGCGATGGCACGTGAGCACGTGACCATCCGTCGGAAAACCCCTTCACGAGGTATGCTCATGCTGGGACGGAACGGGATGCGGGGGCTTAACGCCTCCATCCTCGCGCTGCTCCTCTCCCTCACGACGGCATCGGTGGCCAGCGCCCAAGGCGCGACGGTCACCGGTCGAGTCACGAGCGAGGCGGGTCAGCCGCTCTACGGAGCGAATGTCACGATCGAAGCTCTCGCGATCTCCGTGGGAACGGCCGAAGACGGCCGGTACACCATCAACGTGCCCGGGGCCCGGGTACGCGGTCAGCAGGTAGTACTCCGCGCCCGCATGTTTGGTTTCGTCCCTGTCGTCCGGACCATCACGGTGGCGGCCGGCTCGCAGACGCAGGACTTCGCGCTCAAGCAGGACGTGAACCGCCTCAGCCAGGTCGTGGTGACGGGTGTGTCGGGCGCGACCGAAGTGAAGAAGCTGCCGTTCACGGTGGCCCAGGTGACGGCGGAGGACATGCCGGTCCCGGGTGCCAACCCGCTGGCGCAGCTCCAGGGCAAGGTGCCCGGCGCGAACATCGTCTCGAACACCGGTCGTCCGGGTTCGGCTCCGGCGGTGATCCTGCGTGGCCCCCAGTCGATCAACGCCTCGGGTCGTGGGCAGGACCCGCTCTACATCGTGGACGGCGTGATCTCGCAGGGCGGCATCCAGGACATCAATCCGCAGGACATCGAGAACGTGGAAGTCGTGAAGGGCGCCGCGGCGTCCTCGCTCTACGGCTCGCGCGCCGGCAACGGTGTCATCCAGATCACGACCCGCTCGGGCAAGAACGCGGGTGAAGGCATCCGGTTCCGTTCCCAGGTCGAGTACGGCACGCAGTCGATCGAGAACGAGTACCAGTATCCGAAGACGCACTTCATGCTGATGAACGAGGACTACTCGCGCTATTGCACGGTGGTCTCGGGCCAGCGGGACTGCTCGCGCGCGGTGGACATCGAGCAGGAAGCGTTCCGCATCAACGACGGCGGCATTGGTTTCGCCCTGACGCCGCTGACGTTTTCCAACGACGCGGGCATCGCCCGCAACCCGGGCGTGCACAACGCGCGCAACCTGTACCAGGTGACGCCGTTCGTCCGCACGTACAACCCGATCCGCATGGCGCTGACCAACGGCGCGACGATCAATGCGACGGCGGATGCGACGGGCCGCGTGGGCCGCACCAACTTCTTCACCTCGGCCAACCAGCTCCGGCAAGAAGGCGCGGTGCGTTACCTCGACGGTTACACCCGCAACTCGATGCGCGTGAACGTCGACCAGCAGCTGGCCAGCGCCTGGAACTTCTCCGTGCGCTCCAACTACACCGACGCCACCGACAACAACACGGCCTTCGGCAACGGGTGGTTCCGCCTGACCCGTCAGCCGGCCAGCTCCAACATCCTCCGCCGCGACTCGCAGGGCCGCATCTTCATCCGGTCCGTGCCGCAGCAGCAGGGGGCGCAGAACCAGAACCCGATGTACGACGCGGAGAACATCCGTCCCGTCAACTACATCAGCCGCTTCATCGGCCAGGCGACGGCCCGTTGGCAGCCGCTGCTGTGGCTGGACGCGGAAGGCAACTTCGGCGTGGACACGCGCGGCAATCAGCAGGACAACCAGCAGGAGCAGGGCTTCCGCACGACCACCGGCCCGGCCGGTGCGACGCAGTTGGGCAACATCACGCGCAGCTCGAACCGGTCGTACTCGCTCAACGCCTCGGCCGACCTGACGGCGCGTCGCAACTTCTTCAGCGACAACCTGACGTCTCGGATGACGTTCCGCACGCTGTACGAGACGCAGGTGGACCGCGGCCTCAACGTGAACGGCGCGACCCTCGCGGTGGCCGGCCTGCGCACGATCGCCAACACGCTGGCGACCACGCGCAACGGCGGCAACTTCGAAGAGACCGTGCGCCAGCTCGGCATGTTCGTGAACCTCGACCTTGACTGGCAGGGCAAGTACATCGTCAGCGGCCTCGTGCGGCGCGACGGTGCCTCGCTCTTCGGCGCGGCGAACCGCTGGCAGACCTACGGCCGCGGCTCCGCGGCGTGGCGCATCAGCGAGGAGTCCTGGTTCGGCATCGACCAGGTCTCGGACCTCAAGTTCCGCTACTCGTTGGGCCAGGCGGGCAACCGGCCGACGTTCAACGCGCAGTATGAGACCTACGGCCTCACGGCCACCGGACTCATCGGCGGCGGCGGGCAGGTCGGCAACGCGACCCTCAAGCCGGAAGTCTCGACGGAGCAGGAGTTCGGTTTCGACCTCGAGCTCTTCAGCAAGTACGGCATCACGGTCACGCAGGCCAACAACTCCATCGACCAGCAGATCATGCCGGTCTCGCTCCCTGGCATCAGCGGCTTCGTGAGCCAGTGGCAGAACGTGGGTAAGCTCTCGAACAAGACGTTCGAAGTCGCGCTCAACATCCCGATCATCCAGACGCGCGACCTGAACTACTCGATCCGTGCGACGTTCGACCGCACGCGCTCGACGATCTCGCGCCTCGACATCCCCGAGTTCTTCACGACGGCGGCCGGCCAGCAGGGCACCGAGACCATGTTCCTGATCAAGCAGGGTGGTCGCATGGGTGAGATCTTCGGACGCCGGTTCGTCACCAGCTGCTCGCAGCTGCCGGCGACCTTCGCCGCGCAGTGCGGTGGCGCGGGCTCCGAGTACCAGAAGAACAGCGACGGCTTCATCGTGTGGGTCGGCGCCGGCAACGCGCTCGGTGACGGCATCACCCGGAATCTGTGGAACACGCGCCTCGCGGCCGCCAACGCGCCGTGGGGTGGCGGAACGACGGCAGAGTATCTGAACTGGGGCATGCCGATCCTGTTCCGTGACGCGAGCGGTGCCGTGCCGAACGTCTCGCTCGGCCAGGCGCTGCCGAGCTACCGCTGGGGTCTGTCGCAGCAGGCGTCGTGGAAGAAGTTCACGGCGTACGCGCTGCTCGACGCCACGGTGGGCAAGTCGGTGTGGAACGAGGCCCGTCAGTGGTCCATGGGTGACTTCATGCACGCCGACGCCGACCAGCGCGGCAAGTCGGTCGCCACGGCCAAGCCGATCGGTTACTACTTCCGCGCGCTCTCGACGGGCGGCGTGGGTGGCCTGTACGACGTGCTCGGCCCCAACAACAACACGGTCGAGGATGCGACGTTCGTGAAGGTCCGCGAGGTCTCGTTGGGCTACCGCATCGGCCGCCTCGCCGGCGTCGGTGACTGGAGCCTCTCGATGGTGGGCCGCAACCTGCTGACGATCACCGACTACAAGGGCTTCGACCCTGAAGTCGGCCTGGGCGGCGGCAACCTGGGCTCGGGCGTGCTGAACGCCGTCGACGCCTTCGGCTTCCCGAACCTCCGGACGTTCTCCTTCCAGATCAGCACCAGCTTCTGATCCGGCATCGCACCGGGCGGTCTCGGCCGCCCGATGCGCTGTCCCCACATCGAGGAATCAAGATGCGAAATTACGCACGAGCACTTGGTGCGCTCACGGTTCTCGGGCTGACAGCCTGCGAGCTGGGAGTGACCAACTACGGAGCTCCTGAAATCGAGCGCGTCGCCGGTACGGCTTTGTCACTGCAGGGCGCCGTCTCAGGAATGGGCTCTCAGCTTTTCAATCCGCAGCGCGCAAGCGAGTCGGTGAACACACAGGGCAAGATCATGTCCGAGGAGTCGTTCGCGTCGGTGGCGAACTTCGGCATGGCGGCGCGCGCGTCGAATCGCTCACTCATCTCCAACGAGTTGGGCAACGACAACGCCGAGAGCAATCGCGCCAACTATTTCTCGTTCCAGCGGCTCAACCGCTTGGCGTTCAATCTTCTGACCGCGTACAACGCCCTGCCGGCAGCAAGTAAGGCGACCTTGACCGCGAATGAGACGAACCGCATGCGGGCGTTCGCCTATTTCATCGCCGGACAGTCACTGGGCGCCGCTTCCGTGGCCTATGACTCGTTGGCGTTCTCGGACGAGACCATTACCGATCGCCTGTTCATCCCGCCGCTCGTGAGCGCTGCGGTGGCGAACGCGAAGGCCATGGAGTTTCTGGACTCTGCGGTCACCATCGCCGGACGCGGAATGGACGCGGTCCCGGTGAGCTGGATGAGCCTCCCGGGCACGACGGCGATGAGCCAGGCGAACTTCATCCAACTGGCGCGCAGTTACCGGGCGCGGTATCGCGCGGCAGTGGCACGAACGGCGGCGGAGCGGGCCGCAGTCAACTGGGCGCTGGTGATCGCGGATGCCACAGCCGGCATCACAACGGACCACGTGGTGAGCATCAATGGCCAGACGGGGTTCACCGTCGCGTTCGACGCGAACCAGATCTACGTGGTTGGCGGGTGGCACTCGGTGCCCATGAAGTACGCGGGCATGGCGGACACCTCCGGTGCCTATCAGGCGTGGTACAACACGCCGTCCTCCTCTCGCCGCGCGTTCCTCGTCCGCACGCCGGACAAGCGTTGGGCGCGCGGAAACACGCGGGCGCTTCAGCAGGCTGCAACGCCGGGCAACAATATCGTTCCGGTGCTCTGCGATACCACTGCCATGCGCGCGGCCGGACAGACGCCAGTGGCTGACTGCTTCGTCTATATGCGCAACCGCCCCTCGGGCGATGACGTGTTGATCCCCGGCGACGGAGAGTCGTTCTACGACCACCGCCGCTACGGCGCCGCTCGCGCGAACACGACGGTCCCTGGCAACTTCACCGAGATGTCCGCGACAGAAGTCGCGATGCTCGCGGCCGAGGGCTATCTCCGTACCGGCCAGCCGGCGCTGGCGGAGCCGCTGATCGACCGCTCGCGCATCAAGAACGGCCTGCCGTCCGTGGTGGGCGTCGGCGCGGGCACCGTCCCGGGTGGCGCGGCCTGCGTGCCGCGGCTCCCCAACGGCACCTGCGGCACCTTGCTCGAGGCGATGAAGTACGAGAAGCGCATGGAGACCGCGTTCACGGGCTACATGATCTGGTTCACCGATAGCCGTGGTTGGGGCGACCTGCCCGTGAACACCGCGATCGAGTGGCCGGTCCCGTACCAGGAGATGCAGGCGCGTAGCCAGCCGTACTACAACGGGACGCGGACGTTCGCGGGCCCGTCGACGTACGGGTTCTAGATGATGCATGACGACCTGGGCCGGCGGGACCGTTCGTGGTCCCGTCGACTCACGGCCCTCGTTGCGGCGGGTGCGTTGGCGGTCCAATTCGGGTGCCACTCGTACTCGCCGGTGCAGGAGTCGGTTCCGACGATCGGCCGTGAAATCGCGGTCGAGTTGAACGACCGGGGTCGTCTGATGGTCGCAGGACGGTTGGGGGAGTCGGTCTTGCGGGTCGAAGGCCGGCTGACCGATTCCACCAGCTCCGAGGTCACGCTGAGTGTGGCCCGTACGGTGTTGATGCAGGGTTCGTCCGTAGTGTGGACCGGTGAATCGGTGGCGATCCCCCGCGAGGGGATCCGCCACTTCCGGCTCCGGGAGTTCTCCCGGTCCCGGACGGCGATGCTCACGGCGGGTGTGGCTCTGCTCGTCGGTGCGGCCATCGCGGGATTCTCGATCCTCGGGGTGGCAGGTGGCCGTTCTTCTGATGACGGTGACTGCCCCCCGAACTGCAACGAGCGCTAGCGCCGCACGTCGCACTCATCTCCAGTTTCGCTCACTCCAGGGAGTTCCTACTGATGCGTATTGCTCGAATCGGCCTTGTCGGCGCGCTGCTGCTCGGCGCTGCTGCGTGCCAGACTGACGACGGAGGTCCGGTGACCCGGACGCTTCCGCCACTCGCGTTCGTCCGCTACATCAACGCGGTCCCGGACACGAACAACCTCACCGTGCGGTTCATCGACCAGCTCGAGTACGTGCCGCAGACGTTCGTGAACGTAGCGTTCCGCGCGATGGGCCAGGGCGGCTACCAGGGCGTCGAGGCGGGTGACCAGCGCCTCCGCGTCTTCACCCATGACCCGGCTCTCAACAGCAACACCAGCGGATCGGGCGCAGTCACCGCGCAGATCGCCGACACGACCTTCACGTTCGTCGCCGGTCAGTACTACACGATGCTGCACCTCGGCTTCGCCCGTGCCGGCCAGACGCCGGCGGCGCGCGTGATCCTCATCAACGACGCGCTCCCGACGGCCAACACGCAGGTCTCGATCCGCGCGATCCACGCGGCACTTGGCACGGCGAACGTCGACATCTTCAACACCGCCACCAACACCACGACGCTCGTCGGCGCGACGCCGGCGTTCGCCAACGTGGCGTTCCAGGCAGTGTCGCCGTACGCGAACCTCGCCGTGGGCCAGTTCTCGGCGCAGATCGCGGCGACGGGTACCACCGTCTCTCTCGCTGCGGCAGCCGCTCCGGCTGGCGTGGCTGGCACCACCACGGCCGACCCGATCGCGGGCGCGACCGTGGCCGGCTCGGTCCTGACCGCGATCGCGTTCCCGCCCTCGGTCGTCGGCTCGCCGGCGGCTGCCTCGGCGGCGCGTTCGGTGGTCTGGTTCTCGGACCGTCAGCCGCCTCGCACCACCTCGCCGTAAGCAGGCAGCAGCAGGCCCAACGCCTCTTGCGGTTCGCGGCCACCGACTCCACACTGGAGTCGGTGGCCGCTGGCGTTCTCCCATCAGGTCCATCACCCGCATGACGCGCCCTTCCCTGTTCCGACTCGTCGCGCTCGGCACGCCGATCGCGTTCAGCCTCCTCGCCCTTCCGGCGCGGGCCCAGGTTGTGCGCGGGAGCGTCCGCGTGCTCGGGACTGCCCAACCGATCCCGGCGGCGAACATCGTCGCTCGCGACTCGGCCGGGAACACGCTCGCCACGGCCACCTCGGACGACCAGGGCAACTGGGCGCTCAAGGTCGGCCGGGCGGGACCGTTCGAGCTCCGGGTGCGTCGCCTCGGATTCGAGATGAGCACCACGCAGGTCCGCGAGCAGCCGGTGACGGACACGCTGGAGTTCGATTTCATGTTGACCGAGATCGCGACCGAGGCCGGCGCGGTCACGGTCACGGCGGAGTCCGCGTTGAACGAGCGGCGGCTCAACGAGGCGATCCGCCGCGGATGGAAGGTGTTCGAGCCGGAGCTGGTCGCGCAGCATCGGAATCGGGCGCAGAACTTCAGCCAGTTGATTCGCTCGGTGGGCAGCGCCTCCGTGCTCGTCTCCGGCGCCGACGGGGGCTGCATCCGGACCACCCGCTCCCCGGGCTGCCTCACGTACGTGGTCGACGGACAGGTGCTCGGTCCCACGGCCATCATCATTCCCTCCGACATCTACTTCTTCGCGATCCTCTCGCCCTCGGAGTCGCGGGTGCAGTACGGCGACCGGGCGCCGAACGGTGCGATCGCCGTCTACACCCGCTCGCGACTCGACCGGCAGCCCGGTCGGCGACCCGCGCCGGGTCCGCGCCGCCCCTGACACTTCGGCGCCGCGCACCCAGTAGTTTTCGGGTGTGAGCCTCTTCGCCAGCACGCTCGTCGCACTGCTGCTCGCCGTCCAGGATCCCCAGATCCCGGCCCCGACGGGCTTCGTCAGCGATTTCGCCGGCGTCATCCCGGATGCGGATCGCGCGCGCATCACGCGACTGATCGAGACGGTGCAGGCGGGATCGGCCGGTGAGATCGCCGTGGTCACGCTGGCGGACCTCAAGGGACGCGACGTGGCCGAGGTCGCGCTGCGGATCGGCCGCGAATGGGGCGTGGGGGCCAAGGCGGCGATCGGCGACCGCACACGCAACGCGGGCGTGGTGATCCTGCTGGTCCCGCGCGAGCGCAACCAGGACGGTCGCGGCTACATCCGGATCGAGGTCGGCAACGGCGCCGAGGGGTTCCTCACCGACGGCATGACGGGCGACATGATCCGTGAGGCGACGCCGCAACTGCAGCAGGGGCAGTACGGACCGGCGCTGGCGCTCATCACGGCACGCGTGGCCCAGCGCTACGCGGCGGAGTTCCAGTTCTCGCTGGACAGCACGCTGGTGCCGCGGCGGCGCGCGAAGCGCGAACAGGGGATCCCGCCGGTCGTCTTCATCCTCCTCTTCTTCATCATCATGAGCCTGCTCTCGTCCCGTCGTGGACGGCGCGGCGGTCTGGTGGTGGTGCCGTTCCCGGTGGGGCGCGGTGGCGGTGGCGGCGGTGGGTCCTGGGGTGGCGGGTTCGGCGGCGGTGGTTTCGGCGGTGGTGGGTTCGGTGGGTTCGGTGGTGGCGGCGGGTTCTCCGGTGGTGGCTCGAGCGGGAGTTTCTGACGATGGCGACGCAGACCTTGGAAGCACTCACGGCCGACCTGCAGCGCATCCATGGCGACGCGCTGATCGCAGTGGTGCTGTACGGATCGGCGGCGCGCGGCGAACGGGTGGAACGGGTGGAGCAACGCTCCGACCTGAATGTGCTCGTCATCGTGCGGACGTTGACGGCGCGCGCCCTGCGCGCGAGTGCCGCGACCGCCAAGGCCTGGGCGGCGGCCGGCAATCCGCCGCCGCTGCTGCTGAGTGAGAGTGAATGGCGCTCGAGCCGCGACGTGTTCGCCATCGAGGTCGCCGACATCCTCGACCGGCACATGGTGTTGGCGGGTGCGCTGCCGGCGGAGCCCGCGTCGGTGGACCCGGCCCACTTGCGGCACCAGTTGGAGTTCGAGGCGATGGGCAAGCTGATCGCGCTGCGTCAGGGGATCCTGCGCTGCGACGGGGACCAGGCGCAGGAGCTCGCGCTGCTCGCCGCATCGAAGAGTGCCGTCCTGGTGTTGTTCCGGACGCTGCTGCGCGTGCACGGGGAGCGCGGCGTCGATGGCAGCGCGGCGGTGGTGCAGCGGGCCGCGACGCGCGCAGGGTTCGACCCCGCGCCGTTCCTCGACGTGCTCGGTCACGTCGCCGGTACGGCGGTCATCCCGGCGGCGCGGGCGGACGCCGTGCTCGAGGCGTACCACGCGGGGCTGGAGCGCTTCGTGGCGCACGTCGACGCGCTGGTGCACACCCGCTGAGGTTCCCATCTTTCCCCTGTTCCATTCTGTCCCACACTCGGAGCGACACGTGAAGACGTCGAAGTGGTTGCCGCTGATCCTGGTGCTGCCGTTCCTGCTCTCGGCTTGCGGCTACAACACCATCCAGACCATGGACGAGGCGGCGGCCGCCGCCAAGCAGCAGATCGAGGTGCAACTCCAGCGTCGTGCCGACCTGGTGCCGAACCTCGTGGAGACGGTGAAGGGATTCGCCGCGCAGGAGGAGAAGATCTTCACGGCGGTCGCCGAGGCGCGCGCGGGCCTGACCGGTGCGCTGCAGGGCGGCAACGTGCAGCAGATGGCCAACGCGAACGAGCAGATGACCGGCGCGCTGGGCCGGCTGATCGCGATCGCGGAGGCGTACCCGACGCTCAAGAGCGACGCCACCTTCCTGCGCCTGCAGGATGAGCTGACGGGCACCGAGAACCGGATCGGCGTGGCGCGCACGGACTACAACAACGCGGTGCGCGACTACAACGCCTATATCCGCCGGTTCCCGGCGGTGCTGACGGCGAAGGTCACGGGTGCGAAGGCCCGCGAGTACTTCGAAGTCACCAACGCGGCTGCGAAGGAGGCACCGCAGGTGAAGTTCTAGCGCGTCGCCGCGCTCACTTCTCCGCTTCGGGGAGCACGTAGGTGAGCGGATCCACCGGCTTGCCGTTCACGTGGATCTCGTAGTGCAGGTGCGGGGCGGTTGCGAGTCCGGTCGCGCCCACGGCGGCGATGAGCTGGCCCCGCGTGACGCGCTGGCCGTTCCGTACTGCGACACGGGAGCAGTGCGCGAAGCGTGTGCGGATGCCGTTGCCATGGTCGATCACCACGGAGTTGCCGTAGCCCTTGTCGCTGCCCGCGAACACCACCGTTCCCGACGCCGGCGCGACGATCGGCGTGCCGGTGGGCGCCGTGACATCGATGCCCTCGTGCGGCCGGTTCTCGTGCAGGATGGGATGGAAGCGGCTCTTGGTGAACTGGCTCGAGAGCCAGCCGGTGGTCGGCATGATGCTCGGCGTGTTCGCGAAGCGGTCGTAGTTCCGCTGCAGCGTGTCGGAGACGTCGCTGAACGAGCGGGCGAGCGACGTGGCCCGGTCGATGAGTCCTTCCACGTCGGGCCGGGCGCTCCAGCCCAGGCGCCCGAGGAACGGTCGGCGCCGCGCGACCGGTGCGTCGTCGGTGGCGTCGTTCGTGGCCGCGGTGGTGGGGACGGTGAGCTCGGAGAGCGAGGCGGTACGGAGCCGCGCGCTGGAATCCGCCGTGGGCATGCGGCCGGTGGGCAGCCCGGCCAGCATCCGCATCTGTTCCTCGCGCTTCGCGATCGCCCCGATGGTGTCCTGGAGGACCTTGAAGCGTTCCTCGATGGCCGCGATCTCGCGCTGGAGTTCGGCGTTCTGGGCCGCCACCAGACGGGAGCCCGGGGTGCCCCACGGCGTGAAGAGCACCGTGACCGCAGCCCCGATGAGGAGCACAGCCGCGATGGCCCCGTAGACCGTCGCGCGGAAGGTCCACCCTGGAAGGGAGAGCTCACGCGTCCGACCGTTCTTCGGGGCGATCACGAGCAGGGTCCAGCGCTTGCGATCCATGGGAAGAAGATAGGGTGGGAGTCTGCAGAGCGGCCCCGAGGATACCCCGAACAGTCAGGTCCCTCGCTCCGGGGAGGAGACTCTTGCGCCGCCCTAGGCGAAAACCCGGGCTCTCACGACGTGACAGTGGCCCGCAGAGGGCGGCTGCGAGCCCTTGGGGCCGCCGGTAGGGCCGCCAGAAGGGCCTAAAGCCACCGGCAGAGCCGTCGGTGGAGCCCGAGGCTCTAGGGCTTCAGTGTCGGCGGTTCTGGGCGTGGGAAGAGCCCCTCGCCCTTGCTCACACGCCAGCCCACGCAGTCCAGGCGGTCAGCCTGCTCGAACAGGGTGCCACGCGCCGTTCCGGGGCCGCCCAGGGCCTGCCAGAGCGCCTCCGCCTTGTTCGGCATCACGGGGGCGAGGTACGCGGCCTGCCGCGCGAGCTGCCGGGCCAAGGTGGCCAGCACCCGCTCGAGCTCGGGGCGCTGCGCGGGGTCCTTCGCCAGGACCCAGGGCTTGCTGTCCTGGATGAACTGATTGGCCCGGACGACGGTCCTGAAGACCGCCGCGACCGCCTCGTGGAGCAGGAGGCCGCGGGGCCCGGCGACGGCTGCGCGGCAGTCGGCGAGATCGGCGAGATCGGCGGCATCGATCTCACCACGCGCACCGGACGGCACCACGCCGTCGCAGTACTTCTCGATCATGGCGGTGGTGCGGCTGGCGAGGTTGCCGAGTCCGTTGGCCAGCTCCGAGGTGTAGACGGCCTCGAAACGTTCCCACGAGAACGCCCCGTCGCCGTCGAAGGGGATGTCGCGGAGCAGGTAGTAGCGGAAGGCGTCCGTGCCGAAGCGGCCAGCCGCCTCGGCCAACTCGAGCTTGACGCCGGCGGACTTGGAGAAGCGTTCGCCGCCGAGCGAGATGAAGCCGTGCGCCCACACGCGTTCAGGCAGCGGCAGGCCCGCGGCCATGAGCATCGCCGGCCAGATCACGGTGTGGAAGCGCGTGATGTCCTTGCCGATCACGTGCACCTGCGCCGGCCAACTCGCCTTGGAGTCGGGGAAGAACTGCGCGGTCCAGTAGTTGGGAAGCGCATCGAACCAGACGTAGGTCGTCTGGATCTCCCCGTCGGAGAGCGGGCGCGGGAAGGGCACGCCCCAGGCGAAGCGTGCGCGGCTGGCGGAGATGTCCTCGAGGCCCTGTTCGAGCAGCGCGAGGATCTCGTTGCGCCGCGTCGCGGGTTCGAGGAACTCCGGGTGGGCCTCGAAATGTCGCTTGAGCCGGTCGGCGTACGCGGAGAGCCGGAAGAACCAGTTGCGTTCCGTGACCTCCTCGAGCGTGCGCGTGGGATGCAGGGCGCACTTCCCGTCGGTGATGTCGGCCGGCTGCTTGAAGCTCTCGCAGCCCACGCAATAGAGCCCGGTGTACCGGCGCTCGTAGAAGTCGTCCGGGCTGTGCGCGAAGATGCGCTCGAGCAGGTCCTTCACCGCGGCGTGGTGCGCCGGGTGCGAGGTGCGGATGAACTGGTCGTAGGCGACGTCGAGCGTGGTCCACATGGCGCGGAAGCGATCGGCGACGCGGTCCACGAACTCCTGCGGGCCGAGCCCTGCGGCGTCGGCGGTCTGCGCGACCTTCTGCCCGTGTTCGTCCATGCCGGTGAGGAACCAGACGTCCTCGCCGAGCTGGCGGTGGAACCGGCACACGGCGTCCGCGCCGATCTTCTCGAGGGCGTGTCCGAGATGCGGGTCGCCGTTCGCGTAGTCGATCGCGGTGGTGAGGTAGAAGCGCGTCATGCTGAAGGAGTACCCTCGCCACCGCCTTGGCCGCCACGCCCGCGCCGGCCGCCGCGCCGTCCGCGCCGCCGTCGGCCGCGCTTGCGCCCCTCACCGCCGGCATTGGGACCGTTGGGGACGCCCGCGGGCGACGCCGAACCGTCGGCGGTCGGCGGGGTGCCGTCCTCCTCGTCGGTGTCGTCCCCGTCATCCGCCCCATCCGCATCGAGGTCGGCCGCGATCGGGCGCTGCAGCTGCGCGGGTGGCACGTGGGGCGCTGGTGTCGTGGCGGCCGGTGGCCGCTGCGCCGGCGCCGGGGTCGACGTTGGGGCCGGAGCGGGTGCCGGGGGGCGCTGGGGCCGCTGGTCGCGGGGACGCTGCTCGCGGGCACGTTCATCGCGGGCACGCTGCTCGCGCGGGCGCTGCTCGCGGGGCCGCGGGTCCTTGGGGGGTGTGGCGGGGGCGGCGTTGCGTGTGAGCGGAACCAGCTCCTGCTCCTCGGGCCCGGACTCGTCGACCGGCGATTCGTCCTCGATGGGCAGGCTGGTGTCGCCCATCTCGCGGCGCAGCTGGGCGAGCGGGATGCTGCGCGATTCGCCGGCGGCGTCGCGCAACGTGACGAGGTCACGGAAGATGTCGTTGTGCGCGACCTTCTCCTCGCCGACCGCGGTGGTGATGATCTTGCCTTCCTTGGGGAAGCGCTTGCGCGAGTGCACGTAGAACTCGTGCTCGTAGCGCAGGCAGCACATGAGGCGGCCGCAGGTGCCGGAGATCTGTGCGGGATTGAGCGTGGAGAGGCGCTGGTCCTTCGCGGAGCTCGACTTGACGGGCCGGAGTTCCGGTAGCCAGGAACTCGAGCAGAACTGGCGCCCGCAGCGTCCGACGCCGTCGAGCCGCCGCGCCTCGTCGCGCACCCCGATGTGCCACATGTGCACGCGCGTGGAGAAGCGCTTCTCGAGCTGGCGCACGAGCTGACGGAAGTCGACGCGTTCCTCGGCCGTGAAGTAGCAGGTGAGCCGGCGCCGGTCCCACTGCCACTCGGCGTCGGAGACCTTCATGTCGAGCTTGAGCTGGCGGACGATCTCGATCGCGGCCTTGCGCACGGCGTCCTCGTCGGCGCGCAGGCGCACGGCGGTGTCGATCTCCTGCTTGGTCGCGATCCGGACGATCTCGGGCAGCCGGTCGGGCGAGGCCTTGCCGTGTGTGGTGCCGGCTTTGCGCTTCTCCGCGAGCTCGCCGGTGGCGTGCACCCGCGCGAAGTCCTCCCCGCGCTCCACCTGCACGATCACGGCGGTGCGGACGGACGGCGCGGCCTCACCGGTGAAGGTGTAGAACGCGCGCCGATTCCCCTTGAACTCGACCTCGACGAGGTGTGTCGCGACTGCGGCGGCCGTCACTCGTTGAATGCGCCCATCTTGAGGTACTTCTCGCGGCGCTTGCGCACGAGCTTGTCCGGCTTGAGCCGGCGGAGTTCGTCGATGTGCCGGAGCACCGCGTCGTGCACGGCCTTCGCCGTCTCGGCGTGGTTGGCGTGGGCGCCGCCGGTGGGTTCGGGGATGATCTCGTCGATCACCTTGAGCTCGAGCAGGTCAGGCGCGGTGATCTTGAGCGAGGCCGCGGCGCGCTCGCGCATCTCGGGGCTCTTGCCGTCCTTCCACAGGATCGCCGCACAGCCCTCGACGGTGATCACGGAGTAGACGGAGTTCTCGAGCATCAGGATGCGGTCGGCGACGCCGAGCGCGAGCGCACCACCGGAGCCGCCTTCTCCGATGACCGTCGCGACGATGGGCACAGTGAGCTGGCTCATCTCGAGCAGGTTGCGCGCGATGGCTTCGGACTGGCCGCGTTCCTCGGCGCCGAGCCCGGCCCAGGCGCCCGGTGTGTCGATGAACGTGATCACGGGGACGTGGAACTTCTCGGCCAGCTTCATGAGGCGGAGCGCCTTGCGATAGCCCTCGGGGTGCGGCATCCCGAAGTTGCGGTGCAGGTTCTCCTTGGTGTCGCGCCCGCGCTGGTGCCCGATGACCATCACGGTCTCGCCGTCGAGCCGGGCCCAGCCGCCGACGATCGACGGATCGTCACGGTACGCGCGGTCGCCGTGCAGCTCGATGAAGTCGCTGAACGCCAGGCGCAGGTAGTCCAGCGTGAACGGGCGGCGGGACGACCGCGCCACCTGCACGCGCTGCAGCGGCGTCAGCTTCCGGTAGACGTCACGGCGCATCTCGGTGAGGCGCTCCTGCAGGGGCGCGATCTCCGGGGCGACGTCGAGCTTGCGTTCCTCCGCCATGCGCTTGAGCTCGTCGATCTGCTTCTCGAGCTCGGCGATCGGCTTCTCGAATTCCAGTGCAGACGTACCCACGCTCATCCTCCTCGTACGAGTCGGACGCGCTCCGGACCCAGCAGCGCGCGCAGTTCCCCGATCGCGGGACCTGCGGTGGACAGCTTGAGGGAGTTGGAGCGCAGGCGGGCCGGCGCGCCATCCCGACCCCTCCAACGTAGCTCCAAGGGCGCCGAGCCGGGATGGGCCTCGGCCACGGCGCGGACGTCCCGCATGACGTCCGTGGGGAGTCCCGAGTCGGCGTCGAGCTCCAGGCTGATGGCGAACTGCCCGGTCGCCCGGAGTTCCGCCAGCCGCGTCATGCTCTCCACGATGAAGGTCGGGTTCTCGGCCTCCTGGTCGCGCCGGGAGTACCCGCCCTTGATGAGCATGGGCACGTCGGTCTTGACGCGGTCAGAGAGCGCGGCCCAGGCCTCCGGGAAGACGAGGATCTCGGCCGAGCCCGCGAAGTCCTCCACGGTCAGGCGCGCGAATTCCGCGCCCGACTTCTTGCTGATCTGCCGCTTCACGGCCGTGACGACGCCGGCGAGCGCGAGCGGTTCCGGTGTCCAGGTGCCGAGCTGGGCCACCGTGTGGGTGGCGAGCAGCTCGCATTCCGCGCGGAAGGGCTCGAGCGGGTGTCCCGAGATGTAGAAGCCGAGGATGGCCTTCTCGGCCGAGAGCCGCTCCGAGTCCGAGAGCGGCTGCAGATTGGGCAGGGTGGGTTGCAGCGGCGCGGGGGCGGCGCCGTCGCCGGGCCCGCCCAGCAGGTCGCCGAACAGCGAGCCCTGGCCGGTGGCGATCTCCGCTTGGGCGAGCGAGGCGCTCTGCATCGCGCCGTCCACGGCGGCGACGAACTGCGCGCGGTGGCCGTTGAGGTTGTCGAGCGCCCCGGCGTGGATGAGCGCCTCGAACACGCGCTTGTTGCACACGCGCAGGTCGATCCGCTCGCAGAGGTCGTACAGCGAGGTGAACGGCTTGTCCTCGCGGGCCTTGATGATGGACTCGGCGGCGGAGTGCCCGACGTTGCGGATCGCGCCCAGGCCGAACCGGATGCGCTTGTCGCCGACCACGGTGAACTTCCACCCGGACTCGTTGACGTCGGGCGGGAGGATCTCCATGCCGAGGTCGCGCGCCTCGTTGATGTACTTCACCACCGAGTCGGTGTCGCCGATGCAGGCCGAGAGCACGGCGGCCATGAACTCCGGCGTGTAGTGCGTCTTGAGCCAGGCGGTCTGGTACGAGAGCACCGAGTACGCGACCGAGTGCGACTTGTTGAAGCCGTAACGGCCGAACGTCTCGATCTGCGCGGAGATGTCCTCGATGACCTTCGGCGGGAATCCTTTGGCGACGGCCTTCTCGACGAACTTGCCGAGTTCCTTCTTGATGAGCTCGGCGTCCTTCTTGCCCACGGCCTTGCGCAGCACGTCGGCTTCGGCGAGCGAGATGCCCGCCAAGCGCTGCGCGATACGCATCACCTGTTCCTGGTAGGTGATGACGCCGTAGGTGGGCGCGAGGATCTCCTCGAGCTCGGGGAGCTGGTAGGTCACCGGCTCCTCGCCCTTCTTGCGGCGCTGGTAGACCTTGTGCATGCCGGCGTCGAGCGGGCCGGGGCGCATGAGTGCGTTCGATGCGACCAAGTCGTCGAAGCGGTCGGCGCGCATGGCGCGCACCATGTCCGTGGCCAGCGGCGATTCGAACTGGAACACGCCGGCGGTGCGTCCGGCGCGGAGCAGGCGATAGGTGGCTTCGTCGTCGAGCGGCAGCGCGTCGACGTCGATGTCCACGCCGCGGCGCGCCTTGATCGCCTTCACCGTGTCGGTGATGATCGTGAGTGTGGTGAGGCCGAGGAAGTCCATCTTGAGCATCCCGGCCTTCTCGAGCGCGATCATGTCGTACTGCGTCACCACCACACGTTCGTCGCCATCGCCGCCGCCGGAGCCCTTGGACTCGGCGGTGCAGACCGGGACGTAGTCGTCGAGTGGACCCGGCGCGATGACGATGCCGGCCGCGTGCACGCCGGCATGTCGCGAGAGCCCTTCGAGCGAGATCGCGAAGTCGAACAACTGCCGGTGCCGCTCGTCCTGCTCGTAGAGCTTCGCGACCTCGGGCACCTTCTCGATCGCCTCGGCGACGGTGAGCGAGAAGTTGGGCGCGTTGGGGATGAGCTTGGCGATGGCGTCCGTCTCGCCCGGCGTGAAGCCGAGCACACGACCGACGTCCTTGATGCAGGCGCGCGACTTGAGCGTCCCGAACGTGATGATCTGGCCGACCGAGTCGCGCCCGTACTTGTCGCGGACGTACTCGATGACCTCGCCGCGACGTTCTTCGCAGAAGTCGACGTCGATGTCGGGCATCGAGACGCGTTCCGGGTTCAGGAAGCGTTCGAAGAGCAGGTCGAACTTGAGCGGGCAGACGTTGGTGATGCCGGTGGCGTACGCGACGAGTGAACCCGCCGCCGAGCCACGGCCCGGGCCCACGGGGATGCCGCGGTCCCGCGCCGCCTTGATGAAATCGGCGGTGATGAGGAAGTAGCCCGCGTAGCCCGTCTTGGTGATGACGCCGAGTTCGTAGTCGAGACGCTCGCGCACCTCGGCTGGCAGCGGCGTGCCGTAGCGCTGCTTGGCGCCTTCCTCGGACAGCTTGACGAGCAGGTCGTTCTCGCTCTTCACGCCCTTGGGCAGCGGGAAGGCGGGGACGTAGTACTTCTTCTCGAACTTCACATCGACGGCATCGGCGATCGCGAGCGTGTTCTCGGCGACGTCGGTGCGCCCGGGGAAGAACGACGCCATCTCGGGGCCACTCTTGAGATACAGGCCGCGATCGTAGCGCATGCGGTCGGCATCGAGGCGGTCCTTCTTGAGGCCGATGCAGAGCAGTACGTCGTGGGCGGCGTGGTCGTCGGCCTTGAGGAAGTGCGCGTCGTTGGTGGCGATGACCGGGAGCGAGAGCTCCTTGCCGAGCCGGAAGATCTGTTCGTTGAGCTTCTGCTGATCGCCGGCGCCGTGGGCCTGGACTTCGAGGTAGTAGCGGTCCTTGAAGACGTCCGCGTACCAGCCGGCGACGGTCTTGGCCTCTTCGTAGCGGTCTTCGATGAGATGCCGCGCGACTTCGCCCGCCTGGCAGGCGCTCGAGACGATGAGGCCTTCGTTGTACTTGGCGAGCAGTTCGCGGTCGAGTCGCGGCTTGCCGTAGAAGCCCTCGGTGTAGGCGAGGGAGGTGAGCTTGACGAGGTTCTTGTAGCCTTGGAGGTCGCGGGCGAGGAGGACGAGGTGGAAGTAGTTCTTCTCGCCCTGGGCGGCCCGGGTCTTGAGGCGGCGGTCGCCCGGGGCCACGTAGGCTTCCATGCCGAGGATGGGCTTGATGCCCGCCTTCTTGGCCTTCTCCTGGAACTCCCACGCCGCGTGGATGTTGCCGTGGTCGGTGATCGCGATCGCCGGCTGCTCGAACTCCTGGGCGCGGCGGATCAGGTCATCGATCCGGTTCGCCCCGTCGAGGAGCGAGTACTCGGAGTGGCAGTGCAGGTGTACGAAAGACATGGACCGTGGAAGTTAGCCCTCGGCGGGGGCATCTTCCACCGGATGACCAGCTGAGGACCTTCATGCGAACCGTGTCGGGAGGGCGATTGCAGCTGCGCTGGGGCGGGGTGGGGCTTGTGCTGTTGGGTGTGGTGGCCCTCGGCGGGGTGCTCCTGGTCGCGACGCCGACCGGGCGCTACCTGGCGCGGGCGGCGTGGGAGGAAGGGAAGATCCTCCGGGGCCGGCGGCCGATCGACGGGATCGTGCGTCGGGCGCGGGCGGCCGCCCCGGGGTCGCCGGATGCGATCGACCCCGTGACGCTCGGCAAGCTCGAGCTGGTGCTCCAGGCGCGCGACTTCGCACGCGATTCGCTCGGGTTCCCGGCGAAGGAGACCTTCACGCAGTTCACGCAGCTGGAGCGCGACACGCTCGTCTTGGTGCTCTCCGGCGCACGGCAGGATGCGCTGGTTTCCAAGACCTGGTGGTTCCCGGTGGTGGGGCGTGTGCCGTACAAGGGGTTCTTCGACTTCGCAGCGGCGGGCAAGGCGGAGCGAGCCCTCCAACGCGAGGGGTACGACACCTACCTGCGTCCCGCCTCGGCGTTCTCGACCTTGGGCTGGTTCAACGACCCACTGCTGTCGAGCACCGTGCGTGCGGACTCCGTGGACCTCGTGAACACCGTCATCCATGAACTGACGCACAATCACTACTTCGCGAAGCACGAGGTGGTGTTCAACGAGTCGTTCGCGAACTTCGTGGGGGCGCGCGGGGCGGAACGGTTCTTCCTGGCGCGCGGGGACACGAGCAGCGCGCGGCAGTCGGTGGCGCGGTGGGCCGATGACCGCGTGTTGGCCGCGTACTGGGCGGTCCTGTATCGTGCGGTGGACTCGACCTTCACGGCGCATCCCGGGGACTCACTGCGGGCACGGCGCATCACGCTGCGCGACTCGATCTATGCGGCGGCGAGGCGGACGCTGGTGGATTCGATCGCGCCGCTGCTGCGGACCCTGCCGACGGCGTACGCCGAGCGGGTGAGGCTCGACAACGCGGCGTTGATGGGGAGGCGGATCTACCTGACGGACCTCGAGGCGTTCGAGCGAGTGTACGCAGAGGCAGGGGGGGATCTGCTGAAGGCTGTCTCCAGCGTCGTGGCGAGGCACCGGCGTGGTGCGTGGCAGGCACCGGCACCAAGGTGATCCCGCGCGGCATCCTCCACGTGCATGCGCAGTGAAGCAATGCAGTTGGGGGACCCGCGACTAAGTCCGGATCCCCCGCGTTGCTTCGCCCGGTGAGACCCGCGCCCCTGTGGTCCGCCGCCCTCGATGTCTCCGCGGTGGAGGCGGTTACGCCCCACCCCCGAACCTCGACCGCAGCATCCCCTTGAGGTCGACGACGGGCGGCGCGGCGGGCGCGTCGGGCGCGGGCAGCCCTTCACTGACCTGCAGCACCACGCGCTGGAACGCCTTCCGCACGCCGCGGTCGAGGAAGCGACTGAGTTGGTCGAACGAGTAGTCCGCACCGCGCCGCGTGTCGTACACGTTCATCGGGTATGTCACCGCGAGCTGATGTCGCGCGCGGGTGAGGGCGACGTACATGAGTCGCCGCTCCTCTTCGATCTGGTCGTCGTCGCCGAGTGCGCGCGACATGGGGAACCAGCCGTCGACCGCCCAGATGAGGAAGACCGCGTCCCACTCCTTGCCCTTGGCGCTGTGGGCCGTGGAGAGCACGAGCGTGTCGTCCTCGTTCTCGCCGCCGAAGCCGAGGTCGCTGGTGGCGGACGGTGGGTCGAGGGCGAGTGCCGCGAGGAAACTCGCGCGGTCGGGATAGCCGCCGGCGATGCCCTGCAGCTGCTCGAGGTCGGCGAGGCGCGGCTCCACGCGGTCGTAGCGCTCCCGCAGGATGTCGTCGTAGAGGCCGCGCACGCGCGCGATCTCGTGTGCGACGCTGTGGTCGTCCCCGGCGGACTGCGTGCGGAGTGCCGCCAGCAGTTGCACGAGTGCGCCGTGGGCGGCCTTGGCGCGCGGCGGTGCATTGAATCGGCCGAACGATTCGTGCGACCAGGCCGCGTCGACCATCGACTGGATCGCGTTGCGCGCGGTCGTGTCGCCGATACCGGGCATGAGCAGCAGCAGCCGGTACCAGCTCACCTCGTCGCGCGGATTCTCGAGCACACGAAGGAACGCCAGCACATCCTTCACGTGCGCGGCCTCGAGGAACTTGAGTCCGCCCCATTTCTCGAACGGGATGTTGCGCGCGGTGAGTTCGATCTCGAGGTCCGCGCTCATGTAGCCCGCGCGGAAGAGCACGGCCATCTCGCGCAGCGGCGTGCCGGCCTCGTGCAGCTCGAGGATGCGGTCCACCACGAAGCGCGTCTGCTGGTGTTCGTCCTGCGCTGTCACCAACCACGGCTTCTCGCCGCCGGTGCGTGTGGTGTACAGCTCCTTGCTGTACCGCTCCTCGGCTCGGGAGATGAGCAGGTTGGACGCGTCGAGGATGGGCTGCGTGGAGCGGTAGTTCTGCTCCAGTGTGACCACGGCTGCGCCGGGGTAGTCGCGCGGGAAGTCGAGGATGTTGCGGATGGTCGCGCCGCGGAACGCGTAGATGCTCTGCGCGTCATCGCCGACCACGGTGATGTTGCGGTGCACGCGGCACATGCCCTTGAGGATGCGCGCCTGCAGCACGTTGGTGTCCTGGAACTCGTCGACGAGGATGTGGTCGTAGAGCGCGCCCATGCGATCGCCGATGGCGCGCGCGGGTTCGGCTTCGAGGAGCATGGCCCAGTAGAGCAGCAGATCGTCGTAGTCGACCAGGTCGCGCGCCTGTTTGCGCGCCGTGAAGTCGGCGAAGACGCGCCCGAAGTCGTCCTCGAACTCGATGAAGCGCGGGTACTCCTCGCGGAGGATCGCGCCCACGGGGATCTCCGTATTCACGTGCCGCGAGTAGACATGGTGCAGCGTTTCCTTCTTGGGGAAACGCTTGGTCTTGTCGGCGAGGCCGCAGGCGGCACGCGAGAGCTGCATGAGATCCTCGGAGTCGCCTTGGTCGAGGATTGTGAAGTCGCCCGGCAGGCCCGCCTCGGGGCCGAAGCGACGGAGCAACCGATGGGCGGTGCCGTGGAAGGTGCCGCCGTGCACGGCGCGGCTCTCGCTGCCCACGAGGCGCTCGGCGCGGGCGAGCATCTCCTGCGCGGCGCGCCGAGTGAAGGTGAGCAGCAGGATGCGCTCGGGCCGGACACCGCGATCGATGAGATGGGCGACGCGGTAGACCAGCGTGCGTGTCTTGCCCGTGCCGGCCCCGGCGACGATGAGCAGCGGGCCGTCGGGATGGGTCGCGGCCCTGAGCTGCGCGTCGTTCAGCTCAGCGGCGAAATCCACCGTGCGGCGTGCGGCGACCTCGCGGACGCGAGGCGGGTAGGCGCGGGGGCTGTCGGACACGCACTGAATATATCCCGAAGCGGGCGCCGGCAGGATGCGGGACCTTGCGATGCGTGGCGAACGATTGCCGGATGCGGACGGCAGGCCCGGCGAGTTGACGGAATGCGCACTCGCGCGCGCTGGAGCGGGGTCGAGCGCGCCGGTAGCCTTCGGCGTCCACTCACCAGAGGAACCGCATGTCCACTGTCGCTCACCGCGCGGCGTCCACGCTCGCCATCACCCTCGCGCTGCTGGTCCCGACCCGCGCATCACGCGCGCAGGACGCGGAGGGTCGCGTCTCGTCCCAGGAGGAGCTCGCCGTGCGTGTCCCCTTGGAATCGTACCTGCGCGGCCACGCGACCGGTGACTCCGTCGCGTTCCGGCGGGCGTTCTGGAAGGAAGCGAAGCTCTACTGGGTCCGGGACGGGCAGCTCGCGACGCGGACGGCCGACGAGTACATCGGTGGCGCGAGTGGTCGCCCGGCGGCGGACGAGGCCCAGCGCAAGCGGCGCATCGTGAGTGTACACGTGACGGGAAACGCCGCGATCGCGGTGATCGAGCTCGACTATCCCGCGACGCATTTCATCGACTACATGACGTTGCTGAGGATCGGAGACGAATGGCGCATCATCAACAAGTCGTTCTACGCGATGCCGCGCCGCGCTCCGTAACCTCGGCGGTCCGGCGGTGCCGAATCGCGCCGCGGGCGCCGCACTGGGCGAGTCGGCGCGCGGCACGATTCGCCCGACCGTTCCCGTTGGCTGCTGCACTGCTGGCGACCACGTGGGTGGCGGCCTGTGAACGGGAGCTGACCCCGCCCACGGTGCGCCGCGAGCGGCTGCCGAGCGGCGTGGAACGGGTCGTGAACCGCCCGGACCCGACGGACAGCGCGTTGCTCCCCTGGCGCTGGGTCGAGGAGCTCACGCTCTCGCCGCCCGACACGGGTGTCGGCGCGCTGATGCAGCCGAGCCATGCGGTGCGCACACGCTCCGGCCTCGTGGTCGTGGCGGACGTCAATCCGCGCGCCATCAAGGTGTTCGACCGTGCAGGGCGGCTTGTCCGCACGCTCGGGCGCGAAGGCTCCGGACCCGGCGAGTATCGCTACGTCCAACTGGGGATCGATGTCGATACGGTGGTCGTATTCGATCCCACGCAGCATCGCCTCATGCGGTTCTCGCTCGACGGGACGCTGCTGCGGACCGCGACCGTCTCGAGCAACTTCTTCGGCCCCGCCCTCGATGTGTCCGCGGATGGCGAGGTATTCGTGTGGTCCTCGGCCGGTGTGGTCCGTGTGCGCCGCGCGGGAGCACGGCACGACACGCTGCCGCGACCGCCGGAATGGCGCGGCGCGAAGGCGTGGTGGGAGTTCGCGTTGCCCGCCGGCGTGGACGGCGACGCGCGCGTGGTGCGCGAGCCGATCCCGTTCCTGCCCGCGCGCGAGATGGCGATCCGCGTCGACGGCCTGCTCGTGCACGGGGTCACGGACCGCTACGAGCTCATCGTCTCGTCGAACGGCCTCGATTCGCTGCGGGTCATCAGCAGCGTCGCCCCTGCCGTGGAGATCGCGGACACGACGCGTCAGCGCGCCTACGAACGGGCGCGCGCCGGGCACGGCGTGCGGGCGTTCGTGGCGCCGATGTCGAGGGTCGTGCAGCTCTCGGACATCCCGCGCATGCGACCGCTGTGGAGTGCCCTGCACGCCGACTCGTGGTGCCGCATCTGGGTGAGCTTGCCCACCGCGTCGCACGAGCGCGGGCGCTGGGAGGTGTTCGACTCCAGCGGGGCGTTCCTCGGGCGCGTCGCGTCCATGCAGTCACCACTGCCGCGGGGCGCCTGGAGCAACGAACGCTATCTCGTCATCGACGAGGACGCCGGCGGGCGTCCGGTGGTTCGCGTGTGGCGACTGGACGAGACGCCGCCTACCGGAACCGCCAGTACACCGTCCCATCCGCCCGTCGCACCTGCAGCAGCCGTCGCTCGTTCGGCCGCCGCCCCTCGGTGAGCACCGCGAACAGGTCCGAGAGGAGTGCCGCGTTCCCGAAGAGCGTGTGACCGAGCAGGTCGCCACGCACCCGGGTGGCATCGACCGTCGTCATGCCGTCGAACACCGAGAGCGAGTCGCCGCCCAGCCCGAGGCGCCAAACGCCGTTGAGCACGCGCGAGGCCCGCAGCGCTTCGTCCTCGCTCGACGCGTAGAGCGTGACCCCCTGCGCCCGCTGACGCAGCACCGGCAGGATCTCCCGACCGAAGATGCGCGCGTCCACGTCCGGCGCCGCGAAGACCACCTGCGCCAGCCGCGGCAGCGAGTCACGCGGGTCGATCAGCGACAGGGCCTTGCTCAGCACCTCGGAGCCCATGGAGTGTGCGATCACATGGATGCGATCGGGGTTGGTGCGCGGGAGTTGGTCGCGGAGCAGGCGCAGCAGGTGCCAGCCCGCGTTGCGCGCCGTCTGCTGGTCGCGCACGTATCCACTGAGCGCACCCGCGGACGGCCAGCTGAACAACACGGCGGTGCCGTCGTAGCCCATGTCGGCGACCAGCTGCGCCAAGCGCACCGCGGCATCCTCGAACGAGGAGTTGTAGCCGTGCACGAACACGAGGATGTCGCGCGACTTGGTGCGCGCCAGGTCGTCGCGCACGCGCTGCAGGAAGCGGTTGGAGTCGGCCGGGATGAGGGAGTTCATGAACATGAGCCGTGCCGCGTCGGGCTCCGGCTCGCTCCCGGCGCGCGGGATCTCACCTTCGGCGCGGACGCGGTACGAGGGCACGCTCACCTGCGCGAGGCCCCAGCTGAGTTCGTTCGCGTCGGTGGTCCCGAACCGGAAGCCCGGACGGTCAGCCGCGACCGCACGGCGCGTGGTCGCAACGAGGATCGGCAGTCGTACCGTGCTCGTGTCGAGATCGTCCCACGCGCGCGGCAACTCGGCGCGCACGATCACCGGGGCGGGCGGGAACAGGTCGGGCGCCGCGCGCAACGACTCGGGGGGCGGGGTGATCACCGTCAGTCCGTCGCCGACGCCCGGTGTCGGTGTGAGCACCGGCGGCTTGGCCCCGCTGCCACAGGCGACGGCGAGCACCGTGACGCCGAACAGGGCGATGGCGCGCAGAGGCGAACAGGATCGGACCATCACGGACTCTCCAGGAGTGCAGGTTCGATCGCGGCCAGCGTGGCATCCACCGGTCGCCGTTCGAACACCTCGCCGAAAGATCGCACCACCGCCTCCCGTACGTCATCTCCCAGCGCGGGATTCGGCGCGAGGCAGGCGCCGGCGCGCCCCTCCAAGAGCTCGCGCTCCACCGATGTCATGGTCACGTCGGCGATGCCGCAGGGTACCATGAGGTCGAAGTAGCTCAGGTCGGTGGTGACATTGAGCGCGAACCCGTGCCAGGTCACCCACTGCCGCGCGTGCACCCCGATGCTGGCCAGCTTGCGTTCGCTGGTCCACACACCCGTCTTGCCGGGATTGCGGACCGCCGTGATCGAGAACGCCGCCATCGCACGGATCAGCACCTCCTCCACCTGGCGCAGGTACCAGTGCAGGTCCTGCTTGTGCTCGGTGAGGTCGACGATCGGATACCCGACGAGCTGCCCGGGACCGTGGAAGGTGATGTCGCCGCCGCGTTCCACCTCGAACAGCTCCACGCCGCGCGCGGCGAGCAGCTCGCGCGACGCGAGCAGGTTCCCCGCCTTGGTGGACCGGCCCAGCGTGATCACCGGCGGATGCTCCACCAGCACCAGCACGTCCTGGGGCACCCGCTTGGCGATGCGCGCCGCCGCGAGCCGCCGCTGGAACGACAAGGCCTCCGCATAGCTGCGGAGGCCGAGGTCGAGGACGAGGACGTCCCTCATGCCACCCGCGCCGTCACGCGTGCAGCATCTTGCCCATCGAGTCGAGCACCGCTTCGGCGATCGCCTCGCTGAGCGTCGGGTGCGCGTGGATCGCGAGATCGATCTCCTCGACGGTGTACTCGTTCTCGCGGGCCACGGCGAACTCGTGGATCATCTCGGTCGCATGGGCGCCGATGATGTGCGCGCCGAGGATCTCACCGTACTTCTCGTCGCGGATCACCTTCACGAATCCCTCGGTCTCGCCGCTGGTGCGCGCGCGGCCGTTGGCCGAGAACGGGAACTTGCCGACCTTGTACTTGAGGCCCTTCTCCTTGCACTGCGTCTCCGTGAGGCCGATGCTGGCGACCTCGGGGTGGCAGTACGTGGCGTTGGGGATGTTGCCGTAGTTCACCGGGTGGTGGTGCGCCCCGGCGATGATGTCGGCGACCACGTGGCCTTCGCGCGAGCCCTTGTGCGCGAGCATCGGCGGGCCGGCGACGTCGCCGATCGCGTAGATGCCCTTGGCGGTGGTCTCGAGCCGGTCGTTGACCTTGATGAAGCCGCGCTCGGTGATCTGCACGCCGGCTTCCTTGAGGCCCGGCACGTCGACGTTGGGCGCACGGCCCGCCGCGACGAGCACGAGATCGAAGGTCATCTCCTTCTTCTCGCCACCGGCTTCCACCGGGATGGTCACGCCGGTCTTCGATACCTTCGCCGTGCCGAGCTTGGCGCCGGTGATCACTTCGATGCCGCGCTTCTTGAACGCCTTGCCGAGTTCGACGGAGCAGTCCTCGTCCTCGACCGGCAGCAGGCGAGGCATGACCTCGAGGATGGTGACCTTGGAGCCGAACGCATTGAACACGTCGGCGAACTCGCAGCCCACGGCACCCGCACCGATGACCGCCATGGTCGCCGGCGCCTTGTCGAGCGTGAGCGCCTCGTCGGAGGAGATCACCGTGGTCTTGTTGAGCTCGAGGCCGATCTGCGGCAGGCCCTTCACGCGCGAGCCGGTGGCGATCACGACCGCCTTGGTGGCGGTGTGGGTCTCGACCTTCCCGTCCGCGCCGGTGACCTTCACGGTCTTGCCCGCGCCGAGCGCGCCGGTGCCCTTGAGCCAGGTGATCTTGTTCTTCTTGAAGAGGAACTCGACGCCCTTGGAGTTCTGCGCCGAGACCGCACGGGAGCGCTTCATCGCCACGCCGTAGTCAAGCGTCACCTTCTCGGCCGTCACGCCGAACTCCTTGCCCTTGGCGACCTTCTGCGCGATGCTCGCCGCCTCGAGGAGCGCCTTGGCGGGGATGCAGCCCCAGAGCACGCAGGTGCCGCCGAGGCCTTCGCGTTCGACGACGGCGACGTTCTGGCCGAGCTGGGCGGAGCGGAGGGCGCCGACGTAGCCGGCGGGGCCGCCGCCGACATAGATCACGTCAAAAGTGGGCATTTGTGGCGAGGTGTAAGGTGTGAGGTGTGAGGTGTGAGGGACGACCTCACGCACTTCGGGCGCTGCTCGTCGTTCGGACTGCTAGAAGACCATCAACAACGGGTTCTCGATCAAGCGGCGCAGCGTCTGCAGGAACTTCGCGCCGACGGCGCCGTCGATCACACGGTGGTCGCAGCTCATGGTGACGCGGAGCTTCTTGCGGACCTCGAAGGCCCCGTCGGCGCCCACGACGACCTTGTCCTCGATCGCACCGATGGCCAGGATGCCGACCTCCGGCGGATTGATGATCGCCGTGAACTGCTCGATCTGCATCATGCCGAGGTTGGACACCGAGAACGTGGAGCCGGTGAACTCCTCGGGCTTGAGCTTGCGTTCGCGCGCCTTCTTCGCGAGCACCTTCGCCTCGGCCGAGATCTCGCTCATGCGCTTCTGCTCGGCGTTGAAGATCACCGGGACGATGAGGCCGTCGTCGGTGGCCACCGCCATGCCGAGGTGCACATTGCCGAAGTAGCGGATGCGGTCGCCGAGCCAGTGCGCGTTCACTTCCGGGTGCTGCGTGAGCGCGGTGGCCGTGGCCTTCAGGATGAGATCGTTGAACGAGAACTTGTACGCCTCGCCCAGCTCGGCCGCGGCGGCGCGCATCTCGGCGGCGCGATTGAGGTCGAACTCGGCCGTGAGGTAGAACGTCGGGATGGGGCCGATGGATTCCGACAGGCGTCGCGCGATGGTCTTGCGGATCTGGGTCAGCGGTTCGTCGCGGACACTGCTGGTGGGAGGTGTGAGGGGGGAGGTGTGAGGCGCTGCGCTCACTCCCACGTTGCCACCACTCGCCATCGCGGCTTCGATGTCGCGCTTGACGATGCGGCCGCCGGGGCCGGAGCCCTGGATGGCGTTGAGGTTCACGCCTTCGTCGCCGGCCAGGCGGCGGGCGAGGGGAGACGCGATCACGCGGCCGGCAGGGACAGCCGGCGCGGCGGGTGCGGCGGGAGCAGCGGGACGTGGCGCGGCAGCAGGAGTGGCAGCAGGGGCGGCCGCCGGGGCGGCAGCGGCAGCAGGCGCAGCGGCTGGTGCCGGTGCCGGTGCCGCCGGCGTTGCGGTGCCGCCGAGCAGCGCGGAGATGTCCTCGTCGGCACTGCCGATCACCCCCACCAGTGAGCTCACCGGCGCCGTGGTGCCTTCGGTGATCAGCTGCTTGCGCAGCACCCCGTCCCCGCGCGCGACGAGTTCCATCACGGCCTTGTCCGTCTCGACCTCGGCGAGGATGTCGCCGGCCTTCACGGTCGCACCTTCGGCCTTCACCCACTTCACGAGGCGGCCTTCTTCCATCGTGGGGCTCAGGGCCTCCATGAACACTTTGGTTGCCATAGTCGGGATCGAGTTGTGAGAGCAGATGCTTGATGTCAGTCGTTGGCGGTGGGTAGTTCTCCATCCACTATCCACCATCCCCCATCCGCCATCTATCCCAGATACATGACTTTCTTGACCGCCGCGATGGTCTTGGCGAGGTCCGGCTTGGCCGCCTTCTCGATCGCCTTGGCGTAGGGCATCGGCACGTCGGCCTGATGCACCCGCACCACCGGTGCGTCGAGATCGTCGAAGCATTCGCGCTGGATGTAGTCCACCACCTGTGCGCCGATGCCCGCGAGTTCCCAGCCTTCCTCGAGCACCACTGCACGGTTGGTCTTCCGCACTGACGCGGTGATCGCCGCCACGTCCATCGGGCGCACCGTGCGGAGGTCCACGACGTCCACGCGGATGCCTTCCTTGGCGAGCTGGTCGGCGGCGTTCATCGCCACGAGCACCATCTTGCCATTGGTGATGATCGAGCAGTGTTCGCCTTCGCGCTTGAGGTCGGCCTTGCCGATGGGGACGATGTAGTCCTCGGCCGGCACCTCGCCCTTGGTGTTGTAGAGCATCTCGCCTTCGAGCATGATGACCGGGTTGTCATCGCGGATCGCGGCCTTGAGCAGGCCCTTCGCGTCGTAGGGCGTGCCCGGCGTGACCACCTTGAGGCCCGGGATGTGGGCGAGCCAGGACTCCCAGGCCTGCGAGTGCTGTGCCGAGAGCTGCAGCGCCGCGCCGTTGGGGCCGCGGAAGACGATCGGCATGGGATACTGGCCGCCGGACATGTAGAGCATCTTGGCCGCGGCGTTCACGACCTGGTCGAGCGCAAGGAGCGCGAAGTTCCAGGTCATGAACTCGACGATGGGGCGCAGCCCCACCATCGCCGCGCCGACGCCGACGCCGGCGAATCCGAGTTCGGTGATGGGCGTGTCGACCACGCGCATCTCGCCGAACTCCTCGAGCAGGCCCTTGGAGACCTTGTAGGCGCCGTTGTAGACCGCCACCTCCTCGCCCATGAGGAAGACGCGGTCGTCGCGGGACATCTCTTCACGGAGGGCCTGGTTGAGCGCTTCGCGGTAGGTGATGATGGCCATGGGAGTCGGTCAGCTCGTGGTGTCGACGAGGACGTCTTCGTAGAGCGCCTCGAGCGGGGGTTCGGGCGAGGCATCGGCGAAATCCCATGCGTCCTGACAGAGCGTCTTGATCTCCTGCTCCATGGCGGCGACGTCACTCTCGTCGATGTCGCCGGCCTCGAGCATACGTGCCTTGAGCAGGTTGATGGGGTCGCGCTTGAGGTACTCGTCGAGTTCGGCCTTGGTGCGGTAGGTGCCGCTCACCGCGTCGGACATCGAGTGGCCCATGTAGCGGTAGGTCCGCACCTCGAGCAGCACCGGCTTGGGGCCGCGCCGCGCGATCTCGAGCGCCCGCTCCATCGCCTCCCGCACCGCGAACACGTCCTGGCCGTCCACGTGCTCGCCGTCCATGCCGTCGTAGGCGTCGGCGCGACGCGAGAGATCCTTGATGGCCGCGGCGCGCTCGACGGCGGTGCCCATGCCATACTTGTTGTTCTCGATCACGAAGATGCAGGGCAACTTCCAGAGGGCGGCCATGTTGAGCGCCTCATGGAAGGCGCCGGTATTGACCACCGACTCGCCCATGAAGCAGACGATGACCTGGTCGCCGCCGCGGTACTTGATCGCGAAGCCGACGCCGGCGGCCACCGGCACGTGCCCGCCGACGATGCCGTGCCCGCCGAGGAAGTTCGTGTTGCGGTCGAAGAGGTGCATGGAGCCGCCCTTGCCGCGCGAACAGCCGTCGATGCGCCCGAAGAGCTCGGCCATGATGGAGCGCGGCGTCATGCCGCGCACGAGCGCCTGTCCGTGGTCGCGATACGTGGTGATCACGTAGTCATCGGGGCGCAGCATGGAGATGATGCCGGTGGAGACGGCTTCCTGCCCGATGTAGAGGTGGCAGAAGCCACCGATCTTCCCGAGGGCGTAGGCCTCGCCGACCTTCTCCTCGAAGCGGCGCTGCAGGAGCATGGAGTGCAGCAGCTCCTTGCGGAGCGCGGCGTCGCCGGGGAGGCCTTTTCCGTCGGCTTTCTTCTTGGAGGCCATGGAGGGGCAGGTGGGAGGTGTGAGGTGGGAGGTGTGAGGAGGGCGGCGCGGGGCTTCTGCAAGCCTCCGCCCTCACCTCTGCTCATGTCGCGGCATGCGACGACAGCGACTACTTCGCGAGCTCGGCCGCCTGGACCTGTTCCCAGGCATGGTAACTGGAGCGGACCAGCGGGCCGGATTCGACGTGCTTGAAGCCCATCGCCTTGCCTTCGACGCGGAACATCGTGAACTCGTCGGGCGTGACGTAGCGATCGAGCTTGATGTG
>CADEDA010000011.1:7534-56081 GCA_902825965.1 uncultured Gemmatimonadota bacterium | reverse complement strand
CGACGCGGAACATCGTGAACTCGTCGGGCGTGACGTAGCGATCGAGCTTGATGTGATCGTCCGAGGGGCGCAGGTACTGGCCCAGCGTGAGGATGTCGACGTCCACCTCGCGCAGTTCGCGCATGGTCTTCAGGACCTCCTCGTTGGTCTCACCCATGCCGAGGATGATGCCGGTCTTCGTGGGGATGTCCGGCGCGATGCGCTTGGACATGCGGAAGATCTCGAGCACGCGTTCGTAGCGACCGCCCGGGCGCGCCTTCTTATAGAGGCGCGGCACCGTCTCGGTGTTGTGGTTGTAGATCTCGGGGCGCGCCTCGAGCACGGTCCGGATGGAGTCCTCGTTGCCCTGGAAATCCGGGACCAGCACCTCGACCGAGCAGCCCGGGACGGCTTCGTGTACCTGCCGGATCGTCTCGGCGAATGCCCAGGCGCCGAAGTCCGGGAGGTCGTCGCGGTCGACGCTCGTGATCACGAGGTGGCGCAGGTTCATCTTCTGCGCGGCCTCGGCCACGCGTCCGGGCTCGGCCGCATCGAACTTGGGGGGCCGGCCGTGGGCGACCGCGCAGTATGCGCAGTTCCGCGTGCAGACGTCGCCGAGGATCATGAAGGTGGCGGTGCCGTGCTCCCAGCACTCGCCGACGTTGGGGCAGTGCGCTTCCTCGCAGACCGTGTGGAGGTCGAGTTCGCGCATCATCTGCTTGAGGTGCAGGTAGTTCTTCCCGCCGGGCGCCTTGACCTTGAGCCAGGAGGGCTTGCGCTCCGGGAGTGGCTCCGCCCGGTGGCGGCCCATGATCTGGTAGAGCACTTCGGACATCGGGGGGCCTCGGTGGAAGGCGTCAGCAGCCGTGGTGGGGAGGATACAGCAGGGTCGGACGAGGGGGTAGGTATGGTAACCATCTTTTGTTGATTTAGAAGGTTAACATACTCCTCGCGAGGCACGCGCGACCTCCCCCCGCCCCGGACCCGGCCTCTCGTCCCGCGCGCCCTTCCGAAACCGGCCATCCGTGGCAATCGTACGGACAGCAACTCCCCAACAGGACCGCGCCATGCTCCGCACCATCTTCATCATCGGACTGCTCGCCTTCGCCGGGCTCTTCGCCCTCAAGATCCTCTTCGGGATCCTCGGCGGGTTGTTCGGACTGATCTTCTGGCTGCTCGGCATGGCCATCCCGGTGCTGATCGTCGGTGTGATGGTCTACATCCTCCTGCGGATCTTCGCCCCCGAGACGGCCAAGGACCTGCGGAGCAAGTTCGGCGGCGAGTGACCCACCGGACGGGACAAGGGGGCGTGACGGAGAACACTCCGTCACGCCCCCTTCGTGTCTCCGCCGCCCGGCGCGCCGCTCAGTCCGTCGGGTCGGCGCCGAGGCGTTCGACCACCGCCCAGCCCAGCAGCGGGATCATCAACTCGTGGTGCCCGGTGATCTCGTAGCCCGCGCCCCCGGACAGCACCGGGCGCTGGACGACGTTGACCCGCGGACGATAGTGCCGCGTCATGTCGAAGTCGGCGGTGGTGAAGTCGGTGGGCTTGCCGCCGTTGACGTTGCGCGCCACGGTGAGGGCCTTGAGGAACACCTCGGGCATGATCACGGCGCTGCCGAGGTTGAGCACCACGCCGCCCTGATGCAGCGACTCGCAGGACGCGGCGAGTCGCCGGAAGTCGCGATGGCTGGTGTCGCCGATGGCGGCACCGTTCGCGGCGGGATGCTGATGGATGATCTCGGCTCCGAGTGCGGCGTGCACCGTGACCGGGATCCACTGCCGGTGCGCGGCGAGCAGGATCGAGTGCTCGGGGTGTGCGAGGCTCGGGAGCGCCTCCAGGGCGCGGGCCACGGATTCCCCCATTCCCCAGCCGTGCGACTGGCCCGTCACGAAGGCCTCGTTCAGGCCGCGCCCCGTCTCCTCGGCCATGCCGAAGGAGCCATCCTTGAGGCCCACGGCGACGTCCTCCGAGGTGCCGCCGAATCGGGCGATCTCGTAATCGTGGATCGCGGCGGAACCGTTCATCGCCAGGTGCGTCACGATGCCGCGGCGCATGAGGTCGACGAGGATGGGGCCGATGCCGGTCTTCACGACGTGCCCGCCGAGCATGACGATCACGCCCTTCCGCTTCCTGGCTGCGTGGACCACGGCGTCCACGACCTTGTCGAAGTCCTGTGCCTTGAGCACGTCGGGCAGGGCACTCAGGAAGGCCGCGAACGAGCGGTCGGTCCCGGGTGCGGAGGCGAACTCCTCGGCGCGCACCTTGTTGGGGCGGACGGCGATCGGCACGGTGCGCACCCGGGCGAGGTCGATCTCCCGCGGGGGCCGGCGGTCGGTACTCAGTTGTCCTCCTTGGAGACCGTGTCGGCGGACGAGAACCGGTACGACCGCAGGTAGAGATTGAGCGAGCCGAACGACAGCCGCGACTTCATCTGCAGCATCATGCGCTTGTCGTCGTCCGTCAGCCAGATCTCGGCCTGGCCGCCCTCGGAGAAGATGCCGGACGTCTTGATGATGGGCTGCAGCACGATCGCGTTGAACGTGCCGGCGGGCACCTTCACGCGCTCGCGCCGGAGCACGCGGATGGTGACGGGATTCCGCTCGGGCTTGAAGTAGTTGTTGAACTCGTAGGTCTTGCCCACCTCGAGCGGCACAGTGCGGATGTAGAACAGGAACGAGCCGTCGTCGAGCGGCTCCGAGACCGAGGGCATGATGCGGTTGCGCTTGGCGACTTCCTGGTAGACCGCACGCTCGGGGAAGATCTCGAACGCGCGCTCCCGCTCGCGCGAGCCCTGGTCGGTGTCCTGCACGTACCGGAGCGAATTGAGCGTCACGACGTCCATCCAGCTCTCGTAGACGTCGTTCACGCGATAGAAGAACGTGCCGCCGCTCACGGTGAAGCGGACGTGCCAGGCCTGCCGGTCACGGATGCTCTCGACGCCGAGCACGCGCATTCGGCCGCTGCCCACCTTGATGGCGCCGAAGCGCACGTCGTAGCTGAGGTCCTCGCCTTCCGCGAACGGGACGGGGGTGCGCACGGGTGCTGCCCCCGACGTCTGCGCGTCGAGCGCGGCGCCGCCGAGTGCCCCGCTGAGCGCGGCCGCGGCGAAGAGACGGGTCATGCCGCGGATCACGCGACCGGTTGGGGGCGGGTGCGGCGCCGCGCAGCCCATCCGGCCCGGAGCAGCGCCCAGGCATCGGGCCAGGGGTCGCGCCGCGACTCGCGCATGCGGACGTCGAACCGGACCGGCAGAGGCACGTTCTCCATGCGCCGCGCCTGCGCCACGGCCGCCTGCAGGTACTCGAGGTTCGCCTGCCAGGGTTCCGTCGCGGCCGTCGCGGGCGACTCGCCCGCGGCCTTGAGCAGGTCGCGCACCACGGTGATCCGCATCAGGCGGAAGCTGCCGAACGGATCCGGCGCTCCCGGCACCGTGACCGCCTTGCGGATGGGCCAGACGCGGGGCAGCCAGCGCACCAGCTGGTGCAGCTTGCGGATGCGCTCCGGTGCGGTCTCCGGCACCACGCGCTCGGCGACGACGACATCCGCCCCGCCCTCGAATCGCTTGACCAGTTCGGGGATCCCCTCGGGCTGGTCGGTGAAGTCGGCCTGGAGGAGGATGACGGCGTCGCGCCGCGGGTACTTGGTGCGGCGCGAGGCCTCGCGCAGCAGGGCATCGACGGCGCGTGCGTAGCCCACCCGGGTCGCGCCGCCGATGACGGTCAGCGGCAGGGCCTTGGCGTAGGGTTCGAGCACCTCACGTGTCGCATCGGCGCTCGCGTCGTCGTATACGAGGATCTCGTACTCGCGCGCGTACTCCTGGAACACCTTGCGGATGCGCCAGAGGAGGACGCCGACGGTCGGGGCCTCGTCGAAGGTGGGGATGCAGATGTAGAGCACGCAGGTAAGCTAGAGGGTGAGGCGGGTGGGGGACCACCCATCCTATCCCGATTGACCCCGGAACGTTCGCGGACGTCACGCGCGTCGTACGTGACAGGGCAGGGAACCTCAAGCGGCACCTCGGTGTGACGAAGCTCAGGGAGACCCGGTAGGGCAGTCGGGCACTCAACGGAGGATCGCACGGTGATCGTCGCGAACGTTCGTTCCCAGCTCACCCGCGAGGACGTGGCACTGGCCCTCGCCTTGGTGGCCCAACACGGCAGCGAGGCGCGGGCGCAGTCGGAGGAGGCCCTGCGCGACCGCGGGGTCGATGCCCTGCTCGACGACCCGCTGCTGCTCGCCGGCCTGCTCGAGACCCCGCGCGGCGCGCGCGCCTCCTTGCCCCTGTTCGCGTACGTGCTCGTGCGGCAGGCGCTGCTCCGCAGCGGCGAGCGCGACCGGGTGTTGGCAGACTACGCCGCCGCCATCGTGTTGCACTTCGGGCTGCGCGACCGCGCCCGGCGCGTGGCGGACGCGGACGACGACACGTTCGACACGCTGGCCGGCCTGATCGCCGCCACGGAGGGCCCAGACCCGCGCCGCAACTTCCTCGTCATGGCGCACCTGGGGAACTACGCACTCTGGCTCAGCGGGATGTTCCCGGATCACATCGCGTCACGGCGGCACCGGCGCGGCGGGCCGGACCTCGACTACTTCGAACAGATGGGGCGCCGCGGCTTCACGCTCGCCGCCGAGCATCGCCTGGCGAACGAGTTCGGCCTCGGCATGCTGTTCGCCCTGGCTGCGGAGCGGTTCCCGGTGGTGCGCGTGGCCCTCAACCGCATCAGCGACGCGGCGCTGTTCCCGAACCACCACTCGCCGGATCGGCTGATGCGGCAGGTGCGGGACATGTGAGCCCGAGGCGGCCGGCCGATGGCGTGCCGGGGATGGCGGACGGCAGCGCGGGAACCGTCTAGATTCCGAGTCATCCCTCCTGTGGAGCCGGCTGCGTGTTCGAATCCCTGCGTGAGACCCTGTCGGACCTGCTCGGCGGCCGCGTGGCGCCGGCGAACCGTCGTGCGGTGCTGGCAGACATGAAAGGCGCACTGGTGCAGGCCAAGATGGGGATCGAGGACCTGCGCGAGGGACTGGAACTCACGCACCGTCGGCTGACCGAGGAGCGCGAGAAGCTCGAGACGGCGGTGCGCCGCAAGGCGTTGGCCGAGGGCATCAACGACAGCGAGACTGCGGCCATCGCCGCCCGGTTCGAGGCGCAGCACGCGGAGCGTGTCGCGGTGCTCACCCGCAAGCTCGAGGCGCAGCAGGCGGAGTTCGGCCTCGCCGAGCGGGACTACGACGAGATGGTGCGCCAGCTGAAGCAGGCGAACGCCGGCGTGGGCGCGGGATTGTCGTCCGCCAACCGGGCGCCGACGGACGAGGAGTTGGGGCTGCCGAACGACGCCCCGCTGCGTTCGGAGCTCGATGGCCTCGCCCGCAGCCGGCAGCGCGCGGACCGCGAGGCGGGCGCCGACGCGGCGCTCGAGGCACTCAAGAAGCGGATGGGGCAGTAGCGCCCCATCCGCGTGGCCCGCGGACTACTTCGCGTTGGCCATCATCTTCCGGATCGGCACCACCATCAGCAGCAGGATGGCGGTGGAGACGGCCAGGAAGATCGTCGTGGTGGTGAACACGGTGGGCATCGCGTCGAGCTTCTCGGGATCGACGTCGCCGCCGATGAGTCCCGCGATCAGGTTGCCGACCGAGGTGGCCAGGAACCAGATGCCCATCATCTGGCCGACGTAGCGTCGCGGGCTGAGCTTGGTCATGGAGCTCAGGCCCACCGGGCTGAGGCAGAGCTCGCCGAGCGTCTGCAGCAGGTAGCTGGCGATGAGCCACCACGGGGAGACCTTGAGCACGCCGCCGCTCGCCACCACCGCGTTGGCGGCCCAGATCATGAGCAGGAAGCCGGCGCCGGCGAACGCCAGCCCCAGGGCGAACTTCGCCGGACTCGAGAGCTCGATGCCACGCTTGGACATCGCCAGCCACACCGCGCCCACGAGCGGGGCGAAGATGATGATGAAGAGCGAGTTGACGGAGTTGAACCAGGTCGCCGGCATCTCCCAGTCCCCGAAGCTGCGGTCGGTGAAGTCGCGGGCGAAGAGGTTGAGAGACGTGGGGGCCTGCTCGAAGGCGGCCCAGAAGATCGCGGCGAAGACGAAGAGCACGAAGATCACGGCGACCCGCTTGCGTTCGTCGCCGGTGAGGCCGCCGGTGATGTAGATGTTGGCGAAGAACACCACGGCGATGCCCACGAGGACCACGGTCATGGAGCGGCCGATGGTCTGCGGATCGAGGGTGATGGTCCCCGTGGCCGCGAGCGCGAAGACGAGCGCCAGCAGACCCAGGCCGACACCGGTCCACAGCTTCGTGGTGTTCTCGCGCCGGGCCTGCACCGCCGCGTCGGGGTCGCGCACGATGTCGAGGCCGAGCGGTCCGAGGGTCTTCGCCGCGCGCTTCCAGAAGAGGAGCAGGCCGAACAGCATGCCCACGCCCGCCGCGCCGAAGCCCATGTGCCAGCTCACGCGTTCGCCGAGCCAGCCGGTGACGATCTGCCCGATGAAGCCACCGAGGTTGATGCCCATGTAGAACACCGAGAAGCCGGCGTCGCGGCGGGCGCCGCCCTCGGGGTAGAGGTCACCGACGATGGCCGAGATGTTCGGCTTGAGCAGGCCCGTGCCCAGCACGATGAGGATGAGCCCCAGGAAGAAGAAGATCTTCCCGACGCCGGCGCCGGCCATGCCCGAGACCCCGATGGAGAGGTGGCCGCAGGTGATGAGGAAGGCGCCGAGCAGGATGGCGCGTCGCAGGCCGAGCAAGCGGTCGGCGATCCAGCCGCCGGGCAGCGAGGCGAGGTACACGGACGCGGCGTAGATGCCCACGATCGCGGAGGCGGCGGAGCGGTCGAACCCGAACCCGCCCTCGGCCAGCGCAGCGGCCATGAAGAGCACGAGGAGCGGGCGCAGACCGTAGTAGGAGAAGCGCTCCCACATCTCCGTGAAGAAGAGCGTGGCGAGGCCGCGCGGGTGGCCGAAGAAGCTCTTGTCCTGCGTGTAGGGCGCGAGTTCGGCGGCGGACAGCGGTCGGGTCGAAGGCGAGGTCATCGGCTCGGGGGGAGAGGGAGCTTCCAGCAGGCGGCGTGATGCTCGGACTCGAGCGGGGGGATCGGGACCAGCGACGGGCGTTCGCTCGTACACCGCTCGTCCTTCTGCGGGTGCGGGCATCGCGGATGGAACGCGCACCCCGGCGGCGGGCTCGCGGGCGCGGGGATCTCGCCCTGCAGCACGATCCGGCGGCGTGTCGCGGCAGGATCCCCGGTGGGGACCGCCGAGACCAGCGCCTGCGCGTAGGGCATCGCCGGCGCTCGCAACACCGTTGCGCTCGCCCCCTGCTCCACGACCCTGCCGAGATACATCACCATGGCGCGCGGCGCCAGTCTCTCGACGGCCGGAAGGTCGTGCGAGATGACCACCAGTGCGAGGCCCCCGCGGCGCTGTGTCTCGAGGACCGCGATGATGCGTTCGCGGGTGGCTTCGTCCACGGCCGCCAGGGGTTCATCGCAGACGAGGATCTCGGGACCGACGGCGAGCGCCCGCGCGATGGCCACCCGTTGCCGCTCGCCCGTGGAGAGCTGGCGCGCCCGGCGCGCCGCCAGCGCCGCATCGATGCCGAGCTCGTCGAGCAGCGCGCGCGCGCGGCGCAGCGCCTCGGCCCCTCGCGCGAGGCCGTGCACCTCCAGTCCCTCGGCGACGAGCGACTCAGCCGTGCAGTGCGGCGTGAGGGACGCGCCCGCGTCCTGCGGGATGAGCTGGATGCGTCGGCGCGCGCGGCGCAGCGCCTCGCCGTGCAGGCGGCCGAGGTCGATCGGTTCCGCGCCCTCGCGCCCGGCACCGAGCCGCAGCGTGCCCTCGGCGATCGGGACGAGCCGGAGCAGGGCGTGCGCGAGGCTCGACTTGCCGCTGCCCGATTCGCCGACGACGCCGAGGGCTTCCCCGGCGCGGAGCGCCAGCGAGACCCCGCGCACCGCCTCCACCCGACCGTAGCGCACGGTGATGTCCCGGGCGTCGAGCACCGGCGGCGCCGCCTCGGGCGATGGCCGCGGGGGAGCCGTCTCCGCGTGGCGGTACTCCGCGATGCGATGGCGCGCGAGGACCGTCGCGGCGGCATCGTCCTCGACCAGGCGTCCCTGCTCCAGGCGCAGGACGCGGTCGCAGCGCTCCGACACGAGGGCGAGGTCGTGCGAGATGAGCAGCAGCGCGGTGCCCGACTCGGCGCGCAGGGCATCGAGGAGGTCGAGCACCTGGGCTTGGATGGTGGGATCGAGTGCGGTGGTCGGTTCGTCGGCCACGAGCACCGCCGGGCGCATGAGCATGGCCGCCGCGATCAGCGCGCGTTGCCGCATGCCGCCGGAGAGCTCGTGTGCGTACGCGCGCGCGGCCGCGCGGGGATCGCCGAACCCGACCTTCGCCAGCATGTCGATGGCACGTGCGTCGGCGTCGTCGCGCGCCACCCCGTGGGCGGTCGCGGCCTCGGCGACCTGGGCCCCGATGCGCATCGCCGGATCGAGGGCGAGCATGGGCTCCTGCATCACCAGGCCGATGCGCGCCCCGCGGGCGGCCCGCCAGCGACGGGCGTCGGCGCGGTGCATGGCGTCCCCGCCCAGGTAGAGTTCGCTCTGCGGTGTCAGCTGTGCCCCACGGGGCAGCAGGCCGAGCAGTGCCCCCGCGAGTGTGCTCTTGCCGGCACCCGAGTGCCCGACGACCCCGATGCGCTCGCCCCGGTCGACGCGGAACGAGACGCCGTCGAGTGCGAGCGCCAGTCCGCCACGGCGCACGCCCAACGTCCGCACGTCGAGCACTGCGGTCGGTTCGGTCATCGCTCGCCCTCGGCGTCGTCGGAGGAGTGCTGCGGGGCGCGGAACGATTCCCGAAGCGTGTTGGCTGCGAGGACGGTACTCGTGATGCCGAGGGTCGGGAAGAGGATCAGCCACCATTGCGCGAGCCAGTTGCCGCGCGCCTCGCCGATGATGTTGCCCCAGCTCGGCTCCGGGACCGGCAGGCCGATGCCGAGGTACGCGAGTCCCGCTTCGAGCGGGATGACGGCGGCGAAGGCGATCGCAGCGGCCGTGGCGAGCGTCGGCGCGAGGGCCGGCAGCAGGTGTCGCCAAAGGATGCGCAGGGCCGGCACGCCGAGCGCGCGGGCCCCGCGCAGGTGTTCGGTGGCGAGGAGCGAGAGCGTCTCGCCGCGGACGAGCCGGCTGGTGCCCATCCATCCCGTGCCGCCCAGCACGATCGCGAGTGCCCAGGGTCCGATGGACTCCACGCTGGCCACGAGGAGCAGGAGTAGCAGCAGTCGCGGGATCGCGAGGAAGGCGTCGGTGATCCGCGAGAGCAGGCCGTCGATGACACCCGGGCGCAGCGCCGCGGTGGCGCCCACGGCCGTGCCCAGCGTGAGCGCCACGGCCACCGCGAGCGCGGCGATGCCGAGCGAATGCCGCGCCCCGAAGAGCATGCGAGACCACACGTCGCGGGCATGCGGGTCGGTGCCGAACCAATGCGTGGCGCTCGGTGGCTGCGCGAGCGCATCGCCGAGCATCTCGTTGGGTGCGTACGGTGCGAGTACGTCCGCGAAGGCGGCGCCGAGCGCGAGCAGCACGAGATACGCCAAGGCGATCCACGGACCCGTCTCCCAGCGCGTGGATCGACCGCGGCGGGGGTGCGTCGGGTCGGCGAGGCTCACGATGGCCGCCGACGCCGTGGGTCGGCCCAGAGGAGCGCGAGGTCGGCGAGCAGGGTGCCGAGCACGGTGCAGATCGCCGCGATCAGCACGGCGCCGGCGACGAGTGGATAGTCCCGGCGGCCGACGCCTTCGACGACCAAGCGACCCATGCCGGGCCAGCTGAAGATCCCCTCGACGATCACGGCACCGCCGAGTGCGGTGGAGAGCTGGACGCCGGCGTACGTGAGGGCCGGGATGAGGGAGTTGCGCAGCGCGTGCACGCGCAGCACCACACGGTCGGGGAGGCCCCGGGCGCGTGCGGCACGGATGAACTCGGCGTCGCGGACGGCGGTCGTGGCCCCGGCCTGCAGGCGCATGACGACGGCCATGATGGGCAGCGCGAGGGCCAGCGTGGGCAGTGCGAGATGGCGGAGGCGGTCGAGCAGCACGCCGGCGTTTGCGGGCAGGTACGGGTCGCGCAGCCCGCCGGTGGGGAACCAGCCCCACGCGGTGGCGGGGCCGATCAGGAGCAGCAGGGCGAGGAGGAACTCGGGGATCGACAGCACCGTGAGCGACGCGAGATCGGTGAGCCGCGCGAGCCGCGATTCCCGCCGCCAACCCTGCCAGGCTCCGAGCGCGATCCCCAGGAGGAAGGCCAGCGTGAGCGCCGACGTGATGAGCAGTGCGGTGGCGGGAAGCGCGGTGGCGAGCGCCTCGGCGACCGGCTGGCCGCGCGCGTGCGACCAGCCGAGGTCCCCTTGGGCGAGCCGCCACACGTAGCGCAGGAACTGCTCGGGGATGGGACGGTCGTACCCGAACTGTGCGCGCTGCACCGCCGCCTGCTCGGCCGACCAGGTGGCGCTGTCGAGCGGGCCGTAGAACGGGTCACCCGGTGCGAGGCGGATGAGGACGAAACACGTGGCGACGACGAAGCCGACGAGGAGCGCCGCTTCGCCGACGCGGCGGAGGAACGCGCCGCGCACGCGTCGCGCCTACGGCGCCTCGGGCGCGCGGTCCCGGGGCAGTGCCTGCGCCGGGTCCACGCGCCACTGCGGGAGCGTGCGCCACCAGGCCTCCGCGCGCCAGGCGGGCAACTCGAACCGGCGGTGCACCGCGTTCATGCCCAGTGGTTCGTACAGCCAGATCGCGGCCGCTTCATCGACGATCGTCTGGTAGGCCTGCCGGTACGCGGCGCGCGCGGCGACGGGATCCGTCGCGCGCACGGCACGGGCGAGTGCGGAGTCGGCGACCGCGCTCTCGAAGCGCGAGTTGTTCTGCGCCCCCCAGCCCGGCGTCGTGCGTCCACCCCAGGTGCCGGTGATGGTGGCGCGAAGCGGTGTGGTGCCCCAGGCGCCGAAGACGATGTCGAAGTTCCCGTTGAGTCGGCGCTGCGTGAACTGCTCCTGCTCGAGCAACTGCACCTCGACGTCGACGCCGACGCGGCGCCACTGCTCCTGCATCCGGATGCTCGTCGCCTTGCGCGCGTTGCTGAGTTCCGGGACGATCGCGCGGAGGCGGAGCCGGCGACCGGCCCTGCTCCGGAATCCCTGCGCATCACGCTGGGTCCAGCCCAGGGAGTCGAGCAGCCGGTTCGCCGCGGCGGTGTCGTACGGCAGCTGGGTGAGGTTGGAGTCGGCGGGGCTGTTGATCCGCGCGAACGGACCCTGGCCCACGCGGGCCAGCGTATCGAACACGGCGCGGACGTTGCCGACCCGATCGATCGCCATGGTCAGCGCCCGGCGCAGCGCCCGCTCGCGGAGCGCGGGGTGTGCGCGCGCGGTGTCGGCGGGATCGCGGTAGTTGAAGGCGGCGTAGGCGTAGTTCCAGTCATCCGAGCGCACCACGCGCAGGTGCGACTGGGCCGCGACCTCGGCGACGCGGTTGGGCGGCAGCGCATCGTAGACATCCGCCTCGCCGGCGAGCACGCGCGCGACCGCCGCGTCGGCGCTCGTGGCCTGCGCGACGAGGATGCGATAGGGGCCCGGGCGGCCCCGATAGTGATCGGTGACGGCGACGAACTCCGTCTCGACACCGGGTTCGCGGCGATTCAGGCGATACGGGCCGCTGCCGATGGGCCGACGGGCCCACTCGCTGCGCCCGAGCGCCGAGTCCGGGATGGCATCGGTGAGATGCGTCGGCACCGGCAGGATGAGCGAAGCGAGATACAACTGGTGCCCCGACTTGGCCGGGAAGTGCACCAGCACCGTGCGCGCGTCGGGCGCCGTGACCGAATCGATCTGCGCCATCTCGCCGCGCAACGTGCTCGAGCTGTAGGGGCCCTTGAGCAGCCGGAACGCGGCGACCGCATCGCGCGCCACCACGGGCTGGCCGTCGTGCCACTTGGCGTCCGCGTGCAGGGTGAAGCGGATGGCCAGCGAGTCGGCACTCCAGCTCCAACGTTCGGCCAGCCGCGGCGCGAATCCGACGTCACCGGCGGTGTTCAGCCCCGGTCCGATCTCCACGAGCGGATCGAACAGCAGCTCGGTGAACATGCGGTCGCTCGACGTCTCCCACGTGGACGGGATCAGCTTGGTCCCATCGAACGACACGGCGACGATCACCGTGCCACCGGTCGCGGTGTTGCCGCGGTCGCCGGTGTCGCCGGTCCCGCAGGCAGCGAGGAGACAGGCCAGGGCAGCGGCGGGACGGCGCAGGACACGCGGCATCGAACGGTCCGGTCGAGGGAAGGTCAGGGGCTCAGCGCCGCCAGGTCCAGGCGGGGTCGGCGAACACGCCCACAAGACGCGCAAGGTCATCTTGAAGTGACGCGTCGGACAAGGTTCCCACCAGTGTCGCGCGCGACGCGAGTGCATCCCGGAGCGCATCGCGGACCTCACCATGGTGCACGCTGCGACCGAGCGTGCCGTTGAGGGTCGCGGCGGGTGCCGCCGATACCTGCCGCGCGTCGTCGCTGCGGAGCCCGGCGATGCGGGCCTGGTCATCGTCGAGGAGGATGGAGCCATGCTGCAGCAGCGCGCCGTCCTCCCGCAGCTGGGCCGAGCCGACCAGCTTGGCACCGTTCACGATGAGCTCGCCGGCCCCCGGTTCGGCGAAGCAGGCCGCGCCCTCCGGGCGGAGCGGGCGCCGTGTCGGCACGGCGGGCACGGCCACGACGCCCAAGCGACCCAGAGCCTCGGCCAGCAGCGCATTGATGGTCGTGTAGCTCGCGGCCAGCGTGGCCTCGCCGATGGGTGCGGCCACGCTGTAGGTGACCTCCCGGTCGTGCAGCAGCGCCCGGCCACCGGTGGGACGTCGGACCACCTCGACCTGCGCGGCAGCCAGCGCCTCGCCGGAGAAGATTCCGCGGGCGCGCTCGTGCCGTCCGAGGGAGAGCGTCGGCCGCGACCAGGCGTACACCCGGAGCACGGCCTCGCCGCTGCGGCGCGCGTACGCGAGCAGCGCCGCGTCGGTGGCCATGTTGGTGATCCCGTCGGCGGCGCCGGAGTCGAGGAACCGCCACGGGAGCCTCAGCATCGCCGCGTCACCCGTGCCCAGCGCGCGGTGGCGCGCGCCGGCGCCATCATCGCGTGAAGGCGTAGTACACGACGTAGACCCAGCTGAGGATGCCGTGGAAGATGGCCCACAGGATCGACTTGTGGACGCTCCACGAGATGGCGATGGCGAGCGCGGATCCGAACGAGACGCCGGCGCGCGTGACTTCGACTCGGGCGGAGGTGGACACGGGTCGCGGGGAGAGGAGGATGGTCCTGGTCAGGACCGCCGTCAGGGATATGGAGGGAATGTACCGAGGCCCCCCGGTCCGTGTAGTTTTCGGGTCCGGCGACCCGTCGTGACCCCCTGAGAGGATCCCCCCGTGACCACGTCCGTCCATCCCCAGCCCGACACGTTCATCTCGCGCCATCTCGGCCCGTCCGAGAGCGATGTGGCCGAGATGCTCAAGGTGCTGGGGTATGCGTCGCTCGATGCCTTCATCGACGACACCATCCCGGAGAACATCCGGTTCCGTCGTCCGCTCGCGCTGCCGTCCGCCAAGTCGGAGCAGGAGGCCCTGGCGGCCTTCCGCGCCGAGATGAGCGCCAACGAGGTCCGCCGCGCCTTCATCGGCATGGGCTACTACGACACGCACGTGCCGGCGGTGATCCAGCGCAACATCCTCGAGAACCCGGGCTGGTACACCGCGTACACGCCGTACCAGGCGGAGATCGCGCAGGGGCGCTTGGAGGCGTTGCTCAACTACCAGACGGTGGTGAGTGACCTGACGGGTCTCCCGATCGCGAACGCCTCGTTGCTCGACGAGGGCACGGCGGCCGCCGAGGCGCTGACGATGGTGCACGGCATCGTGGGCAAGGACGGGCGCGACGTGTTCCTGCTCGCCAGCGACTGCCACCCGCAGACCATCGAGGTGGTGACGGCGCGCGCCGAGGCGCGCGGGGTGCAGGTGAAGGTGCTGGCGCCGGCCGAGATGAAGCCGGATGCGACGACGGCGGGTGTGCTGCTGCAGTACCCGAACACGTTCGGGTCGGTGGACGACCATCGCGCGCTCTGCGAGCGGGTACATGCGGCCGGCGGTCTGGTGATCGTGGCGACCGACCTGCTCGCGCTCACGCTGCTCACGCCGCCGGGCGAATGGGGGGCGGACGTGGCGATCGGCAACTCGCAGCGTTTCGGCGTACCGTACGGCTACGGCGGGCCGCACGCGGCGTTCTTCGCCACCAAGGACGAGTACAAGCGGCAGATCTCGGGACGGATCATCGGCGTCTCGCGCGACTCCTCGGGCAAGCCGGCGCTCCGCATGGCGCTGCAGACGCGCGAACAGCACATCCGCCGCGAGAAGGCCACGTCCAACGTCTGCACCGCGCAGGTGCTCCTGGCGGTGATGGCGGGCATGTACGCGGTGTGGCATGGCCCGGCCGGCCTCGCTCGCATCGCCGCACGCGTGCACCATCGCGCGGAGCTCTTCGCCGCCGGCGCGCGCAAGCTCGGCCACAGCGTCGCGCCCAAGGTCTTCTTCGACACGGTCACCGTGGACGTGGGCGGGCAGCGCGACACGATCGTGACCGCCCTCGACCGTGCGGGCATCAACGTGCGTCACGTCGACGGCCGCACGCTGGGCGTCTCGATGGGCGAGAACACGACGGTCTCCGATGTGTCCGACCTGCTGACCGCCTTCAACGGCGGTCGTGCGCACGGGCTCGACCTCGACGCGCTCGCCGCGGGACTGGATGCCCGCTACGACGAGCGCTTCGCGCGCACCTCGGCGTACCTCACGCACCCGGTCTTCCATCGGTACCACAGCGAGACCGAGATGCTGCGCTACATGCGGAAGCTCGAGTCGCGCGACCTGTCGCTGACGCACTCGATGATCCCGCTCGGCAGCTGCACCATGAAGCTCAACGCCTCGGCCGAGATGTATCCCGTGACCTGGCGCGAGGTGGGGGGCATCCACCCGTTCGCCCCGCGTGCGCAGGCCAAGGGCTTCACCTCGATGTTCACGCGGCTGGAGAAGGCCCTGGCCGAGGTGACGGGGTTCGCGGCGGTCTCGCTGCAGCCGAACGCCGGCTCGCAGGGTGAGTATGCGGGGCTGCTGGTGATCCGCGCCTTCCATCGTGCGCGGGGCCAGGGGCACCGCACGGTCTGCCTGATCCCCCAGTCGGCACATGGCACCAACCCGGCCAGCGCGGTGATGGCGGGCATGGGCGTGGTGGTGGTGAAGACCGACACCAACGGCAACATCGACGTCGCCGACCTCCGGGCGAAGGCCGAGCAGCACTCGGCCAACCTCGCCGCGCTGATGGTGACGTACCCGAGCACGCATGGCGTGTTCGAGGAGAGCATCAAGGACATCTGCGCCATCATCCATGAGCATGGCGGTCAGGTGTACCTCGACGGCGCGAACATGAACGCGATGGTCGGGCTCTGCCGCCCCGGCGACATCGGGGCCGACGTCTGCCATCTCAACCTGCACAAGACGTTCTGCATCCCGCACGGCGGCGGTGGCCCCGGCATGGGTCCGATCGGCGTAGTCGCGCACCTGGCGCCGTTCCTGCCGTCGCACTCGGTGGTGAAGACCGGCGGCGAGCAGGGCATCGGGGCGGTGTCCGCGGCGCCCTGGGGCTCGGCCAGCATCCTGCCGATCTCGATGATGTACATCGACATGATGGGCAGCGAGGGCCTGACGCAGGCGACGAAGATCGCGATCCTCAACGCGAACTACGTGGCGCACCAGCTGCGCGGCCAGTACGAGGTGCTGTACAAGGGCAAGAACGGCCGCGTGGCGCACGAGTGCATCATCGACACGCGTCCGCTCAAGGCCTCGGCCGGTGTGGAGGTCGAGGACATCGCGAAGCGGCTGATGGACTACGGCTTCCACGCCCCGACCGTCAGCTTCCCGGTCGCGGGGACACTCATGATCGAGCCGACGGAGTCCGAGTCCAAGGCCGAGCTCGACCGGTTCTGCGAGGCGCTGATCGCGATCCACGCGGAGATCAAGGACATCGAGTCCGGGGTGCTGGGGAAGGAGGACAATCCGCTGCACCATGCGCCGCACACGCTCGAGGTGACCGTGAGCGACGGATGGTCGCGCGGCTATTCGCGCGAACGGGCGGCCTTCCCGCTGCCCTGGGTGCGCGAGCGCAAGTTCTGGCCGGCCGTCGGGCGCGTGGAGTCCGCGTTCGGCGACCGCAACCTCGTCTGCTCCTGCCCGCCGATCGAGGAGTACGCCTCGGCGTGAGTGCCGAGGCCTGACGGCGCGAGGGGCGTGGCGGAGCATCGCTCCACCACGCCCCTCGTCTCATCGTGCCCGCTGGTTCCTGCGGTCCGCCGCGACCCTGCGGCGGAACCGGTGCGTCGTCAGGGCCTCACTCCCCGAGGTGCTTCTTGTACGCCGCGGCGTCCATGAGCCCGCCGAGCGCCGCCGGATCGACCTTCATCTTGATCATCCAGCCATCGCCGTACGGATCGGAGTTCACGAGCGCGGGTTCGCCGTCGAGCTTCGCGTTGACCTCGAGGATCTCGCCCGCGAGCGGCGAGAACAGCTCCGAGACCGCCTTGACCGCCTCGACCGTCCCGAACACGTCGTGCGCGCCGAACTTCTTGCCGACACTCGGCATCTCGAGGTAGACGATGTCGCCGAGTTCGCCCTGCGCGTAGTCGGTGATGCCGACGAGGACGACCGACGCATCGGCGGTCTTCTTCACGTATTCGTGATCGGCGGTATAGAGGAGGTCCTGCGGGATCGACGACACGCGCGGCTCCGGAGTGAGCTGGGGGGAGAGGGAGGTGATTCCGACGTGCGAAGGCTATCCCGCACGGGGACGAGGGTCAAGCTGACGCGTGTGACGCGGCAGCGGCCTCACGCAAGCGTTCGAGCACGGCATCGGTGCGTGCGGCGAGCACCTCGCGGGAACCATCGTTGACGATCACGTGGTCGGCCCGCGCACGCTTGGATTCGGCGGGCCACTGCGCCGCGATCATCGCGTCGGCCTCCGCGCTCGAGAGCTGGCGGTCGCGCACCAGTCGGGTGCGCCGCAGCTCCGCCGGGGCGTCCACCACCACCACGCGATCCATCCGGCGCTCGAGCCCCACCTCGAACAGCAGCGGGATGTCGCAGACCACGAGCGGGAGTCCCGCCGCACGTGCCGCGTCGATCTCGGCCTGGCGGAGCCGCTCCACCTCGGGGTGCGTGATCGCCTCGAGGGCGCGGCGTTCGGTCGCGTCCGCGAACACGATGCGGCGCAGGGCAGCGCGGTCGAGCGATCCGTCCGGGGCGAGCACCGTCGGGCCGAACCGCTCGGCGATGCGCGCCAGTGCGGGCGTGCCACGCTCGACCGCGCGGCGCGCGAGCTGGTCCGAGGCGATCACGCGCACCCCCTGCGCCGCGAAGCGTTCGGCGACCGTGGTCTTGCCGGCCGCGATGTTGCCCGTGAGCCCGACGATGAGCATGGCGAATCGTACGGAGTCGGACTCGGCGAGGCCAGCGCCGGCGCCGTGACCGCGCTGCCCCGCTGCGCGTATCTCCCGTGATGCCCCGCCTTGAACGACATGCCCGCCCGCCCGCCGGCGCCCGCCGCGCCTTCACGTTGATCGAGATCCTCGCCGTCATCGCCTTGGTGGCGGTGGTGGTGGGTTTTGCCGTGACCCGCGTCAGCTTCTGGGGCTTCCGGATGGACGCGAACATCCGGTTGCTGCAGAACGTGATCATCGGGGCCCAGCAGACGGCGATCACCAAGAACGTGGCAGTGCAGGTGATGTTCGACGCCAACAACCACCGCGCGCGCATCCTGCAGGACTACAACAACAACGGCGTGATGGACGCGACCGATACGGTGCGGTACCGCCCGCTCGCGGACGGCGCGATGTTCCTGTCCCCGCCGGAGACCATCGACGGGACGGCCGCGGCCTACATCACCGGCCCCGGCGTGGTGGAGACCGGGAACCCGCAGCAGCGCGCGGTCCGGATCGGGCCCAACGGGGCGCTGTCCGGCGATGCGGTGGTGTACATCGGGTCGCCGCGGCGGTTGCCCGAGGATTTCCGCGCGATGACGATCATCGGCGCGACGGCGCGCACCGGATTCTGGTCCCGGGCCGGCGGGGCCTGGCGTCAGCGGAACAACTGACGCGCTGCGCCACTCCGCGACGCTACGCGCCGCTGCGCTACAGGCCGACCTCGGCGAGGAAGCGCTTGACCGCCCAGGCGGCACCGCCGTTCGCGCGGATCTCGTGCGGGGTGGCGCCGAGGTAGCGCTGGCAGGTGTTGCGGAATGCCGAACCTGAGGGGAAATCCAGCAGCCGGGCCACCGAGTCCGCCGATCGGGATTCGTCCTCGAGCATCTGCGCGGCGACGATGAGGCGGCCCCAGGCGAGCAGCTTCTGCGGGGGCGGGAATCCGGCGGTGTCGAGGGCGGCCAACAGGGTGCGCTTGGGGCTGCCGCAGATCTCGGCCAGGCGATGCGAGGTGAGCCGCAGGTGGGCCCGCGTGACCGACACCATCACCGCGTCGCGCACCACCGGGTTGAGCAGGGCGAGGCGGGGGCGGAGCAGCTGGGCGACGCCGCGGGCGGCGGCGCGCTCGAGCACGGCGCGGAAGGCCGCGGGCGTGTCGTCGGCCCCGAAGATGAGCAGGCCGTCGAAGCCGGCGCGGCCGGCGTCGAAGAGGTCGCGCGACCGCTCCTGCGTGACCGTGACGTAGGCGACCATCGTGAGGCGCTCGGCGCGCATCTTGAGGCGGCGGACGACGTCGAAGTGCGTGTGGCCGTCGGCGAAGAGGTCGACGATCGCGAGCGAGACCTCCTCGTCGCGGCAGGCGGCCTCCAGTTCGGCCCAGGTGCGGCAATGGACCAGGCGATGCTCGCCGGCGACGGCGGCATTCACCCGTTGCAGGGCGCGGGGATCGGGGAGCATGGTGGCGATCGCGGCCACGGGACCTCTCCAGGCAGGGACGGTTCGGGTTGTTCCGGGAGTCTCGGCACGCAACGTGCCGATGCTCTGACTGGTGACTGACGCACGAGCCGGTCCCGGTGTCACGATGTGACACCGTGCGCCGCCGCCGCGTCTGTTCTCTGCGATGGTGTCCCCGACCGCCCGTTCCACTCCCGCATGCCCTCGTCCCGACGCCGCCTGAAGCGCGGCATGACCATCATCGAGGTGATGTTCGCGATCGTGATCCTCTCGGGGGTCATGCTGGCGATGTCGCGTTTCGGGCAGGCGTTCACGCGGGCGGCGCGCAACGCCGCGAACCTGGCGGTGGCGAGCGACCTCGCGACGGCACGGATCGAGACCATCCGTGCCCACCCCGTCTACGGGACGCTGGTCTCGACCTTCGACGACAAGGTCGAGACCGCGACCGATTCCACCGCGAATCCCGCGATGACCGGTCACGACGAGTACACCCGGCGCACGGACGTGGCGACGACCACCAGCGCCATCACCGAATACGCGACCGTCACCGTGACCGTGAGCTCGCCGCTGCTGGCCAAGCCGGTGACCAAGACGGTCGTCATCGCGGCCTTCCGATGAGACGGCACGCCCGCCGCGGGTTCACGATCATGGAGATCATCGTCGCCATGACGCTCACGCTCGCGGTGTTCGCGATCACCCTGCCGTTCGTGCGCGCCCAGACGCGGGCGCTCGGGTCGAGCGCCGGCCGCCTCGACGCGGAGCAACTGGCGCGGTACGCCCAGCGGGCGATCGACGCGGACCTGCGGCTGGCCTCCAGCGTGGCGGGCCAACCGGTGCTCGTGCAGGCGGGGCCCATGGCGCTGTCGTTCAATGCGAACCTGCTGGCGAGCGACACGCTCGACCCCGGCGCCGCGGACGTGGAGCCCGGGGCCGCGACCACGCTCACGGAGAGCTGGCGGCTCACGGACGCCGCCGCGCTGCCGATCGGCGCGCGCTCGTACCCGTCGGCCGACCATCTCGATGCGCATGGCGGCATCAGCCACCATGAGACGATCTCGTACTTCCTGCATCCGGACACGATCTCGGGGCGCTCCGACCTCTACGTGCTGTACCGGCGCGTGAACGCCCGCGACTCCGTGCAGGTGGTGCGGGCCCTGCACGTGCCGGCCGATTCGCAGTTCTTCTCGTACTACCGCCCGATCGGGGGGGCGCTGCTGCGCATCGCCGCGAGCCGGTTGCCGCTGTACTGGGATTCGTTGGCCATCGACTCCGTGCGCGCGGTCGGCGTGCGGGCGGCCGGCTACTATCGCGACCGATCGACGGGTGCGGAGACCATCCGGACCGTGAGCTGGCGCGTCCCCGTGCAGAACGCCGCGTCGCGGCTCGCCACGCAGTGCGGCGCCGCACCGGCGGCACCCGATGACGTCGACGCGGACAAGGAGACGGCCAGCGGCATCTTCCGCCTCGAAGTGGACTGGGCCGCCTCGGACGACGACGCCGGCGGCGAGACCGACGTCCGCTATTACCTCGTGGAGCGTCGGTTGAACGTGACGGGGGCGCTGTGGGAGACGCTGGCGACGGTGCCCGCGACCACGGCCTCGAGTTATCGGTGGGACCACACGCTGCCGGGCGGCAGTGGTACGTACGAATACGGCGTGCGGGCCGTGGACTGCGCAGGGCAGGTCTCCTCGCGGACCACCGCCAGCACGGTGACGCTGCCATGAGCGGGCGCCGGTGGGGCCGGAATCGGCGCGGCTCGGCACTGATCCTGGTGCTGATGATGACGCTGGCGATCGCCGGGCTGTCGATCGCCGCGATCTTCATGTCGTCGAGTGCGGGCCTGCTGTCGGCCTTCTACGACCGGGAGCGCACGTTCCGTCTTGCGGCGGAGTCGGGGCTGGAGATGGCGCGCTCCCGCGTGCTCTACGACAGCACGATGGTGATCCCCGACACCGGCATGCGGCAGATCTACGCGGGCCTGCAGATCGTGGACGCGACGGGCGGCGCCGTGCCCGGCGTGCGCGTCAACGTCTACGCCGCGGTGACGGGCGACACCTCCGGCGTCACGCTGCCCACGGTGACGCTGCTGGCGGCGGCATACGATGCCGGAGGGACGCGGCAGGTGCGTCGGCTCGACCTGCAGCGGGAGTCGTTCTCGCACTACGGGCTCTTCGTCGATTCCTTCCCTGCCAGCGAGAGCCATGGACCGGGTGTCGTGCCGGGCCGCGCGCACTCCAACGGGAGCTGGCGCAGTTCCGCGTCGGGCAACCGCTATCGCGACACCGTGAGCGCGGTGGGCAGCTTCGCCGGCACCGGCGTGTTCGACATCGACAGCCTCGTCGGCGTGGAGCGCGTGGGGTACCCGCGCGACTCGACGTTCCCGCGCCTCGACACCCTCGCGGCCGGGGCGAACCTGCGCTTCACCCCGCTCGGCGGGCCGCGCGGCACGCGCGTCGAGTTCGTCGCCTTCGATGCGGACAACGACGCCACCGTCGAGCCGAACGAGGGGTTCGTGCGGATCTTCGACCTCGCCGACACGGCGGGGGTCGACTCCACGCGCCTGAGCCTGCGCCTGCCCACGCTCACGAACCTCTTCGGACAGGACTACCACGCCTGGGACCATCCGGTGGTGCAGCAGCAGTGCGGGGCCTTCTACCTCCGCGGCTCGCGCTGGCACTTCTTCCCCGTGGCGGCCCACCGCTCGCTATGGGCGCGCAGCATCATCCAGTCGACGGCACTGGGCGCGTACCCGCAGGTGATCGTCGGCAACATGGACGTGATGGACGACTACAGCCGTGACGCGGTGTCCTTCGTGCTCTCGCAGGAGACGGCGCGCTGCTTCCCCGCCGGCAGCCCCTATCTGGTGAACGTCGAGCGATTCACCAACGCCGCCGGTGTCGTCACCGGGACGGCGGCGGATACCGTCCCCTTCGGCGTCGTGACTCCGGCGGGCGGCTGGCCGGCCAGTGCGCCGTTCGGCTACGGGGGCTCGGACACGACCTTCACGCCGCGGAGCATGACCTGCACGCTCGACCTCAGCCACGTGCGCTCCGGGCGCTGCATCTTCGGCAGCCGGCGCACGCTGGGGACCTGGCGCACGTTCCCGGGCACGGCGGTGTCGGGCATCAGCACTGCCGTGCGGCAGGCCGTCGAGTCGCCGCACCTCTGGCCCTACGACGTGGGGCGCAACGCGAACTCGCGCGGCGTGCTCTCGGCGACGGGCTCGGCGCCGGTGTACCTGAGCGGCACCGTGCGCGGGCGCGTGACGCTGCGGGCCGAGGGCGGGGTCCGCGTCATCGACCGGATCCGCTACGCGGCCGACCCCAACGACCCGAGCCGCGAGGCCTGCACCGACCAACTCGGCGTACTCGCGGTGGGCGACGTGCTCGTGGTGGAAGGGCTCACGTCGCGTGTCCGCCGCGTCGGGTCGAGCACCTTCTTCGTGTTCACGGGCATCACCGGCGTCTTCGGCGGCGAGACGCGCTTCACGATGCAGGGCAACTTCATGTCGCTGACCGGGACGGTCGGCGTCGAGGGTGCGAACCGCACGATGGGCAGCTCCGGATCCCAACTGGAGTGTCCGGAGGACGCCGGCACGTCGACTCGCTCCAACGGTGGCTGCCTCGCAGTCACCGGCGGCATGGTGATGCGGCGCTATTCGGACCTCTATGACGGCAGCAACACCGGGATGCGATACTTCGGGGCCGTGGACCGCTGCCAGCGCTCTGCCACCCGGCCGCCGTTCTTCCCGCTCACCAATCGATACACGTTCGTGCGCAGCCTCGAGATCGATGCGAGCCAGGCCAACACCCCCGCCAAGATCCGCACGACCCTGATGCGACTCAAGGGCAAACCGCTCTGAGGCCGACCGCGGCACAACTCGTTGTCTGACAACGTACTGGGGGACGGGGGCGGCAGCCTCCGTCCCCCACGTGTCTTGCGACGCAACCTATTCCGGGTGCCGATTGTCTCTGGGTCGTCCACCAGCGCGCTCTGCTCCCCCCACGACGTGACCGACCAAGAGATCATCGCCGAGGTGTTGCGGGGGGACGTGCGGGCGGAGCGCGTGCTGTACGACGCGCACGTGGATCGCGTCTACCGTCTCGCCTACCGGATGGCCGGGGATGAGACGCTGGCGCGGGACTTCACGCAGGACACCTTCATCCGGGCCTTCGAACGGCTCGCCGACTTCCGCGGGGACAGCTCCCTCGCGACCTGGCTGCACTCCATCGCGGTGTCGGTGATCCTCAACGGGCTCAAGAAGGTGCGACGGATCCACGGACGGGAGATCGGTGGTGACGAACTCCCCGAAGTGACGCTCACGGCGCGCGAGGCCGAACCGGACCTGAAGGTCCGACTCCGCGCCGCGATCGACGGACTGCCGGACGGCTACCGCACGGTGTTCGTGATGCATGATGTGGAAGGCTTCACGCACGAGGAGATCGCCACGGCGCTCGGCATCCAGCCGGGCACCTCCAAGGCACAGCTCTTCCGGGCACGCGCGAAACTGCGCGAGAAACTCAGTGATTTCGCAGGGGAGTGGGCATCGTGAGCGACGAACCGACGACCGACAAGTTCGAGCAGTTCCTCCAGCGCGAGGCGCGGTCGTACCACGCGCCGCTCGAGGAGGTGCCGCGCGACGCGATGTGGGCCGAGATCGCGAAGGCCCGCGCCGCCGCACGTGCCGCGTCGCCCTTGCGGACGGTGGGACCGTCGGCGGGCTCGGCCGCCGCTAGCACCACACCCACACGTCCGACCCTGCGGTTCTCGCCCTGGGTGGGCATGGCCGCTACGCTGCTGATCGGACTCGCGGTGGGACGCTTCGTGTGGCCGGACGTGCGGCCGGACGTGCGGCCGGACGTGCGGCCGCAGGCCGAACTGGGTGCGCCGGTGGCCTCCGCAGCGGGTGCGACCGGCGCCACCACCGACGCCGCCGCGCGGCCCGATCGTTCGCAGGACGCGGTCGGCACGGGCTCCCCGGCCGCGGCGGCCACACCGGCTGGCGCCACGGTCGCCACCGGGACCACGGATGTGCGGCCGTCCGTCGCAGTGGTGCGTACGCCGGCCGCGGACGACCGTAACCGCAGCCAACCGCGCGCCGCCGGCGCGATTGCCACCGCGAGCGCCACCGCGAGCGGCAACCCCGGCAACGCGACCTATCGGGTCGCATCCGATCAACACCTCTCCCGCGCCGAGGCGCTGGTCGCCGTGATCGCGGCGACGCCTGCCGACGCGATGATGGATTCCCTCACTGGCAAATGGGCGCGTGACATCCTCACCAACACGCGCCTGCTGTTGGACTCCCCCGCCGGCGATGACCCTGTGCGCCGGAAACTCCTGGAGGATCTGGAGACCGTCCTCGTGCAACTGGTCCAGCGTTCCGGCCGGACCGACGAGGACCGTGCGATGCTCGATCGCACGCTCCAGCGCACGCAGCTCCTGACGCGGTTGCGCACCGGCGCAACCGGAACCTGAGGAACCACCCGATGAAGCTCCTGTCCTTGACCGTCGCGTTCGCCCTCGGCGCCGGGGCGTGGTACGCCCCGACGGCCCCCGATGTCCGCCGCGCGGTCGCACCGAACGACGCGATCCCCGCGGCCAGTTGGGCGCCGCTCGACACCGCCGACTCGCTCTGGCGACGCGGCCGCATCGCGATCTCCGAGGAGGAGTGGGAGCGCGCGGTCTACTACTTCCGCTCGATCAGCGAGGACTATCCCAAGTCGGTGTACGCGGGTGATGCCCTCTATTGGGAGGCCTTCGCCCTGCAACGCAGCGGGCGGCAGAGCGACCTGCGCCGCGCGGCCCAGGCGCTGGAGAAGCAGAAGACCAACTTCCCCAAGGCGAGCACGGTCGCGACCGGCGAAGCCGGCGCCTTGCTCACCCGCGTGAACGGGCGGCTGGCCCGCACGGGTGACCGAGAGGCGGCGGAGGCGCTGGCGGACCTGGCCTCCGAGATCTCGGAGGCCACGGTCGCGAGCGTCGCGACGGCGATGTCGGTCGCCGCCGAGGAGATCGCCCGCGCGCGCCCCGAGATCGACCGCGCACTGGCCGAGGCCCGCATGGACATCGACCGCTCGCGGGCCGATCTGGATCGCTCGCGCGCCGAAGCCGACCGCGCCCGCGCCGACCGGATGCGCCCGGGCCGCATGCGCGGCAGTGATCGCGACCGCGATCGCGACGAGATCCCGGAGGGCTGCGATTCGCCGGAGACGGAGGAACGGGTGGAGGCGCTGAACGCCCTCCTGCAGATGAACTCACAGCGCGCGCTGCCGTTGCTGCAGGGCGTGCTCAAGCGCCGCGACAAGTGTGCCGTCGTGCTGCGCCGCAAGGCCGTGTTCCTGGTCTCGCAGAACAACTCGGATGAGGCGGTCGACATCCTCGTCGAGGTGGCGAAGACCGATCCGGACCGCGCGACGCGCGAGGACGCGGTGTTCTGGCTCTCGCAGACGCGCAGCGAACGCGCCACCGAGGTCCTCGAGCAGATCCTGCTCAAGGACGCGCCCGACGAGGAGATGCAGAAGAAGGCGATCTTCTCGCTCTCGCAGAGCCGGTCGGCGCGGGCCCAGCGCGTGCTCCGCGACTTCGTGCGGCGCAAGGATGTGCCGGAGGAGGTGCGGGGCGAGGCGATCTTCTGGCTGGGCCAGGACCGCGACCCCGAGAACCAGGCGGTGCTCCGCGAGTTGTTCGCCTCGCTCGAGGACGGGGACCTGCGCGGCAAGGTGATCTTCTCGCTCGCGCAGAACCGCAGCGCCGAGAACCGGGCCTTCCTGCTCTCGGTGGCGAAGGACCGCCGCCAGGACGACGAGGTCCGGAAGAACGCACTCTTCTGGGCCGGCCAATCGGGCGTCGCCGCGAAGGACCTCGCGGAGATCTACGACAGCGCCGAGGACGACATCGAACTGCGCAAGCAGGTGATCTTCGTGCTCTCGCAGCGCCGCGACCAGGCGGCGATCGACAAGCTGTTCGACATCGCCCGACGCGAGCCGGACCGCGAGCTGCGCAAGCAGGCGATCTTCTGGCTCACGCAGACCGGTGACGCCCGCGTGCTCAAGCTCCTCGAGGAGATCATCAACAAATGAGCCGCCTCCACTCCCCGATCCGCCGCGCCACGCGGCTGCCGGCGCTGGTCCCGGCACTGCTGCGGGCGCCGCTGTTGGCACCATTGCTGGCACCATTGCTGGCACTCGTCCCGCTCGACGCACTCGGCGCGCAGGACCTCGGCGCCCGCATCGCGGCGACCCGCACTGGCACGGTGCGGTTCGCGTATCCCGCCGCCGAAGGGGTCTGTGGCAACGGTCGCGGCGGCATCTCGGTGAACCGCGGCAACAGCTCGGGCCGCGTGGTGCACAACATGACCGTCCGCGGCCGCGAGTGGGAGGACGACTGCGAGCCCGGGCCCGTGCGTGTCGCCCTCGAGCGCCGCAACGGCCGCGTGACCGACGTGCGCGCCTACGTCGGCGGTCGCTGGCGCACCGCAGCCGACTCCGACCTCGGCACGGTCTCGGCCGCCGAGGCGAGCGACTACCTGCTGGGGCTCGCCGAGTCGGCGGAGGAATCGGTCGCCAAGGAGGCGCTGTTCCCCGCGACGATCGCCGAGGGCGTCACCGTGTGGCCACGCTTGCTCGCGATCGCCAAGGACGGCAAGCGGCCGCGGGAGGTGCGCAGCTCGGCGGTGTTCTGGGTGAGCCAGGCCGCGGGCGAGGCCGCGACGAAGGGCCTGTCCGACATCGTGGACGAGAGCGAGGGCGACCGCGAGGTGCGGAAGAGCGCGGTGTTCGCGCTCTCGCAGCGGCCGAAGGACGAGTCGGTGCCTGCCCTCATCCGCATCGCGAAGTCGCATCGCGACCCCGAGCTCCGCAAGAGCGCCGTCTTCTGGCTGGGGCAGTCCGGCGACGCCCGCGCGATCTCGTACTTCGAAGAGGTGCTGCTCAAGCCCTGAGTCCCGGCCTCGCGACGCCGGAGCGGCTCAGAGCAGGAGCTGTCCGGCGTCGCCGCGCGAGACGGCGTGGCAGGCACGACAGCGGGCCTCGTACGCCTCGGCGCCACCCACCATCACCGTGGGCGAGTCGTACGCGGCCGGCTTGCCGTCGATGAGGCGTTGGTTGCGGCTCGCCGGCGCGCCGCAGAGCACGCAGATCGCGTGCAGCTTGTCCACCACCTCGGCCACACACATGAGCTGCGGCATGGGGCCGAAGGGTTCGCCGCGGAAGTCGGTGTCGGTGCCGGCGAGGATCACGCGCCGGCCGCGCAGCGCCAGGTCGCAGGCGAGCGGGACGATGCCCGCGTCGAGGAACTGCACTTCGTCGACGGCGATCACCTGCGCCGACGGATCGAGCCGCAGCGCGATCTGCCGTGCGGAGTCGACGGGCACCGCGTCGATCGTGCGTCCGTCATGCGAGCCCACGGCGAACACCCCGCCCGCGTAGCGGTCGTCCAGGTGCGACTTGAACACCTGGACGCGCTTCTTCGCGATCATCGACCGTCGTACGCGGCGCATGAGCTCCTCGCTCTTGCCGCTGAACATCACGCCGGCGATGACCTCGATCCAGCCGCCGGTCAGCTGGAACCCGCCGCTCACCGCGGGCCCCTCGGTCCGCGCGGGCCGTCGTCGCGACGGGGACCGCGTGGCTTGTCGCTCCGCGCGCCGAACGGCTTGTCGCCACGGGGAGAGAAGGGCTTGTCGCCACGCGCGCCGAAGGGCTTGTCGCCACGCGGCCCGCTGGGGCGGTCACCACGGGCGCCGAAGGGCTTGGGGCGATCGCCGCGGGCACCGAATCCGCGAGGCCGCTCGCCACGGTCGCTGGTTCGGTCACCGCCGCGAACACTGCCGCGATCACTGCCGCGATCACTGCCGCGATCATGGGAGCGCTCGCGGGAACCGAATGCGGGGCGCGCGGGGGCCGGCGACTCGGCGTCGCTGCGGGCCGCTTCCTTCGCGGCCTCCTTCATCACGGCGTGCACGCGGGCCTCGGCCTCGGCGATGGCCTCCGCCTTGCCGCTCCGGGCCTGATCGAGCAGGCGGAGCGCGGCGGCGGCGATCTCGAGACCGTCGAACTCACCCAACAATGGCTCGAGGGCCAGCATCTCACGCGCCGGGATGCCGTCCGCCAGCACCCGACGCAGCTCGGCGCGTTGCTTGGCCTCGGCCGCGCGTGCCTTCAGCACGGACGCCTTGCCCACGAAGGGCTGGATGCGCTCCGGCGCGACAAGCAGTTGCAGTGCCTCGCGATCCCGCGGCGTGCAGATGGCGACCACCTGTGCCGGCTCCGCCGCGGCGACCTTGCCCCAGACGGTCGCGGTGGGCACCCCGAGGAGCACGACGAGGGCGCTGTTGCGCTCGACGTCGCCGTCGCTGACGCGCGCGAGTGCGAGCGTTGGACCGGCGTCGCTGTAGCCCAGCGCCGCGATGAGGGCCCGGGCTGCATCGGCGGTCGCCGTGTCGGCCGTGAGGATCGTCGCGGACGGGGCATCGACGTCGTCGAGTACCGCGGCGAGGGCGTCCACCGGCGACCCGGCGACGGTCAGGTAGCGCAGCGTCGGTGCGCCAGCGATGGGCTGTGCCGGCGCGACGTCCTCGACCACGCGGCGGGCCTTGTGCAGGTACCGTTCGAGCAGGGCTTCGACCGAGGGCGTGAAGTGGAGTGCCGTGAGCACGCGCGCGGCTGCCTTGGGGACCTCCGCCATCACCGCAGCGATGTCCGCATCGTCCGCGTCGAGCGAGTCGGCCGCCGCGAACACGACCGCCTTGGCCTCGTCGAGCTTGAGGGAGGACGCGGCGAGCAGCGTGGCCAGCGCGGCGGGCGCACCGATCACCGCGTGCGCGGCGCCGGCGGCCAGCAAGCGCTTGCCGCGGCCGACCGTGCTGGCCGCGACGATGCGGCGGCCGGCGGCGGCGGGCAGGAGTGCGATGGCGCGTGCGAGCGACACCGCCGCAGCGGCGTCCGGCACGATGATCAGGAGCGATGTGGTCGAGGACTCACGCGTGCTGCGCTCGAGCGCCGGCGCCGCGAGGCGCGCCACGCGGGACCAATCGGGGGGAAGCACATACGCCAGGTTGGCGGAGCGGACGGAACCAGCCGTCTCGCGCTCGGAAGCAGTCACTGCGGAACCTCGGTTTTCAATGGCGCGCGTTCCAGCGCGAGGATAACGTTCTCGGAGCAGAGGAATCTAGTCGCCCCCGGGCCTCCGCGCTCCGCCGTCCACATCCCGCTGTCCCACCCTCGCGCCCTCGAGGACGCTCGCGCGTGTCCACGCCCCTCCCGTTCCACCCCTCGGCCAACATCGCGGAGCTCAGGGAATCCGTCACCATCGCCGTGTCGCAGAAGGCCAAGGCCCTGAAAGCGGCGGGCCGCGAGGTCATCGACCTGGGTGCGGGGGAGCCCGACTTCGACACCCCGATCCCCATCCGCGACGCCGCCAAGCGGGCGCTCGACCAGGGCGCGACCCGGTATACGGCGGTGGAAGGCATCCTGCCGTTGCGGGAGGCGATCGCCGCACAGGCCAACGCGCGGTACCGCGGCGGTCCGTCCATCGGGGCGGGGGACGTGGTGGTCTCGAGTGGCTCCAAACAATCGCTCTACAACGCCTGCGTGGTGTTGTTCGGCCCGGGCGACGAGGTGCTGGTCCCCACCCCCAGCTGGACCAGCTACTACGAGATGGTCGCCCTCGCGCGCGCGACGGCGGTCGAGGTGCCGGGGGATCCGGCGCGGGGCTTCAAGGTGGATGTGCCGCTGCTCGAACGTTTCGCGACGCCGCGGACACGCGGTGTGATGCTCAACTCACCGTCGAATCCCACGGGCTCGGTGTATTCGCCCGACGAACTCCGGGCGCTGCTCGACCATTGCGCCGCGCGCGGCTGGTGGGTGATCAGCGACGAGATCTACGTGCGGATCGCGTACGACGCGGTCGCGCCGGGGGCACTCGACGTCGCGACGCGGCGCGACAACCTCATCGTCGTCGACGGCGTCGCGAAGGCGTACGCGATGACCGGCTGGCGCATCGGCTGGACCATCTCGCCGACCGCGGTGGCCAAGGCCATGGGAGCGCTGCAGTCCCACACGACCTCGAACCCCGCGACCGTGTCCCAACACGCCGCCCTCGCGGCGCTCACGCTCGGCGAGCCGGTCGAGTCGGCCGTCCGACGCATGGTGGCGGAGTTCAAGACGCGACGCGACGCGGCGCTGCCGATCCTCCGGGCGTCAGCGCAACTGACCGTGTTGCAGCCCGAGGGGGCTTTCTACTTCTACCTCAAGGTCCCCGGCGCTGACCGGCTCGCCGATGCGGGGGCCGAGTTCGCGAACCGGCTCCTGGAGGAAGAGGGCGTGGCGATCGTGCCGGGGTCGGCGTTCCGGACGCCGGGCTGGGTGCGCATTTCTTACGCAGCGGCGCAGGCACAGGTGGTGGAGGCCTGCCATCGCGTGGTGCGGCTCGCGGCGCGCATGGCGTAGGGCAGCGCGGCGGGGACGGTTGGCGCGCGCGACGGCGCCGTCTCGCGATAGGAGGATCCAATGGCGGGCCTGACGCGGCCTAAGCTCGGGGCAACCTGAGCCGGAGTGGCGGATGTCGCTGGAGCTGCTGGTCGAGGAGATGGCCGAGGGCGAGCTGGTGCCGGTGGAGTACCGCTGGGACGCGGACACGGACATCCTGAGCGCGCGCCTGCGTCCCACCGGAGTGGCCGAGGGACTCTCGGGAGCACTCGACGTGGAGGGTCGCGACGGGGCCTGGCTCACGTTCGAGCTGCGGGCCGGCCGACTGGCGGCCGTGGAGGTCGCGGTCTGGCCCGACGTCAGCACGGTGCAGACCCTCGTGGTGCCGGCCGCGGCTGCGACCGCGAGGTTGCGGGTACCGGCGCGCGCCCGGGGTGAGGAGGTGCTGGAGGTCGACACCGGGGTGCAGGCGGTAGCCGACGAGGCCGAACGTACGATACACTTCCGCATCGGCCCGTCGCGTGCGCTGCGCGGGCTGTGGGTCGCCCACGACCTGCTGGTCGAGGTCGACGCCCGTTCCCGACTCGGCGGGCTGTGGTTCCTCAACGTCCCTCCGTTCCCCGCGCCCCATGATCACCACCATCGTCCTCATCCAAGCTGAGCCGCGGCTCATTCCCAAGTGCGCCGTGGCGCTCGCGGGGATCGAGGGTGTGACCGACGTCTACTCCGTCTCGGGCGAGTGGGACCTGATCGCGCTCGTGAAGGTGAAGGCCTATGAGGAGATCGCGCAGATCGTCACGGAACGGTTCCCGACCGTGCCCGGCCTCGTGAAGACGACGACACTCACGGCGTTCCGCGCGTACTCCAAGGCCGACCTGGAGCAGGCTTGGGACATGGGCGTCGACTGAGGGCAGCGCCCCGCGCCACGGCGCGGCCGGCGGCGCTAGTTCCCGCCCGACTTGGGTGCGGCGACGCACCAGTCGGTGGTGTGGCGGAAGATCGGCTTCCACTTGCCGGCGGTGAGCTTGAGCACGATGAGGTCGCGCGTGCTCGCGTAGCGCCAGGACTCCACGAAGATCTCGTCGACCCCGTCGGCATCGAGGTCGACATGGTTGACGACGCGCTGGAACTCCACCGCGCGCGCCTCGCCGCTGGAGACATGCTGATAGCTGGTCTTCACCGTGCCGGCCGAGTCCTCGGCGAACGCGAGCACCATCGACGCGTGGCCGGCGCCCGGGCCCGCGTCACCGGCGTCGGGGTCGATGTAGGAGGCGAGCAACGTGAGGCCCGTCGGCCCGGCACCGGTGCGCAGGTAGCGGGAGATGAACTCGAGGTGCCCGAGCTCCTCATTCCCCAGGTCGCGGGCCGCGGCGACCGCGTTGGCGATCGTGCGCCCCTTCGATTCGGCGTCCGACGGGAGTGGCTTGTTGTCGGGCTTCTTCTGCACCAGCGGGGCGGACGTCGCGAGGAACTCGACGCTCTGGTCGACGTTGATGGTCGCGAAGAGCCGCAGCTGCGCCTGCGGCACCACCTCGGTGCATCCCGGCAGCGAGTAGAGGGCCTCCTGATTCGCCGGCCACATGCCGCGCACGACCTCGGCCGTGCCCGCGTCCGCGCCGTTCCGGTAGATCGGGAGACGCGCACGTTCGGCGAAGTAGATGGAGTCGAGGGCCGTCCACTGCGACGCGACCAGATCGAACGGCTGCAGCCGGCCGTTGCGCAGCGTGGCGATGGGTGCCGCGTGCGGCTCGTCGCGGGAGCCGAAGACCTGGAAGAGCACCGTCGCGCCTTCCGGCACTGGCGGTCCGGCATCGACGAGGGACTCAGGGGTCGGCGCTGGCTTGTCGCACGCCAGGGCCAGGGTTAGGATGCTCGCGATGAACGCAGGTCGGCGCATGGGGCCAAGCTACGCCTCGTCGGAGGGGGCGGCAAGCGTGCGCGCCACCCTCCGGGCACTTCGTGACAGCGGCGTCGCGCCCTCGGGCGCGGCGGCCCCGCTCGAGGTCCAGCCCCGCAGCGACGAACCGCCGCGACTCGAAGCCGCGGTGCCCATCGAAGGTGAGCGTATCGCCGTGCGCACCATCCCCGAGCCGCCCGTGGCCGGTGTCGCGGCCTTCCTCGACGGGATCCAACGCTCACAGGTCGTCGCACACGTGGACGGTGTGCCGTTGGTGCATGGTGCGGTGGCGGCGGCGATCCGCCTGCGTGTCGATCGGCGGCTGCGCACCTGGGACGCGCCACGGCTGCGCCGCGCCCTCTTCGCCCCGCTGGCACTCCTGCCCGCACCCCTCGCCGAGGCGCTGCGTGCGCGCGTGCAGGTGCACGACCTCGGGGAGGTCCCCAGCCGGCACCCGCAGGAGATCACCGCGCGCGCCCTCACCGCCGTGCAGCGGGCCCGCGAGGCAGCCGAGGGCGAACTCGTCTCGGCGTGGACCGCGCGCGGTGCGGGCACACTCGTGGTGGACGGCGGCATCGCCGGCCATGCCGACGGCGCGCGGCACGACGGGGTGATCGGGGTCGTGAAATCGCATCGCACGCTCTACACCGGCGAGGACGCACTGCCGCTGCTGTTGGGGCTGCGGGAAGGGGAGCGCAGCACGGCGGTGCGGGTGACGTCGCCGCGTCGGCATCCGGTGGCCTCGTGGTACCTGCGACTCCGGGACCCGGCCGGGCGCTCGCCGCTGTTCGGCTTGGTGCGCGTGGAGGTGAGTCCCGAGACGCGCGACCTCACCGCGCGGGCGGATCTCGTCTCGCGCTGGCTGCTCGCCGAGCGCGCGCCGGTGGCGCTGCCGGACCAGCGCTGGGACGTGATGGTCTACGGCATCCGCGACTGCGAGCAGTACCTTACGGCCATCCTCGCATGACCACGCCGATCCTCGGGCGGGTCGTCGCCACCGAGCGCCGCCCCAACACGCCCCACGAGTTCCACTTCTGGACCGCCCTCGATGCCCCGATCGGCATCGGGACGATCGTGCGCGTCGAGTCGGCGCGTCCCATCGCCGGGGTGCTGCCGACCATCTATGGCGTGGTCACCGAGGGCTTCGGCTACACGGACCTCCAGACGCCGCTGCACGACGTGCTCGGCGCCGATGGCGAGCCGGCCGGCAGCGCATTCGCCCCGACGGAGCGCACCGAGATCCGCCTGTACACCGCGGCCGTGCTGCGCCACGTGCCGGAGGAACCGCTCCAGCCCGTGCCCATGGGCACGGTGCACCTCGCCACCGAGGCCGACGTACACGCGGCGCTGCGCATGGACAGCTACGTGGGCGGGTCGGCGGCGCGCGGCATCCCGGTGGGGCTGTATCGCGCGGGTGGCACCGAGGCGGCGGTGCATCTCGACGCCGACTTCCTGCTCGGGCCCGAGGCCGCACATCTCAGCATCTCCGGCGTCAGCGGGCTCGCGACCAAGACCAGCGCGGTGGAGTGGCTGCTGGGGAGCATCTTCGCGCACTTCCCGGCGTCCAAGGGCCGTGTCGCGGCGGTGTGCTTCAACGTGAAGGGCCCCGACCTCTGCTTCCTCGACCAGCCCGCCACCTCGCTGACCGAGGAGGACCGGGCGATCTACGCGCGGCTCGGCGTCCCGGCCGCGCCGTTCGCGAACGTGCACTACTTCGCGCCCTGGTCCGCCAAGGGCGGGCAGCTGGCCACGTTGCGCTCCAACGAGGCGCTGCAGCACAACGTCACGCCGCTCACCTGGGGACTGCGCGAGACGTTGCAGTACGCCGAGGTGCTGCTGAACAAGGATGACGTGGACGCCAAGGCGGATGCCTTGATCGACTTCATCAAGGAGCGCGTGCTCGACCAGGTGTTCAGCGACCCCGCGCTCGAGCGTGCGCACGAGGTGCGCTCGTTCAGCGACCTGGAGCAGTGGTTCCGGGAGCTGTTGCGCGGCCTCGAGGCGCGGAACAGCGACGTCTGGCGCACCCATCACATCGCCACCATCCGCAAGGTCCGCAACCGGCTCACCAACATCTCCACGCGCTGCAAGGGCCTGGTCACCGATGACGGCATGGTCAGCGACCTGCCGTTCGGGAGCATGCAGGACCGGGCGGTCTACGTCGTGGACGTCGCCAACCTCGAGGAGGACGCGCAGGACCTCGTCTTCGCCCGCATCGTCTCCCAGCTGCGCGAGCACCTCGAGAAGCGGCAACTCGGCGTGGAGCAGGTGATCGTGTTCGTGGACGAGCTCAACAAGTACGCCCCGGCCGACGGACCGGACACCTACGTACGCAAGATGCTGCTCGACATCGCCGAGCGCGGGCGCTACCTGGGCCTGGTGCTGTTCGGCGCCCAGCAGTTCCGCTCGCAGGTGCACCGTCGCGTGGTGGGCAACAGCGGCAGCACGCTGTACGGCCGGATGGATCCGGACGAGCTGGCGACCCCGGGCTACCAGACGCTCGCGCCGGCCACCAAGGCGCGGCTGGCGACGCTGGAGAAGGGCCAGCTCATGGTCCGGCACCCGCACTTCGGGCAGCCGATCTTCGTGCGCTTCCCGCGTCCGGCGGTGCTCACCGGGCGCGAGGGCGTGGAGCGCTTTCCGCAAGCCGAGGAGATGGCGCTGGACGCGGCGATCACGCGCGCGCTCCGGCGGCTCGATCCGACGATCAGCCTGGGCTGGGTGCAGGACGCCCTCGCGCTCGCGGGCGAGGACGAGGATGGCATCCTGCGTGCGCGGAACCGGACGCTGCAGGCCAAGCCGGACGACGTGAAGGCGTTCTTCAAGGCGCAGCTGCGCAAGCGCGCGACGCCCGAGGTGGCGGCGCGGCGCGGTCCGACGCCGCTCCGGGTGCCGGCGAGCGACGACCCGTACGGCTGAGTCCGGCTGCGCCGGGCGTCCAGCGGCTCGGGTCCGCTCTTAGATTTCCCTCCGCGTGCGACTCGTCCACCTCTCCGACCTCCATCTCGGCTTCCGCCAGTTCCAGCGGCAGACGCCGTCGGGCATCAACCAACGCGAAGCCGACGTCGCGCAGGCGTTCGCGCGTGCGGTCGACAAGCTCATCGAGCTCGCGCCGGATGTGATCCTCGTCGGCGGCGACGTGTTCCACACGGTGCGCCCCACCAACACCGCCATCCTGCACGCGTTCCGGCAGTTCGCGCGCCTCGTGGAGGCGCTGCCGGCGGCGCACGTCGTCGTGGTCGCCGGCAACCATGACATGCCGCGCTCGACGGAGACCATCTGCATCCTCCGCCTCTTCGAGCAGGGATTCACCTCGCGCCTGAGCGACGGGCCCACGGCCTCGGCGGACGCGAGCGAGGGCGTGCGCCAGGACGCGCCGCTGCTCGACGAGACCACGCGCGGGTTGCCGATCCTCGTGGCGGACCGCGAGGCACGGCGCTTCGCGTTCCCGCACCTCGGCCTGTCGGTGCTGGCGGTGCCCGACCTGCCGCCGGGCAGCGTGGAGCTCCGCCCGGACCCGAGCGCGAAGTACAACGTGCTGCTCCTGCACGGCGAGGTGCAGGGGGCGCTGCCCAACGCCGACGGCGCGGACCGCGCGGCCATGCAGATCCCGCTCGACGAGGTCGCGCGACCAGGCTGGGACTACGTCGCGCTCGGCCACTACCACGTCTACAAGCGGATCGCCGACCACGTCTACTACTCCGGGTCGCTCGAGTACACGAGCAGCAACCCCTGGGGCGAGCTGGCCGAGCAGCGCGAGGCGAAGTTGCCCGGCAAGGGCATGATCGAACGCGACCTCGCCACCGGGAAGCAGAGCTTCCATCCCTTGGCGCCGTCGCGCGCGGTGCTCGACCTGCCGCCGATCGAGGGGCGGGGCATGTCGGCCGCCGACCTCGACGCGGCGATCCAGTCGGCCGTGGCGCGCATCGCCGGGGGCATCGACGGGAAGATCGTGCGGCTGGTCGCGCGCAACGTGCCGCGGCACATCGCGCGCGAACTGGACCACAAGGCGCTGCGTGAGTTGCAGAAACGCGCACTGCACTTCCACCTCGACATGCGGCGTCCGGAGATGGTGCGGCGGCAGACCTCGGGCTCGCCGGGCCGCCGACCGTCGCTCGCCGAGACGCTGCGCGACTCGCTGCGGGCCCGGAACGTGACCGCCGGCGTGGAGCGCGAGGCCCTGGTCGCCCTGGGCCTGCGCTACCTGGAGGAGGCCGAACTCGCCGAGCCCACGCGCGAGCCGCCCGGGAGCGACGCGTGAGACTGGCGCGCCTCAAGTTGGTGAACTTCCGGCAACATGCCGAGACCGAGATCGAGTTCGACTTCGGGCTCACGGGCATCATCGGTCCGAACGGGGCGGGCAAGTCGACGATCCTCGAGGCGATCGCCTGGGCGCTCTACGGCGGCAACACGGCGCGTGGCGGGAACGAGTCGCTGCGGTTCCATCGGGCGGGCCCGCGCGCCCCGGTGCGGGTGGAACTCGACTTCGAGCTCGCCGGTCACCGGTATCGCGTGGTGCGCGGCCTCTCGATGGCGGAACTCTACCTCGACGGCGGCGAACAGCCGATCGCGAACTCGGTGACCGCGGTGGCCGAGATGCTGCAGCGCCGCATCGGCATGTCGCGCACGGAGTTCTTCAACACGTACTTCACGGGCCAGAAGGAACTCGCCGTGATGCAGTCGCTCACGTCGGGCGAACGCGCGCAGTTCCTCTCGCGGGTGCTCGGCTACGAGCGGCTGCGTATCGCGCAGGAGCTCTGCGGGGCGCGGCGCAAGGAACTCGGCAGCGAGATCGCCGGGCTGCGGGCGGGGATGCCGGACCGCGACACCGTGCTGCAGCAGGAGAAGGACGCCCGCGGCACGCTCGCCGCTGCCGCCAAGGCGGTGAGCGAGGCCGAGCGCCTCGAGCGGGAGACGCAGGCGGCACTGGACTCCGTGGCCCCGCGCTGGCTCGCGGCGCAGACGGGGCGCGACGAACGGCAGAAGCTGGAGACCGAACTCGCCGCCGTGGACGGCGAGGCCGGCGCGCTCGGGCGGTCGGAGGAACGGCTCGCCCTCGACCTCGCCCAGGTGGCGGAGGCGCGCGCCGCCCTGACCCCGCTGCTGCCGGACATCGAGGCCTTCGAGCGCGTGTCGACGGAGCTCGAGGGGCAGCGGGCCCTGGCGGTGCACGACGGACGGCGGCGCGCGCTGGTGGAGACGCAGGCCGCGCTCGAACCCGAGGTGCAGTCGCTGCGCGCGCAGCGGGAGCGGCTCTCGGGCGCGCCCGCCGCGGAGGAGGAGGTCATCCTCGAACTCGAGCGGGGCCGTGCCGCCCTCGAGGAGGCGCAGGGCAAGCTGGAATCGCGACGCACCGAGTGGGTGCGGGACCGGCAGGAGGTGGACACGCGGCTCCGTGCGCTGCGCGCGCAGTACACCGAGCTCCGAGACCAGCGCGACCGCCTGCTGCAGCTCGGGGAGGAGGGCGCCTGTCCCACCTGCACGCGCCCGCTCGGCGAGCACTTCCGCAACGTGCTGGACGTGCTCGAGCGGCAGATGGAGACCATCGAGGCCGACGGGGCGTACTTCAAGTCGCGACTCGAGCAGCTGCAGGCGATGCCAGCCGACGTCGAACACCTCGACGAGCAGCGCAAGCGCATCCAGCACGAGGTGGGCCTCACGGAGCGCAAGCTCGCGAAGGTGCAGTCGGAGGTCGCACAGCTGGTGCAGGTCGAGCGCGACCTCACGGCCAAGGAGGGTCGCCTGACGGCGACGACCACGGAGCTGGGGACCATCCCCGGCGGCTACGACGAAACGCGTCACCGCCTGCTCGAGGCGGAGCGTGAGCGGCTCGCCGAGTCGTCCACCCTCGCCAACCGGTACGCGACCCGCGTCGAGCGGGAACCGGCGTTGCTCCGGGAGCAGGAGGCACTGGCCCGGCAGCGTGCCGCGCTGACGGCGCGGCGCGAGGCCGTCACGACGCGACTCGCGGCCCTGCGGTTCCCGGAGTCGGAGTACGCGGAGCTGCGCCGCCTGCACGACGAGGTCGCGGCCGCGTACGCCGAGGCGGCGCGGGCGGCGGCCGGAGCGCGGGCCGCCCGGGAGCTGGCCGAGGCCGGTGCGGCGCGGGCGGCCGAGCTGCGGGCGGAACTCGATCGCCTGGCGGGCAAGGTGGACACGCTGGAGAAGGACCGCCGCCTGCACGACGAGTTGCATCGCGCCTACTCGGACCTGCGCACGGACCTCAACTTCCAGCTGCGGCCCGAGGTGTCCGAGATCGCCTCGAACTTCCTCACCGAGCTGACCGACGCGCGATACACGGAGTTGGAGCTCGATGACAAGTACCGGCTCCTCGTGCTCGAGGAGGGGGTCCCCAAGCCGGTGATCTCCGGGGGCGAGGAGGACATCGCGAACCTGGTGCTGCGGCTCGCGATCTCGCAGATGATCGCCGACCGCGCGGGGCAGGCCTTCTCGCTGCTGGTGCTCGACGAGGTGTTCGGGTCGCTCGACGACGTGCGGCGTCAGAACGTGCTGTCGCTGCTGCGCGGCTTGCACGATCGCTTCGAGCAGGTCATCGTCATCACGCACATCGAGGGCGTGCGCGACGGGCTCGACCGCGTGATCTCCGTCGGGTTCGACGAGCGCAGTGGCGCCGCGGTGGTGACGCGGGGAGAGGCGAACATGGTCACGGCAGGCGCATGAGCGACGTCGCGGCGCGGCTCTCCGGGCCGTTCCCCATCCGGCACGACGATCTCGGGGCCTTGAACGCGCTGTTCAGCGACGCGTTCAGCGAGCGGTATCGGCGCGACGGGATGGTGGGCGTGCGCGTGCCGCCGCTGAATCCGGCCATCTGGCGGTTCGCGATCGAAGGTGCGGGCAGCGGTGCCATGCTCTGGCGCGACGGGCTCGGCCGCATCGCCGCGTTCAACGTGGCGCATGCCTCCGGCAGCGAAGGCTGGATGGGTCCGCTGGCCGTGCGCGACGAGTTCCAGGGACGCGGGCTCGGCCGGAGCGTCGTGCGGGCGGCGATCGAGCACCTGCGCAGTGCGGGCTGCCGCGTGATCGGGCTCGAGACGATGCCGCGCACGATGGACAACATCGGGTTCTACGCCACGCAGGGGTTCTCGCCGGGCCACCTCACGCTCACGCTGAGCATCGACGCGACCCCGCTGACGGACGTGCGCCCGCCGCTGCTCAGCCATCACGGAGCGGCCGAGCGCGAGGCGATCATCGCGGAGTGCAACGCGCTCGCCGGTGGCATCCGCGCCGGGCTCGACTTCACGCGCGAGATCGGCATCACGCTGCGCCACGCGCTGGGCGACTGCCTCCTGCTCCGTGACGACGCGGGTGGCCTCGAGGGCTTCGCGCTGTTCCACGACGTGCCGTTGGTGGAGGGCCGCAGCCGCGAGGAGATCCGCGTGCTCAAGCTCGCGCTGGTGGAGCAGTCCTACATGCCGCGGATGGCCGAGGCGCTGCAGGCGCAGGCGCGCCGCAGCGGGGCGCTGCGTTGCGCGATCCGGGTGCAGGGCGAGTACGATGTGGCGTTCCGGAGCCTGGTGGCGCGCGGCGCGCGCGTGCGCTGGAGCGACCTCCGGATGACGCTGGTGGGATTCACCGATCCCAAGCCGGCGCGCGGTATGGTGCTGTCGAACTGGGAGATCTGACGGAGAGCAGCGCCGCCGCGAGTGGGGGCGGGGGATTCAGGGCTTGGTGCGGGCGCGTTCGGCGCGCTTGATCGCGCCGAGGGCGATCAGGAACACGCCGAGGGTGAGCAGGCCGTGGATGAACCCGGGCGCCTCGAACATGAAGCTGCCGAGTCCCCAGAGCACGAGCATCACGAGTCCAGCGAGGGTCAGGATATCCATCGGGCGTCTTGATCGTCAGAGGGAGAGTGGCGCGAAGCGTGTTGACCTTCAAGTTTCCGCGTCCTACATTCGACACTGAGAGCAGTACGCGGTACCGCAGCTCATCGGGACGGAGAGAATCTACTTTTTGAGCCGATAAGTCCTCCGAGGCGGATCCGACATCTCCATCGACGTCATGCCCGGACGCCGGGAAGGCGGAAGTGGGGTGAGGACCTTAGCGTTCGACAGGGCTTCAAAAAACCTCTCTTCGCTCCCTCTCCATCCCGAAGCCCCGTCCCCAGGGACGGGGCTTCGGCGTTCCCGGACCCGGGTCGGTCCCTCGCGGAACCCCGGCTCCCGATACAGGCTTAATGTAACCATATGTCCATCGTCTCCATCACCCGCATCGTCCGGTTCAACGCGGCGCACCGCGTCTACAATCCGGCGCTCAGCGACGCCGAGAACCAGCGCCTGTTCGGCAAGTGCAACAACCCGAACTGGCACGGGCACAACTATACCCTCGAGGTCACGGTCGAAGGCGCCGTGGAGCCCCGCACGGGCTTCGTCGTGAACCTCGCCGACATCAAGGCCATCGTCGAGCGCGAGATCGTCGACGTGGTGGACCACAAGAACCTGAATCTCGACGTCCCCTTCATGTCGGGAACTATCCCGAGCACTGAGAACCTTGTCTTGGCGTGCTGGCGCATCCTCGCGCCGGCCGTCGCGCCCGCGCGACTCGCCAAGCTCAAGCTCTGGGAGACGGAGAATCAGTATGTCGAGTATGACGGCCGCTGAGGCGGCGAGGATCATGGCCAAGCCGATCTCGGGATCCGACCAGTTCGAAGCCGATCCGCCCATCCGCGGCGACCGGATGCTGGAGTTCGAGAACATCATCCGCCGCGAGCTCGAGCTGATCGGCGAGGACCCGGCGCGCGAGGGGCTCCTCAAGACGCCCGAGCGCGTCGCCAAGTCCATGAGCTGGCTCACCCGCGGGTACGGCATGTCGGTGGCCGACGTGGTGGGCGATGCGGTGTTCGAGGAGGACCATCACTCGATGGTGATGGTGCGTGACATCGAGCTGTACTCGATGTGCGAGCACCACATGCTCCCGTTCTTCGGCAAGGCGCACATCGCCTACATCCCCAACGGCCGCATCGTGGGCCTCAGCAAGCTGCCCCGGATCGTCGAGATCTTCGCGCGCCGCCTGCAGGTGCAGGAGCGGCTCACGGAGCAGGTGGCCGAGGCGATCGAGGAGGTGCTCAAGCCCGAAGGGGTCGGCGTGGTGATCGAGTGCGAGCATCTCTGCATGATGATGCGTGGCGTGGAGAAGCAGGCCTCGCGCACCATCACGTCGGCGCTGCGCGGCTCGTTCCGTGACGACGCGATGACGCGGCACGAGTTCCTGCGTCTCGCCTACGGCTCCACCGGCTCGCGGTGAGCGGATGTCCGCCCGGCCGCGGCTGACGCACCCGTGAGCGCGCACGAACTCGCGGGCCGGACGGCGCTGGTCACCGGTGCCTCACGGGGCATCGGGGCGGCGACGGCGCGGGCGCTGGCGGGCCGGGGGGCTCGTGTGGTCGCGGTCGCGCGGACCGCCACCGCGCTCGAAGCACTGGCCGCGGAGCTCGGTCACGGGGCGCTGGCCCTGCCGGCCGACCTCACGCGCGCCGACGAGTGCGCGCGCGTGGTGCAGGCCACGCGACTCGCGCTGCGCGGTGAGCCCGACATCCTCGTGCACGCGGCGGGAAGCTTCCCGCTCGCGGTGGTGGAAGCCACCGAGGACCGCGCGATCGACACGGCGTTGCAGTTGAACGTCGCGGCACCCCTGCGTCTCACGCGCGCCTTCCTGGCGGGCATGCGGAGCCGCGGCAGCGGCCACGTGGTGACCATCGGCTCGGTGGCCGACCGCGCGGTGTTCCCCGCGAACGCGACCTACGCCGCCAGCAAGCACGCGGTGCGCGCGATGCACGAGACCTTGCGCGCCGAATCGCGCGGGAGCGGCGTGCGCGCGACGCTGGTATCGCCGGCCGCCACCGACACCGCTCTCTGGGACGACCACGATCCCGATGGCTCCGCGCACTTGCCCTCGCGGGCCGAGATGCTGCACGCGGCCGACGTCGCCGACGCCGTGGTGTGGGCGGTCACGCGGCCGGCCCACGTCGATGTCGAGGAGCTGCGCATCGCGCGCAGCTAGCAACCCCGCCAGCAACCGCGCGAGCCACTCCGACCTCCGCCATCCAACGTCCTGCCTAGTCGCGGCCGACGCCGGCGAGGATGTCCTCCTCGAACTCGGCCGCCAGCGACTCGGAAACCGCGTCGAAACTCTGCGTGCGCTCGTACACCGCACGCTGCCGCTCCGCGCTGGTGGGCGCACCGGCCGCGAGCGCCCGCAGCGCCGGCAGGTAGGCCTCGTTGCCGCGCAGGAAGCCGCCGGCCTCCAGCCGTGCGACGGTCGAGCGCAGGTGCTCGCGCGCGGGGCGCGACGTGCCGTCGTCCTCCACGATCAGATCCGCATCCAAGCCGTGCCGTGACGCGCGCCACTTGTTCTCGCGGATCCGCCAGGCCGGCGGGAACGTGCGGCCGCGCCCGCCGTCGACCCGGTCGCCCGCCTCGCGGGCCAGGCCCTGCGCGAGCGCCACGATCATCGCGGTCTCACGCAGCGTCGCGAGGCCGTCGCAGACCCGGATCTCCAGCGTGCCGTAGCGCGGGCTCGGACGCAGGTCCCACCAGAGGTCCTTGAGCGACGTGATCGCGTGGGCGCGCTGCAGGGTGGCGACGAGTTCGCAGAACTCGGTCCAGTCGTGCACGAGCTGCGGCATGCCGCCGGTGGGCATCGCCTCGAACACCGTGATCCGCGACGACGCCAAGCCGGTCGCCTCACCCTGCCAGTACGGTGAGCTCGTGGAGCAGGCCAGCAGCAGGCCGAGCTCCCGGAGCAGCTCGTTCTGCACCGCGATGCAGGTCTCGGGGTCCTTCATGCCGAGATGCACGTGCAGCCCGAAGATCAGCAGGCGCCGCGCGATCCATTGGTTGCGCGCGATCAATCCGTGGTAGCGCTCGGCCGGGAACAGCTTGCGCTCCTGGTAGCGTGCGGTGGGGTGCGTGCCCGTCGCGATGAAGCGCACCCCCAGCTCCGACGCGAGCGAGAGCAGTGGCTCCGCGGTCGCCCGCAGGTCCGCCTCGGCGTCCACCGCCGTGTGGCAGATGCCGGTGTTCAGCTCGATCATCGACTGGAAGATCTCGGGCTGCACCTTGGCGCCGCCGCTCCAGCGGGAGAGCAGCTGCGGGGCCTTGGCCGCGAGGTCGCGGGCGTGCTGGTCGACGATCTGCAGTTCCACTTCGACGCCGAGCGTGAAGGGCTCCGACGACGCGAACTCGAGCATGGCACGCTCCTAGGAGGTTCGCGGGGACCGCGTGCGCGCGGCAGGCCAGGCAACCGCTACGGGCACACGCGCGGGAGCCGTATCTTACCCTGCGGGCGACGCGAGGTGCCAGACTTGCGTCGCGCTGGTCCCGCGGTTCCGTTGTGCTCCCCCACCACTGCCCGCCGTCGTGCGACTCGATCTCGCCGAACGCCTCCGTTGTCCCAACCCGCACGTCGCGACGCCGCTGGTGGTCGTGGCCAGCCAGGTCGACGGCCGTGACCTCCGACGTGGATTCGCCGGCTGCCCGGTCTGCCAGCTGGAACTGCGCTTCGAGAACGGCGTCGCCGTGTTCGCGCCCAAGCCCACGGCTTCCGCTCCGGACGCGGCGCTCGACGCGACACTCGACGCGGCGCGTGCAACGGCCGCTCGCGCAGCGTCCGGGGATGCCGACGCCGCGTGGGAGCCCTCCCTCGAGCGCGTGGTGGCGCTGCTGGGACTGGCCGAGCCCGGTGGAGCGGTGCTGCTCACCGGCCGCTATGCCGCGCTGGCCGAGTCGCTGGCTGTCGCCGCCGAGGTCACGGTGGTAGTGATGGCCACCGCGGTCCCGACGGTGCTGGGCGAGTCCGTCGCGCGTGTGGAGGGCCTGGTGAGCGTCGTGCCGTTCGGTGACGCGACCTTCCGCGCCGTCGCGCTCGACGGTGACCCGGCGATGGCGTCCGCGCGCCGGCTGGTTGAGGACGCGGTCCGCGCGACGAGTGTCGGCGGCCGCGTCCTGGCGGTGGCATCGATGCCGCGACCGGCGGACACGCGGGAACTCGCGCGCGATGCCGCGGAATGGGTCGCGGAACGCGAGGCCCGGAGCGCGCCGGTCAGCCTGCGCCGGCGCTGAGCCGACGCCGCCTCGGGCGCAGGGCGGTCAGTCGTCGCCCTCGTACAGGGCGTCGATCACCGCCTTGTAGGTCTGGTCGATGACGCGCCGCTTCACGCTGAGCTTGGGCGTGAGCTCGCCGCGCTCGATCGAGAAGTCGTGCTCGAGCAACGCGATCTTCTTGGGCGACTCGAAGCTGGCCAATCCGTCGAGCTGGCTGCGCACTTCCTTGTCCATCTTCGCGCGGATGGTCGGCATCTCCAGCAGTTGCGAACGCTGCGTCCAGATGATGTTCTTGAGGCCGGCCCACTTCTCGAGGTTGTCCCAGTTGGGCACGATCAGGATCACCGGGAACTTCCGCTTGTCGCCGATCATCACCGCCTGCGAGACGTACTTGTTCATCTTCACGCGGTTCTCGATCGGCTGCGGCGCGATGTTCTTGCCGCCGGCGGTCACGATGATGTCCTTCTTGCGGTCGGTGATGCGGAGGTAGCCGTCCTCCAGCACACCGATGTCGCCGGTGTGGAACCAGCCGTCGGGATCGATCGCCTCCGCCGTGGCATCCGGGCGGTTGAAATAGCCCTTCATCACGTGGGGCCCCTTGGTGAGGATCTCGCCGTCCTCGGCGATCCGCACCTCCACACCACTCACGACCTTGCCCACCGAGCCGATCCGGATGGACTTCTCGCCGCTCACGGCGATCACGGGCGAGGTCTCGGTGAGGCCGTAGCCCTCCAGGATCGTGAGGCCCGCGGCGTAGAAGAACTTGTTGATCGACGGCGCGAGTGGCGCGCCGCCGGACACGAAGAAGCGCAGCCGGCCGCCGGTGCGCTCCTTGAGCTTGCTGAACACCAGCCTCTGCGCGAGCCCGTACTGCCAGCCGAGGAAGGCCCCGGGTTCGCGACCGGCGAGCTTCTCGTTGGCCCAGCGATCGGCCACGTCACGCGCCCAGCCGAAGATCCTCGCCTTGAGCGCCCCGCCCGAGACGGCGTTCTCGAGCACCCGGGCGTACATCTTCTCGAACAGCCGTGGGACGCTCATCGCGTAGTGCGGTTTCACCTCCGAGAGGTTGAACGGCACCGTGTCGATGCTCTCGGCGTACGCGATGCTCACGCCGCTCGTGAACCAGAAATAGTCGCCCGTACGCTCGAAGATGTGCGACAGCGGGAGGAAGCTCAGCGCCACCTCGCCCTGCCGGATGGTGAGGCGGTCGCGCGACGACTGGACGTTGGAGGCGATGTTGTCGTGCGTCAGCATCACGCCCTTGGGCAGGCCGGTGGTGCCCGAGGTGTAGATGAGCGTCGCCAGGTCGTCCGGCTTCACGGTGAGCGCCGCCGCGCGCCACTCGTCCGCCTTGCCCGCGACGTCCAGCGCCTTGCCCTTGGCCTCGAGCTCGGCGAGCGTCATGTCCGCGCCGATGGGCTTCGGCGTCGTGAACGAGATGATCGTGCGCACCGTCTTGAGTTGCGCCCGCACCGACGCCGCCTTGCTCGCCTGGTCCGGCGTGGAGACGAACAGCGCCACGGCCCCCGAGTCGTTGAGCGGGTGGACGATCTGGTCCGCCGGCAGCGTGGGGTAGATGGGCACGTCGGTCATGCCGCTGCAGAGGCAGGCCCAGTCGGTGAGCGCCCACTCGGGGCGGTTCTCCGACATCAGGCCCACACGGTCGCCGCGCTGCACCCCGATGGCGGTGAGGCCGAGCGAGAGGTGCCGCGACCGTTCCAGCACCGTCGCGTGCGAGATCGGGGTGTACTTCCCGTCCTTCTTGAACTGGTAGGCGTCGGGCGCGTTGAAGCGCTCGAGCGTCTGGAAGAACAGCGCCGTGAGGGTCGTCGGCGCGGGGCGGGGACCACCATTGACGTGATTCACGTGCGGCCCGGGAGTGGGAAGGTCAGGGCGACGGCGGGCGGATGTGGACGGTGTAGCGGACGGGGCTCCCCGGCACGGTCGCACCGTGGAACCGAACGTCGGCGATCACGAAGAAGCTGTCGGCGAGCACGGTGAGGCGGTTGGCGAAGAGGCGCAGCCGACGCGTCGACGCACCATCCGCGGCCGTCGTGTCGAGCTGTCCCCGCCGACCGGACGCGCTCTGCAGGGCGACGAGCAGCGTGTCGGCGAGCCCGAGAGTATCACCATTGTGGACGACCCGCCAGCGCACCAGCCAGCCGGGGACGTTCACGCCCACGCCACCCACCGTGTCCCGTGTGCGCAGGGCGAGCTTGAGTTCGGCGACGTTGGCGGGCCCGTCGGGCACCGCGTAGACGAGTGTGTCCACGAGCGCCGTGCTGGCGAAGGTCGTGTCGGGGCGGCGCGTCACGCGCACGGTGCGGGCGGCACTCTGCAGGCCCGCGGTCGCCGCGACCACGCGCACCGTGCCGTCGCGGCGGGTCACCCGCAGGACCCCCGCCGTGTCGATGGTGGCGCCGGTGTCGGTCGTGAAGAAGTCGAAGTCCACCGCCGGGAGCACGTCCCCGCTGCCGTTGAAGGCGAGTGCACGGAGCGGGCGGACCACGCCGAGCGAGTCGCGCAAGGAGTCCCCCGCGAGGACGGCCGGGTAGGGGATGCTGTCGAACTCGATGATTGCGACCTCATCGGCGCCACCGAAGTCGGCACAGCCGCCCAGGCTGGTGACTAGGCCGGCGCCAAGGCTGGCGCCGAGCGTCGCGACGGCGGTGACCACCGGCGCCACGAGGCGCCGCAGGCCTTGCAGGCGTCGCGCCCGCCACCGCATCACAGGCCGAGGCGTTCGGCGAGGCGCGTCGCGAGGTTCACGTACGCCTGCGAGGCCCCGTCCGCCGGGGCCCGGACCACGGCCGGCTGGCCGGCCGCGAACGCCTCCGCGACCGCGTGGCTGCGCGGCACGACGATGTCCAGCATGAGATGCGCCGGCACCTTCTCGCGGATGTACGCCGCGGTGGTCTCGCAGGCGGGATTGCCCGACTCGTACATCGTGAGGAGGATCCCGTCGAACGTCAGCTTCGCGTGTTGGGTCACGATATCCTGTACCCCGCGGAGGATCTGCGGGGTCGTCTGCAGCGCGAGCGGTTCGGCCTGCAGCGGGATGAGGACCCGGTCGGAGGCGGCCAGCGTGCCCCGCGTGACCGGCCCCAGGCCCGGGGGCGTATCCACGACCACGATGTCGCAGCGTTCGCTGGCGGCGGCGAGCATGCGGGCGAGCAGGTCGCTCGAGGCGATCTGCTCCTGGTAGCGCGTATGGTCCACCGCATCGGTCACGCTGCCGGCGAGCATCACCCGCAGCCAAGGCAGGGTGGTGGGCAGGAGCACGTCGCGCAGTGAGCGCTCCCCGGAGAGGTGGTCGGCGAAACCGTAGGTCGGGTGCCCGCGGCGCAGGCCCGCGCCGAACCGCACCGATCCCTGCGGATCGACATCAACGAGCAGCGTCTTGAGTCCGCGGCGCGCGAACGCCGCCGCAAGGTTCACGGCCGTGGTCGTCTTGCCGACGCCACCCTTCTGACTCACGATCGCGAGGACGGTCCCCACGTCTACTCCCCGGCGGAAGGTGCGGCTCCGTCGGGAGCGCGCAGGTGGTCGAGTGTGGACTGCGCGTGCGCGACCCAGCGCGCGGCGTCCGGTCCTTCGGGCGGATGGGCGAGGAAGGCGCTGAGGTGCTTCACGGCGCCGGCGGCGTCACCCCGCTTCACGAGGAGGAAGGCGAGTCCGTAGTGCGCCCCGGAGAGGGTGGGGTCGAGCTCCAGCGCCTTGCGGTAGGCGCGGATCGCCTCCTCCACGCGTCCGATCTTGGTCAGCGCGATCGCCATGTTCTGGAGGATCTTGAGATCGTCCGGGCGCTCGCGGAGTGCCAGCCGGTAGCTCGTCACCGCCGCGTCGAAGTCCCCCTGACGCTCCAGCACCAACGCCTCGTTGAGATAATCGAGGCGCTGCCGGTTCTGCGCGGATTCAGAGCGGCCGCCGAAGAGGCGGTCCCAAAAGGACATAGCGTGGGGTGGCAGGCAGGTATCCCGCACAAGCTATAGATGCCGCGGAGGGCCAGCAACCGCGATTCCCCCGGCGTGTCTCGCGGTCTAGCTTGCGGATGTCCCTTGGACCTCTCGGAGGTCACCCCGTGCCACCACGTTCCAAGAAGCCCGCCGCGAAGCCTGCCGCGAAGCCCGCCGCGAAGCCCGCCGCGAAGCCCGCCGCGAAGCCCGCCGCGAAG
>CADEDA010000011.1:0-7434 GCA_902825965.1 uncultured Gemmatimonadota bacterium | reverse complement strand
CGCGAAGCCCGCCGCGAAGCCCGCCGCGAAGCCCGCCGCGAAGCCCGCCGCGAAGGTCGCCGCGAAGCCCGCGCCGAAGGCAGCCGCCAGACCGGTCGCCAACCCGGTCGCCAGGCCGGTCGCCAAGCCGGTCGCCATTGCCGCCGCCAAGCCGGGCCTCATGCCCTTCCCGGTGCGCGACACCATGCACGTGGACTGGCCGCTGTTCGGCGAGCTCTCCCGCGCGCTCGCACTCAAGGTCTCGCGCGACTTCGACCCCGATCTCGTGGTCGGCGTCGCGACGGCCGGCGTGGTGCCCGGTGCGGTGGTCGCGGCGATGCTCGACCGGCCGTTCCACTCGATCATCGTCAGCCGCCGCTTCCGCGCCGAGGCCATCCGCGAGACGCCGGCGGTGCTCTCGGCCGCCCCGGGCGACGTCCTCAAGAAACGCGTCCTCATCGTGGACGAGACCTGCAACAACGGCGACACCATGCGGCTCGCCAAGGCGGCGATCGTGAACGCCGGCGCCCGCGAAGTGCGCACGGCGGTGTCGTTCAAGACCGGCGCCTACCAGCCCGACTGGTACGCGCTGGAGACCGAGAGCACCATTGTGTTGCCCTGGGACCGCGAGACGATCGTGGACGGCGACCTGGTGCCGAACCCGAAGTACGGCCCTGACGGCGGATACTGACCCGAATGCGGAGTGTGGAGATGGCGAAGCGGTATGCAGGGCGCGTGACCGCCCTCGTGCTGGCGCTGCTGGTGGCGGCGTCCTGCGGGGACGGCTCGACGAGCGGGCCCGACAACAACAATCAGAACCCCGGGCCCAACGAGGTCCGTGTGGGGAACAACTTCTTCAACCCCAGTCCGCGCACGGTGACGGCCGGCACCACGGTCACCTGGACGTGGAACGCCGGCAGCGTGCAGCACAACGTGACGTTCACTGGTGGCCCTTCCTCCGCGACGCAGAGCTCGGGCACGTTCACGCGCACCTTCACCACCGCCGGCACGTTCAACTACCTCTGCACGGTCCACGGCGCTGCGATGTCAGGCAGTATCGTCGTGCAGTAGGGCCGACGCAGAACGGGGATGCGTCCTTGCGGAAGCATCCCCGTCCAGTCACGCACCGCGCATGGCGTCAGCCGAGCTCGGCGAGTGCATCCTCATAGCCCACGCCCTGCGTGAGCCGTTGGTAGACGTGCCCCAGCACTTCCTGGCTGCCGAGCAGGAACCGGCAGCGGGAGTGCCCGGCCGATCGGCACTCGACCTCGATGCAGCCGAGCGCCCCGTCGGCGACGCGCCCGAAGAAGTCGCCGAGCATGCCGGCCGAATAGTAGCAGCTTGGATACGGCATCTGGGCCGTGGGGTCCGACTCGGCCCAGTCCGGGGCATCGAGTGCGACGACCGTGTCGCCGATCGGGTTGAGCGTGATGCTGCCCCATCCCGTCTCGGAGAAGAACTGCGCCGCAGCCGCCTGGAAGCGCGGCACCGGCAGGGACTCGGGCTCGCCGATGTGGTTCGCGTCGCACCAATCCTTGAACGCGTGCCACACCGACTCACCGCCGGCGTAGCCCGTCTCCTGCAGGACCGCGGCGAACCCGTCGCCGAGGTCGCGCACGAGGGCCGCGCGCAGGGCGCGCAGCGAGGCGTGCGGCACGGCGGAGAGCATCGAGGGGCTGAGCGAAGTGATGGTCATCAGCGGGTCCTAGGTTGGCTGCGCTTGGCTGCGCTTGGCTACGCGTGGCTGCTTGGCGTCCGGCGGCGGGAGGGGGTGACGGGAGGCTTCGGCCCGGTGGGGCCGCTCAGGTCGCGAGCCTGGCGAGCAGGTCCGCCTCGCTGAGCACATCGATCCCGAGTTCCTTCGCCTTGTCGAGCTTGCTGCCGGCCTCGTCACCCGCGACCACGAAATCGGTGGCCTTGGAGACGGAGCTGGTGATCTTCCCGCCCGCGTTCTCGATGAGCTCGGTGGCCTGAGCCCGCGAGAGGGTAGGGAGGGTCCCAGTGAGGACGATCTTCATGCCCTTGAAGACACCATCGGCGGCCTGCGCCCGCGGTTCGTCCATCCGGACCCCGGCGGCCCGGAGCTTGTCGAGCACCGTCCGGGCCGCCGGCTGGCGGAACCAGTCGTGCACCGCCTGGGCCATCGTCGCCCCCACGCCGTGCAGGGCCTCGAGCTCCGCCACCGAGGCGGACGACAGCGCATCCATCGTCCCGAAGGAACGTGCGAGCAGCTTGGCGGACTCGGCGCCCACGTGCCGGATCCCGAGCGCGTTCAGCAGCCGCGTGAGCGGCTGCTGCTTGGATGCCGTGATCGCGTCCACGAGCGCGGTGGCGCTCTTGGCCTGGAAGCCGGGCACCCCGCCCTCGGGCGCCCCGTCCGCGCCCTTGCGCGGCACCAGCTGCTCGGCGCGGATGCCGTAGAGATCGGCGGCGTCCTCCACCAGGCCGGCTGCGATCAGCTGCTCCAGCCGCTGATGCGAGAGGCCGCGGATGTCCATCGCGTCGCGCGAGGTGAAATGGGCGAGTGCCTCCAGCCGACGGCCGGGGCAGGCGAGGTTGGGGCAGTACGTGGCGACCTCAGCCTCGTCGCGCACGGCGGCGCTGCCGCAGACGGGGCAATGGGTGGGCACCGCCACCACGCGTTCGGTCCCGCTGCGCTTCTCCGGCACCGGCCCGAGGATCTGCGGGATCACCTCGCCGGCACGCTTCACCTGCACCGTGTCGCCGATCCGCAGGTCCTTCTCGGCCACGAGCTCGAAGTTGTGCAGCGTGGCGTAGTTGATCGTCGCGCCGCCGACCTCGACCGGGGCCAGCACGGCCCGCGGCGTGAGTGCGCCGGTGCGCCCCACCTGCACCTCGATGTCGAGCAGCGTCGTCTCGGCGATGTCGGGCGCGAACTTGCGTGCGATGGCCCAGCGCGGCACGCGGCCGCCGACGACGCCCAGCTCGGATTGCAGCGAGAGCTGGTTCACCTTCACCACGCCGCCGTCGATCGCGAAGGGCAGTCCGGGGCGCAGCGCGGACTCCAGCTCGCGCGCCCACGCATGCACCGCGTCGAGCGTGGCACAGGCGCGGCGATGCGGCGCCACCGGGATGCCCCAGGACGCCAGCGTCTCCAGCAGTTCCCACTGCGTGCGGAAGGGCAGCGCGGGGTTGCCGGGCACCGCGAAGGCGTAGCCGTAGAAGCGCAGGGGCTTCTTCGCGGTCTCGCGCGGGTCCTTCTGCCGCAGGGCGCCGGCGGCGGAGTTGCGCGGGTTGGCGAACACCGGTTCGCCGACCCGCGCGCGCTCGGCATTCATGCGCTCGAACCCATCGAACGTCATGTAGACCTCACCGCGGATCTCGATCACGGCGGGCCAGTCCTTGCCGTCCAAGTGGCGCGGCACGTCGGCGATGGTGCGCAGGTTGGCCGTGACGTCCTCACCGATGGATCCGTTGCCGCGCGTCGCACCGGTGGCGAGCACCCCGTCGCGGTAGGTGATGGAGACGGCGGCGCCGTCGATCTTCAGCTCGCAGCAGTACCCATCGGCGTCGACGGCGTCGCCCACGAGTTTGCGGACCCGCTCCTCCCACTCGGCGAGTTCGGTCTCGTCGAAGGCGTTGTCGAGTGACGCCATGGGCACGAGGTGTTCGTGCTTGGCGAGGTGGCTCTCGCTGACCGTCGCGCCCACGCGGGCGGTGGGCGAGTCGGCGTCGCGCAGCTCCGGGTGGTCGCGTTCGATCGCCTGCAGCTCGCGGAAGAGCTTGTCGTACTCGAAGTCGGAGAGCGACGGGCGATCGAGGACGTAGTACTCGTGCGCCGCCTGTTCGAGCTGACGGCGCAGTGCGACCACCCGGTCGGCGGCACTCACTCCGAGGCCGCCTCGGCGTCGGCGCCTTCGCCGGCGAGGCCGCCCTGGAGCAGGAAGTTCTCGACGAAGAACAGGCCCGGCTCGCCGGCGCGCTTCACCATGCGCAGCAGGGTGTCCATCGAGGAGACTTCTTCGCGCTGTTCGTTCACGAACCACTCGAGCGCGTTCTTCGCGAGGTGGTCCTTCTCCTTGATCGCGAGGTCGACGATGCCGTGGATCTGCTTGGTGACGCGCAGTTCGGAGTCGAGGCCGAGCTTCACGGCATCGGCGGAGTCCTTGAACCTGGTGCGCGGGGCGGGGATGGCCGGGATGGCGACCGTGCCGCCGGCGTCGAGCACGTAGCGCACGAAGCGCATCGCGTGGTCGCGCTCCTCGGTGGCCTGGTTGAAGAAGTGCTTGGCGAGCTGTGGGAGGCCCGCGCCGTCGAAGTAGCAGGCGATGACCACGTATTGGTTGGATGCGGCGAGTTCGTTGCCGATCTGCTCGTTGATGAGCGCGTTCATCTGCTTGGAGATCAACATCGGGTCGTTCCTCCGTGGGGACCGCGTTACGCGCCGTGGCGGCTGCGGGTCCGTATGGTGTAGCCGCGGTCCCCGCCTGGCGCGGACCGGACACCTGAACGTTGGCGGAGGCCGGAGAGTGGGTCAATGACGGTGGTGGAACTCATCGAGCGCAAACGCGACGGCGGACGGCTGAGTGCGGCCGAATGGCGCGAGCTGATGGCGCGCTACGCGGCGGGCGAGGTGCCCGACTACCAGCTCTCGGCGCTCGCGATGGCGGTGTTCTTCCGCGGCATGGACGACGACGAGATCGTCGCGCTCACCGCGGCGATGCTGGAGAGCGGGAAGCGCCTGGCACTGGACCACCTGACGGTCCCGCGGGTGGACAAGCACTCCACCGGCGGCGTGGGGGACAAGGTGTCGATCCCGCTCGCGCCCATGGTCGCGGCCTGCGGCGTCGCCGTGCCGATGATGTCGGGGCGGGGGCTGGGCCACACCGGCGGCACGCTCGACAAGCTGGAGAGCATCCCCGGCTTCAACACGCGCCTGTCGCTGGATGTGGCGGCCCGGCAGGTGGAGCACCTCGGCTGCGCCCTGATCGGCCAGACGGCGGAGATCGCGCCGGCGGACCGGCGGCTCTACGCGCTGCGGGACGCCACGGCCACCGTGGAGGCGATCCCGTTGATCGCCGCGAGCATCATGAGCAAGAAGCTGGCGGAGGGACTCACCGGCCTCGTGCTGGACGTGAAGTCCGGCGCCGGGGCGTTCATCCCGACGCTGGAGCGCGCGTTGACGCTCGCCAAGACCATGATCGCCCTGGGGCAGCGCCACGGCTGCGAGACGGTCACGCTGATCACCGACATGGACCAGCCGCTGGGGGTGGCCTGCGGCAACGCGATCGAGGTGCTGGAGTCGATCGAGGTGCTGAAGGGCGGCGGGCCCGAGGACCTGCGCGCGGTGACGTTCGCCCTGGGCGAGGAGATGCTGCTGGTCGCGAAGGTCGAGGCCACGCGTGCGGCGGCGCGCGCGCGGCTGGAGCGGGCGCTGGGCAGCGGGGCGGCGCTCGCCAAGTTCCAGGAGATCGTGGTGGCGCAAGGCGGGCCGGCGGGTCTCGTGGACGCGCCGGAGCGTTACCTCGCGTCGGCGCCGCAGCGCGCCGCCTTCGTCGCCCCGCGCAGTGGCGTCGTGCAGCGCGTGGAGCCGCGGCCCATCGGTCGGGCGATCACCGCCCTCGGCGGCGGTCGCACCCGGGTGGAGGACAGCATCGACCCCGCGGTGGGGTTCCTCGTGCACGTGCGGCCGGGCGACACGGTGCGCGCCGGCGAGCCGCTGGTGACCATCCTCGCACGGGACGCTGCGGCGGTGGAGGAGGCGCGGACCGCCCTCGGACGGGCGATCGTGATCGGCGAGGCGGTGCCGCCGCGGCGCGCCCTGGTGTCCCACCGCGTGACCGCCCGGGGGGTGGAGGAACTGGCGGCCGGCGGTGCAAGTTAAGGGACCATGGAATTCAACAAGATGGCCGCCCTCGGGGCGCAGGGAGTCGCCGGCGGATCGATGCTGGCCTGGCTCGGCTTGATGTTCGTGACGCGCCCCGTCTCCAGTGGGGGCATCGATGGGACGCTGCATCTCTGCCTGGGCTCGGCGAGTTTCGCGGTGTTCGCGCTGATGGCCGCGGCGCACGTCTGGTTCGCGCAGCAGCTCAAGGTGGGCCGGGAGCCGATCCGCGGCTGACCGCAGCCGAGCGTGCCCGGCCTGCACGCACGAAGGGCCCGAGCGAGTGCTCGGGCCCTTCGTCGCTCCGGCCGCCCGCCCGCCCGCCTCAGATGTCCAGGTTGGACACGAACTTGGCGTTGGCCTCGATGAAGAGCCGTCGCGGCTCCACCTCGTCACCCATCAACGTCTGGAAGATCTCGTTCGCCTGGAACGCGTCGTCCATGGTGACCTTGAGGATCGTGCGGGTCTCGGGGTCCATGGTCGTCTTCCAGAGCTGGTCCGGGTTCATCTCGCCGAGGCCCTTGTAGCGCTGCACCATGACGTTCGTCTTGCCGTCACCCGCGCCGAAGCGTGTGGCGATGGCGTCGCGTTCCGCGGCGTCGTAGGCGTAGTACTCCTCCTTCGCCTTGGCGACGCGGAAGAGCGGTGGCTGCGCGATGTACACCATGCCGGCGTCGATGAGCTCGGGCATCTGCCGGAAGAAGAACGTCAGGAGCAGCGTGCGGATGTGCGCGCCGTCCACGTCCGCGTCCGTCATGATGATGATCTTGTGGTACCGGACGTTGTCGAGCGTGAACTCCTCCTTGATGCCCGCGCCGATGGCCGTGATGATCGTCCGGATCTCCTCGTTGGAGAGGATCTTGTCGATGCGGGCCTTCTCGACGTTCAGGATCTTGCCGCGCAGCGGCAGGATCGCCTGGAACATGCGGTCGCGTCCCTGCTTGGCGGAGCCACCGGCCGAGTCGCCCTCGACGAGGTAGATCTCGCACATCGCGGGATCGGAGAGGGAGCAGTCGGCGAGCTTGCCGGGCAGGTTGCCGACGTCGAGTGCGGACTTCTTGCGGGTGAGGTCGCGCGCCTTGCGCGCGGCCTCGCGGGCGCGGGCCGCCGACAGCGCCTTCTCGAGGATGATGTTGGCGACGCGCGGATGCTCCTCGAGGTACGCGGCGAGCCACTCGTTGACGACGGTCTTCACCGCCGACTCGACCTCGGAGTTGCCGAGCTTGGTCTTGGTCTGGCCCTCGAACTGCGGCTCGCGGACCTTCACCGAGAGCACCGCCGTGAGGCCCTCGCGGGCGTCGTCGCCGGAGAGCTTCACTTCCTTGTCCTTCTTGGCGAACGAGGACTTGTCGAGGTGCTTGTTGATCACGCTCGTGAGCGCCGACTTGAAGCCGGTGAGGTGCGTGCCGCCCTCGTGCGTGTTGATGTTGTTGACGAACGAGAACACGTTCTCGTTGTAGCCGTCGTTGTACTGCAGGGCCAGCTCGATCCCGATGTCGTCCTTCTCGCCCTCGAGGTAGAGGATCTCGGGGTGCAGCGACTTGCCCTTCGCGTTCAGGAAGCCGACGAACTCCTTGAGGCCGCCCTTGGCGTGGAAGGTCTCCTCGCGC
>CADEDA010000010.1:8009-111088 GCA_902825965.1 uncultured Gemmatimonadota bacterium | reverse complement strand
CGGCCTGCGCCGGCGCCAACTGCGCGGGGCCCTCGGAGCCGGGCAGTGGCACGACGCTGCCGACGGTGCCGCCGCGGCCGGCGGCACCGACGGTGGATCAGCCGACGACGTCCTCGCTGCGGGTGAGCTGGGCGGCGACGGCCGGGCTGACGTACCGCCTGGAGCGTGCGTCGGCGAGCACGGGCCCGTGGACGACGCTGTCGACGGCGGCACAGGCGCCGTACCTCGACACCGGGCTGCCGGCCTCGGCCACGCGGTACTATCGACTCACGGCCTGCGCCGGCGCCAACTGCGCGGGGCCCTCGGAGCCGGGCAGTGGCACGACCTTGGGCTTGTCTGAGATCGCCTACCTGCGGCTCTACGCGCAGCAGAACGAACTACGGTACGAAACCAACGTCCCCGCGTGGCAAGGGCGCATGCAACTTCGTTGGTCATCGAGCGCCCCGCTCGCAAGTCCGAGCTGGTGGACGTGCGGCGGAACGGGACTAATCGTGGGATCGGGGCTTCTCTCGGAGTCGTGGTGGATGTACCCCAACGATGCTGGGTACGTCGGCGACTACGGGCTCACGATCGATCCGACGACCACATCGGTGACGGTAACGCTGACCGGGCAACTGCAGCTGCTCGCGTCGACCGACGACCCGGGTTCCGGTGGCTTCTATGCGGATTCCGATCGAAAGCCGTCCGATGCCGCGAACAATCGGTTCGCGCGACAGTCCGGTTGCCGAACCAGCTCGGTGCAGTTGGACCAGTCGTTCCTCTACTCGAGCGGCGGCACTGAGCTTCGGACGTGGTATCGAGACGTCGCGGGGATCGGAGCGGATCGTGACGCCGGCATCCGGCAGGTAATGTGGACTTTCAACGGATGGCGTGTTCCGTCGCTTGCCGGAGCCGGGTTCCGAGTGCCCTTCGACGGCAGGGTGGAGATCCTTCCGCCAGCGGAGGCTGCGCCGCCGGCCGAAAGCCCCGATCGACGCTGAAGCTCACGCGGAGAGAGAACCGCGTCGGTGTCCCTGCTAGCGGGACGCCGACGCGGTTCGTTCCTACGAGGGCGATCAACGAGCCTCGAGGTGCAAGCGGGCCAGCCTTCGGCTTCGCCACCCAGCAACGCGATGTCGTCGCCTCCACCGAGACCGCCGATCCTCCTCGCCTGGGGCATCGTTCACCTCGCACCAGTAGCCAACGATGTCGGCTGAGCAGAATCAATTCCGCGAGGCATGGGCCACCGGAGCACGCACCGTCTACTGACCGCCATCATCCGTTCCACATGCCGCACGACGAGCCTCCGTCGAGCGCACGTCCGAGCGCGCCTCCGAGGCCAGAATACCACTAGACGGCGTTCTCCCTATTTCATCGTGATGTCCGCCCGCATCGGCCCGAGGATCGCCAGCAGCTCATCCTGCTCCTTCTGCGGCACACCCGCGCCGTCCAGCGCCTTCACCAGCGCCTCGACCAACGCATCGAACTCGGCGTCGGTGATGCGCATGCCCTGGTGGGCCGCCTTCATGTCGAGGCCGCTGTATGTGCAGGGCCCGCCGGTCCCGGCGCAGATCTGGTCCGCGAGCTTCCCCTTGAACTGCCGCATGGCTGCGGTGTCAGTGGCCACGCGTGAGAAGCGCGTGTTGATGCGCGGATCAGCCGCGACGTTGGCCACGAACGCATCGACCACGGTGGCGATGGCGGCTCGCCCACCGAGGCGATCGTGGAGCGAGGCCGTAGCAGCGGGCGCCGCTGACGTCGCCGCGACGTCCGCAGCAGGCTTGGGTTCGCAGGCCGTGGTGAGGCCGAAGGTGACGAGAGGCACGAGAATCGCGCGGACACGCATGGAAGGAACTCCGAAACGGGTGAAAGGAGGATGCTGCGTCAGACGGCCAACTTGAGGAACTGCTGCCAACGCGCGGCCTGATCCTCCGGCGAGGCCATCTCGTGTTCCTCGCAGACCACGCGCAGCTGTGCCGCACGCATGGCCGCGTCGGCGAGGGCACACTGATGCGGGCGGGCCCCCGTCCGCACGTACGGACGGAACGACACGCAGGTGAGGCACATGCGCTGCGCGGGGATCTGCCCCTGCTCTTGCATCGCGCGCAGCAGCAGGAGCAGCGCGGCCAGCAACTGTTCCTGCTGCGCATCAGTCAGCGTGCCGAGCGGAAGGGCGAAGAAGTCGGGCCATGCCTGGGCGCGTTGCAGTTCGGCGCGCCCGCTCGGCGTGAGCGAGAGCAGGCTGGCCCGATGATGCGTCGGGCTGGGGCGTCGCCGGAGCAGGCCCTTGCTCTCGAGCGCAGCGACGGAGTCGCTCACGGTGGCGAGCGAGACCCCGAGCTCGTCGGCCAACGCGGACGGGGTCCTGGGGCCTTCGGCGCCGAGAAGCGCGAGGATCTGCAGTTGGGCCGCGGAGAGTCCGGACGCCTGCGCCTGCCGTCGCTCCTCGTGCCGGACGGCGAGTCCCAAGGCGTAGAGGCCGGCTGCGAGGCGGTGCTCGATGGGCGGGGTAGCGGCTTCGAAGCGCGAGGTAGTGGACATGGGATGTATGGTAACTTAGGACTCCTAAGTAGACAAGTGGCCCGGGGAAGGGAAACGGTGTGTGGCCGAGCGGGCCGAGTGGACGAGGCGCGGGACAGGTGCCGCGCGCGGTTCGTAGCCTCCGCGCCGGGGGACCGGGACTTGGCCCGACTGCTGGACCGCCGTGCTCGGTCGAACACCCGCGTGGTATCTTGGGGCTGACGGGTACCGCGACCTGACCCACCGCCGCCGGAGCACTCACCCATGCCCCATCCGCACGTCGACCGCCATCGCGCGAGCCGGCACCTCGCGCGCTGCCTCACGCGCTGCCTCACGCGCTGCCCCACGATCTGCCTCACGCTTTGCCTCGCGCTGCTGCTCGCCCCTCGCACCGCCGCTGGCCAAGCCGCCCCCGCCGCCAGCGACACCACCCCGACCGCCGTCCTGCGCGCCTACATCGCCGCGTACAACGCACACGACATCGACGCCGTCGTGGCGCTGCTCGATCCGGACTTCGTCTGGCTCAGCGTCGTCGGGGACTCGGTGCAGATCGAAGCCCGCGGGCCGGCCGCCGTGCGCGAGCAACTCGTCAGCTACTTCCGGTCCCTGCCGTCGGCACGGTCGGAGATCGAGGACGTGTCGGCGCTCGGTCCCTGGGTGTCCGTGAAGGAGCGGGCGCACTGGACCAACGCACGGGGCCCGCGCTCGCAGGCCTCGCTCTCGGTCTATGAGGTCCGCGGCGGGCGGCTGCGGCGGGTGTGGTACTACCCGGTGGTGCGCGGCGACTAGGGCGCTGCCGCAGTCCGAACGGCGATCCGAACGGCGGTCCGAGCAGCAATCCGAACACCGCTCCGAACACTTTCGGCGCACGAACCCTCCCGTGGTGTTGTCCAAGGGCGTATACATCGCCCGCCACCCGGACCCCCGTGCGCTACCGTCTCCGCCTCGACGCCCTCCGCGACCTCCTCGCCCGCACGCCCATCTCCCAGAATCACTGGGCGATCCGCCTCGGGCTCTCCCGTGGGCACTGGTCCGACCTCCTCAACGGACGGCACCCGTACCCCTCGCAGCGCACTCGGCTACGGCTGCTCGAGACCTTCGGGGTCGCCGAGGCGCTGCTCTTCGAGCCCGAGCGTGGGAATGCGCTACCGGAGGAGACCCTCGTGCAGCGCGCGCTCAGCGTGCGCTACGAACTCCTCGACGAGATCGGGCGCGGTGCCACGGGGGTCGTCCGTTCGGCCCAGGATCGGCGCCTGGGACGACTCGTCGCAATCAAGATCGTGCAGGCCGAGGCGGTCGCCGGGGTGGGGACGGAGCAACTGCTGGCCGAGTTGGGGCACAGCGCCAAGCTCACGCACCCCAACATCCTGCCGCTGCACGAGGCGGGGGTGGAGCACGGCCATCCCTACATGATCCTCCCGCTCGTGCGCGGCGGCTCGTTGCGTGCACTGCTCAACGCCAAGCTGCGGCTCCCGGTGGACGAGGCCATCACCCTGCTCGAAGGCGTCGCACGTGCCCTCTCGCACGCGCACAGCCGGCTGGTGCTCCACTGCGACGTGAAGCCCGAGAACATCCTCGTGGAGGATGGGCATCCGTACCTGATGGACTTCGGCATCGCGCGACGGCTCGGCGCCGAGGCCGACGAGTGGTCGCTCGTGCGCGAGAGTGTCGGCTACTCGGCCGGCACGCCGGCCTACGTGAGTCCGGAGCAGGCCGCCGGCGAGTCGATCGACCAACGCAGCGACATCTATAGTTTGGCCTGCGTCGCCTACGAGATGCTCGCCGGGCGACTGCCGTTCGAAGGACGGACCACGCAGGAAGTGGTCGCGCGGCGCTTCCACACGCCGGCGCCGCCCCTCCGCGATTTCGCGCCCGAGGTGCCGCCGGCCGTCGCGGACGTGATTGCCCGCGCGATGGACGTCGCACCCAACCGACGCCCCGACACGGCGCTGGCCTTCGTGCAGGAACTCCGCGCGGCCTCCTGGTCGCGGTCGCGCGTGGCGACCGCGTTCTCCGTTGCGGTCAGCCGCCGGCTCACCCGTGCGCGAAGCCGCCTGGGCATCACCGGTCCCGCGCGCCTGCGTTTCCCTCTCACCGGCCTCATTCACGAGATGCGACAGACCTTCCGCGCCCTCCGCCGCGACTGGCAGTTCTCGCTCAACATCATCCTCAGCCTCGGCATCGGGCTCGGCGTCGGCTTGCCCGCGATCGCACTCGCCGATCACGTGTTCCTGCGTCCGCCGCCGGGCGTGGGCGACCCGGGAGGTGTGGTGCGGCTCGTGAAGCGCATGTGGCCGAGGGCTGATCTCCACGGCACGTCGATGACCGGCCTCGACCTGCTCACGGCGAGGGAACTCACGACCGTCGAGCAGGTGTCGGCGGTGTTCCCGTGGCGCACCAGCAGTGGCAGTGGCGGCGACGCGCAGCCGTTGATGGTCGATCTCGTGACGGCGTCGTACTTCGACGTCCTCCGGGTGCGACCGCATCTCGGGCGCTTCTTCGTCCCCGACGAGGATCGCGACGGCGCTGCCGAGGGGCCGGTGGTGATCTCGTACGTGTACTGGCAGCGCGTGTTCAACGGGCGCCCGGACGTGCTCGGGCAGACAGTCGACATCGCCGGCGGCCGATTCACCGTCATCGGTGTGACCCCGGCCGCGTTCAATGGACTCGACCTCGGACTGCGCGACGCCTTCCTGCCACTCCATACCGTGGGGCGACGCGTGAACGGTAACTCACCCACACTGTACACCGACGACGGCTCCGCCTGGTTCCGCATCATCGCGCGGCTCGCGCCAGGCGCAACCATCGAAGCGGCGTCCGGCGAAGCGACCACCCGCTACCGGCGCCCGGGCACGTATCGTCGCGATCCCGAGCGACAGCACGAACTGCTCTGGGAGTCGGTGATCCCGGGTCGGTCACTGCAGACACCGGCGTACGCGCGCATCTCGCTGTGGATCTCCGTGGGGGCACTGCTCCTGCTGGCCCTCATCACCGCGAACCTCGTGAGCCTGTTCCTCGCCCGTGCCGCCGCGATGGCGCGCCAGACGGCCATCCGCATCGCCCTCGGCGCGCGCCTGCGACAGCTGCTGCGCATCGCGCTCTCGGAGGCGCTGCTGCTGGCCCTCGCGGGCTCGGCTCTGGGGCTCGCCATCTCCGCGCCACTCACCGGGATCGCGCGGGCGTTGATCATCCCCAACCTCGTGTGGGCGCGCGCCGCATTCGACCTGCGCTTGGTGGGCCTCGCTGTGCTGCTCTCGCTGCTCGCGGCGGGCGTCGCCGCACTCATCGCTCTGGGGTATGCGGCACGTCTCGAGCCCGCCGAGCTGCTGCGCGCGGCCGGTGGTGCGCGCGGCGGCACGCAGCGCGGGGTGGGTCTGGTGCGCTCAGCGATGATCGTCGTCCAGGCGGCCGTCTTTGCGATGCTGCTCAGTGTATCCACCGGGTTCGTGCTCAGTGTGCGGCAGGCAGCCGACTGGGATCACGGCTTCAATCCCGACTCGCTGAGCTACGTGGAGATCCCGTTCACCACCGGCAGCAGCACCGAGCAGCGACAGACGCTCGCGCGCGTCGCCGAGGAGCTGCGGCAGCAGCCGGGCGTGCAGCGCGTGAGCCAGGCGTACACGATCCCGTGGTGGAACAACGCCAGCGAGCGGGTGCTCATGCCCGGCAGCGACGACACGACGCGATTCCTGTGGTTCGACAACGCGACGCCGGAGCACGCCGAGGTGATGGGCTTCCGGTTGCTCGACGGGCGCTGGATCAGCAGCAACGATCACCTCGGCAGCGAGCCGGTGATCGTGGTGAACCAGGTGTTCGCCACGCAGATGTGGGGTGGGGACCGGGCGCTGGGGAAGTGCATCAGGCTCCGCGCGGATTCGTTGCCCTGCCACACGGTGGTGGGAGTGGTGGCACCGGCGAGCCTGCAGGGCGCGGTGGACCAGCCGTTCGAACCGATGGGCTACATCCCGTACACGCAGGGCGCCGGCTATCGCCGCAACGGTGCGGTGTTCGTGCGCGGCTCGGCCACGCCGGCGCAGCTGCGCGATGCGGTGAAGCAGCTCGACCCGTCACTGCCGCCGGCCCGCGTGCTCACCATGCGCGAGCACATGGCGGGCCTGACGCGCTCGTACGAGATCGGCCGGACGACGTTCACGGCGTTCGGGGCACTCTCGGCGCTGGTGGCGCTGATCGGGCTGGGCGGGGTGCTGGCGTACCTGGTGGCGCAGGAGCGCAGCGCGTTCGCGGTGCGGATCGCACTGGGTTCGCCCACGGGGCGGTTGGTGCGTCCGGTGTTGTTGCGGGCGGTGGTGCTGGTCGTGGCGGGGATGCTGATGGGGCTGCTGGTGCTGTGGCTGTTCCGCGCGCGAATCAACGGGATGTTGTTCCACACGGATGTGTTGGCGCCGGTGGTGGTGCTGGGGGTGGTGGGGGCGGGGGTGGTGTTGGCAGTGGGGGCGGCGTGGGTGCCGGTGCGGCGGGTGTTGGGGATGGAGCCGATGGGGGTGTTGCGGGAGGAGTGAGTATTGCCTCCGTCGCCGTGGGCGGGCGTATCCAGTATTCTGTGTGTGAGGTCATACTCACCCCAATGAGGGGAGACGGCCAAAGCGAAGGAGCTCCCTGAGTTCGATCCGGCGACGCGCCCGCGAACGGACCCACGTCGGTCGACTCCGACCTGCTGACATTGGTCTCGATGGTGGATGCCGGCTGCGTCGCGCGTGCCTGGCCGCTGCTGGGAGGCACCACGGCGGAAGGTGCACGGCCTCAGCAGGAACTTCGGCGAAGACTACGCCTCGGACCCTGAGGCCGGCGCCCGGCGATGCCGGACGCCGCGGCTCGAAGCGTTGGCCGCGCAGTCGGGCTATGGCAGGCGCCGCAGACTGACGCTGACAGTTGGCGTGAGGTTGTCCCGACGGATGCGCTCGACACCACTCACCATCTCCGCAAGGGTCGATACCGCCTCGCCAAAGGCGGCTTCCGCCTCGCGATAGACCTCTTCGCACGGCGTCTTTCGCGCGCGACTGCTCCGCTCGGCGGGGAGGAACTGTTTGCGATTGGTGTAGGAGTCTTCGATGGCGGCGGCGATCCGAGTCAGCTCGATGTAGTCGGCGTCAAGGTTGAACGCGATAAGGTCGACGCGCTCCAAGCTCACGGCCTTGAGGTCGACGCGTTCCAGGTGGCGGCTGAACGAGGTCGTGCCTTCCCGCGAATATCCGACGGCTTTCTCGATCTCGGTCACGGCGCGATCGGCGCTGACGAGCAGCTGCGTGATCCGCGCGCGATGCCCGCGCACCACTTCGGCGAACTCCGCGTTCGTCTCCTCCACGAGACCGGCGACCAGGAGGTAACATTGGAACCGATCAACCGCCTGGCGGTGCTGCGGCTTCTGTGACACCGGCGCGACGAGCGAGAACACGGCCCCGACCGCGGTGTGCACCGGGATCCGCGAGCGCAGGGCGTCGATCAACGCGTGCAGCCGCGGCTTGTCCTTGGGATCCGTCGCGTCGACGACTTGCCGGGCGATCTCCGCCCATCCCGAATACTGCGTTGGGTTCGCGGCCATCTCGAGCTTCGACCCTACGGACAACGAGACGAGGGAGATGTCGTACGTCCGTGCGGTGCTGGAGACCTTCGAGGCGAGCTGCCAGGCGTACTCGACCTGCGTGCGCGACGCGCGGTCACGCAGCGAGTCCTGGCGCAACTCGGCCTGATCCATCGCTTGGATGCGTTGTTGCAAGGTCGGCAACACTCGCTCGGTGATCGCGAGGCGCTCCTCCAGCTTCTGGAGTCGGTTCGCGGTCTGCGTGCTCACCTGACGCGAGTTCTGCACATCCCGCAGGCGTTCCGCGTAGAGCTTCAGCGAGTCTGAGAGCTTGCCGGATTCCGCCCGCCGCAACGAGTCCGTCCTCCGGAACTCATCCAGCAGCTTCTCGTACTCGGACCGCGTCTTCGAAACGAGCGTCGTATCCGTCGTCTCCTGCGCCAGGAGCGGATCGACCGCGAGCACCAATGCGAGCACTGACGAAACACACAGCGAACGGAAACTCATGCGTCACCTTTGCGTCGGAAGTGTCGTGAATCGCGCCAGAATACGTTCGGTATCGCAGTCGCGCAATACCACCGGAGTCTGGATTCGACGGAAGGCGTGGCGCGGGGGAGGCTCGCGGACAGAGGACTCTGGCGCTAACGTTGCGGCGGCGCGCTCAGAGGTACCTTGCGCCGACCATCCTCCGTATCCATTCTCGGCGCCGCCACTCGGCAGCACCCTCGGCGGCCGCCCGCAGCGACTCGATGCTGCTCACCACACCCTGGGCCGCCGCCCAGGACGCCCTCCGCGCCGCCGGTGACCTCGCCGGCAAGGTGCTCATCGACGCCACCAACCCGATCGGCCCGGGCATGGTGCTCACGCACGGCACGACGGATTCCGGCGCCGAGCAGGTGGCGAGGTGGGCGCCCGGCGCACGGGTGGTGAAGGCTTTCAATAGTATAGGCCGCGAGGTCATGGCCGATCCACGCTTCGGCGGCCAACCGGCGGTGCTCTGCCTCTGCGGCGACGACGCGGCGGCCTGCGACGTGACGGCGGGCCTGGCGCGCGACATCGGTTTCGAGCCGTTGCGCATCGGGCCACTCGCACGCGCGCGCTTCCTCGAGCCGGCGGCGCTGGTCTGGATCACGACAGCGTCGGCGCTCGGGACCCGGGAGTTCGCGTGGGGACTGTTGCGGCGCGATCAACGCTGAGGGCGCCGGGACCGCGAGGAGTGCCGAAGCACGACGGGGGGCGCCCACCCACACGTGAGCGCCCCGCGCCGCACCACCCCTGCCTGAGCGCGCAGTCACGCGTGCAGGCGACCACTCCCCCTACTGCTCGGCCGGACAGCCGCAGCAGATGTACTCGCCACCGAGGCAGTTGTGGTGGCACTCCGAGCACGTGTTGGGTGGCTCGGGCGGCGTGTACCAGCACTGCTTGCAGGCGAACTCCGTGGGCGATGGCGACGACGCGTACACATTCGTCGCGAAGCCCAGACTGAATCCGAGCGTACACACGAGCGCCCAGAGCGAGAACCGGCCGATCCTGGTCTTCATGGTGCCTTCTCCTGCGTAAGGCGTGAACGAACCGAAGCGTGCCCTTCCGTTCCCCCGAAGCCGAGTTCGTCTCGGAACGAGCGCGCGCGGGCGTACTTGAAGCGCTTCGTGTGGGAGATGCCCGCGAGTTCACCCGAACCGAGGGTGACGATGAATGCCGCTGGCGTCGTGAATCGTCGGCCATCGGCGAGGACGGAAGCATGGGGCAGGGCCACCACCGGGACCGTGACCAGGTGCTCCCGGTCGAGGAAGGTGGCGACCACGGGCGCGGAGAGACTCTCGGCGGCGATCACCACCGGCAACGGCGTGGCCCGTCGGAGTTCACGCAGCTGGCGGCCGAGATCCTCGCAGGTGAGGCAATCCTCGGCCGTCAGGACGATGGCGATCACGGAGTCGGCGGACCCGTTGTGGCGGCGGAGGGCCTCCATCAGCGCGGCGCCGGCCATGCCGGAGATGCGTGCCGTGGCCGAATCGAAATCGGGTTCGGGCGTCTGCGAGGGATCCACCGAGGGCACACCCGCGCGCGCTGGTGCCGCCGGGGTGAGCATCCGGCTTGCCGAGGCACCGAGCAGCGCCATGAGCACCCCGACACCGAGCACGCTCATGATCGATCGCAGGCGAAGTCCGATGTTCATGGCGCCCTCCGGATGATGAGCTCCGAGACCTCGACACGCTCGGCGCCCCGCCCGAGCCATCGGAGCAGGAACGCGCCGCGATCCGTCGCGTTGAAGAGTCCCGCCTCGAGCGGGATGGTGCCCAAGGCCGTGAGTCGGCGGTCGCGCAGGCGCAGCACCGACACGCGACCGCCCTCGACGACGTCGACCCCCTTCACGGCGTCGAAGGTGATCACCTGGACGGCCACATAGCCGTCGCGCATCGCGGTCACGCGGATCGCCATCTGCATGCCGTGCTGCACCCAACCGCCGTCCTTGAGACGTGGGCTGCCGCCGTTCGCATCCACGAGCGACGCGAAGCTCTTGACCGGACGCCCGTCCAGCAGCAGCGGGGCGGACGCGAGCAGGGCACCATCCTCTGCGAACGCGTGCACGGAATCACCACCCGAGAGCGCTGCGAACACGACCCCGTCACGGCTGTCGCAGAGCGTCACGGTGTACTGCGCCACGGACGGGCGCGCGATCGAGGCCGAGAGCGGGAACATGGAGGCGACGACCTTCCCATCCTTCCCGCGGAGTGCGACGAGTCGTTGTCCCTCGCGTCCCATCGCGAAGGCACACTCGAGGAACCGCTCGCGCGGCAGCGCGACCACGCGATACGGTTGCGGTCGATCCTGCATGTCGATCGCCGTCGCTGCCTCGTACTTGAGCGCGGGCGAGTACCACTTCACGGAGTTGGTCGCGCGGTCGAAGCCGAACGGTCGGCCGCCGACCCAGCCACCGGACGCCAGGCTGAGGAACTCCCCGGGGCCACCGCCGGCGCGTCCGAGCACCGACGCAAGCACGCCGGATCTGTCATACAACTTCAGGTTCTTCTCGGACTGGTCGACCACGAGGTACCGCCCGTCCGGAAGACGCGCGATGTCCGTCGGCCGCGCGAGGAGTTGATCCCCACGCAGTGTGTCGTGCACGACGACGGAGTACCAATCAACGTTCGCCTTCGGGGTGCGGGCGCCGTTCCTCGCCTGCGCGCACAGTGAAGGCGCGATGATGCTGACGGCCGCGAGTGCGGGCAGCGACCTACCGGCGAGACGACGTACGATGGATCGTGCACACATGAGCGACATCCTGCGGCGCGAGGTGGCGAACGCCGACGAACTTCGCGCGTGGCCACGGCCCGACCAGTGCGAAAATCGCGGAGGGCGGGGCGAATTGTCCGGAATTGAGCCGAATTAATGTCGGACTTGCCAAGCGATGGTACAGAACCAATGATGGTCCTCGATGACCCCCGCCGGATCGAATCGAACCGTTGACCAGCCATCAGTCGTCGCGTTGCGCTTAACGCCGAGCGCGGAGGCGCGCGTGCGGTTCGCGTGCCAGTCGCTGCACGTGTCGCTCGAACGGGTCGGTGACGGTCGCGACGCGGAGGCGCTCCTGGCGCGATCGCAGGTGCTGGTGTTCGACGGCGAGCCGTTCGAGACCGCCGATGCGTGGTTGCGGGAGGTGCGAACGATGGTGCCGACCCTTCCGATCATCCTCTTCGTGCGGGTGGCCAACGGCGTCACGGGGCTGCTGCTCGCGGCATCGCAACTCCCCAGCATCGCGGCGATCGAGCAGGGGCAGGGGGAGAGTCAACGACTCACCGCGTCCCTCACACGCCTGCTGCGATCGCGGCACGAGGTCGCGGTGGCCGAGGACCTGGCCCGTGTCTGTCCCGATCTGCGCGAGCGCCCGCGGAAGTTCCTCCACGCGGCACTGCGGTCACGGGCGCAACGACAGCCCTGCAGCGTGGCGAGTGTGGCACTCGAGATCGGCTGCACGGCGCGTCGCGTGCTCGACACCTGGCCGCGCAGCGCGCTGCCGCGGCCGAAGCGTTGTCTGGATTGGGTCACCCTGCTGTACGTCGCCCGTGTGCACGAGGAGACCGGTGCCAGTTGGGAGTCCATCGCACACGCCATCGGCGTGGACGGCAGCTACCTCCGACGACTCCGTCACCGCTACTTCCCGGCCCACGGCGCGCGCCTGCCGTACGGGGATGTGGTGCAGGCCTTCCGCGCCGCCTCAGGCGACTCGCGCTATCGACGGTAGCGCTCGAGATACACGAGTTCGTCGTCCGGGTCCGTGCGGGCGACGTACACGGTCCCCCGTCCGAATCCCACGACGCTGCTCCCCACCGGGAGCGTCACCGATCCGAGGCTGCGACCCGCTGCCGAGAACACATCGTACTGCCAGTCCTTGGCGCGGCCAGGGTGGCTGCGTCCGACCCAGATCTCGCCGTCCGGTGACGCGATGACCGCGCGTGCGATGAACGGGGGCATCTGCCGAGGGAACTCCGCATCGGTGAACTGTCGGCCGGGTTGCTGCATGCCACCCGCTCGACCACCGACACCCACGGCCCGCGACTTCACCTCGACCGCACGCCGACGATGTGCGTCGCGGTCCGCCGCCGTCACCTCCACCGGTTGGAAGGGCAGGGACGCGCCCTCACGACGTTTCCCGCTGGCGTCGACGACATCGATCCGGAACGGCCGATGCTTGATGATCGCCACGCCGCCGTCCGGGAGTGCCACCCACGCATCCATGTGGGGATACGGCGTGATGCCGCGCGCGAGTGACACGGGCCCCTCGGGACGGTTCAGCTCCACGCGCCCGCCGCCCCAGACGCGCGTGACCACCTCGGCTCGCTCGGTGGCCGGGTCGAAGCGGATCACGGCGACCGAGTCGCTGAAGCTGCCGCGTTCGCGGTCGAAGCTGTTCCCTTCCAGGTACAGCCGCGCTCGTGCATCGACCCCGCGCACGCTCGCCGCCGAGGCCGCTGGTCCCGACGTTGGCAGCAAGGCGCTGCGCACGAAGCGACCGTCGGCGGCGACGAGGAGCATGCGCCGCAGCGTCGCGTCGAAGATCCAGGTGCTGTCGCCGGCGGCAGCGACCGGTGCCATGGGGAATCGGTACTCGCCCGGTCCATCGCCCGAACGGCCCAGCTGCCGCGAGGAGCGCTGGCGGAAGTCCACCAGGCGCACGAGTTGCTCGGCCTGATCGGTGACGATCACGCGTCCGTCCGGGAGCTCACGGACGCCCGCGATCTGGGTGAACGGATCCGGGCTGCCGGCGTCTGGCTTCGTACGCAGGTCGGGCAGGCGCTGCGCGGCGGTGGAGCCCGACGACGCGGCGAGCAGCACCGCGACGAGCAGAAGGCGGGTGTGCGGGATGGTCATGACCATGTCCTCCGTGGGCTTCGTCCGGTACGCGGGGCACGAGTGCGCCGATCCAATTCACCACTCGGTACATTGGATGCGCCAGCCCTCTCGCGCGTTGGTGCTGCACTCGTCAAGTTGTTGCATCGCCACCTTGGGCGACCTCATGCCTTCTTACCCCCGCCGCGTGCCTTCGCTCCAGTCCAAGCTCCCCGCCGTCGGCACCACCATCTTCACCACCATGTCCCAGCTCGCCGCCGAGTCACAGGCGATGAACCTGGGGCAGGGCTTCCCGGACTTCGACCCGCCGGCGGAACTGCTGGACGCCCTCGCTCGCGCCGCGCGCGACGGACACAACCAGTACGCACCCATGACGGGCCTGCCGGCCCTGCGCGAGGCGGTGGCCGAGCAGGTGTTCGGCGCCTACGGACGCCACGTGGACCCGGCGAGCGACATCACGGTGACCTCGGGTGCCACCGAGGCGCTGTTCAATGCCATCCACGCGGTGCTGCGCCCCGGTGACGAGGCCATCGTGCTCGACCCGAGCTACGACAGCTACGACCCGGCGATCACACTCGCCGGTGCGCGCTGCGTGCACGTTCCTCTGCACGGCCCACTGCACGGCCAAGACCGCCCGGATTCCTTCGCGATCGACTTCGCCGCTCTCGCCGCCGCGTTCACGCCGCGGACGCGGCTCCTCGTCATCAACTCGCCGCACAACCCCACTGGCGCCGCGCTCTCGCTCGCGGACCTCGACCAGTTGGCCGCACTGCTCCGCGATCGCGACTGTGTCCTGCTCTCGGATGAGGTCTACGAGCACATCGTGTTCGACGGCCGGCCGCATGCGAGTGTGCTGCGCCACGAGGAGCTGGCGGCGCGCGCCTTCGTCGTCTCGAGCTTCGGCAAGACCTGGCACTGCACGGGGTGGAAGGTCGGGACCTGCATCGCGCCTCACGCGCTGAGTGCGGAGTTCCGCAAGGTGCACCAGTACAACACCTTCGCCACCTCGTCGGTGTCGCAGCAGGCGTTCGCGACGGTGCTGCGCAGCCTGCCGCAACACGCGGCCGCACTGCCTGCGTTCTACCAGGCGCGACGCGATCGCTTCCGGGCCGGACTCGCGCGCACGCGCCTCACCGCACTCCCGGTCGCCGGGACCTACTTCCAACTCGTGGACTATTCGGCGCTCTCCGACCTGCCCGACGTCGAGTTCGCGCGCTGGTTGTGCGTCACGCACGGCGTCGCGACGATCCCCCTGTCGTCGTTCTACGGGTCGCCGCCTCGCGACCAGCGCCTGGTACGGCTCTGCTTCGCCAAGCGCGACACTACGCTGGACGCCGCCATCGAGCGGCTCGCTTCTATATGAACGATCCGACCAACGACCTGCACCTGCTGCTCGTGCAGGCCGAGACGCGCTGGCATGATCCGGCGGGCAACCGGGACGCCATCGAGGCCGCGGTCGGCGCCGCACCCTCGCCGACGGCGCCGGACCTGATCGTACTGCCCGAGACATTCACCACCGGTTTCTCCAATGCCGCCATCGAGCACGCCGAGCCGCAGGATGCTGCGACGTTGCAGTGGATGCGCCGCATCGCGCGCGAGCGGAACGCTGCGGTGACGGGCAGCATCGTCTGCCGGGCGGGTGATGCCGTGTTCAACCGCTTGCTCTTCGTCACACCGGACGGTGGCGTGTCGCACTACGACAAACGGCACCTGTTCCGGATGGCGAAGGAACACCAGCACTTCGCCGCCGGTGACGAGCGCATCGTGGTGGAGTTCCGCGGCTGGCGCATCTGTCCGCTGGTGTGCTACGACCTGCGCTTCCCCGTGTTCTCGCGCAACCGCATGTTGCCTGCCGGGCGGATGGACTACGACCTGCTGCTCTACGTCGCCAACTGGCCGGCGGCGCGCCAGCACGCTTGGCAGTCGCTGCTGCCTGCCCGTGCGATCGAGAATCTCAGCTGCGTCGCCGGCGTCAACCGCACCGGCACCGATGGGAACGGGATCGTGTACGCGGGCGGCAGTGCTGCGTACGACGCCGAGGGCAGGGCATTGGTGCAACTCACCGACGCATCGCAGGTGACGTGGGTGCGTTGCGAGGCGGCGAGCCTGAGGGCCTGGCGGGCGCGGTTCCCGGCGTACCTCGATGCGGATGCATTCCGCCTCGAGTGACGAGCCGGCGGAGGCACTCAAGATTCGCATAGCGCACAATCCTGTCAGCGTTCGGTTGGCCGCGTGACGGTGTCAGCGGGGCGGTGGTAGGCTCTCCGGTACGTTCCCTCCACCGGACCACCATGCGCTCCTTCAGCCCCTGCGCGCGCTGCCTCTCGCGTCGCAACGCCGTCGCCAGCACCATCGCCAGCACCATCGCCAGCTTCATCGTCTGCGCCATCGTCAGCGGCGTGGTCGCGCCCGCCGCGATTCACGCGCAGTGTCGAGTCGCGCCGGTCGAGCTGGTGGACCACTCGCGCACGGTCGGCATTCCGTACGCGTCGCCCGCGGATTCCGGTGCCTCGCCGCAGCGCGTCCGAGCGCTTCTGTTCGGCCCGCCAATCGCAGCGGTCGAAGCGCGTGCGGTCTCGTACGCTGCCCTCGTGCGTCACGTCGCCCCAGGCGTGGACGCCGCAGAACACGTGACGGCGCGCCTGCTCTTCTACGGTGCAACCGTGGACTCGGGCGCGGTGGCGCGCGCCATGGACCAACAGGCACTCTGTCGCCAGGTCGACGAGCTGCCGCCGGCGCCCCGCGGACTGGTGCTGATCGTCGGTGCCTTCCCGCCACTTCTATATGAAGGAGCCGCAGCCCAACTCGCCGCGCATGGCATCGCCACGCTGGTCCTGCTCGGCAACGAGTCCGCCGCACGGCTGGCGATCAACCACCTCGCCGCACGCGGTTGGCCGATGGACCGACTGGTGCTCATCGGGCACGGCGCCGGGGGGCCGGTGGTGCAGTTGCTGGCGATGGGGCACGCGGGCGTGCGCGGCGTGGTCTCGCTCGACGGCTTCGAGGCGCTGGATCGCAGGCGCCATCCCGGCCTCACCGGCGACCCGGGCTGGCGGCCGGGGAACCTCCGCGCGCCGCTGCTGCACTGGCGTCCCTTCGCACATCCCGATCAGGACACCGTGTTCCACGCGGCGGCTGCCCGGGCGCCGGTGGTGCAGGTGACCCTGCGCGAGCACCAAGGCCGGCAGTGGCTCACCGCCCCGGAGGTGCTGCTGACCTCGGCACCCCTGGGGTCGCTGAGCGGCGAAGCCGCCGCATCCACACAGGCGGCCGTCACGCGTGAGACGGTGGCATTCGTGCGCTCGGTGCTCGCCGCCGACGCACAACCGTTCGACCCCGAGCGATTCACCGCCGCACTGCGCGGCAGCCTGCCGGCGCGCTTCGACGTCGCACTCCGGCCGGCGCTGCCGACACCGGCTATCCGCACCGACGGCCGGCTCACGGAAGCCGTCTGGCAGCAGGCCCGCACCTTGCCCGATGCAACGGACGTGGCGGTGCGGGTCGCCGAGGACTGCGACTACTTGTATGTGGCCATCGTGCCGCGGCGGGCGGCACCGTTCATCACCGAACTACGAATCGCGGGCGGGTCATCTGCTCCGCTGCTGTTGCACACGTCGGCCTCGCTGTGTTGGGCGTATGGCAAGGCCGAGGTCGAGTCTGGCGACTGCGGAAAGAGCGAGGCCTGGTGGGGCGCCAGTCGGACCAATCAGGCTGGGGATCCGGCGCTGGCCGAGTATGTGGTGGCCAAGCGGGCGCTTGGTTTGGGTCGCTGTGACGACGGAGCGGTATTACGTGTCGAAGCGCTCACGGGCGGGTGGGGGATGACGCAGCGGTATCCGTGACCACCCCGGCAGAGCTAGGTTCCGGCCGATCGTAGTCCGCGTACCTGTATTCCGGAGTCGCCAATGCCGCGCGGGACCCGCCTCCTCCTCATCGCTTCCAGCCTTTGGTACTTCAGCGAGGGTCTCCTCGGGCCACTCTTCGCTGTCTTCACTGAGCGCATCGGTGGCGATCTCCTCGACATCACGGGCGCGTGGGCGGCGTACCTCGTTGCCAGCGGGGTCGCGTATCCGCTCTTCGGACGCCTCGTGGACCACTCACGCTGGAAGTTCCGCATCATCGTCGTGGGGTACGCACTCAACACGATCTTCACCTTCGCGTACCTCCTCGTATCGTCAACGGAGCAGTTGTTCATCGTGCAGGTGGGACTCGGCATCGCGGAGGCCATCTCCACGCCCTCATGGGACGCCTACTACGCAACCCACATCGAGCGAACGGACGACACGTTCGCCTGGGGAATCGCCAGTGGGCACACGCAGATCATCTCCGGTCTCGCGATTGCCGTCGGCGGCCTGATCGCCCAGTACGTCTCGTTTGATGCGCTCTTCCTATTGATGGGGACCATCAGCTTGCTGGCGACCCTCGTCCAGGCTCGGCTGACATGGGTGGAACGACCCGGCTAACCCCCGCTCAAGTCCGGCCGGACTCACCCCGATACTCTGGAGGCAAGCCAGCACGCCTTTCCCACCCCAGCCTCCCCCGCGATGCTCGCCCGCTACCGCATCGGCGCCAAACTCCAGGCCGCCTTCCTCACCGTCGCCGCCCTCGTCCTCGTCGTCGGAGGCACGGGCCTGCTCTCCCTTGCCCGGATCAACGAGCGCACCCGCGAGATCGGCGGGAACGCACTGCCGTCCGTGGCGGCCCTTGGCGACATCACGCTCGGCCTGGCCGAGATGCGTCGCCTGGAAGTCGCCATGTACCAGGCACTCGACCGCGGCGACTCCGAGGAGTTCAAGCGCGCTGGGGCGGCCTGGGCCTCCGAGGGTGAGGCCACGCTGGCCCGCGGCATCAAGACCTACGAGGGTCTCGAGATGTCCGCCGAGGACAGCACCGGCTGGCTCGAGTTCAAGTCCAAGTATGCCGCCTTCGAGAAGTACTCCAAGGAACTGCAAACCTACTACGCGCAGAAGAACCTGATCGGCGCGGGTGCCATGATCGTCGCGGGCGAGGACCTCTTCGCGGCGGCCTCGGAGTCGGCCGAGCGGATCTCGGAGCGGCACGTGGCCGAGGGTGAGGCCGCGGTCGCCGTGGCCGCCCAGACGGCCTCCTCGGCCAACCTGCTCACCATCGTCGTGATGGTCATCGCCGTCGCCTTCGCCGTGGTCGCGGGCGTCCTGATCACCCGCGACATCACCGTCCCGCTCAAGCTCACCGTCGAGCGCGCCAAGCGCCTCCAGGACGTCTGCATCACCGACCTCAACGACGCGCTCAAGGCGATGTCCGACGGCGACCTGTCCAAGACGCCGGTGGCGAGCACGCAGTTGCTCAATCTCGACCGCCAGGACGAGATCGGCGACCTCGCCCACACGGTGGATGTCAACATCACGTCCACGCAGGCGACCATCCAGTCGTTCACCCGCACGCAGCAGGTGGTGAAGGAAGTGCTCGCCGAGGCGCGGACGCTCAACGACAAGGCCATCGCGGGGGACCTCTCGGCCCGCGGCGACGCGAACCACTTCCAGGGCGCCTACCGCGACCTGGTCGCCGGCACCAATCGCATCCTTGACGCCGTCGTCGGTCCGGTAGAGGCCGCTGGCCAGGTGCTCGAGCGCATCGCCGAGCGCGACCTCTCCGCCCGCGTCACGGGCGAGTACCGCGGCGACCACGCGCGGCTCAAGAGCACCATCAACCAGGCCGTCGAGAACCTCTCCAACGCGCTCAGCCAGGTGCAGGCCAGCGCCGAGCAGGTCTCCAACGCGTCCGGGCACATCGCCTCGTCCAGCGAATCGTTGGCCTCGGGGACGTCGCAGCAGGCCGGTTCGCTCGAGGAGATCTCGTCGAGCCTGCACGAGGTCGCGGCGATGAGCCGGCAGAACGCCGACGAAGCGCGCCGCGGGCTCGACCTCGCCACGGTCGGCCGCGCGAGCGCCGAGCGCGGGGTGCACGCCATGGACCGCCTCAACGAGGCGATGGAGCGCATCAAGGCCAGCTCCGATTCGACGGCCCGCATCGTCAAGACCATCGACGAGATCGCCTTCCAGACCAACCTGCTCGCCCTCAACGCGGCTGTCGAAGCGGCGCGTGCGGGTGACGCCGGCCGCGGCTTCGCGGTGGTGGCCGAGGAAGTGCGCTCGCTCGCGCTGCGCTCGGCCGAGGCGGCGCGCTCCACCTCGACACTCATCGAGGAGGCCGTGGCCAACACGAAGGTGGGCGTGGAGGTGAACGCCGAGGTGCGACTCGCGCTGCAGGAAATCGATGCACAGGTCAACAAGCTCGGCGAGACCATGGAGAACATCACGGCCGCCAGCACGCAGCAGACCACCGGCGTCGATCAGATCTCGCAGGCGATGGAGTCCGTGAACCAGGTCACGCAGGGCAACGCCGCGACGTCCGAGGAATCGGCGGCGGCGGCCGAGGAGCTCTCGCAGCAGTCGAGCGAGCTCATGTCCCTGGTGGCGTCGTTCACGCTGGGCAAGGACGCCGCGAGGGACGCGCGCCGTCCGCTGCGCGAGGCCGGCTCGGCGCCGGCACCGCGCTCGGCCAGCCAGTCCGCCCACAAGCCCGCGCACAAGCCGCTGGCCAAGCCGCCCGCCCGCGCCACGCGGCCGCGGCCGGCGTCCATCCCGGTGGTCGAATACGCCAAGGGCGCGCCGACCGCCGGCACGCTCCCGCGTGTGCCGACCGTGGCGCGCCCCGAGCCCAGCCTCGATGCCGAAGCGGCGATTCCGTTCGACGACGAGACGCTGGGGAGCTTCTAGCCGTCCCGCCCGTCGGCGCGGCTAGAAGCGGATCCCGACGCCCAACGAGAGCCAGGTGGCGTTGGGATCCGCCAGCACGATGTTGTAGGCGCCCATGACGTCGAACTTCACCAGCGACAGCGACACGCTCGGCACGATGCCGAACTCGTCGAAGTTGCTGAAGTAGCCACCCTCGATCCCGAAGTCGAACAGCGGGGCGGGGGAGAAGTGCGGACCGACGGTGATGCCCAGCACGGTCTCGTCATCGAGTCCGACGTTGCCGAAGGGCGGGATGTTCACCGTCTTGCCCTTGAGGCGATTGACCGTCACGGTACCCATGATCTTGGCGACCCCGAGCGGCATGCCGACGCGGGCATAGGCACCGAAGCTGGTGGAGTACGCGTCGCCCAAGTCCCCGGTGGGGAGGACGGCGTGCACACCGACGCGGATGTCGGCGAGGGGGACCTGCGCGGCCGCCGGGGCGGCGAGCAGCGTGGACAACGCGAGGGCTAGGGCGACGCGGCGCATGCGGACTCCTGTGACGGATGAGGATGTACTCTCCGTGTTGACGGACCATCCCCCTCGATAGTCACCTGGGAGTGGAGCGAGGCGCGAGGGGGAGGGGAAGGCACGAGGGGAGAGGGGAGGGGACGCTCCTCCCGCTCCCCTTCCCCTCGCTCCGGTTCCCATGTCACCGCGTGACGGTGGAGCGGGGCCTACTTGGCCGCTCCCGCCGCGCGAATACCTTTAGAGCATGCGCTGCGTCTCCTGCGACAAGGAAAGCAACAATCTCCGGGTCTGCCCCTACTGCATGACGCCGTATCCGGCGTCGGCGACGGGCAAGGGGCATGCGCGCGGATCGACCTCGGGCCGTGCCGCGGCCGAACCGGGTGGGAACGCCGTGGCGCAGTTCTTCGCGCCGCTCAAGACGACGTTCCTGAAGCAGACGCCGGTGGTGCGCTGGTCGCTCACCGGGATCGCAGCGGTGCTGGTCATCTGGAGCGTCACTGGCGGCGAGCCCGCCTCACCGCCGCTCGCGCCGGGCTCGACACCCTCCAACATCATCGCCACGCCGATGCAGCGCGAGGAGGCCCTGGCCCTCATCAAGCGCACGCGCGAGACGGCGCTGGTGGAGCTGCAGGCGGACGAGGTGTTCGTGAGTTATCCCGCCGCGACCTTCCCGCTCCTGCCCGAAGGGCAGTTCGCCCTCGCGCAGCAGTTCGCGCGTGCCGACGAGATCGTCGAGGGGCGCAAGCGCCGGATCTTCTTCCACAACCCGGCCGGCAAGCTGTTCGCGCAGTCGGACGGGGTGACAGGGGTCACGGTCGCGAAGTAAGAGGTTGGAGGGTGGGGGGTGGACGGTGGACTGGCGAAGCCGGACCATCACGCCCACCGAACCTGTCGAGGCGCCGGGCGCACGGCTGGTCGCGTTCCCCCTGTCGGGCCGTCCCACCCGGGCATAGCGTGGAGCATGCCACTCACCGTCCTGATCGTCGACGACGAACCGCTGGCCCGCGCGCGGGTCCGCACCCTGCTCACCCGCGAAGCCGACATCCGCGAGGTCCTCGAAGCCGAGGACGGCGACGCCGCCGTCCGGATGATCGGCGAGCACAAGCCGGACCTGGTGTTCCTCGACGTGCAGATGCCGGGGCGCGATGGTTTCCAGGTGATTGAGGCGATCGGCGCTGAGCAGATGCCCGCGACGGTGTTCGTGACGGCGTTCGACCAGCACGCGCTGCGCGCCTTCGACGTGCATGCGGTGGACTATCTGCTGAAGCCGTTCGAGGACGCACGCTTCGCCCAGGCCTTCGCGCACGCACGCTCGCAGCGCGGCCTCAAGGCTGTGGCGCGCGCGGCCGATGCGCTGCGCGGCGTGCTGGCCGACGTCGGCGCGGCGACGGCACCCGAGGCGAAGGGAGCCAATGGCAGTGGCAATGGCGGCGCCACGCCCGCGGCGCGCTACATCGATCGCGTGCTGGTCAAGCACGAGGGCCGTTCCTACGTGGTGCGCCTCGCCGACGTCCGCGTGATCGAGTCCGACGGCAACTACGTGCACCTGCACGACGCCAAGAACAAGCACGTCATCCGCGAGACGCTGAGCAACCTCGAGTCGCGTCTGGACCCGACGAAGTTCGTGCGCATCCATCGGCGCCTGATCGTGAACCTCGAGGTGGTGAAGGAGCTCCAGCCTTGGTTCGGCGGCGATCAGGTGATGCTGCTCAACGATGGCACGAAGCTCCGGGTGAGCCGCACGTTCCGCGAGCAGGTGGGCGCCGCCCTCGAAGGCCAGACGTAACCCGTCCTCGCCCCTCTCCCTCCGGTCCTCCCCCTCGCCCCCGCTCCCTACTGATACTGGATGTAGAGGACCATGGGGTTGAGCCTCAGGATCTCCGCGATCGTCGTCCGCGGATTGTCGTTCTTCGCCTTGTAGAACTGCTTCCACCCTGCGAACTGCACCGGCTCCGCCTTCACGAACTGCCGGAAGCTGTTGCGCTTGAGTGAGGGCGCGCCGAAGCCGTCCATGTGCATCACCACCTGCACCTCGGGACGCAGCACGATCCTGTCGGCATTGGTCACGCCGTTCTTCGTGAAGCGGTGCACCACGAGGATCTTGGGCGGCAGCTTGTGGTTCACCACGAGCTGCTGCAGGAACTCCGCCGCATAGTTGATGTCGGCCGCGTCGTAGGTGCCGATCCGCTTGCCCGGGATGCCGCCGTGCTTCATGGCGAACTCCGGGTCGATGCCCAGGTGGAAGTTGGGCCGCGCGAGGAAGTTCGCGAGCCGCGGCAGTTCGGCCTGCAGCGTCGAGAGTCCCACCTGCACGTCGAGGAACACCAGCGCGTTCCGGGACTCCGCCCAGGCGGCGACGCGCTCGATCAACTCGTCGGTCATGCGCAGCCGGTACTTGCCGTCACGCCCGGGATGCCCCTGCGCGACCACCGCGATCAGGTGCAGCGCAGGCTGCACGGGCGTGGTCGGGTCGGCCTCTTCCCAGGCCTTCACCTCGCCGTCGAGCATCTTGAGCATCACGTCGCTGGGGTACTCGCCGAGCACCCCCATGCGCGTGGAGAGCGGATTGCCGTAGTAGGCGACCACGCGGCGGTCGGGCAGGATCGAGCCCGGCAGCGGCTCCGGCCCCTTCACCGGCCACAACGCGTCGAGGATCGAGTCGCGCGTGGCGATGCGGATCTCCTCGGCGGTCCGCGGCCGCTTCGGCTTGCCGGCGACGCTGTCAGCCGGCGAGACGCCGGGCGCGGGGGGCTTGGACGATGAGTCCGCCTGCTGCGCGGCGAGCGGGGTGAAGACGAGGGCGAGGAGCGCGACTGCGAAACGCACGGAGGGACCAGGACGCGAATGGGGGAGGACCAACGGTGGCACGGGGGCGCCGCCGCGCGACGCGGCGCGTCGCCCCCGTGCGTGTATCAAACGGCGCAGACCCCGCGAAGGTCACGGGCCGGTTATCACGATGCGACGATCGGCGCGCACCACGTACTGCCCGGCGACGTCGATCTCGAGTTGTACAAGATAGTTGCCCGGCTTGAGCGTCGAGATGTCCACCTCGACGGCGCGCGGCGAGGTGCGGCTGCCCCGCGCCGACATGTCCTCCACCGAGATGGTCACCGGCGAGGTCCCACGGCCCAGGCGCAGTGCACGCGAGAGGCGGCCGGGCGACTCCTCCTCCTCGGGCGCGACGACCAGCGTGATCTTCATCCGCTCGCCCTGGGGATTGGTGTTGTACGCCTCCCAGAACACGCCGAGCTTCTGCGAGGAGCGCAGCTTCTGCGTGGGATGGGCGTGCGGCAGGGCCTGCTCCACCGTGGTCGGGAAGTCGCCGTAGGGTGCGTAGAACAGCAGGTCCGAAAGCGACACGCGCGCGCCGAGTGCGAACGGCGGCCGGATGCCGTACCGGGCCCGCACCAGCGTGGAGGCCGAGTCGGCGGCGAGCTCCGCACTCATCAGCAGCGGTCCCCAAGGGGCCTTCACGGTGATGATGCCGCGGCGCTGGGCGTTCTTGATCACCGTCGCCGTGCTGTGCGGGGTGGCGCCGGGCGTGACCACCAACGCCGCCTCGAGCGCCGCGTCGCCGATCCCGCGCACCTTGGAGACGTCGTAGGCCACCACCACCAGCGCGGTGTCGCCCCGGCGGAACAACCCCTGCTGGTGCTCCAGCATGAGCAGGCGCGAGGCGTACTTGGGATGGTACCGGGCCACCACCGGCGGCAACTGCACGGCCCACTCGGTGGAGTCCGAACTCGCCGGGGACGTGAGCACGTTGGAGGGCGGGATCAGGCGATGCGACGGCGTGGCTTCCATGCCGATCACGTTCACGCGCATGGCCGGATCGAAGCGGCCCGTGGCGTCGGTGCGGTTGGGGTCGAACTCGCCGTCCTCCGGCGCGGGGATGCTGCCGTTGGCCGCGAAGCGCCGCGACCAGCCGAAGCGCACGGTCATCTCGCGCTCGGATTCGTCGAACAGCGAGGTCTGCGCACTGGCGGCGTTGCGCAGGAACTCCACGTACGTGAGCCGCGAGAAGTGCTCGGTGCGCGAGTCGTTCCCGGGCATGCCGTAGCGGGTCCGCGAGAACCACCACACGCGGTCCTCGAAGTCGCGCCGTTCCTTGGTGCCGCAGGCGGTGCGGATGTACTGGCGTCGCGTGTCCTCGTCCAGGTACGGCGTGAGATCGCGCCACGCACACTGCTCCCGGGGCGACATGTCGGCGAGCACCCGCTCGAACGCCTTCTCCGACTCGGCGTACCGGCCGGCCTCGTGCAGCGCGATGCCCTCGAGCGCCGCGCACCACCAGCCGAACGACGTGCAGGCCTTGGCCACGGCGAGGGCGTCGCCAGGGCGGTTGTCCTCGATGAGGTAGCGCACCCGTTGGCCGCTGATCCAGTCGTCACCCGGGTTCCTCCGTCCGAGCGAGTCGAGGATGGAGAGCAGGCGATGCCGCGCCGCCGTGATGCGCGGGTGCTCCGGCGGCACGTTCTGGGTCTCGTCGTACCAGTAGCACCAGTTCATGCCCACGGGCTCGGGGCAGTTGCGCCCCGACATCACGCGGCCGCGGTACTCGGGCAGGTTGAGCCGGCGATAGCGCTCGAACGCCCCCTGCGCCCGCCGCCCGTACTCGCGGGGATCGACCGGCAGCGCGAGCGCCGTGTCGGGCGTCGCCACGGCGGCTTCCTGGGCCGCGAGCGGCGAAGGGGCCGCGCCGAGTCCGAGGACCAGGGCAAGGACCGGTCCGACTGCGGGTCCAAGGGTGAGGGCAGGGAAGGGCAGTATGGAGCGCAAGAGACCCCGGAGCAGAGCGTGGTCCAGCACGGAGGGACTACGACCATTCTACACGACTCGCCGCCCCGAGGGTTCCCCCGCGAACCCCGCACCCTCCCGCTCTCTCCCTCCGCGGTCCCTCCCCCCTCGCCCTCGCTCCTCGCCGTTTCCGTACACCCAATCCAGCCCCCGCGACGTTACCTTTTCCCCCGTGAACGAGATCCTTTTCGAGGCGTTGCACCCAGGTGTCGAGCCCCCGCGCCGAGCCACCGCGGCCAGCGCCGGCCACGACCTCTCGGCCTGCTTCACCGCCGGCACCGTGACCGTCTTCGTGGGCGGCGTCCCGGCACCACGCAGCGTCGCCACCGATGCCGACGGGCGGCACCTGACGCTGGCGCCGGGTGAGAAGGCGCTCATCCCGCTCGGGTTCAAGGCGCGGCTCCCGGTCGGCTACGAGGCCCAAGTCCGCCCCCGCTCGGGGACCAGCCTCAAGACCGACCTCGTGATCGTGAACGCCCCGGGCACCATCGACGCCGACTTCCCGGACGAATGGTGCGTGCCCGTGAAGAACGGCGGCGTCGCCCCGCTCACGCTGCGGCACGGCGAGCGGATCGCGCAGATGGTGCTCGCCCGCTACGAGACCTTGGCCTTCACGGCCGGCACCGTCACCCGCAGCACCGACCGGGCGGGTGGCTTCGGCTCCACCGGACAGTAGTCGGACTTTCCACCTCGATATCGGAGAACCGCGATGCGATCGCGTGGCTGGTCGATGCGTAGTTGCCGTTCCCTCGCCGCACTGCTCGCCCTTGGCACCGCGGGCGCGGTGCCGGCCCTGCTCGCCGCCCAGGCGCCGACCCGCGTGCGCGTGGAGAGTTATGCACTGCCCAACGGGCTCAAGGTGCACCTCGTCGAGGACCACGCCTCGCAGGTGGTGGCGGTGGACGTCTGGTACGACGTCGGCTCCCGCAACGAACGCGCCGGTCGCACCGGCTTCGCGCACCTGTTCGAGCACATGATGTTCCAGGGCTCGGCCAACGTGAAGAAGAGCGAGCACTTCGCGCTCGTCGAACGCGCCGGTGGCGACCTCAACGGCAGCACACAGCCCGACCGCACCAACTACTACAACGTGGTGCCCTCCAACCGGCTCAACCTCGCGCTCTGGCTCGAGGCCGATCGCATGCGTTCGCTGGCGATCACGCCCGAGAACCTCAAGAACCAGCAGGAAGCCGTGAAGGAGGAGCGCCGGCTCCGCGTGGACAACGCGCCCTACTTCGGGGCCTTCGTGGACTCGCTGCCGCTCATGTTCGACCGCGAGCGCTGCTTCGCCTACGCGCACTCCTCGATCGGGTCCATGGACGACCTCAACGCGGCCGGTGTGCCCGACGTGAAGGCGTTCTTCGACCTGTACTACGCGCCCAACAACGCGACGCTGGTGATCGCCGGCGACTTCAACCCGACGCAGGCCAAGCAGTGGGTGCGCGAGTACTTCGGCGGCATCCCGCGGGGCCAGGCCCCGCCCGCGGTGCAGTGCGCCCCGCAGGCGTCCACCGGACGCGAGGAGGTCAAGCGCATCGCCGACCGCAACGCCACGCTGCCCGCCGTGCTCACGGCGTACCGCGTGGTGCCGCCGGCGCACGGGGACTACCCGGCGCTCGAGTTGCTCTCCACCATCCTCGGTGCCGGCGAGAGCTCGCGGCTCAACCGCGCCCTCGTGCGCGAGGCCAAGCTCGCGGTCGCCGCCCAGTCGCTGTACAACCCGTTCGGCCCCATGCGCGGCGTGGGCATCTTCGGCGCGCTGGTGATCGCCAACCAGGGCGTCTCGGCCGATTCCCTGCGCAGCAGCCTGCAGCGCGAGATGGGACGCGCGGCGCAGGGCATCACGCCCGAGGAGCTCACCAAGGCCAAGAACAACTGGCGCTCACAGACCATCTTCGGCCGCCAGACGGCGCTCAACGTCGCGGAGGCGGTGCACTACGCCGCGATGTTCCTCGGCGGCGTGGACGCGGTGAACGCCGAGGTCTCGCGCTACGAGGCCGTGACGCTCGCCGACCTGCGCCGCGTGGCCACGCTGTATCTCCGTCCTGAGAACTCGTTCACGATGTTGATCGTGCCGGAGGGCAAGTGATGTCCGGACCCCTGCAGTCCCGTTCCGCGCGGCGCATCTCGCGCGCGCTGCGTGCGCTGTCTGCGCTCGGCCTGGGTGCCGTTGCGGCGACGATCGCCGCGGCACCGTTCGCCTCGCCGCTCGCGGCGCAGTATCCCACCACGCCGCCGGCGCCGATGCCGCTCGAGCCGGGCCGCTTCCCGCCGTTCGCGGAAACGGTGCTCGCCAACGGCCTGCGTGTCGTGGTGGTCGCCAACACCAAGCAGCCTGTGGTCTCGATGTCGCTGTCCGTGCCGGGTGGCTCGTTCTACGAGCCGTTCGGCAAGACGGGCACGGCGGAGTTCGTCGCCGGCCTGCTCACCAAGGGCGCCGGGTCGCGCAGCGCGGAGCAGATCGCCGCGACCATCGAAGGGGTCGGCGGGTCGCTCTCCGCCTCGGCCGGGCCGGACTTCCTCTCGGTGAACGCGGCGGTGCTCAGCAACGACGTGCGCCTCGCGTTCGACCTGCTCGCCGATGCGGCGCTGCGACCGACCTTCCCCAACGACGAGGTCGAGCTGTATCGCCAGCAATCGCTCTCGGCGCTGGCCTTGGCCAAGTCGCAGCCCGATGCCATCGCGCGGCGTGCGTTCGCCAAGGGGCTGTTCGGTGACCATCCGTACGGCCGGTCGCCCGAGGAGAACACCCTCAAGGCGATCACGCGTGACGACCTGGTCGCATTCCATCAGGCGCGGATGCGGCCCAACCAGGCGCTCCTCGTGATCGCCGGGGCGATCGATACCACCGAAGCGCGCGTGATGGCCGAGCAGACCTTCGGCACCTGGGCCGGTGTCGCGTCCGGTTCGCCGGCCACGCGCCCGGCGCCGCAGCGGGCACGCACCGAGATCCTGCTCGTGCATCGCCCGGGCTCGGTGCAGTCCAACATCGTGGTGGGCAACACCACCTGGATGGCGACGGACACGCGCGGCTATGCACTCTCGGTGGCGAACCAGGTGCTGGGCGGCGCGAGCGACTCGCGGCTCTTCCGCATCCTGCGCGAGGAAAAGGGCTGGACCTACGGCGCCTACTCCGGCGTGACGCGGCGGCGTGGTCTCGGCTCGTTCTCCGCCACGGCCGAGGTGCGCACCGAGGTGACCGACTCGGCGCTGGTCGAGCTGCTGGCCCAGTTGCGGTCGGTGGGCACCACGCCCATCCCCGCCGAGGAGTTCGAGCGCGCGAAGCTCACGCTCACCGGGCGTTTCCCGCTGCAAACCGAGACCGCGGACGCCGTGGCCGCGCAGGTAGCGACGGCCCGGTTGCTCGGCCTCGCGACCGACTACGTGCAGACGTACCGCCAGCGGGTCGCCGCCGTGACGGCGGAGCAGGCCCTGGCGGCGGCGCGGCAGGGCATCCGTGCCGATGCGGCGCTGGTGGTGGTCGTGGGCGACGCGACCAAGCTGGCCGACAAGCTCAGCGCCATCGCCCCACTGTCGATGGTGACGGTGGACGGCGCGCCGATGAAGACGGACGACCTCACCGTGAAGGAGCTCACCCTGGACCTCGACCTCGCGGCGATGAAGCCGGCGGCCGATTCGTTCTCGGTGATGTTCAACGGCACCGTGCCGGTCGGGTTCCAGACCGCGTCGCTCACGCAGGCGGATGGCGGCTGGGTGTACCGCGAGCGCTCGCAGCTCGCGACGGTGATCCAGCAGGAGACCGTCGCGCGCTTCGGCGCCGACCTCAGCATGCGCGACACGCGGCAGACGGGGAAGTTCAACGGCCAGGACTTCGCGCTCAGCATCACGTACGCGTCGGGGAAGGCGAGTGGCAGCGGCAAGACGCCGGGCCCGCAGGGCGTGAAGGATGTGAGCTACAGCGACGTGGCCGTGCCGGTGGGTGCGCTCGACGACAACGTGCTGCAGGCGCTGCTGCCGTACTTCAAGTGGGCGCCGGGCGCGAAGTTCACGGTGAACCTCGTGGCCACGGGCCGCGGCGTCATCGAGACCCGGTCGCTGCAGGTGATGGGCACCGAGAGTGTCACGGCGCCGATCGGCACGGTGGAGACCTACCGCGTGGCGATGACGGGTGGCGAGGCGCCGGGCACGTACTGGATCGAGGTCGCACCGGCGCATCGCGTCATCAAGTTCGGCCCGACCGGCCAGCCGGTGGAGTTCCTGCGCGCGAAGTGAGGCTCAGGCCTTGAAGAGGCCGTCGAGGCGCTCGCGCAGCGAGCGCCAGGCGGACTTCTTCTCCTCCAGGAGCTCGGGCGACTGGAGGGCGCGGACGATCTCGGTCGCGTCGCGCGGGCGCGCGGCCGGGTCCTTGGCGAGGCAGCGGAGGACCAGCGCGTCGAGCCCCGGCGGGATCTCGGCCCTCCGCGAGCGCAGCGAGGTGGGCATGGTCGTGAGATGCGCCGCGCGCAGTTGCGAGGCGCTCAGCCCGGCGAACGGCGGCGCCCCGCTCAGGCATTCGTAGGCGACCACGCCGAGCGCGTAGAGGTCCACGCGGTGGTTGGCGTCAGGATCGCCCACCACCTGCTCCGGCGCCATGTAGGCCGGCGTGCCGAGCGAAGTGCCGGCGACCGTGAGGTCGCCGGAGTGCGGCGTGACGCGGGTGTCGAGGCGCCGCGGGTTCGCGGTGCCGGAGATCGCCTTGGCGATGCCGAGGTCGGTGATCACCGCCGACCCGCGCGAGAGCAGGATGTTGCCGGGCTTGATGTCGCGATGGATCACCCCGCGCTCGTGCGCGAACGCGAGCGCACGGGCGACGTCGAGGAGCATGCTCACGCACTCGCGCACCGAGAGCGGGCCGCGGTCGAGCCGCTGGCGCAGCGACTCGCCCTCGACGAACGGCATCACGTAGAAGGGCAGGTGCTGCACCTCGCCGGCACTGAGCACCGGCACGAGCTGCGGATGCTGCAGTGCGGCGGCGAGCCCGATCTCGCGCCGGAAGCGCTCGAGGGAGCCTTCGCTGGTGAGCTCGCGCGACATCACCTTGATGACCACCGGGCGCGTGAGCTCCAGGTCATCGGCGAGGAACACCTCCGACATCCCGCCGCCGCCCAGCGAGCGTGTGATCGCGTAACGCCCCGCGAGCTGCGTGTTGAGTGCGGCGACGAGGTCGGAGGCGGCAGGTTCGGCGGGCATCCCGCAAGCTAGGACACGTGGGGCGAAGGGAGGGTTTGTTGGGGACGAAGCGTGATGGGGTGGAGGAGCGAGGAGCGAATACGATGGGGAAGCGCGAGGGCGGAGAGGGCAACGGGAGGGGGGCAAGGGGAGGAGGGAAGTGAGAAGGGGAGGCGGAGCACCTGCTCCGCCTCCCCCTGTCCATTGGAGCCTCCGTTCTCGCTCCTGAACTCTCTACCTCTTCGTATTCGCTTCTCGCTCCTCGGCCCTTACTTGGGGTCGAGCAACTCCCGGATCTGGAACCGCGCATCCGCCAGGTGCGCACGGGTCATCGCGTCACCGGCCTTGCCCTGCGCGGCGGCGAGCTGCCCGTCGAGCGTGCGCAGTTCCATGCGCAGCACGGCCTTCACGTCCGTCGTGGGACGCGCACCGGAGACGAAGATCTGTCCCGTCTGCGAGCTCGTCGACAGGCGCGGGGTGGTGGCGGGCGGCGCATTGAGCTTCGCCGCGATCACCTCGAGGTAGGCGCGCTGGATGCCGCGGCGGTACGCGTCGATCCGCACCGACCCGGCCGAGAGCTCCGACCACAGTCCCGACCGGATGTCCGCCACGTACTCCGTCATCGGATACACGTCGCGGGCGCCCTGCAGGGCCTCGTACTCCACCAGGCGCGCGAGGCGCTCGTCCGCCATCATCGTCGCCAGCATGCCGCGCTGGGCGCCGTTGATGCGGGCCACCGCGCCATCGGGCTCGAGGCGGCGCAGGATCTGCGGGTCGAGCAGCCAGGTGGGCGTCTGGAACAGGTTCTCGTGCATGAACGCGACCGCCGCCTTCTGCCGCGCGCGCGGCAGCGGCGTGAAGCGCACGCCCGGCTGCGAGCCGTACTTCTCCTGGCCCGTGGATGAGCCCGGGATCATCGCGACGTGGCGCAGCTCGTTCTGCATCTGCCCGAGGATGCGCGTGTAGGCTTCCTTGGTGAACGACACGTCCTCGGTCGCGTGCGTGGTGGCCGGCAGCAGCATCGGGATCAGCCGCTTGAGGTTGCGCAGTCCCAGCGCCGTGCTCTTCACCGCGTCCTCGTCACCCACGGCTTCGGAGTACGCCGTGAACGGGATGGACCCGAAGTCGTCCGGCACGCCGTAGCGGTACCAGGGCACGGTGTCCTGCTCGCGCGCGATCGCGTCGAGGGCGGCACGCTCGTCATCGGGCGTCCGTGCCCCGGGGATCGGCATGTAGCCCCAGCGGATCGAGTACTTGTCGTACGGGCCGACCGTCGGGATCAGCTGCTGCAGCGGGATGGAGTCCTCGGGCTGCGCGACGTAGTTGAAGCGCGCGTAGTCCATGATGGTCGGCGAGTGGCCCATGCGCGCCACCCAGGTGCGCGAGCGCACCGAGTCGGCCGGGTACATGGCCGAGGCCGTCTGGTTGTGCGGCAGGCCGAGCGTGTGGCCCACCTCGTGCGCCACCACGAACTGCACCAGGCGACCCTGGAGCGAATCCGGCAGCGGGAGCCGCGCGGCGCGCGGATCCAACGGCCCGACCTGCGTCCAGTACCACCAGGTCTGCAGGTTCATGATGTTGTGGTACATGTTCACGTCGGCGTTCAGGATCTCGCCGGTGCGCGGGTCGGAGTTGTGCGGGCCGTTCGCGTTCTCGATCGTCGACGGCAGCCAGCGCACCACGGAGTAACGCGCGTCCTCCGGCGACCAATCCGGATCCTCGGCCTTGGTCGGCGCGTCCTTCGCGATGATCGCGTTGCGGAAGCCCGCCGCCTCGAACGCGGGCTGCCATTCCTCGATGCCCGCCTTCACGTACTTCACCAGCCAGGTCGGCGTCGCCGGGTCGACGTAGTAGATGATCGGCTTCACCGGTTCGGAGATCGCGGCCGTCGGGTCCTTCTTCTCGAGGCGGTAGCGCGCGATGAAGTGCCGCTGCTGCGCGCGCTGCTCGGGGCGGCTGAAGTCGGTGGTGCTGTGGTAGAAGTAGCCGACGCGCGAGTCGCGGAGCCGCGGCATCATCGGCTTCTCCGGCAGCTTCACCATCGACCAGTGCGCGACCACCGACTTGGTGGTGGGCGGCGTGCCCGGCGCCGGTGCCTGCGGCGGCAGCCCGGGGAAGAACGACTGCGGCTGGGGCTGCGCGTTGATCGTCAGCGTCGCCTCCACCTCGATGTTCTCGGGGTAGGTCGCCACACGCTCGAGGAACGTGCGCGTCGCGTCGAGCTGGCCGCGGATCGCGAAGCCCACGCCGATCTCGTTCGGCGGCGAGGTGTAGAGGCGCGTCACGTCGATGACGGCGGCCGAGTCGGGGCCGTACGCCGCGACGTTGAACGACGCGAGGATCGCGTCATAGTTGGAGTTGCGCACCGCCTCGGCGATCGGCGTCGAGGGGTCGGCGACCATCGAGTACGAGATGCTGCGGAACAGGACGCGGTTGCCGCGACGCTCCCAGCGGACCACGCGCTCGTCGAGCGGCGTGCCACCGTAGCCGTCGCCTTCGTTGGTCTTGGCCAGCTGCGTGATGAGCAGCAGGTCCTTGCCCATCTGGTTGGCCGGGATCTCGAAGTACAGCGAGCTCCCCATCATGTGGGTCTTGAACAGGCCGGCCTTGGTCTTCACGTCGCCACGGATCACCTGCGCATAGGGACGCGGCGCCGGGTCACCGCCAGCGGGCGGAGCTCCCTGGCCAGCGCCTTGGGGCGCGCCCTGGGCGCCCGCCGCCGGTGCTCCGCCTGGCGTACCAGCTGGCGTGCCAGCTGGCGTGCCGCCCGGCGTGTTGGGCGTCGTCTGCGCGCCGCCAGCGGGCGTCGCGGTCCGCGGCGTGCCGGCGGACGGGGCAGGAGTGGTGGTCGGCGGGGTCGTCGGCTGGCACGCAAGGGCCAAGACCGCGAGCCCTGCCGCTACCGAGAGCGGACGGGTGGGCTTCATCGGAGCTCTACTGGTTGGGATGGGACTGCAGGCGGTGGGGGCCGCCCGCACAAGATGCCATGGGATGGAACGCGGCGCTACGCGCCGGTCCGTATGGCGTCGGTTCCGAACCGTTCGCGCACCCGGTCCATCGCGCGGGAGACTGCGCGGTCCTGTGCCCGTTCAACCGCGGCCGGGGCGCCGAACAGGCCCAGTTGCTCCGCGTCCCGGGCCGCCCGGAAGTTGCCGAGCGACACGCCCACCAGGCGCGCCGGGGCGCGGCGCGCCGATCGCAGCTTGCCCAGCAACGACACGGCGATGTCGCTGATCGCGCGGTCGCTCTCGATGGGTTCGTCCACCGTGCGGCTGGCGAGGCGCGTGGTGAAGTCGGCGTCCTTGAGCTTGACGCTCACCGTGCGCGCGCCCAACCGGTCGCCGCGCATGTCGTGCGCCACCTTGGCCACGAGGGACCGCAGCACGGCGGCGATCGCCGCGCTGTCGTCGACGTCGCGCGAGAACGTCGTCTCGCGGCTCATCTGCTTGGCGGCCGCGCGGGCCTCGACCTTGCCGTGGTGGATCCCACGAACCCGGTGCCAGAGCCACTCCCCCGGACGCCGGCCCAGCCAGCGGCCCAGTGTCGCACGGTCGTGCGGCAGCACGTCGTCCACGCGCGCCAGCCCGAAGCTCGCGAGCCGTTCCTGCAGCTTGGGCCCGATCCCGGGGATCTCGGCCAGCGCGAACTCGCGCATGAACGCGCCCTCGCCGCCGTCGGCCACGATGCGCACGCCGGTGCCGGCGGTGGACGGCCGCGGTTTCGCGCGCTCCGCCGCGAGCTTGGCGATCAGCTTGGACGACCCGCCGCCGATCGAGATCCACATCCCGGTCTCGGCGTGCACGGCCGTGCGGATACGGCGCGCGGTGGTCTCGAGCGGTTCGTGCTGGTAGAGCGCCTCAGTGCCGGTCAGGTCGAGATACCACTCGTCGATGCTCGCGCCTTCCACCACCGGGGTATACCGCGACAGCACCGCGGCGATGGCGCGCGAGGTGGTGCCGCAGGCCTGGCGCGGCACCGGCACGCAGAGGGCGTCGGGGCAGAGCCGCAGCGCCTTGTCGATCGGCATCGCCGAGCGCACGCCGAAGGCGCGGGTCTCGTAGGACGCGGAGCAGACCACCCCGCGCCCGCCGGGGCGCCCGCCGACGATGAGCAGCTTCGCCTTGCCTGCGCCATCGGGGTCCGCCATCCGGGCGACGGCGACGAAGAACGCGTCGGCGTCGGCGTGCAGGATGCGGCGGGGTTCGGACATGGGTATCAACCTATGCCGGGCGCGCGCGGGTGGCGAGCGCGCGCGCCGCCGAACGCCGCCGATCGCCGGCGTACGCGGTGCGTTGCGTGCTACGCCGCGCCCTGTGCCACTATAAATTCCGCGCGATGACCGATCCCGCCGCGCGCCCGCTCTGGCGTCCACCCGTCTTCGACGACCACCACGAACCGCGAATGCGCGGAGTCTTCCGGGCACTCCGCGGGCGGTACAACGATGCGCCCGACGCCGACGCGCCCTACGCCGCGTGGCATGCGTGGTCGGTGGCGCATCCGGATCGGTTCTGGACCCGGCTCATCGAGGGTGAGGGGCTCGTCGTCGAGGGAGACAGGGCGCCGGCGCTCGTGCGCGGTGAGCGCATGGCACCGCCGGGTCCCGACGGGCCGCAGTGGTTCCCCAAGCTGCGGCTCAACTTCGCCGAGAACGTGTTGCAGACGCTGGCAGGCGCTCGCGCGATCGTCGCGCGCGACGAACGCGGTGCGCGGCGCGAGCTGTCCGGCACGGAGGTCCGGGAGCACGTGCGGCAACTCGCCGGCGCCCTGCGCGCCGCCGGCGTGGTGCCCGGTGACCGCGTGGTCGGCTTCCTGCCCAATATCCCGGAAGCCATCATCTCCGCACTCGCGGCGAACGCGGTTGGCGCGGTGTGGTCGTCGTGCTCACCCGACTTCGGCGTGAACGGCGTGCTCGACCGCTTCGGACAGATCGCGCCCAAGGTCCTCATCTGCGCCGACGGTTACACGTACGCCGGCAAGCGCATCGACTGCCTCGAACGCACGGCGGCGATCGTCGCGACACTGCCGTCGGTGCGCGAAGTGGTCCGCGTTTCATTCCTCGCCGACGACGAGGCCGAGCGGCTCGCGGCGAAGCACCTGCCGCAGTCCGTCCGCTGGGACGATTTCGTCGCACGAGGCGCCGACGCCCCCACGCGCTTCGAGCGCCTGCCGTTCGATCATCCGCTCTACATCATGTACAGCTCCGGCACCACCGGACTGCCGAAGTGCATGGTGCACGGCCAAGGCGGCACGCTCCTGCAGCACGTGAAGGAACACGCGTTGCATTGCGACCTGCAGTCCTCGGACACGCTGTTCTACTTCACCACCTGCGGGTGGATGATGTGGAACTGGCTGCTCTCGGCGCTTGTCCGGGGCACGACGATCGTGTTGTACGACGGCGCCCCGTTGCCCGACGCGAACCCCGGCATCCTCTGGGATCTCGCGCAGGACGAGGGCGTCACGCACTTCGGCACCAGCGCGAAGTTCCTCGCGATGTCCGAGAAGCTGGGCTTGGCACCCGCCAACACACACGACCTCTCCCAGCTGCGCATGATCCTCTCCACCGGCAGCCCGCTCGCCGAGCACAGCTACGACTATGTGTACGAGCAGGTGAAGCCCGGCGTGCAGCTCGCGAGCATCTCCGGCGGCACGGACCTCATCTCCTGCTTCGCCCTCGGCAATCCGATGCTGCCCGTGTATCGCGGGGAGCTGCAGTGTCGCGGCCTTGGCATGGCCGTGGACGTGTGGGACGAGGCCGGGAAGCCACTGCGCGGCGCGGCCGGTGAACTCGTATGTACCAAGCCGTTCCCCAGCATGCCGGTCGCCTTCTGGAACGACCCCGACGGCAGCAAGTATCGCGCGGCGTACTTCGACTTCTTCCCCGGCGTGTGGCGCCATGGCGACTGGGCCGAGATCACCGAGCATGACGGGCTGGTGATCCACGGCCGCAGCGACGCCACGCTCAACCCCGGTGGCGTACGCATCGGCACGGCGGAGATCTACCGGCAGGTGGAGCAGATGCCGGAGATCCTCGAGAGTGTGGTGGTGGGGCAGGATATCGGCAGCGGCGCAGACAAGGACGTACAGATCGTGCTCTTCGTGCGCCTCCGCGCCGGCTACACACTCGACGACGCGCTCCGCGACCGCATCAAGAAGGCCATCCGCGCCGCCACCAGCCCGCACCACGTGCCCAAGCGCATCGAGGCGGTGGCCGACATCCCCCGGACGATCAGCGGCAAGATCTCCGAGATCGCCGTCCGCGACGTCCTGCACGGGCGGGTGGTGAAGAACACGGACGCCCTGGCCAACCCGGGTGCATTGGAGCTGTTCCGGGTATATTCCACGCAGTGAGTCCGACCGTCACGCCGGAGCGACCGATGCGAGTCCAAGACTGGGCGTCATTGAATGTGTGGGGGAGATGGTGGACCAGTGCCCGTACTGGGGCGAGAGGGGCTTGAACGGCAGGTGGGAGGTGTGAAGTGTGAGGAGTGAGGTATGTGCAACCCACTCGCCGCCCGCCCTTCCCGCACAGCCGCTCCTAGCACCGCCCACCTCACACCTCCCACCCCAAGGACCATGTCCGCTCCCGCGACGCTCAAGGAAACCGCCCACGATACGTTCCCGATCAACGGCACCGACTACATCGAGTTCTGGGTCGGCAATGCGAAGCAGTCCGCGCTCTTCTACCGCGCGGCCTTCGGCTTCCAGTGGGTGGGCTACCGTGGCCCCGAGACCGGGGTGCGGGACCGCGCCAGCTACCTCCTCGAGCAGGGCAAGATCCGCCTCGTGCTCACCACGCCCATGGGCCCCGAGGGCGAGATGGCCGCGCACATCGCCAAACACGGCGACGGCGTGCGCGACATGGCGTTCTGGGTGGACGACGCACGCGACGCGTACCAGAAGGCCATCGAACGCGGCGCGGTGTCGGTGCAGGAGCCCACGGTGCTCAAGGACGAACACGGCGAGATCGTGATCGCCGGCATCCGCACCTACGGCGACACCATCCACTCCATCGTCGAGCGCAAGAACTACCGCGGCTTCTTCATGCCCGGCTTCCGCAAGGCGGAGTCGCCGTACATGCCGGCGCCGGTGGGTCTCAAGTACGTCGACCACTGCGTGGGCAACGTCGAGCTCGGCAAGATGAACCACTGGGTCGACTTCTACTCCAAGGTGCTCGGCTTCTACAACCTGCTCTCGTTCGACGACAAGACCATCAGCACCGAGTACTCGGCGCTGATGTCGAAGGTGATGTCGAACGGGAACGGCCGCATCAAGTTCCCCATCAACGAGCCGGCGCAGGGCAAGAAGAAGTCGCAGATCGAGGAGTACCTCGACTTCTATCGCGGCCCGGGCGTGCAGCACATCGCCGTCGCCACCGACGACATCATCACCACGGTGCGCGCACTCAAGAGCCGGGGGGTCGAGTTCCTGAGCATCCCCAAGACGTACTACGAGACCGTGCTCGACCGCGTCGGCAAGATCGACGAGGACATCGCACCCCTCGCTGAGCTGGGCATCCTGGTGGACCGCGACGACGAAGGGTACCTGCTGCAGATCTTCACCAAGCCCGTGCAGGACCGCCCGACGCTGTTCTTCGAGATCATCCAGCGCAAGGGCGCCAAGAGCTTCGGCGCCGGCAACTTCAAGGCGCTGTTCGAGAGCATCGAACGCGAGCAGGCGCTGCGAGGCAATCTCTGATGGCGGCGAAGAAGAAGGCCGCGAAGAAGGTGGTCAAGGCCACGATCAAGACCGTCGTCAACGACGCCAGCGTGCAGGGCTTCCTCAGCAAGCTCCCCGACGCGCAGCAGCGGGCCGATGCCGTCGCGCTCGAGCGCGTCTTCGCTGCGGTGACCCGCCAGCCGGCGCGCATGTGGGGCAGCGCGATCGTCGGCTACGGGGAGTACAGCTACGTCGGCAAGTCGGGCCGCGCCGGCGACTTCTTCCTCTGCGGCTTCTCGCCGCGGAAGGGGAAGTTCGCGCTCTACGCCCTCGGGAGCTTCGTGCGCCAGACGGAGCTGTTGGCCCAGCTCGGCGCGCATTCCATCGGGGGCAGTTGCCTCTACATCAAGCGACTCGCCGATGTCGATCCGAAGGTCTTCAAGACGCTCGTCGAGCGCACGTATGCGCGCGCCAAGGCGCTCGGCCCCACCATGACCAACCCGCGAGCCGACTGATGCCATTCTACCACACGCTCGGCCACATCCCGCGCAAGCGGCACATCGCCCATCGCAAGCCTGACGGCACGCTCTACCATGAGCAGCTCGTCGGCATCGAGGGGTTCACCGGACCGTCCGCGCTGCTCTATCACCTGTATCCGCCCACGACGGTCAAGTCGGTGCGTCGGCTGGCCGAGACGCCCTACGAGGAGGACAGCGACAAGACGCTCCGGCACCGGCACTTCCGCACCGCGCCCATCGCGCGCGGCGGGAGCCCGACGCTCGACCGCGTCCCGATGCTGTTCAACAACGACATCGCGATGCTGTACGTCGCGCCGGACAAGCAGGACGAGCACTTCTACCGGAACGCGCAAGGGGACGAGGTGGTGTACGTCGCCGAGGGCGAAGGGAACCTGGAGACGCAGTACGGCGACCTCCCGATCAAGCCGGGCGACTACCTCGTCATCCATCGCCACATCCTGCACCGCTATCGCTTCACCAAGCCGGCCAAGCTGCTGGTGATGGAGAGCCGCGGCCACGTGCGCCCGCCGTCGCGCTACCTGAACAACGTGGGACAGCTGGTGGAAGGGGCGCCCTACAGCGAGCGCGACTTCCGCATCCCGCGCGAGCTCAGGACGCATGACGTGAAGGGCGACTTCCCGATCGTCATCAAGCAGTACAACGGCCTCAACGAGGTGGTGCTCGATCATCACCCGCTGGATGTGATCGGCTGGGACGGCCAGTTCTATCCCTGGGCGTTCAACATCCACGACTTCGAGCCCATCGTCGGCAAGGTGCACCAGCCGCCGCCGGTGCATCAGACCTTCCAGGGCGACGGATTCGTCATCTGCTCCTTCTGCCCGCGCCCCTACGACTTCCACCCGGAAGCGATCCCGGCGCCGTACAACCACAGCAACGTCGACTCCGACGAGGTGCTGTTCTACGCCTCCAGCGAGTTCATGAGCCGCAAGGGTATCGAGTACGGCAGCATCACGCATCACCCCGATGGCATCCCGCACGGCCCGCACCCGGGTCGCTACGAGGGCAGCATCGGCATGACGCACACCAACGAGCTCGCGGTCATGATGGACTCGTTCCGCCCGCTCAAGGTGGCCAGGCAGATCCTGCCGTTCGAGGACAAGAAGTACCAGTTCTCGTGGCTGGAGCAGGGTGGGGACGGGTTCGCGCCGCCGACGAGCTGAACGCGACGGAGCAGGTGGGAGGCGTGGGAGCCGCGGTGCGAGGGCGACGGGGCCCCGCATCGCCGTTCCATGCACTTCACACCTCCCACCTCCCATCTCCTACCGCAGGATCCAATGTTCGCCATCCTCGAAGATCTGCAGCCGCAGGACCGCCACGCCCTCCTCACTCCGCTCATCACGCCGCGCCCCATCGCGTTCGTGAGCACGCGCGGCGCGGACGGGATCGGCAACCTGGCGCCGTTCAGCTTCTTCGCGATGGGCGGGCAGAGTCCGCAGTCCGTCGCGTTCTGCCCGGTGGCCGACCGCAACGGCAATCCCAAGGACACCCTCCGCAACGTGCGTGCGACGGGGGAGTTCGTCATCAACATCGTCACACGGGCGATGGCGGAACGGGTGAACCAGGCCTCGGCCCCGTATCCGCATGGCGTCGATGAGTTCGACGTCGTCGGCTTCACGCGTGTGCCGTCGGTGATGGTGCAGCCGCCACGGGTCGCCGAGAGCCCGGCCAGTCTGGAGTGCCGGGTGTTCCAGGTCATCCCGCACGGCAGCGGGCCGTTGCACGGCACCTGGGTGATCGGCGAGGTGCTCGCCGCCCACATCGATGACGGCATCCTCGCGGCCGACGGCTTGCCCGACACGGCCAAGCTCGACCCGGCGGCGCGGCTCGGCCGGACCGAGTGGTCGCATGTGACCACCGATTCGATCTTCTCGTTGGTGCGCCCGACCGTCGGCCGCCCCAGCGGACAGACCCCAGGGTGACCGGCGTGGCCGTCATCACGCTGCGCAACGCGACCCTCGCGGACCTGCCCCTGCTCCAGCGCTGGGACGAGGAACCGCACGTGGTCGAGTCGGATCCCAACGACGACTGGCACTGGGAGACCGAACTCGCGAAGACGCCGGCCTGGCGCGAGCAACTCGTCGCGGAGGTCGATGGCCGCGCGATCGGCTTCGTGCAGATCATCGACCCGGCGCGGGAGGAATCCCACTACTGGGGCGACTGCGCGACGGATCTCGCGGCCATCGACATCTGGATCGGCGAAGCCGACGCGCTGGGCCAGGGCTACGGCAGCGTCATCATGCAGCAGGCCATCGACCGCTGCTTCGCCGACCCGCGCGTGCGGGCCATCCTCATCGATCCGCTCGCCAGCAACACGCGGGCGATCCGCTTCTACGAACGGTTCGGCTTCCGGTTCGTCGAGCGCCGCTGGTTCGGCGCCGACGATTGCCATGTCATGCGACTCGACCGTCCCTCCTCACATCCCTGATGCCCTTCACTGACCGGTTCTCCCGCCTCCCCGTCTACCTCCTCGCCACCATCCCGCAGAAGAAGCGCGACCTCATCGCGCGCGGCATGGACGTGATCGACCTGGGCGCCGGCGACGCCGACCTGCCCGCGCCGCCGGCCGCTGTCGCCGCGCTCAAGGCGGCGGCCGACGACCCGGCGATGTCGCGCTACGGCTTCGGACTCGGCCTCCCCGCCTTCCGCGACGCCGTCGCGAGCTGGATGTCGAGGCGCTTCGGCCACAGCTTCGACCCGCTCAAGGAGATCGTGCCGCTCATCGGCAGCAAGGAAGGCATCGCGCACCTGTCGTTCGCGTTCCTGCAGAAGGGCGACGTGGCCATCATCCCGGACCCAGGCTATCTCGCGTACCTCGGCGGCACGCTCCTCAGCGAAGGGGAGCCGTACCTCTATCCCATCACGCCGCGCACCGACTTCCTCGTGGACCTCGACGAGATCCCGGCCGACGTCCTCAAGCGCACCAAGCTCCTCTTCCTGAACTATCCCAACAACCCCACCGCGGCCATCGCGCCGATGGACTACCTCGAGACGGTCGTCCGGCGCTGCAAGGAACTCGGCATCATCCTGGTGTACGACAATGCGTATTCCGAGATGACGTTCGACGGTTACGTGGCGCCGAGCATCTTCGACGTGCCCGGAGCGCGGGATGTGGCGATCGAGTTCCACTCGCTGTCCAAGACCTACAACATGACCGGCTGGCGTTGCGGCTGGGCCTGCGGCAACGCCGAGGTCGTGGGGGCACTGGCGAAGGTGAAGAGCTTCCTCGACACGGGGCAGTTCATGGCGGTGCAGAAGGCGGGGATCGCGGCGCTGGAATCCTGGGCGAGTTGGGTGCCGGGGAACGTCGCGGTGTTCAAGGAGCGCCGGGATGCGGCCGTCGCCGCGTTCCGCGCCAACGGCTTCGCCATCGCCGAGGCGCCCAAGGCGTCGATGTACCTGTGGGTTCCGCTGCCTGAGGGTGTGCCGTCGATGGCGTTCCACGAGCGACTCATGGAGCAGGAGGGTGTGATCGTGCTTGCCGGCAGTGCGCTCGGCGCGGGCGGCGAGGGCTTCTTCCGCATCTCGTTCATCACCAGTCCGGCGCGGATCGCCGAAGCGGCGGTGCGGGCAGGTCGCGTGTTGCGCAGCTTCACCGGGGCCGGCACCGCGTGAAGGCCGTCGCGGCACTGGGACTCGCACTCGTGGCCTGCCACGGCCCGTCGGGGCAGGGTGCGTCCCCGTCGCCGTCGGGATACGTCTACCCCGTGCTGGGCAGTCCCCTCGAACGCCTCGGAAGTGTTGATCTGCGGGTCCTGCCCGAGAGCGCGACCTATTCCTGGGTCGGACCTGCCTCGGTGTTCCGCCGGACGTTCGAGGTGGACAGCTTGGCGATGCACACGGCCGAGGGACGCAGCATCCGCAGCAGCGTCGAGACGGTCCTTCGCGGGAGTGCATGGCGTGAGGTGCCACAGGGCGCCGGCGAGTTCGAGGTCACGGCCTGGGTGTATCGGCGCAAGGCTTTCGGGCCGCGATCCGTCGCGACGGTGATCGAGCAACTCGTCGTGGGCATCCGACGCGTGGACGGACGCGGGGTGGACTGGCGACTGCCGTACGACGACCCCGAGCGCACCGGGAACGTCGTGGCGGGCGAGATCCTGCGCCTGCTCCTGCTGGGTACGCAGAAGCAGTAGATGCACCGCCGCACGCTCGCGCGCGCACTCCTCGCGCTGGCCGCAATGGCGGCGCTGGGCTGCGCCTCCGCGTCGCAGTCCGTGCGCACGCCGAGCGTGCGGCGCCCGGCCGGCGCCAGACTGGAGTCGCTCCCCGCCGACGCGACATTCAGCTGGGTGCTGCCGTCGCGGATCTTCGAGCGGACCATCCCCGAGGACGACCGCTCGAGCGCCGGCGAGGCGGCGCAGGAACTGCGCGAGTCGATCGCCCTCGTGCTGCGGGGCAGTCGCTGGCGCGAGGTGCCCGCCGGGACGGGCGAGTTCGAGGTGACCGTCTTCGTGCAGACGCGCGTCCGCACGCGGGACGTCAATGCGGCGTCGTCCGGTGAGCCGGTGCCGGAGGCGACCCTCGGCCAACGCTGCGACCCGGCGCTCCGCGATCCGCGGCTCCCGCCCTGTCCCCGGACAGAGACCCAGACGCAACGTCGGCAGGAGCGCTACACCGAACACATCGCCATGCTGGGCATCATGCGTGCCGACGGCGCCGGCTTCTTCCACGAGACGCGATTCCTGCGCATCGACCCCGCGGCGGATGCGCTCTCCGAGGCGCTCGTGCGGGCGCTGATGGCGCGGTCCCCGCGCTGAGCGGAGCGGGGCCGGAGCGCGTACTTTGCCTGCGGACGCCCGACGCGGCGTCCGATCCGAACCACCCTCGAGGAGCCCCCGCCGTGATCCGTTCCGCTCGCACCTTGTCCGTGCTGTTCGTCGCCTTCGCGTCGGCGCTGCCTGCGCAGCGCGCGATGCAGCCCAACGACTGGCACCGCCTGACCACGCTGTCGCAGCCGGCCATGTCGCCCGATGGTCGTGTCGTCGCCTTCACGGTCACCACGGTGAATGAGCGCGAGAACAAGCGGCACCAAGAGGTGTGGGTGGTCCCCACCAGCGGTGGCGATGCGGTGCGCTACACGGCGCCGAGCACGGAGAGCTCGAATCCGCGCTTCTCCCCCGACGGCAAGTACCTGTTCTTCAACTCGCAGCGGCCCGGGGGCTCGGGCCCGGTGTGGGCCATCCGCATGGATGCCCCCGGCGGCGAGGCGATGCAGCTGACCGACTACCCGGCCGGCTCGTGGACGCGCGACGGCAAGTTCGCCGTCTTCGCGGCGCCCGCGACCGCGGAGGGCGGACCCGCCGCGCCCCGCAGCGACGATCCCTATGGCCGCATGCAGCCGATGGCGCGGCCGCCGTACGGCGCGATCACCAAGCCGGTCGACCCCGCGCGCTTCGACGGTCGCCACATCACCGAGACGCGCTACAAGGCGAACGGACAGGGATTCCTGCCGGGACCGCGCGAGGCGCGCGTGATCCGTCCGCAGCAGCTGTTCACGCAGGTGCCGGGCGCCAAGCGCGTGCAGGTCACCAACACCAGCTACTCGCACGGCTCGGCCACCGTCTCGCCCGACGGTCGCTGGATCGCCTTCACCGCGGACGCGGCGCTCCGCTCCGATAGCGCCGTCGCGCTGGAGAACGAGCGCCGCGCGATCCTGCCGTACGACGCCGCGCGCGATGAGGTGGACGAGAACGACTCCGACATCTACGTGATCCCCGTCGCCGGCGGCGCCCCGCGCAAGGTCGCGACGCTGCCGGGCATCGAGGGCAACCTCTCCTGGTCGCCGGACGGACGTCGGCTCGCGTACATCGATCGCCCCGGCCGCGTGAAGAACGCCCGCTTGATGGTCGTGGACGTGGCCAGCGGCCAGGCCACGAACCTCACGCCCACCTGGCAGTACGAGCCCAACGGCATCCAGTGGCTGCCCAGCGGCGAGATCGCGATGTGGGCGGACATCGGCGGTTCCAGCGGCCTCTTCCTCGTGAACGCGAAGGACGGGAAGATGCGCGAGGTCCTCGGCGGCCGGCGCAAGATGAACGGCTTCACGTTCGACATGGCGGGCCGCCAGGTCGCCTACGTGTCCACCAGCGTCAACAAGCCCACCGAGCTCTACATCGCGGGCGTCGACGGCAAGGGAGAGCGGCGCGTGACATCGTTCAACGACAAGCTCAACGCCGAGGTCGCGTGGAGCGACGCGGAGCGGCTGACGTTCAAGAGTGTCGGTGACCTCGAGATCGAAGGCTGGCTCATGAAGCCGTTCGGCTACACCGCAGGGCAGAAGTACCCGCTGGTGCTCTATGTGCACGGCGGTCCGCACTCGCAGTACGGCGAGCAGTGGTTCGACGAGACGCAGAACCTCGCGGCCGCGGGCTTCATGGTGCTCTACACCAACCCACGCGGCTCGAGCGGCTACGGCGCGGACTTCACGTACTCCACGCGCGGCCGCTGGTTCGCCGAGGACTATCAGGACCTCATGAAGGCGGTGGACATCGCGGCGCAGCGCCCCGACGTGGACTCCACGCGTATGGGCGTCACGGGCGGGTCCTACGGCGGCGTGATGACGGCTTGGATCACGGTGAAGACCGACCGCTTCAAGGCCGCGCAGGCCGACCGTATGATCGCCAACTGGTGGTCCTGGTACGGCACGTCGGATGTGCAGGGGCTGACCGAGTTCGAGTTCTTCGGCCGTCCCTGGGACAATCCGGCGATGTACGACTCGCTCTCGCCCATCCGCTACGTGCGCAAGGTGAAGACCCCGACCTTCATCCTGCAGTCGGAGGAGGACCACCGCACGCCGATGACCGACGCGGAGCAATGGTTCATGGCGCTGCGCAAGCAGGGCACGCCCGTGGAGTTCGTGCGCTATCCGCGCTCGACGCACGACCTCTCGCGCACCGGCGAGCCCTGGCTGCTGGTGGACCGGCTCGGGCGGCTCCGCGACTGGTTCGGGCACTGGCTCATCGCCCCGCGCCCCATCACGGACTGATCCCTCAGCGCACGATGCGTCCGCCCGACATCACGAGGCGGACGCGACGCACGGCGCCGATCTCGCGCAGCGGGTCACCCTCCACCGCCACGAGGTCGGCGAGCAGGCCCTCGCGCAGGCTCCCGAGACGGTCGTCCAGTCCGAGGATGCGCGCATTGCCGCTGGTCGCGGCGCGCAGTGCCGCGGCCGGCGCCAGGCCGGCGGCCACCAGCAGCTCGATCTCCCAGGCGTTGTCGCCATGGGCGAACACCCCCGCGTCGCCGCCCACACAGATCGGTACGCCGGCCGCCACGGCCGCACGTAGACCCTCCCGCTTCTGCAGCGTACGTGCGGTCGGAGGCTGGCCCTCCTTCCAACCCGCATAACGCGCGGTCGCCTCCACCGCGGCCAGCGTCGGGCAGTACCCCACCTGCCGCTCGGCCATCAGCCGCCACACCTCGGCCGATCCCGCATCGCCGTGTTCGATGGAAGCCACACCGGCCAGCACCGCGCGCCGCATGCCCTCCGTGGTGGCCGCGTGCGCGACCACCCGCCGGCCACTCGAGGCGGCGACCTCGACCAGCGTACGCAGTTCCGCTTCGCTGAACGTCGCTCGCGCCTCGCCGTTCGGGCCCCAGCGGTAGTCCGCGTACACTTTGATCCAGTCGGCGCCGTGTCCGATCTGGTCGCGGGCCGCGCGGGTGAGCCCCTCCACACCATCCGCCTCCTCGGCGCCCTGCGGGACCTCCCACTCGCTCGCGTATCCGGCCGGCCCGTAGCTGCCGCTCGCGACGATCGCCTTGCTCGCGATCAGCAGACGCGGGCCCGGGATGATGCCCTGTTCGATCGCCTGCTTGAGGCCGTGGTCGGCGAACCCCGCGCCTTCGGTGCCGAGGTCACGCGCGGTCGTGAATCCCGCCCGGAGCGTGGCGGCGGCGTGGTTCACCGCGCGGGCCGTCCGCAGGCTGAGCGACTCCTTGAGCACCTGGTCGTTCCACGACGTCTCGTTGTACGGGTGCAAGAAGAGGTGCGTGTGGCCCTCGATCATGCCGGGCATGAGCGTGCTGCCGCGCAACTCCACACGTCGCGCGCCGGCGGGAACACTGAGCCGCTCCCGCGGCCCGACCGCGACGATGCGCTCGCCGCGGACGAGCACCGCCCACCCCGTGCGGGCCGAATCCTCCAGCCCCGTGAACACGCGGTCGGGCAGGAGCAGCACGACCGAGTCGGGGTGTGCCGCCGGCACGCGCTGCGCGAGGGCTGGGGCACTGCGGGATCCGAGGACCACCATCGCGGACGCCACGAGGGCGGCGACGACCGAAGGGCGACGCATCAGGCCTCCACCTTGGGGGTGCCGGGCACGTCCGTGACGCCGCCCGACACGATGAACGCGAGCACGTCCGCACTCTCGGCCTCGAGACGTGTCACGCGGGACGAGGGCACGACCACGAGCTGGCCCGCGAAGTTGTACGACTGCGGGAAGTACACGGCCACGTCCTGCGGCAGGGCGAGCGCCGCCAGCGAGGCCTGCGTGATGAACCCGAACGTACGGACGGCGCCGTCCTCGCTGAGGGCGACCAGCACCGGCGCGTCGAACCGACGCTTCTCGCCGACGAAGGCGTTGAGCAGGTCCTTGGTGGACGAGTACAGCAGCCGTACGAACGGCAGCCGCTCCAGCAGCTCATCCAGCCAGCCCTCCATGGTGCGCCAGAGGAAGGTCGAGCCCACGAATCCCACGAGCGTGATCGCGGCCAGCGTGATGATGAGGCCGAGCCCGGGGATGGAGAGGCCGAGCCATCCGTCGATGCGCGTGAGCACGACCCAGCAGACCGCGACCGTGACGACGAGCGGCACGGTGAGGACCAGGCCGCGCAGGAAGTAGGTGAGGAGGCGCTTCATGGGGTCACTCGGGCGTGCGTGCGTGCCGTCTGGGCGCGCAGGCCAGCGGAGGGGGTGGGAATTGCGTAGAATCCGCGTCGTCGGCAGAAGATAACCCACCGCCTTCCCACCGGATGCCCATGCGTTCCTTCCTCGTACTCGCGGCCGCTGCGGCGACCGCACTTGCGACCGCGCTCGCGCCCGCCACGACGGACGCCGTGCTCGCGGCCCAGGGGACCAAGAAGCCCCTCACGCAGGACACCTACGACCTCTGGCGCAGCATCGCGCAGCCGACCCTGTCCCCCGACGGCAAGTGGGCGGTCTACACGCTCACGCCCACCGTCGGCGACGGCCAGCTGGTCGCGCGTGCGACGGCAGGCAACACCGAGCACCGCGTCGCGCGCGGCTGGACCGGCCGGCCGCTCAACTCGGTCACCGGCACACCCTTCACCCTGCAGGCTGCTCAGGTCACCGCCGACTCTCGGTACGTGGTGTTCCTGCAGTATCCCGGCAAGGCCGCGATGGATTCCGCGCGGCTGCGCCGCGCACGGCCCGCGGATACGCCGCGCAACAAGCTCGCGATCCTCGCGCTCGCGACGGGTGAGGTGACCACGGTCGATCGCGTGCGCGGCTTCCAGCTCGCGGCGGATGTCGGGCGCTACGTGGCGTACCAGATCGACGCCGACACGACGGCTGCGGCGGGTGCCGGTGGTGGCGCCGGTGGTGGCGCCGGTGCCGGCGGGCGCGCTGCAGGAGGCGCCGCTGGTGCGGCCGCACGCGGCGATTCCACCCGCGCGGCTGCGCGCCGCAAGGATTCCGGCGCGCCACTGGTGCTCCGCGAGTTGGCCACCGGCAGCGAGGTGCGCATCGAAGGGGTGACCAACTACACCATGGACGCGAACGGCAAGTTCCTCGTCTACAGCGTCACCGGTGCGGATTCGCTCAAGGTCGACGGCGTCTACGCCCGCGATCTCGCCAGCGGTGTCGTCACGCCGCTCAAGGTGGGGACCGGGAACTACCGCAGCCTCGCGATCGATGAAGCCGCCACGCAGGTGGCGTTCGTCACCGATGCGGACGAATGGACGGAGACCAAGCCGCGCGTGACGCTCTATCACGCGTCGCTCGCGGGCACGCGCGCCAAGCCCGGCCCGCAGGCGGCCAGCGTGGCCGTCGCCGCCGGCGCCGTCGGTGGCGGCATGCGCATCGCGGAGCGCGGCAGCGTGGACTTCGTGAAGACCGGTGCCGTGCTGCGCTTCGGGGTGCAGCCCGTCCCGCTCGACTCGATCCCCGCTGACTCCCTCGCCGACAAGGCGGTCGTGGACGTCTGGCACTGGCGCGACACCCGCCCGCAGCCGATGCAGCGCCTGCAGGCCGCGCAGGACCGCAATCGCAGCTACACGGCGGTCTACCACGTCGCCACCCGCCAGATGCGGCGCATCGCGAACGACTCCATGCCGCAGCTGCAACTCTCGGACGATGGCCGGACCGGCCTCCTCGTCACCGGCGTACCCTACGACATCGCCGCGATCGCCGGGGACGACGGCAACGACGTGCACCTCGTCAACACCGTCACCGGCGCCAGCAAGCAGCTCGCCGTGAAGATCCGCGGCACGGCGCAGCTCTCCCCGGCCGCCAAGTACGTGACGTGGTTCGAGGGCGGGCAGTGGAAGGCGCACGAGGTGGCCACCGGCCGCACGCGCGACATCTCCACCGGCATCACCGGCGTCTCGCTCGTGAACGAGGAGCACGACACGCCGTCGGAACCCAACCCGTACGGACTCGCGGGCTGGACCAAGGACGATGCGCGCGTGCTCGTCTACGATCGCTACGACGTGTGGGAGGTCGATCCGCTCGGCGTCGCCGCCGCGCGCAACCTCACCGATGGTGTGGGGCGCAAGGAGAACCTCACGTTCCGCGTCGTGCGCCTCGACGCCGAGGAGCGGTTCATCGATCCCGCGCAGCCGCTGCTGCTGCGCACCTTCGACAACGCCACCAAGTACGCGGGGCTCTACCGTGACCGCGTCGGCGCGCCGGGGAATCCCGAGAAGCTCGTCATGGCCCCCAAGTCCTGGCCGGTGCTGCAGAAGGCCAAGGGCGCGGATCAGTACCTCGTCGCGCGCGCCGATCACCGGGAGTTCCCGGACCTCTGGACCGGCAGCAGCTTCGATCGGCTGGAGCGGATCACCGATGCGATGCCCGAGCAGTCCCAGTATTCCTGGGGCGACGTGGAACTCGTGAAGTGGCTCAACAGCGACGGCGTCGAGATCGAGGGCCTGCTCTACAAGCCCGAGGGCTACGATCCCGCCAAGAAGTACCCGATGCTCGTCTACTTCTACGAGCAGCTCTCGGACGGGCTCTACAACTACACCCGGCCGGCGGGGCGCAACATCATCAACCCGGTCGTCTACAACTCGCTGGGCTACGTGGTGTTCATGCCGAACATCCACTACACGCCCGGGTACCCCGGGCCCAGCGCAGTCAAGTCGATCGTGCCGGGCGTGCAGTCGCTCATCGCACGCGGCGTCGCGGATCCCAAGCGGATCGGCATCGGCGGCCAGTCCTGGGGCGGCTACCAGACGGCCTACATCATCACGCAGACCAACCTCTTCGCGGCGGCCGTGCCCAACGCGACGGTGGTGAACATGACCTCGGCGTACGGCGGCATCCGCTGGGAGTCGGGGGTGGAGCGCGCGATCGTGAACTACGAGCGCGGGCAGAGCCGCATCGGAGGCTCGCTGTGGCAGTATCCCGAGCGCTACATGGAGAACTCGCCGCTCTTCTACCTCGACCGGGTCACGACGCCGGTGCTCTTCATGGCGAACGACAACGACGGGGCCGTGCCGTGGTACCAGGGCATCGAGTTCTTCGTCGCCATGCGCCGCCTGGGCAAGGAAGCGTACATGCTCAACTACAACGGTGACGCCCACAATCCGCGGAAGTACGCCAACCAGAAGGACATCGACCGTCGCATGCAGGAGTTCCTCGGCGCCAAGCTGCTCGGTGCACCCGAGCCGGATTGGATGAAGAACGGCATCCCCTTCACCGAGAAGGGCCGCGACCAGATGGGGCGTCCGTACATCCCCTGAGCGGACGCGACGAGGCCGCGGCACCGTCCGGCGCCGCGGCCTCCGCCAGCCTCACACGGCGGCGTGCCGGGTCATCGACCCGGCACGCCGCGTGGCATTCACCGCGTGCCGAACTCCTTCGACGGCAGCGAACGCAGGTACTTGTAGGTCGCGATGATCTCCACGTCGGTCATGAGCTTGGTGGCGTGGATCGGCATGAACGGGTTGATGGTGGATCCGTTCGGCCGCACCCCCTCCCGCAGCGCCTTGGTGAAGCCCGCGAGGTCGTACTGCCCCGCGTCGAGTCCGGCGGGCGTGAGGTTGGCCGGCGGCGGCCAGTCCGGCGGTCCCCCGGGGATCGCGCCGCCACCGTACCCGGCACCATGGCAGCCTGAGCAGCCGATGTCGGCGAGGTACTTGCCGTAGGTGATGGAGCTGTCCACGGCCACGGCCGGGACCACCTCGTTCGCGTGTGTCACCGCGTTCGCCGGGAAGAGCGGCAGCACGCCACCCGCGTACAGCGCGCGCGCGACCGGGCCCACCTGCGGCGCGGGGTGCGTGCGGGCCACCGCCGGCACCTGCTTCAGGTAGCCCAGCAGCGCCGCCAGGTCCTCGTCCGAGAGGTACTGGTACTCGTTCGAGGGCATGATCAGCAACCGGCGGCCGTCCTTCGCGATGCCATGCCGCACGGCACGCTCCCACGTGGCGTCGTCGTACGAGGCCGCCACGCCGCCGTCGCCGCGCGTGAGGTTGGGGGCGTAGATCGTCCCGAACGCCGGGTCGTCGATCATGATCGCACCGCCGAGGTCCTGCCCGTGACAATCGCTGCACTTCGCGATCGCCCGCAGCAGGTGCTCGCCCCGCGCGATGCTCGCGCTGTCCGTCGCGGCCGCGAAATCGTGCGAGGGCAGCGGATTCTTCTTCTTCAGCTCGGCGCCCGACCAGGCGTACAACCCGGCGACGCCGACCCCCGCGCCGACCACCAGCGCGACGACCAGGTATCCCACCACTTTCAAGATTCGTTTCATCTCCGTCCTCCTGACGGTCCTTGCTCTTCAGGGTGCCACGCCGCTCGGGCGCCGACACTGTCGCATCCTGCGATGCCCCCGAGATACGGTGGGGGACAGCGTTTGGATTCAGTACCCCGGACCGCGACCGTCGGTGCGCCTTCCGGAGCGACGCCGGTTTCGTGGACGGGACGACGGCCCTACTATTCACGCCATGGCAGCCACCCCGACCTCCGACGCCGTCACGCCGGCTCCCGCGCCGACTTCCGGCACCAGCACGAGCACGAGCACCAGCACGAGCACCGGCGCGGTCGCCGCGTCACCCTGGTCCATCGAACGCGCCAAGGCGCTCTACAACATCGAGGGCTGGGGCGACGGCTTCTTCGACGTGAGCCCCGCCGGGCGTGTCGTCGTGCGCCCCGACAAGGACCGCCCGGAGCAGGTGCTCGACCTCTTCGAGCTCGCGCACGACCTCGAGGCTCAGGGGGTCAGTCTCCCTGTGCTGCTGCGCTTCTCCGAGATCCTCAAGGCGCGCATCGAGATGCTGCACATGCGCTTCGCGAGCGCGATCGCGGAGTTCCAGTACACGGGGAAGTACACCACGGTGTACCCCATCAAGGTCAACCAGCAGCGGCACGTCATCGAGGAGATCGTCGAGTTCGGCGAGAAGACCGGCGTCGGCCTCGAGTGCGGCAGCAAGCCGGAGCTCCAGGCGGTGCTCGCCCTCTCCGACCGCACCGACCACCTGATCATCTGCAACGGCTACAAGGACGAGGAGTTCATGCGCCTCGCCCTCATGGGCCAGAAGCTCGGGCACACCGTGCTCATCGTCGTCGAGCAGGTCAGCGAACTCGACGTGCTCCTCCCCGTGGCCAAGGAGATGGGCATCACGCCGACCATCGGCGTGCGCATCAAGCTCTCCAGCGAGGGCTCGGGACGCTGGGCGCAGTCGGGCGGCGAGAAGTCGAAGTTCGGCCTCACGTCCGCGCAGCTGATGCAGGTGATCGACCGCCTCAAGGCCGAGGGACAGCTCGACATCATCAAGCTGATCCACTTCCACCTCGGCTCGCAGATCACCGACATCCGCTTCATCAAGCGCGGACTGCAGGAGGTGAGCCGCTTCTACGTGGAGCTGCGCCGCCTCGGGCTCGACATCCGCTACGTGGACGTCGGCGGCGGGCTCGGCGTGGACTACGACGGGTCCCAGTCCACGGCGCAGGCGTCGATGAACTACTCCGCCCAGGAGTACGCCAACGACATCGTCTACACCCTCGCCGAGACCTGCCGCGAGGAGAACCTCCCGATGCCCGACCTCATCTCGGAGTCGGGACGCGCGCTCACGGCGCACCACGCGCTGCTGCTCCTCTCGGTCATCGACGTGGAGTCGGCGGCCGAGCCCACGGTGCCGCAGCTGGTCGAGGACGACCACGCCCTGCTGCACGAGATGGCCGACGACCTCAAGACGGTCAGCCGCAAGAACGTCTCGATGCGTCGCGTGCGTGAGATCTTCCACGACGCGACCTTCGACAAGGAACGCGCCCAGCAGCTGTTCAACTCCGGTGTGCTCTCGCTCCGGGAGCGCGCGCTGGCGGAGACCTTCTATCTCTGCACGCTGAACGCCGTCTCGCGGCTCATCGGGCCCAAGCGCGACCACTTCGACGACATCATCAAGGACGTCGATGCCGCGCTGGTCGACCGCTACTTCGCGAACTTCTCGCTGTTCCAGTCGCTGCCGGACAACTGGGCGATCGACCAGCTCTTCCCGATCATGCCCATCCACCGGCTCGACGAGGAGCCCCTGCGCCGCGGGACCATCCAGGACGTCACCTGCGACTCCGACGGCAAGATCGACCGCTTCATCGGCGGGCGCGACGGGCAGCCGTCGTTGCCGCTGCACGTCTTCCGCGACGGCGAGGCCTACATCCTCGGCATCTTCCTCACCGGCGCGTACCAGGAGATCCTCGGCGACCTGCACAACCTGTTCGGCGACACCAACGCCGTGCACCTGCGGCTCCAGGGCGATCACTACGAGATCACGCACCTCGTGCACGGGGACACCGTCACCGAGGTGCTGAACTACGTGCAGTTCCGCGCCAGCGACCTGCTCGCCACGTTCCGTCGCAAGGTCCAGGGCGCCAAGGACCTCTCGCGCGAGGAAGCCAACATGTTCATCGCCGAGTACGTGGCCGGACTCGAGGGCTACACCTACCTCGAGGGCGAAGCGGCGCGCTGAGCGCGCGATGCACCTGCGCCATCCGCGCGCGGGTCAGCGGCGGTTAAATAGGAAGGGAATGCGCGCGCCGCGAGCGGAAATCTCGCGGCGCGCGTGAACAATTCGCTGCGACGCGACGTATACTGCGCACAATCGCCCGCGCGCCACGGTTCCCTCGGCGTGTGACGTCTTCCTCGCCTGCCACGGAGCGATTCCGTCGTGCATTCGTTCCCGCCGTTCCTCCTCGCTGCGCCCGACGCACACGCCTTCGCCGCGCTGTTGCTGGTCCTCGGTGCCCTCATCGCGGCCACCAAGCTCCTCGGCGAACTCGCCCAGCGCGTGGGCCAACCGGCCGTGCTCGGCGAACTGCTCGCCGGCATCCTGCTGGGTGGCAGCGTGCTCGGGGTGCTCGATCCCGCCGATCCCGTGCTGCATGCCTTCGCCGAGATGGGGGTGCTCATCCTCCTGTTCGAGATCGGGCTGCACACGGACCTTCGTGCGCTCGCCCGCGTCGGGTCCACCGCGCTGACCGTCGGTGGGGTCGGCGTGCTGCTTCCGTTCGTCGGGGGCGTGGTGGTGGCGCAGGCGCTGGGGGTCGCGCTCATGCCCAGCATCGTCATCGGCGCGGCGCTCACCGCGACGAGCATCGGCATCTCGGCGCGCGTGCTCTCCGAGCTCGGCCAGCTCTCGAGCCCCGAAGGGCAGGTCGTCATCGGTGCCGCCGTGCTCGACGACGTCATCGGGTTGATCATCCTGTCCATCGTGGCGAGCCTGGTCGGCGGCGCGGCACTCACGGCCGGTGGCGTCGTGGGGACCGCCGGGCCGGCCATCGGGTTCGTGGTGGTGGCCGTGGCGCTCGGCAGCGTCGCGGTGCCGCCGCTGTTCCGCCTCGTGGCCGGCATCCAGCTCACCGGTGCCCTCGGGGTGATCGCGCTCGGCTTCGCGCTCCTGCTCGCCTGGCTCGCCGACGCGGTCGGCAGCGCGATGATCATCGGCGCCTTCGCGGCGGGCCTGATCCTGCACCCCACGCCGCAGCGCAAGGAGATCGAAGCCAGCGCGACGCAGCTCGGCTACTTCTTCGTGCCGATCTTCTTCGCGTCGGTGGGTGCCCAGGTCGAACTCGCCGCGCTCGCGTCCCGCGACGCGCTGCTGATCGGCGGGGCATTGGTCGCCGTGGGCATCGCGGGCAAGGTGGCCGCCGGGTATGCGCCCTGGTGGTTCCGCGGGAACAAGCTGCTGGTGGGCGTCGCGATGGTCCCGCGCGGCGAGGTGGGACTCATCTTCGCGCAGATGGGACTGGCGGCGGGGGTGCTCACGCCGAGCCTGTTCGGGGCGTTGATGCTGATGGTCATCGTCACCACCTTCGTCACGCCGCCACTGCTGGGGTCCATCGTGAAGCGGCTGCCGCCCGACGCGATGGCGGCTCCCGACCAGAGCGGGATCGATGACCTCGTCGCCGGCAGCACGCGCCGGCGACGAGGCACACCGCACGGCTGATCAGCGCGCGTCGTAGCGCTTGGCGACCTCGCCCCAGTGCACGACGTTCCAGAACGCATCCACGTAGTCCGGACGGCGGTTCTGGTACTTGAGGTAGTAGGCGTGTTCCCACACGTCGAGCCCGAGCAGCGCGTGCCGGCCTTCCATGAGCGGGTTGTCCTGGTTGGGCGTGCTCTCGATGGAGACGACACCGGCCTTGTCCGTCACGAGCCAGGCCCAGCCGGAGCCGAAGCGTCCGGTCGCGGCGGCCTTGAAGGCCTCGCGGAACTTCGCGTAGTCGCCGAACGCCTTGTCGATCGCCGTGGCGACGTTGCCCGACGGCGCGCCGCCCGACTTGGGCACCATGAGGTTCCAGAAGAACGAGTGGTTCCAGTGGCCACCCCCGTTGTTGCGCACCGCGGCGCGCACACCCTCCGGCACCTTGGCGATGTCGCGGCAGAGCTGGTCGAGCGTCCAGGTCGCGAGCTCGGGTGCCTTCTCGATCGCGGCGTTCAGGTTGTTGACGTACGCCTGATGATGCTTGCCATGGTGGATCTGCATGGTCTGCGCGTCGATGTGCGGCTCGAGCGCGTCGGGGGCGTAGGGCAGGGCAGGCAGCGTATGGGCCATCGGGGTCTCCAGTGAGGTATCGGGTCAATATAGCCGTCGCCGTCGCGCGGATCGGCGTCGGCGGCAGGGTCAGCGTTTGGTCTTGGACTTCCACCACGCCCACACGCCCGGCATCACCGACACGATGATGATGCCGATCGCGATCTTCTCCACGTGGTGCTCGAGCCCCGGCACCATGCGGACGACGTAGTAGCCGGTGAGCAGCATCGACCAGATCCAGGCGATGCCCCCGATCACGTTGTAGAAGACGAACGTGGAGTACCGCATCCGCGCGGCCCCGGCGACCACCGGCGCGAACGTCCGCGCGAACGGCATGAAGCGCGCCATGATGATGGTCTTGCCGCCGTGTTTCTCGTAGAAGGCCTGCGCGGCGAGCAGGTGGCTCTGCTTGAACCAGCGCGAGTCCGGGCGCTTGAACAGCGCCTCGCCCGAGCGCCGACCGATGGCGTAGGCGATCTGGTCGCCGGCGATCGCTGCGATGGTGCACAGGATGCCCAGCGTCCACACGTTCAGGTCCACCAGCCCTTCCTGCTGCGCCGAGAAGAGGCCGGCGGTCACGAGCAGGGAATCCCCGGGAAGGAACGGGAAGAGCAGTCCCGTCTCGATGAAGATGATCGCGGTGATGCCCGCGTAGCCGGCGGTCGCGACCAGCGTGTTGAGGTCGCGGAGCTGGTTGAAGAGATCGATCAGCGTATCCATATCGGCCGCAATCTAGCGACTCGACTACCTTACCGTCCGCCCGCTGCACCCGGCTGTCCGCACTCCGCCCTCCGCCGTCCGCCCCATGTCCGCCCTCGCCCAGGTCGTCGTCGTCATCAACCGGCCACAGGACCCGGTCAACATCGCCGCCACGGTGCGGGTGATGAAGAACATGGGACTCGCCGACCTCCGCCTCGTGCAGCCGGTAGCGTACGATCCCTGGCGCATCGAGGGCGTGGCGCACGGCACCCGCGACATCGTCGACCGGATCGTGCACTACGAGGCCCTGGATGCCGCGCTGGCGGACTGCGTGTACGTCGCGGCCTTCGGGGGCAAGCGCCGCGCGCACCGCTGGCCGCTCACGACCCCCCGCGCGCTGGCCCCGGTGGTGCTCGAGAAGGCCGCCGAGGGCCGCGTGGCGCTGCTCTTCGGGCAGGAGGACCACGGGCTGCCCAATGAGGCGATCGACCGCGCGCACACGCTCTGCACCATCCCCACCACCGAACACAGCTCGCTGAACGTCGCGCAGGCGGTGCTCGTCGCGGCGTACGAGCTGCACCTCGAGGCAGGCGACGCCACGCGCACCCTCGCGCGGCACAAGCACCATGCGGCGCTGCCCAAACACGACGAATGGGAGCGCGCCCTCGCCGACATCGACCGCTGCCTCGGCGCCATCGCGTTCTACCGTACGCGCAACCCGGAACACATCATGCGCTCCGTCCGTTCGCTGTTGAATCGCGCGGGCCCCGACTCGCGCGAGCTGACGCTGGTGCGGGCGATGGCGATCGAGGTGCTGCGGACGATCGACCGCGTGAAGCGGGGGTTGGAGTAGCCCGTTCCGGGCGACCTAACGCATCGTGTGGGGCGCACTTGCGGCAGGTAGTACTACGGGGCATTTTTGGGTGTTCCTGTGGCTTGTGAAATCGTTCACAAGCCGAATAGACCATTCGGATTTCCCTCCACTCCGAGTTGTGCTGATGACCGGTCGCAGCAAGTGGGTCGTCGTCCCGGGCTTGGTGGCCATCGCGCTCACCGCGACGATGATGTCCGCCTACGCGGGATCACAAGCAGCCGCGCCGAAGGCGCCCGCGGGGGCGCCGGAGACGGCGACCGAAGCCGCAAATCGCGAAGCGTTCGGCAAGGCCAAGCCGGGCCCCTGGGCCTACAGCGGCGCCTCCGGCTACACGCACTATCTCGGCGGCGGCATCGGCCGCTCGCCGGAGCAGCCGATCAAGTTCCCGCATCCGGTGCACGTGAACGCGCTCAAGATGAACTGCGCGTTCTGTCACAATGCGGCCGACAAGTCGCCGGATCCGGGCCTCCCCGCCGTCGCGACGTGCATGGGGTGCCACACCATCGTCGGCGCCGGGCGTCCGGAGATCGCCAAGCTCACGGAGTACTGGACCAAGAAGCAGCCGATCCCGTGGGTGCGCGTCCATAAGGTGCCGGAGTACGTGCACTTCCCGCACATGCGCCACGTGAACGCCGGTGTCACCTGCCAGAGCTGCCATGGCCAGGTCAACAACATGCAGCAGGTCTTCCAGGCCCAGAGCCTCAACATGGGCTGGTGCGTGAACTGCCACGTGAACGGCTACTCCCCCGCCGAAGGGGTGCGCGCCGCGGGTCTCGAACCCGACTCCGCCACGCTCGCGCTCCCGCGCAAGAAGGCGACGTACGACTGCGCCACCTGCCACTACTAGGACCGCCTGATGACCCCGACCACCAAGGACACGGCTGAAGGGACGTCCGGCGTCAAGCGCCGAGATTTCCTCAAGGTCCTCTCCGTCACCGGCGCCGCCACCGCGGCGGTAGGCTGCGCCTCCGGCGATGTCGAGAAGCTCATCCCCTACCTCGTCTCGCCGGACAACACCGTCCCCGGCGTCTCGAACTACTACGCGACCACCTGCCGCGAATGCGCCGCCGGGTGCGGCCTCATCGTGGAGGTCCGCGACGGCCGCGCGATCAAGGCCGAGGGCAATCCGCAGCACCCGGTGAACCAGGGCGCGCTCTGCGCGCGCGGGCAGTCGGGGCTGCAGGGACTCTACAATCCGGATCGCTTCCGCGGGCCCATGAAGCGTGAGGGCGACAAGCTCGTCCCCACCACGTGGACCGAGGCGCTGCAGACGCTCGCCCAGAAGCTCGGCGAAGTGAAGAGCAAGGGGCAGGGCAGCAACGTCGTTGTCATCAACCAGCACGAGCTCGGCTCGTTCCCGTCGTTCCTCGATACGGTGCTCGGCGGCTACGGCATCGCGCCGCACATCAGCTACGACGCCGAGGCGCCGATCGCGGTGGCCCGGGCGAACAAGGCGGCGTACGGCACCTCCTGGCCGCACCATGAGCTGGGCGCGGCCTCGCTCATCGTCTCGTTCAGTGCGGACTTCCTCGATGGCTGGGGCGCGCCCGTGCCGCAGCAGCTCGCGTTCGCAGCCGCGCGCGGCAAGATCGCGGGTGCCCCGCGCTTCATCTACGTGGGGGCGCGCCGCTCGCTCACCGGACTCAACGCCGACAGCTGGATCCCGGCGCGGCCGGGCAGCGAACTCGCCATCGTGAACGCGCTGCTCGGGCGCGGGTCGCTCGCTGCGGCGGCCGAGACCGCCGGCGTCGCGCCGGCCCTGCTCGAGGGGCTGCAGGCGGAGCTCCGTGGGGCGTCTGCGAGTGCGATCATCTCCGGTGGCTACGGCGAGGACGCGGGCGAACTGGCGACGGCGGTCGCCGAGCTCAACAAGGCGCGCGGCAACGTGGGTCGCACCATCTTCCCCGACCGCGGGCTGCTCGCGTTCGACGGCGCCGCGGGCCACGCCGAGATCCGGGCGGCCGCGGCGAAGATGAACAGCGGCAGCGTGCCGATGCTCATCGTGCGTCATGCGAACCCGGCCCACACCAGCGCGCCCGGCGTCGGCTTCGCCGCGGCGATGGCCAAGGTGCCGTTCAAGGTCTCCTTCTCCAGCGTGCCGGACGAGACGACGTCGCTCTGCGATCTCGTGCTCCCCGACCATCACGCGCTCGAGAGCTGGGGCGATGCGGAGCCGGTGAAGGGCATGCTCTCGCTGCAGCAGCCGACGATGGACCCGGTGTTCGATTCGCGCAGCACCGCCGATGTGCTCCTCGCGATGGCGAAGGGCGACCAGACGATGGCGTCGCGCTTCCCGTTCGCCGACTACCGCGCCTGGATCGCCAGCCGCGTCGGTGGCAACGGCGCGCTCAAGAACGCGCTGCCGACCGCGATGATGAGCGGCACCTCGGCCTCGCGTGCCGCGTCGGCTCCGGCCGCGCGTCCGGTCGCCGCGCCGCAGCAGCAGGGTGAGTACTTCCTCGTCGCCTATCCCTCGCCGACGCTCGGCGACGGCCGTGGCGCGAACAAGCCTTGGCTGCAGGAACTGCCCGATCCCGTCACCAAGGTCTGCTGGCAGACCGTCGTCGAGATGCACGCCGAGACCGCGAAGGCGATCGGCGTGGAAGACGGCGACATGGTGACGGTGAAGACCGCCGCCGGTGAGCTCACCGCGCCGGCCTTCGTCTACATCGGTCTGCGTCCGGACACCATCGCCATCGCGCTCGGCCGCGGACACGTGAACGCCGGCCGCTACGCGATCGCCGGCGAGAACGCCTGGAAGCTGCTCGTGAGCGCCGAGGATGCCCGCACGGGCGCGGCGGCGCTCGCGGGCAGCAAGGCCTCGGTGACCAAGGCGACGGGCTCGGCCCGCATCGTCACCACCGAAGGCTCCGGCCGCCAGCACGGCCGCGGCATCGCGCAGGCGATCGCGCTCCCCGCGCTGCTCGCCGGCGAAGAGGAGCACGGCCACCACACGTTCGACGGCCAGGCCAGCACGGAGTTCCTGCCGGGACTGCGCTCGCCGGTCGCCAACGACGCGCAGGGTGAGTTCGGCGATCCCAAGTCGAAGGACAAGGGCCAGTACGATCCCGAGCACTGGTCGGGTGCGGCCAAGCGCCGCTGGGCGATGACCATCGACCTGGCCAAGTGCACCGGCTGCTCGGCCTGCGTCACGGCGTGTTACGCCGAGAACAACATCCCTACCGTCGGCGCGGAGTGGCAGGGCTCGCAGATCCTCCCGGATCGCACGGGCTTCGGCGCCAACATCACGCGAAGCCGCGAGATGGCCTGGATCCGACTCGAGCGGTACTGGGAACTCGACCGCGAGCCCAAGGACGTGGTGTTCGATCCGGCGCATCCGGACTTCGAGACGCGTTTCGTCCCGATGATGTGTCAGCACTGCGGCAACGCGCCCTGCGAGCCGGTGTGCCCCGTGTACGCCACGTACCACGCGCCGAACGGCCTCAACGTGCAGGTCTACAACCGCTGCGTCGGCACGCGCTACTGCTCGAACAACTGCCCGTACAAGGTCCGCTACTACAACTGGTTCGGGTACGGCGATCCCAACCGTTCGCAGTACGCGTTCCCGGAGCCGCTGCAGTGGCAGCTCAATCCGGACGTGACCGTGCGGCAGAAGGGCATCATGGAGAAGTGCACGTTCTGCGTGCAGCGCATCAAGGAGGCCGAGAACCGCGCGGCCCTCGAGGGGCGTGAGCTGCAGGCGGACGAGTTCACCACGGCCTGCTCGCAGGCCTGCCCGTCGCGCGCGATCGTCTTCGGCGATGCCGCGGACGAGAACTGGTCGGTGGCGAAGTGGGCGAAGGATCGCCGCGCGTACCACGTGTTCGAGGAGCTCAACACCTTCACGGCGGTGGTCTACTTGAAGAAGGTCAACCATCCGGCGCCTGCGGCGTCGGCCACGGCGTAAGGGGGCGCGGACCATGGCAACCCTCGCGCATCCGGACGAGCCGCGTCGGCCGAACATCGCCACCGCCGACGTGCAGCTCCCCGCGGTCAAGGACTACGAGCAGGTCGACCGCGAGATCCTCTCGATCCTCCAGCCCACCAAGGCGTGGTTCGGCGGCCTGCTGATCGCCTTGGCCTGCCTCGGGCTCGGCATCTTCTCCTGGGTCTACCAGATCCACCAGGGCCTGGGCGTGGCGGGCTACAACCCGCCGGTGATGTGGGGCGTCTACATCATCACGTTCGTGTTCTGGGTCGGCATCGGGCACGCCGGCACGCTCATCTCGGCCATCCTCTACCTCTTTCGCGCCGGCTTCCGCACGACGATCTACCGCGCGGCCGAGGCGATGACGGTGTTCGCGGTGATGACGGCGGGCCTCTTCCCGATCATCCACATCGGGCGGCCCTGGAAGTTCTTCTGGCTGATCCCGTACCCGAACTGGCGGCTGATCTGGCCGAACTTCAAGTCACCGCTGGTGTGGGACGTCTTCGCGATCACGACCTACCTCACGATCTCGACCACGTTCCTCTTCGTCGGCCTGATCCCCGACATCGCGGTGCTGCGTGACCGCGAGACCAATCCGATCCGCAAGCAGATCCTCTCGGTGCTGTCGTTCGGCTGGCGCAACACGGAGCGCGAGTGGCGGCACTTCGCCCGCGCCTACCTGTTCCTCGCCGCGTTCTCGACGCCGCTGGTGCTCTCGGTGCACTCGGTGGTGTCGTTCGACTTCGCGATGGGCATCGTGCCGGGCTGGCACACCACGATCTTCCCGCCCTACTTCGTCGCCGGCGCCATCTTCTCCGGCTTCGCGATGGTGTGGACGATCATCATCCCCATGCGGCGCTGGTTCGGGCTGCGGCACTACGTGACGCTGAACCACCTCGACGCCACGGCGAAGATGGTGCTCTTCACCTCGCTGGTCGTCGGGTGCGCCTACCTCGTCGAGTTCTTCATCGCCTGGTACGGCGGCGTGAAGTACGAGCAGGACTACTTCTGGAACCGCGTGTTCGGCCAGTGGTGGTGGGCGGCCTGGATCATGCTCACCTGCAACATGATCCTCCCGCTGTCGCTGTTCTCGCAGAAGCTGCGGCGCAACCCGACCTGGCTCTGGATCCTGTCGATCTTCATCAACATCGGCATGTGGTTCGAGCGCTTCGTGATCGTGGTGCCCTCGCTCTCGCATGACGTCGAACCCTGGCAGTGGTCGAGCTACGTGCCCACCTGGGTGGACTACGGCCTGCTGATCGGCTCCTTCGGCTGGTTCTTCATGTGGTTCCTGCTCTTCGTGAAGCAGCTGCCCGTGATGGCCCTCGCGGAGATCAAGGAGATCGTGCCGCCCAAGATGAAGCACAAGCACAAGTCCCACGGCCACGGAGGGCACTGAGATGATGCAAGGCATGTTGGGCGTCTTCGCGGAGCTCGATAGCACCGTGGAAGCCATCGAGGAGTTGAAGCACAAGCAGGTGGGGAAGCTCACGGTCTTCTCGCCGACGCCGCGGCACGAGCTGGAGCACGCGGTGGATCCGCCGCAGAGCCCGGTGCGCAAGTTCACGCTCATCGGTGCACTGTCCGGCGTCTGCTTCGGCTACTGGATCGCCATCTGGGGCTCCAACTACTGGCCCTTGGTGGTCGGCGGCAAGGCGATCTCCACCTGGCTGCCGTACACGGTGTTCGGGTTCGAGGTGATGGTCATGGTCGGCTGCCTGTCGACCGTGTTCGGGATGTTCTATCTCGCGGGGATCCCGCGCCTGACGACGACCGTCGGGTACGACCCCGCGTTCAGCCATGGCAGCTACGGCGTCTGGTGCGAGTGCGCGCCGGAGAAGCTCGCCGAGGCCGAAGCGATCCTGCGCCGGCACGGCGCGGTGGAGGTGCGCGGTGACCGGTAATCCTCGTCTCGCCCGGCGCCTCGCGCTGGTCGCGTTCCCCGTGCTGCTCGGCGCCTGCAACGGCGACGAGTGGCTCACCGACATGAAGCAGCAGCCGTCGGTGGGGACCTGGCAGAAGTTCTCCAGCGACTCGGCGGCGGCGGACACCATCCCGTTCCGCGGCAACCCGCAGGGCTCGGTGCCCGTCACCGGCGTCGCGATGACGTCGTGGCAGGTGTCCTACCAGGCGCTGCCGTTCCAGATCGATTCCCTGGCCGGCATCCCGAACCCGACGCAGCCCGACGCGCGCTCGCTCGAGAACGGCCACAAGGTCTACCAGATCAACTGCGCGGTCTGCCACGGCGACCTCGCCGACGGCAACGGCAGCCTGAAGCAGCTCAACCCGGCGTACGGCATCGCGCCGAGCCTGATCCTGCCCATGACCCAGCAACGCACCGACGGCTACATCTTCGGCATGATGCGCAACGGTCGCGGCTTGATGCCCTCGTTCAACCGCATCCCCGAGGCGGACCGCTGGGACGTGGTGAACTACCTGCGCGGCTTGCAGGGGCGGTACCCGGTGCAGGCCGGACCCGTGGGCTTCCCGGGGCAGACGGGCAGCGCGCTGCCCGGGCGGTCGAACGTCGGTCCTACCGTCCCGGTGATGCACCGCAAGCCGAGCACGGACGGCATCACGCCCAAGGCCGAGAAGGCGGCTGAGGGCGCGGCAAAGGAAAGCAAGTCCGGAGGTCACGAATGAGCGGCCAGCACCACTACTCCCCGCCGCGCGAGCAACTCGTCGCCGCGCTGCGCGACAAGACGATGCCCGACGCCCTCAAGAAGGGCGGACTCATCGTCGGCATCCTCGGGATGATCCTCTTCGTCGTGGGCGCTGCCACGGGCCAGGCGCGCGCCTGGCAGGCGTTCCTCGTCAACTGGCTGTTCTTCACCACCATCGCGTCGGCCGCCGTGATGTTCGCGGCGGTGCAGCGTATCGTCACCGCGCGCTGGTCGCGCGGCGTGATCCGCTTCCTCGAAGGGTTCGTCGCCTTCCTGCCGATCGCCGCGGTCGGGCTGCTGGTGATCCTCTTCGGCGGCAAGGGACACCTCTACCCCTGGTGGGACCTGGTTGGCACCGGGGAACTCATCCCGGAGAAGGAGGCCTACTTCAATCACGGCTTCTTCTACCTGCGCAACATCCTGATCTTCGCGGCGCTCGTGGGGCTGCAGGTCTGGTACGTGTGGACGTCCGTCCGCCTCGACGTCGGCGTCACGCCGGAGTTCGGCGCCTCCTGGGCGGCCGGGTTGCGCGCGAAGATGCGCGCGCGCTTCGGCGAGGAACGCCGCGAGCTGCACTCGACGCACTCGCTGCAGGGCAAGATCGCCGTGGTGATGGCGCTGGTGTTCGGCTTCGGCTGGTGCGTCCTGGCCTGGGACCACTCGATGTCGCTGGACTACCACTTCTTCTCGACGATGTACGGCTGGCAGGTGTTCATGGGCGGCTGGCTGGTGGCGCTCATGATCTGGGCCGTGTTGCTGCGGTGGTACAAGGGCATGTTCCCCGAACTGCCCGAGCTCGTCACCGAGAAGCACTATCATGACGTGGGCAAGCTCTGCTTCGCCTTCACGGCGTTCTGGGGCTACATCACGTTCTCGCAGTTCCTGATCATCTGGTACGGCAACCTCGCGGAAGAGACGCACTTCTTCACGCTGCGCCTCACCGGCGCCTGGAAGCCGACCACAATGGCGGCGGCGGTGTTGACCTTCATCGTGCCGTTCTTCGGCCTGCTCTCGGTGAAGGCCAAGACCTTCTCCCCGACCATGATCCTGTTCGCGACGTCGTCGTTCCTGGGCCTCTGGTTCTCGCGCTACACCGAGATCTATCCGTCGATCTACGGCTCCAAGGTCGAGCACCTCCCGCTCGGCTTCTGGGAACTCGGCATCTTCGCCGGCTTCCTCGGCCTCTTCGCGTGGAGCTACGCACAGTTCATGGATGCGTTCCCCAAGGCGCAGGTGTTCAAGATGACCTCGCCGTACCGGGATGAGGTGCAGGTGCCCGTGGACCCCGAGACGATGGAACCGCTGCCCGCACACGAGTAGGACCGCCGCGGGCCGCACGGAACAACGAGGGGCGCCCGGTCTTCGACCGGGCGCCCCTCGCGCATGGATTCTCCCGCATCCACTCAACTATCCCACTCCGCACCACCCCGCATTAGATTCCCTGCATCCCATGGGGCGTTAGCTCAGCTGGGAGAGCACCTGCTTTGCAAGCAGGGGGTCGCCGGTTCGATCCCGGCACGCTCCACTCCACCCCACGACACCATCCCGATGTCCACACCCGTCCCCGCGGTCGGCTCGGCCGCCCCGGACTTCACCCTCGATACGACCAAGGGCGAGAAGGTCACCCTGTCGGCGTTCAAGGGGAAGCAGAACGTGCTCCTGGCGTTCTTCCCGCTCGCGTTCACCAGCACCTGCACGGCCGAGCTCTGCGCCTTCACCGACGACTACGCCGCGTTCCAAGGGCAGGACGTCACGGTGATCCCGATCTCCGTCGACGCCGTGCCCTCGCTCAAGGAGTTCAAGGCGAAGTACCAGATGTCGGTGGACCTCGCCTCCGACTTCAAGCGCGAGGCCAGCCGCGCCTACGGCACGCTCATGGACGCCACGTTCTTCTCCAACCGCGCCTACTTCCTCATCGACAAGGCCGGCGTCATCCGCTGGCAGTTCGTCGAGGCGACGCCGGGCACGCGGCGCGAGAACAGCGAGATCCTGGCCGAGATCGCGAAGCTCCAGTGAGCCGCGGGCGCCGGACAGCGACCGCATGACGATGCGGGAGGGCTCTGACCGAGCCCTCCCGCATCGTCGTTCAGTGCAGCGCGAGCGTGCGGTGCCGCCCGCACCTTCCCGCGACGCGGGGTCAGATCTTGACTTCGATCTTCTTCGCCTTCGGCACTTCCGCCTTCGGCACCCGCACCCGCAGCAGGCCGTTGGTCAGCTGCGCCTCGATCTTGTCCTCGGCCACCTGACCCGGGAGCTGGAAGCTCCGGCGGAAGCTGCCCTGCACGCGCTCCACGACATGCCAGCGGCCCGCGTTCGTCTCGCGCGCCTCGCTGCGGCGCTCACCGCGCACCGTCAGCACGCCTTGGTCCGTCGTCACCTCGATCGACTCCCCGGCCACGCCGGGCAGGTCGAGTTCGAACACATATGCCCCCTCCTCCTCGCGGACGTCCGCGGCGGGCGTCCAGGCCACCGTCGGCTGCTGCTCGCGTCCGAACGCATCCTCGAGGATGCGGTCCATCTCGCGGCGGAGCGTGAAGAGCGGGGTCAGCGTCGTGCGGTACACCATAGGATGAATCCTCCGGCAATGGGGTCTGCGTGGTCATGTGGGACGGCGGCCCCGTCCGGAGCCGCACGCCCTCGCAATGCGCATCGGGCATGCCGGGCATTCCCGGTCAGAGCGACCCACGCGTCTGCCGTGCCGACGTGTCGCGCTGTCACGCTGGCACGGTGACCGCGCGTTCACCTTGTCCGCCCTGAGGGCCGCCGGTAGCTTCACCCCAAGACCTCACTCCGAGCCCGTGGCCGACCACCAGTACGCGACCGAGTCCTCCGAAGAGCGCGCGACCCGCGCGCTGGGCACACTCGCCGCCATCAGCGCCGAGCTGGCGTCGGCGCGGCCGCTCGAGGCCATCATCGACCGGATCCTCGGGACCATCACGGCCGTCACTGACGCGGCCGAGGTAGGGGTGTGGCTGCACACGCCGAACGGCATGACGCTCGGCTGGGGCCGGGGGACCCGGTTGCTCACGGAACAGGAGATCCGGAACGGCCTGCCGGGCGCCACGGAGAAGCAGTCGCGCAACGATCTCCGGCTCGAGGGCATCGTCTTCGGCGAGCGGCGTGTGGGCGCGCTGGCGCTGCGGACCACGCGCATCCTGGAGCCCGAGGAGCGGCTCCTGCTCAGCGCCCTCGCCAACCTGCTCGCCCCCGAGCTGGCGCATGCCGAGCGCTCACGGCAGTTGGAGGTGGAGGTGGCGTCGCGCACCGCCGAGATCGAGCGCGGGCACCGCTTCATCGAGAAGGTCATCGACTCCCTCCCGCTCGGTCTCTATGTGATCGACCGGGAGTACCGCATCCAGAGCTGGAACCGCAAGCGCGAGACCGGCATGCAGGGTGTCTCGCGCGAGGAAGCGCTCGGGCGCACCATCTTCGAGATCCTGCACCGCCAGCCGGGCGACATGCTCCGGCGCGAGTTCGACCAGGTCTTCGCGACCGGCCGCATGCAGGAGTACCAGATGGAGAGCACGCTCTCCGGCGAGCAGCGCACCTACCGCATCAGCAAGATCCCCATGCGGCTCGGCGATGGTCCGGTGACACACGTCATCACCATCGGGGAGGACGTGACCGACTGGCAGCAGGCACAGGAGCGCTTCTCGCAGTCGGAGAAGCTCGCCGCCATCGGCCAGCTCGCCGCCGGGGTCATGCACGAGATCAACAACCCGCTGGCGACCATCGCGGCCTGCGCGGAGTCGCTGGGGTATCGGATCGAGGACCTCGAGAAGGCCGGCGCGCCCGTGTCGCCCGAGACCCGTGACTTCCTCGGCATCATCGAGAACGAGGTCGTGCGCTGCAAGCAGATCGTGGACGGCCTGCTCGACTTCAGCCGCCCCAAGCAGCCGCGCAAGGAGCGCGTGAGCCTCAACGAGGTCGTCGAGCGCACCCTGTTCCTCCTCAAGCACCACGTGCGCTTCAAGCGGCTCTCGGTGCAGACCACCCTCGACCCGTTGATCGGCCGCGTACCGCAGGCCAGCACCGAGCAGCTCGTGCAGGTGCTGATGGCCCTGCTGCTCAACGCCATGGATGCCATGCAGGAGCGGGGTACCGTGCGCATCGTCACGCGCCCGGGGCCGACCGTGCACGACGGCGTGATCCTCGAGGTCATCGACACCGGGCACGGCATCGCCCGCAGCGAGTTCACCAAGATCTTCGAGCCCTTCTACACGACCAAGGAACCGGGGCAGGGCACCGGCCTCGGCCTCTCCATCTGCTACGGCATCGTGCAGGAGCACGGCGGTCGCATCGAGGTCGACTCGACGATCGGGCAGGGGAGTACCTTCCGCGTCATCCTTCCGGTGGTGGAGACATGAAGGTCCTGGTGATCGAGGACGACCCGACGGTCGGGCAGTTCGTGAAGCGCGGGCTCGAGGAGCAGCGCTGGTCGGTGGACCTCGTCGCGGACGGTGAGGAGGGCGAGGCGTTGGCCAAGAGCCAACCCTACGACCTCGTCGTGCTCGACCTGCGGCTGCCGGGGCGCTCCGGCCAGCAGGTGCTGCGCAACCTGCGCGCCCGCGGCTTCGAGAAGCCGGTGCTCGTGCTCACGGCCCAGGATGCCGTGGACGCGAAGGTCGAGACCCTGCGCGCCGGCGCCGATGACTATGTCACCAAGCCCTTCGCGTTCGAGGAACTGCTGGCGCGCGTGGAGGCGTTGGCGCGGCGCCCGCGGTCGATCGTCTCGCCGCAGATCACGGTCGCGGACCTGGTCGTGGACCTCGACGCGCGCGAGGTGACCCGGGCCGGCCAGCGGATCGAGCTGACGCCCAAGGAGTTCCTGGTGCTCGAGTACCTCGCCCGGCATGCCGGGCGCGTGCTCAGCCGCACGCTCATCACCGAGTACGCCTGGGGGTACCACTTCGATCCGGGGACCAACATCGTGGACGTGGTCATCAACCACCTCCGCAAGAAGATCGACGCGCCGCACGACAAGAAGCTGATCTCGACCGTGCGCGGCGTGGGCTACGTGATCAAGGGCTGAGGCCCGCGCCATGCGCAGCATCCGCGGGCGGCTCACCCTCGCCTATGCCATCGCGGTCGGCGCGACGCTGCTGATCTTCGCGGCCGTCATGCTCTCGGCCAGCCGCCGGGCGGCCGAACGGGCGCTGCAGTCGCGCGTGCTCAACGTCGCCGACCTCGCGTCGCGGATGATCGAGCAGGGGGGCACCGGCGTGTTCGGCAGCGTGGTCGTCACCGAGGGGCCGGCCCCCAAGCTGCCCGAACTCTCGCCCGGCCTGCGCCGGCTGCTGGCCGCCCTGCCGGGCTACCTGATCGTGGCCGACTCCTCGCGGCTGCTCTACGAGAGCAGCGCCGTGGAGCGCCTGCAGGACCGCGACAAGACCCGGCTCTCCCGCGCGGTCTTCCGCAGCTTCTCCCCCGACAGCGCCGCGGGTTTCATCACCCTCGATTCCACGCGCCTGTTCGTGCGCATGCAGTTCGAGCGCTCGGAGGCGCGCTCGCCCCAGCTGCGGGTCCTCGCCGGCGAGAGTTCCGAGTCGCTGGAGCTGCTGCGGCTCGACATCTTCACGCCCATCCTCGTCACCTTCCCGCTCATCTTCATCCTCTCGGTGATCGTGGCCTGGGGCCTCGCGGGGGCGAACCTCCAGCCGGTGGACCGGCTGATCGACGACCTCGAGGCCATCCAGGACGGCCGCTCGCTGCATCGCCGGCTGCCGGTGGAGAGCGACGAGAACGAACTCGACCGGGTGGCCGAGAAGATCAACGCGATGATCGCGCGCCTGGAGGGTTCGTTCGCCGGGCTGCGGCGCTTCACCGCCGACGCGAGCCACGAGCTCAAGACGCCGCTCACCGTGCTGCGCGCCGACCTGGAGCGGGCCATGGGCTCGCCGAACGTGGCCGCCGACCAGTTGCCGGCGCTGGAGGAGGCGTTGGCGGAGACGGCGCGCATGGCCGACCTCGTGGACTCGCTGCTCACGCTCGCGCGGGCGGACGAGGGCCGCTTCGACATCCACCGCGAGCGGGTGGCGCTCGAGCCCATGGTCCGCGACGTGGCCGACACGGCCTCGATGCTGGGCGAGGCCGCCGGCGTGACCGTGACGCTGGGGGAGGTCGCGCCACTCGAGGTCCAGGGCGACCCCGTGCGGCTGCGGCAGCTGTTCCTGAACATCCTGACGAACGCCGTGAAGTACACGGCGCAGGGTGGCTCGGTGACCATCGCGCTGGAGAAGCGCGGGCACGAGGCGGCGTTCATCGTGCAGGACACGGGCCTCGGGATCGCCGCGGCGGACCTGCCGTTCATCTTCGAGCGCTTCTGGCGCGCGGACCGCGCCCGCTCGCGCGGCGGGGAACGGGGCGGCTTCGGCCTGGGGCTGGCGATCGCGCAGTGGATCGCGCATGCGCACGGCGGGGCGATCAGCGTCGCCTCGCGCCTCGGGCGCGGCAGCACGTTCACGATCACGCTCCCGGCCTCACGCGCGGCGTGACGGCAGGTGCGACGGCAGGTGCGACGGCGGTGCGACGGCGGGGGTCGGTCGGACCACCCCGCAGATCGTCACCGAATCTTCACGAAAACCTGTGCGGTGGGTTCATGTGACCCGGGTATTCTCCGCTAGCGCCACCGGAGACCGTGCGATGGCGCCTCCCGACCGTGCGGCCGCATCCATTAAGCGAAACTTAATCTTCGCAGGATTACGAGCCGCGACAGGCCGGGATAGGTTCAGGCACGGTCGACGCCCCTGACGAGGCAGCGGGGGCGCCGTCACGCGACTTATCACTCTTGGAGACGGACGCGTGTTCAACAACCTGATCGAGTCGAAGCCCCAGAAGCAGAAGTCCCTGGGCTCGACGGTCTTCTCCATCGTCCTCCACGCCGTCATCATCACGATGTCGGTGTACGCGACCAAGCAGGTCGGCGAGGCGGTGGCAGAGGAAGTGATGCAGAAGGTCGACTTCGTCGAGATCAAGAAGGAGGAGCCGCCGCCGCCCGAGGATCAGCCGCCGCCGCCGCCCGACGTCGTGGCGCCGCCGCCGATCGCGAAGGGCTTCCAGGTGCTCACCGCGCCCGTGAACATCCCGGACGTGATCCCGGAGATCGACCTGTCCAAGAAGCTCACCAACGAAGCGGACTTCTCCGGCAAGGGTGTCGCCGGCGGTATCGCGTCGGGCGTGGTGGGCGGGACGCCGCAGGTCATCGACAACAACCAGACGTTCTTCGACTTCCAGGTGGAGAAGCCGGTCGCGCCGGTGCCCAACACGGGCGTGCCGCGCTTCCCGGACATCCTGCGGTCGTCGAGCATCGAAGGAGAGGTGCTGGCGCAGTTCGTCGTCGACACGACCGGCCGCGTCGAAGTCAGCTCCTTCAAGGTCATCCGCACCTCGCACGAGCTCTTCTCGGCGTCGGTGCGCCAGGCCCTGCCCAACATGCGTTTCCTGCCGGCCGAGGTCGGCGGACGCAAGGTGAAGCAGCTCGTGCAGCAGCCGTTCGTCTTCGCCCTCCAGAAGTAGTCTCGGTCCACCCACTACCGCTTCACCTTTAGGAGATCCGCCGTATGAACATGGATATCGGTTACATCTTCCAGCATAGCCCGCCGTTCGCCAAGGGCATCTGGTTCGTGCTCGCGGTCATGTCGCTCTGGTCGCTGACGGTCGCGATCGGCAAGTGGTGGAACCTGCGCAAGGCGCAGGCCGAGACGCTGAAGTTCGCGCCCGAGTTCTCGCAGTTCCTCGAGGAGGACAACCTCTCCGAGGCGATCAACCTCGCGCAGTCGTACAAGAAGTCGCACGTCGCCCGCGTCCTCGGCGGCGCGCTGGATGAGGTGAAGCCGCTCATCCTCGACGGCTCGGTGACGGTCTCCGACATCAACTCGGCCGAGCGCGCGGTGGAGCGCAACATGCTCGTCGAGATCGTGTCGCTGAAGCGCGGCCTCGCGGTGCTCGCGACGGTGGGTTCGACCTCGCCGTTCGTCGGCCTCCTCGGCACGGTGTTCGGCATCATCAACGCCTTCGCCGCCATGGGCACGTCGGGCTCGACGGGCATCGCGGCCATCACGGTCGGCATCGCCGAGGCGCTCATCGCCACCGGCTTCGGCCTCCTCGTGGCCATCCCGGCGGTGTGGTTCTTCAACTACTTCCAGACGAAGATCGACAACCTCACGGCCGAGATGACGTACGTCTCCAAGGAGATGATCGACTACCTCATCAAGGGCGTCTCGGGTGAGTTCGGCCGCTCGCGGTTCACGCGCGAGTTCAGCACGAAGGCCCAGGCCGGCTCGTCGCCGATCTCGCAGTAATCGCCTCGAGAACCCTAGGAGGGTTTCGCGATGGGTATGTCAGTCAGCACCGGGGGCGGCGTCAAGGCCGAGCCGAACGTCGTCCCCATGATCGACGTGATGCTGGTGCTCCTCATCATCTTCATGGTGGTGACGCCCGCGATCGCCGCGGGCTTCACCGCCGAGCCGCCCTCGGGCATCAACCTGAAGGCGCACCCCGAAGCGGATGAGGACCAGATCCTCGGCATCGACAAGTTCGGGAACTACTACCTGAACAAGCAGCCCGTGAAGACGGAAGACATCGGGCCGCTGATCAAGCAGATCTACACGGCCCGGACGGTGGACCAGATCATCTACCTGAAGGCGCACAAGGAACTCGAGTACGGCGCGATCCTCGAAGCCATGGACATGGCGGCCAAGAACGGGGTGCGTGTCGTCGCGGCCATCACCGAGCAGACGCCGGGCACGGAGTCGACGGTGGCGGGCGACGAGATCAAGACCACCAACAAGACGCCGTAGGAGTCGACCATGGGAATGAGCGTTGGTGGTGGCAACAGCGGGCTCAACAACGAGCCCAACGTGGTGCCGATGATCGACATCATGCTCGTGCTGCTGATCATCTTCATGATCATGCAGCCGATGATGCGCAAGGCGATCGACCTGCAGCTCCCGGACCCGCAGCCGAACGTGGTCACGGCCAACACGGCCTCAGACCAGATCGTGCTCGAGGTGCTCCCGGAAGGGAAGTTCGCCGTGAACAAGGAACCCCTCACCAAGGACAACCTTGGCACGCGGCTCAAGGAGATCTACGATCCCCGGCCCGACAAGATCATCTTCGTGAAGGGCGACCCGAAGGTGCAGTACCAGGACGTCATCCTCGCGATGGACGTCGCGCGCGGAGCCGGCGTCAAGGTCATCGGCGTCCCGCCGAAGTGAGTCGGAACACCGGGTGACCACCCGGTGTTGGTACGGCGGACGAACCTTTCGAGGCTCGTCCGCCGTATTACATATGTACAGTCTCCGTCGCCCGTCCCCGGCGCCGTCGGCCCTCCCCGGCAACGCCCCGATCTCCACCGACCCACGTGACCGCTCCCGCTTCCACCCCCGCTGACAAGCCGCGTCGACCGCTCCGGCCCCTGCATGGGATCCCGGACCGCGATCGGCGTGGTCCCACGGGCTTCGTGGTCTCGGCGTTGATCCACGGGCTCATCCTGCTGGTGCTCTTCCTGCCCCCCCTCATCGCGTCGCAGCTGGACCTGCCGCTGACCGAGGGTGGGGGAGGCCCCGGCGCCGCCGGCGGCGGCGGTGGGGGCACCGGCGGCTCGGGAGGTACGCAGGTCCGGGCCGAGCGCGTGCGCTTCCTGCAGGTCGCACCCATGGCGCCGCAGACGAAGGCGCCGACAGTGACGCCGCCGGTCGTCCCGCCGCCGACACCGCCGAAGGAAGAGCCCAAGCCGGAACCAAAACCGGAGATCACGCCGCCCACCCCGACGCCGACCGAAACCAAGGAAGCGGCATCCACGGGCCCGACTGTCCCAACGGCTGGTGTCGGGGGCGGCTCGGGCCACGATGGTTCTGGGGGCAACGGGCCGGGCAGCGGCGGCGGCGTGGGATCGGGCACCGGGACCGGCCGCGGCTCGGGCAACGGCCCCGGCACGGGTGGGGGCGCCGGCGACATCTACCCGCCGCAGGTGACCAACCTCGCCCTGCTGCCGATCCCCGTGCCCAACAAGGTGCGGCCGTACAAGATGGTGGCCTGGTTCGATGTCGACGAGCGCGGCAACGCGAAGCTCATCGCGTTCAATCCGTCCAAGGACAGCGGCTACAACAAGAAGATCCGCGACATGCTCGCCGAGGTCCGCTTCCGCCCGGCGGTGCGACCCGACGGCACACCCGTCCGCGACACGGTTTCGATCACCGCCGAGGCCCCGCGCTGAACTGCGCGTCGGGCTGGCCTCCGCCTCGGGACGCCGGTAGCTTCACCCGGTTCGCGTTGCCGGTTCCCCCCGACCCCGACACATGAAATCGCTGTGGAGTCGTAAGCCCATCGCCGATCTCGTCCCCGAAGGCGCCGAGGGGAAGGGCATGCGGCGCACATTGGGCACCAAGGACCTGATCTTCCTCTCGATCGGCGCGGTGATCGGCGCCGGCATCTTCTCCACGCTGGGTACGGCCGCCGCCGGCGAGATCGCCGAGAACGGCGAGGTGATGCGGTTCGGCGCCGGACCCGCGCTGGTGCTCTCGTTCGTGCTGCTGGGGGCGGTGTGCGCGCTGGCGGCGCTCTGCTACGCGGAGCTCGCCTCGATGATCCCGCAGGCCGGCTCCGCCTACGCCTACAGCTATGCGTCGTTCGGCGAGTTGATCGCGTGGATCATCGGCTGGGACCTGATCCTCGAGTACGCCGTGGGCAACGTGGCCGTGGCGATCTCCTGGAGTGGCTACTTCGATTCGCTGGTCTCGCCGTTCATCAAGATCCCCGGCTGGCTCACGCACGGCTACTTCCAGGCGAAGGCGAGCGCGGACCCGGCGGTGCAGGCGCTGTTCGAGACCGCACCGAACATCGGCGGCATCCCCATCCTGATCAACCTGCCCGCCTTCCTGATCGTCATGGCGATCACCTGGCTGCTGGTCCGCGGCGTGAAGGAGAGCACGCGGGCCAACACCGTGATGGTGCTCATCAAGCTCGCGGTGCTGGCGCTGTTCGTCATCGTCGGGTCGATGTACATCGAACCGGCCAACTACACGCCGTTCGCGCCGAACGGGTTCACGGGTATCCACCACGGTGCGGCGATCGTGTTCTTCGCCTACATCGGCTTCGACGCCATCTCCACGGCCGCCGAGGAGGTGAAGGACCCGCAGCGCACGATGCCGCGCGGGCTGCTGTGGGGACTCGGCATCTGCACGCTCATCTACGTGATCGTCGGGGCCGTGGCCACCGGCCTCGTGCCCTACCAGCAACTCGCCTCGTCGGACCCGCTGGCGCACGCCTTCGAGATCGCCGGGCTGCAGCGGTTCTCCTGGATCATCGCCGCGGGCGCGGTGGTGTCGATGGCCGCGGTGCTGCTCGTGTTCCAGTACGGACAGCCGCGCATCTTCTACTCGATGGCGCGCGACGGTCTGCTGCCGCAGGGGGCCGCCAAGCTGCACCCGAAGTACCGGACGCCGCACGTGACGACCATCATCACCGGGGTCTGCGTGGGGCTTGCGGCGCTGGTCGCGGATGACGTCGCCACCTACGACCTCACCAACATCGGCACGTTGTTCGCGTTCGTGCTGGTCTGCCTCGGCGTGCTGGTGCTGCGCGTGGTCGAGCCCGACCGGCCGCGCCCCTTCAAGGTGCCGGGGGTCTGGCTCGTGGGGCTCGGTGGCGCCTCGGCCTGCTTCTTCGTGATGGTCGGACTGCCGGCGCGCGCATGGTACGGCTTCGGCATCTGGCTCGCGATCGGCCTCGTGCTCTACGCGCTGTATGGCTATCGCAACTCGCGCCTGCGGCGCGGGCTGCCGCCGCACTCGTACGAGTCGGTCGACTAGACCGTCGCGAGACTCCGGCGCGCGAGCTTGACCGCCCCGCGCGCCGGCAGCACGTCCTCGCCATGCAGGTGCGCGCCGGGCACGGCGGACTTGAGCCGGTGCTCCACCAGGCGGCGCAGGAAGGACCCGCGCTTCATCATGCCGCCGGCCAGCGCCACGGGGACCGCCGCGCGCTCGTCCACGAACAGCTGCCGGGCGAGCGTGCGTACGTGGCCCACGAGCTCCTCCGCGGCGATCGTGCAGATGGAGTTGGCGCGAAGGTCGCGCTCGGCGGCCAACGTGAGGACCGGCACGGCGAGCGCGGCGAGCTGCTTCGGCGTGGCCGTCGCCGACCACGCCACCAGGTCGTCCACCTCGTCGAGCTCGAGCGCCGTGAGCACTGCGCCGACCAGGCGCGTCTCCGGTTCGCGGCCGTCATGGGACGCGGTCACCACGCTCAGCGCGCGACGGCCGATCCAGGCGCCACTGCCCTCGTCGCCGCAGTTGGGGCCCCAACCGCCGCAGCGCAGCATGGTGCCGGTCGGTCCGCGGCCGTACGCCACGGAACCCGTGCCGGAGATGAGGAGGATGCCCGGGCCATCCCCGAACGCGTCCTCCATCGCCACCTCGGCGTCGGTCACGACCTGGATCTCCTCGGCGATCGCCTCGCCTTCGAGGGCGCGGAGCAGGTTCTTGCGCTCCTTCTCGCGGCCCACGCCGGCCACGCCGACGGTGAGGATCCGCGGACGGTCCTCCTGCTCGGCCATCGCCAGGGCATCCCGCACCAGCGCGCCGATCACTTCGGCGGAGTGCAGGGCCTCGCCGGGGCGGACCGCACTCCCGCTGCCGGTGAGCGTCGCGAGTTCCTTGCCGCGCCCATCCGCCACGATCACTTGCGTCTTGCTGCCACCGCCATCGACGCCCACCACCAGATGCGACATGTGCCTGGGATTCTCTCGTTAGGATCGCGGCGCCGTGCTCGGCGCCGCATGGGTGAGTGAGGACAAGATACCCGTACCGAAGGTGATCGTGGTACCGATGAGCACGAACCACGGCCACGCGATGCCGATCACGGGCGACAGGGCGCCGGCGAGCCCGGGCAGCGCCGCCGCGATGCGCCCGGCGAACACGATCACGGACATGGTGCCGATGCCCACGGCCATGCCGGTGATCGCGTCGCGCTGGATGGCGCGCGGCCAGAGCATCGCCAGGAAGAACGCCCCGAGCAGGCCACCGTACGTGAACGAGGCGATCGACAGGGCGATCACCACCACGGGAGTGCCCTCCGCCTTGTAGAGCAGGGCGCCGCCGATGAGGATGGCGGCCCAGACCAGCGTGAAGACCTTCGAGGCCTTGAAGGTCGCCTCGGTCGAGGCCTTGCCGCCGCGCATCGGCACCCAGAGGTCGTGCGTGGTCGCCGCCGAGAGCGAGTTGAGGGCGCCGGAGATGGTGCTCATGGCGGCCGCCAGGATCGCGGCGATCACGAGACCGGTCATGCCCGGCGGCATCTCCTCGATGATGAACGTCGGGAAGATGCGGTCGGGCGCGCTGAAGCTGCGCGCGTCGTAGAACGCCCAGAGGCCGAGCCCGATGAACAGGAAGAGCGCGAACTGGAGCAGCACCGCGAAGCCGCTGCCGATGAGCGCACGCCGGGCGTCGGCGAGCGACCCGGACGTGAGCAGGCGCTGCACGATGATCTGGTCGGCGCCGTGGGAGGCCATGGAGAGGAAGGTGCCGCCGAGGATGCCGGCGAAGATGGTGTGCGGCCGGTCCATGCCCGCGTACGCGTCGAGGACCTTGAGCTTGCCCGCCTCGCCGGCGCGATCGAAGATCGCGCCCCAGCCGCCGTCGACCGCCGCCCCGATGAGGTACAACGCCCCGATGCCGCCGCCGAGGTACACGAACGTCTGGATGACATCCGTCCAGACGACCGCCTTCATGCCGCCGTGGTAGGTGTAGAGCAGCGTCGTCGCGCCGAGGGCCAGGATCGCGATGGGCGTGACGTTCATGCCCGGCAGCACGGGCCCGAGGATGAGCGCGATCGGGATCGCGGTGGCGAACACGCGCACCGAGTCGCCGAAGGCCCGCGTGACCATGAAGGTCACCGAGGCGAAGCGCCGCGTGCTGGTGCCGAAGCGCCGCTCCAGCAGGGCGTACGCGGTCACCAGCTCCCCCTCGACGTACTTGGGCAGCAACGTGTACGCGATGATGCAGCGGCCGATCACGTAGCCGAGGGCGACCTGGAGGAACGTGAAGTCGCCGAGGTAGGCGAGGCCGGGGATCGAGATGAAGGTGAGGGCGCTGGTCTCGGTCGCGACGATCGAGAAGAGCACCGCCCACCACGGGATGCGGCCGCCGGCGACGAAGTAGTCCTTCGCGTCCTTCTGGTCGCGGCCGAGCCAGACGCCGAGCGCCGTGGTGCCGATGAGATAGAGCAGCAGGATCGCCCAGTCGAGGGCGGTGAACGCGGCGGTCATCGGGAGTCGGAAGGGGGGGAAAAGCGGACGGGCGCCCTTGTGGGACGCCCGTCGACTGTCAGCCTGCGGTCACCTCAGGCGGAGAAGCTGCTGCCGCACCCGCATCCGCCCGTGGCGTTCGGGTTCTTGAAGGTGAAGCCGGAGCCCTGCATCGACGTCACATAGTCGATGATGACGCCGTTGAGGTACTGCATCGAGAACGGATCGACGAAGACGTTGAAGCCGTTCTGCGCGAGGATCGTATCGTCCTCGGCCGCCTTGTCCTCGATGAGGAGGCTGTACTTGAAGCCCGAGCATCCGCCGGGCTGCACCGAGACACGGAGCCCGCCGACTTCGGGCGTCACGTTCTCCGCGACCATGAACTTCTGCACTTCGACTGCGGCGGCCGAGGTGATGGTGACCGCGACCTCAGGGGCGTTCATCGTGCTCATCGCATCCCTCCAGAGGGAAGACTGGCGCCGCGGAGCCGCGGCTGCCGAACCAATCTGAATATAGGCTCGGCGGTTCCACCGGCCAAGTCAAGCACCGGCCGACCGTCAGGGACTGCGAGCGGTGTCGAGCCCGAACCGGCGGCGCAGGGCTGCCCGTGCCGGGACCTCCACCCACTGGTACACCAGGAGGGAGAGTCCGATCGCCAGCGGGAGGTACACGGCGAACAGCGCCCAACTCGTGTCGAAGCCCCGTCCGACTGTGCGGTTGGCCGCCGCGAGGAAGTAGGAATGCAGCGGGGCGTGGAGCAGGTAGAGGGCGTAGCTCGCGTCCCCCAGGCGCACCAGCGCCGGCGCGCCGAGCAGCCCGGCACCGTGCGCGCGCAACCCCCAGGCGCCGAGGAGCACGAGGACGAAGCCCGGCAGGGCCAGTGGCAGCAGGTGCCCGCCCAAGCGCTCGAGCGCCGCACGCTGTGCCACGGCGGAGGTCACCCAGAGCACGCCCATGCCCGTGAGCGCCCAGGCCGGCGCGGCGCGCGCGGGCCGCCACGCCAAGGTCATGCCGGCGAGTCCCACACCGGCCAGGAACTCGGGCCAGCGGCTCAGCGGCGAGAGCGAGTACATCGGCAGGAGCCAGCCCGCCGACGCGTCCTCGAGCGCAGGGAAGATGACCAGTGCCGCGCCCAACGCGCTGGCGAGCAGGAGGGCGCCCCGGGCACGCGAGGCCATCAACCATCGGCCACCCAGCGCGATACCGACCGGGAACAGCAGGTAGAACCAGGTCTCGACGGAGAGCGACCAGGCTGGGCAGTTCCAGGCGCAGGCGGTCTCGGGACGCCAGGCCTGCTGCAACGTCAGGGCCGCCGCGGCCATCCCGGCCGTCAGGGTCGCGCCCCAGTCCTGCACGCGGGCGTCACGCAGGAACAGCGGCAGGGCGAACGCGAGGGCGAGGAGGTACGTCGGCCCCAGGCGAGCGACGCGCTCGAGCCAGAAGCGCCGGGTGCTCCCCCGGAGCGTTCCGGTGGGTGCGTACCGCAGCGTGAGCAGGAACCCCGAGAGCACGAAGAACAGCGAGACGCCCAGCCAGCCACTCTCCCCGATCGCGGCACCGACGCGGCCGGCGCGCTCCCGCGGCAGGGCGTGGTGCAGCAGCACCCAGATCGCCGCGATGAACCGGAGGGACGTAAGCGGCCGGACATGACCCGCCGGCGACGTGTGCACCGGTCAGGGCGTTCCGCGGACGGCGCTACGGCCCTGCATCGCCTGCGTGGCGGCGAGGTCCGCGAGGGTCGTGCGGACCGGACCGATGCGCGAGTTCTCGCGTGAGGGGTTCACGCGGTTGCTGAGCAGGATGATGAACAGGTCATTGGCGGGGTCGATCCAGATGCTCGTGCCCGTGAATCCGGTGTGGCCGAAGGCCGGCCGCCGCAGTACCCGTCCCGCCGAGTTGCTGCCATTCGGCGTTTCCCAGCCGAGGGCCCGGTGCGAGAGCAGCGCATTCTGCACGCGCGTGAAGTCGCGCACGGTCTCGCTGCGCACGATGCGCACGCCGCCGAGCGCGCCGCCACCCAGCATGGCCTGGGCGAACCGGCTGAGGTCCGCGGCCGTGCTGAACAGACCCGCGTGTGCCGACACGCCACCGAGCAGGAACGCGTTCTCGTCGTGGACCTCGCCCCGCAGGTGACGACCGCGCCACGGGTCGCGTTCGGTCGGTGCCACACGTGCGAGCACGTCCGCCCCCGGGCGATACCGAGTGTCCTGCATGCCCAGCGGCGTGAAGATGTGCCGCGTGACGTACTGGTCCAGCGACTCGCCGCTGACGCGTTCGACGATCATGCCGAGCAGGATGGCCCCGAGGTCGGAGTAGACCATCTTGGTGCCCGGCGCCGTGTCGAGCGGCGCGTTGAGCACGATGCGGCGCGCGGAGTCCGCGTCGGTGGTGAACTTCCAGAGCTGGATGAACGGGGCGAGCCCGGAGGAGTGCGTGAGGAGGTGCCGCACGGTGACGCGGTCCTTGTCCTTGCCCGTCCACTCGGGCAGGTAGCGCTGGACCGGCGCATCGAGCTTCACCCGACCCTGCTCGACGAGCTGCATCATCGCGGTCGTCATGCCGAGCACCTTGGTGAGCGACGCGACGTCCCAGATGGTCTGCAGGTCCGGGGCAGGGGCGTCGGCCGCCCAATCGATCCGCCCCGCCGTGATCCGCGTGACGATCCCGGCGCGGCTCCCGATCACGGCGATCGCGCCCGGGAAGACGGAGTCACGCACGGCGCGGTCCAGCAGCGCCTGCAGCGTGTCGGCGAGTGCCGGTGTCGTTGCCGGTGTCGTTGCCGGTGTCGTGGCCGACGCAGCGGCCGCCGCATCGGCCCGCCCATCGGCCGGCCGATCGGCGCCCTGCCCGTCACCCACGTCGAAGAAGCCGGGCAGTGCGATCGGCGACCGCCCGCGGAACGGGATGCGTCCGGCGAGTGCGCGAGCGGCCGCCCGCTCCATCGCGTCACCGCGACCGAAGGTGGCCACGTACGAACCCACCCAGGCGAACTCGCGGATCACGTACGGATTGGAGAAGGCGACCACGGTGGTGCGCCGCTCCATCGCGATCGAGTCCACCCAGCGCGCCACGTGTTCGCCGACCGAGAACCGCCCTTCGCCCTCGATGGTGCGCACGAAGGTGGCGAGCACCACACGCTCACCGGGCCGGAGCAGTGAGTCGAGCCGCGCGCGCGGCGTGCCGGGGCCGATGCGCAGCACGCGACTCTGTGGCAGCAGGCTGCGCAGTTCGTTCGCGAACACCCGCCCACCCTGGACGTCGGTCTCCCCCGAGAACGTGATGATCGCGGTGCGGGGGGCACCCGCGCCGGTGGAGAGCGGCAGCTGCCGGTCATCGTCGCGCAGCAGCGTGATGGCGTGCTCCGCGATCCGGTCCGCGGCACGCCGGTGCGCCGCCGACCCGACGATCTCACGCAGCGAATCGAGCGAGACGATCGGGCGCTGGATCGCGCCGGTGCGGACCTTGAGCTCGAGGAGGCGGCGCACCGAGGCGTTGATGCGTTCCTCGCTGATCTCGCCGCGCTCGACGGCCGCGGTCACCGCGGCGATCGACGCCGGGATGTCGGCGGGCATGAGCAGCACGTCCACGCCGGCCTTCACGGCCGCGATGGAACTCACCTCGGTGGTGTACCCCGCCCCGATCCCGCGCATGTCCATGGCATCGGTGAACGTCACGCCCTGGAACTGCAGCGAGTCCCGCAGCAGTCCCGAGAGCACGGACGCGACCAGCGTGGCCGGTGTGGAGTCGCCGACCACCGCGGGGAGCGCGACGTGGGCGCTCATCACCGCGGCCACGCCGGCGGCCACCGCCGCCCGGAAGGGCTTGAGTTCGAGGGTGTCGAGCCGCGCACGGGACGCCGAGACGATGGGCATGGCCAGGTGGGAGTCGGTGTCGGTGTCGCCATGGCCGGGGAAGTGCTTCATCGTCGCCGCCACGCCCTCGGCCTGCATGCCCTCGATGAACGCTGCGCCCAGGCGCGAGACGGCGTTCGCCTCGGCGCCGAACGAGCGCACGTTGATCACGGGATTGGCCGGGTTGTTGTTCACGTCGACGGACGGGGCGAATCCGATGTGGATGCCGATCGCGCGGGACTCGCGTCCCGTGATCCGGCCGGCCTCGCGCGCCATCGCGTCGCTGCCCGTCGCCCCGATCGCCATATTGCTCGGCAGCACGGTCGCGTCACCGCCGCGGAGCAGGCCCGGGTTGAAGGTGCCGCCCTCCAGGCGACCGAGTCCCGGCTCCACGTCCGAGCCGACGAGCAGCGGGATGCGGGCGCGGGCCTGCAGGGCGTTCACCTTGGCGGCGACCTCGATCGGGGTGCCGAGCGACATGATCACGCCGCCGACCTTGTCGAGTTCCACGCGTTCGACGGCCATCGCGAACGTGGAGTCCGTGGTGCTGGTATAATCCCCGAGCAGCCAGAACATGTGCATCTGGGCCACGCGGTCGCGGAGCGTGAGCCCGGCCAGCGTCCGGTCGATCCACGCCGTAGCCGACGCGGGCAGCGGACCGGTGAGGGAGACCTCGGCCGGCAGGCCGTGACCGGCACCGGGTTCGGGCGTCGGGGCGCGGGTGGGGAGCGCGGTGGCGCATCCCAGGGTGGTGATCACGCCGGCGAGGCCGGCCATGCGGAGGACGTTCGAGTGCGACATCAGCGCGAAGTGGGCGTGGGACGGGTGGGACGAGGGGCACCCTGGCCGGTGATGCTGGCGCTCGTGCTCGTGGGGTGGACGAGTGCCGCCTGCGCGAAGGCACCCGAGGCGCAGCAGGCGCCGGCGGCGCGCGGCGCACCGTCGCGGCCGGCGTTCCGCGTGGGCATGACCGTGCTGCTCGAGGACTCGCTGCAGGTGCTCGCCGGGCGGCGGATCGGCGTCATCACCAACCACACCGGCGTCGACGTCGAGGGGGTGTCCGTCGTCGATCGGCTCACGCAGGACCCGCGGGTGAAGCGCAACAATGTGACCGTGGTGCGGCTGTTCTCGCCCGAGCACGGCATCCGCGGCACCGAGGATACCGAGAACCTGCCGGACATGGTGGACCCGCGGACCGGGCTCATGGTGCACTCCCTGTACCGCAACGGGACCATCCCGCCGCCGGACTCGTTGCTCAAGGATCTCGATGGACTGGTGTTCGACCTGGCGGATATCGGCACACGCACCTGGACGTACGTCGGGTTGATGGTGTACGCGATGCGCGCCGCGGCGCGCAACAACATCCCGTTCATCGTGCTCGACCGACCGAATCCGCTGGGTGGGCGGTCCGAGGGGCCGCTGCTCGATTCGACGCTGGCCAATCCCGAGGACCCGACGCCGTCGCGCCGCGGGAAGGCCTACGCATTATACCCCGCGCCGCTCAGGCACGGTATGACGAACGGGGAGATGGCGCGCTGGTTCGCCGGCGAACTGCGGATCCCGGTGCAGCTGACGGTGGTGCAGATGGGCGGGTACCGGCGCGCAATGTGGTGGGACGAGACCGGGCTCGCCTGGGTGGTGCCGTCGCCCTCGATGACCTCGCTGACGAGCGCGCTGACGTATCCGGCGCTCGTGGCCTTCGAAGGCTCCAACCTCTCCGTGGGGCGGGGCACGCCGAACCCGTTCCAGCAGTTCGGGGCCCCGTGGATGGACGCCGGCAAGGTCGCCAAGCGCCTGGAGGAGTACGGGCTCTCGGGGGTGCGGTTCGATGCGGTGCGCGTGACGCCCGACAAGCCGGGTGACGGCAAGTTCGCGGGGAAGGCGATCCCCATGGTGCGCATCGTCGTCGAGGACCGCGACCGCGTCCAGGTCGGCCGGCTGGGGGCGGCGATCCTCTGGGCGCTGGGCCGCGAGCACCCGGACTCGATGAAGCTGAATGCGCGGACGTACGACGATCGGTTCGGGATCCCCGCGCTGCGCGAGGCGCTGCTGCGGGGCGAGGACCCCGACGAGGTGATCGATCGCATCCAGCCGTCGATCGTCGCGTTCCAGCGCCGGATCAGGCCATACCTGCTCTATTGACACTCGCGTGACAAGGCCGTTGCCCGTGGGTGGTCGCGCCGATAGCTTGCACGACATCGGGCGCGAGGGCGTCCGCGTGGTGCTAACGTCATCCCCCGCAACCGGTTAGCGGGCGTCGCGCGTAGCCGGTCCATCGGTATGGTGAAGCTTTGGGGCTGGATCAAGGTGGGCTACCTCGCCCTGATCGAGCCCATTGTGGAGTGGTTCGTGCGGCACCGCGTGTCCCCGAACGTCATCACGACGGCGGGGACCCTGTGCACGTGCGCCGCTGGGCTGATCTTCGCCTACGGCCACATCTCCATCGCCGGCTGGACACTGGGCCTGACCGCCTTCTTCGATGTGGTGGACGGCACCGTCGCGAGACGGACCGGCAAGTCGACGGTGTTCGGCGCGTTCTACGACTCGACGCTCGACCGCGTCGCGGACGGCGCGCTCTTCGGCGGCCTGACATACTTCTACGCGACTCACCCCTCGCACCATTCGGGACCGATGGTGGTGGTGAGCATCGTCGCGCTGCTGGCGACCATGCTCACCTCGTACACCCGGGCGCGGGCGGAGGGGTTGGGCGTCGAGATGAAGGGCGTCGGCATGATGGAGCGCCCGGAACGCATCGCACTGCTCGCCTCGCCGCAGGCGTTCCTCGGGCTCGCGCTCGACGGCTGGATCCTGGCGACCGTCATCACCGTACTGGCTGCCACGGCCCGCATCACGTTTGTTCAACGAATCCGCCATGTCGCGCGCGTGACTGCCGACGCGCGCTCTGTGGCCTGACCGGAGACTTCTCCCGCAATGTCCTCTCGTTCCGCCGTTCGTCCTGCCACCGGCAAGCTCGGAATCCTCACGCCCGGCCTCGGGGCCGTCGCCACGACCTTCATCGCGGGCGTCGAAGCCGTGCGGCGTGGGTCGGCGCGCCCGATCGGCTCGCTGACGCAGCTCGCGACCATCCGCCTGGGCAAGCGCTCCGAGAAGCGTGCCCCGCTCATCAAGGATTTCGTGCCCCTCGCCGCCCTCCAGGACGTGGTGTTCGGCGCCTGGGACCCCATCCCCGACGACGCGTACACCGCCGCCAAGAAGGCCGGCGTGCTCACCCCGCAGGACCTCGAGCCCCTCAAGGACTTCCTCTCGGGCATCAAGCCGATGAAGGCCGTGTTCGACCAGCGCTACGTCACGCGCCTCCAGGGCAGCAACGTCAAGGCGGGCAAGCACAAGCGCGACCTCGCCGAGCAACTGCGGCAGGACATCCGCGACTTCAAGAAGGCCAACGGGCTCGATCGCGTGGTGGCCGTGTGGTGCGGCTCCACGGAGATCTTCATCAAGCCGAGCGCGGTGCACGAGACGATCGCCGCCTTCGAGGCGGCGATGGAGCAGGACCATGCCGACATCGCGCCGTCGATGCTCTACGCCTGGGCCTGCATCATGGAGGGCGTGGCGTACTGCAACGGCGCACCGAACCTCGCGGTGGATTGCCCGGCGCTCATCCAGCTGGCCGAGCGGCAGGGCGTGCCGATCTCGGGCAAGGACTTCAAGACCGGCCAGACGTGGATGAAGACGGTCATCGCGCCCGGCATCAAGGCCCGCATGCTCGGCCTCGCGGGTTGGTACTCCACCAACATCCTCGGCAACCGCGACGGCGAGGTGCTCGATGACCCGGCGTCGTTCAAGACCAAGGAGGAGTCCAAGCTCTCCGTGCTGCACACCATCCTGCAGCCGGAGACGTATCCGGAGCTGTACGACGGCTTCAGCCACGTGGTGCGCATCAACTACTACCCGCCGCGCGGCGACAACAAGGAAGGCTGGGACAACATCGACATCGTCGGGTGGATGGGGTACCCGATGCAGATCAAGGTCAACTTCCTCTGCCGCGACTCCATCCTCGCGGCACCGCTGGTGCTCGACCTCGCGCTCCTCAGCGACTTCGCGATGCGCGCCGGCCTCAAGGGCATGCAGGAATGGCTATCTTTCTACTACAAGAGCCCGATGTCCGCGCCGGGGCTGCAGCCGGAGCACGATCTGTTCATCCAGCAGACCAAGCTCAAGAACACCCTGCGCGAGCTGATGGGCGAGGCACCGGTGACCCACTCCGAAGAGGACGCCTGATGACGGGACGCGGACGACTGCTCGCGCTGCTGCTGATGCCGCTGGTCGTCGCCGCGACCAGCTGCGGACCGGGCCCGGATGACGGCGTGCTGCGCACGGCGACGGACGACTTCGACTTCCGGATCACGGCCGACGTCATGCCCCCACGCGCGATCGAGCGGATCACGTACACCATCGTGGTCCGCGACCGCAAGACGCAGGAGCCCATCACCGACGGTGAGGGGCGCATCTTCGCCACCAATGCCGACCGCAAGACGGTCTGGAACGGCTTCACGTACGGTCCCGAGGTCGGCACCTATCGGGCCACCCTGACGTTCGTCACGGCAGGCGAGTGGGCGATGGGCATCCAGTTCCGCCGGGATTCCACGCAGGCCCTGCAGCGTACGCACGATTGGCGGCAGCAGGTCAAGAACGAAGTGGCGCCCGGTCCGCAGTAGGGCCGGCGCCGCGTCCCACCCTCGTCGTCCCTTTCCTCCCCCTACCGCTCCGATGCGCCATTTCCATCGCACCTCGCTGCACCCGGATACCGTCCTCGCCACCGCGGACCGCTTCTTCCCGACCATCGGACTCCGCGCCACCGGCAGCGGCGCGCGCTCGCGCAGCTTCGCCGGCGTCGTCGGCACGCCCGAGCTCCCGTCCACGCTCGAGCTGAGCGTGCGCATGGAGGGCGGGCACTACACGTTCGTCGAGGCGCACACGGACCAAATGGGCGAGAGCCGGCTCGATCGCAACGTCAAGAAGTTCTTCGTGGAGCTCCACAAGCAGGTGGACGCGGCCCATCATTTCGCGCCCGCCTACTGATGATGTCGCGTCGCCGCCGGACCAGTGACGGTCCGGGCGGGCAGCACCTCGGGGACCTGCTGCCCCTCGAGCGCAAGCTCGAGCTCTACTACTGGATGCGGCTCACGCGCACGCTCGAGGAGCGGCTCGTGGCGCTCTACCGCCAGACGAAGGTCGTCGGTGGGCTCTTCCGCTCCCTCGGACAGGAAGCCGACGCCGTCGGCTCCTGCTACGCGCTCGAGCACCGCGACGTGATGTCGCCGCTCATCCGCAACATGGGCGCGATGCTGGTGAAGGGCGCCACACCGGTGGAGATCCTCAAGCAGTACATGGCCAAGGGCGACTCGCCGACCCGCGGACGCGAGCTCAACATCCACTTCGGCGACATCGGGGCCGCCGGGGCCACCCGCGGATTCCTCGGGCAGATCTCGCCGCTCGGCGACATGGTGCCGGTGATGGCCGGCGTCACGCTGTCGTTCAAGATGCGCGGCGAGGACCGGGTGGGGTTGGTGTACGTCGGCGACGGCGCGACCAGCACCGGGGCGTTCCACGAGGGCATCAACTTCGCTGCGGTGCAGCGGTTGCCGCTCGTGGTCATCATCGAGAACAACGGCTACGCCTATTCCACACCGACGGCCAAGCAGACGGCGGCCAAGCAGTTCGTCGACAAGGCGATCGGCTACGGCGTGTACGGCGAGCAGGTGGACGGCAACGACGTGCTCGCCGTGTACGACTGCACGAAGCGCGCGGTGGACCGCGCGCGCGCGGGCGAAGGGGTGTCACTGCTCGAGTTCATGACGTTCCGCCGCAAGGGCCACGCCGAGCACGACAACCAGTCGTACGTGCCGCCCGGCGAGATCGAGCTCTGGGCGAAGGAGAACGACCCGATCGACCGCTACGTGCAGGTGCTGCGGCAGCGCGAGAAGGTGCCGCAGGCCACGCTCGACGACATCGACGCGCGGATCGGGCGCGAGGTGGATGCCGCGACCGACGTCGCCGAGGCGGCGCCGTTCCCGCAGCCGCTCGACGCGCTGCTCGGCGTCTACGCCGACCCGCCGGCCGAGCGCCCCCTGTGGTATCGCGAGGGCGCCGATGTCTCGTCACTCGGCAAGGAGCGCGCCGAGGGCTGGGGCACCTGGGATGCGTCGAAGGGAGGGCCGCGCTGATGGCCGAGATCACGTATCTCGAGGCGATCCGCGAAGCCCTCGACGAGGAGATGGCGCGCGACCCGAACGTCTTCCTGCTCGGCGAGGACATCGGCGTGTTCGGCGGTGCCTTCAAGGTCACCGAAGGCCTGCTGGCCAAGTACGGCGAACCGCGGGTGATCGACTCCCCCATCTCGGAGATCGCGATCGTGGGCGCCGCCGCCGGTGCCGCCCACATGGGCATGCGGCCCGTGGTCGAGATGCAGTTCATCGACTTCGTCGCCAACGCCTACGACATGCTCACCAACTACGTCGCGACGGCGCGCTACCGGGCGTTCCTCCCGTGCCCGATGGTGGTGCGCGGCCCCAGCGGCGGCTACGTGCGCGGTGGCCCGTTCCATTCGCAGAACCCGGAGGCCGGCTTCATCCACACGCCCGGCCTGAAGGTGGTGTATCCGGCGACCGCCGAGGACGCCAAGGGCCTCATGAAGGCCGCCATCCGCGACGAGGACTGCGTGCTCTTCTTCGAGCACAAGTACCTGTATCGCCGCGTGAAGGGGGTCATGCCTGCCGGGGACCACGTCGTGCCGATCGGCAAGGCGCGGACAGCGCGCGATGGTCGCGACCTGTCCATCATCACCTACGCCGCGACGGTGCACAAAGCGCTGGACGCCGCCGAGCAGCTGCAGGCCGAGGGCATCTCGGCCGAGGTGATCGACCTGCGCACGCTCGCCCCGCTGGACGATGAGGCGATCTTCAACACCGTGCGGAAGACCAATCGCGTGCTCGTCGTCCACGAGGACACGCGGACGGGCGGCATCGCGGGTGAGATCACGGCGCGCATCAACGAGAGCTGCTTCGCCCACCTCGATGCCCCGGTACTGCGCGTCACGGCGCACGACATCCCGCTCCCGTACGCACCGGCGCTGGAGGACTTCGTGCTGCCGCAGGTCGCCGACATCGTCACTGCGGCCAAGCGCCTGGTGCAGTGGTGAGCGCCTCGACCGGACGGCAGGTCGCCATCGGCTGCTTCATGGCCTGGATCGGCGGCTTCTCGGGGTCCATGGTGGGGGTCCTGGTGTCCAAGGGGGTCGCCTACGCGACCCGCGCCCCCAAGTGCGACGGCATTCCGACGTGCGATTGGTACATTTATGCAGCAGTGGGGGGCGCGATCGGCGCCCTCACCCTTCCGTGGCTCGTGGTCTCGGCCCTGCGCCGCCCGCCGGCGCCGACCGAGTCCCCAGATAACAAGACCTGAGGTCCTCCCCGTGGCTCGTGTAGATGTGATCATGCCCCAGATGGGCGAATCGATCGCCGAAGGCACCCTGTCGCGCTGGCTCAAGAAGATCGGCGACGAGGTGAAGCGCGACGAACCCATCTTCGAGATCTCGACCGACAAGGTCGACGCCGAGATCCCTGCGCCCACCGCCGGCGTGCTCGCCGAGATCATCGTGCACGAAGGCACCACGGTGCCCGTGAACGCGGTGGTGGCGCGCATCGAGACCGAGAAGGGCGCCGCGGTGGGCGCGGCCGCTGCGCCGGCGCCGGCGGCGCCGGCCAAGGCCGCCCCGTCCTCCGCTCCGACGGCCCCCGCTGCGGCGGCCGCGTCGCCGGCCGCGCCGGCGCGTCCCGCCGCGGCCGCCGGGTCGTTCGAGGAACGCATCCGCACCAAGTCGTCGCCGCTCGTCCGGCGCATGGCGGCGGACGCGGGCGTCGAGCTGAGCGCGCTCTCCGGCTCCGGCATCGCCGGTCGTGTCACCAAGAAGGACCTGGTGGACTACCTCGAGAAGGGGGTACCCGCCGCGCCGACCGCCCCGGCGGCGATGCCGAGTGGCCTGCCGGCGTCGATCGCGGTGCCCGTGGGAGGCCACGCGGAGCCCACCTTCGCGCCATGGCCGGGTGACGTGGTCGAGCCGATGTCGAAGATCCGGCGGCTGACCGCCGACCACATGCGGCAGGCGCGGCAGGTGGCGGCGCACGTCACGAGCTTCTTCGAGATCGACCTGACACGTGTGGCGAAGCTGCGGGCCGGGATGCGGGCCGGCTTCGAGGCCGAGACGGGGCAGAAGCTGACCTTCCTGCCGTTCATCATGCGCGCGGTCATCGAGAACCTCCGCCGCCATCCGGTGCTCAACGCGACCGTGAGCGGCACCGACGTGATCCTGCGCAAGCGCTTCAACATCGGCATCGCCGTCGCCCTCGAGCCCACCGGCCTCATCGTGCCGGTGCTCAAGGATGCCGACGGCCTCAACCTCACGGGGCTCACGCGCGGCACCAACGATCTCGCCGCGCGCGCGCGGTCCAAGAAGCTCAGCCCCGCGGACGTGCAGGACGCCACGTTCACCATCACCAACCCGGGCGTGTTCGGCTCGCTCATGGGCACGCCGATCATCCCGGTGGGCACCACCGCCATCCTCGGGCTCGGCGCCATCGAGAAGCGACCCAAGGTGATCACCGGCGCGGACGGCGAGGACACGATCGCCATCCGCACCTGTGCGTACTTCTCGCTCAGCTTCGACCACCGGGTGGTGGACGGCGCCGACGCGGATCGGTTCATGGCGGACCTGAAGAAGACGTTGGAGTCGGTGACCGGCTGAGATGCCGCGCTCCTTGACCATGCATCGGACCGTGGTGACGCCGAGCGAGCGGGAGCGCTTCCTCGAGCAGGTGCGCACGAAGGAGGCGCACTACGTCGCCAACGGTTGCCGGTACTGGGTCTTCGAGGAGCAGGCACTGCCGGGGGCGTTCATCGAGTTCTGTGAAGCGAACGACGCCAAGACCCTTACCGCCGCACATGCGGCCGCGCCGGGACGAGTCCATGACCCGGCGCGCATCTATTCGATCGTGGAGCTGAGCTGATGCCGACCCGCCGTGTGGAGATCGACGGCCGTTCGTGGCAGGTGTACCCGAGCGGCTACATCACGCAGTACGACGCCGACGAGTACGGCCTCATCTTCGTGCACGGCACCGCCGATCAGCGCGAAGTCCGCGTCACGCGCTACTCGCCGTCGGGCAGCCGCTCGCGTGAGCAGTCGCTGGCCGAGCTCGGCGAGGCGGAACTGCGGCGCCTGTTCGACCTCTCGCAGCCGAGTGCGACCTCGCCAGAGGCCGGTTACGCCCTGTGAGCGCTGACGCGGGCGTCGCGGACCACGGCGCCGCCCCGCCCACGGTCGACCTCCACGCGCACTCGACGGCGTCCGACGGGGCCCACCCGCCGGCCGTCGGGGTGGAACTCGCGGTGAAGGCGGGCCTCGCCGCCTACGCTCTCACGGACCACGATACGCTCGCCGGCATCCCCGAGGCGCAGGCTGCGGCCGACGCCGCCGGCCTGCGCCTCGTGCCCGGTGTGGAGTTGAGCGTCCACCAGGACGCGAACGAGGTCCACCTGCTGGGCCTGCACATCCGCGATGTCCCGGCCCTGCAGGCGCGGCTCGAGGTCTATCGGGACCGGCGGGTGGCGCGCGCCGAGGAGATCGTCACCAAGCTGCGCGCGCTCGGCGTGGACCTCACGATGGCGCAGGTGCTCGACGCGGCGGCCGGCGGCGCCGTGGGACGTCCGCACGTCGCTCGCGCCCTCATCGCGGCCGGGCACGCGAAGGACTCGCGCGACGCCTTCGACCGCTTCCTCGGGGCGGGTAAGCCCGCGTACGTGGAGAAGGAACGGCTCGACATCGCCGAAGGCATCGCGATCATCCACGACGCCGGGGGCATCGCCGTGATCGCGCATCCGGGCAGCGAGGGACGCCGCGAGCGGATCGAACCGTTGGTCGCGCTCGGGCTCGACGGCCTCGAGGTGAAGCACCCGAGCCATTCCGGCGAGGACACCAAGCGCATCCTCGCCCTGGCGGAGTTCTTCGACCTCGTGCCGAGCGGCGGGAGCGACTGGCACGGCGCCCAGCATGGGACGCGCGTGCTCGGTGGCATGCAGGTCCCCACGGCCTGGCTCGAGGCGCAGGACCGCCGCGTCGCCGCACGGCGCGCCGGATGAGCGCCGCCACCGTGCGCCGCGTGGCGCTGGTGACCGGCGCGGGGCAGCGCGTCGGCCGCGCGATCGCCGAGGCGCTCGCCGGGCAGGGCTGGTGCATCGCCGCACACTACCATCGCTCGCGCGACGGCGCGGAGGCACTCTGCGACGCGATCCGGGGCCGGGGAGGGGAAGCCGCGGCCTTCGGGGCCGACCTCCAAGACGTCGCCGCTGCCGAGGGTCTGGTGGACGCCGTCACCACGCGGTTCGGATCGCTCGCGCTGCTGGTCAACTCCGCGGCGAGCATGGAGCGGACACCGCTCGGCGAGACGCGCGCCGAGGAGTTCGACGCGATCATCGCGCTCAACCTGCGCGCGCCGTTCCTGCTCGCGCAGGCGGCGTCGCGCGTCATGCCGGACGGCGCGGTGATCGTGAACATCGCGGACCACATGGCGGAGGAGCCATGGCCGGGGTACGTGGTGCACGGCGTGGCGAAGGCGGGGGTGGTCGCGCTCACCCGACACCTCGCGGCCGCGCTGGCGCCGCGGATCCGCGTGAATGCCGTCTCGCCGGGTTTCGTGCTCGCGCCCGTGGGCTACCCCGAAGCGGCCGCGCAGCGGTTCGCGGACGAGACACCGCTGCGCCGCCTGGGTGCCCCCGCGGACGTCGCAGAGGCGGTGCTCTACCTCGTCGAGGCGGGATACGTGACCGGGGAGACGTTGCATGTCGATGGTGGACGCCGACTCCGCCGCTGAGTCCGTCTCACACCCGGACTACGGCGACATCATCGTCGTGGGCGGCGGATGCTACGGGGGCTACTACCTCCGGCAGTTGCGCCGTGCCCGCGCGGCCGGCGCGCTGCGCTGGGACCGCCTGCTCGTCGTCGACCGCGATCACGCCTGCGCGGTCGCACGCGCGGAGGGACTCGCGCCCACGGCCTGGCAGGCCGCGAGCGCGGAGGGCGCGGTGCTGTTCGTCGCCCGCGAGTGGTCGCTCTTCTTCGGCGAGTACCTCGGCGCGATGGCAACGCGCCTTGACCGCGACGGCGCCGCGTCCGTCGCGCGGCATGCCATCGTGCCGTCGCCGCTGATGCCGCACCTGATGTCGCAGTGGCTGGTGTCGCGGGCGCGCGAGCGGTGGCCGGGCCGCGGGATCCGCCTCGCACCAAGCCTCGAGGGCGCGCTCGACGTCCCCTGGCAGCGCGGCGGCGGGGACGGCTCGCACTACGTGAGCTTCGCCACCTGGGAGTGCCCGATCAACTGCATCGAGCCGCCGAAGTGTCCGCACACCCGCGGCCCCCGCGCGTGGAGCCTGCCGCCCACCGTGCGCGCCTTCGTGGCGACGGAGCACCTGCGCGGCCGACGGCTGGAGGGTCCGGCGGTCTTCCACTGCGCGCACCGGGCCTACGGCGTCGGCATGTTCGACGTCGCCGCCGTGCTGCGTGCGGACCGGCTCGTCGCGGCATGCGCCGACGAGCGGGCCGCCGAGGTGCTGGTGGGAACGGTGTCGCACTGCCACGGTGCCTTGGCGGTGCTGGAACTGGCGGCGTCGTAGGGCGATTGCTCGGGCATCCGGGCGTGGTGTCGCTCTCCCCGCCCGTCTAGATTCCGGGACTCATTCGACTGGGGAATAGCGCGGTGGCGACGTTCGAGTACGAGGTCGTGGTGGTCGGGGCCGGACCGGCCGGCATGTGTGCCGGCATGTACGCCGGCCGTTCGATGTTGAAGAGCGTGGTGCTGGAGCGCGGGTTCCCGGGCGGCGAGTTGCTCAACACGGAAGTGATCGAGGACTACATCGGCTTCGAGCACGTGCTCGGGCACGAGCTGGCGCAGAAGTTCCAGTCGCACGCCGAGAAGTTCGGGGCGGAGATCCGCACTTCCACGCCGGTCGACACCGTGCAGAAGCGCGCCGACGGCCTGTTCGAGACCACGGTGGAGAACGGCGACGTGTATGTGTCGCCGACCGTGATCGTCACCAGCGGCGGGACGCCCATCAAGCTCGACGTGCCCGGCGAGCTCGAGTACGCCGGCAAGGGGGTCTCGTACTGCGCCATCTGCGACGGGGCCTTCTACCGCGGGCACACGATCATGGTGGTCGGCGGCGGCGACGCCGCCTGCGAGGAAGCCGACTTCCTGACCCGCTATGCCGACAAGGTGTACCTCGTGCACCGCCGGGACAGCTTCCGCGCGTCGAAGATCGTGCAGCAGCGGGTCTTCAACAATCCGAAGATCGAGATCATCTACGACACGGTCGTCGATGCGATCGCCGGCGCCGACGGGCTCATGACGCACGCGCGGATCCGCCACGTGAAGACGGGTGCCGAGCGGGACCTCGTCGCCACGGGGATCTTCATCTTCGTGGGCTTCAAGCCCAACACCGGGATCCTCAAGGACCACGTCGAGCACGATGCGTCGGGGTATCTCATCACCGATGCGCAGATGGAGACCTCCGTGCCGGGTCTCTTCGCCGCGGGCGACATCCGCGCCCAGCTCACCCGGCAGGTCACCACCGCCGTCGGCGATGCGACCACCGCGGCCATCGCGGTCGAGAAGTTCCTCACGGCGCGGAAGAACCGCCAGCCGACGCCGGCGGCACCGCCCATCCGCGGCGCCCGCGCGTGAACATCGCGGCCTTCGTCGTCGGCGCGTTCGAGGAGAACGCGTGGTTGCTGCTCGATCCGGCGACGCGCGACGCGGTGTTCATCGATCCCGGCGACGATGCCCCGCGCCTGGGCCGCGAACTCGAGCGCGTCGGCGCGCGCCTGCGCGCCATCTGGCTCACCCACGGGCATCTCGACCACATCGGCGCGGTGCAGGGGCTGCGCCGGCTCTGGCCCGGTGTGCCCGTGCTGCTGCACGTCGACGAGCAGGTCGTGTATGCGGCCGCCGAGCGCTCGGCGCGCGTGTACGGCATCCCTTTCGAGCAGCCGGACGCCCCGGATCGCTTGCTCCGCGAAGGCGACGTCCTGCACTTCGCGGGCACCGACTTCACCGTCTGGCACCTGCCCGGACACGCGCCGGGGCATGTTGCGTTCGTCGCGCCGGACCGGGTGTTCTCCGGGGACGTGCTCTTTGCGGGGTCCATCGGGCGCACCGACCTGCCCGGCAGCGACCACGCGGCCATGCTGCGCTCGCTGGAGCGGATGGCGACCCTGCCGCCGGGCTGTGTCGTGCACCCCGGTCATGGTCCCGCGACCACGATCGGGACCGAGCTGGCCTCCAACCCCTTCCTGACCGGTGCGGCACGACCGCTCGCACGGCGCACCTGAGCCCCAGGCGGTGCCGGCGGTGGCACCATGCCCCTCTCGCGGGGTAACGTTGCTGTTGGTTTTCCTCACCTTGTTTCCCACCTGACCCATGCGCCTGCGCATCCTCACCTGCCTCGGCCTCGCGATCACGGTCACGGCCTGCGTCGACCAACTCGACACGCCGGATGGCCGGTTCGGCTCCATCTCCGTGACCGCCTTCGATGGCGGGGGCATCGGCAGCGTGCTGAACCTCGAAGCGGCGTTCTACGGCGAGACCGACCTCGAGTTCGCCCAGCCCGCCAGCGACTCCTGCTTCACGGCGCAGTACTTCGAGACCAACGCGATCAACACCAACCTGCGCTACCTGAACGTCGGCGAGTTCGTGCGCGTCCGGACGGGGACGCGGGTCGACTCCATGTTCCCGATCAGCGGGCTGCCCGTGCGCGTGTATCAGACGGCCCGCACGCGCGGCATCCCGTACACGCCCGGAGACTCCGTCTACGTGGACGTCGAGGGCAGCGGCAACGCGTTCCCGCAGGCATCGATCTCGGTGAAGACGTCGGAACCGTTCACCAACGATGCGGTCGGGGTGCCCGCCGAAGGCGTCGACCTCACGCTGAACTGGACCCCGGCGCCGGCGCCGGGGTCGCTCATGACGTACTCGCTGCGCTACGCGAACGCGTTCTCGGCCGGCACCAAGAACGAGCAGCTCTTCTGCGCCTTCGTCGATGACGGGAGCGCCACCGTCCCGGCCGCGTTCCTCGTCGGCTGGCGCACGGCGCTCAACAACAACCGCGAAGCCATGGTGGTGCGCCTGCGCACCCGCCAGCTCGAGCTCGATTCCCGGACCAAGCTGCTGATCGCCTCCACCTACAGCCAGCCGCTGAGTCCGCTCGAACCGTGACCACGCCCGAGCGCCTCGAGCAGGATCCGCTGGGGAGCATCCCGGTCCCGGCCGAGGCGTGGTACGGTGCGCAGACCATGCGCGCGAGGCAGAACTTCCCGATCAGCGGGCAACGCCCGCACCCGCGGCTCGTCGACGCCGTCGTGCGCATCAAGCGCGCGGCGGCGTCGGTGCATCGGGGGACCGGGCGGCTCGATCCCGAGCGGGCGGATGCCATCCTCGACGCGGCGGACCGCGTCCTCGCCGGTGCCTATCGCGACCAGTTCGTGGTGGATGTGTTCCAGGCCGGCGCCGGCACCTCGCTGAACATGAATGTCAACGAGGTGCTCGCGAACCTCGCGAACGACCGGCTGGGGCACCCGCGCGGCAGCTATGCGCCGGTGCATCCCAACGATCACGTCAACATGGCGCAGTCGACCAACGACGTGATCCCCACCGCGATCCGCATCAGCGCGCTCGCCGCCCTCGTGCCGGCGCTGGGTGCCGCGGACCGGCTCGCGCGCACGCTGCGCGATCGCGCCGCGAGCTTCGACGACCTCGTGAAGGCGGGCCGCACGCACCTGCAGGACGCCATGCCCATCCGGCTCGGGCAGGAGTTCGGCGCCTGGGCGGGCTCGATCGAACGCGGCGTGCGGCGCGTCCGCGAGGCAGCCGACTACCTGCTCGACCTGGGGATCGGCGGCACTGCCGTCGGCACCGGTGTCAACGCCGAGCCGGTCTACCCCGAGCGCATGGTCGAAGCGCTGCGTGCCCTGACGGCACTCCCGCTCCGGCTCGGGGCGGATCGCGTGCAGCTCATGCAGAGCATGGGGGATGCCGCCGGCCTGAGTGCCGCATGGCGCACGCTGGCGCTCGACGTCGGGAAGATGGCCAGCGACCTGCGCCTGCTCGCGAGCGGTCCCCGCACGGGTCTGGATGAACTGCGGCTGCCGCCCGTGCAACCGGGGTCGAGCATCATGCCGGGGAAGGTCAATCCGAGCATTCCGGAGATGGTGAACCAGGTGGTCTTCCAGGTCGTCGGGCACGACGCGACCATCGCGGCCGCCGCCGAACACGGGCAACTCGAGCTCAACGTGATGATGCCCGTCATCGCACACAACCTGCTCGCCGAGATCGAGATCCTCGGGAACGCACTGGCGGTGCTCGACACGCGCTGCGTGCAGGGCATCGAGCCCAATCGCGCGATGCTCGCGTACTGGGTGGAGCGGTCGGCGGCGCTGGCAACCGCGTTGGCGCCACGGATCGGCTATGCCGCGGCGGCCGCGCTCACCAAGCGCTCGGTGGCCGAGGGGGTCCCGGTGCGCGAACTCGTGGTGCGCGAGGGCCTGCTCACGGCGGCAGAGGCCGCGCAGGTCCTGGACCTCCGGCGGCTCACGGATCCCGGGGTGCCGGGCTGAACCTGCGGCCGATCCAGTCCCGAGTGCCCTTGTCCCGATAGGGCTGCAGGAGGCAATTTCAAGGCAATGCGGATCACCACCTGGGCCGAATACGGCGTCATCTGCGCGCTGCACCTCGCGCGCCGTTCCGAGGACGGACCGGTCACGGGCCGTGACATCGCGGCGCGCGAGCGGCTGCCCGGCGACTACGTCGAGCAGATCCTGCTCCGCCTGCGGCGCGCCGGGATCGTGCAGAGCACCCGCGGTGCGAAGGGCGGCTACGCGTTGGCCCGTGCGGCGCAGCAGATCACCGTCCGCGAGATCATCACCGCGGCCGAACTCGTGACCTTCGACCTGCACTGCGAGACGCATCCACTCGATTCCGAGCGCTGCGCGCAGTCCTGCGATTGCAGCATCCGGCCGGTCTGGATGATGCTCCAGCGCCGGATCGACGAAGTGCTCGAAGGAGTGCGACTCTCCGACCTGCTGCACGCCGAGCCGCAGGTGCGTGAGCGCGTCGGGCTCCCGGTCCTGCAGGCCTGACGCGGTGTTGCCGCTCCCGTTCACTCCGGAGTGGCGCGCGGCGCGCGAGCGACAGAAGCGCGCGAGGGGCATGGTCGACATCCTTCGTGCTGAACCGGACGAGGCCGATGTGCAGTGGCTGGCGGACGCGGCGGCCAACGGCGACGCGGACCATGCGCGCTGGGAGCTGCGCTACGCCCGCTGCGCCCTCGGGCTGCTCGTCGCGCAGCGCGATGCGCTCGACGACCGCACCGTCGCCGACCTGACCGCTTCACTGCTGGAGCAGATGCGCCGCGACCCGCGCATCGCGACGGACCGCGCGGAGCTCGCCGAACGGCAGTTCAACGAGCGGCTGCTCGCCTACCGGGAGGCTATGCACCTCCGGGGCGGCGCGGTGCAGGCCGCGGATCGACTGGGCCGCTGCCTGCTGGCATTCGCGAGTGACGGGGCGCGGACCGCGGGCAGTCCGTTGGCCTATGCGATCGAACTGCTCGAACGCTACGGGGACGAGTTCGCCGCGGCACTCCGGAGCACCTACGGCGAGGCCTCGCTGCCCGAGGACGTGAAGCCGTCGGTGGTCAAGCCGCGTTAGCCGCCCCGGCGCGGTCCGAATCCGCCGGAACGACAGCGGGGGCGGCGCCGTCGGCGCCGCCCCCGCTGTCATCTCCAACCAGTCCCACAGTGCCGAAGGGGGGACTCGAACCCCCACGGGCTATCGCCCACTGCGCCCTGAACGCAGCGCGTCTACCAATTCCACCACTTCGGCGAGAGGCGAAACGTACCGGCAGCGGATACCCAAGTCAACGCTCGGTCGTCTATAGTTCGGGAGATGTCGAAGCCGGAACCCGATGAGAACGACGCGCTGATCGCGCGGAACAAGCGCGCCCGCCACGACTACGAGATCCTCGAGACGTGGGAGGCGGGCCTCGTGCTGACCGGGACCGAGGTGAAGGCGCTCCGCGATGGCCGCGCGCAGATCGGGGACGCCTACGCCATCGTGAAGGACGGCGAAGTGTGGCTGCTGAACGCGCATATCGCCCCTTACGACAAGGGCAACATCTGGAATCACGAACCGACCCGGTCGCGCAAGCTCCTGATGCACGCCAAGGAGATCAAGCAACTCATCGGCGCGGTCGAGCGGAAGGGACTCACCATCGTGGCACTCGAACTCTACTTCAAGCGCGGTCGTGCGAAGGTCCGGATCGGGCTGGCGCGGGGCAAGCAGTTGCACGACAAGCGCGCCGACCTCAAGGCCAAGGACGACGCCCGCGAGATGCAGCGTGCGTTGCGCACCCGCTGATCCCGTGATGTCGGTCCGTCGCCTCCGCCGCCCCGCGCTCCTCGGCCTGCTCCTCGCGACCGTCGTGGCGCTCGGCGCGTCCACGCCGCCGGGGCTCGCGATCCGCGTGAAGGGCGTGTCGGCCGACACCGTGCTGCAACTCGCGCCGAGCGATGCGGGCGGCATGGTGCCGCTCGAGGTCATCGCGCGATTGCTCGGCGGGACCTGCGACTCGACCGCGCCGGGCCGCTGGCGGCTGGGACTCTACGGCGCCACGCTCGAACTCGTCGACGGTTCCCCCTTCGCGGCGTACAACGGCTACACCCTGCCGCTGCTCGAGGCCACGCGCCGGATCGACGGCCGGCCGCACGTGACCCTGCAGCTCTTCTCCGAGATCATCCCGCGTTTCGGCATCGGGATCCTCTGGGACAAGGCACGCTGGGAGGTCCGGCTCTTCCAGTCCATCGCCCGGCGCTCCGTGCCGCAGCCGCTGGCCGGTGAGCCGCCGGCCGTGACCGTGTCCGCCACCGAGCCGGCGCCGCGCACGCCCCCTCGTCCGTCGCCGGCGTCGTCGACCACTCCGGCCAACGCGCCGGCCCGGGTGCCGGCATCCGCCCCCGTGCCGACGGGACTGTCCCGGCGCTACCGCGTCGTCGTCGACGCGGGGCATGGCGGCGTCGATCCCGGCAACCCGGGGACCATCGTCAACGGGAAGCGCGTGCGGGAGTCCCAACTCACGCTCGCGATCGCGTTGCGGCTCGAGAAGGAACTGGAGCGGCTGGGGATCGACGTGTACATGACCCGGCGCACCGACACACTCATCGCCCGAGACGACCGCGGGAGCATCGCGAACGCGCAGAAGGGCGACCTGTTCATCTCCATCCACACCAACGCCGCGAACCCCAACTGGAAGAACGCCTCCGGCGCGCGCGGCTTCGAGACCTACTTCCTCTCGACCGCGCGCACCGAGGACGAGCGTCGGGTGGCCGCGATGGAGAACGACGTCGTGCGATTCGAGGCGCCCACGGCGCCGGACGGCAAGGAGGATCCGCTCTCGTTCATCCTCGCGGACCTCGCGCAGAACGAACATCTGCGCGAGAGCAGCGACCTGGCGGCGACCATCCAGCAGAAGCTCGGGGGCACGCACCCGGGCCCCGACCGTGGCGTGAAGCAGGCCGGCTTCGCGGTGCTGGCGCGCGCCTACATGCCGGCGGTCCTGGTGGAGATCGGCTTCGGGACGAACAAGGCCGATGCCACCTGGATGGCGAGTGCGGCGGGCCAGCAGGCCGCTGCCGAGGCCATGGCCGAGGCGACACTCGAGTACCTGCGGCACTACGATCGGCGCACGCGCGCCTCGCAGCGATGAGTGCGGCCCGGCTCGAGGTCTCCGCCGCCGGCATCACGTTCCAGAACCCGATCCTCCTCGCTGCCGGCACCGCGGCCTACGGACGCGAACTCGCGGACGTGATGCCGCTGGAGGCACTCGGCGGATTCGTGACCAAGGCGGTCAGCGTCGAGCCCCGCGCCGGGGCTCCCGCGCCGCGGGTAGGCGACTTCGACGGCGGCATGATCAACGCCGTCGGTCTGGCCAATCCCGGGGTGGAGCGGGTGCTCGCCGAGGACCTGCCGTGGATCGCGTCGCACGTGCGTGCCCCGCGGGTGCTGGTGAACGTGGTGGGCCGCGAGGCGAAGGACTTCGGTGAGGTGGTGGCGCGGATGGACCATGCCGCGGGCTTCCAGGGATTCGAGCTGAACGTCTCCTGTCCCAACGTGAAGCAGGGCGGACTGGAGTTCGGTGCCGACCCCGAGGCACTCGCGCAGGTCATCCGGGGGGCGCGCGCGGGCACGCGGAGGCCGCTGTTCGTGAAGCTCTCGCCCACACTCCCGCGGATCGCGGACGTTGCGCGGGCGGCCGTGGATTCCGGGGCCGACGGGATCACCGTGATCAACACGATCCCGGGTCTCGTCGTGGACGTCGAGCGTCGGCGCCCGCTGTTGGGATTCGGCTCCGGCGGCGTGAGTGGGCCTGGGCTCCTGGCCGTCGGGATCCTCGCCACCTGGCGCGTGCGCCAAGCGCTTCCCTCGACTCCGATCATCGGCGCCGGCGGGGTGCAGCAGGCGACCGACGTGGTGCAGTACCTCATGGCGGGTGCGTCGGCCGTGGCCGTCGGCACAGCCGGCCTGGCCGACCCGAAGCTCCCCGCGCGGCTGGTGCGCGACCTCACCCACTGGTGCGAGCGTCACGGTGTGGCGCGCGTGACCGACCTCATCGGCACCCTCGAATGGCCCTCGTGAGCACGTCCCTCCGCGCACAACCCATCGTGGCCCTCGACGTCCCGACGTTGCGTGCGGCGCAGGACCTCTGCGCCCGCCTGGGCAGCGGGGCCGACTTCGTGAAGGTGGGACTCGAGCTCTACACCGCCGAGGGACCGCGGGTGGTCGAGTGGATGCAGGGCCAGGGGAAGCGCGTGTTCCTCGACCTCAAGCTCTACGACATCCCCAACACGGTGCGTGGCGCCGCACGCTCCGCGGCGGCGATGGGCGTTTCGTTGCTCACCGTGCACGGCTACGGCGGGGCGGCCATGGTGGAGGCAGCGGTCGAGGGCGCCGGCAGTGGGACCGGCTATGGGAACGGCAACGGGACCGGAATCCTCGCGGTGACGGTGCTGACGAGCTTCGATGCGCAGTCGCTCGGGGTGAGCCTCGGCCGGGAGGTGCCGGAGATGGGGGCCGAGGTCCTGCGCGTGGCCGGAGTGGCGCAGGCCGCGCGGGCGCACGGGATCGTGTGCTCGGGCCACGAGGTGAACGCCGTGCGCACCACCTACCCATCGCTCGCGCCCTTGGTCCCTGGCCTCCGGCTGGACGGCGGGGCGACGCATGACCAGGCGCGGGTCGCGACGCCGCTGCGGGCTGCGGCGGATGGGGCGCGCTATCTCGTGCTGGGGCGCGCGGTGACCGCGGCTGCGGACCCGGCGGCGGTCCTGGCCGGCATCGTGGCGGACCTGACCGGGCCGGCCTGAGCCCCCGTCGGGGGCCGTTTTCCGCGGAATTGCGCGGACCCGTACACGTCAGTCAGCCCACTTGTGTCAAGGGGCGTGGCCGACTATCCTAGGTGTCTGCCCAAAAACAGGGCAGATCGTCTCTGTGTCCGTCATCAGTACCGGTCCCTCTCGGAGTCCCCGTGAAAGTTCGCAGCAGCGTGAAGCCGATTTGCGAGCACTGCAAGGTGGTGAAGCGTGCGGGCGTGACGCGCATCATCTGCAAGCGCAACCCCAAGCACAAGCAGCGGCAGGGTTAACAGACTATGGCTCGTATTTCCGGCGTGGATCTTCCGCGCGACAAGAAGGTCGAGATCGGCCTGAC
>CADEDA010000010.1:0-7909 GCA_902825965.1 uncultured Gemmatimonadota bacterium | reverse complement strand
CAGCGCACGCACACCAACGCCCGCACGAAGAAGGGGCCGCGCCGCGCGATCGCGGGTAAGAAGAAGGTGACCAAGTAATGGCCATTGGGAAGAAGACCAAGAAGGTGGTGGATGCGGAGGGCGTGGCGCACGTGAATGCCACGTTCAACAACACCCTCATCACCATCACCGATGCGCACGGCAACGCCGTGTCGTGGGGTTCGGCCGGCAAGGCGGGCTTCAAGGGCTCCAAGAAGTCCACGCCGTTCGCGGCGACGGTCGCCGCCGAGCAGTGCGCGCGCGAGGCGATGTCGGCCGGCGTGCGCCGCGTGCACGTGAAGGTTCAGGGCCCGGGCTCCGGGCGCGAGTCGGCCATCCAGGCCCTCGCGGCCGCCGGGCTGACCGTCAAGTCCATCAAGGACGTGACGCCGATTCCGCACAACGGCTGCCGGCCGCCCAAGCGCCGGAGGGTCTAAGCCATGCGTTATACCGGTCCCAGCTGCCGGCAGTGCCGGCGTGAAGGTACGAAGCTCTTCCTGAAGGGCACCAAGTGCTTCACCGAGAAGTGCCCCGTGGAGCGTCGTCCGTACGCGCCCGGCCAGCACGGCCAGAACACGGCGCGTCGCCGCAAGGTCAGCGAGTACGCGAAGCAGCTCCGTGAGAAGCAGAAGATCAAGCGCATCTACGGCCTCAGCGAGCGGCAGTTCCGCAACACGTTCGAGCGGGTGTCCACGCTCCCGGGCGTGACGGGTCACAACCTGCTCGCGGCGTTGGAGAGCCGGCTCGACAACATGGTGTACCGCATGGGCTTCGCCGCCAGCCGCAAGGCGGCGCGCCAGCTCATCCGGCACCGCCACGTCGAGGTGAACGGCAAGAGCGTGGACATCCCGTCGTTCGTGGTGGAGCCGGGGCAGGAGATCCGGATGCGCCAGAAGTCGCGGGAGCTCACGGTGGTCGCCGCCGCGCTCGAAGTCGCCGCGCGCGGGGCCGCGCCGGCCTGGCTCGCGGTCGACAAGGACACGTTCTCGGGCCGCATGCTCGAGCGTCCGCAGCGCGCCGCGATCCCGATCGCCGCGCAGGAGCAGCTGGTCGTCGAGTTGTACTCGAAGTAACTGGAAAGCAGGTGGGAGGTGTGAGGTGTGAGAAGGCCGCCCGTACGGGCGGCCTCCTGCCCCCTCTCTCCTCGCACCGTCGGCACGGCAGACTCCCTGACAGTCTTACGAGCGTACCGCGCGTCAGGGGCGGGGTACGGCGTCGGTGGCGCGTCAACGCCATCGTGACACTCTCTCCCTAAGGAATCCCAGCAATGGCGAACACGATCGATCTCCGCGGCTTGGTCCGCCCGCAGCTCGTCGAGATGACGAAGCGCGAGGATCAGGCGAATGCGGCGGAGTTCCGGCTCCAGCCGCTCGAGCGCGGCTACGGCCACACGCTCGGCAACAGCATGCGCCGGATGCTCCTCTCGTCGCTCCGGGGCGCCGCCGTCTGGGGCTTCCGGATCGATGGCGTGCTCCACGAGCACCAGACCATTGTCGGCGTCGTCGAGGACGTGCATCAGATCATCGGCAACCTCAAGACGCTGGTCCTCCAGCTCGACACCGACGTCGAGGACGCGATCCTGCGCCTCAAGGTCCGCAAGGCGGGCGCGATCACGGCCGGCCAGCTCGAGTTGCCCGGCGGCGTGAAGGTGGTCAATCCGGGCCACCACATCCTCACGATCCAGGATGACCGCGAGCTCTCCATCGAGCTCTACGTCAACAAGGGTCGGGGCTACATCGAGGCCGACCAGCATCCGCAGGATCGCTCGCTGCCGGTCGACCTGGTCCGCATCGACTCGATCTACTCGCCGGTGCGCCGCGTGAACTTCGCCGTCGCCGAGACGCGCGTCGGGCAGCGTACGGACTACGACCGGCTCACGCTGACGGTCGAGACCAACGGCACGCTCTCGCCCGAGGAAGCGGTGAGCTACGCCGCCGCCCTCGCGCAGACGCACTTCCAGTACTTCGCGAGCTTCGGGACCTCCGCCGCGGCCGCGGTCGCGGTGCCCGGCGCCGAGGGGAACTCCGACGCCGCCCGCCTCGCGGAACTGCTCCGGACCCCGATCGACGACCTCTCGCTCTCGGTCCGCTCGGTGAACTCGCTCAAGAACTCGAGCATCCGTTCGCTGGGTGACCTGGTGCGGCAGACGGAGACGCAGATCCTGCAGGTCAAGAATTTCGGCAAGAAGTCCCTCCAGGAGATCGCCGACCTCCTCGAGAAGGAAGGACTCAATTTCGGGATGAAGTTCGAGGAATCGACGGACGGGGTGCGCGTGGCCGATTGGGGCACGCCGCCGAGCCGCGCCGCCGCGAACGCGCCCGACGACGAAGAGGAGTAGGCCCGATGCGTCACCGTAAGGCAGGGCGGAGTCTCCGCCGCACATCCGAGCAGCGCCTGGCGCTGCTCCGCAACCTCGCGACGTCCCTGATCGAGACCGGCGCGATCGAGACCACGGAAGCCAAGGCGAAGGAGCTGCGGCCGTTCGTCGAGAAGCTGATCACGAAGGCGCGCACGGGCACCCTGCACGCGCGCCGGCTCGCCGGCATCCACGTGCAGAAGCGCGCCGCCGCCGACAAGCTGTTCAAGGAGATCGGCCCGAAGAACGCGAAGCGGGCCGGTGGGTACACGCGCATCCTGAAGACCGGCCACCGCAAGGGTGACGGGGCCGAGATGGCGCGCATCGAACTCGTGGAGGGGTGATCCGATGGCCATCCAGCGCAATCGCTGCTACGTCTGCGACAAGGGTGTCGCCTTCGGCAACAACCGCTCGCACGCGAACAACTCCACGCGCCGCACGTGGAAGCCGAACCTGCAGGTCGCCCGCATCGTGATCGAGGGCAAGATCACGAAAGTCAAGGTCTGCACCCGCTGCCTCAACGCGGGCAAGATCCAGCGCGCCCCGCGCGGTGTCGCCGCTGCCGTCTGACACCAGCGGCCGTGGCAGGTCAGTCCCGCGGGGGGAGCGTTCTGCGCTCCCCCCGTTTTCCTAAACGGCGGATCGGAGAGGGGAGATGGGAGACGTGAGGGGCGGGAAGACGGCGCTCGTCACCGGGATCACCGGGCAGGACGGCTCGTACCTGGCGGAACTGCTGCTGGCCAAGGGCTATCGGGTCGTCGGCGTGGTCCGGCGGTCCTCGACGACCCCGTACGAGCGCATCGCGCACCTGGTCGACCGCATCGAGCTGCTCTCGGCCGACCTCCTCGACCAGACCTCACTCGTCGACGCGATGGCCGAGGTGCACCCCGACGAGATCTACAACCTCGCCGCGCAGTCGTTCGTCGCGACGTCCTGGAACCAGCCGGTGCTCACCGGCGAGTTCACGGGCCTCGGCGTCACGCGCATGCTCGAGGCGATGCGGCGCGTGGTGCCGAAGGCACGCTTCTACCAGGCCTCGTCCTCCGAACAGTTCGGCATGGTGCAGGAGACCCCGCAGCGCGAGTCGACGCCGTTCTACCCGCGCTCGCCGTACGGGGTCGCCAAGGTCTACGCCCACTGGATCACGGTGAACTACCGTGAGTCCTTCGGCCTGTACGCGGTGAGCGGGATCCTCTTCAACCACGAGTCGCCGCGGCGCGGGCTCGAGTTCGTGACCCGCAAGGTCACGGACGCGGTCGCCCGCATCAAACTGGGGCAGGCGAACGAGCTGCGGTTGGGCAACCTCGACGCGCGCCGCGACTGGGGCTTCGCCGGCGACTACGTCGACGCGATGTGGCGCATGCTCCAGCAGGAGACGCCGGGCGACTACGTGATCGGGACGGGGGAGACCTGGACCGTGCGCCAGCTGTGCGAGGAAGCCTTCGGCTACGTGGGGCTGGATTGGCGCGCGCACGTCGTCACCGACCCCCGGTTCGCCCGTCCGGCCGAAGTGGAGTTGCTGGTGGCCGACCCCTCGAAGGCCAAGCGCGCGCTGGGCTGGGAACCCACGGTCCGCTTCCGCCAACTGGTGCGCATGATGGTCGATGCGGACCTCGCCCGGCACCGGATGCACGTCCCGAGTCCCGCCTGACGGTGCCTCGGGCGCTGGTCACCGGAGCCGGCGGGTTCGTCGGGCAGTGGCTCTCGCGTGCGCTGCTGGCGGCGGGCTGGGACATCACCGGCACCACCGTGGACGGCGCCCCGACCTCCGGCGTGCTGACGGCCTCGGAGCGCGAGGCGATCACCTGGCGCAGCATGGACCTGCGACCCGGGGTCGACCGCCGCTCGCTGGCAGGCCTGGTGGACCGTGCTCGGCCCGACGCGATCTTCCACCTGGCCGCCATCGCTTTCGTGCCCGCGGCCGGGGAGGACCCGATGCGGGCGTTCGACACGAACGTGACCACAGCGGTGCGGCTCGTGGAGGCCCTGCGGCAGTTCCGCTCCGCGGGGACGGTCGATCCGACGGTCTTGATCATCGGCAGCGCCGAGCAGTACGGGCGCCACGAGGCGGCCGAGCTGCCCCTGCGCGAGTCGTCGGAACTCCGTCCGCGGACGTTCTACGCGGCCACCAAGTGCGCACAGGAGGCGTTCGCCCTCGCGGCTGCGCGCGCCGAGGGACTGCGCGTCGTCGCAACGCGGTCCTTCAACCACTCCGGGCGCGGGCAAGCCGGGCATTTCCTACTGCCGGCGCTGGTCCATCGGGTCCGTGCGGCCCAGGCGGCGGGTGAGCCCACGATCGCTGTCGGCAACACCGACACGGTCCGCGACTTCCTGCACGTGGAGGACGTGGTGCGCGCCTATATTTCGCTGGTGGAACGTGGGCGCGCGGGCGAGGCCTACAACGTCTGTTCCGGCGAGGGGGTCAGCGTCGGCGCGATCGCTGGCGAGGTCCTTGCACGGTCCGGGTTCCGGGGGCGCCTCCAGCCGGACCCGGCCCTCCAGCGTCCGGTCGAGGTCCCCCGCCTGATCGGCGACAACACGAAGCTCCGTACCGACACCGGGTGGGCCCCCCGCCACACCCGGGCACACATCATCGACGACCTGCTCAATGCCGCGCCGTAACGACATCCATCGCATCCTGCTCATCGGGTCCGGGCCCATCGTGATCGGCCAGGGCGCCGAGTTCGACTACTCCGGCACCCAGGCCGCGAAGGCGCTCCGGGAGGAGGGGTACGAGGTGATCCTCGTCAACTCCAACCCCGCGACCATCATGACCGATCCCGAGGTCGCGGACCGCACGTACATCGAGCCGGTGACGCCGGAGTTCGTCGAGTTGATCATCCAGCGCGAGAAGCCGGACGCGCTGCTGCCCACGATGGGCGGCCAGACGGCGCTCAACGTCGCGATGGCCCTGCACGAGAACGGGGTGCTGGCGAAGTACGGGGTCGAGCTGATCGGCGCGAACGCGCGGGCGATCAAGGTGGCCGAGGACCGCAAGCTCTTCGGCGAGGCGATGGAGAAGATCGGCCTCAAGTGCCCGCAGGGGAAGATCGCGACCACGATGGACGAGGCGATGGAGATCGCCGAGTGGACGGGGTTCCCCGCGATCCTGCGCCCGGCGTTCACGCTCGGTGGGTCGGGCGGCGGCATCGCGTACAACCGCGAGGAGTTCGAGACCATCGTCCGCCGCGGCCTCGACGAGTCGCCCATCTCGCAGGTGCTGATCGAGCGCTCGCTCATCGGCTGGAAGGAGTACGAGCTCGAGGTCATGCGCGACTCGGCCGACAACGTCGTGATCATCTGCTCGATCGAGAACATCGACCCGATGGGCGTGCACACCGGCGACTCGGTGACCGTGGCGCCGGCGATGACGCTCTCGGACCGCGAGTACCAGGTGATGCGCGACGCGGCGCTCAAGGTGATCCGCGAGATCGGCGTCGAAGCCGGCGGCTGCAACATCCAGTTCGCGGTGAACCCGGCGAACGGCGAGATGGTGGTGATCGAGATGAATCCGCGCGTGTCGCGGTCCTCCGCCCTGGCCTCCAAGGCCACCGGCTTCGCGATCGCCCGCATCGGCACCAAACTCGCCGTCGGCTACCGCCTCGACGAGATCCCGAACGACATCACCAAGACCACGCCCGCGAGCTTCGAGCCGGTGCTCGACTACGTGGTGGTGAAGGTGCCGCGGTTCGCCTTCGAGAAGTTCCCGGGCGCCTCACCGACGCTCACGACGCAGATGAAGTCCGTGGGCGAGTCGATGGCGATCGGGCGGACGTTCAAGGAGGCCTTCCAGAAGGGCTTGCGTGCGCTCGAGACGGGCCGCGCCGGCTGGGAGGTCGCGTCGCGCCCCGCGGACGACCGGGTGGCGGACGACTCCCGCCCCGCGGTGGAGACCGCGCTCTCGATGCCGGTGCCCGAGCGCCTGTTCCAGATCAAGCGCGCCCTCCAGCACGGGATGTCGGTGGAGGAGATCCACGAGCGCACCAAGGTGGATCCCTGGTTCCTGCGCCAGTTCGAGGAGATGGTGGTCGCCGAGCGCGCCTACGCGGCCCTGCCGTCGGTGGATGCGGCGGCGATGCGTCGCATGAAGCGCATGGGCTTCAGCGACCTGCAGCTGGCGCGCCTGCGGAACGAGACGGAGCAGGCCGTGCGCGAGCGGCGCTGGGGGATGGGCATCCGCCCGTCGTACAAGATGGTGGACACCTGCGCCGGCGAGTTCCCGTCGAACACGCCCTACCTCTATTCCTCGTACGACGAGGAGTCGGAGGCGCCGCGGACCGGGCGGAAATCGGTGGTGATCCTCGGCAGCGGGCCCAACCGCATCGGCCAGGGCGTCGAGTTCGACTACTGCTGCGTGCGCGCGGCCATGGCGCTGCGTGACGCCGGGTACGAGACCATCATGGTCAACTCCAACCCGGAGACGGTGTCCACCGACTACGACACCTCGGACAAGCTCTACTTCGAACCGCTGACCTTCGAGCACGTGCTGGAGATCGTCGAGCGCGAGCAGCCGGTGGGCGTGATCGTGCAACTGGGCGGACAGACGCCCCTCAAGTTGGTGAAGCCGCTCGAGGCGGCCGGGGTGCGCATCCTCGGCACGTCGCCGGAGGCGATCGACATCGCCGAGGACCGCAAGCGCTTCGAGAAGCTCGCGCGCGAACTCGGCGTCACGCAGCCGCCCAACGGCACGGCGACCAGCGTCGAGGACGCGGTGGCCATCGCGGACCGCATCGGGTACCCGGTGCTGGTGCGGCCGAGCTACGTGCTCGGCGGCCGGGCGATGGAGATCGTGTACGACGAACCGTCGCTCCGCGAGTACTTCGTGCGGGCCGTCCGGGTCTCGGAGGAACGGCCGGTGCTCGTGGACGCCTTCCTCGAGGATGCGTTCGAGGCCGACGTCGACGCGCTGTCGGATGGCGAGACCGTCGTCATCGGTGGCGTGATGCAGCACATCGAGGACGCGGGCATCCACTCCGGCGACTCGGCCTGCGTGCTGCCGCCGTACCGGATCACGCGCGAGCATCAGGACATCATGCGGGCCCACACCGTGGCGTTCGCCAAGGCGCTGGGCGTCGTCGGGCTCATCAATGTCCAGTATGCCGTGAAGGACGGGGTGGTGTACGTCATCGAAGTGAACCCGCGCGCCTCGCGGACGGTGCCGTTCGTCTCCAAGACCATCGGCAAGCCGCTGGCCTCGCTCGCGGCGCGGGTGATGCTGGGCGAGACGTTGCGCGACCTGGGGTACACGCAGGAGATCATCGCGCCGTACGTCGCGGTGAAGGAGGCGGTGTTCCCGTTCACGAAGTTCCGGGAGTTCGACCCGATCCTCGGCCCCGAGATGCGCTCCACCGGTGAGGTCATGGGGATCGCCGACTCGTTCGGGGTCGCGTTCGGCAAGTCGCAGCTGGCGGCGGGCAACGGCCTGCCCACGACCGGCAACGTGGTGATCACGGTGAACCAATCCGACCGCGCGAATGCGACACCGATCGCACGCCGCTTCCACGAGATGGGCTTCGGCCTCTACGCGACGCTGGG
>CADEDA010000009.1 GCA_902825965.1 uncultured Gemmatimonadota bacterium | reverse complement strand
CAACACCCGCGTCACCGACATCCTGCGCGACGAGGAACTGCTGCCGCTCTACCGCAAGGCGGGCCTGGTGCACGTCTCGCTCGGGACCGAGGCGGCGGCGCAGCTCAAGCTCGACCGCTTCAACAAGGAGATCAAGGTCGAGCAGTCCAAGCGCGCCATCCAACTGCTCCGCAAGAACGGCATCGTGACGGAGGCGCAGTTCATCGTGGGGCTGGAGAACGAGACGCCGGAGACGCTCGAGGAGACGTACCGGATGGCGCAGGACTGGCAGCCGGACCTCGTGAACTGGAACTGCTACACGCCCTGGCCGTTCTCCGACCTCTTCCAGGAGCTCGGCGACAAGGTCGAGGTGCGCGACTATGCCAAGTACAACTTCGTCACGCCGATCATCCAGCCCGAGGTGATGACGCGCGACGAGGTGCTCGCCGGCGTGCTCAAGAACTACCGCCGCTTCTACATGAAGAAGGCCACCTGGGGCTACCTCTGGGACGCCGATCCCTTCCGCCGCAAGTACCTGCGCGGCTGCCTGAAGGCCTACCTCAAGAGTGCGGTCGAGCGCCGCTTCTACGACCTCGGCCGCATCAACTACTGGGGACAGTCCAACGTCGACTTCGGGTTCGACGAGTCGAAGAACCTCTCCAAGCAGGAACTCGTGCGGCTGCGCCAGCCGCGCGAGATCCAGCACGTGCGGCACGAGGCGGCGGCCACCCGCGCCCGCGAACTGCCGGTGCTCGGGCTCGCCGCCGACTCCCCGGCGGCAAGCTGTCCGCCGACCGAGGAGATGGTGCTGGTGGCCGGCCATGCGCTGCCGGCCGACGAGTTCATCGCGCCCAAGCGCTCCACCATGCACAGCGACAGGCCGCAGGCCGAGGGGATCCGCGCATGCTGATCGCCGCTCGTGTGGATTCGATGGACCTGCTCCGCCGCTATGACACCGAGGGGCCGCGGTACACGAGTTATCCCACGGTCCCCACCTGGTCGCGCGTGTTCGGGGCGGAGGAGTTCGCGCAGGCCCTGCGCGTCGCGGGCCAGGGTGGCGCCCCGCTCGAACTCTACGTGCACTTCCCGTACTGCGCCGCCAAGTGCTTCTACTGCGGGTGCAATGCGCTCACGACCAGCCGTCGCGAACTCATCGAGCAGTACCTCGATGACCTCGAGGTCGAGATCGAGACGGTGACGCGCGCCCTCGGCAAGGGCAAGGACGTGGTGCAGCTGCACTGGGGCGGCGGCACGCCCAACCACCTCGATGAACGGCAGCTCACGCGGGCGTTCGAGATGCTCGCCTCGCGCTTCACGTTCCTGCCGAACGCGGAGCTCTCGGTGGAGGCCGATCCGCGCCTCGTCTCGCACGAGCAGCTGCGCACGCTGCGCACCCTCGGATTCCGTCGCTTGAGCCTCGGGGTGCAGGACCTCGACCCGCAGGTGCAGGAGGCGATCGGGCGCGTGCAGTCGTTCGCGATGGTGAAGGACGTGGTCGAGGGCGCACGCGACACCGGCTTCGACGCCATCAACCTCGACCTCATCTATGGACTGCCGCGCCAGACGCAGGAGTCGTTCGGGCGGACCATCGAACAGGTGCTCACCCTGGCGCCGGACCGGGTGGCCTGCTTCGGCTACGCGCACTTGCCCGCGCAGCGACCGCACCAGCGGCTCATCGAGCACGAGGACCTGCCGGACGGGTCCGGGCGCTTCGCGCTGCTGCGCCTCGCGGTCTCGGCCTTCACCAGCGCCGACTACGCGTGGATCGGGCTGGACCACTTCGCCAAGGCCACGGACCCGCTGGCGCAGGCGCAGCGGCGCGGGGAGCTGCACCGGAACTTCATGGGCTACACCACGCGCGCCGGGCAACACCTGCTCGGACTCGGCATGAGCGCGATCAGCGAGATCGAGGGCTGCTTCGCACAGAACGCGAGCGCGCTGCCGGACTGGCGATCGGCGATCCGCTCGGGGCGCCTCGCGACGGTGCGCGGGCATGTGCTGACACCGGACGACCAGGCGCGGCAGGCGGCGATCCTCCGCCTCATGTGCGACCTCGAACTGCGCGACGCCGAACTGCCGCCGACCCTCGCTGACCTCGACGAGCGCCTTGCGCCCTTCCTGCACGACGGTCTGGTGGTGCGGCAGGCCGACCGTATCGAGGTCACGGCGCTCGGGCGCTACTTCCTGCGCAACATCTGCGCGCTGTTCGACGCCTACCTCCCGTCCCAGCGCGGGGCGGGGCAGTTCTCCCGCACCATATGAGCCGGCACCTGGCCGAGGCGGGGCGCATCGGTCCGAACGCCGTCATCCAGACCGCGACGGCGCTGCGGGCCCGGGTGGGCGTCGAGCGCGCCGACGCCATGGTCGCCGCGGCCACCGGGCGCCCACCCGGCGCCTGGCCCGACGCGATGGTGGATGAAGGCGAAGTGATCCGGCTCGTGCACACGTTGCACGAGGACCTCGATCCCGCGCTGCGCGAGGCCGTGCTGCGCGACGCGGGCGTGCGGACCGCGGAGTACCTGCTGGCGCACCGGATCCCGCCGCTGGCGCAGCGGCTGCTGCGCGCCCTGCCGGCGGCGGTGGCGCTGCGCGTGTTGCTGCTGGCGATCGGACGGCACACCTGGACCTTCGCCGGCACCGCCCGTGTGCGCATCGCGCGGGGGCGCGTTGCGTCGGTCAGCCTCGTGCACTGTCCGATGTGTCGCGGGCTCCGGGCGACGGCGCCGGCCTGCCACTACCTCGCGGCGACGCTCGCGCAGCTGGCGCGCCGCCTGGCCGACTCGCGCTACACGGTGGTCGAGACGGCCTGCGAAGCGTCGGGGGCGCCGGGCTGCCGCTTCGAGTTCCGGCGCCGCTGAATCACGCGCGCTCGCCGCGCTGCGTCATGCGCAGTTCGAGGTTCCGCCGGACGTCCCGCCACTCGGTGGCCAGGATGCTGAACATCACGGAGTCGCGCGCGCTGCCGTCGCGGCGGGCCATGTGGTGCCGCAGCACGCCGTCCCGCTTGGCGCCGAGCCGCTCGATGGCGCGCTGCGAGGCGAAGTTGAAGTTGTCCGTGCGGAGCCCCACCACGGCGCAGCCGAGCCGGTCGAAGGCGTGCGCCAGCAGCGTGAGCTTGCACGCGGTGTTCACGTGGCTGCGCTGCCACGACTGGCCGTACCACGTGTAGCCGATCTCCACCCGGTCGATCTCGCGCACGATGTCGTGGTAGCGCGTGGTCCCGACGATGGTATCGGTCGTGGTCTCGCGCACCACCCACGGGAGCATGTGCCCGTCGCGCTGGCCGGCCAGCGCCCGGTCGATGTACGCGGCGGTATCATCCGGCGTCGGGACCGTGGTGTACCAGAGATGCCAGAGTTGTCCGTCGCTGGCGGCGGCCGCCAGCGCGGCGGCGTGCGCGGTCGTCAGCGGCTCCAGGCGGATGCCGGGGCCCTCGAGTGTGCAGGGGACGGGCGTGATCATCGTGGGGCGGATGGAGAGTGACCCTGAGGTGTGACCTTGGAGTGTGACCTGCGGCACGGGTCGGCCGTGACCAAGGCGCGAATATACCATGGCGGCTCTCACGATGTGACAGTCAGTCGGAGAACCATCGTCACATCCACCACTCGACACTCGTCTCTCCAGCATGCGCGAGCCACTCGCGCGCACCGAGACTCCATCGCACGAACGTCAACGCAAGAACGTCAACCGCAAGAACGTCAACCGCAAGAACCTCAACCCCACGAACCATGCGTCGTTTCCTCGCTGCCTCACTCGCGCTCGGCCTGCTCGCCACGGCGGCCTGCTCGGAGTCCACCGCCCCGCTCGACCCGGCCGGCGTCCAGGAGGACGTGGCGTCCGCGGCGGCCGCCCTCAACACCGGCCCGACCACGAGCCTGGGGGCCCTTGGTCCGGACATCAACTTCGCGCTGGCCGACCTCGGCGGTGGCCTGGCCGTGCTCGACCTGCCGGCCGCGCTGCTGAGCGATCCGAACGCGCTCGTGCACCGCGAGGAGCTGCGCATCCGCGCCCGCAAGGAGCTCGGGACCGCCTCCGTGATCCCGCAGGTCGCCCTCGGCAAGACCTTCGAGTACAACACCACGCTCGGCCGCTACACGATCGGCGAGCGCACGGGTGCGCCGGCCAACGGGGTGCGCTTCGTGCTCTACGCCATCGACCCGCTCACCGAGGAGATCGCGCTGCCGCTCTCCGAGACGGGTTACGTGGACCTCACCCGCACCGTGAGCAACCAGACGGCCACGGCGCGCGTGGAGGCCTACGCGACGGCCGGTGGCCTGGGCAAGGTGCTCGACTATTCGGCGACGATCGGCGGCCTGTTGGTCGCGCCCACGGCGCAGGTGCAGGGATATGCCCGGAACGCCTCGGACTCGCTCACCTTCTCGCTGACCTCGTCGTTCTCGCTGCAGAACGCGTCGGTGGTGATCGACTGGCGGGCGGCGGTGCCGACGCGCGGGCTGAGCTCGCGCATGGAGCAGACGATCAGCGGCGGTGAGCTGCCGAGCATCACGGTCAACGGGCGCCTCTCGAGCCGCAACGGCTCGGTGGGCATCGCCGGCACGATCGGGTTCGAGACGGGTGGCACGATCACGGTGACCACCAACGGGCAGACCTTCGCGACCATCGAGTTCGTGCCGGGCGCGGAGGAGCCGACGATCCTCAATGCGCAGGGGCAGCCGCCGACGGAGGCGCAGCTGGCGATGCTGCGCCAGATCCTCGAGTGGTTCGAGGACGCCTTCGACATCTACGAGGACCTGTTGGACCCGGTGGAGACGCTGCTCGACATCGCGTTCTGACCACACGGACGGTCGTACGAAGGGCCCGGAGGCAGTCGCCTCCGGGCCCTTCGTGTTGCCATCCCGGCCCCGTCGCGGGAGGATCCGACTAGGCCGGGATGGCGTGCGCCCAGGCGTCGCGGAGGGCGAGCCCGAGGCCCCAGCGGGCCGACGTGGGCTGCGACTCCGCGACTGGGGCGGAATAGTGTGCGCCGCCGGCGCACACGTAACAGACGACCCCCCGTGCGTCCCGGGGCAGGTCCACGGCGGCGACGAAATCCACGGCACGCGAGGCGCAGCGCTCGAAGGCGTCGCGTTCGTCCGGCGGCGCGCTCGCGATGCTGCGGCCGATTTCGTTGAGGGCGCGCAGCAGCAGCAGGGGCCAGTCGCCGCGGTCGCTGCCGTTCTGGCTGCGCCGGGCGACGTGGAGGCTCAGGGTGAGCTCATCCGAGTGGATGCGCTCGAAGCGGAGCAAGGCGTCGGGGACGGGCATCGGGGACCTCAGGGCGGGTCGGGATGTCCTGAAGTTCGGATGGGGAGGGGGGAGGCTCCATAGTCTTGGGCCTGAAGTGGTGTGGGGAAAGTCACCACGGCGGGGGGATGCAGGACGGGGGCAACGCCGTTGGCGCTGCCCCCGTCCCGTCTGGCCTCGTTGTCGCGCCGCTTAGGGCACGCCGCGGAGCAGGTAGTTCATGCGGCCGAAGTTGTAGTCCACATAGCTGTTGGGCCACGTCGCGGGCAGCGGTGTGGCGTACGTCTGGGAGATGTACTTCCACCCCACCGGCGTCGCGGGGTCGTAGTACGTAGACCCGCCTGTCTCGAAGATCGCGGCGATCCAGTAGGTACCCGCAGGGACGGACACGTTCGAGGTTGCGTACTCCGCGATGCCGTTCATGTTCGTCCCGACCGAGCTGGCGAGCAGGTTGCCCGGCTCTTGGATGAAGCAGATCGCGGGGAACACGCACGCATTGCGGATTCGGTTCGAATACAGGCCCATCTTCACTCCGCCGGTCGGCGTGCCGGGCACCAGCATGCCGAGGTGCGTCATCGTGACCGGAGTCGTCGTGGTGATTTGGAGCGCGTGTAGATAGTTCGCCGACCAGCCGGACGACGAGCCGAACTGGGTTGCAAAGCCCTGCCGGATCGCGTTCGACGCCCTGAGCGTCACGTTGTCGAAGGCCGCGAAGCCGCGGAGCATGATGAAGTAGTCGCCCGGGGTCGGGTTCTGGATCGAGCAGGTCTCCGCGTTCCCGCCCTGGAACGGACGGCACTCCCAGAGCGCCGTCGTGGGCGAGAGGCCGCCGCGGACATAGAGGTCCGCGTCGCCGGTGCCGCCACTGATCGTCACGCGCAGTTCGGGTGTGCCGGCCGGCACCACGATCACGAAATGGCGCTGCGCGCCCGCGGTGTCGGTCACGGCGATCGCCGTCGCGTTGGTCAGCACGGTCGGCGTCCGGTTGCCGGTGACGGCGGTGTAGTCCGAGTTCGCGCCAGTGGTGATCGCGCGCACCTGGTAGTTCACCGCGAAGCCGGTCGGCAGGCCGCTGTGCTCGAACAGCGTCACGTTGGCGCCCACGGTCCCGATCAGCACGCTCGGCGTGCAGCCGACGCCGCCGCAGGCGAGGATCTCGTACCCGGTCTCGATGCTCGAGTTGTCCGACCAGCGGACGTCGATGCGGTTGCGGTTGTAGGTCAGTGCCGACGGGAAGCTCGGCGCATTCAGCACCGTCGACCCCTCGGCGACGGTCGAGTACGCGGACGCGCCGACCGAGGTCCGGAGGGCGCGCACGCGGAAGCGGTGCGTGGCGTTGTTGGTGACGGTCGCCGAGTACGTGGTCGCGTTCGCGGCGAGGGTGGCCACGCTCGCGAAGGTGGCGCAGCCCACGCCGGTGCAGCTCTCCACTTGGTAGCCGGTCTCGTTGTCGGCGTTGTCGGTCCAGGCCAGGTTGACCTGCTGGCCGGTGACCGGCGTGGCGGTGAGCCCGGTCGGGACGGCCGGCGTCAGCGTCGTCGCCTCGACGACGCTGGTGTAGAGCGAGGCCCCGACCGCGTTCGTGGCGCGCACGCGGTAGCTGTACGCGTTGTTGAGCGTCACGCTCGCATCCGCGTAGGCGGTGGTGTTCGCCGTCAGCGAGGCGACCTGGATGAACGAGGAGCAGCCGCTGCCCACGCAGCGCTCCACGCGATAGGTGGCTTCATTGTCCGCGTTGTCGACCCAGGTGAGCGAGATCGACGTCGCGCTGTTGGTGGTCGCGGCGAGGGTGCTCGGCGGCGTCGGCACCAGCATCGCGGCGGTCGCGAGGTTGGAGGCGGTGGAGGTGCCGGCCGCGTTGATCGCCCGCACGCGGAACGTGTACGAGAGCCCGATGCTGAGGCCGCCCGCGAGGTAGCTGCGGTCGTTGGTGCGCGTCGAGTCGATCACCGTGAACGTCGCGCAGCCCACCCCGCTGCAACGCTCGATGTGGAACCAGGTCTCGCTGTTGGAGCCGTCGGTCCAGACCAGGTTGGTCTGGGACGCCGAGATGATGGTGGACGTGAGCGCGGTCGGCGCCGCGGGCGCCGCCGCGAGGATCGCCCGCTCGGCGGTGTAGGGCGAGCCGCCCGCCGCGTTCACGGCGCGGATGCGATACGAGTAGAGCAGGCCCGCCGTGATGGTGGGGTCGACGAAGAGCTGCGAGTCCGCCGGGGCGAGTCCGACCTGCACGAAGTCGGAGCACCCCTCGCCGGCGCAGCGCTCGATGGCGAAGCCGGTCTCGTTGTCCGAGTTGTCCGACCACGCCATCGAGACGGCCGTCACACCCGTGAGCGCCAGCGCCAGCTTGGCCGGCTCGCCCGGGAGGAAGGTGTTGGTGGAGGCGACATCCGACGGGTTGGAGACACCCGCCGCATTGCGCGTCCGGACGCGATAGCTGTACTCGAGGCCGACCGTGATGCCGAGGTCGCTGTAGGCGACGAGGTTGGGACCCACGGAGTCGATCACCGCGAACGTCCCGCAGCCTGCGCCTTCGCAGCGCTCAATCAGGAAGCGGGTCTCGTTGTTGGCGTTGTCGGTCCACGCGAGGTCGATCCGCGACCCGCTGATCACGGTCGCGGTCAGCCCCGAGGGGTCGGCCGGCAGGTTGGTGGAGGCCGTCACCGGGCCGGCCGCCGCGTTCACGCCGACGATGTTCACCGCGAAGACGCGGTAGGTGAAGTCGGTGGCCGAGGCCAGGCCGGTGTTCTCGAAGCTCGTGCTGTTGGCCGGCAGCGTCGCGACGACGCCGAAGTCCGAGCAGCCCGTGCCGGCGCAGCGCTCGACACTGTAGCCGGTCTCGTTGTCGGCGGCGTCGGTCCAATCCAGCCGGATCGACGTGGACGACGTGGTCAGCGCGGTGAGGCCGGTCGCGGTCGCCGGCCGCAGCGTGCTGCCGTCGGCGATCGCGGTGTAGGCGGACGCCCCGGCGGCATTGACGGCGCGCACGCGGTACCGGTAGCGCGTGTCGATCACCGCGCTGTTGTCCGAATACCCGGTGGCGTTCGCCGCGATGGTCGCGATGTTGGCGAACGTGGTGCAACCGGCGCCGCTGCAGCGCTCCACTTGATAGTTGACCTCGTTGTCGGCGTTGTCCGCCCACGTGAGGTCGATCTGCGTGCCCGACGCGGTGGTGGCCACCAGCGTCGTCGGGTCGGCCGGCGCGTTGGTCGACGCCGCGGCGATGTTCGACGGGGCCGAGTTGCCCGAGGCCCCCGCCGCGCGCACGCGGTAGCGGAACGAGGTCGAGCCGGCGAGGCCGACGTCCTGGTAGCTGGTCGTGCCCGCGGCCAGCGTGGCGTGCGTGGTGAAGTCGGTGCAGCTGGGGCCGACGCAGCGCTCGACGAGGTAGTTGGTCTCGTTGCCGGCGTTGTCCACCCAGGCGAGGTCGATGCGGCTCGCCGAGATGGTGGTGGCGCTCAACGCGGTGGGGATGGCGGGCACGTTCGGGCTGGCGGTCGCCGTGTTGGTGTAACCCGAGGCGCTCGCATTGTTGTAGCCGCGCACGCGGTAGCTGTAGTTCGCACCGGTGGTCAGGCCCGAGTCGCTGTAGGCGCTGAGGTCCGGCCCGATCTCGGCGATGACCGCGAAGGTGCTGCAGCCCGCGCCGGTGCAGCGCTCGACGCTGTAGCCGAGCTCGTTGTCGGAATTGTCGGTCCAGGTGAGGTCGATGCGGGTGCCCGACGCGGCGGTCGCCGCGAGCGCCGTCGGCGCGAGCGGGATGATGGTCGTCGCGGTCGCGACGTTCGTGAAGCTCGACGAACCGATGTTGAAGGCGACCACCCGGTAGCGGTAGGCCGTACCCACCACCACCGTCTCATCGGCGTACGACTGGCTGTTCGCCGCGACGGTCGCGAGCAGGGCGAAGTCGGTGCAACCCACCCCCACGCAGCGCTCGATGCGGAACCCGGACTCGTTGTCGGCGTTGTCCGTCCAGATGAGGTCGATCCGCGTGATGCCGTTGGGCGACGCCGACAGCGCCGACGGCGTCAACGGCACGTTGGTGTTCGACTCGACGATGTTGGTCGCGGTGGACGCGCCGACGCCGTTGAAGGCGTAGACACGGTAGCGGTAGGTCGTCGCGAAGGTCAGCGACGAGTCCGCGTAGGTCACCGTGTTGGGGTCGAGCGTGTCGACCACGGCGAAGCTCGCGCAGGCCGCGCCGGTGCAGCGCTCGACGATGAAGCCCGACTCGTTGCTCGCGTTGTCGGTCCACGTCAGGTCGATCCGGTTGGCGAACCGCGGCGTCGGCACGAGCGAGGTCGGCGGGCCCGGCAGGAACGTATTGGGCGCCGCGATCGGGGAGTACTCGGAGACGCCCGACGCGTTGAACGCGCGGACGCGGTAGCGATAGAAGGTATTGCCCGTCAGACCCACGTCGGTGAACGTGGTGTCGTTGGGCGTGGTGGTGGCGAGCTCGGTGAACGTGTTGCAGCCCGCGCCCACGCAGCGCTCGATGCGGAAGCCGTCCTCGTTGGTCGAGCCGTCCGTCCACACCAACGCGATGCTGGTGGGGTCGGCGATCGAGGCGCTCAGGGCCGCCGGTGTCGTCGGCAGGCGCAGCGAGACGTCCACCGGGCCCACGGCGCCCGGGTCGCCGGCACTGTTGAACGGCGTGACGCGGTATCGGTAGTCCGTGCCGAGCGCGACGGACAGGTCGGAGTAGAACGCTGCGTCGGCGGCGACCGTGTCGATCGCCGTGAAGGTCGTGCAGCCCACGCCCGCGCAGCGGTCGATCCGGAAGCCGACCTCGTTGGTCGAGCCGTCGGTCCACGTGAGGTCGATGCGACCCGACGAGATCACCACCGCCGCGAGGTTCGTCGCGGCCGCCGGGATCAGCGTGTTCGCGGCCACCGGGCCCGCCGTCCCCGAGACACCCACGTTGTTGTACGCGAAGATCCGGTACTGGTACGCCGTGTTCACCACGGCCGTGCTGTCGATGTGGAAGTTCGCGTTCACGCCCACCGTGTCGATCACGGCGAAGCTGCTGCAGCCCACACCAGAGCAGCGCTCGATCACGTACCCAAGCTCGTCGCTGGCCTCGTCGGACCATTCGAGCCGGATGCGTGTCGCCGCCTGCGTGATGGCGAGCAGGTCGATCGGCGAGTCGGGCAGCACGGTCGCCGCGATCGCGACGTTGGAGTAGCGCGAGGCACCCTGGACGTTCACGGCCTGCACGCGGTAGCGGAACGCGGCGCCCGTCGCGAGCCCGCCGTCATTGAACGACGTGACGTTGGCGGCCAGCAGAGTGAGCACCGTGAAGTCGGAGCAGCTGCCGCCCGCGCAGCGCTCCACGGTGTAGCCGGTCTCGGTGGTGGCGTTGTCGGTCCACGTGAGCCCGATCGACGTCGGGGAGGATGCCAGGGCCACGAGGTTGGTCGGGTCGGCCGGGATGTCGGTCGCGGCCGAGGCGATGCTGGAGTACGCGGAGGCGCCGGCGCCGTTCACGGCGCGCACGCGGAACCGGTAGACGACGTTCTGCGCCAGCCCGGTGTTCTCGAAGCTGGTGGTGCCGGCCGGCAACTCGGCCGCGCGCACGAAGTCCACGCAGCCGGTGCCGTTGCAGCGTTCCACCTCATAGCCGGACTCGTTGGTCGCCGCATCGACCCACGCGAGGTCGATCTGCTCGGCGGAGACGGTCGTCGCGGTCAGGCCGGTGGGCGTCGCCGGGACGATGGTCTGCGCCTCGGCCACGTTCGACGGCGTCGAGCTGCCCAGCGCGTTCCGGGCGACCACGTGGTACCGGTAGACCTGCCCGGCGGCCACGGTGGAGTCGATCACGCTCAGCGTGTCCGTGAGCGTGTTGAAGAGCGTGGCGATGGTCGTCGCCGGCACGCAGGCGGCGCCCGTGCAGCGCTGCACGACGAAGCTGGTGTCGTTGTCGGAGGCATCGTTCCAGTTGAGCACGATGCGCGTCGTGGACTGCGCGTTCGCCGCGAGGTTGATCGGGGCGCTCGGCACCGCCGTGGTCACCTGCACCGGGGGGGCGAAGTCCGAGTTGCCGACGGCGTTGAACGCCCGCACGCGGTAGCGGTAGGTCGTGCCCGCAGCCACGGTGGCGTCACTGATCGACACCGCGTTCGCGGCCGCGTTGGGCGGAAGGGCGGCGAAATCGGTGCAGCCCGCACCGGCGCAGCGTTCGATCGCGACGCCCAGTTCGTCGGAGGCGTTGTCGGTCCACGTGAGGTCGATGCGCGTGGCCGAGAAGACGCGGGCGCGGAGCTGTGTCGGGATGGCCGGGAGGTTCGTTGCGGCGCTCGCGGTATTGGACGGCGCGGACACGCCGGCGGCGTTGTAGGCCCGCACGCGGAACACGAAGGTCGTCGACGAGGCGAGGCCGGTGGCCTCGAATGCCGTCACGCCGGCCGCCACCGAGTCCACGGTGGCGAAGTTGCTGCAGCCGGCACCGGTGCAGCGCTCGATATAGAAGCCGGTCTCGTCCGCCGAGGCGTCGGTCCACGCCAGGTCGATGCGCGTGTTGGACTGCGTCGTCGCCGTCAGCGTCGTCGGCGCGGTGGGGACGATCGTGGCGGCGGTGGCGGTGTTGGTCGGCGCGGACACCCCGGCCAGGTTCACCGTCGCCACGCGATAGCTGAAGCTCGCGCCCGCGGTCGCCGTGGAGTCATCGAACGTCGTGACCCCCGCCGCCGTCGTCGCGATGGCGGCGAAGTTCGTGCAGCCCGCGCCCGTGCAGCGCGAGACCTCGAAGCCGGTCTCGTCGAACGCGTTGTCGGTCCAGGTCAGCCGGATCACGGTCGCCGACCGCGTGACGGCCGCGAGGCCGGACGCCGGCGTGGAGAGCAGGGTATTGGCCGTCGCGCTCGCCGAGGCAGCGGAGCCGCCCACGGCGTTGAGCGCCCGCACGCGGTAGCCGTAGCTGTTGTTCACCGACACCGAGACGTCCGAGAACGTGGTCGTCGCGACGGTGTCGAGCGGCGCGAACGTGTCGCAGAGGGCACCGATGCAGCGCTGGACCTCGAACGCATTCGCGGACGCCGACGCGTTGGTCCAGCTGAGGTCGATGCGCGTGCCGCTGATGAGCGTGGCGCTCAAGCCGGTCGGCGCCTCCGGCGCGCGGGTCTCCCCGAGCACCGGCACTGAGTAGGCACCGAGCCCCACGACGTTCACCGCCCGCACGCGGTAGCGGTACACCGCGTCCGCGATCGCCGTCGCGTCATCGTACTGCGTCACGTTCGACGCGACCTGGCCGATCTCCGCGAAGTCACTGCAGGCCGCGCCGCCGCAACGCTCGATGCGGAAGCCCGTCTCGTCGTTCGCCGGATCGGTCCAGAGCACGCGGATCTGCGTCGCGCTGAGCGTCTGCGTCGTCAGGCCGGTGGGCGCCGAGGGTGGCACCGTGCCGGCGCGCGCGGTGTTGCTGTAGGCCGACTCGGTCACGCCGTTGTACGCGCGCACGCGGTACCCGAACAGGTTGCCCGCGCCGAGGCCGCTGTTGGCGAAGGTGGTCACGTTCGGCCCCACCGTCGCAACCTCGGCGAACGACGTGCAGCCGTCGCCGGTGCAGCGTTCGATCCGGAAGCCCGATTCGTTGGAGGCGTTGTCGGTCCAGTTGATCGTGATCGAGGTCGACGAGGTCGTGAGCGCGGTGAGCACGCTCGGCGCCGCCGGCGCGACCATCGCGATCGTCGAGGTGTTGGTGTAGACCGAGTTGCCGATCCCGTTGCGGGCCCGGACGCGGTACGAATACGACTCACCGGCGGTGAGGCCGTTGTCGGTGAACGTCGTGATGTCCGGGTTGGTCGTTCCGATCTCCGCGAAGTTCGCGCAGCCCACGCCCGCGCAGCGCTCGATCCGGAACGTCGACTCGTTGTCGGCGTTGTCGGTCCAGTTGAGCGTCGTCGAGGTGCCCGTCGCGGCCAGGGTCGTCAGGCCCGTCGGGGCGCCGGGGAGGCGGCGGATCTCGAGGATCACCTCGTAGTGGCCCACGGTCGTGGGCGTGGTGCCGCCCACCAGCACGCGGAAGGTCTCGGCCACCGGCGCGACGATCGCGGCGCGGCGGTCGGTGGTACCGGGCAGGGTGGTGCCGTCGCCGAGCACCGTGACGCCGTCCTGCCGCAGGATCTGCAGCGAGGTGGTGAGCGCCGACGCCGGCGTGAGGCGCGCCGCGCGCGTCTCGGCGATGATGGAGTCGCCGAGCCGCGCCGTGATGGCGTACCAGCCCTGGCGATCGGTCGGCGTGATGTTGCGGTCACGGACCGTGTCGGGCACCCCGCTCTGCAGCGGGACCGCGGTCGCGTTGGCCGGCGTGCGGCCGCCCAGGTCGGAGATGATCGTGAACTGCTGCGGATCGCTCCACGAGATCTGGGAGACGGTGCCGGGCAGCGTGGGGCGCGCGCGGAGGAACCAGGTGCCCACGTCGGTCACCGAGATGGGCACCGTGGTGCTCGTCGAGGTGGCCTGGAGCGGGTTGGTGAAGGTGTTGGAGCGGCTGGCCTCGACGGTGTAACCGGTCGCCGACGGCACGGCGCTGAAGACGACCGTCTGCGTGAACGCCGTGGTGTTGCCCGGCGGCAGCGGCGTGATGGTCGGGATGGCGCTCGCGAAGTTGATCGGCGCGGCCGACTGCTGGCCCGCGGTCACCGAGACGTTCGTGTTGATGCCGAAGAACTGCACCTGCAGGCCGGGGGAGCCCGCCGGCGTCGCGAGGCCCTCGACGAACACCGTGTAGGTGCCCGGCGGCACGTTCTCCACCGAGCCGGACCACGCGGTGTTGGAGGCGTTGAGCGTGAGGGGAACCGTCTGCAGCACGGCGCCGCCGGTGGTCAGCACGGTCACCCGCACCGCTTCCAGTGGCAGCGTGAGGCGCTGGGTGGTGTCGCGGATCGTGCGGATCTGCGGCACGATCACACCCGTCGTTTCGACGCGGGTGGGAGAGTCGCAGGAGATGACGAGTCCGGCCAGCAGGGCGCTGGCCAGCGTGAGGGATCGCCGGTTCATGAGCATATCAGGGGTTGGTCACCGTGACCGTGATCGTGCCGTTGCCGCCACCACCACCGCCTCCACCGCCACCACCACCACCACCGCCGAGGGCCGCGGCCGCCGCGGCACCGCCACCCACCACGGCGATCCAGACCCACTTCGGGATGCCACCCTTTTTGACCGAGCCCACGGGGGGCAGGGCGTTGTTGGGCACCTGCGCGACCGCCGTCCGCAGCACCACCTGCAGGCGCACCGTCTCGCCGGGACGCAGCGTCACGTCCTGGGTCTTCGGCGCGAACCCGGCGGCGCTCGTCTCGAGCGTGTAGCGCCCCATCGGGCCGCTGAAGGTCAGCGGGGCGGGGCCCGTCACGCCGTCGCTCGGCAGGTGCCAGCCCTCGCGCGGCGTGAGCTTCGCGGTCGCGCCCGGCACGTCCGCGGTCACCGCGAGCACGCCGAACGCGTGGTTCTCGCGACGCGCGAGTTCGCCGAGCGTGAGCGTCTGCTGCGCGGCGAGGTTGCGGCGCGCCTGTTCGAGCAACGACCCCACCGCCGGTGCCGGCTGTGCGCTGCGCGCGTTGGCGAACACGCCCAGCAGCCGGCCCTGGTAGTCCACCAGCGGTGCGCCGGCGACGCCCTGCGCGATGGTCTCCGAGAGTCGCAGTGCGCCGAGCGGGCGCTGCCATTCCTCGACGATCGCGCGGGTGTCACTCGCCGTGCGGCACTGCGTGAGGCCCACGCCCCAGGCCGCCTGGCCGTCGATGACGGTGCTCGCGACGCGCAGCGTGTCCGTCCGCGGCGTCGGGAGCAGGAGCACGGCGAGGTCCGCCGACACGTCGTGGGCGGCGACGCGGATGCCCTCACCCGCGTTCACCCCGCCGAAGCTGGCCGCGAGGCTCTCCGCACCACGTACGGCGGCGTAGGAGGTCACGAGGAAGCGCCCGCCCACCGCAGCCGCCGCCGCGCAGGCCGGCGCCGCGACCCCGAAGCGCGTCACGTTGAGTGCCGCGGTGCTGCGATACAGCTGCTGGCGCACCGGCTCGGCGATGTTGCCGGCGACGACCGCTGCCGAGGTGAGCTGGAACGACAGCGTGACCGTCACGCCGGGCAGCAGTTCCTTCTGCACGCGCGCCGGCAGGTAGCCGTTCGCGCTGACTTCGAAGTCGTAGGTGCCGGGCGTGAGGGCGAGACCGTTGCCTGCCGGGAGCACACCCGTACCACGCACGAGCACGCTCACCGGCACCGGCATGGTGGAGGGATCGACACGCACGCGGCCCTGGGTCTCGCGCGAGGTGCGCGCGGCCCACTGGTAGGTCACGCGTGTGACCTCGTCGCCGGCGGTGCGTGTGCCGACGTCCGTGCGGGCCGTGCGCAGCGTGGCGACGACGGCCGGCAGGAAGTTGACCGAGTCGATGCGCATCGTGGGATTGAGTCGCATCGCCCAGCGCGCCCAGGTCCGCGCGAGGGTCTCCTCGCCCGTCTCGCTCAGCACCTGCGTGACGAGGTGCACGGCGCGCACCCAGACGGTGTCCGGGGCGCCGAGCGCGGGATCGAGCGCCGCGCGGCCGAGCTCGAGCGCGCGGGCGGGTTCGAAGTTCTCGTACGCCGTCGTCGCGTCACGGAGCAGCGTGGCGCGCGACGCTCCCTGCGCCGCAGCGGCGACAGGGAGCGAGAGGAGGAGGACGGCGGAGCAGAGGAGGCGACGCATCATGGCTGGCGGGGTTGCAGCGTGAACCTGAAGCGCTTCGTTTCGCCCCCGCTGACCGTGACAATCGTGTCGAGCGTGACGAATCCATCTTTCGCGAGCAGGATGCGGTGCGTTCCACCGATCACGTCTCGCACGTAGGACTGCTTGGTGCCGACGGCGTCGCCGTCGATCGTCATGTCCGCCGGAGGCGAGACGAAGATCTGCAACTTCGCCATCGCATCGGCGGCGGGCGCGCTCTGCACCGGCGCGCTCTGCACCGGTGCACTCTGCACCGGCGGTGTCGCCGTCCTCGGCTCCGGCGCCTTCGTCTGCGGTCGCGGCGCGGGCGAGGCCTTCTGCTCGTCGCGCGTCGCCACCTTGCTCGCCGGCGGTTCCACCGGCGCCGCACTGCGTGCGGCCGCACTCGCCGACTCGGCCGCAGCGCGCAATGCCGCACTGTCGACCGCCGGTGCCGCGCTCGGCGTCGTCGGCGGGGTCGTTTGCGGCGTCCCCTGCGGCGCTGCGGTACCGCTGGTCGGGCTCTGCACCACCGCCGACGCCGGGGGGTCGCCGGCGGACCGGTTGCCGGACATCAGCGTCCAGACGCCGAAGCCGCCACCGCCGAGTACCACGGCTGCGATGCCGATGTAGAGTCCCATCCGCGAGGGTGCGGCGGCCGCCGTGGCCGGTGCGGCCACCGTGCGCGGCGAGGACTCGCCACTCACCTTGGCCACCACGGTCTTCTCGGCCTGCGAGATCGGTGCGGTCTTGGGCGCCGAGGTCTTCGCCTTGCCCGTCACCGGCTGCGAGGGCGCGCCGGAGCGCAGCTTCTTCGCTTCCGCCGGATCCATCATAACGGTCGCGACGCTGGGGCGCGCGAGCGGCGTGGGCACGAAGTTCGGGTCCTTCATCGACTGCACGAAGTCGTGCACCGTCGCGAAGCGCTGGTCGCCCTGCTTGGAGAGCGCCCGCGCCACCGCCGCCGCCACGTGCTCGGGGATCGCCGGCTGGTCCTCGTGGAGGTTCGGCGCCTCGAACATGCAGTGCTTGTGCAGGATGTCGATCGCCGAGTCGCCGTCGAAGGGCACATGGCCCGCGAGCATGCGATACGCCATCACCGCCACCGAGTACTGGTCGGAGGCGCCCGTGACCGGCTTGCCCATGCCCTGCTCGGGGCTCATGAAGTAGGGCGTGCCGATCACCGAGTCCGTCGCCGTGAGCTTGCCCTCGGTGAGCGCCTTGGCGATGCCGAAGTCGGTGACGATGACACGGTTGCGGTTGTCGAGCATCACGTTCGCGGGCTTGATGTCGCGATGGATCACGTGATGCTCGTGCGCGTAGTCGAGCGCGTCCGCGACCTGCTCGAGGATGTCGATCGCCTCGTCCAGGGGCAGGGAGCCGCGCTCGCGCAGCAGGTCCTCGAGTGACTTGCCCTCGAGGAACTTCATCGCGTACCAGAAGATCTTGCCGCTCGACCCGATGCGGTAGATCGGGATGATGTTGGGATGGTCGAGTGCGGCGGCGGTCTTCGCCTCGCGCTTGAAGCGCTCTACGCCGTGGCCGAACGTCAACTCGGGCGGCAGCACCTTGAGCGCGACCTTGCGCGAGAGCTGCGTCTCGGTCGCCAGGTAGACGACGGCCATGCCGCCGCGGCCGAGCATGTGCCCGACGGTGTATTCGCCCTTGGTATCTTCGCGCAGCAGTCGTTCCATGTTGCGGAACGAGGACTGGTCCATCGACGCCGTCGCCGCGGCCTGGCCCTCGGCGTCCGACACGAGCGACCCGCAGCTATGACAGAAACGCGCCTCGTCCGCGACGGGCGTGCTGCAATGCGCGCAAATCATTCAGTTCCGGTCCTTATATAGTTGTCGGGCACCGGGAGCCGAATATCTGACACGTTCAGAACCTTGGCAATGGGGGTGACCGGCAGGCCCGCACAGCGCCGGTTGACGTCACAACGTGAGAGAATCGTGCCACCCGCGCAGAACGCGAAGGGGGCGTCGCCAAATCACGTAGTGCCAACGATCTAGCCGCCTCGCGCCGCGCGCCGCCCACCCGGTCGCTGCACCCCGGCTCCTCCCGCGACCTGCGTCACGGCGGGAGAGATGCGTGGGACACGGGGAACGGGTGTCGGCACTTCTTGGACGATCGAACCGGGTGGAGGTTCGCGTTCGCCGGCGCGGCGCGGGCGGCAGGGACGCCACGCCTCGTCACGGCCCTGTTGCGTGGGTGCAACGGTCGCTCGGTCGCTCGGTTGCCCGGCTTCGATGCGAGCCCGGCGCCTCAAGCGCCGGCAACGATCCGCCACACCTGCGCGACGAGGAAGCAGAGCACCACCCCGAGCCCCACGGGCAGCAGCGTCGCGAGCGCGGTCCAGCCCACACTGCGGGTCTCGCGATAGATCGTGTAGATCGTCGTCGAGCACGGATTGTGGAGCAGGCTGAACAGCATGAGGTTCACGGCGGTCAGCGTCGTCCAGCCGTGTGCGCGCAGCAGGGCGCCGATCTCGTCCGCGTCGAGCTCGAACATGACGCCCGCTCCGGCGCCGGCCTCGGGTGTGCCACCGGCGAGCACCGTGAGCATGAGCACCGTCGGGATCACGATCTCATTCGCCGGGATCGCCACCACATAGGCCAGCAGGATCACCCCGTTGAGGCCGATGAGGATGCCGACCGGGTCGAGCCAGCCGATCACGTGCTCCGCCACACTCGCGCCGCTCCAGCCCACGTTGCCGACGAGCCAGATCACCGCGCCCGCGGGCGCCGCGAACACCACCGCCCGCCACAGGACGATGAGCGTGCGATCCACCAGCGAGGTGTACAGCGTCTGCAGCAGGTTGGGCGGGCGGTACGGCGGCAACTCCAGGCTGAAGCTCGTCGCCTCCCCGCGCAGCACGGTGCTCGTGAGCACCCAGCTCGTGAGGAACATCAGGAGGACGCCGATCAGCGTCACCGCCACGACGGCGCTGGCCGAGATCAGCCCGCCGACCGCGGCCGGCGCCAGTGTGCCCAGGAACAGCGAGGCCATCAGGATCTGCGTGGGCCAGCGCCCGTTGCAGAGCGAGAAGTTGTTGGTGATGATCGCGACGAGACGTTCACGCGGGCTGTCGATGACGCGCGTGGCCACTACCCCCGCGGCGTTGCACCCGAACCCCATGCACATGGTGAGCGCCTGCTTGCCGTGCGCGCCCACGCGGCGGAAGAGCCCGTCGAGGTTGAACGCCACCCGCGGCAGGTAGCCGAAGTCCTCCAGCAGCGTGAACAGCGGGAAGAAGATCGCCATCGGCGGCAGCATCACCGCGATCACCCAGGCGGTCGCGAGGTACATGCCGTCGATGGTCACGCCGATCAGCCATCCCGGCGCTCCGGCGGACACCGCCAGCCCGCGCAGCCACGGATGCCCGTTGTCCACGAGCAGGTCCGCGATCATCCCCGACGGTACGTTCGCGCCGGCGATGGTGAGCCAGAACACCACGCCGAGCATCACGATCATCAGCGGGAAGCCGAAGACCGGGCTGGTCAGCCAGCGGTCGAGGCTGCGATCGAGGTCGAAGTGGAACCGCTTCACGCCACTGAGCATGGAGCGCGCGGCGATGCCTTCCGCGGCGGCGAACAGCGCCGCGGAGATCCGGTCGTGGAAGTCCGAGGGCAGTCGCCAGCGCAACGTGCTCGCGAGCGCCGCCACCGACTCGGGCATCGAGGCCTGCACGCGCTCGTCGCCGTTGAGCAGACGCATCGCGACCCAGCGGGCGTTCGGGCGCTCGGGCTCCACGGCCTGCACCGCGCGCTCCACCTCGCGGATGACGGACTCGATCGCCGGCGAGAAGTCGCGCACCAGCCGTGGCGCGGTGGCGAGACTGCCTGTCGCCACGGCACGCACGGCCTCGCGGAGGGCGTCCACTCCCTCGCCGCGCCGGGCGGCTGCGGCCACCACTGGCACCCCGAGCTCGCGCGACAGCGCCGTCGGGTCGACCGCGATGCCCAGGCGGCGGGCTTCGTCCATCAGGTTCAGGCAGACCACCACGCGCGGCGTGATCTCGAGCACCTGCAGCGCCAGGTTGAGGTTGCGCTCGAGCCGCGTGGCGTCGAGCACGATCACCGTCACGTCCGGCTTGCCGAAGAGCAGGGCATCGCGCGCCACTTCCTCGTCGGTGGTCGCCGCCTGCAGCGAGTAGGTCCCGGGGAGATCGATCAGCTTGAACCGGTCGCCGCCCACCGTGAAATAGCCTTCGGCGCGCGTGACCGTCTTGCCGGGCCAGTTGCCGGTGTGCTGGCGCAGTCCCGTGAACGCGTTGAAGACGGTGCTCTTGCCGGTGTTCGGGTTGCCGGCGAGCGCCACGAGGTAGTCGAACCGGTCCGACCGCACGCCGAGCTGCACGAGGGATTCGTCGCGCGCGGGGAGGCGGCTGCGCATGGTCGTGTTCATGCGTCCACCTCGATCCACTGGGCCTGCTGCCGACGCAGCGCGATGAGCGCGCCGCGGATGCGGTACGCGATGGGGTCGCCGGCCGCGCTGCGCATCTCGGCCGTGATGCTGGTGCCCGGCACGACGCCGAGGTCCAGCAGCCGCCGGCGCTGTGCGCCGCGGCATTCGCTCGAAAGTCGCGCGACGCGGGCACTCTCGCCGATGTCGATGTCATCGAGGGTGCGGGGCTGCACGGTGCCGCCACCGTCGGTCGCCATCACGCCCACCGCCAGCTCGTAGTCCGGCGGGACGGAGACGACCCTGCCGTCGAGCTCGAGTTCCGCCGTGACCGAACTCCGCGCCCGCACCACGAGGCGCTTGTCGAGCTCGAATCCGAGCTGGCGCAACTTGTGGAAGCGTGGGGCGGGTTCGTCCTCGAGGTGCACGATGATGCCGGCCTCACCGGGCTCCAGGGCCGCGAGCAGCGAGGGTGTCTGCGCCGGCATCTCGCCGGTGGCCATCGGGATCGGGTCACCGTGTGGATCGAATCGCGGGTCGCCCAGGCGCCGCGAGAGCGATTCGATCTCCTCGGTCGTGAAGAGGTGCTCGCGCTCCTCGGCGACCTCGTGCCACTCCTCGGCGCGCAGGCCGGTGCGTTCGGCGAGGTAGTGCTCCACCAGCCGATGCGTGCGCACGATGCGCAGCGCTTCCCGGCGTCCGGCCTCGGTGAGGGAGAAGGTGGTGCCGATGCGCTGCACCTGACCGGCCGCGATGCGTGACTCGAGCACGTCCTGCGCCTGCTCCCGCGAGAGCTGCAGCGCGCCGGCGAGTGCGTCCACGTGCACGGTGTGGCCGTCCTCGGCCCGATGGTACAGGTACTTGAGGGCATCCTCCGCGCGGACGCGTGCCGAGCGGCGGGTTTGGCGCAGTAGCCGCGCGGCGATGCCGCGACGCGGCCAGGCGATCACGAGGGTGATCACCAGGAGGAATCCGAAGACGAGGAGAGCGAGTCGCGGGTCTGGCACGGTGGCGCCTTTAAAGTTAGGACGTACTAAATCAGGCGAACCGCGATGCAGGAGTCAAGGGGTGGCGCGCACCGCCACTGGGGGTGCGGGGTCAGGAACGTCGGGCGACGAGCTCGATCTCGACGCGTGCACCCAGCGGGAGGCCCGCGACGGCGACGGTGGTGCGCGCGGGGAAGGGCTTGGTGAATCGCGACTCGTAGGCGCCGTTCATCTGTGCGAAGTCCCGCATGTCCACCAGGTACACGTTGCACTTGATCACGTGGTCCATGGTGAGCCCGCTGTCGTGCAGCACCGCCTGCAGGTTGTCGAACACGCGGTGGGTCTGCGCGGCGACGTCGCCTGTGACGAGCGCCCCGGTCGCGGGGTCGATGGGCGTCTGCCCGGAGAGGTAGAGCAGGTCACCGGCCCAGACGCCGTGGGAGTACGGGCCGATGGCCGCGGGACCGTTGGGGGAGAACGTATGCGTGCGCATGGGCGCGGACTCGGTCAGGGTTCGAGAAGGGCCTGGTGGACCAGCGTGGCGAACTTGGAGCGGACATCGGCGCTGCTGGGCACGTTCTGGAGCATGAGCACGAGCACGAGGCGGTTGCTCGGATCCACCGAGTAGATGGTCGCGTAGGCGCCGCCCCAGCCGAACGTGCCGACGGGGCTGAAGCCGCTGGCGCCGAGGCGATCCACCGTCTCGAACGCCAGGCCCCAGCCAAGTCCGTTGGCGTTGTAGCGCGTGCCGATCTGGTTGGTGGTCATGAGTTGCGTCGCGCGCGGTGACAGGATCCGCGCGCCCTCGAGGGCGCCACCGCGGCGGATGGCTTCGAGGAATCGCGCGTAGTCCCGCGCCGTCGAGGTGAGGCCGGCGCCGCCGGCGAAGTTGCGCCGCGGCCCGTCCACGTAGTGCCCTTGGCCACGGGCGCCGGTGTCCGCGCGCACCACGCGGCCGTCCGCGTCGCTGCGATAGACCGCGACCAGTCGGCCCGCCTTGTCGCGGGGCACGAAGAAGTCGGTGTCGACCATTCTCAGCGGCGTGGTGATGCGCTCCTTGATGAAGCGGTCGAGCGGCATGCCACTCGCGCGCTCGACGATGCAGCCCAGGATGTCGGTGTTGTAGCCGTACACGAACCGCTGGCCCGGCTGCTCGACGAAGGGCAGGGTCCCCAGGCGGTCCATCGTGGTGCAGACGTCCTCATCCTTGTCCGCGGTGTACCAGCCCCAACCGGCGGCAGGTCCCAGGCCGGCCGCGCGGTAACGCTCCGCCACGAACGCGTCGGTGCCGTAGGAGATGCCTGCCGTGTGGGTCAGCAGGTCGAACACCGTGATCTGGCGCGCGGCGGGCGCCAGCGTGCGCCCGGAATCGGCGCGCGAGGCGACCACGGTGTTCCGGAACGTGGGCATCCATTTGGACGCGGGGTCGTTGAGCGCGATGCGGCCCTCTTCCACGAGCATGAGGATGGCCGCGCTGGTGATGGCCTTGGTCTGGGACGCGATGCGGAAGATCGCGTCGCTGGTCATGGGGCGCTTGGCCTCGCGATCGGCCCAGCCCACGGCGCGTTCATAGGCGACCTGCCCGTCACGGAGGACGAGGGCAACGGCGCCGGCGATCCACTGGGAATCGACGCTCTGCTGCAGGTAGGCGTCGAGCCGACGGAGTCGGGCGGGGTCGAAGGCGCGTCCCGCTTGGGCGGGCAGGGCCGTGCTGCCGAGGATCGCGCAGAGCGCGAGTGTCGCGAGCGCCGAGAGTCCGGGGGGGCCGGCGCGTCGGATGGCGGGGGTAGGGTAGTCCATGGCACCAACTTCCCACCTCCGGCGTCCTGCGTCCATCGCGGGGGTGGAAGGGTGGGTGGGGTGCCAGTCGACTTTATACTGCAAAGCACTTGACAGACACGACCCTCTGACCGATACTGCAGCCATGGCCGCACCGCTCCGCAAGGTCCCGGATCTCCAGGACCGCGCCCTACGGGACCTCTCCTTCATCCGCCAGACGATGGAGAGCGCCTCCGCCTTCACCGACGTCCCCGGCTGGGGACTGATCGGCGTCGGCGCGTCGGCGTTGGTGACGACCTGGGTGGCGACGTTCATGGAAAGTGCCGGTGCCTGGATCGCGCTCTGGCTGGTGGAGGCGGTCTTCGCCGCGTCCATCGCCCTGGTCGCCATCCATCGGAAGATGCGCCGACGCCTCGCGCCGGACGCGTCGTTCGTGCTCAGTATGCCGGCCCGCAAGTTCCTGCTCGGGTTCTGGCCGGCGATCGTCGCGGGCGCGGTGATCACGTTCGCGGTGATCGAGCCGGTGGGGATCTGGGAGGCGGGGTCCGCGGTGCCACGGGTGCTGCCCGGGGTCTGGTTGCTGCTCTACGGCGTCGGCGTGATGACGGCCGGGGCGTACTCGGTACGCGCTGTCCCGCTCATGGGACTCGCCTTCATGGCCTTGGGCACGCTCACCCTGCTCATTCCGCCGCTCAGCGGCACGTTGTTCCTCGCGCTGGGATTCGGCGTGGTGCAGATCGGGTTCGGTATCTGGATCGTCCGGAGGCACGGTGGCTAAGCGTTCGACAGTCCGCGCGGTGCGAGCAGACTCGCCCGCCGAAACGACCTTGAAGGCCCTCGACGGCGACGCGGCCGCGCCGCTCGCGCTCGACCGCGTCATCCACGAGCGGCTGCGCCTCGCCATCGTGAGCGCGCTCGCGGTGCACGAGATGCTCACGTTCACGGAACTGCGGGCCTTGCTCGATACCTCCGACGGCAACCTGTCCGTGCATGCGCGCAAGCTCGAGGACGCCGGATACGTCTCGTGCAAGAAGGGCTTCGACGGTCGCATCCCGCGCACGGAGTATCGCATCACCGCGGCAGGACGCCGCGCGCTCGAGCAGTACCTGTCCCACATGGAAGCCTTGATCCGCCGCGTCGGTGGATGACGTGACCCGCCGCGGCGGTCGGCAGGTCCGCGACCGCCGTGGCCCAGGCCACCCGTACCCTGCTGGTTCGACCCCTTTTTTTTGAGGCGAAACTTTACGATGCAAAGTACTCCACAACTTCCGATGCATCTTGCCATCATCCTCGATGGCAACGGACGCTGGGCCGAGCGTCGGGGACGGCCGCGATGGATGGGACACGTCGCGGGTGCGCGCGCCCTCAAGCCCATCGTCGAACACTGCGCGACGCGCGGCATCGAGCAACTCACCGTGTACGCGATGTCGTCCGACAACTGGTCGCGACCCGCGGTGGAGGTGAACGCCTTGCTCGAACTCCTCGAGTCGCAGTGCCGCACGCGGCTCGCGAGCCTGGTCGCCAACGGCGTCCGCGTGAGCGCCATCGGCCGCCGGGACCGCCTGCCCGCGGCGCTGCGCCGCGCACTGAGCGAGCTCGAGTGCGCCTCGGCCCCGGGGCGCGCGCTGCACCTGCGACTCGCGATCGACTACTCGTCGCGCGTCTCGCTGCAGGAGTCGCTCGCCCCCAGCCGCACGACCCTCGGACTCCCCGCCGCACTCGCCCAAGGCAGCACCATCCTGCCGCCCGTGGACCTCTTGCTGCGCACCGGTGGCGAGCGCCGGCTCTCCGATTTCCTGCTCTGGGAGAGCGCGTACGCCGAGCTTGCGTTCATCGACACCTTGTGGCCCGACTTCACCCCGCAGGATCTCGACACGGTACTCGCCGACTTCGCCGCCCGTGAACGGCGGTTCGGCCTGGTGCCCAGTGCCATCAACCGGAGAGCCAGCTGATGCCCGCCGCACTCGCAGGACGATTGCTCACCCTCGCGCTCGTACTCGGCGTCCTCGGTGACCTGCTGTGGTTCCAGATCGGCGAAGGCCTCGGCTTCGCGCTCTGGGTGCTCGCCTCGCTCGCGATCCTGGGCCTGCTGCTGCATCAGCGCGGGGCCAGCGACGACGGCGCGCCGTGGACGCGCGACCGGGTCTTCGTCCTCGCCACCACGGCCGGGAGTGCGTTCGCCCTCCTCTGGCGCGACGCCGATTGGCTGCTGGCGCTCAACATCATCGTCTGCCTGGGCGGTGCGCTGCTGCTCGTGTGGATGGGCACCGGACGGCGCCTGCGCGACTTCCAGGCGCTCGACGGCATCGCGGCCGGCCTCACCACCGTGACCGGCGCGCTTGTCGGCACACCCACCGTGGTGCGCGCACTCGGGGACGGCGGGAGCGGTCGCGGCAGCCTGGCCTCGCGGGTCATCGTGATCGGCGGTGGACTGGCGCTGGCGTTCCCGCCGTTGCTGATCGCGACGGCGCTGCTCGGCGCCGCCGATCCGGTCTTCAAGGAATCGGCCAAGCGCGTGGTCGACTTCGTCTCCACGGACTTCATCGGCCACTTCATCTTCGCGACCGTCCTCTCGTGGGTCTGTGTGGGCTGGTTGCACCGCGCGAGCGGGCTCAACGGCAGTGGCGTGGTGCGCGTGCCCGGCCCCACGCTGCGGCTGCCGTTCGGGGCGCTGGCCGCGACGCTCTACGGGCTCACGGCGCTGCTCACCGCGTTCGTCGGCCTCCAGGCCCGCGTGCTGTTCGGTGGCGCGGAGTACGTCATGCGGACCGCGGGACTCACGGTGGCCGAGTACGCGCGCTCGGGCTTCTTCGAACTCGTGGCGCTGAGTGTGTTCGTGCTGGTGCTGCTGTTCGTGGCGGACCGCGCGCTCGCGGAGGACCAGCCGGCGGACCGGAAGCGGTTCCGCGCGGCGGGTGGGATGCTGTTGCTGCTCACCGCCGTGGTGATGATCTCGGCACTCGTGCGGCTCCGCCTGTACATCGGCGCCTTCGGCCTGAGCGAGGACCGCCTGATGGCGTTCTTCATCCTCGTGGGTGTGGCGGTGTCGCTCGGATGGTTCGCGCGGACCGTTCTGCTCGGCGACCGCCTGCGCTTCGTGCCGGGCCTGCTGGTGGTCGCGTCGGTGTGGGTGCACACGCAGAATCTCGCCAACCCCGATGCGATCATCGCGCGCAACCAGCTCGGACGCGCCCGCGCGGGCGCGACCTTCGACGCGGCACATCTCGCCACGCTGTCGGCCGACGCGGTGCCCGCACTGGTGCGCCACGCGCCGGGCCTGCCGGCCGCGACCTGCGCCGCGCTCGCAGCGGCGGTGGAGGCGCATTGGAAGGCCCCGCGTCGCCGCGGGGACGACTGGCGGGCGTCGAACGTCGCGCTGTGGCGCGCGCGTGCGCACGAGTTGAGCACCGACGGACTCGCGGTGCGCTGGGGGTGCACGACGACGCGTTGACCCTGAGCCGCGGGGGCGGTTACCATCCCCGGATGACCGCCCCCCGCGATGCCCTGCCGCTCGATGCCTTCGGCCGGCGTCGGCTCAAGGTGGCGTTCGTGGGGTCGCACGGGGTGGGGAAGACCACGCTGTGTTTCGATCTCGCCTCGCAGCTCAAGCGGCTGGACCTCGGCGTGGACCTGGTGAAGGAGGTCGCGCGGCGCTGCCCGCTGCCGATCAACGAGGACACCACGCTCGATGCGCAGGCGTGGATCCTCCACACGCAGATCGCCGAGGAACTGGCGACGGTCGCGCAGAACGAGGTGGTGATCTGCGACCGTTCGGTGCTCGACAACTATGCGTACTTGGTCGCCCGCGTGGGCCGCATCGCGGCGCTCGACGCCTTGGTCCGCGACTGGATCGCCGGCTACGATGCGCTGTTCAAGGTGCCGGTCACGGAGGCCCCGTCGTTCGACGGCAAACGCGCGGTGAGTCCGGGCTTCCAGGTGCAGATCGACCAGACCATCGACGAGCTGATCGCGGCCTTCGAGGTGCCGGTGATCCGGCTCGACGCGCATCACCGCGACGGCTGGATCGCCCGGGTGATGCAGGTGCTGGCGCTCCCGACGCAGGCGCCGCAGATCGACCTGTTCGTCACGCCTCCCTCCTGAGGCTTGCCGGCGACGCACGGGCGGGATAGGTTGGTGGCGGCCGAACAAACACCGAATTGTTCGGATCTCCTTCCATATCTCCACCCGACGAGGTCTCCATGGCAGCCCCCGCAGTCGTCCTCACGCCCGAGCAGCTGCTCGCCCACTGGCAGGGTCATCGCCGCGTCACGCGTCGCCTGATCGAGGCGTTCCCGGCGGACCAGTTCGAGACCTTCTCGATCGGCGGCATGCGCAGCTTCAGTGCGCTGGTGCAGGAGATGCTCGCGATCGCCGTCCCGTCGCTGCGGGGCTTCGTCCACAAGGACTGGACGACGACCTGGGAGCCGCGTGCCCTGAGCAAGGCCGACGCGCTCAAGGAGTGGGACGCGGCCACGGCTGAGATCGATGCGCTGTTCCCGAAGATCCGCCCGGAGCAGTGGCAGCAGCACGACAAGGCCTTCGGCATGTACGAGGGGCCGATCTACGACCTGTTCCTGTACGCGGTCGACAACGAAGTGCATCATCGCGGGCAGGCGTATGTGTACCTGCGTGCGTTGGGGATCCAGCCGCCCGAGTTCTTCAATAGAAGCTGAGTGGGATGGTGGATGGTTGATCGGTGCGGGGTCGGGCCGGGAACCACCGGTGCCGACCCCGTGTCGATTCCCGCATGCCTCGTTCGACGCTGCCTTGAGGCCTATGTTGCGCCGGTGGATCCGCCCCGGCAGCGCAGCCGACCCTACTTCGTCGCGAGGACAGACCGATGCGTGTGATGGTGATCATCAAGGCCACCGAGGACAGCGAGAACGGCGTGATGCCGAGCACCGAGCTGCTGACCGAGATGGGCAAGTTCAACGAGGAGCTGGTGAACGCGGGCATGATGCTCGCCGGGGACGGACTGCACCCTTCCTCCAAGGCCAAGCGGGTGCACTTCAAGTCCAAGAAGACGTCGGTGATCGACGGTCCGTTCGCGGAGACCAAGGAGCTGATCGCCGGCTACTGGATCTGGAAGGTGCCGTCGATGGACGAGGCGGTGGCGTGGGCGCGACGCATCCCCGCAGTCGACGGCGAGGAGTCGTACGTCGAGCTGCGCCCGCTGTTCGAGATCGAGGACTTCTCGGCCGAGTTGACGCCCGAGCTGCGCGAGCAGGATGCGCGGCTGCGCGAGAAGGTCAACCAGGCGCAGGGCTGAGGACACCTCCATGCGATTCATGATCATCGTCAAGGCGACGGCGGACAGCGAGACCGGCCGCCTGCCCACGGACGCCGAGATGGGGGCGATGGCGGCCTTCCACGAGGAGATGGCGAACGCGGGCATCGTGCTCGATGCCTCGGGACTCAAGCCGAGTGCGGCGGGATTCCGCGTGCGGTTCGGCGCGGATGGCGCGCGCACGGTGGTGGACGGCCCGTTCGCCGAGACCAAGGAACTGATCGCCGGATACACGATCATCTCGGTGCGCTCGCGGGAGGAAGCGCTCGCGTGGGCGCGGCGGTTCCCCTGTCCGTATCCGAGCGAAGAGGGCTTCATCGAGGTGCGGCAGCTCTACGAACTCGATGACTTCGTGCCGAGCCCGGGCGTGGAGACGTTCCGCGCGATCGAACGCGTGACCCGTCCGGCCTCGTGATGGCGCGCTCCGACGAGCGGCCGGTGGACCCGCGTTCCGCGGCCGCCGCGTCGGAGACACACCGGGTGATCGACGCGATCTGGCGCATCGAATCGCCCAAGCTGATCGCCGGACTCGTGCGGCAGGTGCGCGACGTGGGGACGGCGGAGGACCTCGCGCAGGACGCACTCGTGGCGGCGCTGGAGCAGTGGCCGCGTGACGGCGTTCCGTCCAATCCCGGCCCCTGGCTCATGCAGGCGGCCAAGCGCCGGGCGATCGACGGCTTGCGTCGCGCGCAGATGATGGAGCGGAAGCATGCCACGCTGACGGCGGAGCTCGAGGCCACGCAGGACCAGAGCCCCGAGGCGGCGCTGGTCGAAGGGCTCGACGACGTGGTCGGTGATGACCTGTTGCGACTGGTGTTCATCACCTGCCATCCGGTGCTCTCGCTGGAGGCGCGGGTCGCGCTCACACTGCGGCTGCTGGGTGGTCTCACGACACCGGAGATCGCGCGCGCCTTCCTGCTGCCCGAGCCGACCATCGCGCAGCGCATCGTGCGGGCCAAACGCACGCTGTCCGAGTCCCGGGTGCCGTTCGAGCTGCCGCCCGCGGCGGAGCTCGCGGAGCGGACGGCGGCGGTGCTGCGCGTGATCTACCTGATCTACAACGAGGGTTACGCGGCGAGCAGCGGGGACGCGTGGATGCGCCCGGCGCTCGCCGAGGACGCGATGCGACTGGGCCGGGTGCTCGCGACGCTGATGCCGCGTGATGCCGAGGTGCACGGGCTGGTGGCGTTGATGGAGCTGCAATGGTCGCGTGCTCGGGCGCGGACCGGCCCCGACGGCGCGCCGGTGCTGCTGCGGGACCAGGACCGGTCGCTGTGGGACCAGTTGCTGATCCGGCGTGGGTTGGCAGCGCTCGCGCGCGCTGAATCGCTCACCCGGACGTTGGGTCCGTACGCACTGCAAGCGGCGATCGCGGCCTGCCACGCACGGGCCCGGCGGCCGGAGGACACCGACTGGGTGCGCATCGTCGCGCTCTACGACGCGTTGGTGGAGCTCACGGGATCGCCGGTGGTCGCGCTCAATCGTGCGGTGGCGGTAGGCATGGCGTTCGGCGCCGCCGAGGGACTCACGCTGCTCGACGCGCTGCAGACTGAGCCGGCGCTCGCGCGCTACCACCTGCTGGCCTCGGCGCGCGGCGAGATGCTCGAGCAGCTGGGCCGGCGTGATGCCGCGCGCGCGGTGTTCCTGCAGGCGCTGGAGCTCGCGGAGAACGCGCAGGACCGGCTGGTGCTGCGCGCCCGCGTCGACCGACTCAGCCGCGGCGTGGGCTCACGATGAAGCCTTCGCGCCAGTGTCCGCCCTCGAAGGTCGGCGGCAGTCCGCGCACATCGGCCGCGGCGAGCCCGCCGGCGAGCAGCTGAAGCCCGGCCAGCGCCGCGACCGCCGCCTGCACGTCGTCGTGTGAGGCGTCGGCCCAGCCGGCGCTGCGCAGTCCTTCCGCGCGCAGGAGCTGCACCCAGGGCGCGAGGTCGCGCGCCTTCGCCTTGCCGGGCAACGTCGGGTGACCGAGTGACCGCCAGGCCTGCGTCGGGAAGCTCTCGATCGCGGCGGGGCCCTGCGTCCAGCCGTGGTCGATGCGCGGCCAGCCCCGTGCGTCGAGGGCATCGAATAGGGCGATGGAGAACTCGGCCATCCGCGTCCAGCTCCCCGGTTTCACCACGCCGGGCGGTCCCGTCTTGCCCGGTGTCCGGGTGGCGCGCTCGCAGGCGCGTGCGTGGCCCGGTGGGGACCAATCGGCGCGCCATCCCTGCGGGCCGTCGAGCAGGATGAGGCCCACGTGGTGCTGCGCCGCGAGTCGCGCGATCGCGTCGGCGAACGGGTTCACCTGGGGTTCGCCCGTGAGTCCGAGCGCGGCGGGTGCGATGAACTCCAGCGTCCGGTCACCCGCGACCAGCGCGATGCCGTTGTCCCGGTAGCGCCGGGACGCCAGGTCGATGGAGAGGATCACCGGAGGCGACAGCGGATCGGTCGCGCCGTGCTCACTCGCGCCCGATGACGCCGAGGTCGCTGGCCCCGTCGCCGGCGGCGATGTGGGCGTCCATGCGCGCGGCGAGTCCGGGCAGCAACGTGAGCGGACGCGGCGCGGCGGTCTCCAGCATGAGCCGCAGGTCCTTGCGCGCCATGGTGAGTTCGAACGTCGCGGTGTAGTCGCCGGCGGCCATCTTGCGCCCGCGGCCTGCGATGATGCCCGCGGGATTGAAGAACTCGAGGAGGCGGAGCGCGTCCGTCGGCGCGACGCCGCCGCCCCGGGCGATCTGGAAGACGTCCGCGACGAGGCCGGCCATGCCGAGGATGAAGGCGTTGCCGCAGAGCTTGTAGGTCGCCGCGAGATCCGGCTGTTCGCCCCAGTACACCACGCGCTCCGCCTGCTGCTCGAGCGCGGGGCGCACGACTTCGAACAGCGCCTGCGGGCCGGACACCATGATGATGCCGCGGGACTCGCGCGCGGCCGGCGGACCGATGAAGACCGGGCAGTGCAGGTAGCGCACGCCAGCCGTGTTGAGGCGCGGCAGGCGCTCGGCCGTACGTGACGGGAGCGTGGTGCTGTGGTCGAGCACGATCGCGTCGGCCGCGAGGCCCGGACGCAGTCGTGCGATGACCTCGTCCACCACGTCGTCATCGGTGAGCACCAGGTGCACCCGCGTCGCACCACGCACGGCGTCGGCCGGTGTGGCGGCCACGGTCGCCCCGAGGGGGGCCAACGCCTCGGCCTTGGCGGCGGTCCGGTTCCAGACCGTCACGTGGTCGCCACGGCCCAGCGCGGCGTGCACGAACGCTGCGCCGAGGAGGCCGGTGCCGAGGTAGGCGATCTGGGGCATGTCCGGGTCGAAGTGCGCGAGGACGATTGCGAGGGGTCGGCGAGTGCGAGGGCGATTGCGAATGCGCGGCGGCGACCGCTACTGCGCGGCTGCGGCGCCGTCGCGGCGGGGATCGGCGACACCGATGCGCCGGCCACGCGTGGTGACGTGGATGGCGTGCACGCCGCCGAACGTGATGTCGGCGATGCGGCTTGCGGGACGGTATCCCGTGCGCACCAGTGCCTCGTACACGGCGGGACTGAAGCCGGGCTCCACCTCCACCTCGCGGCGGCCGGCACTCGTTTGAATGCGCGGCGCCGCGATCGCACGACCCGCGTCCTCGCCGAACGCCAACACGCGCAGCGCCACCTGCGTGATGGCCGGCTGGATGTACTGCGAGCCGGCGGCACCGATCACGAGGCGCACGCGCGCCCCATCGAGGATGATCGTGGGCGCCATCGTGGTGTTCGCGTAGCGATCGGTGCCCCGGGTGCGATCGTCGAAGTTCGACGCACTCGAGTTGAGGAAGAAGCCTCCGGAGTAGACTCCGGACCCGAAGAGCACGCCGACCGTGGTGGTGGCGGAGACCGCGTTGCCGTCGCCGTCGACCACGGCGAGGTGCGAGGTGAGGCTCTCGCCGGCGGGCGCCGCGCTCGCCGGGGCTGCGGCACCGTCGTAGGCGGTGCAGGAAGCGCCGAGCGGCGCGCCCTCGTGCGGTTGCGGGTCGCCGCGCGTGACGCTCTCGGTGGCGCTGTTGGCCGCCATTGGAATGAGGGCGGCGCGCTCCGCGGCGTACGTTGCACTCGCGAGTCCGCGCGTGGGCACGGTCATGACCGCCGGATCCCCTCGCCACCACGAGGCGTCAGCCTGTGCGAGCCGCAACAGCCCGGCGAGCCGCACCACGGCCTCGGGGTTGTCGGAGAGACCGCGCGCACGCGTGAGTCCGCTCGCCTCGCTCATGCGAAGCATCTCCACCACATGCGCACCGCCATGGGGCGGCGGCGCGGCGAGCACCGTGTGTCCCATCCACTCGGCGCAGATCGGTTGCATGGTGCGCACCGGGTACTGCTGCAGGTCGCGGACGGAGATGAGTCCGCCGCGCGCCTGCACGTCCAGCGCCAGGCGTTCGGCGATCTCGCCGCGATAGAACGCGCGACCCGAGTCCGCAGCGATGCGCGCGAGAGTCTGCGCCAATGCGGGCTGCACCAGCCGGTCACCGGGGCGCAGCGGCTGACCGTCGGGCAGCAGCAGCGCTCGCGCGGCGGAGTCGGCCTCCAGTCGGGCGCGCGCCGAGAGGATCGTGCGCGACAGCAGGGGCGTCACGACGAATCCGTCGCGGGCGAGCCGGAGCGCGGGTGCGATGACGCGGTCGAGCGGAAGCCGGCCGAAGCGCAGCTGCGATGCGACCAGGCCCGCGACCATGCCGGGCACTCCAGCCGCTCGTCCGGCGGCGCGGCTCGCCGGCGCCGCCGTGTCCGCCACGGCCCAGGCGGGATCGCTGCCGGCGCGCGGATAGAACGACAGGTGCACGGCGGAGCGCCGGCGCGCGTCGTAGAACGTGAGCGAGCCGCCGCCGCCGAGCCCCGTCTGCGAGATGTCGGTGACGGAGAGTGCGAAGGCTGTCGCCACGGCGGCGTCCACCGCATTGCCACCCGCGCGCAGGATCTCCGCGCCGGCGCCGGCCGCGTCGGGGTGGGATGCGGCGACCATGCCGCGATCGCCTTCCACGCGCTTGCCGTACGCCGGCGACAGGTCGTCGGCCGTGGGGCCCGCGCCGGCACAGCCCGCGACGAGTGCAGCCAGCGCGACCGCCAGGAGGGGGCGTCGCGCGCGGGGATCGAGTGGGTTCATGCGGAGAAGCTCGCCGCCACTCTCGGGCGACGCAACCCGCACGTCCGCGTGGCTCAGACCATGCCGCCGCGCTTGGGGAAGACGAAGGTGTGGTGCATGAGTCTCTTGTCGGCGACGGCCGTCACGAGGTCGACGGTGGAGATGATGCCGGCCAACCGTCCGTCCTCGACGATGGGGATGCGATGCAGGCGCTCTTCCTTCATCACCCGCGCGGCTTCCACCGCGCTCACGTCGGGCCCCAGCGTGCGGATCGGTGCGCGCGTCATCGCTTCCTCGACGGTGTGGTTCTCGAGGACGCCGTGCTCCTTGCCGCCGCTCACGTCGTCCGGCTCCGCCTGCAACGACGCGATGAAATCGAGCAGGTCGCTCGCGGAGAGCATGCCGACGATGCGTCCGAGGCGCACCACGGGGGCACCACCCAGCCGCTCGGTGGAGAAGATCTCCGCCGCCTCGCGGATGTTGGTGTCCGGGGCGATGGTGAGGACGTCCTTCGTCATGATGTCGCGCAGGGTGAGCATCGTCTCCTCCAGAGGGAAGCGTCTGCTTCCAATAGTGGAGTCCGCGGCGGCCCGCACTAGCCGCGAATGCCTGACACCCCGTCGGAGGAAACCTCCCGGCTGCGCCCGCGCCGCGCGATCACTCGCGCACGTAGCGGAGTCCGACGAGCGGATCGCCGGCCGAGAGCCCGTGCTGCAACCGGAGCGGCCCCGCGCCGGCGAACTCCCCGCTGAACCGGTGGTTCTGGTAGTAGCCGGACTCGAACGCGACCTGCAGTCCATTGCGTGTCCACGTGCCGAAGTCGGCCCACGCGAATCGGAATCGTTGCTGTGTGGGCGCGCCCCCCGCAGGCCCGTGCCACTCGGAGTAGCGGATCCAGTGCTCGTAACGCCCCGACGGCAGCAGCCGGATGCCAGCGGAATCGACGAGGAAGTGCACACTCACCGTGTCGCCGTCCACGACCGCCGGATCGAACACGTAGATCGGTGCGGGAAGCGGGGCATCCTGCACCGCACTGGCGCGCCACGCGCCCGCAGGCGAGGCACTCGGCGCGGTCTGGCGCAGCGTGGAGCGCATCACGCCGTCCACGGCCGACGCGCGCAGGTCGGCCCGCAGCGAGTCCGCCACCAGGGCGCGGATCGCGAATCGCTCGCCATGCACGTCGGAGGTGAAGCGATAGCGGTCGCCGTCGACGACCCACGCGCCGGCGTCCTGCTCGGCGAAGCGACCGTCGAAGCGTCCGTCGCGCAGGCGCTGCATCCAGAGGCGCTGCTGCCAGCGACCGGACGCATCCACCTCGAGTTGCGCCGAATCGAGGTACGTCTGGAGCAACTGGCCACCGACGAGGCGATGCGCGACGAGGGCGGGGAGCGGCTGGCCGTCGGCCTGATGCACGCGCCAGGTCGCCGTGGCCAGCGGAGGCAGCGGCGTGAGGTCGGGCGCGGTCGGGCGATCGGAGGAGCAGGCCTGCAGTGCGGCGATCAACGCCAGCGGACGCAGGGCGCGGCGCAACGGCGCCACGGGAACGAACGAGTTCGGATGCCTGAACATACGGGACCACTGCGAGGAAGATGACGACCGGGCGACATCGTGGTGCGATGCCGCCCGGTCCGGGTCTGACGCTGCGCCGACGATGGACGGGCCTACGGCCATCCGCGCGCGCGGGTTTCGTCGCGGGTCAGCTCTTGCGCTCGGCCAGCAGCGCGATGCGCTCCCGAGTGGAGACGACGACGCCGCCCGGCGGTTCGACCGTGATGGCGAACAACACGGCCTTGCCGACCGGCACGCGCGCGTCGATCGGCACGAGCACTTCGGATGCGCCGGCCGGCACGTCGAACACCCCGCCGTCCACCGGATACGCCTTGTCGCGGGTCTCGTCGAAGATCCACAGCTGGTACTGGTAGCGCGCACGATCGTTCGGCCGCAGGCCGACGAACCGCATGACGCCGCGCTGGCGCGCGTCACTCCAAACCACGTCCCCGCTGGCGCCGATCGCCGTGGAGTCGCTCGTGGCGGTCCAGGCGATGGTGCTCACGGCGCCGGCGGTGGCCAGCAGTTCGTACCGGAGGCGGGTCGTGTCGTCGACGCGTTCGCGTGGTGCGCGCGGCACCAGGACCCAGAGGAGCAGGGCCGCCGCAGCGGCGAGCCATCCACCCCAGGTGCGGAATCGGGCGGTCGGATCGGACGGCCTCGCCGTCCGATCCGCGGCCTCGCGCTGCGCGCGCGCTCGGGCGCCGTCGCGCACCATGGTTTCGCCGATCGAGAGCAGCCGGGCCTTGAGTGCGGGCGGCAGTTCGTCCGGTTCGGCGTGCGGCAGCCCGCGCGCGAGCTCGGCGGTGAGCTCGGCAGCGGCTTCCTCCTCCCGGCGACTGAGGTGTTCCATGGGATCGCCCGGCCGACCAGCATCGTCGCGTGACATCAGGCGTCTCCGGGTTCGACAGGGGTGCGCGAGGCCATCAGGGCGCGGGCGCGCTGGATGCCACGGCGGATGTGCGACTTCACGGTGCCCAGCGGTGTCTCGGTCTCACGGGCGATCTCGTCATGGGTACGGCCGTGCAGCAGCGAGAGCTCGAGCATGCGCCGCTGCGAGGCCGGGAGTTCCATGAGCACGGCCCGTGCCACCTCGGAGCGCGAGGCGCGGTCGATGGCCGCCTCGCGGTCCACGGGCTCGTGCACGGGGGCATCCACGTCGTCGGTGAGGGCTTCCAGCTCCGGACGGCGGCCGCGGCGCCGGGTGCGGTCGATCAGTCGCCGTCGCGCAATCATGGCGACCCAGCCGGCCTCGCTGATCCGGGCGTCGTTGAATCGGTCGGCCGTCCGCCACAGGTCGATGAAGATCTCCTGCACCGCATCCTCGACGTCATCGCCGTCCGGGGTCCAGCGCCGGGCCAGGGACCAGACGAGTCGGCCGTAGCGCTCCAACACCTCCCCGACCGCCCGCTCGTCGCCGGCGGCGATCCGGGGCAGGAGGGGCGGGGTGGGGTCGCCGGGCGCGAGCGCCCGCGGTGGGTCGGTCACGAGCGAGAGGTGGCTCCGGGGGCCCTCGGGTGGTCGGGTCACGTCGCCTGCGGGAAAGAGTCGTTCCGGGAGCATCACTTCTCCATTGCGGCCGCGCCGGACCTCGGCGCCGCTGGGTATTCGCCCGGACCGCCGAACCGGATGCAGGGCGGGGGTGCATCCAAGCGGCTTCAGCCGACGAACTACCGCGTGTACCCGCTGGTTCCTTTCCCCACACTTCTGGAGTAGTTCCGATGCGATTCACCCAGTTGGCTGCCGCCGCGCTCTTCGCCCTCTCCCCGGTGGTTGCCACCGCGCAGGGCGCCAAGACCATCCCCGAGGTCGCCAAGTCGGCCGGCACCTTCACCACGTTGCTCACGGCGGTCGAGGCGGCCGGGCTCACCGAGACCCTGCTGGGCAAGGGTCCGTTCACCGTGTTCGCGCCCACGGACGAGGCGTTCGCCAAGCTTCCCGCCGGGACGGTGGCGGACCTGCTCAAGCCCGAGAACCGTGAGAAGCTCAAGGGCATCCTGCTGTACCACGTGGTGAGCGGCAAGGTGATGGCGGCGCAGGCGAGCGGGCTGACGAGCGCCGAGACCGTGGGTGGTCCCAAGCTCACGCTCAAGAAGGGCGCGGCCGGGCTGATGATCAACGAGGCGACCGTGAGGACCGCGGACGTGCAGGCCAGCAACGGCGTGATCCACGTGATCGACCGGGTGCTGCTGCCGCCGGCGAAGTAAGGCGGATCCGGGTTGGCGACAGGACGACGGTGGTCCGGCGCTTGGGAGGCCGGGCCACCGGCGGCCGCTCGGAGGGACGAGCCGGAAATCCGGCACTGGGTTCCGGGCGGTCGTACCACTCCCCATATTGTGGCTAAGTCGTGGCGGCGTCGTGATGTGACGCGGCGCGATTCCATCGGGTAGCGGTGGGTAAGCAGGCCGGGAACGCGTCAATGGTTCACACTGGCGCGAGGTCGCGGGTCGCGACAACTTGGTCCGGCTGTGCCGCGTTCGCGGCGCACGAGGTCCGGATCCAGTCTCCGCAGGGCTGTTGCAGTGGTTCTTCCAGGGAGCGGCACCAAGGCCGCTCTCGCTCTCATCTCCAGAGGGAGGTAGTGCGCATGTCGTGGTTGACTCCACCCCGCGTTCTCGCTCGGGCATGGATCGGGCTGGCGTTGGTTGCCAGCTCGCTTTCGGCCCAGGGTGCGAACGGTTCCATCACCGGCAAGGTCACCCTGCGTGGGTCTGACCAGCCGATCGGCGAGGCCCGCGTGGTCGTCGCGGGCACGGCGATCGTCGTGTACGCGAACACGCAGGGCGAGTACCGTCTCCCGACGGTGCCCGCCGGCATCGTGCAGGTGACGGCGTACAAGGTGGGTTATCAGGCCGTGTCGGACACGGTGCGTGTGGTGGGTGGTCAGACGGCGACGCTCAACCTCTCGATGGTCGTGTCGCGCGTGCAGCTCTCCGACGTCGTCGTGACGGGTACGGCGGGCAACCAGGAGCGTCGTGCGCAGGCGGCCGTGGTGACCTCGGTCGACCTCAGCGACGTCGCGAAGCAGTCGCCGGCGCAGAGCTTCAGCCAGCTGCTGCAGTCGCGCGTGCCCAGCGTCTCCGTGAACTCGGCGTCCGGCACGGCCGGCACCTCGCGCCGCATCAACATCCGCGGCGCCTCGTCCATCAACCTCTCGAACCAGCCGCTGATCTTCATCGACGGCATCCGAATGGTTGAAGGGCAGCCGGGCCTCGGCGTCGGTGGCCAGTCGGGCGACCGCCTCAACAACCTGAACCCGGAAGACATCGAGTCGATCGAAGTCGTGAAGGGACCGGCGGCGGCGACGCTCTACGGTGCGGATGCCTCGGCGGGCGTGATCCAGATCATCACGCGCAAGGGTCGTGCGGGCGTGCCGCGGTTCGTGCAGTCGATCTCGACCGAGATCGGCTCGGTGGACCAGAACTGGACCCCGCCCTCGAACTACGCCTTCTGCACCACGGCGACGATCGCGCCGACCAGCACCAACCCGCTGTGCCGTGGCCAGACGACGACCACGCTGGTCTCGGACAACCCGCTCGTCCGCGAGGGCGCGTTCCGCACCGGCAAGATCGGCAACTTCGCCTACAGCGCGAGCGGTGGCGGCCAGGGCTACGGCTACTACGTCTCGCTGAACAACGACCTCCAGACCGGCACCCTGCCGAACAACTCGTTCGGCCGTCAGTCGCTGCGCGCGAACTTCAACTTCATCCCGAACCCCAAGGTGACGGTGAATGCGCAGTTCAACCTGATGCAGACGAAGCTCCAGGCGCCGGACAACGACAACAACATTTACGGCTTCCTGGGCGGTGGCCTCCTCGGCACTCCGCTCTCGCGCACGGACAACGGCTCGGGCTCGGACGGCTGGTTCGGCTTCGAACGTGACGTGGCGGCGATCACCGGCATTGACAATCGACTCGATACCCGGGGAACCACTGCAGGTGTGACGGTCAACTACCTGCCGTTCAGCTGGTTCTCCCACCGGCTGACCCTCGGCGGCGACATACTTCAGGACCAGACGACGAAGTACTATCCCATCAGCCCCCGCGGCTCGTACACCGGCTTGCTGAATACTGGCTCCAACGCGCAAGGCCGCACGGGTACACAGCGTTACACGGTCGACTACCTGGCGAACGCGGAGTATTCTTTCGGGGCGAACAAGGCCTTCGAGCTCAACGCGTCGGCGGGTATCCAGATGATCCAGACTCATACCGAGAACATCAATGTGCTCGGAACGGGGTTCGTGGTGAACAGCAACAACGTCGTCAACGCGGCCTCCCAGACGTCGGGCGGCGGCAACCAGACGGACGTGCGGCAGCGTGGCTGGGTGACGCAGATGCAGCTCGGGCACCTCGACCGCCGCTTCCTGCAGGTCGGCTTGCGCATCGACGAGTTCTCGGTGTTCGGTTCGGAGGTCGATCCGGCCTTCCTGCCGAAGATCGGCGGCTCGTGGGTGATCTCGGATGAGAGCTTCTTCTCGCCGCTGTCGAACGTGTTCAACTCGCTCCGTCTCCGCGCGGCCTGGGGCCAGACCGGCCGTGCACCTAACGCAGGTGCGGCACTCACGACGCTCAACTCGGCACCGAGCATCGTCGCAACGACGGTCCAGTCGGGTGCCATCCCGCAGAACCCGGGCAACCCGGACCTGAAACCGGAGAAGGGCCAGGAGCTGGAGCTCGGCTTCGACGCGAGCTTCCTCGATGAGCGGCTCTCGCTCGAAGTGACGTACTTCGACAAGACCACCAACGACCTGATCCTCAACCAGCCGCTCCCGCCGTCGCTCGGGTTCTCGCAGAACCCGGCGGTGAACATCGGCCAGGTGAAGAACAGTGGGCTCGAGTTCACGGTGTCGGCGACCCCGTACCAGAGCCAGAACTTCATGTGGGACATCCGCGCGGGTGCCTCGACGCTCAAGAACGAGCTGACGGACCTGGGCGGCATCGCCGCGTTCGGCACGCTCAATCGCCAGACCGCCGGCTATCAGCTCGGCTCGTGGGTCTCGAAGCGCATCCGTTCCATCAACGAGACCACCGGCGTCGTGACCGTCGCCGACACCTTCGAAGTCGCGGGCAATCAGTTCCCGACGTTCGAGGGTACGCTGACCAGCACGTTCACGCTGTTCAACCAGCTGCGCATCAGCGCCCAGCTGGACACCAAGCGTGACTTCCTCGTGTACAACAACACCGCGTTCTTCCGTGAGACGCAGCTGGTCCGTTCGAACCTCCGCCTCGACACGCTGGCGCTCCCGCGCCTCGAGCGTCTCCGTCGCTGGGGCAACCCGACGGCCGGCCAGCCGGCGTTCGTGCAGGAGAACGGTGCCGCCACGACGGTCAACGACGTGCGCGACGCCTACCTGCAGCCGGGTGACTTCGTCCGCTTCCGCGAGCTCGGTGTGACCTGGGACATCCCGCAGCGCTTCATCTCGATGCTCGGCCCGGTGCAGTCGGCCTCGCTTGGCTTCGCGATGCAGAACCTCAAGCTGTGGACCAACAAGGGCTTCGAAGGTCCGGACCCTGAAGTGATCTCGACGTCGGGCGGCCAGTTCACGCGCGACGACTTCCTGACCCTGCCGAACCCGCGGACGTCCGTGGTGCGGCTCAACATCACCTTCTGAGGACGGCATGCGAATCCATTCCTCTGCGCGCTCGGTGACCCGGTGGGTCACCGCAGCCGCCCTCGTGGCCTCGGCCGGGTGCTCCGGCTTCCTCGAGGTCGACAACCCCAACGTCATCGACGCGGATGATCTCGATCCCGTCGCCGACGCGACCACCCTGGCGAACTCGGCGCAGCAGACCTACGCCGTGGCGCTCGGCTGGGGCATCATGTACGGCTCCTGGTTCACCGGCGAGTCCGACGTGGCCGAGACCTTCCCGACCCGCAATGAGTACGGGCGTCGCGAAGTGACCACCGCGAACGGCTCGCACAACACGGACGTCTGGACTCCGCTCTCGCGTGCGGCCGCCTCGGCGCACCTGGTGCTGGAGCTCGACCTGCCGAATCCGACGACGAACATCAACTACGCGCGTTCGCACACGTGGTTGGCGTACTCGTTCCTGCGGATGGCGGAGCAGTTCTGCCAGGGCACCGTGTACGGCGGCCCGCCACTCACCACGGCGGACATGCTCGACTCGGCGATCGCCAACTTCAACCAGGCGATCACGATCGGCACGGCGAACGCGACGACTGCGGGTGTGCAGCTCGCGAACGTCTCGCGCGTCGGCCTGGCCCGCGCCCTCCTGCAGGACGGGCAGGGTGCAGCCGCGGCCACGGCGGCGAACGCCGTCCCGGCCGGCTTCACGTTCAGCTTCCCCTTCGTGGACGACGCGGGCAACCGCGGCCGTCTCTCGAACCTGCTGTGGCAGTTCACCTTCGATCGCGGCTCGATCTCGGTGAACCCGACGTTCCGTGTGGCCGACTCGCGCATCGCGTATCTGGCCCCCGGCGCGCACAGCCTCTCGGCGCAGGATGCCAACGCTGGACCGTTCTTCATCCAGCAGAAGTATCCGGCGTACGCCTCGCCCGTCCGCGTGGCCTCGAAGATCGAGGCGGATTACATCGCGGCCGAAGCGGGTGGCACCGCGGCGCAGCTCGCGCTCATCGCTACCGAGCGTGCGGCTGGCGGACTCCCGGTCTACGGTGGTCCGACCGACGCGGCCAGCGTGCTGACCGAGTTCATGACGCAGAAGCACCGCCGGTTCTGGCTCGAGGGACAGCGCATGGGTGACTGGCGCCGTAACCCGAACGCCGTCATCGGTATCCCGGTCCCGGGCGCGGCGTACTTCAAGCCCGGCTTCTCGCCGATCGGCAACCAGACCTGCTATCCGCTGCCGCTGGCGGAGACGGACAACAACCCGAACTTCCCGTAATACCAGGAGTTCCAGCGGCGCGGGTCGGCCGCTGCCAGGGTCGCGGGGGGCGGAGCCAGTTGGCTCCGCCCCCCGCACGTTTTCCACTCGTCCCCATGCTGTGGCGAGGCGGCCGCTCGTGGGGTAGTGTGAATCGGAGCAGTGCGCCTTCAACTCCCACGCAGGTGGCGGCACATGAACATCCCACGGTCGGCCCTCGCGATGCTTCTCCTGCTGCCGGCGGCCGTCGGCGCGCAACCCGACCCGCAGCGGAGCAAGGGCGTGCTGCGGGGGGTGGTCCGGGATCCGAACGGGGCGCAGGTCGTGGGGGCGCAGGTGATCGTGCAGACGCGCGAGGCCAGGGCGGAAACGGACGCCGTGGGGCGGTTCACACTGCGCGAACTCCCGGTCGGGGAGGTCCAGCTCCTCGTCCGCCGGCTGGGCTACAAGCCCGACACGGTCGTTGCGACGATCGATCCGGCGAGCCCGCGCGACCTCACCATCGTCCTCTCCCCGCTGCCGTGGACCGTGTCCCCCGTGGTCGTGAAGGGGCGGCAAGGGCTGCTGGGACCGATGGCCGGGTTCTACGCCCGTGAAGGGCAGGGGCATGGCACGTTCTTCACGGCAGAAGACATCACCAAGCGGAACCTCACGGCCATGAGTCAGCTCATGCGCTCCGTGCCCGGCGCACAGATCACCACGCGCCGCGGCCAGCCGGTGCTCCGCTTCCGCGGTTCCCGGGTCGCACCGCAGTTCTTCCTGGACGGCGTGCCGATGTCCGGCCAGGAGTTCAATATCAACTCGTTCGACCCACGTTCCTTCGCCGGCATCGAGATCTATCCCGGCAACGCGACCATCCCGCCGCAGTTCTCGACCAGCCGCATCAACGGCGAGAACGGGGGCGTCATCGTGCTCTGGACCAAGGAGGGCGATCCGCGGCCGCGCCGCTCCAAGCGCACGGACGAGACCGCCGCCGCCATGGTGCAGCGGCTGATCGACCAGGACGAGATCTTCTCGGCCGACGAGGTGGACGCGGTGGCCCACGCGGACCTCTCAAGCGTGGTGCTGCCCATCTATCCGGACTCGCTCTTCGAGCAGGCGATCCCCGGACACGTGATTGCGGAGTTCGTGGTCGATGCCAACGGACGCGTCCGGCAGGAGACGTTCGGGATCGTGTCCTCGTCGCATCCCGGATTCTCCGAGTCGGTGCGACGCTCGGTGCTCAACCAACGCTACTTCCCGGCCCGTCGTCGCAACGCACCGGTCTCGCAGGTGGTGCAGCAGCCCTTCACGTTCGTGCCGGACTCGAGCGTCGTCGGGCGCCGGCGCAACCCGAAGTAGGGCGCGCCGTGCGCCCCTAGTAGCCCGGGGCTTCGCGCCACTTGATGTTGCAGCCGAGGCTCGGCAGCTGGTCCGCACTCGGCGCGCGTCCCGCGAGCACGGCGTCGAGCGCGCCCCGCAGGTCGCCGCCGGTGACCGGGATGTCGTTCTTGGGCCGGCTGCCGTCCATCTGACCGCGATAGGCCAGGCGCAGCCCGGCGTCGAACACGTAGAAGTCCGGCGTGCAGGCCGCACGGTACGCCTTGGCGACCTCCTGCGTGGCGTCGAAGAGGTAGGGGAAGGTGTAGCCGCGTCGCGCCGCCTCCGCGCGCATGGCGTCCGGGGCGTCCTCCGGGTACGCCACGACATCGTTCGCGTTGATGGCGACCACGAACACACCCCGACGCTGGTACTCGGCACCCAGCCGCGCCAACTCGTCCGCGACATGCTGCACGTACGGGCAGTGGTTGCAGATGAACATCACGAGCGTGGCGGCCGAGGTGCCGGCCGCCGGGAGGGCGACCGGGCGGTCGTCGAGGTCGGGGAGGACGAACGCCGGGGCGGCGGTGCCCAGGGGAAGCATCGTGCTGGGAGTTCTGGCCATGGCGAGGCGGTCCGAAGGAAGGGTGCTGCGGAAAATCGAACTCCGGGGTAGATATATCCGGACCGGCGACAGCGAAAGTCACTCGTGACGGCTCGGGAGGCAGCATGCGGACGCGGACGGCAGGCGGCAGCGCTCGTGGGTGGGTCCTGCAGGTGCTCCTCGGCGCCGCCTGCGTGCTCGGTGCACAGGCGCCGCTCGCGGCCCAGGGTGCGGCCCAAGGTGCGACGCAGGTGCTCCGCGGCATCGTCCGCGACGTCAGCGGCAGCCCCATCGCCGGTGCCCAGATCTCCGTGGACGCGCAGCCCGGGACGGCCGAGTCGGACTCGTTGGGCCGCTTCACCGTGTCCGCTCCCGGGGACCGCGACCGCGTGCTCCGCGTGCGGCGGATCGGATTCCTGCCGGATTCGCTGCGCATCGCTGCCGGGGCGGCCGCAGTCGACCTCAGCCTCGTGCTGCTGCGCGCGCCGCAACGGATCCGTCCCATCATCGTCGAGGCGCGCGAGAAGGAGGCGGGTCCGCTGGCGGGCTTCTATCGGCGCATGGCGACGGGGCAGGGGCGCTACTTCTCCGCCGCGGAGATCGAGCGGCGTCGGTTCGTCGACATGGTGCACCTGATGAACTCGATCCCCGGCGTATCGATGGAGCGTGCGCGCACCTCGTCGTCGATCCCGCGCTTCCGCGGCGACAACGTGCCGGCCGAGATCTTCCTCGACGGCGTGCCGCTGGGCGAGGGTGGGATGGACCTCAACCACTTCGAGGTCACGCAGTTGGCGGGCGTCGAGGTGTATCGCGGGCAGGCGACGGTGCCGCCCGAGTTCGCACTCGGCCGCACGGGGCCGACCCGGTCCGGCGTGATCGCGATCTGGACGCAGCCGATCGAGCCGCGCACGAAGAAGCGGAAGCCGTCGGATCCGACCGCAGTGGCGCTCGTGCGCGAGATGGTCGCCGAGGGGCGCGCGTACACGGATGCGCAGGTGGATTCGCTGGTCTCAGTCGCGACGGAGGACGTGTTGCTGCCGGTGTACCCCGAGTCGTTGCTCGTGGCCGGGACGTCGGGCCTCGTGTTCGCGGAGTTCGTGGTGGACGCCCGCGGGAACGCGATCCCGGAGACCTTCAGCGTGATCCTCTCGACGCATCCCGCGTTCTCGGCGGCCGTGCGCCGCGCCGTGCTCGCTCAGGCGTTCATCGCGGCGCAGAAGGACGGCAAGCGCGTCGCGCAGCTGGTGCAGCAGCCGTTCGAGTTCTCGCCGCCGTCAGGGCGTGTACCAGCTGTACTCCCACGACCACGGTAGCAGCAGGTCGCCGAGGACCAGGCGAACGAGCTCGGGATAGATGCGTTCGGCACGGACGTCGTTCGCGAGCAGCACCACGCAACGCCGCTGCCGCTCCCGACAGACGACCATGTTGCCGGTCCAGTCGTTGTGTCCGCCCTTGAACCACACGGGGCCGTCCACGTCGCGGTAGGTGACGAGGCCGAGTCCGGCCGAGAGCCCGAGCATCTCGTCGTGACCGCCGCGGTCCTCGCGCAGGGTCGGGAACTGGTGCTTGGACCGGATGGGGAGTTGCGCGCGGATCAACTCCGCGCGTGACGAGTCCGACAGGCCGTCGCCGCGGACGATCGCCGCCCACAGTCGGGCCTGGTCCTCGATACTCGTGTCCATCGAGCCCGCAGCACTGGGGCGGCTGCGCTCATCGTGCGGTTCCATGCTGCCATCCTCGGCGTAGCCGTCCGCCAGATCCTCGGCGAAGTCGGCCCGCCACTGCATGCTCGTGCGGGTGAGCCCGTGCGGGGCGAAGAGCCGGCGCTCCATCTCCGCCCCCAGCTCCAGGCCCAGCGCCTCCTCGAGCACCAGCTGCACGATGTAGAACCCCTCGCCGGAGTAGGCGTAGCGCGCGCCCGGATCGAAGTGGAAGCGGAGGACCCGGTCCTCCTCGAGCCAGCGGAAGTTGGCGAAGCCGCTCGCGTGGTTCAGCAGGATGCGCAGCGTGAGCTGCTTCCAGCGCGGATCGTTCGCGAGATCCTGGTAGTCCGGGTACTCGGGAAGGGGTTTCGGTAGGTAGTCCGCGATGCTGCGGTCGAGTGCGATGCGGCCCTCGTCCACCAGCTGCAGGACGAGGTAGGCCACGGCGGTCTTGGTGAGGGAGGCGCCGTACATGACGGTCCTCGGCGTCAGCGGCAGGCCCTTGGCGACGTTGCGCATGCCGTAGGCACCGACGTGGCGCACGCTGCCGCCGTCGATCACCGCGATGGTCAACCCCTGCACCTCGGCGCGCTGCATGAGCACGCGCGCCGCCGAGTCGATCGCCGCCGACGACGGGAGCGCTGTGACCCCGCTCGCCGCTCGTGGGGTATTCCCGCACGCCGCAAATCCGACGGAAAACGCAAAGGTCGTCACCTGTCGCGCGAGCACGCGGACCGAGCGGAAACGGCGCATGGATTCCTCGAGAGAACGGCGCGTCGGAGTGTCGGTCCGCCGCGCCGGATGTCGCATAAAAGCCTGAGCACTTCGCCACAGAAGATAACCCCGTGGCGCCACGGAGAGACCACCGATGACGGCAGTGAGCGAGATGATCCACGAAGAGACGAGCGAAGCCTGCGCGCGCCGCGCGCTGGGCCGATTCCTGCGGGCGATGCGCGATCGCACGGCACCGCCCGACGGCGGTTCGCCGCGGGCGCTGCGGCGGACCCCCGGGATGCGCCGCGAGGAGGTGGCGCTGGCGGCCGGCATCAGCCTGACCTGGTACACCTGGCTCGAACAAGGCCGGCCGGTGGGAGTCTCCACCCAGACGCTCACGGCGATCACGGAGGCATTGCGACTCGATGCGGCCGAGACGGACTACGCGCGCGCCCTCGCGGCGAACGCCGCCGGCGCGGTGCGCGCACCGTGGGAGCGCACCCGGGTGATCAGTGATGACGTCCGCGGACTGGTGGACGCCCTGGAGCCGAAAGGCGCGTACGTGGTGAACGCCTGGACGGACATCGTCTACTCGAACGCGACGGCCCGGGCCGTGCTCGGCGACCTCGACGCGTATCCGGGGGTGAGCGACAACGTGCTGCGCCGCCTGTTCCTCGATGCGAGCTGGCGGACGCGGATCCGGAACTGGGAATCCGTGGCGGCCTCGTCCGTCGCGCGATACCGGCGTGCGACTGCCCTGATGGTGGGGCATCCCGGATGGGAGGCGTTCATCAACACGCTCGTGGACGAGAGCCCGGACTTCGCCGCGTTGTGGCGGCAGCAGCGGGTGGCGCACGAGGAGGCCGAGCGGCAGGAGATCGTGGGGCCGGACGGCATCGCGCGCGCCGTGACCCGCGTGGTGCTGTTCCCCAGCGGCGACCACGGGGAGCTGCGGGTGGTGCTGTACGTGCCGCAGTCGTCCTGACGCGATCCGACCCCCGCGGCCTATCGCGCGGGGTCGAATCGCAGCACGGTGTGGGCGCCGGTCTCCTCATCGATGCCCACCGCCGCGATCGCGTCGAGCGAGAGTTCGGGCGTGGGGAAGGAGGCGATCACACGTGGCAGCACCACGACGCGGCTGAAGCGCCCGTCGGCCTCGAACACGTCGAACACGGTGCGGCGATCGCCGCCGCGCAGCCAGCGGCGTACCCAAACGCGGCCGTCGGGTGTCGCGTAGACGGCCGCGATGGGCGGAAAGACTTCCGGGAGGCGCATCGCCCGCACGTCAGCCGGCATGCCGATCACGCGCTCGAGCGGGACGGGGATGGAATCGATGCGCGCCTTGAGCGCCGCCACGCTGTCACGGCGTTCGGCGGGCGGGATCCGCTCCGGGACCACGCTGCGCGTGAACTCGCGGAGGACCTTGCCGGTGCGGTCCTGTTCGCGGAGCCGGTAGCTGGTCCCGTCACCGAGGATCAGTGTCCCGCGCGTGGTGATGTCCCAGACCGGTCGCGGGGCGAAAGGCACGTGCGTCACGCCGCGCACCATGCGCCCGCTGTTGGCCGTCTCCTGATAGCGCGCCGTTGACATCGGGAGGTTCGCGAACGGCGGCACGGGAATCGAATCGACGAATCGCCCGTCGAGGGTGTACACCTGGTACATCATGGCGCGCCGCGTGAGCTCCACCACCCCCTCGCCGACGTGGAACAGGTGACGGTCGACGGAGAATCGGGTGGCGCGGGTGGACCGCCAGTCGCTCATGAGGGGACCCGTGAACGTCGCGGCGTAACGGGTGAGCCTCCCCGTGGCGGGGTCCGCGGCGAAACTGACCACCTGCTCGAGGTTGCGCACATAGAGGCGGCCGTCCGGTCCGATGGCGATGCCGGTGGGACTCTGGAACTCCCCCGGCCCTTTGCCCTTGCGCCCGATGGCCCGCTGGGAGCGTCCGTCGCGATCGAAGACCCAGATGCGTGCAGCGGCCGCGTCGGAGACATACACCACGCCCTGGCGGTCGAGTGCGATACCGCTGAGATCCCCCAGCGAATCGGCGGTGGGATGCTGGCCCTCCACCACCTCCCAACGCAGCGCGAAGCGCAGCGTGTCGGCACGCTGCGCCGGCAACGCGGTGCCGAGTCCGAAGGCGAGGAGGAACAGCCCGAGTCGTGCGTCGATCATTCACCACTCCGAGTGGAAGTCCGCCCCGTGAGACGTCACCACTCGGCGAACCGTTGCCGTGGGGTCGCGGCTACTTCTTCTTCGCGCGCGCGCGCCCGGCCGCGGAGAGGGCGCGCGAGGGCGCCCGCGTGAGCGACTTCACGTGCTGTACCCGGCGAAAGCGCAGGGCCGACCAATCCTCGTCGATCGCGACCATGCGGACGCCCTCGAACCCGGCGGCGCCGAGCGCCGCCCAGCCCGTGTCGCGATTGAACTCGCAGGTGTAGCGCTTGCTGGTCGCCTTGGGATACGCGAACCAGAGGATGACGTCGTCCACCGCGTGTGCGGTGAGCGCGGCCGTGGCTTGGTCCACGGCCTTCTGCGTGGTCGCGAACGCGATCGCAAACGCGGTCGGATGTCCGGTCGGCACGCGCCGGTCTATGGTCACGCCTCGGAGTGCGGCCAGCGCGGGTTCGAACGAGGCCGGTGCATCGAGGACGACGATGCGACGCTGCTCCTTCAGGTTGAGCTTGGCGAACAATGGGGTGGGTGGCATGGGGGGATTCTGCGCCGTGCCGATCGCGCCCGCAACGTGCTCGGTGCGGCCGCGGTGCTTCCAATGGCCTGTCGCGACGCCGCACCAGGTGCAACACGGCGTCCGTGATTCGAATCACGCGACGTGATGCAGCACACCGGGCCACCGCACAGGATCGCGCGGGGCCGGTGATGGCCGACACGGAGGGCGCCGCCGGCGACCGGTGTCAGGGAATGGCGCAGGGATTGCCCCGATACGCTGCGGGCATCACTCACCTCTCCGTCGTCAGGGGCTCCTACCATGAAGTTCACCCGTTGGCTGATCAGCAGCGTGCTGGTCCTCGCGACATTCAGCTTGGCCAGCTGCGCCGACCGTCCGTCCCCGCTCGAGCCCGCGCTCGAGATGACCGAGCAGACCAACCCGGAGCTGCTAGAGCTGCTCACGCCGACGGTGCATCGCATCGGGCTCATGCAGTGCCGGCCCATGCAGCGCTTCGAGGAGAGCGAGGTCATCGGCCCCGACGGCGGCAGCATGCAGATCGGGCCGCACAAGTTCGTCGTGCCGCGCGGTGCGCTGCGGCGGAACACGCGGATCACCGCCGTCGCGCCCAGCGGCCGCGTGAACCACATCGAGTTCCAGCCGCACGGGCTGGAGTTCCGGCGCCCGGCGACGCTCACCATGAGCTACGCCAACTGCGACGTCCTGGCCACGCTGCTGCCCAAGCACATCGCGTACACGACGCCGCGGCTGCGCATCATCGAGTTGCTCGAGACGGTGGATGACCTGCGCCGTCGGGAGCTGTCGACGGAGCTGGACCACTTCTCCGACTACGTACTGGCCTGGTAAGCCCCCCGGTGCCCAGCGAGCCCACGACCTGGAAGGGAACGCCCGCGTCCATCGGACGCGGGCGTTCCGCCACGGACCTGCTGCACGAGGCGCGCAGCCTCGAGCGGGGCGGCTGCGTGCCCGAAGCCCTGAGTCGCTACGCCGACGTGGTCGCGATCGCCACGGCGCAGGCGGACTCGAGTACGCTGGCCGAGGCGCTGCGCCGGCTCGCCGTGCTCAAGCACCATCGCGGCGAGTCGCAGGACGCCCGGGAGCTCTGCGAGCGCAGCTGCGCGGTCGCACTCGCCCACGACAAGGCCCACCTCGCCGCCGAGGCACTCAACACCCTGGGCTGCATCGATCTCGCCACCGGCTCGCTGAGCGACGCGCGGGCCAACTTCACGCGGGCCCTGGCCCTCGACGGCGCGAGCCAGGAGCTGCACGCGCGCGTCGAGCAGAACCTCGGGGTGCTCGCGAACATCCAGGGCGACCTCGAGACGGCGCATGAACGGTACAGCCGCTCGCTGGACGCGTACCGGAGCTGCACCAACGAGCACGGCTGCGCGATCGCCTTCCACAACCTCGGGTTGGTGAGCGCCGACCAAGAGCGCTGGACGGAGGCGGCGGGCTACTTCCAGCAGAGCCGCGAGATCGCCGAGCGGGCGGGGGATTCCTACCTCCGCGGTGCCTGCCACGTCGGAGATGCCAAGGTGCATCTCGCCCGGCAGCGGTTCGACGACGCGCGCCAGAGTGCGGAGAACGCGCTGGCGCTGTTCGAGCAGCTCGGGGCGCGGGCCGAGAAGTCCGGGGCCTACCGGGTGATCGGCATCGTCTACCGCGAGACCGGCCGCCTCGCGCTCGCGGAATCACGCCTGCGGAGCGCGTTGCAGCTGGCCGTGGACACGACCTCGGTGCTGGGGCAGGCGGAAGCCTCGCGCGAGCTCGCGCTGCTGTACCAGGCGATGGGGCGGAATCAGGAAGCGCTCACGCTGCTCAATGCGAGCCACCGCCTGTTCGGGCAGCTCGACGCCCGCCGTGACCTGGTCAACGTCGGTGCGAAGGTGCTGGAGCTGGAGGGGACCTACCTCGCCGTGGTGCGCGAGTGGGGCCAGTCGATCGAATCCTCCGACAGCTACACCTACGGCCACTGCAGCCGCGTGGCCGAGACGGCGGTGGCCGTCGCGCGCGCGCTCGAGCTCGATGACCTCGCCGTGACGACCATCCGCCTCGGGGCCTACCTGCACGACCTCGGCAAGGTGAAGGTCCCGCACGAGATCCTCAACAAGCCGGGCCCGCTCACCCGCGACGAATTCGAGGTGATCCAGATGCACCCGGTGTGGGGCATCGAGATGCTGGCCGAGGTCGAGTTCCCCTGGGACATCAAACCGATCATCCGCTGGCACCACGAGAAGTACGATGGCACCGGGTATCCCGACCGGCTCCGCGGCGACGAGATCCCGCTGTCGGCGCAGATCGTCGGCATCGCGGACGTCTATGACGCGCTCACCACCACGCGCGCCTACCGGCCCGCGATGGCGCACGAGGTGGCGGTGGAGACCATGGCCAAGGGACGCGGCGCGTGGTCGGCGGAGGTGTTCGAGGCCTTCCTGCGCGCGATGGCGACTATGGCACCGGGCGCGGCGTCGGAGACGCCCGCTCCGTTGCGAATGGCGTCTTGAGCCGCCGTCGCAGCATCTGGCCCGCGGCACTCTCGAGCGCCTCGCGGCTGCGGATCCGCACCATCCCGTCCACCGACTCGATCATCTCCTTCGCGATCATCGTCCCGATGGTGCGGGAGACCGTCTCGCGCGTCGAGCCGACCATCTGTGCGATCACCTGGTGCGTGGGCAGGTCGCGCAGGGGTTCGTTGGGGTTGCGGGCGTCGAGCTCGAGCAGCAGGTGCGCGACACGGCCGGTCACGTCGAGCAGCATGAGCCCGCCGATGCGCGAGTCCGCCTCGAGCAGGCGCGCACACACGGCGCGCAGCAGGCCGAACGACAACTCGGGCACGTCGCGGATGGAGCGGCGGAAGTCGTCCCGCCGGAGCACGAGCAGGCGCGTGGCCTCCGCCGCCACCACACTCGCGGCATAGGGCTCGTCGTCGAGCAGCGCGGTCTCGCCGAAGAAGTCCCCCTCGCGCACCAGCGAGAGCACCACCTCGCGACCGTCCTCCGCGATCAGCATCACCTTCACCACACCGCTGAGCACGATGTAGAAGGCGTCGCAGGGATCATGGGCGAACCGGATGACGTGTCCGCGCGGGTACTCGCGTTCGGTCAGGAGTGGAGCGAGCAACTCGATGTCGGTCTCGCGCAGTTGCGAGAACAGGGGCACCGTGCGCAGTGCCCCGGGCAGTCGCAGGAATGGCATCTCGTGGAGGTGTCGGGGGAACGCTGACGACACGTACCCCCAAGACGCCTCACACGTTGAGAAGACATACGATCGACGCGGTGATGGTTGACGCGCCAATCGATGCCGCGCTCAGCGTTTGGTCGGGATCAACACGGCACGGTCGTCGGGATCCACGCGATGCACCCGCAGCGTCGCGGTGTGCGTCTCCCCGCCGACCACGAGCACCACGCGATAGTCGCCGGTCTCGGCGTACACCGGACGATTGGCGCCGAATCCGCCACCGCCACCGCCACCGCCACCACCGCCGCCTCCCCCTTGGCCGCGGCCCGACGCGACGTTCGCGAGCAGCCGCGCCTGCATCTCCGGCGTCGCCGTGCTGTCCGGCGCACCGCGCGCCTCGGCCGGACGCGGATTGAACCCCGGCGGGAAGCCCGGGTCGTTCACCGGACCTCCGACGCCCCCGCCGAAGCCACCGCCACCACCGAAGCCGCCGCCGAATCCGCTGATGAGCAGGTTCCAGTTCACGGTGTTGAGGCCGGCGTTGGCGGTCGCCGTGGGACGGGCGACCGTGTCGCCGGCGGCGTTGAGGATGAAGAGCCGGGGCGAGGCCCCGGCGGCGGCGAGTCGGTACGTGATGGCCGCACCGGCGGGGGTGCGTTCGCCGCGCCAGGCCCGGTGGGCGCGCGGCTCGGAGCCCACCGGCCGCTCACCGTACTGCAAGGCCACGGCCGGCGTGAAGAGATGTGACGCCTTGGCGAGCACCGCCGGCGTCATCTGCTGGAGTGGTGCCACGTCGAGGATCTGCACCGCGCGTCCGTGTGTGCCCGCGATGAGCTCGCGGTCGCGCGGGTGCACCTGCAGGTCGTAGACCGGCACCGTGGGCAGGTTGTTGTCGAGGGCGAACCAATGCGCGCCCTTGTCGAGCGAGGCATACACGCCGAGCTCCGTGCCGGCGTAGAGCAGGGCGGGGTTCACGGGGTCCTCGCGCACCACGTACACCGAGTTGGGACGTCCCACCTTGAGGCCGTCGGCGATCGAGGTGAAGGTCTTCCCGAAGTCCGTCGAGACGAAGAGGTACGGCGTGAAGTCGTTGTCGCGGTGGTTGTCGAACGAGACGTACACCGTCGCGGAATCGCTGAAGCTCGGTTCGACGCGCGAGACGTGCGTGAACGGCGGGACGCCGGGGAAGCGCCCGCTGAGGTCCTCCCAACTGCCACCATCGTTGCGCGTGAGCCAGACCTTGCCGTCGTTGGTCCCGACGTAGAGCAGCCCCGGCCGGATGGCCGACTCACCGATGGTCACGATCGTCGCGTTCTCCTCCGCACCCGTCGCGTCGCGGGTGATGCCGCCGGTGGCGTCGGCCGCCGCGTTGCCCTCGGCGTCGAAGCCGGTGGTGATGCGGATCCGGGATTCGTCGCGCGTGGAGAGGTCCGGCGAGATCGCGATGGGGTCGAGGCCCTTCTTCACCGACTTGAAGAGCTTCTCCGCACCGGAGTAGAACACGTTGGGGTCGTGCCGCGAGAGGAGGAACGGCGTGTTCCAGTTCCAGCGCGTGGCGACGTTCGGGTCGGCGAGCGCCGTCTTCATCTGCGCGCGGAGATCGGCGACCTGCTTGGCCTGCTCGGCGGTCAACGGCGTGCTGCCGTCGCCCTTGATCCGCGCGATCTGCTGGCCGAACTGCGTGCGGGTGACCGTGCGGGCGCGGATGTTGACCGTCTCGCCGGTGGCCACGTTGCGACGGCCGATGTTGCCCCCTTGGGACTCGTAGTAGACGTAGTCGGGCTCGAGCGGGTCCTGCGCGGTCTGCAGGCCGTCCGCCGCGAAGATCGCGAACCAGTCGGTCATCTGCAGCGGCGCATTCGCGCGGCGGCTCAGGCCGCAGGACGTGCCGTTGTCCTGCAGGCCACCGCAGACGCGGTACGGCACCTGATAGTCGAACGAGATGCCGTAGAACTGTCCCATGGCCATGTTGTTCAGGGCGTCGAACGTGCCGCCCTTGTCCCAGGTCTGGAACACGCCGGCGTCTCCGCCGACGATGTAGTGCTCGGGATCGGCCGGGTTGATCCACATCCCGTGGTAGTCCTCATGGATGCCGATCATGCCGCGGCGCCACGACCGTCCGCCGTCGTCCGAGGAGGCGAAGTCCACGGCCATGCGATAGATGCGGTTGGGGTCACGCGGATCGACCCGCACCTGCGAGAAGTAGAACGGGCGGTTGTTCGTGGTGCTCACCCACTCCCAGGTCTTGCCGGCGTCGGCCGACCGATAGAGTCCGTTGAGCAGGCGCTGCGGCTTGGCCCCCTTCACGCTGTCGGCCTCGACCATCGCGTACACGATGTCGGGCTGGCTCGGCGCGATCGCGAGGCTGATGCGACCCTTGGTCGTGGCGGGGAAGCCGCTGCCTTTGACCTCGGTCCACGTGCGACCACCGTCCACGGTCTTCCACAGGGCCGAGCCCGGACCGCCGCTCTTGAGGAAGTGGGCCTTGCGCACGCGCTCCCAGCTCGCGGCGTAGAGCACGTCCGGGTTGCGCGGATCCATCGCGACGTCGACGAAGCCGGCCTTGTCGCTGATGAACTTGCTGAGGGTCCAGGTCTTCCCGCCGTCGACGGTCTTGTAGAGTCCTCGCTCGGGATTCGATCCCCAGAGCGCGCCGAGCGCGGCGACCCAGACGATGTCCGGATTCTCCGGGTGCACGACGATGCGGCCGATGTGCTGCGTCTTCTCGAGGCCGAGGGACTGCCAGGTCACGCCGCCATCGGTGGACTTGTACACACCGTACCCCGGCGCCACGGAGTTGCGCGAGTCCTCCTCGCCGGTGCCGAGATACAGCACCCGTGGGTCGCTCGGGGCGATGGCGAGGTCGCCGAGTGAGGCGATGGGGGCCTTCTCCCAGAGCGGCATGAAGGACGTGCCTGCGTTGATCGTCTTCCACAGGCCGCCGGTGGCGCCCACCACGTAGAACGTCTTGGGCTGGCTGGGATGCGCCTCGATGTCGGTGATGCGCCCGGCCATGTTCACCGGGCCGATCGCACGCCAGCGCATGCCATTGAGCGTGGCCGCGTCGGGGACTTGGGCGCCGAGCGCCCCCGTGGTGAGGAGGAGCGCGACGGTCGCGCGAAGGGCGGAGCGCATGATCCGGTGGGGCTGGGGTGGGAGGCCGGCGGAGCAGGGAGATGCTAGCCGCTCCGGGTACGCGTGGCGAGCCCCGACCGTTCGTCGGCGCGCTACAGGTAGCGCGCGACCGCCATGAGTGCCCCCGACGCCGTGAGCATGACCACCGCAATGGTCGTGGCGACCGCGCCACGCCGCCGGAGTGTCGCGATCCGCTGCTGGACCTCGGTCTGTCGCTCGGCCGCGACTGCGCCAAGGCTCTCCTGCAAGGCTGCCGCGCGGGCGTTGCTCGGGCGGCTGACGGCCAGGGCCAGCGTGAACGTGAGGAGGCTGAGGACCGCGCCGGTCGCATACGCCAGCCCCTGGCCCGTGGCGAAGTAGCTCGACTGGAATCCGCCGGAGGCGATCGCGAGCAGCCGGGCGCCGGAGAGCATCGTCAGGATCGCGACGACCGGCAGCACGGTGAAGTAGCGCCGACGCTCGAGTTCGGCGAACAGCGGACCGGGGTTCACGCGTGCGGCCGTGAGGCTCGGCAGGAGGAAGACGGACGAGAACACACCGGCGCCCAACCAGAAGATGCCGCCGAGGATGTGGACGAGCCGGAGGGCGAGGACTTCGATGGACATGGCGCGGGGGGTCGAGGGGGACGGGCAGATGGGCGAAGTCTAGTTCTTCAAGTGCACTTGAAGTCAAGCAGTCTGCCGCATAGGCTCCGGCATGCCAGCACGCCGTGTCCCCGGCCCCGCCACCGTGCCGGGCCTGCTCACCGTCGGGGAGGTCGCCGAGCGCACCGGCGTCGCGACCTCGGCACTGCGGTTCTACGAGGAACGCGGGCTCATCCATGCGACGCGGACCGCCGCCGGCCACCGACGGTACTGGCGCGCCACCCTGCGGCGGGTGGCCTTCATCCTCTTCGCCCAACGCCTGGGCCTCTCGCTCGAACAGATCGGTGATGCCCTCGCGCGATTCCCGGCGGGCCGCGCGCCCACCCGCCGGGACTGGGCCCGACTGTCCGCGCTCTGGGCATCGCAGATCGAGTCGCGCATGGCGGAACTCCGTCGCTTGCAGCGCGGGCTCGCCACCTGCATCGGCTGCGGCTGTCTCTCCCTCCAGCGCTGCCACGTCCTCAACCCCGGCGACCGCGCGGCCGCGTTGGGCCCGGGGCCGCGCTACTGGCTCGGCGACGCCCCGCGCGGACGCTCGTCGCGATAGCGCGCCGGCGCGAACCGCCGCGCCAGGTGCCCCGTGGCGCGCGCGAGGTCGAGGGGCACCACCAGCACGCCCTCCTCGCCGTAGGGCAGGTGCGCGACGAGTGCGCCGCTGGGGTCGACGACCGACGTCGCGGACTCCTGGAACGGGACCGCGTAGTTCACGCTCGCGAAGTAGATCGCGTTCTCGATCGCGCGCATCATCATCGCCTTCTCGTAGTACGGCGCGTCCGTCGCGCCCCAGTGCGCGGGGACCCGCCCGCTGTGCTGGAGACCGGTGAGCTGGGGATGGAACACCACGTGGGCGCCGCGCTGCGCCGCCCACCGCACCGTCTCCGGGTAGCGCCAGCCCTCGTGGCAGATCGCGACGCCGAAGCGCAGGCCGGCCACCTCGAACAGCTGTCGCGTGTCGCCGGGGACATAGTACGCATCCTCACTGGGATCGAGCTGGTTCTTGGTCTGCACCCCGAGCAGGCTGCCATCGCGGTCGATCACCCAGGCGCCGATCTGCCGTCCCTCGGGCACCAGACGCTCCATGCCGAGGATGATCGCGATCCCGAGCCGTCGCGCGGTCGCCGACACCTGGGCGAGTGCGGTCGCCTGGTCCGCCGGCGTGAACGGGAACGGCGTGAAGTCCTGGCCGCGGAGCCCGGGCAGGTAGGCCTCGGGGAACGCGACGACCACGGCTGCTCGTGCGGCCGCCTCCGCCGCGAGGCGATCGATGCGTGCGAGTCCGTCGGACAGCGAGGTGGCCACCCGCGGCGACGCCAGGGCGATGACCGTCATCGCGCCGCCGGGCCGTCGTTGAGGGCGGATGCGATCGCGAACTCGAGCGCCTCGCGCTTGAACGGCTTCTGCACGAACGCGGCGATCCCGGCTCCCTCGGGCACGGCTTCGGCCGAGAACCCGCTCGCGATGATCACCGGGATGCCGATCCCGCGCGCGCGCATCTCGGTGAGCGTCGCCGGGCCGCTGCGGTTGGGCATCGTGAGGTCGAGCAGCACGAGATCGATCTCACGACCGTCGGGCCGCGCGAGGCTCGCCAGTGCCTCGTCCCCGTCCACCGCCTGCCGCACGCGCAGTCCGGCGGCGGTGAGCATGCGCGTGACCACGGTGCGCACGCCGTCCTCGTCGTCCACCACGAGCACCGTGCGTCCCGCGTACGCGGCGAGTGGTGAGCGCTGCGCGTCGCTGGGCGGCACGGCCGAGGCGGTGGTCGCCAGCGGCAGGGCCACCTCGAAGCGACTGCCCGTCCCCGGGTTGGAGGTGAGCGCGAGCGCACCCTTGTGGCTGCGGATGACCCCGAGCGAGGAGGCGAGTCCCAGCCCGCGCCCCGCGCCCTTGGACGAGAAGAAGGGATCGAACACCTGTTGTGCCGTCGCCTCGTCCATGCCGACGCCGTCGTCGGAGACCTCGAGGATGGCGAACGGTTCGTCGGTGCGCTCCGGGGCGAGCACCTGGCGGCTGGCCCATCCGCGGTCCAGCGGTGCGCGGAACGTACGCACGCGCACCGTGCCCCCGCGCCCGGTGGCCTCGACCGCGTCGGACGCGTTGGTGACGAGGTTCAGGATGATCTGGCGCAGTTGTGTGATGTCGCCGGCGACCGGCAGTGGCGTCTCGCAGAGGTCGAGCACCAGCGAGACCCGACGCGAGACCGAGACGCGCAGCATGTCCTGGATCTCCCGGGCGCAGGCGGAGAGATCGACGGTCCGCACCTCGATGGCGCCGCGGCCGGCATACGCGAGCATCTGCCGGCAGAGCGCCGCGGCTTCGTCCGAGGTCCGCAGGATGCCCTCGACGTCGTCGCGGATCTCGCCCGGCAGCGGCGTGTGCATCTCGATGAGTTCCGCGCGGCCGCGGATGCCCATCAGCAGGTTGTTGAAGTCGTGCGCGATGCCGCCGGCGAGCACCCCGAGGCTCTCGAGCTTCTGCGTGTGCAGCAGCTGCGCCTCGAGGCGTCGCCGCTCCTCCTCGGCGCGCACGCGGTCGCTCACGTCGCGGAACGACCAGACCCGCCCACCCGCGGTGGCGAGGTCGGACAGCGGGTCGACGTCGATCTCCCAGGTGCGGTTGTCCGGCAGCAGCAGCGTGCCACGCGCCACCACCGCCCCGGGCGCGACGGCGAGCACCGCGCGGGCGTCCGGTGTCGCGACGTAGTTGGCCAGCGGGGCGAGGAAGCGCTCCACCGGTTCCGTGAGCGCAGGGACGGGAAGGGTCGCGGGCCAGATGGTCGTGGCCGCACGGTTGACGTGTGTCACCATCCCGTCGGCATCGGCCACGACGATGCCCTCACTCGCGGCATCGAGCACCGCGCGCAGCCGCCGCTCCCCCGATTGATGCTCGGCCGTCGCGCGCTCGGTGCCTTGCACCAGCGCGGCCGCCATCAGCGTGGAGGTCATCACGACGGTGGAGAACACCAAGGTGAGAAGCAGGGTCTCGCTCGGCGTGCCGATGGCCAGCGGCCCCCAGTGCCGCACGGCCGCGTACATCGCGATGAGGGTCGACACCAGCCCGCCGAACGCCGCGCCCGCCATCCCCAGCCGCATCGACGCCCAGATGAGCAGCGGGATGGGCACGAAGAAGAGTCGCGCGAGCACCCCGTCCTCGCGCACCGCGAAGGGGAAGGCGCTGAGCACCGCTACCGCCGAGAGGGTGCCGATGACTTCCACCGGGTGCCGCCGCCGGAGCGCGGTGCCGTTGAGCGTGAGCGTGAGGCCCACCGGCACCAGCACCAGGATGCCCATCGCATGCGTCAGCCACCAGAGGACGTAGATCCGCAGGAACGCGCCGTCGGGCACACCACCGACGGCCTTGAGCGAGATCACGCTCAGCAGCGCGGAGACGGCTGCGGCCGCGCCCGAACCGAGGACCATCAGGTACAGGATGTCCCGAACGCGCGAGAGCGCGGCGTCGAACTGCACCGCACGCAGCAGCGCCACCACGAGCGCGACTTCCAGCCCGTTGGCGACGCCGGTGCCGACGATGTGCAGGGGGACCGCGCCGGCCAGCCACGAGGCGATCGCGCCGCCGATGCCGGCGCCGATCCACACGGGGAAGGGCAGGAGCAGTCCGGCCGTGACTGCCACACCGCTGGAGGCCCAGATCACACGCCGGAGTTCGACACCTCCGGATTCCCCCAGCGCGAGGGTGGCTTGCCCGATCGCCGCATAGAGCAGCGCGAGCAGCACATTGGAGAGGACCGGCCGATGTCGAAGGAACGGCAGAGGCTCCATTGGATAAAGCTGTGCAGCGCTACACCAGCCTGCCAGCCATCACCCGGCCCCTCGTCTACCTCCCTCCCGCTCTCCCTCGCTCGTCGCGGCTCAGCGGAAGGTGTCGCAGCGCCCCGGCATCCCGCTCTCGAACCCGACCCGGAACCACTGCATCCGCTGCGCGCTGCTTCCATGAGTGAAGCTCTCGGGATTCACCTCCCCCCGCGCCTGCTGCTGCAGGCGGTCGTCGCCCACGGCGGAGGCCGCCCCGAGCCCCTCCTCGATGTCACCGGCTTCGAGGTCGCCGCGCTTCGCGACGCGGTTGGCCCAGACGCCGGCATAGCAGTCGGCCTGCAGTTCCATCGCGACACTCAGCGCATTCCGCTGCGACGGATTGGCCTGTTGGGCCTGTCGCATCGCGCGCTCCGTCCCGAGCACGTGCTGCACGTGGTGCCCGATCTCATGCGCCAGCACATACACCTGCGCGAAGTCGCCGGGTGCGCCGTAGCTGCGTTCGAGCTGGTCGTAGAACTCGAGGTCGATGTAGACCTTCTGATCGCCGGGGCAGTAGAACGGGCCCATCGCCGAGGAGGCGTTGCCGCAGGCCGAGTTCACCGTCTGGCGGAAGAGCACGAGCTTCGCGTCCGGATACTGCTGTCCCTCCTGTGCCAGCAGTTCACGCCAGGTGTGCTGCGCGTCGTCGAGCGCCGACGACAGGAACCGCACCATCGGCTCCTCGGCCGCGTCCTCGATCGGTGCGGCCTCCGGCGCCGCGCTACCGCCGTCGGCGACGGTGCCCACCACGCCGAGGATCTCGAGCGGATTGACGCCGGTGAAGAAGGAGATGCCGAGCGCGAGGACGATGCCGACCAGGCCGATGCCCCCTGCGCGGCGGCCACCGCCGCCGCGACGGTCTTCGAGGTTGGAGGAGCGTCCGGTATCGCGCCAACGCATGTCGAACTCGCTGTGGGGAGGTGCGGATAGTATACTGGTTCAGCGCCTCAGCCACACACCCCTACCGAGACCCGACACATGAACGTCACCGACATGATCGCGCAGATGGGCGGCCTCCAGTCCATCGCGAAGGAGCTCGGCGTGACCGAGGCCCAGGCGAAATCCGGCGCTGCGGCGTTGGTGCCGGCGATCGTCGGCGGGTTCAAGAAGCAGGCGCAGGCCGCACCGGACGGCATGGATGGACTGGGCGGGTTGATCGGCAAGCTCGGCGGCGGCGCGCTGCTCGACAACGTGCTCGCCCCTCAGGCCACCGATGTCACCAAGGGCAACGACGTGCTCGGCGCCATCTTCGGCTCCAAGGACGTGAGTCGTGCCGTCGCGCAGAACGCGGCCGCACAGTCCGGGGTGGATGCGTCGGTGCTCAAGAAGATGCTCCCCATGCTCGCCATGGTGGTGACCGGCATGATGGCGAAGCAGGGCGCCGGGGCCGCTCCGTCCGCCCCGAGTGCGGGGCTGGGTGGCATGCTCGGCGGGCTGTTGGGGGGTGCCGCGGGTGGCGGAGGTGCTGCCTTGGGCGGCCTCGGCGGGATCGCGAAGATGTTCGATGCGGACGGCGACGGGAATCCGCTCGATGACATCATGAAGCTGATGAAGCGCTAACCCGCGAACCGCACTTCGCAGAGTTCCGAGGGCCGCGTGGCGTCGTCCGGGTCGATGACGATGTACACTCGGTCGGCGGCTCCCGGGATCGCCACGATCCCCTCCACCTTGTCCCGACTGCGCGCGCCGTGCTCGTCACGGAGCGGCGCGTAGCGCAGGTCGCCGCGCTCGGGGATGATGCCGAGCACCGACCCGGTCACCTCCCCGTCCTCGCTCGCATCCTTCGACGCCTCGGCGGCGGCGGTGTAGAGCACGCGCTCGCCGGCCAGTGTGGCGTCGGTGAAGCCGAGGGGCAGGCCGTCCAGCAGGCCGAGTTCGAATCGCGTGACGGCCATGGGCACGGGCAACGGTGCCGTGCGCGGTTCGGCGAGATACCGCAGCAGGTCGGTCATCTCGAGGTCGCAGGTGGCGTTCACGGGCACACGTCCCCGTTTGGCCTCACCGTTGCCGCGCGAGAACAGCCGGAGCGTGCGCGGCAACGCGAGGGCGCCCTCGATGTTCATGTCGCTCCCGGCGAAGGCCTCCACCGCTTCGAGGGCGACGTACAGCGACTCGGCGTCGATGAGCGAGACGCGTGGCGCGCGTGCACTGATCGACTCCACCGTCACGACGCGTCGCCGCCGCTTCTTCGAGCCGGAGCCGAGGGCGAGCAGCATGCTGCCGCTCTCACCCTCGACGGTGCAGCAGGACTCCAGGTCGAGCTTGTACTTCTTGTTGCCGCGGATGTCGTCGAAGTGCCGCTTGCCCTCCTCGCCCGCGGGCAATGCGATGGAGCGGGCGAGGGCCGTGCGCGGATCGACGACGGCCACGAAGTTGGCATCGTCCTGCACCAGGGCCAGGCGCGCGCCGACCCAGGTGATGGACGAGCCGGCGCGGACGTGCGGCGGACGGTCGAGCGCGGGATGGGCGACCGCGCGATAGTGCAGCGGTCGACGCGACAGGATGGTCGCGGTGAGCCGGTCGTCGGCGAAGGCGCGCCGGACCTGCGCCATTCAGCGGGGTCCGGCGTGCCGCGGCCGCGCGGTCACGCGGCCTTCTTCGCGAACAGCTTCCGCGCGCCCGCGAACAGGGCGATCGCCCCGATCACGAGGAACTTCTTCGCCGCCAGGAGCCCCGCGAACAACACCTTGAAGAAGCCGGCCTTGGTGGCCACGGCGCCAGCCACCAACGCGGTGAGCCCGTAGGTCGCGACCTTGTCGCTGCCCTCCACGTAGTCGGCGTAGCGGTGCCCCTCATTGAACTCGACGGCCGGCAGCAGCTGCTGCACCTCGCCGCGGATGATGTCGAGCTGGTTCATGCCGGCGATCGCGCTCAGTTCGAGCACACCCCGCCGCCCGAGGATGCGCACGGCGTAGTTGAGCGTGTGCGCCGAGTCGCCGCCGAACTCGAGCTCCTTGGCCCAATAGAGCTTGTGTGTCGTGGCGTCGTAGGTCGGCGGCTCCGCCCATCCGAGCAGGCGCACGGGCGGATAGCCTTCCTTCGCACGCAACTCGTTGGACTCCTCGGTCGCGTCCTGCATCTCCTTGAGCAGGGCGGTGAAGTCGATCTCCTTCGCGTCCTTGTCCGATACGTACCCGTCGTCGTTGAACTGGATCGCGATGCCCCACGATTCCTCGCTCAGCGGGTCGAGGTTGGCGGGGATGATCATGCCGAGCAGGCCGGAGCCCGTGCCGGGCGGATTGCCCCAGCCGTCCTCGATGAGGAGCTTGGCGCTCCGCGGGTCGAGGAAGTCCACGGTGGCCGGCAGGTCGAGGCGTGCGAACCCGCCATCGAGTTCGATCCGCCCCGACTTCCGCTGGAGCTTGGCGAGGAACTCCGCGCGCGCTGCCGCTTCGGCCTGTGCGACGGAGTCGAGGGATGCGGCGTCGCGAGGCGCGCTGCTGTCCACCGGTGCGACGGCTTGTTTGGGGCCCTGCGCCGGCGCCGCCGTCACCGAAAGCGCAAGGGCGAGGACGGCGAGGACGAACGGGCTGCGACGCATGAGGACTCCTGGATGGCGGGGGCGAACGACCCCCTTAGAACGACGCCCCCCGACCAATCGCAACGGGGACCGTCACGCTACGTGGTGCCGGATGGTTGGCGTGCGAACCGCGCGCCCTTGGGATAGGTGCGGCCATCGATGGTCACGCGGTACGCAACCCGGCAGCTGTACAGTCGGCCGTTCGCCTGCAGGCTGACCTGCGTGCTGCCGCGCATCTCGCGCAGGAACGACCCGCCCATGCAGGGAACGCCATCGATCTCGCGGTCCTTCGCGAGGAAACAGCTCGCGAGACGGCCGTCAGGGTGGAACCGCACCGACCAGCCTTTGTAGCCGGTGCCCTTGCAGAGCACGCCCTGCAACTCGACATCGCGCGGCAACCAGGCTGCGAACATGAGCGCCTCTGGTGTCTGCTGGATCCAGGTGCCTTTGGGCAGGGCGTGGCCCTCCACGACGGAGTCCCGCGACAGCGGGCACTCATCGACCACACCGTTGGGATGCACCACCAGGTAGGCGCGGCCGGTGGGGCCGCAGCCGAGTCCGGCGATGACGGTGTCGCGACCGAGACGGAGGCGCGTGCTGCCCGGCGCTTGGGCGTCCACGCGATCCGCCGGCGTCACCACGAGCGCGGCGATCACGGCGATCACGGCGATCAGGCTGACGGCACGGGTCCTCATACCACGACCTCCTAGCGATCGAGGATCGGCAGGTAGGCCCTCCACGGCCCGACGTCGTCGCGGTAGCGCTTGGCCATGACGCGCGACGTCTGCGCGAGGTGGCCGAGATCGTGCACGACCCAGGTGGAGAGCAGTTGTGCGAGCGTGACGGCACCGAAGGCGGGGTGGATGCCCTCGAGAGCCAGTTCACGTGCGCTCAGGTTCCAACCACGCAGGATGCGCAGATTCTCGGCGCGGAGCGACACGAACGTGTCCAGCAACTGCGCCACGGACTGGCCCGCACATTCCTGCCGATGCGCGAAGCGGTCGAATGGGGCGAACCGGCGATCCGCACCCGGCGCGAGGATGACGCGCGCCCGCACGATCCAGTCTGCGCGCTCGCCGTGGATCAGGTGCCCGAGGTTATCGATCGGCGTGAAGGTGTCCGGTCCTTCGTCCGCGTCGAGCCACTGCTGCGGCAGGTCGGCCAGGAGGGCGCGGAACGCACCCGGAGTCCGTTCGAGGACGGCGATCGCGTCCGGCAGGTGGAACGCGTTCAGGGGAACGGCGACGGATAGGGTGGCGACATGGGCGGCGGCAGCTCGGACATGCCCGTGCGATAGAGCGTGAACTCGAGCACCAGGCGCTGCGCGGGTTCGACCGTGACGACCCGCTGGAGCGTGGGTGAGGAGGCGTAGCCGTCCCGCGGGATCACGCGGACGAGGTACGTCCCTGGACCGGGCAGGGTCACGTCGGTGCGCCCGGCCGCGCCGGTGCCGTCGCGACGGACGACCTGCGAGACGCTGCCCCCCCGCTCGATGATCACCTCGTTGCGACCGGCCGACTGTCCGAGCTCGTTGCGCAGCCGGACCGAGATCAGCTCGGCGTCGGGTGCGGCCGGTGCATCCGCGCAGGCGGCGAGGAGCAGTGCCGCCACGGCGGCGGTGGCACGGAATCTGGTCATGCTTCCTAGTTACCAGCCGGGGTGCGGGGGCGCAAGCCATGGGCCTCCGGGGCCCCATCGGCCTCGAGCACCCCGGCGTCGATCAGCATGCCTTCGATCGCGGCTGGGATCATGGTGGGCCAGAGGACGAAGCCCTGCAGCAGCACCAAGGGTCGGGGCGCGCGCCCAGTGCCGGCGTAGCGGTGCCGCGCCCAGAGTTCGTACGCGAACGCCAGCACGCCGCCGAAGCCGGCGAAGACACACCAGGTGACCAGCGCATCCACGAGGGGCAGCGCGAACACCATGTACAGGCCCACCGCATATGCCGACCCGATGCCGATGATCCGTACACTGCGGAGCACCGGATTGAACACCAGGCAGCAGGTGGTGAAGAGCCCGACGCCGAGCAGCATCAGGCCCCAGAGGATGTCGACGTGGTAGATCGTCATGCCGTGCGCGCGCGGGAGGCCGCGAGGCAGCAGACCGCGACGGCCGCGGAGAAGATGATCGGAGGCAGCACGAAGTGGATCGCCCCGACGACGGCGACGCCGGCGAAGCCGAACCCGAGGGCGAGCAGCGGCGCGCGGGTCTGCTCGGCCGCGTCGCCGCGCAACCGGCTGAGCTGCAGGAGCAACAGCGCCGACATGGCCAGCATCGCGGTGATGGTCCACCCCGAGCCCCGGTACGCATCCAGGTAGTTGCGGACCAACACGCCGTCGGTGATCGGTACCTCGGTCATCGCGGTGAACAGCCGTGCATCCGCGCTGTCCGCCGCGGGTTGCATGAGCACCGCACCGACGGTGTGTCCGATGGTGAGCAGCACAGCGAATCCGGTCGCGATGCGGAGCCAGGTCGAGCGCGTCATGTGATCCCCGGGGGAGGGTGCGTGGCGGACAGCACCCCAATGTTGCACGCGCCGGGCAGGCCGGCAATCCAGATGACCTGTCCACCTTTTCCCTCTTGCGCGCTCCGGTGCCCGATGGAATAGTGGGAGCGCAGAACGAGGGCGACGCCTCCACAATGCGGAAGCGGATCGGGCACTTGGTCCCGGTTCTCCCTTCACGGAAGGGAGCGGAGCGCGAAACGCAGGGCGCGCGTTGACCCGCTGCTTATTCCCCGTCTGGCAGGCGGGGATCCGTCACTGCGACGGCAAGAGGACGCCGGGGTCGGCATTGCGCCCCGGCGTTCCTCACGTCGGGCGGTCGAGCCCGCGGTGCGCTGGCCGCCAGTCGCGCAAAGCCCGACGCCCGATCAGCGCGCACTCCAGACCGCGAGTTCGTTGCCGCTAGGATCCGTGAAATGGAAGCGACGGCCGCCGGGGAACTCGAACGGCTCCGTGGTTATTACGCCGCCCGCCTCTCGCACCCGCCGCAACGTGCCGTCGAGGTCCTCGGAGTAGAGGATCACCAGCGGGCCCCCGCGCGCCACCGTGGCATCGACGCGGAAGCCACCCGCCTCCCCGCCGGGTCGCTGGATGCCGGCGTAGTCCGGCCCGTAGTCGGTGAACTGCCAATCGAACGCGCGTCGGTAGAACTCCTGTGCGCGCACCATGTCGAGCACGGTGAACTCGATGTAGTCGATCGCATGGTGGCGATGGGCGGCGGCGTCTGAACTCATGGGCTCAAGATGCCAGCGCCCGGTTTCGGGCGCCAGCGCGCCGTTTGGGGCGCCAGCGCGCGGGGCCCGGACCGGCAGGGCTCCCCCGACACGCGGCGAGGAAAGCGCTGATGGCTCGCGCCGACCGCGCGCCCCACCTTGGGACGGTGCCCCCCGACCCGCTCTTCCACGCCCGCGGCCTCACCAAGGTCTATCGCATGGGCGAGGTCGATGTCCCCGCACTCCAGGCGGTGGACCTCGACCTCTTCCCCGGCGAGTTCGTCGTCATCCTCGGTCCCTCGGGCAGTGGCAAGTCGACGCTGCTCAACATCCTCGGCGGGCTCGATGCGCCGAGTGCGGGCACCGTGACGTTCCGCGACCACGTGCTGACCGCCGCACGCGAGGCCGAACTCACGCAGTACCGGCGCGAGCACGTGGGGTTCGTGTTCCAGTTCTACAACCTCATCCCGAGCCTCACTGCCCTCGAGAACGTGGCACTCGTCACCGCCCTCACGTCGACGGCGCACGGAGGGCAGCCGGCGGACCCCGCGGACACGCTGCGCCTCGTGGGACTCGGGGCCCGCATGGACAACTTCCCCGCGCAGCTCTCGGGTGGCGAGCAGCAGCGCGTGGCCATCGCACGCGCGATCGCCAAACGGCCGGACGTATTGCTCTGCGACGAGCCCACCGGGGCGCTCGATGTGGAGACGGGGAAGCTCGTGCTCGCCGCACTGCAACGCGCCAACCGTGAACTCGGGACGCTGACCGTGATCATCACGCACAATGCGTCGGTGGCCGGCATGGCGGACCGCGTGCTGCGGCTGCGCAGCGGCCGGATCGTGGGCGACGAACGCAACGCCGCGCCGATCGCGCCGGAGCAGCTCGTATGGTGAACCGCCTGCTCGATCGCAAGCTTGCCCGCGACCTGCGCGCACATCTCGGCTCCAGCGTGGCCATCGCGCTGGTGGTGGCCTGCGGCGTCGCGGCATTCGTGGCCGAGCGTTCGGTGGCGCAGCTCCTGGGCTCGGCGCAGCGGGAGTACTACGCAGCGGTGCGGTTCCCGGACGTCTTCGCGCAGGTGCGTCGCGCGCCGGATGCGGCCGTGCCCGCGCTGCGGCGCATCCCCGGTGTGCAGCGGCTCGCGGTCCGGGCCACGGGTGAGGTGGTCGTGCGGATCCCGGGGCTGCGCGAGCCGGCGACCGCACGCATCGTCGGCACCCGGCCACCCGGTGACGGCACGCTGAACCATCTGGTCCTGCGCGCGGGACGGCTGCCGTTCGCCGCGGAGCGCGACGCCGTGGTGGTGAGCGAGGGATTCGCACGCGCGAACGGTCTCGACGTGGGCGACCGGATCGGCGCGGTGATCGGTGACGCGTGGCGGGCGCTTCGCATCGTGGGACTCGCCGTGACGGCGGAGTTCACCTACGAGTTCCGGCCCGGCGACTTCCTGCCCGATCCCCAGCGCTACGGCGTGCTGTGGCTGGACGCCGAGGTCGCCGCCGATGCCCTCGGACTGCGGGGCGAGTGGAACGACCTCGCCCTCTCGCTCGCGGCGGGCGCCGATACCGCCGCCGTGCGTGATGCACTCGATGCGGCGCTCGCGCGGTACGGCTCGCTGGGCTCCTACACGCGTGCCCGCCACGCCTCGCACCAGTTCGTGACCGAGGAGATCCGGCAGAACCAGACCTTCGCCTACGTGCTGCCGGTGATCTTCCTCGGCGTGGCGGCGTTCCTGGTGAACCTGGTGCTCGGGCGGGTCGTGACGCAGCAGCGCGACCAGATCGGCACCCTCAAGGCGTACGGGTTCCCGGCGCGCACCGTGATGCGGCACTACGCACTGTTCGCCGTGTTGCCGGTCCTGCCCGGCGTGCTGCTGGGCATGTTGCTGGGGCTCTGGTTCGCCTCGTACCTGGCTGGGGTGTACGCGGAGTTCTTCCGGTTCCCGAGCCTCGCGCTGCGCGTCTTCCCGCGCGAACTGCTCGCTGCAGCCGGCATCGCGACCGCCGCGGCACTGGTCGGGGCCCTGGCGTCTCTGCGTCGCCTGCTCGCGTTGCCTCCGGCGCAGGCCATGCGCCCCGAGGCCCCGGCCGCCTACGCGCATGGGGTCGTCGATCGGTTGCTCGCGGTCAGGTTCCGATCGCCGGTGTGGCGCATGGTGGCGCGGGCGCTCGCGCATCAGCCCGTGCGCACGGCGCTCGGCGCCCTCGGAATCGGTCTCGGCAGCGCCGTGGTGGTGGCCGGCACGTTCGGCTTCGATGCCGTGGGCCGGATGCGCGAGGTGTTGTTCACGCTGGCGGCACGCGCGGACGTGACCGTCGTGTTGCGCGATCCGCAAGGGATGGGGATCCTCGATGCGCTGGCGCAGCTGCCCGGGGTGCATCGGGCCGAACCGGTGCGCGAACTCGCGGTGCGCATCCGGCACGCGCACCGCGACCGGAGCACGGCACTCACCGGCGTCGATCCCGGCGCCACCCTGCGCCGCCTGGTGAACGTGCGGGCCGAATCGCCCGCGGTGTCGGCGCAGGGGTTGACGATGGGCGCGACGCTGGCGCGTGTCCTCGACGTGCAGCTGGGCGAGTCCGTGGAGGTCGAGTTCCTCGATGGTCGGCGGCGGCGTGTGCGGCTCGAGGTCGCGGCGATCATCGACGACATGGCGGGGCTGGGTGCCTACGTCCCGGCGGCGGCGTTGCCGGCACTCGTCGGTGCAGGACCGTTCGTGACCGGCGCGGACCTGGCCGTGGACCTCGACTCGATCGACGTCCTCTACGATCGGCTCGCGCGTGCGCCGGCGGTCCGCAGCATCCAGGTCCGCAGCGCCACGCAGGCGGCGTTCGATCGCACGGTACGCCAGAACTTCCTGATTGTGCTCGTCACGCTCGTGAGCTTCGCGTCCGTGCTTGCCGCCGGCACCATCTACAATGCGGGACGCGTGACGCTCTCCGAACGCGAACGGGACCTGGCCAGCCTGCGCGTGCTCGGTTTCACCCGCGGTGAGGTCGCGCGGATGTTGTTCGGCGAGTTGCTGGTGCTCGGCGCCATCGGCCTGCCGCTCGGCCTGTTGATCGGCGTGGGGTTCGCCTCTGGCGTGGTCGCGGCGTTCGGCAACACCGAGTTGTTCCGGATGCCGTTGGTGATCGGGCCGCGCACGCTGGCGGCGGGAGTCGCGGTCCCGCTGGTGGCGGCCGTGCTGGCGGCGGCGCCGCTCCGGCGCCGTCTCGACCGGCTCGACCTCATCGGTGTCCTCAAGACACGGGAGTGACCATGCGCACGCGCACTCGGTACGTCGGCCTGATCCTGTTCGCGGCAGTCGCGACCTCGCTCTGGTGGTGGCGGGGACGGGAAGGCGTGATCGCGGTGGAGACGGCGGTCGTCACGCGGGGTCCGTTCGAGGAGACGTTGTCGGAGGACGGACGCACGCGCGCGCGATGGCACGTGGACGTGACCGCACCGGTGTCGGGCGAGTGGCGCCCGGCAGCGCTGCGCGTGGGTGACTCCGTCGCGGCCGGACAGTCACTCGGCGCCCTCACAGCGGCCCCGGCGGATCCGGCGAACGCGCGTGCGCTCACCGCGCAGCTCGGGGTCGCCGATGCGGAGCTCACGGCCGCGCGCGCCGCCGACGCAGTCGCCGTCGCGGCCGAGGTCGAGGCGCGGCGGGCGCTCGGGCGCGCCGAGCGCCTCGGGGCGGCGGGTGGCGTGACCGAGGAGGAGTTGGAACGGGTGCGGACCGCGGCCGAGGCGCGGGCGCGCGAGCGCGAGGCGGCGCGTGCGCGCGTGACGGCGGCCATGTTCGCGCGGGACGCGGCGCGGGCCTTGTTGCCCGGCGGCGGGAGCACGGTCCACGTGCGCGCACCGGATGCGGGCGTCGTGCTGCGTCTCGACGAGGAGCACGCGCGGGTGGTGCCGGCCGGGGCACCCCTGCTGATGATCGGGGCCACGGACGTGCTGGAAGTGGTGGTGGACGTGCTGTCGAGCGACGCGGGGCGGATCCCGATGGGCGCGGCGATGCAGCTCCGGAGCGGCGACGATACGGTGGCGGCGCATGTGCTGCGGATCGAGCCCGTCGCCCACACCGTGCGCTCGGCGCTCGGAGTGGATGAGCAGCGTGTGGCGGTGATCGGGGACGTGCACGCACCCGGCGCGCGGCTCGGTCACGACTACGAGGTGCGCGCGCGGATCGTGCTGAGCCGCCGGGACTCCGTGCTCGTGTTGCCGGCGGGGGCACTGTTCCGCGATGGCGACGCGTGGTACGTCTTCGTGGTGGACGCGGAGCGACGGGCCCGCCGTCAGCAGTTGCGGCTGATCGCCCGCGGGGAGGAGATGGCGGTCGTGGAGGGGATCGGGGAGGGAGCGGAGGTGATCGTGCATCCGCCCGAAGGACTGCGCGAGGCGGGGCGGGTGAGGCCACTCACACCATCGCCGGCTCCTTCGACAGCACCCGCACCACGTTGAGATTCTCCAGCGCCGCGAGCACCCGGTCCTCCGCCACACCGAAGTCGATCAGACAGGCGAGTTCATCCACGTCCACGTCGGCAAACTGCTGCACGACGTCCATGCATTTCTCGATGGACCCGAGCATGCTGGCCATGGCGAAGTACTTCTCGAACGAGGCGTCGAGTGTCTGGTCCACCAGGTCCGGCGTGAGTGCGCCGGTGTCGATGTGTTCCGGATGCTGCAGGAACGGCACGCTGGCGAGGTGCTTCGCCGCGAGCGTCAGCGAGGATCCGAGGTAGCGCTTCATGGGCTCGCGTGCGAGCTGGCGTACCTCCTCGTCGGTGTCGCCCACCAATGTGTGCAGCATGAGTGTGACCGTGCCACGACCCGGGTGGCCCGCCGCCTCCCATGCCTCGCGGTAGATCCTGATCTTGGAGGCGAGTGCGCCGGCCGTCTGCCCGAGCAGGTGCGTGAGGATGTTCGCCCCCAGGGTTCCGGCCTGGCGGAACGTCTCCGGGTTCCCGGCGGCAGTGATCCACAGCGGGAGCTCGCGTTGTAGCGGGCGCGGCAGTGTGCGGATGGAGACTGCCTCCCCCTGCGGGTTCGTCGTCTGGAACGGTTCACCGCGCCACAGCCGGCGCAGGGTGTCGGTGCCCTCGGCGAAGATGCGATGCCGTTCATTGAACGTGGACTGACGGCCGGAGATCACGAAGTCGTTCGGCACCCAGCCGCAGGCCACGCCGAGTCCGACGCGCCCGTTGGAGAGATTGTCCACCACCGCCCACTCCTCGGCCACACGCAGCGGATCGTGCAGCGGGAGCACCACGCTGCCCGCGCAGAGCTGGATGCGCTTGGTCACGGCCGCGAGCGCGGCCGCGATCACCGATGGATTGGGGGAGAGGCCACCGAACTGGTGGAAATGACGCTCAGGCGTCCAGAGTCGCGCGAAGTTGTTGCGATCGGCCCACTGGGCAGCCTCGAGCATCAGGCGATACTTGTCGGGCGCGTGATCCTCGCCGTCCTGATTCGCGAAGAAGTAGATGCTGAATTGCACGATGGGACTCGGGGGTGGAGGGGCCTGGGGGGACTGCGGCCCATCGAGTCTGCCACCCACCGGAAGCGATGTCTGCCCAGAAACGCCTGAGCGTTTGTCAGGGAAATCTTCGTGTCCTCTCGTCGCGTCGCGCGCGCCCTACATCGCCTCGTGCGCGCCGCAGCGTGCGCACCACGATCGTCCTACCGAGGCGCTCCGCGCCGCGGGGCAGCGTTGCCGCTCGCTAGCAGCGGGCACGTCGCGTCGGGGTGGCCGAGCCCACGCCCAGGCCCCGATTGTCGACCGTCACCGCGCCGATCGACTCGCGGAACGTCACGACCTGGCGCACGGGACGTCCATTCAAGCGCGCCGGTTGGTAGCGGAGGTCGGGTACCAGGGCGAGAAACGCATTGCCGAAGCCCGCATTGTTGGTCGAGATGAGCGCGGCCGTGCCGGGCTCGGGGATCCCCTGTGCGTCGACGATGAACCGGACCTCGACGCGGAAGCAGGCGCCGGGTCGCAGCTCGCCACCGGCCGGCTCCCAGTTCAAGACCGCGTTGCTGCGCGCCTCGCGTGCCTCGCGATCGACATGGCAGGCCAGATAGACCGGCGGGACGCTGTCGTTCGGAGCCGGGCGCGGGGGGCACACGCCGCGTTCGCCACCCGGAGGCGACGTGACCACGCTCGGCGGGAGTGTCGCGACCTGGCCGGTGACGTACGAAGGCGATCGCGCCGTCGCGCCCCCCGAGAGCTCGAAGATGAACGGCACCACGAGCAGCGAACAGCGGAACTGCCCACCGACGGACGCAGGCTCATACCGCATCTGCACGAACGCGTCGCGCACGGCGGCCTCGAAGGGGGCCGCCGAGGCGTACAGGATCGAGGACAGTGTGGGGTCGACCATGCCATCCGCGCGTACGACGAGGGCCGCGACCACGCCGCCCTCGAGGCCCGCGGACCGTTCGGCGGCCGGATAGCGCGGCGCAATGTTATTGCTCGCGAGTCGGGCGAACCGCGCGTCCGCGCGCAGCGCGTCCACCCGCTCCACGAGCGAGTCCACGGGCGCGAGCGGAACGGCGAACGTGCGGTCGACATCGGAGGTCGGCAACAGCGAATCGAGCGACGCGACGGCCTCGGACATGCCCAGCGTGCTGAACGCGACCACGTAGCGTCCGGCGGCAGGGGCCGCGAACTCGAACGTGCCGTCCTCGCGCACGAAGGTCCGGGCGACCACCGTTCCGTCGGCGCGCCGCAAGGCTGCGTCAACGCAGGCGAGCGGGCGCGTGGAGTTGGGCAGGAGTGCCCGTCCGCTGATCAAGCCTTGGGAGGGCAGCGGCACGGCGAGGCAGGAGGCCACGAGCAGCGAGCCCAGCCGCGCGAAGCGGAATGGACCGGTCCGCAGGGCGCTCATGGACGGACCGGGGAAGGCTGTCCGATGCCGGCCACCGACGCCGTGCTGATCACCTCGGGCACACCGAGGTGCGGGTCCGCGAGCCGCTTGAGGGAGAGACCCGCCTTTCCTGTGCGGCTGCGACCGCGCGTCCGCAGGCGCCCGGCCCGCGCGGGTCCGGTCATTCCCACGTACACCGGCAGTTCGCGGCCGCGGACCTCGACGCCGTTGAGGTGGGCGTCGCCGGTGCGCAGGCTGAGAGAGGCGGTGATGCTCGCTCGCATGGGCTTTGTCTTGGTCTTGGTGGACGCCATCGTTCACTCCCGCGTGAACACGCTGCCGCCACCGCTACGGAGTCGGCAGCACGTACACCATGCGGGTCGCAACGCGTCCGCCGAGGAAGTAGCCGAAGACTTGCGCCGAATCGATCGTCGTCGGTGCAGCCACGCGTCGGAACGTGCCGTTTCCGATGCTCGCGACCAACTCCGGCTTGGCACTGCCCCACAGGACGACGTAGCCCTCGACCACCGGTACCGTGACCATCTGCATCACGGCGTCGGGTTGCGCGGCCGTGAGGGTATCCCGATTCGAAGCGAGCGATACCGTGATCTGGGTTTCCGGATCGTGCGGATTCCGATGCTCGAAGGGTCCGACCACACATCCGAGCGTGACCAACCCGGCAAGGGCAAAGGGCGTGAGGCGCCGTCGCGAACGTGCGTTCACCATTGAATGCTCAGGCCGAGGCCGATCCTGTCCGTTGACAAGGTCAACGCGGGCTGCAGTCCGATTCGTGGAGCCGCTGGTGTCGTGCTCACGGCCGAGAGTTCCGCCAGTCGGCGTCCGAACTTCTTCTCTTGGCTGAGAGAAGCCGCGCCATGGAGGATCCACGTGGCGATCCCGACCACAGCGAGCGCGGTCGCGCGCGTGCGCGCCGCTTCGGCACGTGTGAACATCGACGGAACGTCTCCGATGCTCCCGATTCCTCCCGGCGCCACCGTCTCGTCCAGATAGGCTCGATACTCTCGCTTTGCCGTCTGGTTCTGCCATTGGCTCAACGCGAATGCGCCCACGACAACCAACGTGAAGGCGTATCGCTGATTCTCGCGTCCGTTGTGCAGCTTCGGTCGCCCGAGTCCGGGCAGCACGGCTGCACGACCTGCGACCAGCCACGCAGGCGCTTCGTCGCAGCGCGCACGTGGCGAGGCGAGTCGCCGTGTCTCCTCCCGCAGGCGCGCCGGGGCGTCGGCGCCCCAGCGGAAGCACGGCTCATCCTCGAGCAACGCCGCCGTGATGAGTCGGACGCCGAACTCATCTGAGACGAGATCGAGCGCGAGAGCGGTCTGCGCTCGGGCCCACACCCGATCCGCTCGCGACACGCCGATCGCGGTCGTGCGACGGATGACGTCTGCGACCGCCGCTCCCGCGCTGGCACCGGATGCGAGACGCTGTCGCGCCGCGAGCAACGCGCTGTCGCGCGGCGCGGCGAGGTCGACCACCGGCAGCGCCGGAATCGCACCCTCGGACGTCACGCGATCGATGAGGGCCAGCTGCCACAGATCGCGGATCGACTCCCACGGCACGTCGATGACGTCGTCCGCACTGCCAGAATCGAAGGCGATGGTGAACCGTACTGCCGCGGAAGGCCGCTCAGCGTCGGGCCCGATCTCGCGTACCGGCAGGCGCAGACGCGCATACACGGTCGTCGTCGGGCGCACCCCGTCGGGTGTGACAGCCGTCAACGGTAATCGTTCGCGGCCCGTGCCGTCGATCGAGCGCCCGGCCTGTGTCACGCCAATCGCGGCGATGCCGCTCCCGGCTGCGGCTGACGCGTCGCGCGTCATCCAGAGGCCGTGACCGCCGAGTAGGGCGGTCGCAGTCCACGGATCGCCGCACCCGGCGTCGTTCGGTGGGTGCGCAATCACGGTGACCAAGAGAACGTCTCGCTCGGCCGCCTGCGCCGTGGAGGATGCGCCGCGAGCAATCGCCGACACGTTGTCGCTGGACCATCGCAGACTGTCGGCGCAGCCGGCGATGAGCGCGGCGACGCGCTGCTGCGCGGCCGCGTCGACGGTCGGTGACGGTATGCGCAAGATCACGGTGCTTCGCTCCCCTCGGAGGACTTCGATGCCGGCAGTCGGCGTCCACTGGGCCCCGATCGGGGGTGCGGCGAGCACCGCGAACAGGAGCCCGGTCGCGAGGCGGACCAGGTGAAGTCTCATGCGGAGATGCACGGCTGCAGGAGGAGAAGAAGGGACGGCGAGTCGTACGCAATCTGATTGATTGAAACCGGCGTACACTGCACGCGCAAGGCGTCGTTCCCGGTATTCGTCACTCCTGGGGGCGCGATCCTCTTCCGGGCGGATCGGGCTCCCTGAGGTTGAAGCCAGCACCCGCCCCCCACTCAGCGCCCGAGCAGCCGTCGCACGGCCTCCATTCCGGGGTCGCGTCCGCGTCGGTAGTCCTCGATCGTCCACGGCGCCGACACGTCCGGTGCGAGGCTCGCAAGTACGATCGGATTGCGGACCACGTTGCCGTGGCAGTCGGCGTATGCGCGGCAGCCGTCCTTGTAGTCGTGACGCTCGGTGGCGAGTCCCACGCGGATCCGGCTCTGCTCCAGCTGGATCGGCCGCCCCTCCGCCCAGAACTCGGTGCGGTCGCCGACCTCCTCGCCGACAATCGATACCCGCTCCGGCGCCGCCTGCTTGAGATATCCCACGGTCGAGATGGCCGCGGAGAACGTGTACGGGCTGGTGAGCACGAACACGCGACCCGTCACGAGGCGGGGGAGGGACTGCACGAACGCGCGCGTGGTGTTGAGGTCGCCGCCACCGTTGAAGCGCAGGTCAAGCACGACGTTGCCCGGACGGCGCGCGCGGATCTCCGCACTCATCGAATCGAGGAATGCGCGGATGCGCGCGGGGCCTTGATCCATCGTCGCCCGCAACTCGACCACCAGCGCGTCCAGATCGGGTGCCGCGCGCCAGCGGAATGGCTTGCCCGCCTCCGCGAGCACCCACGGGGCATCCGACGGCGAGAGCAGCGGAAGGAGCGCTTCCGTCCCCGACACGGCGGTCTCCGGGTACCACCACCGCGACGCCGCGATGATCGGCGCCGCGGAGTCCGGGGCGATCGCCAGCATCCGCTGTTCGACGATGCTCCCGTCGAGGCGTTCGAATCGATAGGTCGCGGCGTCCGCGCCCTCGACCAGCCTGAGGGCATGGAGCTGTTGCGGACTCTCCAGGAACGCCGGGACCCCGCGGTCGCGCCACGCCGGAGGTCCGCCGCTCAGCGTCCGCGCGACGGCCCGCAGTGTGTCGATCGAACGGCCGTCAATCGACACGAGGCGCGCGCCGAGCAGCGCGGCAGGCTCTGTGGTGGCGCGCAGCACGTGGAACTGCTGGCCGAAAGGAGCCAAACGCAGCGCGACCCGGTTGTAGCGGTGGGCTCGACTCTGCGCCGGCACCACCGTATGCCCGTTGTCGGCCAGCGCGACGATCCGTGAGATCTCCAGATGGAAGTAGACCTCGTGCAGCGTGTCCGCTGCTGCCGCCAGTGCATCGAGTCGTGCGAGCGCCGTGAGCTTCACCCCCGGCGCCCAGGACTTCTCCGTCTGGTCAAGCGCGCCGCGCAGCTGGGCGATGTCCGCGCGGTACTGCGCGGGTGTGAGCGGCGTCGCAGGCATCGCGGCCGATGCCCCGGCCACCGCGGTGCCAAGGTCTCGGCGCTGTGCGGCGCCCGGGAGCAGCGCGACGGCGACGACGAGCGCGGTGATGGATCGCACGGCGACTCCGGAGTGTCGGGGTTGCCGCTATGACACCTTCGGCACCACGAAGGGTTTGTGGACCGCCGGCTGATCGACCTGGAACTCGAAGTACGGATGCCGGGCGTGGGGCACTGTTGGCGGTGCGTACGACCACTCAGGGTTCGTCCCCGCTCGGTCCATAGATCTGCGGGACAGTGGACCCCATGGGCCGGAGATAGGTACTGATCTGCCCGCGATGGTGCACGATGTCGAAGAGGAAGCTCCAGGCCATCGGGGCGGCCGCCCGCTGCTTGCCGAAGAACTCGAGCGAGCCCGACCATCGGGCTGCCGGCAGTGCCGCCCACCGCGCCACGGTCGCGGCGCTCTCCTTCACATAGATGCGTTCGACCTCGCGCATGGTCGCGGGTGGCGCCGTGGACTCCCAGCGCATCGCGCCTGTCTCCATCGCCTCGATCAGCATGCGCTCCTCGCACACGATCTGCCAGGCGATCTCCCGCGCCGTCCTCGACTTGGGGTCGGGACGGTAGTCGGAGCCATCCGGGATGCGCGCCAACACGCGCGCCGTGGTCTCGGACTCCTGGGCCCAGAACCGGGTGAACAACTGCTGCTCCTGCATGGCTCCTCCTCCGCGACTGCCGTGGTGGATGCGCGGACACCGATGCATGATGGCGAACGGGACCGAGGCGCGTAAGTTCTCCACTGATGCCCGCGCCGCCAGCCCGCTCCCGCGCTGCGCCCTTCGCAGCGCTGCTCCTCGTCTGTCTCGCGGGCGCATGGTGGCTCTCGCGTCGGCCGGCAGCGCAGGTGCGACGCGAGTTCGAGCGGCAGCACGCGGACTCGGTGGTGATCGCCGCCATGCGCGATCTCCTGCGCGCCCAGGATCGCCACCGCCGAGCACAACCCGACCGCGGGTTCGCGCGGGCCATCGAGGAGATCCTCCCCGCCGGCGACAGCGCCGCGGCGGCACTCCGCCGGGCGCTGGACGGTGCAGGGATGCGCCTGCACCTCGCGGCGGCGGCGGACACCGACGGCGTGGTGCGGCGCTACCAGCTGCGCGCGACGCCAGTGGACACGACACGGCGGAGCATCGCCCACTTCGCGGACGAGAGCACCGTCATCCGCGGCACGGATGGGGAGCCATCGCCGGACGAGACCAGCGCGCCGATTCCCGTCCCGATGCAGTACGCGGTGCTCGGCTTCCGTGGCGACGGCGCGGGATTGGTGTTGCGGGTCGGCACACGCGTGCGCGTGGTGGATGCGGTCAGTGGCGCCACCGTCAGCGAAGGCATCGATGATACCGATGGACTCGAACTCGCCGGGCCCTACGGGCCATACACCGTGACGCGTGTCGGCGTGGACGTGCGCATCCTCGATCTGCGCTCGGGTCTCGAGGTCCACTGGCTGGAGCACCGGGGCTACTTCCCGCAGGTGGTGGCGATGGACTGGCGCGACGACGGACGCAGTCTGGTCACGGTCGACGCCGAGGGCACGCGGAAGTGGCACGACCTCGCACGCGGGGCGTCGGTGCGGACCGAGACGGGACCGGCGCATCCCGCGCGATTCCATTTCCCCGTTGAGCGCGACTCGGTGCCGATCCGGCGTGGCGATTCGACGTTCAGTGCCGACGCACGCGTCGCCGCCGTCGCTGGCGCGGGCGGACGGATCGACATCGTCGATCGTGGGAGCGGAGCACGGCGCGTCAGCATCGTCGACCGTGCAGCGCTGCGGCCCGTCGCATTCAGTCGCAACGCGCGTTGGCTGGTTGCACGCCCCGCGAGCCCACCCGTGTTCCGTGTCTACGATGTCACCACAGGTGTCGCAACCGGTGAGGTGGATGCGTCGGGCATCGTCGGCGCCCATCCGGCGCTGCCGAGTCCGGACGGTCGGCTGCTCGCCATCCAGGGACATCGAGAAGTGTTCGCGGTGCGCGACGCGCGCTCGGGTGCGCTGCTGCGGACCTTGCCAAGCGCGGTGCGGGTGTATGCAGTGGGCCCAGGCGGGCTGCTGTTCGCCCTCCGCTCTGGGACGGCCGAGATCCTGGATGCCGGCACGGGGGAGCGCCGCGCGGCACTTTCGGCGCCTGAGTACGCTCGGAGCCGAGGGGGCTACGGCGAGCGAGGGCTCAGTGCGGCGTTCTCACCGGATGGGCAGCGGCTGGCGACCAACGGTGGCAGTGCGCGTGTCAGCATCTGGGACGTTCGCGCTGGTCGGCGCGTGGCGGAGTGGGAGTTGCGCTGAACGCGAACTGGGCTCCGCGTACCCATCGCAGGACCGCCGCCGCGCACAGCGCCAACCGACGATGTCGCCGCAGACACATCGGCTAGCGGGGCATTCGGTACAATCCAACTCAGCGCAAAGTTGAGGTCCTCGCCCGGCAACCGCAGGAGTACCACGGGCAAGACGTCCACGGAGGCCCGCCGTGTCGGCTCAGCCTCCGCTTCTGACTACGTTGCGTCACCCGTGGCCGACCAGCGATAGGTGCGAAGGCGATGCCGCGGTCCGGGCACCTCGCCGAGCACCGTGAACCCCGAGCGCTGCAGCATGCGATCGGATGCGACGTTCGGGACGTCGGTGACCGCTGCGAGCTGATCCAGGTGCAGCGTGCTGCGCGCGTACTGCAGGAGCGCCGACAGCGCCTCAATGGCGAAGCCGCGGCCCCACGCGCGCGGTGACAGCGCCACGAGCGGCTCGATCATCCCGACCAATCGCTCGTCGTACTCGGCGGCGGTGCTCACCGGCAGGAGTCCGGCGCAGCCCAACGCGTCGCGGTCGTCGGCGGCGTCGCCCGTGAGCGGCTCACGCGTGCGAAGCGTCCAGAGGCCGAGTCCCTGCGCCGCGAGGTCACCGCACTCGTGCAGTGTGGTGCGCGCCTCGTCGAGTGAGATCGTCCGATCGTCCCAGAGAAACCGACGGACGTCGGGGTCCGTCCAGAGGCGCCACAGCGCCGGCAGGTCCTCAGCAGCGGACGGCTGCAGGATGAGACGGTCGGTGTGCAGCGTTGGGAGCATGCGGCGCGGGAACAGGGGGACAGTGGGGTCGCGCGGATTCGAGGAATCGCGCGGCGGACGATCGCTGGGCGCGGGAGGGCGCCGGAGGCATCACCCCGGTCAATCTGAAGCACGGATCATCGGCGGGGAACAGCCGCGTGAGCATCATCCCGCCGCCGCTGGGCAAGCGCAGGGAGGCCTCACGACCGGGCAGGTGAGTCCCCGATCGGCAGTGCGGCTTCCGCCTGTCGCGTGACGCACGCGCGAATGGCGCGCAGCAGCCTCTGACGCGGCACGTGTGATCTCGACCGCGTCGCCCGCGGACGTCGTGGGCGACGCGCGGACGCTACTCCTTGAACCGCACCGTCCGATACACCGCCAGCTGCATTGCGACGTGCTCCTCGCCGGCGGCTTCCCCCGTGATCGAGAACAGCGGCGGCTGCGCGAAGTTCACGCTGGTCTGCAGGCGACCCACTCCCATCTGCCGCAGGATCGTCGCCTGTCGGCCGCCGATCGTCTCCGGCACGGTTTCGGTGCGCACCTGGGTGCTGTTGGGGTCGGAGGCACCGGTGATGCTCTGCGGGCCCGATGAGCGCATGGACGTCCGCAGCGCGGCAAGTTGCCAGCGGATGCTGCCGCCCGCGTAGCTCGCGCGCGTCCCGCGTACGCGCCACGATGCCGGCACACAGAACGTCACGTTCTCGGCCGTCACCTGCTTCCATTCGCCCGTGTTCTCGGGGACCGGAACGGTGCAGGGGACGTCGGCGGCGGCAAGCTGGGCGATCAGGATCAGCATCTTCATCGGATGGCCTCACGGTGGGAGCGGGACGTCGTCCAGCTTACGCACGGGGGCCGCGCGACGCGAGAGGGGGGTGACCTCGCGTGACGGCACCGTCCGATCTCAAGGCAGATCCAACTCCATGTAGACATCGGCGTCGACGTACGGTCGCTCCCCCTTGAACGGACGGTGCCGGAACCCCATCGATTCGTACAGCCGGATGGCGGGTGTCAGTCGCGAACTGGACACGAGGCTGACGCACCTTGCGCCTTGAGTCCGCGCAAACGCCACGACGGCCCCCGCGAGTGCGCGGCCGATTCCGGCACCCTGCGCCGACGGGGTGACACAGAGCTTGGCGAGTTCGAACTGCCCATCGCCCTCGGGGATCGCCGCGCAGGTTCCCACGACCCGCGCACCCTGCACTGCGAAGAAGATCTCGCCGCCGGGGGCGAGGATGCGCCCGGCCGGATCACGCAGGTACTCCTCGTCGCGTGGCTCCACGGTGAAGTAGTGCTCCAGCCACTCGCGATTCAATCGCGCGAAGTCCTCGGCGAACTCGGGCCGGTAGGGCAGGAGCACGACGGGCGCGTCGGCCGGACGAGCGGCACTCATCGGTCGACGACGTAGGTCAGCTTGACCGCGTCCTCACCGATGGACTCCGCCCGCACGAAGCGCAGCGAGGGCACGGCGCCACCGCCGAGGAAGAACGGCTTGCCACCCCCGAGCACGAACGGCCGGAAGTGCAGCTGATACTCGTCGATGAGGCCGAGGGCCGAGAGGCTGGCGGCCAAGGTCGGGCCGGCGACCCCGATCTCGCCCTTCAGCTGCGACTTGAGCGTGCGGACGAACGCGGCGGCGTCGCCGCGCACCAACGTGGCATTGGGTCCGACGGCATCCAGGCTGCTGGACAGGACCCACTTCGGCACCGGGCGCCACGCGGCGGCAAAGTCTCGCGCGACCGCGTCCCACTCCGGCTGGTCCACGTCCCAGTAACGCATCACCTCGTACATCCGCCGGCCGTAGACGATCCCGGCGGATGCGCGCACGGTGTCGTTGAAGTGCCGGTGCAGTCGCGGACCGGGCATGTCCATGTGCGGTCCCCCGGGGACGCCGTCCACATAGCCGTCGAGCGACTGCATCATCCCGAACACCAGCGTTCCCATATGGCGGCTCCTATCGCATCGACTGCGTATACGTGATGAGTTGGGCGATCGCGATCTCGGTGCCCTCGTAGAATCCCGAGCTCCGGTTCGCCTCGAGGTCGGCGGGGCTGCGGTGTAGTGCGGTGAAGACGTAACGTGTGCCGGCACCATGCGCCGCGAGCGTCACGATCGCGGTGATCGGGATGTCGTCGAAGACCGCGGGGCGGAACCCCGGGAACAACATCGACGTGTAGACCAGCCGCTCCCGCGGGATCACCTCGAGGACGCAGCCGACGTGCGGGGTGGTCGGGCCATCGCCCATGGCGATCGCAACACTGAACTCGCCGCCGGGTCGCAGGTCCAACGCGGCGCGCTCGACGCGCCCCCACGGCTTGGGCATGTACCATTCCTTGAGATGCTCCGGTTGCGTCAGCGCATCCCACACCAGTCGGACCGGTGCGTCGATCGTCCGTTCGATGGCGAAGTCGCGGGTCGGATCGAAGGTGAACCGCGCGGAGATCATCGCGACTCCTGTTCCGTGAGGTGGCGGACGTAGCGGTCGAAGCGGTCGAGGCGCGCTTCCCACTCCTGCCGGCGCGCCATCAACCAGTCCTCGGCGAGCTTGAAGCGGGCAGGCAGGAGTTCGTACGTCCGGACCCGGCCATGCTTGGTCGACTTCACCAGCCGGCTCTGCTCGAGCACCGCAAGGTGCTGCACGAACGAGGGCAGCTGCATGTCGAACGGCGCCGCCAGCTCGCTGACCGTGGCCGGCCCCGCCGCGAGTCGCTCGAGGACCTTGCGCCGCGTGGGATTGGCCAGGGCGTGGAAGACGTCGTCGGTGGCTGCGACCTGCACCATGCGGCATCGCTCCCGTGCTCAGGTGATCCGGTGCACGGAGAGTACGCGGCGATAATACTTCTGTCAATACCTAAGTATTACGGACCCGCAGGGTCCTGCCTCGGCCGCTCACGGCACCGAATCGCGCAACCGCCGCAGGCCGACTCCGCTCACCACGCCCAGGACCAGTCCGCCCAGCACGACGCCGCCGAGGAAGAGGGCCAGCTTGACGCCGTTCCCGAGGCTCGTCGAGCGACTCATCGCATCGACGCCAGTGGTGACCAGCACGGACGACATCCAGCCGACGAAGCTCGCCGGGATCCAGGCGGTCGCACCGTGCAGCCGACGCGCCAGCAACTGCCGCTGCACGAGGCCCACCAACAGCCCTCCGACCGTCACGGCCCACGGCAGCGAGTACGCGATGTCCCACTCGCGCAGCTTGGCCACGTCGAAGAACGCGAAGGGGAGCGCCAGCGCGCACATCGTGGCGAACGCCCAGCGCCAGGCGTCGCCCAGCACCGGCCGCAACGCGCGGCCTTGCAGCCACCCGACGCCAAGGCCCATGCCGGCGCCCACCAGGAACTGCGCGCTCTCGATCTCGAGGGCCTCGCCGAGGCTGGCCATCAACGCGATCAGGGGAACGCCGAGCAGCCACCCGAGCAGTGTGACTCGCATCCAACGGGCGAGCGTGATGGTTGGCCCGTGCGGAGACGACGCCGGCGGCGCGGGGACGGGACTCGTGGAGGGTGTCGCGGACGGTGTAGCGGACGGTGTCGGGGAGGGCGTAGCGGGATTCGTCGTCATCGCGGTCGAGGGTGGGAGGCGCGAACCGGGGAATCAGCGCGTGTGACAGTCGCTGTCCTCCGCATGCGTGAACAGTCCGCGCCAGCGGACGTAGCGGGCTGTACAGGAATCCCGGATTTTCGCTGCGGCCTTCGCCGACGGCCCTCGCGCCGCGGGCCTGGAGGTCAGCCGACGGTCAGACGGTCACACGACGTCGCAGCTCGGCGATCGCGGCCATCCAGGCGTCGAACTCCTCCGACTCCTCCCACAGCTCCTTCAGCTCCGACTGCTCACCGACGATCCGGTCGAGTGCCTGCGCGGCCTGTGTCGCGAGAGCGGGCGGCACGGGCAGTCGCACGCGCTCCACCCACGCATCCGCGGTCTCGGTGTACGCCGTGCGCTCACCCCAGCGACCCTGCAGGCGCGCCAACGTCTCGATCGCAGCGATCGCCACCGTCGCCACGGGTGCCTCCAGGTAGTCGTCACTCGGGTCGAGGGCGGAGATGATGGCGTTCTCGATCACCGACAGGTCGCTGCACTCGTCGAGTTCGTACGCCCAGTCCGCTGCATCGTCGTTGTCGAAACTGCCGACGTCCCAGGTGCCCATCGTCGTCTCCGGTGTGCGTGGGGTGCTGCGCAGGCCTGCGTCAGGCGCGGGTGCGGTTCTGGAAGCGGAGCATCGCCGCGCGGGTCTGCTCCATCTCCGCCTCCATGCCCAGCGACCAGTAGTTGTGGAACAACTCAGCCTGCATCTCCATGGCGGCGGCCGCCAGCTTGGCGCAATCGCGCATGTAGCCGAGGTGCCCCTCCTGGGCCTTGGGCCACCCGGCCCAGAACAGCTTCTCCCGCATCGAGACGAGGCCGCGGAGCAGCTTCTCGATGCGCGCGACGTCCCCCTGCTTGCGTAGTGCCACGCAGAGCACGGCCACGTCGCTGAACCCGCCCTCGCGTTCGTGGTTCTCGTGAAGATGTTTGATCAGGTCGTCGAATCGCCCCGCCTCGATCCACTCCTGGAAGAGCGTGCCCTCCAGCACCTCGGACTCCTCCCGGTGCGGATCGCGGCCCAGGGAGTCGGCGAGCGCCTGCCATGCCTTGTCGTAGGCGCGTTCGAACTTCGACATCCGTCAGTCGGCGCGGAAGTGCCGACCCTGCGCCTCGAGTCCCGCCGCCAGGATACGCAGGCCCTTCGGTCCCATGCCATGTAGTGCGCCGATGTCGCGCGCCCGATGCTGCGCGAGCTGCGCCATGGTGCGGATGCCGGCGTGGGCGAGGGCGCGCAGGGCAGGGCCCGAGAGTCCCGCGGGGAACGCGTCGGCGTTGGGGTGGGTGGTGTCCGGCTTGGTGGCCATGCGGTGTCGCGCTCCGAGGTGGGTGCCGTGGTGACGTCGTCCTGTGAATGATACCACCGGCCCCCCACGCGCTCATCCTCGCGGTCCACCCACGGGAGGTCGGTCATCGTGTTCCGCACGCTGCGTCCGCTGTCCCGCAACGCCGCGGCGGGCGCTGGACGGGGCGCTACGCGCTCTGGATTGATGCGTCGCTGCGTCGGGAGCCGCTGGAACGCCGTGCCGGCGGCTCCGTCACCTGTGTCTCGGGTCCGAAGCAGCGACCGCGTCCGGCCCGCTTCGCCGCGAGCAGGCGCTCGTCCGCGAGGGCGACCAGCACGTCCGGCGCCTTCACCGAGCCCAATCCCGCACTCGCCGCGAAGAACACGTCGCCCGGTGTGCCGGCGACGCCGGCCGAGTAGTTGAGGGTCAGCGCACGGCCATCGCCGAGCAGCAGCGGGGTCTGCACCAGGGTCTCACGCAGCTGCTCGATGCGCAGCAGCGCCGCCTCCGGCGTGGTGCCCGGCATGAGGACCACGAACTCCTCACCGCCGTACCGCGCCACGAGATCCGTGCGGCGCATGGACTGCATCAGCAGCGACGCCACCGCCCGGATGGCCTGGTCGCCGCGCGCATGCCCGTGCTGGTCGTTGATCGACTTGAAGTGGTCGATGTCGAGCAGCGCCAGCGCGAGTGGCTGGCCCGTGCGTGAGGTGACCTCGACGACCTGCTGCAACGCGTTGTCGAAGTGCCCACGATTGAACACGCCGGTCAGGCGGTCGCGGGCCGCGAGGTAGAGCAGGCGCTGCGCCCGCCGCACGATGGTCACCGCCACCAACGTCGCGATGCCGAGCAGGAGCAGCCGTGTCGCGAGGTCCACCGGCAGATACGGGCCGGCCTCGGCGACGTACGCGGGATCGTGCAGGTCGAAGCCCTGCACCCCCGCGGCCCACATGCCACCGTACTGCGCCACGGCCAGCGCACCCGCGACGATGCAGATGCGCGCGTCGTAGCGGAGGCTGGTCGCGAGGATCGCGAGGAAATACATCTCGAACGTGACCTTGGAGTTGAGCGCCACCAGCGGCGAGGCCACGAGGAAGAAGCTCAGGAGCCCGAGCGAGACCACGGTGACGTCGAAGCTGCTCGACGCGAACCCGATCCACGGCTGCCAGGTGCGCCGCTCCACGTACCACCAGATCACCAGGGCGATGAGGTTCGCCGCCGCGGTGACCGCGAAACCGGTGCGGTACATCGGCAGCGTCGGGTCCTGCACCAGGTTGTAGATCGGCGCGATGAGCAACAGTGCCATCACCAGCACGCGTACGCGTGCCACGACCGTCTCGCCCTCGATGCCGGCTGCCGCCAGCGCGGGATCGGGGCGTTCCCACAGTCGCGGTGTGGTCACGGCGTGATGCTGTCCTTCACCTTCGCGGCGAGGCGTGCGACCAGCTGGTCGGTCTCGAGCACCTTGCGGCTGTTCCCGCGCCGGATGAACCAGCGACCGCCCTTGATGAGCCAGGTGAGTCCTACGGCGAACACCGCCAGCACGCCGACCTCGTCGGGCGCGCGGAACCCCTCCAGCGCGATCACACCGGACATGCCGCCGGCGAACACGGCACTCGCTGCCGCCACGCCGCCACGCAGCCACGCCGAGCGCCGCGCGTCCTGCACCACGCGCACCGTCGTCCGGTCGGACTCCGGCACCACGGACACGTCCACCCGGGTGCCGAAGCGGCCCGACCACCACGCGAGTTCGCGGGTGTGGGCCATCGTGTGCCCCATGGTCCCCGTGGCGTCACGCAGCACGTTGATCAGGCGATCGAGGTCGCGGGTGGGGAGTTCGCCCTCGACCACCACTTCGCGCGACAGGGTGGGAGGCACACCCGACCACCACGCTGGCCGGTCCAGCGGTGGGCTGGCCGGCGCCGGGGCGACGCGGACCTTCGGCGTGGGTGTGTTCCGCGCCAACCCATGCTCCACGAAGGCGCGCTGCAGGTACTTGTCGTCGATGCCCGCCTCGGCCGCCGCCTCGCGGAGGTGGTCGAGCGCGTAGCCGGACTTGCGGGCCTTGTCCTGCTCCGCATCGCGTTCGCGGGGTGTGATCTCCGGCCGCGGCTCGATCCCCGTGTACGCCTGCAGCTCTGCCGCGCGCTGCCAGACCTGGTGGGCCTCGGTGTCCGACACCAGCAGCGGACGTTCGCCGAGGGCGGGCATCGCGGCGTCGAAGGCCGCGACGAGGTCGTCGGCGCTGGCGTAGCGGTGCGCGGGGTCCTTGGCGAGGCAGCGGTCGATGATGCTGGCGAGCGCCACCGGCACGTCGCGCCGCACCGAGCTCACGGGGGCGGGCGCACGCGTCACGTGCTGCACGAGCACGGCCGACGCGACGTCGGCATCGAACGGGAACTGTCCGGTGAGGGCGAGGTAACCGACCACGCCCAGCGAGTAGAGGTCGGCGCGCGCGTCGACCGCGTGGCCGGCCACCTGCTCGGGGCTCACGTAGTGTACGGTGCCGAGCACCTGACCGGTGACGGTGAGCGGTGAGGCCTCGGCGAGGCGGGCGATGCCGAAGTCGGTCACCAGCGCGCGGTCGCTGCTGCGTTCGACGAGGATGTTCTCGGCCTTGATGTCGCGGTGGATGATGCCGCGCTGGTGCGCGTGCGCGAGGGCGGCGGCGACATCGCGGAGGTGCCGGGCCGTGGACGTCGCATCCAGCCGCCCTCGCGCCCGGATGCGCGCGGCGAGGGACTCGCCGTCGATGTACGTCATCACGAAGTACACGTGGCCGTCCGACTCGTCCGCCCCGTGAATGGGCACGATGTTCGGATGCGTCATGGCGCCGGCCGTGCGGGTCTCGCGGAGGAAGCGCTCCTGCAATGCGGCGTCCGTGGCGAGATGCGGCGGCAGCGTCTTGATCGCCACGAGGCGGTCGAGGCGCTTGTCGCGGGCCAGATAGACGATGCCCATGCCGCCGCGCCCGATCATCCGCTTGATGGCGTAGCGACCGGCGATCGCTTCTGCGAAGGGGCGGGTCGCGTCGTCGAGCGCGCGGGGATCTGGCGTGGGGATTTCGACGGTGGTCACGTGCACCTCGGGGGATCAGGACGTTCTATAAGATAGATGTGGAAACGGGTTCGGCCACCGCGCGGTACGGGAGTTGCTGTTGAACAGTGCCCCCCCGTGACATCGCACTCTGTGACATCCCCCTCTGGGCGGCGGGACGGGAACGACCGAACGTGTGGCGTCGCACACGACCCACCTTCCTTCCTCGGGCGTTCCCATGTCCACCTCTTCGCGCATCCGTTCGCTGACGAACGGACTCGGTCTGGAGATCGAGAAGCTCATCCGGCAGCTCCCGGGCGCCGATCCGCACCTGAAGGGTGATATGCAGCCGATCGGCGCGTTCGGGCCCACGGCCGAGCCGGCCTCGGGACCGGCGCGCCGCCCCTCCGTGCAGGCTTACGCAACAGTCTCGCCGAATGCTTCAGCCCCGCCGATCCGCAAGAGTCGGCAGCTGGAGCTCGATCGGCGCTGGGAGCTGGCCGGCGTCTGGTCGCGGACCATCGCCGCGGTCGCGCTGGGGGCCGCGGTGGTCGCCTGGCCCTACGCCAACGCCTGCGGGCTGCAGCTTTACCTCTATCTGGGCGTGGTGGGATCGGTGCTCATCTCGAGCAGCTGGGCGAGCATGACCGCGTGGCGGTCGCGGATCGCGCCGGCGCACGTGCTCGGCCTGGTGGTGTTCTTCTGGGGGATCGTGCTCGCCGCCGAGCAGGTGCTGCCGCGCATCGGGTATGCGGCGATCGACGCCCGCTGGGCGTGCGGGGGCTGATGCGCGACTGGAATCCGTTCGACGAGGAGCCGGGGCTGCTCGATCCCGCCGGCACCGGTGCCGACGCACACCTGCGTTTCGCCGACGAGCACGGTGACGGGGCCGGGTGGAGCCACGCCGCGGCGTTTGGCGCGCTGGGGTCGCGGCGCGAGCCACGGCACCAACGTTTGGAGACTGCCGACGCAGCCGTCAGCGGAGCGCCGGTCGGCTGGACGCGGAGGGCTCAGGAGCGCATCGTACCGCGATGAAACGACCACTGCGGATCGCCGCCGCGCTCCTGGTCCTCGCCCTCTGGGCCTACGCGCAGCAACGCAGGGCGGTCTCCACGGAGCCGGTGGCTCCGTCGGCTACGCAGGCCCCCGAACCCGCGTCGCAGGTACCGGTACCCGATGCGAGCGCGGCGATCGCCGACGCGTTCCGCACCCAACGCAGCGACCTCCAGGTGCAGGGCCTCGGCGTGGTGGACCGTGTGCTCGCGGACGACAATGACGGGAGCCGCCACCAGCGATTCATCCTGCGACTGGCCTCGCGGCAGACGATCCTCGTGGCGCACAACATCGACCTGGCCCCGCGACTCGCGGGCCTCCAGCGCGGGGACACGGTTCGCTTCTTCGGCGAGTACGAGTGGAACGCCAACGGCGGCGTGATCCACTGGACCCATCACGATCCCGACCGGCGTCACGTGGGCGGGTGGCTGGAACATCGCGGGCGGCGCGTGGAGTGAGCTCCTCGCGCCGCCCGTGATCGCCTCCGCGCGGCGCGACTACTGCACGCGGCGGCTGTGCATGTTGAAGTGATACGTGCCGCCGGCACCGGTCAGCTCGAGGAGGCCCTGCGTCGGCTTGGTGGCGTCCAGCGCCGCGGCGGCGGGCGCCGTGAGCACGCTGCAGTCCGCCACGCACTCGAGGGTGCGCCAGTAGAGCATGCCGCCCTCGTTGTGCATCTCGAGGATCGCGGCACCGATCAACTGCGACCCCTTGGTCACGGCCGGCGCGAGCGCCGACTTGAGCGCCGACGCGCGGGCGTCCTGCGCCATCGGGATCACCTGCGCCGCCGCGGCCGCCACGGCCGACTCCTCGGACGCCATCAGGCGCGGCCCCTCGAGCGCCGTGAGCAGCACCCGCACCCGCTGGCCGTCCTCGAGCGTGAGGGCGTGCAGCGGACGCGCCGGCAGGGCCTGGTCGAGCTGAATCGGCATCCGCTCGGTCGCCGGGAACGTCATGGTGCGGACGGCGTCGGCGCTCCACATCTCCGACAGCAGCAGGTAGGGCTCGTCGAGGGCGTCGCCTGCGGCGCGCGGCGTGGTGAGCGCCGCGGCATGCACCGTCGTCAGGGTGATCTGAAGCTTGGCCGGCGCGGACGTGCGGTCCACGAGCGGCGTCCGCGCCGCGGACCAGGCAACGAACGGTGCGACGACTGCGGAGACGAGGACGGCGTTCAGCGACATACACTACCTCTGCATGGATGTGGGGAAGGACTGCGCTCGTAATCGATACGACCCCTACCCATTGCGCGGATTGTGCGTCACGGCCGTCCGCCACCACCAAACAGGTACTTTTCGAACCAGTCCCAGTTGTGCTGCAGTGCGGCCATCGTCTCCTTGGGCTTGGTGATGCCGTGGCCGAAGCCCTTATAGACCACCAACTGCGTGGGGACGCCCACGTCCTGCAGTCCCTGGAACAGCTCATAGGCGTTCTGGATCGGCACGCGACGGTCGAACTCGCCGTGCTGGATGAGCGTCGGCGTGCGCGCCTTGAGGATATTGGTCATCGGCGAGGTCTTCGCGTAGATCGCGGCGTCGCGCCAAGGGTCGTTCTTCAGGTACTGCTTGGTGAACGGGTGGATGTCGGTCGCCACGTAGTACGTCACCCAGTTGCTGATGCCGGCGCCGACGGAGATCGCCTTGAAGCGCGTGGTGTTGGTGGTGAGGAACGCCGAGATGTAGCCGCCTTGGCTCCAGCCCATCGAGCCCATGCGGGTGGTGTCGACGATGCCCTGCGCGATGACGTGATCCACGCCGCTCATCACGTCCCACATGTCGCCGACGCCCAGGTTCTTGACGTTGAGCGCGCGGAACGCCTCGCCGTACCCGGCCGACCCGCGGTAGTTGGGGCGGAGCACGAGCGCACCGCGCGCCACCCATTGGGCGATGGGGTACACGTTCCCCGGCAGGGGCTGCGGCACGTCGATGCCGGTGGGGCCACCGTGGATCACGACGAGCAGCGGGTACTTGCGGCCCGGGTCGAAGTCGCGCGGTTTGTGCAGCACCCCGTCGATCACGGCGCCGTCACGCGATTTCCACGTGACGACCTCCGCCGAGCCGATGGGCCAGCCGGCGATCTGCTCCCCCATGGTGCTCACGCGGGTGGCGGCGAACGGCGCGAGCGCGGAGACGAACACCTCGCTGAGGGTGCTGGCGCTCTGCGAGAAGAACACCAGTCGCGCGCCATCCGCGGAGAACGACGCGCCCGTGACGTTCATCGGGGTGTCGATCGCGACGGCCGTGCTGCCGCGCTCGGGATCGATCCGGTAGAGCCGCGAGACGGTCTTGGCCCGCCCGGTGAAGAAGATGCCCCGGGCGTTCCATGTGAGGCCGCCGATCTGTTCGTCGAAGTCCGCCGCGAGGCGCGTCGGTGTGCCTCCGCCGGCGGCGATGCGCAGCAACTGCCCGTTCCTGTAGTAGTTGCTGGTGGTGTCGCCGCCGCTGGAGCTGAAGAGGATGTGCTGTCCGTCGGGCGACCACACCGGGTTGCCGTCGCTGCCGCGCTGCCGGACGAGCGGGCGCAGCGCCTGGGTGCTCACCGTGAGGATCGAGATGTCCTGCGTGATCCAGGAGTTGATGAGGGGGTCGGCCGTGTGGTCGAACGCGATCTGCGTGGCGTCCGGGCTCCAGGCGAAGTTGCCCACCGTGTAGGCGGTGCCGCCGGTGAGCCGGGTGGCATCGGGAATCCGGCCGGCGGCCCATTCCGTCGCCGACACGGGCGCGAGCCAGAGATGCGTCATGCTGAAGTCGGCGTCCTCGATGGCGAACTCGCCGAACTTCTCCTTGCGTGCCTTCATCGCCGCACTCTCGGACTCGGCCGCGGTGTACGCGATCCAACGACCGTCGGGTGACCAGCGGAAGTCGTTCACGCCCTCCTTGGCGGCGGTGGCCTTGAAGGCCTCGCCGCCCGCGAGGGCGATGACGTAGACCTGGGACTTCTCGCCGCGGTCGGCAAGGAAGGCGAGCCAGGCACCGTCGGGCGACCAGCGCAGCGAGCCGGAGTTCCCGCGCGGCGTGCGCGTCCATTGCGTGGCGGCCGCCCCGTCGCGCGCGAGCCAGATCTCCGTGTCGTATCGGTTCTCGCTCCACTCGGTGCTGCGCACGGTGTACGCGACATGGCGGCCATCGGGCGACAGCGCCGCGGCGCCGACCTGGCGCAGGCTGAGCACCTGCTCGAAGGTGGGCGTCTGCGCGCCGAGGCGCAGGCTGGCGAGCATGGCGAGGGAGAACAGTGCGACACGTGCGGGGCGCATGGGGGCTCCTGGGTGGTCTGGCCGTGAATCTACCGCGAATCTACGACAGGACTTGGCGTCGCGGCGTGGAGGCGCGAAGTTCTGCGCATGACCAACCCCGCCGGAGCATCACCATCCCGTCGGCAGTTCCTCACTGCGCTCGGTGCCGCCGGACTCGCCCACGTCTTCGCGCCCGCCCCGGGTGGCGCACGGGCCATGCGCGACGAGTGGCGTCCGCTGTTCAACGGCAGGGATCTCAGCGGCTGGACCCCCAAGATCCGCCACCATGCCCTTGGCGTGAACTTCGGCAACACCTTTCGCGTCGAGGACGGCCTGCTCACCGTGGGCTACGAGGCGTACCCGAGCTTCGACGAGCGATTCGGTCACCTGTTCTATCGGGGGTCGTACTCGCGGTATCGGCTGCGCGTGGAGTACCGGTTCGTGGGTGAACAGGCGGCCGGCGGCCCCGGCTGGGCGCTCCGCAACAGCGGTGTGATGCTGCATGGCCAGGCGCCGGAGACGATGACCATCGACCAGGACTTCCCGGTGTCGATCGAGGCGCAGTTCCTCGGCGGCGACGGCCGGAATCCCCGCAGCACGCTCAATCTGTGCACCCCGGGCACGAACGTGGTCAAGGACGGCGCCCTCTTCCTCCCGCACTGCACCAACTCGCGCTCCGCGACCTTCCACGGCGACCAGTGGGTGCTGGCCGAGTTCGAGGTGAACGGGCACGAGGACATCCGGCATTTCGTCAACGGCGTCGAGGTACTGCGGTATGCACAGCCGCAGCTCGACGAGCGCGATCCGCACGCGCAGCGTCTGTTGGCGGCGGGGCAGCCCAAGCTGCTGCGCGAGGGCAGCATCTCGCTGCAGTCGGAGAGCCATCCCATCCAGTTCCGGCGGGTGGAGCTGGCCTGGCTCGACACCTGACCTGTCGGGCCGGCGCGGCCGTGCCCGGAGGCGCCCGCAGGAAACACTGCACCGCGCACCACGTGTCATACTGGAGCAGGGCAGCGCAGGTCCAACGCGCGGTGCAGCACCATCCTCCAACCGGAGTCTCCATGTTCCGTCGTACGCTGTTCGCCGGGCTCACGGCACTCACCCTGTCGGTCCTGCCCTCCTCGTCGCCCGCGCAGGCCACCGCGGACCGCGACGCCGTGCAGCGCGCGGCGCTCGACTACCTCGAGGGATTCTACGAGGGGGACAGCAGCAAGCACATCCGGAGCATCCACCCGTCGGTCTACAAGTACGGCTTCTATCGCGAGGGTGCCGGCGGCGCGTACCAAGCGTCGCGCATGACCTACGAGGGATTCCATCAGTTCACGCGCAACGTGCGCACGCGTGGCCGTCCGCAGCCCGCCGGCACGGTGAAGGAAGTGCTCATCTACGAGGTGCTCGACCAAACGGCATCGGCCAAGGTCACGGCCTACTGGGGCATCGACTACCTGCTCATGGCCAAGATCGACGGGCGCTGGATGATCACGCACGTCCTGTGGCAGTCACCGCCACCGAAGTGATGGCTACTTCTTCTTGGCGGGGACCTTCCGGGCCGCGGCGGACGACTTCGCCGCGGCCTTCGTGCCCTTGGCCGCCTTGGGCTTGGGACGGGGCATCGCGGCCGCCGTCACCTCGAGCAGCTCCAGGAACAGTTCACGTTCCTCCATGCGGTCGCTCACGCTGAAGTACGGCTTGGCGCCGGGGTAGGGCGGCGCCTCCTCCACACTTCCCAGGAGCGCACGGCCGGTGTCCGTGGGCTTGAGGAACACCTGGTTGTCGCAGACGAGCGCGACGACCTTCTCGTCGAGGTACATGGCGTACTCGCCGAACATCTTGCGGAACTCGGCGCGGTGACCGCGGCCGAGGAGGTCGCGGATGAATTCGATGTAGGCGAGGTCGGTGGCCATGGGCGCTCCGTGGGGTCGTGCCCGGAATCTACTCCGCACCCTTGCGCGCGGCGCGCCGGACCTGATAGCCTGCCCCCATGTCACGCGCCTTCCTCCGCGACGACGCCGAAGGCGAGATGCCGCGGCGCAACTACGGCCTGCCGCCACGCGACGATCCCGATTTCGACCGGGCAGCCGCGCAGGCGCTGCTGGAGGCCGCGCGCGTGAGCGAGACGCAGCTCGCCGAACGCGCCACGGGATACTACTGGGGTGAACCCAAGCTCAAGCCCTTCGTCGAGCAGATGCTCGCCGAGGCCGAGCGCGTGGGCGACGATCGCCTGGAGCAGGTGGCGCGACGGTTCCTCAAGTAGGCCGCCGCGCACCGGCTCACTGCAGCACGGTCGCCACTTGCTGCACGAGGCCGAGCACCTCCAGCGCCTCGGCCTCACGCCCCTGCGCCCGCAGCGCGCCGGCGAGCTGCTGCCCCACGCCGGCGTAGAACATCGGGATCACCGCGGAACCGTTGTCGAGCCAGCGACCCTCGGCCACCACCTGTTTCGCCCCGGCGTACCGGTGCCAGAGCGCCAATGTGCGATCCACGTCGATCCACTCGCCGCCGATCCGCATGGTGTCCGGCGACTCCTTCAACGCGTGCGGCATGAGCTGGCTCACGAGTCCCACACGCTTGACGTAGGGTGCGAGCCCGATCGCGGCGTGGTACTGGCCGGCCGAGAAGTACACGGGCCGTGACGGGAACGAATCGCGGATGGCCCGCAGCACCAGTTCCTGGTCGCGCGTCATCACGCCGGCCGGGATGGTCGCGTCGATCGCGCCGTGCACGAAGCGCTGAGGCTGCTCGAAGATCCGGTGCGACGGGACCGAGTCCAGGGCCTCGTCGCTGAGTGTCCACAGCGGACTGCGCCGGTTGAGCTGCCGTGCGTACCAGTCCATGCCCAGGTACGGCGACAACGCCACCGTGACGTCCGGCCGCAGTTTCTCGACCGCCTGTGCGTACCAGAGCGGGAAGCTGTCGTTGTCGCCGTTGGTCACCAGGATCGCGTTGGGCTCGAGCGACAGCAGCATGTCGCGGGCCCAGGCGGTGGTGAAGTGCTGGCCGGTGCGCTCTGCGGCGCGCCAGTTGCCCGCGACCGGCAGCAGTGCCACGGCGGCCAGCGCCAGCACCGCGAGCCCGGGCTTGAGCCGACGGCTCAAGGTGGCCGCCCCGAGCCCGGCCAGCAGGCCCCACAGGGAGAACGTCCACATGTAGAAGTAGTCGCGGTCCCGCGGTTCGCGGTCCACGGTGAAGCCAAGATCCGGGCGCTGCGAGAACCCGTAACGGAAGTTGAGATAGTAGATCAGCAGCAGCGTGAACGTGCAGGTGAGCGCGCCGAAGTACCACAGATGGCCGTCGCGCGACGCGCCCGATGCCGGACCGGCCACCGCCCGTGGTCGCAGGGCGGCGAGTCCGAGGAGTCCGAGCACGAGCATGACCAGCGCGGCCAGGTTCTGGGCGGCGGGCATCCGTCCCGCCGAGTCGCGCAGCCACTGCCACTTGAAGTAGAGCCAGTACATCCCGACCTGCGCGGCGAGTGGTCCGCGACGCTCGAGCACGGCGTTGCCGCCGTACTGCTCGCGCTGGATGGTGGCCTTGAGCCGGCGCAAGGTCTCGGCGCTGAACGTGCAGCCGGCGGCGATGGTCCCGTCCTCGCAGGCACTCACGGCACTTTCGTTCACGTACGGCTGGTGTGCGGCGCGGATGGGCAGCACGGCGAACGGTGTCGTGCCGAGCGCGAAGGCGACGGCCGTGAGGGCGATGAGCTTCCAGCGCCGGATGGTGCCGGGGGCCTGCCGCAGCACCGCCAGCGCGCTCGCCGGCGCCGTGAGCAGGCCGGCAGGGTGCACGGCGTAGGTGAGGCCCGTGAGGTAGGCCACCAGCACCAGCAACCGGTCCCCGCGTGCCGCGGAGGCGGGGGTGGTGTCGAGCCACACGAGCATCAGCCAGGAGATCAGCGCCAGCCCGACCAAGGCCAGCGGGTACACCTTCTCCATCACCACACTCTGGTTCCACACCGTGAACGCGGCCGCGCCGAGCACCGCGCAGGTGACCGCCGCCGCACCACGGTGCAGTGGCGCGGGGAGCAGCGCCCGCAGCAGGCGTTCGGCGCAGAGGAACCAGAGGCCCGCCGCGACGGCGCTGGACACGGCGGCGAGCAGGTTGATGCGTACGGCGTAACTCGGGGAGAGCGGCAGCAACCCCGCGACATGTGCCACGATGAGGAAGAAGGGGTTGCCCGGCTGGTGCGGGATGCCCATGTCGCTGGCCGCGGCGATGTACTCGCCGGCGTCCCACATCGCCACGGAGGGCGACAACGTGGCGAGGTAGAGCAGGAAGACGGCGACGGTGGTGGCAGCGGCCGTGCCGAATCGTGCCCGGTGCGACATCTCCATGGAGCGCCTCGCGCGTGCGTGAAGGTCAGGAGGGAGGAACGAAAGCGCCGGGGCGATCACTCGCCCCGGCGCAATCATACACTGCCGACCGCCGCTCGGCGATCAGGACACGACCGGTCCGGCCAGGTCGGTCACGGCCTTGCGCAGCATGTCGACCTTCTTGCTGTCGCAGGAGCCCTTGGCATCGTTCTCGAGCTGCGTGGAGAGCGTGCGCAGGGCGCTGGAGCGCGCGGCCCCGGTGGCCCGCTCGGCGCCTTCGAGCGCGCCGCGCACCGCCGTCACCCGCGCGGCCGAGAGGCACTTGTTGCGCTCGAGCTGGTCGAGATAGGCCTTGGCGAGCGAGAACGACGCCGGCCACTCGATCAGCGGCTGGCCCTGCGCGTTGAGGTAGTTCCAGCGCACGGTCTTCGCCGCGTCGATCTCGTTCTGCGTGAGGTGTTCGCTCGGCACCAGCTCCGCGACGTCGAGGCCGCGGGCGATCTCGGAGCTGACAATGGAGCCGTTGTACCAGTACACCGACCAGGAGCCGCCCATCTCCATGCGCGTGCCGTCCACCGGTCCGCGGTCGAAGAACGCGATCTCCTTGGGGTTCGCGGCGTCGGTCCAATCGAACACCGAGATGCCGCCCTGGTACCACGACTGCACCATGACGTCGCGGCCCGGGATGGGGATCAGCGAGCCGTTGTGCGCCACGCAGTTCTCCAGCGCCGTCTGCACCGTGGGGATCTTGTAGTAGCTCTGGAACTTCAGCTTGCGGTTCTCGATGGTGAAGATGGCGTTGGAGCCCCACTCCATCTTGTCGCCTTCACGGCACTTCGGGCCGCCGCCGCCGCCCCACTCGTCGGAGAAGAGCAGCTTGGTGCCGTCGTTGTTGAACGTCGCCGAGTGCCAGTAGGCGAAGTTGCTGTCGGCGACCGCGTCGATGCGCGTCGGGTTGAGCGGGTCCGAGATGTCGAGCAGGATGCCGTGGCCCTCGCAGGCGCCGCCGGCGAGGCCGCGCGCGGGGAACACGGTGATGTCGTGGCACTGGTTGCCCGGGCTCACCGGACCGCCCGGCGTCGCCGCCTGGCCGAAGTTCTTGTTGATGAAGTCCTGCACGTACACGCGGAACGCGGCCGAGTCGGCGGCGCTCGGCGTGCCGGATCCGCCACGGGCGGCCATGATGCTGTCGAGCTTCGGCTTCGCGAACTGCGGCGGGACGACGATCTCCTGGCCGCTGTTGGGCAGCTTGGCGGTGAACAGCCCCTGCGCGCGCGCCTTGGCGGCTTCGTCGGCGGCGCTCTTGATGTCCACCTCCGACTCCCCGTGCTCGGCCGGCTGCGTGAGGCCCGAGAAGATGTTGGCCCGGTTGACGATCGCGGCGCTGGCCGGGTTCGCAAGCGGGACGCTGATGATCTCGATCCGCATGAGCGACGAGTTCGGGTTCTTGTCCGGCGTGTCGCTCACGCAACCGGCGAGTTCGTTCGGCGAACGCACCGGCGCGGAGCCGGAGACGTAGATGTAGATGTTCGCCTGGTCCTTGGGGTCCTCGAGCACCGTGTGCGTGTGCGAGCCACGGCAGGTCTGCACGTTCTTGAGGAGCTTGGGCGCCTTGATGTCGCTGATGTCGAAGATGCGCACGCCACGCACCCGGTTGGCGCTCACCGTGTCCTTGATGCCGCCGGGGAGGCAGTCCACGTGGCCGTCATTGGCCTCGGCGGAGACGAACATGAGGTTGCGGTACACCGAGACGTCGTTCTGCGATGCGGGGCAGGTGAACGCGACGACGAGCTGCGGCCGGGCCGGATTGGAGATGTCCCAGATCACCGGGCCGTTGTAGTTGCCCTGGATGACGTAGTTGCCCGTGAAGGTCAGGTCCGAGTTGAACTGGCCGAGGAACCCCGGCGGGGAGACCGCCTTGCCGACGACCTTGAGGTTGGAGACCGCTTCGCCGGCGTCCATGAGGCCGGGCTTGAGCCCGACGCGGCTGTCCGCCTTGCGCTGCTCGAGCGTGGGCATGGTGGAGACGGGCGCGGCAGGACGCGCACAGGCGGCGCTGACCACCAGCGCAGCGAGCGCCAGCGGGCGCAGGACGGTGGAGGCGCCCGGATGGCGCGCAGGGACGAAGGACATCAACGACTCCTCTGTGGTGTGGACGTACGGTGGAACGGAAGCGGGCGCGGCCCTCAGTCGCCGTCGGGCATCACGCCGAGTTCGAGCAACATCGTCATCATGCGGCGCACCTCGGTGGTCTGATCGACCGACACATCGGCCGCGAACTTGAACACCAGCTGGTTCTGCGCCGCACCCTGGCTGCCGAGCAGGGTGTTGACCATGGTGATGGCGCCACGGTGGTGCTGGATCATGTAGCGCAGGAACAGGATGTCGAAGTCCTTGCCGCGCGCGGCCTGCAGCGAGTCGAGCTGCGCCTGGTCCAGCATGCCGGGCATCATGCCGCCGTGTCCACCGTGCGCGCCGTGGCCACCCGCGCCATGGTCCATCACCACGGTGCCGAGCGAATCCACCTTGGGCGGCACCTGGTTGCGGTCCTCCAGCCAGGTCTGCATGAGCGCGATCTCATCGGTCTGCGCATTGATGATGCGCCCCGTGAGGCGGAGCACCGCCGGGCTGGCCCCGTTCGCGGGCGCCCACTTGGAGATGAGGATCGCCTGCGCGTGGTGGTGGATCATGCCCGACATGAAGTCGATGTCGGCCTGGGTGTACGGGTTGCGCAGCGAGTCGGCGCGGGCACGGGCCTTGGCCCCGGCGGCCCCGAGCTCGGAGGGCTTGGTGGCGAGTGGTCCGACCGCGGCCACGGGCGCCGTCTCGACACGGCGGGCGCCGCCGCAGGCGCTGCTGCCCAGCGCGAGGGCGCCGAGCAGGCCGACCAGCAGGGTGCGGGAATGTGTAGGCATGGAGGAGGAATCTACCGTGCGACGGGACTTACGGACGGGCGGGGATGCTGACCGTGTACTTGCGGAGGTACTGCAGCTCATCGTCATCGGTGCGGACCGTGTACAGCGCCCCACGGCCGAACGCGACCACGCGCTCGCCGGCCGGGAGCGTCACCTGCGTGCGGCGTGCCCCCGTGCCGTCGAGGACGTCGAAGGTCTCGCGCTTGTTCGCCGTGGAGCGTGACAGTGATACCCACACGAAGCCATCAGGTGACACCACGAGGTTGGTGTACGCGGGCTTCTGGGAGGGCCAGCTCTCGGGTTCGACGAGCTCGAACTCCAGCGTCGGGGGGGTCTGCGTGCTCCCCGACCGGGCAATGGCCTGCCGCATCGCGTCCTCGGAGGCCTTCTTCTGCCGGTCGAGCTGGACGCGCATCGAGTCGCGGATCGCCTTCTTCTCGTCGTTGTTCACGGCCACCGGCGCGTACGAGAGCACGGGGCCCTTGCTCCACTTGCCGTCGAGCGCGCGGATCTGGAGCTGGTACGGCCCCGGACGGAGGGCGACCAGGCGCCCGTCGGGCAGCGCGGCCCACAGGTCGAACGGTGCGTAGTTGGGCGGCGTGAACTGCATCTTCAGCTTCCCCTCGCCCATCTGCATCTTGGGCGCCACCGTGCTCGCCGGGTTCTGCATTCGGACCAGCGTGTCGCGCTTGCCCGTCTTGAGGTCGTAGCGCTCGACGGCCACGGTGTCGGCGAACATGCGGTTGGGGTCTGGCATGCCCTGCGCATTGGCCCGCATGCCGATGCCCGTCCCGTAGATCCTGCCGCTGGCGTCGGTGAATCGGGGCAGGAACGTGGCGAGCATGGCCGCCGGCGACTGGTCGGCGCTGCCGCCCGTGGTGCGCAGCGGCTTGCCCTTGGGATCGAACACCAGGTACCGACGCTGCTGCACATCATAGAAGAGCGTGGTGTCACCGAGGTAGGCCAGGAACCCGCCCGCGGGCTGGAACTCGAGCGGACCGCCGCCCTGACGCGCGGCGTCGGACATGCTGCCCTTGGCCAGGTCGATCAGGCGCAGCGCCTTGTCCTTGTCATCGAGGATGAGCAGCCGGCCGTCCTTGAGCTCGATCGCGGCCACGACATTGGACAAGGGTTCCGCGAACTCGAGCGCGGGGGCATTGAGCGTGATGGCCCGCGGCGCTTGCGCGCGCAGGGGCACAATGGCAGTGACGAGCAGCACACCCAGCGCGAGGCGCCGGGCCGATGGCAGGAAGGGAATCATGCCGAAAGATACGAGGGGTCGCGGCCGTTGGGTTCAGCCGCGGTGGTCGCCCGCACAACATTCGGACCGCGCACAAAGTGTGACAAATGTCACGCTCCGGATTGACCGCGGGTGGCGCAGCGTCGTCCCATCCGAGGAACGCTCCGCACTCCCGCGTTTGTGAGGGTATACCCGATATGCGCAGACACCCGTTCGCCTCGGTCGCGGCCATCGCGGCACTTTCGTTCGTCGCAGTGAGCTGTTCGGACACTGCCGCGCCGCCCGACCCGGTGCCACCGGCCACCGATACGCCGGTGCTCACGCGGACGACACTCATCCCGGGACTCTCCAATCCTTGGGACATCGCGGTGCACACCGACGGCACGCTGTTCTTCACGGAGCGCTGTGCCGGACTCTCCGTGCGGTTCACCTCCGGCAGCATCACCCGACTCTTCGGCGTGACGGGCTCCGCACTGGTCGCCTCGGACTTCACCTGTCAGGGCCAGAGCGGCATGCACGGCGTCGCCCTCGACCCCAACTTCGCGTCCAACCGGCTCATCTACGTCTTCATGCTCTCGACGCTCGGCGGCACGCCGTACCACAGCCGAGTGGTGCGTCTGCAGCTCAACCCGACGTACACGGGTGCCAGCGGGCGCACCGACATCATCACGGACATCGCGTACAAACATGTCGCCAACGGCGTCGGCGGGGCGGGTGCGCACAGCGGTGGCCGCATCCGCTTCGGGCCGGATGACCTGCTGTACGTGACCACGGGCGACAATCACAACGGCGCCATCCCGCAGCACCCGACGGAACTCGGCGGCAAGGTGCTGCGCGTGACGACCAGCGGCGCCCCCGCGCCGGGGAACAATGCGCCGGCCCTCTTCGACCCCCGCATCTACACCTACGGTCACCGCAACGTGCAGGGGATCACGTTCCACCCCTCGAGCGGACAGCCGTTCACGGCGGAGCATGGACCCAATCACAGCGACGAGGTCACGCCGCTGGTCGCCGGCGGCAACGCCGGCTGGGACCCCCAGAACCGGCCGGCGCTGACCTGCCCCGACGGCTACTGCGGCTACGCGGGCAACCCCACCAGCATGCCGATGACGGACGTCAACCGGTTCCCGTCGGCGCTGCCCCCGGCCTGGAACAACAGCAGCGCCTCACAGGGTGTCGGCCCGGCGGTGTTCCTCACCGGGACGCAGTGGCGCGCGTGGAACGGCCGATTGGCCGTGGGGGTGATGGGCGGCAATCGTCTGGCCATCCTCAACATCAACAACAGCGGCGTGGCGACCAGCGAGGTCACGGCCTCCACGCTCCCGGCCACGCGCTATCGCGCGCTCACGATGGGCCCGGACGGCGCCCTCTACATCGCGACCGACGCCGGCGAGATCTGGCGCGTGACGGCTGCGGCCGCCACGCCATAGGCAGCGGCTACCGCCCGGCGTTCACCCACTTCACCGTCCGCCCCCGCGCGAGCACCTCGCCCGTCCGCACCTGATTGATCAGCGCCAGCTGTTCCACGCTGAGCGGTGACGGACGGCGCGCCTTGAGCTCGGCCAGACTGCTCGCGCGGTCGAGCGTGATGATGTCGAGGCGCTGCGGCTGCACCGCGAGCGCCGTGCGGTCGGTGAGCACCGCGAAGCTCCGGAGTGCGCGGTCGATGGTCACCTGGTGGGCCGCCCAGCGCGCCTGCGGTGCGAAGCCGACGATCTGGAACACGGTGTTGTTGTGTTCGACGAACGTCACCGCGCCGCGGAGCGAGTCGCTGCCGGAGACCGCGCCGAAGACGGCCGAGTTGGTGCTGAGCCCGTTCACGGTGGCGCGCTGCGGCGTGCCGGGCTGCAGGCCCTGCTGCGCGACGAACGCGCGCATGGCCGAATCCGCCGTCGGGGCCTGGGCGATCGTGAGCTGGATGGCGCCGTCCTTCTGCGGGCTCGCCGCCATCACGGCCGAGGCCTCGTTCTTGGTCGCCCAGTCGGCGGGGAAGGTGAGTTCGAAGCGCATCTGCGGATGCAGGAAGCGCGGGCCGACGAAGTACCCCTGACGCGGATCGTTCCCGAACACCACATCGTCGAGCCGACGCTGGTACTCGGCGCGCGCGACGACCGCCCCCACGGTGTCCTGCGGTTCGCGCGTGATGGCCGCGGAGATGCGGGTGAAGCGGTCCTCGGGCAGCGGGTGCGTCATCATCCAGGCCGGGACTTTGCCCGCCTCGCCGCCGGCGGACGCCGTGACGGCGCCGAGCATGGTGAAGACTCCCGGCATCTCGCGGATGTCATGCCGCGTGCGGCGCATGTAGCGCAGCCCGAGGCCGTCGGCCTGGGTCTCGTCGTCGCGGGAGTACTTGAGGAAGAGCGCACCGAGACCCTGTCCGGCGAGGTCGGCGTACTGCGCGAAGGTCTCGCTGGCGACGCTGCCCACCACCATACCGAGCTGTGCGAGTTGCTGCTTGCTCATCTGGCTGGCACTGTGCCGCGCCGTGACATGGCCGATCTCGTGCCCGAGCACGGCGGCGAGCTGGGCTTCGTTGTCGAGGTGCGCGAGGATGCCGCGCGTGATGTAGATGTAGCCGCCCGGCACCGCGAACGCGTTCACGGTGGGGTCGTCGAGCACGCGGAAGGTCCAGTTGAGGCGTGGCCGTTCACTGATCGCGGCCATCCGCATACCCAGCTCCTGCACATAGCGCTGCAGGGCCGTGTCCGGGTACAGGCCGATGGAGGCCACGATCTGCGGATCGTAGGCTCGCCCCATCTCGTTCTCCTGGGCCTCGCTCACGAGCATGAACTCGCGGCGGCCGGTGGCCGGATTGGTCGCGCAGCTGAGCAGGGTCGCGGCGGCGGCGAGCGCACTCGCGGCGCGCAGGCGCGGGAAGAGGCGTGAGCCGGTCATCGAGGCACTCCGGGTTGGGAAACGCGGTCCGGAGTGCAATCTAACGGCGACCGGCGGCGCGTCCGCTATCCCTCGCGCAGCGCTTCGGCCGGGTCCACCAGGGCGGCACGCCGCGCCGGGATCCAGCCGGCCACCGCACTCACCGCGGCGAGCACCAGCATGGCCCCGGCGATGGTCGCCGGGTCCGTCGGGGCGAGTCCGAAGAGCAGCGACGACACGTATCGCGAGACCCAGTAGCTCGCGAGCCCGCCGACGACGATGCCGCTCGCCACGATGAGCCCGGTGCGCGTCATCACGCTGCGCACCACCGCCGCGGGCGTGGAGCCCAGCGCGAGGCGGATGCCGATCTCGCCGCGGCGGCGCACCACCGAGTAGGCCGTGATGCCATACAGCCCGAGCGCCGCGAGCAGCAGCGAGAGCACGCCGAAGAACCCCGAGAGCAGCGCGATCAGGCGTTCCTGCGCCAGCGCCGCGTCGATGAACGCCTGCAACGGGCGATAGCTCACGGTGAGGTTGGGATGGACGGCCGCCAGTGCCTTGGTGAGTTGCGGCTGCAGCGGCGCGGGATCCTCGGCGTTCGTGCGCAGGGTCATCGCGACGCCGCTGGACACCGTGGAGTCCTGCAGCATCGCGCGGTACATCGTGGGGCCGAAGGGCTCGCGCGGTGAGCGGTACACCGCGTCCTCCACGACACCGATGATCTCGATATCCTCGGACGGCCGGTCGGGGAACGGCGTCGTGCGCACGATCTCGCCGATCGGGTCCGCACCCTCGAAGAACTTCCGCACGAAGGCCTGGTTGACGAGCGCGACGCGAGGGGTGCCCACCCGGTCCCGCGCGTCGAGGTCGCGGCCCGCGAGGAGGCGCGTGCCCATCGTCGTGAACCAACCCGGGGTGATGAAGTTCAGGTCCACGATCCGCTCACGCTCGGCGAGGTCGGGCTTCTTGGGGAAGATGAAGCTGTTGTTCCAGGTCGCGCCGCTGACGGGTGTGACCACGGACAACGCGGCGTCCGTGACGCCGGGCACCGTGAGCGCGGCACGGCGGGCCTGCTCGTACAGCGCGCCGTAACCCGTGGGCGCGATCCCGGTGCGCTGCGCGCCGAGGCTCACGACCAGGGCCCCACGCGGGGCGAAGCCGAGGTGTACGTCCGCCAGCGCGACGAAGGTGCGCACGAACAGCCCCGCGCCGACCACCAGCAGCAGCGACAAGGAGACCTGCGCCAGCACCAGCGTGTTGGCGACCACGCGCTGCCGCTTGGAAGTCGAGTGCCGGGAGGAGTCCTTGAGGGCGTCCATCGGCGGGGTATGGGCGGCGAGCACCGACGGCCCGATCCCGAAGAGCAGGGTGGTGAGCGAGGCGACGGCCGCAGTGAACAGCAGCATGCGGTAGTCGAGCCCGAGATCCAGCGCGACGGTGGACGAGGTGGCCCCGATCTGCGCGACGATGAAACGGCTGCCCCAGAGCGCGAACAACAACCCGAGGGCTGCGCCCGCGAACGAGAGCAGCAGGTTCTCGGCGAGCAGCCCGCTGGCGATGCGCCAGCGCGACGCGCCCAGGGCGGTGCGGACGGCGAACTCGTGCCGTCGGGCGGAGGCCCGGGCCAGCATGAGGTTGGCGATGTTGCCGCAGGCGATCAGCAGCGTGAGGCCGACCACGGCCGTGAGCGCGAGCAGCGGACGCTCGTAGCGATTCCGCAGCGAGGACACGCCGGCTGACGCCGGGACCAGGCGTAGCGGATCGGCGAGGTACTCCTTTTGATCCTCCGGGCGCCAGTCCGTGGGGACGGTCTCCTCCCGCAGCTGCGGTTGGATCCCGCGCAGGATGTTGGTCGCCGCCTCCGCGGTCTGGTCGGGCTTGAGCCGGACGAAGACCACCATCCACCACGTGGAGCGGCGGTCGAGGGTGCTCTCGCTGCCACGCATGAGGGGCTCCGTGCCGATCGGCACGAAGGTGTCCATGGCCCGGCCCACCTCGTGGCCGGTGAATCCGCGCGGGGCGACGCCGATGATGGTGTAGTTGGTGCGCGAGAGCGGGAAGGTGCGACCGATGATGTCCTCGGCGGCCCCGAATCGCTGCTGCCAGAGGCGATGGCTGATGACCACCACCGGTCCGTCGGGCCCGCCACCGCGGCGGTCGTCCTCCGGCGCGAAGAAGCGCCCGCGCTGCGGCTGCACGCCGAGGACGTCGAAGTAGGCGCCGCTCACGAAGGCGCCGTCCACCGGGTCGATCTCGCCGGACTCGGAGGCATTGAAGCGCACGCTCCCGGCGGCGAAGGCGCCGTCGAACATCTGCGCGCGCGACCGCAGTGACTCCCAGAGCGGATTGGTCCAGGACCGTCGTGCCTCTCCCATGGTGAGCACCGTGAGACGCTCCGCGTGTGCGACGGGGAGCGACTTAAGGATGAGGGCGTCGACGATCGAGAAGATCGCGGTGTTGGCGCCGATCCCGAGGGCGAGGGAGAGGACGGCGACGCCGGTCACGAGTGGCGTGGCGGCGAGTGAGCGGAAGGCGCGGCGCAGGGCGATCATCGGCGTCAGGGTGCTGGAAGGTGGGCTGACTGCTAGACAGCGGGCGCCGCAGAACCGTTGGCGGGCGGTGGGACGGACCGTTCGCGCTCGACGCGGTGCGTGTCGCCCCCGATACTCGCGGCAGGCGTGTCGGAGCGCCGCCGGTCCGCGGGAAGGGAGGGTCCCATCCGAGTCGTCGCGGTGCGCCGGCCTACATCCTTCTTTCAGGCCCACGATGCGGACGGGGGCCGTCACGAAAGGAGGCAGGATGACCGCATTCCGGGCGCTCCCCGCCGAGCCCAGGCTCGAGTTCGATCGCAAGGCCGCGAAGGCGCTGCTCCGAGCGCTCCGCGACGACGATCCCGCGGCCCGCGCAGACCTCGATGTGCGCGGCTGGCGTCCGGAGCAGACGGCGCGTGAGAACCTCGCGGAACGGCTCCGGCACTGAGCACTGAGCACTGAGCACTGAGCACCGCGCAGGCGCGCGCGTCCAAACCTTGCTGCCTCGCGGGCTGTCGCAACACAGTCTCCCGCCTTGCTCCCCAGACGCCCCGGTCCCGATGCGCGACATCCGCTTCGCCCTCCGCATGCTGCTCAAGACACCGTTCGTCACGACGGTGGCCGTGCTGTCGATCGCGCTCGGGATCGGCGCCAACGCGGCGATCTTCTCGCTGTTCGATCAGATCCTGTTGCGACCGCTGCCCGTCGCCGCGCCGGACGAGTTGGTGAACCTGAGCCTGCCGGGGCCGATCCAGGGCAATGACTCCTGCAACCAGGCCGGTCCCTGCGACATCATCTTCAGCTATCCGATGTTCGAGGACCTCGAGCGGCAGCAGACCGTGCTCACGGGCATCGCGGGGCATCGGCTGTTCGGCGTGAGCATCGCGTCGGGCGATGATCCCTTGGTGGGGCAAGGGCTGTGGGTCACCGGCCAGTACTTCACCACGCTCGGCCTGCGGCCCGCGCTGGGGCGGCTGCTGCAGCCCGAGGACAACCGCACCGGCGGCGACAACATGGTGGCGGTGATCGGCCACCGCTTCTGGCGCGAGCGATTCGGTGGCGCGGAGTCGGCCTTGGGCACCGTGCTGCGGGTGAACGGACTCTCCTACACGGTCGTCGGTGTGGCGCCGGAGCATTTCGAGGGCACCACGCTCGGCGCGCGACCGATCGTGTATGTCCCCATGGCGTCACGACGCTGGGTGGGGGCGTACAATGGTCTCGCGGCGCGGCAGGACTACTGGGTGTACCTGTTCGGGCGGCGCAAGCCGGAGTTGACGCTCGAGGGCGTGAAGGCGGGGCTCGACCAGGTCGTGGCGCCGATCCTCGCGGATGTCGAGGGGCCCCTGCAGACCGGCATGAGCGAGCAGCGACTCGCGGCGTTCAAGGCCAAGCGGTTCGTGGTGGAGCCCGGCCGGCGCGGCCAGAGCTCGATCCATGGCGAGGCACGCACCCCGCTGACGATGCTGAGTGCGATCACGGGTTTCGTGCTGCTGATCGCCTGTGCGAACATCGCCAACCTGCTGATGTCGCGTGGTGCCGGACGCGCCATGGAGATGGGCGTGCGCCTCGCGCTCGGGGCCAGCCGACGGCGCTTGGTGACGCAGCTGGTGACCGAGGCCGTGGTGCTCGCCGTGCTCGGGGGCATCGCGAGCCTGTTCGTGGCCTCCTGGACGCTGCGAGGCCTGGGCTCGATGCTTCCGCCGGAGGCGGCGGCGTCACTGGCGTTCACGGTGGACCCGCGGGTGATCGGTTTCGCGGCAGCAGCGTCCGTGCTCACCGGATTGCTGTTCGGCCTGTACCCGGCGCTGCACGCGACGCGTGGCGACCTCATCACCGCCATCCGCGCCGGCGCGGGGCAGATCGCGGGCGGGCGCGCCGCGGCCCGCTTCCGCGCCGTGCTGGTCACCGCACAGATCGCCCTGTCCACGGCGCTGCTCGTCTCGGCTGGCCTGTTCCTCAAGAGCCTGGTGAACGTGAGCCGCGTGGACCTCGGCGTCCGGATCGACGACGTGGTGACCTTCGCGGTCTCGCCGCTGCGGGTCGGCTACGACACGCTCAGCTCCAAGGTGCTCTACGCGCGCATCGAGGAAGAGCTGCGCGCGCAGCCCGGGGTCACGGGCGTGACGAGTTCGATGGTGCCGCTGATCGCGGACAACAGCTGGGGCAGCAACGTGCGCGCGCAGGGGTTCGAGTGCCTGCCCGACACCGACTGCAACTCGCGCTACAACGCCGTGGGCGCCGGGTACTTCGGCACGCTGGGCGTGGCGCTCGTGAGCGGCCGCGAGTTCACGGAGAGCGACATCCGCGGCGGCAGCCGCGTGGCGGTGGTCAACCAGGCGTTCGTCGAGAAGTTCAAGCTCGGCAAGGATGCCGTCGGCAAGTTCATGGGGCGCCAGGGTGACGGCCCGACACCCGATGCGCAGATCGTCGGCGTGGTGCCGGACATCAAGTACAACGACGTCAAACGTGGCCCCCAGCCGGTGTTCTACTACCCGTGGCGCCAGGAGCGCATCCTTGGGCAGATGAGCTTCTACGTCCGCACCTCGCTGCCCGGCGAGCAGTTCCTTGGGAGCATCGGCCCGGTGGTGAAGCGGATCGATGCCACACTGCCGGTGGAGGACCTGCGGACCATGCCCCAGCAGGTGCGCGACAACATCTTCCTCGACCGGATGATCTCCACCATGGCCGGCGCGTTCGCGTTGCTGGCGACGTTGCTGGCGGCGATCGGGCTGTACGGCGTGCTCGCCTATTCCGTCGCGCAGCGTACCCGGGAGATCGGCGTGCGCATGGCGCTGGGTGCCGACGCCGGCGCCGTGCGCCGCATGGTGCTCCGCCAGGTAGCGATCATGATCGGGGTCGGGGCCTCGCTCGGTGCGCTCGGCGCCTACGGTCTGGGCCGCGCCGCGCAGTCGCTGCTGTTCGGGATCGAGGGCAACGATCCCCTCGTCTTCGCGGCGGCGATGCTCTTGCTCGCGGTGGTCGCGTTGGCGGCCGGCTGGGTGCCGGCACGCCGGGCGAGTCTCACCGAGCCGGTGGTCGCGCTGCGCTACGACTGATCGGCGCGGGACCGCCGCGTCTGCGTCTGCTCCCGCGTCCGCGCCTAGGGTGCCAGCGTGAACGGCACACGGAACTCCCGACGCTCCCATCGCAGGCGCAGCAGTCCGCCGGTGTCGGTGGCTTCCACCGAGATGGTGAAGCGCTCCGTGAACGCACCGCTGACCACCTCCATGGGCACGCGCAGCACGTCGTCGGCCGCGCGGTACTGGGTGCCCCAGATGCCGGTGCGCCCGCTGACGATCAGTTCGGTGGCCGTCGGACTGACGCGCGTGAACAGCGAATACGAGCCGGCGGGCAGCACGGTGCCGCCGAACACGAGCGGGTGCGAGGTGGTGAACTGCGTGGCCGCGTTCGCGCCCGTGCGCCAGAGTGTGTCGCCGAGCACCCCGTGGGCGAAGACGTCGCGCCCGCGGACGGCGGGGCGACCGTAGTCGACGGTGATGGTGGCAGCCGCGACGCGCGCGGTGAGGGTGTCGCGCGACGAGAGTGTCCCGCCGGCGCCGGCGCGCAACCATCGCGCCTCGATCGCCTCGAGCGAGGCCGGACGCGCCTTCGCGATGCGCTCCTTGAGCGTCGTCGCACTGCCGTCGATGCTCGCGACGCCGCCGACGCGGTCGAACGTGACGCGGGCGAAGCCGCCCGAGAGGCGGTACTCGAACTCGTCACCGCGCCGACGCGCGATGAGCCGGCCGCCGGGTCCACCGAACGGGGCGACGAAGGCGACGTTGAGGCTGTCGATGCTCCCGCGCCGCGCGGCGTCCAGCGCGAGTGCGATCAGCGCGCCGGATCCGAGCACCGACAGCGCCGGCGTGGGTGCGAGCAGGCGCCGCTCGGGCTGTCCCTCGGCGGCGAGCACGGCGCTGTCACCCTCCGTGTGCAGGCGCACATGGCGCATGGGGCCCCAGCCGTCGACCGCGCGCGCGCGGTAGGTGAGTTCCGCAGCCGCGATGCTGCCATCCGCGCGGCGGGCCACGCGGTAGTCGATACGCGAGAGCTGCGGATCGAGGCGGAGCACGGTGCCGATCACCGAATCACCGCGCGCCACCCCCTGCTCGAACGCGATGGTATCGCGCCCGAGGGTGGTGACGTAGGTGTAGGTGCCGGGCGCCCACGGCGACTGCGTCGCCGCGATCAGGACCAGGGCAAAACAGGACGGAACCAGGCGTCGCATGGCGGGAGGGCTCGGGTGGAGGGGCGTCCTTCACCGAACCTCCGCACAAGCCGAGGCATCACCGACGTGACCGCGGCCGGGGACCGGACGCGACTCCCCGGGGACCGGCCGACGTCCGCCGGCACGGGTCCGACGCGCCAAGACGATTTGTAGACGGCTGCGTCGTAGCCTCGCGGCATGTCGACCATCCGATCCTCCCTCGCGTGGCGGCGTCGTGTGCTCCGCTGCGGCCCCGTGCTGCTCCTGATGGCCTGCGACGTCTTCGGCACCACCGGCGTGCCGCAGGACACCGACGGTGCGGGCGCGATCTCCCCTGGCACCGTCGCACCGACGCCGGTCGCCCCCGCCACCGAGCGCCTGTCGATCGAGCTGGACGGTGTGGCGTTGTTCCCCGGCATGCGGCGGCGCCTCTACCTCAACGCGCGCGCCACGAACGGGCAGCCGATGCCGACGGACGACGCCTTCCTGGAGGTCTCCGGTGCCGGGGGTGTCGTGCTCGAGTCGGTGCAACTGTACGACCTCGAGGAGGCGAGCGGCCGCCGGACCCGGCAGCAGACCCTGCTGCTGCGGTTCGACTCCACCGGGCGGGCGCAGCTCCGTGTGACCCTGCGGTCGATGCGGGCCGAGCTCACCGTGGACATCGCGCCGTTGCCCCCACCGAGCACGGCGCTGGTGGTGGACTCGTTCTACGTGGCGGAGTATCGGCCGGCCTGCGCCTTCGATTGTCCGTACCTCGTCTACGTGCCCGTGCTCAAGCTCCGCGAACCGACCGGAGTCCTCACGGCGGAGGTGCTGGGCGTCGAGTTCAGCATTCCCACGCACACGAGCGGCATGTGTCGCGGCGACCGCCCGTTCGGGCCCGGGGCGGTGCACCACCTCAACGGCCAGTTCGAATACCTCTGGAGCAACGACCTGCTGTTCGTGTCGCTCGACGGGACGCCGGTCCCCGACGGCGATGCGCACGCGGAGGTGCTCGTCCGGGATCACTACGGGCGCATCGGCCTGCTGCAGGTCGTGGGGCCGCTGCGGCGCATGTTGGTGAATCCGGTGTTCGCGCCGCCGGAGTGGCCGGAGCTCGGCTGGGCCTGCTGATCGCCGAGCCGGCGGCGGCCACGCGCTTGACGCTGCCGGTCACGGGGCGCACGATTGGGCCGGACCAGCTGCCATGACCTCCGTCCCCTTCGAGCTGCGGGTCCTCGGACCCGTGACCGTGCGTGCCGCGAGCGATCCGGCGGAGCACTCGCGGCTCACGCAGCCGCGGCATCTCGCCGTGCTCTGCTACCTCGCCCTCGCCCGACCGCGCGGGCTGCATGCGCGCGACACCCTCATGGCGCTCCTGTGGCCCGAGCACGACGCGGCGAGCGGCCGTCGGGCGCTGCGCAACGCGCTGTACTCGGTGCGGCGCGCGCTCGGTTCGGCGGCCATCGTGTCGGCCGGTGACCACCTCATCGGTCTGGACCCGGCGCGTGTCGCCTGTGATGCGGTGCGCCTCGAACGCGGACAGTGGCACGACGTGACACCGGGCGACGCGCCACCGGGCGACGCGCCACCGAGCGGCGCGCCACCGAGCGACGCGCCGGAGCCGCTGCAGGGACTGCACGTGGATGGCAGCGGCGCGTTCGATCAGTGGATGTCGATCGAACGCGCACGCCTGGCACGACTACTGGCGGAGCAGGGCGGGCGCCGCCGCCCCGCGACCGCTCCGGTGCTGCGCGGTGCCAAGCCCTCGCGGCCGCATGCCCAGGACGCGGCCGCGATGTACACCCGAGGGCATTTCCTCTTCCTGCGCAGTGCGCACGGTGGCCCGGCGAGCGAGCTGCTCCGCGCCCGCGACTACTTCGAGCGCGCGCACACGCTCGATCCCCAGTTCGCACCGGCGGTCGCCGGACTGGCCAACTTCTACGCGGTGGCGGCCCGCCGCAGCGTGCTCACGCCATTCGCGACGACCTTCGCGCGGGCGATCTCGCTGAGCGAGCAGGCACTGGCCATGGACGCGACGCTCGCCGTGCCGCACGTCCACTTCGCGGTCCAGGCGCTGTACCTCGACGATGACTGGGAACGCGCCGGGCTGGAGTTCGAGACCGCGGTCGCCAAGGACCCCGAGTACGCGGAGGCGCACCGCTTCTATGGAGTCTGGCTGGGACTCGTGGGCCGGACTGCGGAGGCGCTGCGCGAGATGGAGGAGGCCGCGCGTCTCGAGCCGGACATTCCCATGCTGCTCAGCTCGCTTGCGGCGGCGCGGTTGGCCGTCGGCGATCGCCGGGGAGGCGAGGATGCGCTGCGACGCACCCTCGCGATCGAACCGACCCACGCGGCGGCACGCGACCGGCTGGTGCGCCTGCTCGATGAGGAGGAACGCACCGAGGAGGCGCTCGCGGAACGCGAGCGTGCGCCGGCGCTTCGCGGCGCGGCAGACCTGCGCGCGGCCTGGGACCGCGGCGGACGGGCGGCGTACACGCAGACCCGCGTGCAGTTGATCCGCGACGAGATCGCGCTGCTCGAGGCACGCATGGTCGAACAGCATCCACTCGGCGTGGCAGACATCTTCTCACCGCCAGTCGTCCGGCTGGTCGCCCTCTGCGTGCGGATCGGCGACGAGGCGCGTGCGCGGCGATGGGAACTCCAGGGCAGTGCCGCGCGGCCGGCCCTCAAGCATTGGTGCGCGGCGGCCCGCCGCGGCGAGCAGCCTCAGCCTGTGGCGTCCACCTCGCGGAACCGATAGCTCGCGTGGCAGTCGTAGTCGAGGCCGTGGGTGGCCTTGAATCGCTGGATGCGGGCCAGCTGCGCCTTGGTGTGCGGACTCGCGACCCCGTCGCCGAGGGGCTCGAAGGTGTGCAGCAGCGTCTCCTCGAGGCATTCGCTGACGGTCATGCCCTTAAGCCGCGCGAGGTCCGCCAGCACCGCCGCCAGACGACGTTCGAGCCGCACGGGCACGTCCACGCGCGTGATCGGCACTTTGGGCTCGCCGGCGGGGCGGTGATGACCGAACGAGAGGTGGTAGCCGTTGGGATCCCGGACCGTGTAGTCTCGCAACTCGTAGTTGCGGTTGCCGATCGGCGTGGCGATGGGCACGCCGCGGGCGACATGGAAGTCGTACAGCTCATCCGCGTCGCCGATGACGAAATAGATCTCGCCGCTGTCCGGGACCGGGTCCCCCTGTTGGATGAACACTTGCACCGACCCGAGCATCACGCCGGCCATGGTCGGGGGCTCTCCCCAAAGGAACGAGTGGCGGAAACCGAGTCGCTCGACGTAGTACTCGGCGGTGGCCACGACGTCGCGGGTCCGCACCGAGGGATGGACCTGCTCGACCTGGACGTCGGGGGCGTCGCCATGACGCGTGTGGGCTGCGGGGCTGTCAGTCATGCCGATAGCATGCCGGCCCCCACCGGCGGCAGCAAGCCGCAGTGACGCCGCCGGCATGCGGTGCGCCGCGGGCGGTCCAGTGGCGCACACGGCCGTGAGGAGGGAACTTGATGCCCATGAGACTTCGTACGCTCCTGCGGCTTGCCGCACTCCTCGTCGCGCTGCTGCTGATCCTTCGGATCGTCGGACGCCCCTTCGCGAGCCCGGCACTCGGTTACATCGCGAAGGTCACCTGTTCACAGGTCTTCGTCGGTGGATTGTCCGCCGATGCGGCGATCGCGGAGCTGCCCAAGCTCGCGGTCACCAAGGCGATCCGCACCACGGTGGACGTGCCGGCGCGGCGCGCGCGGGCCACGCTCCCGTTGATCCTCACCCGCGAGGCGCGCTACCACGCCGGACTCGGCTGCACGCTGGTCCCGCTCGGCGCGGACCTCGTCACGTTCCCGGAGCTCTCCGAGGCTGCCGCACTCAGCGACTCGCTCGCCGCCCGCCCGTGGCCGGAGGGCGACCAACCGCTCGCGACGGTGCCGGCGAGCATCGACATGGCCAAGCTCGCCGCCGCGCTCGACCGCGCGTTCAGCGAACCCTCGAGCGGCGAGCGCAACACGAGGGCGATCGTCGTGGTGCATCAGGGGCGGATCGTCGCCGAACGCTACGCGACAGGATTCGGTCCGGAGACCCGATTCCCCGGCTGGTCGATGACCAAGAGCGTGGGCAGTGCGTTGGTGGGGACCCTGGTGCGGGACGGCGCCCTCGCGCTCGACCAGCGCGCGCTCTTCGCCGCGTGGCGCGCCCCGGGCGACCGACGGGCCGACATCACGCTGCGCCACCTGCTGTGGATGAGCGACGGACTCGACGCGGAGGAGTCCTACGCCCCGAACGGTGGCGCCACCCGACTGCTGTTCGGCTCGCGCGACATCGCGGCCACCGCGATGGCGAACCCCTCGGCAGTGGCACCGGGCGAACGCTGGTACTACTCGAGTGCGACCTCCAACCTGCTGTCGCAGCTGGTGCGCGACCGCGTGGGCGGCTCGCTCCAGGACTACCTCACGTTCCCGCGGCGCGTCCTGTTCGACCGGATCGGCATGCGAAGCGCCGTGATGGAACCGGATGCGACGGGACTCTTCGTCGGCTCGTCATTCATGTACGCGACGGCGCGCGACTGGGCACGGTTCGGCCAGTTCTACCTGCAGGACGGCGTGTGGAACGGCGAACGCCTCCTCCCCGAGGGCTGGGTGGCGTTCAGTCGTGCGCCGGCGCCCGCCGCGCCGCTCGGCGAGTACGGTGGGCAGTGGTGGCTGAACGCCGGCCCCCCGGGGGACAGCACGCGCCGTCCGTTCCCGCAGGTGCCGGCCGAGTTGTTCTATGCGTCGGGCTTCGAGGGGCAGACCGTGGCCGTGCTGCCGTCGCGCGCCTTGGTGGTGGTCCGGCTCGGGCTCTCCCGGCCCGACGACGCCTACGACCTCGGCGAACTGCTCAGCGGGGTTCTCGCTGCAATCGCGCCGTGAGCGCGCGCCGCGACGCCGCTGCGTAGTTCTTGCAGGCCATCGGATCGATCAGCCCGTCGGGTGCCGTGCGCGCGCGATCCCACAGCGCCGACGCGCCCGGATGCGGCGTGACGAGGATGTCGCAGGCGAGGCGCTCGAGGAGTGCGTGGCCGCGCTCGAAGTCCGCGAGCACGCCGGGGTAGCGCGAGTTCTTCGAGAAATGGAAGTCGTCGTCGGAGATGGGCGACTGGCTGTCCGCGAACACGATGTCCAGGCAGCGCGCGGCCTCGCAGGAGCGCCAGCTCCAGGTGCTGCCCCCCGGGGTGTGCCCGCCAGTGGCATGCAAGGTGAGGGCGAGCGGTCCGAGCCGCACCACCGCGCCCGGTGCGAGCGTCTCGACCCGCGGAACCGGTGGCATGGGCAAGGCCAGCCCATGCTGCGGATCGTCGTGGTCCGGGAGGCCACGCCGCATGACCTCCGCACTCGCGGCGCTCGCCAGCACCCGCGCACCCGTGACATCCTGGACTGCCGCGATGCCGCCCGAGTGGTCGTAGTGTGCGTGCGAGTTCAGGATGATGCGCACGTCCGTGGGCTTGAAGCCAAGGCCGCTGATGTTGCGCAGGATCTGTGGCGCGGAGTTGGGCAGTCCCGCGTCGATGAGGATGTGGCCGCTGTCCGACGTGATGAGCAGCGCGGACAGGCCACGGGTCCCGACGTAGTACGTGTTGCCGAAGAGCCGCATCGGCGCCTGCGGCGCGTTCCATTCCGCGCAACTCGGGCAGGCGGCGGAATCGTAGGTCGGTGTGAGGGCGCTGCGCTGGGCGTTGGCGGGGGCCGCGACCGCGACGGCGGCCACCAGCGTGCACAGCGAGCCGATCGAAGGGAGGAAGGACCGAGGCATACCGCGAAAGATAAACGCGGTACCGCGATGCTAGCGCGTTGCTACCGCTCCGGAGCGGCCGGTGGTGGCTCCGCGCCCGGCGCTTGAGGCCACGCCGCCGGCCGTTCGTGGAGCACCCCGCGACGCAGCACCGCGCGCACCGTCTGCGTGTTGCGGATGTCGACCGCGGGATCGGCACGCAGGACCACGAGGTCGGCCCACTTGCCGGCGACGATGGTGCCGGTGGAATCCTCTATGCCGAGTGCACGGGCGCCGTGCTCCGTGGCGGCCTGGATGGCTTGCAGCGGCGACAGGCCGACCTGCTGCACGAGCAGTTGCAGCTCGGTGTGGATGTTCGGCACCTGCTGGCCGATGGCATCGGTGCCGGCGACGATGCCCACGCCGGCGCGATGGGCGGCGCGCGCCGCGCCGACGGCCCAGGCCTGCACGGCGCCGAGCGGCCCGATGCGGCCGTCCTTCACGTCGCCCAGCTGCATGACGAGCAGCGTCGGTTCGAGCAGGACGCGCTCGCGCACCATCTGCGCGAACAGCGGCTGCAGCTCCGGCGCATCCGGTGCCACGTGTCCGAAGAGCCGGCTGCGCCGCTCGCGTGACCCGATGTCGGCGGCGCCGGCGGGCATCGACGCCCAGATGAGCTGGTCGGAGTGGCTGATGGTGGTCGGTCGCGCGGCGACGACCTCCTGTGGCCGCGAGGGCTCCGACACGGCGTGACTCCACACGGCCAGCCCCTGCGCGCGGGCTGCGCGGCCGATCGCATCGATCTGTTCGGGACGGAGGCCGGCGTAGAGCTTGATGCCGCGCACCCCGAGTGCCTTTGCCGTGCGCACGGCGGCCGGGATGTCGGTGCTGTCGTCGATGCGGCGGACGCCGGGCGCGGCCCCGCGCGGGGCCGCGCCCGACCAGAAGCGGATGCGCGTGGAGTCGTAGGCCGCGAACCACGACGGCCCCGCGAACACGGCGGACGCGTACACCCGCGGGGAGAGCGCGGTGTCGGGTTCGGCGGCGCGGGCGAACGCCAGGACCCGCTCGGCGTTGCCACCCATGTCGCGTACCGTGGTGACGCCGCCCAGCAGGGCGAATCGCAGGATCGCGCGTGGGATGTTCTCCGGACGGTCGAACGTCGCGAGGTGGACGTGCGAGTCGATGAGTCCCGGCATCACGAAGCTGCCCGACACCGCCGGTTGCACGGTGCCGGGCGGGAGCGCGCGCGTCCCGACGGGGAAGATCGCCGCGATGCGACCCCTCTCGATGAGGATCGTCTGGTGCGGTCGCGCGGGTGTCGCGCGGCCGTCGATGACGGTCACGTCCACGAGGGCGAGACGCGCCTGTGCGGCGGTGGGACTGCCAGAGGCGCATGCGGCCAGCAGCGTGACGGCGGCGGCGAGGAGTGTGGAGTGGGTCATGCCGGTGGGATGCCGCTCCGATGGGCGGTGTTTACGCGTGCGTCGGACGGAGGAGGGCGGAGACAGGGCACGCGAGGCATATTCTGCGACACTCGCTCACTCCGGACTCCCTTCTGCGCACCCGCCCATGATTGCCGTGAATCGCGCCGCGCCCATGCTCCCCCTGCTCGCGTTGGGGGTGACGGTCTCGTTCGCTCCTGCACTCGCGGCGCAGTCGGATGACGCGACGCGCGCATTGGTGTCGTGGATCTCCCTCGACGCACCGACCGGGCACGAGCGGTCGGCGACGGATGTGGTCCTGCGTGCGACGGACGGGTGGACGCGCGATGCGCGCGGCAATCTCGCGCTCACCAAGGGCAGCGGCGCGCCGCGCCGCGTGGTCGCCTGCGCGATCGATCGGCCGGGCTTCGCGGTCACGCAGATCACGGCCGACGGCTTCTTGCGCGTGCATCGGGTGGGCGGCGGCGGGCATCCCCTCTTCGACCAGATGCACGAGGGCCAGCACGTCCACATCCTCACGGGCCGCGGGCCGGTGCCGGGGGTGTTCGCGATCGCCAACAACCATTTCGCCTTCCAGCATCGCGGCGACACGGCGGTGGTCACGGCTGACGATCTCTGGTTGGACGTCGGCGCGTCGTCGGCCGCCGAGGTGCGGGCACTCGGCATCGCGCTCATGGATCCGGTGGCGCGTCGCGTGCCGGCGTGGCCGTACGCGGACGGCGTCGCGGGCAACGCTGCCGGGCAGCGGGCCGGCTGCGCCGCGGTCGCGGCGGCCGCGCGCGGCACCGTGAGCGACGGCGAGACCACGTTCCTCATCACCACGGAGAGTGTCTTCAACTGGAACGGCCTGGGCGCGGCGTTGGCCCGCCTCGGACGGGTGGACGAACTCACGGTGGTCGGCCGTGGGGCTTCGGCCCGCGGCACGCGCTGGTTGCGGCGTGGTGGGCCTTCCGCCGGCATCGACGGCAGCATCTACCGCGTCGCGGGACTCGATTCGTTGCGTCTGCTCGCGCCGGCGGTGCGCCATGCGGGCAGCTTGGTCGAGACCATCAGCGAGCCGGAAGCGGGGTGGCTGCTCGAGTCCGTGATGCGTGCGGCCGGTGCATCGGCCGGGTCGCCCGGAGCCTCGCCGTGGATCGCGCTCGGCGCGGCACCGTCATCTCCCAGCGCCCGCACCGCGGACCCGCATGCCGCGACCGCAGCACTGCTCAAGCGGCTCAGCGACCTGCCCGGTGTCTCCGGTGATGAGTGGCAGGTGCGCGAGGCCGTGCGCGCGGCGTTGCCGCCCTGGGCGCAGGCGGCGGCGACCGTCGACGACGCCGGCAACCTCATCGTGGCCGCGGGGCCCGAGCGTGACACGCTCGTGGTGATCGCGCACCTCGACGAGGTCGGGTTCGACGTGGCGTCCATCGACCGAGACGGCACAGTGTCGTTGCGGATCCGCGGCGGCATGTCGCCGTCGGCGTGGGAAGGGCAGGCGGCGTTGCTGCACCTGCCGCGCGGCGGCGACGGCACGGGCCGGACGTTGCGCGGCGTATTCGTCCCGCGTGACTCGGCCCGTGTGCGCCGCCCTGCGCGCATGCTGGCTACCTTCGGCCTCGATTCCGCGGCGTTGATCGCGGCCGGTGTGCGGGTGGGCAGCACCGTCAGCGCCTACAAGGACGCGACGCGCCTCGCGGGCGCACGCTTCGCGGCGCGTGCCCTCGACGATCGCGCCGGCTCCACGGCCCTGATCCAGGCGCTGCACGCGCTCACGCCCGCACAACTCACGCGGCGCGTGCTCTTCGTGTGGTCCACGGCCGAGGAGGTCGGACTGCTGGGCGCGGCGGCGCTGGCCGAGCGAATCGGGCGGAACGTCGCGCGGGTGCACAGCATCGACACCTTCGTGAGCTCCGCCACGCCGCTGGAATCGCCGCACTTCGCGCACCTGCCCTTGGGTGCCGGGCCGGTGCTACGCGCGATCGAATCGACGAGTATGGTGCCGCCGACGGTACGCGCGGAGCTCGAGGCCGTCGCGCGCACCGCGGGCATCCCGCTGCAGATCGGCCTCACGCAGGGCGGGACGGACGGCACTGCGTTCACCTATTGGGGTGCCGCCAACGTGCCGCTGTCCTGGCCCGGTCGATACAGTCACTCGCCGGTGGAGGTGCTGGACCTCAGGGACCTGGAGCGGCTGGGGCAGCTGATCGCGGTGCTGGTGCGGCGGTAGCGATGGCGTCGATCGACGCCATCGACGCCGAGGCTCCCGCGGGGCGCGCTACTGCAATGGGCCGTAGAGGAAGCCGTTGCGCAGCGCGACCGTGGGTCCGAAGGCCTGATACCCCGAGACGAAGACACCGTCGAACGAGAACTCGGCCTGGATCAACGGACTCGGTCCGTCGCCGACCGTGATCTGCAGATTGCCCGAGTTGCCGGCAACCCCGCGATAGACGCCGCCGACGACGTCACCCCCGACGAGGTAGGCGAGCCAGATGTTGTCGGGGCCGAGCACGTAACTGCCGCTGCCGGTGTACTGCACCTTGACCTCGATGGCGAGGTCGACATCGCGACCGGCGAACACGACGGAGTCCGGTGCGCCATCGCGTCGGATGACGGTCGCGGTGCCGTTCATGGAGCGTCGTTCACCGTTGAGGCGCGCCGTCATGCGGTCGCGCTTGGGCCCGGTGGAGTCCGCGCAGGCTGCCACCGTCAGGGTGAGCAATGCGAGCAGGACGGCGGCGGCGACGCCGCGGCGCGGGAAGGCGAATCGTGTCATGCTTGCACTACCTGCGTGGGAGAGTGGGCGTCACGGAGGCCGCGTCGGCGCGACGGGGCCGGGCAGCACCAGTGAGGCAACCTAACGCCGTTCTCACCAAGTGACGCCCCCGCCGCGGCTCGTGCGCCCTTCGCGTGGGCTGCGTCGTCGTACGGACGTGCCCGCCACGCGACCCCAGCCCCGCATTCGCATGCGCCTGTTCGGCTCTCGTTCCATGACGCTCGCCCTGCTCGGCGTCACCACAGCCGCACTCGCCTGCGGCGGCGGTGAAGGTGGTGACGCCCTCGGGCCCAGTCCGCTGGGGCCGGACTCCGCGGTGCTGCTCGAGGACTTCTCGGCGCGCAGCTTCTTCCCCGCGACGAACTGGTGGAACGTCGACATCTCTGCCGCGCCGGTCGCGGCGAACTCGGCGGCAATCATCGACTTCATCTCCGGCCGTACGCCGTCGAATACCACGGCTCGACGGCGCATGCATCCGGACTTCGGGCCACCGCCCTACGGCATCCCCTACGTGGGTGTCTCCGCCAACGAACCACTCGAGGTGGTGCATTGGACGCTGTATGGCGACCAGTCCGACGACGGAGCTCCGGGTGCGCCGCCGGGCTATCCGGTGCCGCGCGTGGCGCGTTCGCGACCCAACTATATAGAGGGCGGGGTGGCGGGCGGTGGCAGCTCGGGTGACCGACACCTGCTGATGATCGACCGCGATCGCGACCTGCTGTTCGAACTCTACGCCACGCGATGGAACGGAGGCGCGTCGCGCTGGGAGGCGGGCTCCGGCGCGATCTTCGACCTGAGCGCGAACGGCCGACGGCCCGACGGGTGGACCTCGGCCGATGCGGCGGGCCTCGCGATCTTCCCCGGCCTGGTGCGCTACGACGAGGCCGTGCGCAACGCGCCCATCACGCACGCATTCCGCGTCACCACCCGGGCGACGAACGGCTACGTGTGGCCCGCGTCGCACGCCGCCGGGAACACCAGTGGCGCGCCGCCGATGGGCACGCGCCTGCGCCTCAAGGCTTCGGTGGACATCAGCGGTTACCCGCCCGACGTGCGCCGCATCTTCCAGGCGATGAAGACCTACGGCCTGATCGTCGCGGACAACGGCAGCGACATGTACGTCTCCGGCACCATGGATCCGCGCTGGGACAACGACGTGCTCAATCCGGCGTTCCATGCGCTGGATGCCGACGATTTCGAGGTGATCCAGTTGGGTTGGGGGATGCCGTAGCGGGCACTGGCAACAAACGGCACACCGTCCAACTTCTGCACGTCCCACGATTCTAGGGGCTCCTCAACTCCGGCGGTGACCGGCCGAACCTCCAGTCAGAGAGGTTCATCCGCAGCCGTCCCGTCCAACAGTTGAGAAGCCCCGTGACTACCCCCTCACGCCGACTCCGCGTACTCCTGGTGAGTGGCGCGATCGCTTGCGCTGTGACGTCGGCCAGCGCCTGCGCTGCGATCGAGGAACTCGACCTCGGTCCCGATCCGCTCGGAGCGGACAGTGCCGTGCTCCTCCAGGACTTCTCGACGCGTGACTTCCTCCCGGCCGACAACTGGTGGAAGCTCGACATCACGTCGGCCCCGGTGGACGCCGAGTCGAACGCGATGATCGGGTTCATCAGCGGGCGCACCAGCAACCAGCCCAACGTGGTGCGGCCCCTGTCGGCGGATTTCGGGCCGCCGCCCTACGGCATTCCGTACGTCGGCGTGAGTGCCAACGAACCGTTGAGTGCGATCACGTTCACGTCGTACGGCGCCGAGTCGGACAGCGGGGCGCCGAACGCGCCGCGTGGGTATCCGGTGCCGCGGGCCGTGCGGGTGCGGCCGGGCTTCATCGAAGGCAACGTGCCGGGTGGCGGCAGCGTGGGCGGACGACGGCTGATCATCGTCGACCGCGACCGCAACCTGTTGTTCGAGACCTGGTCCACGCGCTACAACACGATCACCGAGCGCTGGGAGGCGGGCGCCGGCGCCGTGTTCCCGCTCAACTCCAACGCGCGTCGCACCGAGGGTTACGTCTCGGCCGACAATGCGGGCCTCGCGATCTTCCCCGGGCTCGTGCGCTACGACGAGGCCACGCGCGACGCGCCGATCACGCACGCGTTCCGCGTGACCGTCCGCGGCAGCAACGGTCATGTGTTCCCGGCCGCGCGCGGCATCAACAGCATCCTGAACGCGCCGCCGCTCGGCGCCCGGCTGCGGCTGCGCGCCAGCGTCGATCTCTCTGGCTTCCCGGCCGATATCCGGCGCATCCTGCAGGCGATGAAGACCTACGGACTGATCGTGGCGGACGTCGGGACCGACCTCGCGGTGACGGGCACGATGGACCCGCGCTGGAACCGCACGGCGATCGCGGCGGCGTTCAACGAACTGACCGCCGATGACTTCGAGGTCATCGAGCGCGGATGGCAGGGCGGCGCGCCGCTGCTGCGTGATCGGTAGGCGGCGCAGGGCGGCAACCACTGTGGTGGCGCATCGCGTGCGTCTCCGCACGTCTACCGTCGGCTGCCGGACGTGCTCCGCGCGCAGGACGGCACGATCGATGTGCTGCACACGCTGCGTCCGCTCATCGTGGTGATGGCAGGGGCACGGGAGTTCGATCCGTACAAGGACTGACGCGGATGCGGTCGCGTTCCCACCACTCAGGGGACGCGATCGAATCGCATGCCGTCGAGCAGGATCGCTTGCGCCGGCCCGCGCTCGGGGAACACGAAGGTCAGCACGTACCCCGACGACGACAACTCGATGCGCAACGCGTGGCGTGCCGCATCGAACACCTCGGCGACGCCCGCGAGCACGCCCCAGCGCCACTGCAGGCGACCGTCCACGACCTGCAGTGCGAGCGTCCCGAGTGCGTCGCTGGTGTACACCCCGGCGAACTCGTCCACCGGCCGCAGCAGCGGCTGCTGCCGCGCAGCGCGCACCGAGTCGGACGCGGCGGCCTGGCGCGCAGCGCGCGGCAGCTGGTCGAGCAGGGCCGCGAACCGCGACTCGGCGCGTGCGCGCGCATCGGGCCGGCCCGCCTCGAGGTCGTACGCGTACGCGGCGACGACGTCGGTGGCAGTGGACGCGGCACGACCCGTCGTCATCGCCACCACACCGATGCGGCGCCCGGGCAGCATCGACAGGTGCGAGCGCGTGCTCGAGTAGCTGCCGAACCGGCTGACCATCCGCTCGCCCTCGTAGCTGCCGATGTCCCAGCCGGCCGCCCAGCCACTGCGGTCGAAGAACGCGAACCGCCGCGACTGCTCACGCGTCTGCGCCGCGATCTGGCGGTGTGACCGCGCGATCACCTCCTTGGCGAACACGCGACGACCGTCCAGCAGGCCGCTGTCCAACTGCACGCGGACCCAGCGCGCGAGATCGTCGAGCGTCGCCAGGTGGCCGCCGGCGCTGTTCATCGTGGCGTCGGTCTTCACGAACGGCAACGTCGGCTGGCTGCCGTCGGGCCGCAGGTCGTGGGGCATAGCGATGCGATCGCGATCCAGCCCGCTCACGCGGGCATGGGTGTCGTGCATCCCGAGGGGCGCGTAGATCCGTGTCTCCATGAACCGGCGCCAGCCCTCGGGCCGCACGGCATCGATCGCCATGGCGGCGACGTTGTAGCCGAGGTTCGAGTAGATGAGGTCGGTGTGGCCGGCGGGGGCGGAGTGGCGCAGCAGCGTCGGCCACTGTGACTCCGGCATCGCACCCGTGAACGCGGCCGACGTCACGATCACGCCGTCATTCAAATGATGAGTGTGCGCGAGGAAGCGCTGCAGCGTCAGTGCGTCGGCCTGCACGTCGCGATGCCACGCCGCCTGCGGCAGGACGCGGGTGATGGGGGCGTCGAGGTCCAGCGCGCCTTCCGTCGCCAGCAGCACGGTCGCGAAGCCGGTGAACGACTTGCTGGTCGAGGCGATGTACCAGAGCGTGTTGGGTCGCACCGGGATGTCGCGACTGCGATCGGCCTGTCCGTAGCCCGCCGAGAGGATGGTGCGTCCGTCCATGACGACGGCGACGCCGAACGCGGGCGCCAGACCCGCAGTCACCACGCGACGCGCGAGCGAGTCCACGGCCGCGGCCAGCGACGCGGCGCTCGGCCGCGGCCCTTGTGCGGGGAGATCCAGCATGGCGAACGCGGAGAGCAGGACGAACGCCGCGGCGGCACGGCAGGAGAGGCGGGGCGACATGAGGGCGGGGCAGGGGGCGAGGTTGGGAAGGCGTGCGAACCAGCCGCACGACGAGAGCCAAGCTACCGCCGCGGTTGCCGCCACGACTTGAATCCGCGCAACCCCGCTACGCGGTGCGGTGGGCGGCTGCGGCGGCCTCCGCCATCGACGCCGTGGGTTCGCGGTACGGAAGCCGACGCAGATCGCGGCGGAAATGGCCGGGCGCCACACCATGCAGGCGGCGGAACTCGCGATTCAGGTGCGCCTCGTCCGCATAGCCCAGCCGATGAGCGATGGTGCTGAGCGTCTCGTCGCCGCGCACCACCGCAGCGCGTGCCTCGTGCTGGCGCAGGCGACGGAGTTCCTCACCGACGGACCGGCCGTACCAGCGCCGGAAGCAGCGCGCGAGATACACCGGGTGCACCCCGAGGCGCTCGGCGATGCTACCGACCCGCAAGCCGGCGCGCCACTCGGACCGCAGCTGGTCGACGGCCTCCGCCAGCCAACGCGGTGCAGTGCCACGCGGCGCGGCATTGCGAGCGGATTGCAGGCTGGCGATCAGGTCGGCGACGTCGAAGTCGTCTGTGGTGAACTCCTCCGGTCCGCGGGCCGCGCGCGCGACCAACCGCAGGAACGGCCGCACGGCGTCGCTGCGATGTTGCCAGAGCCAAGGCTGCAGTGGCTGGCCTGGATCCGCGATCGCCGCGAGCGTGCCGTGGGGCAGTGCGAGCTGTGCGATCATGACCCGCTCCGGCCCGAACACGTCCGCATGTCTCACGCCGGCGTCCTTCACCACCAGCGACAGCGGACCGGCCTCGACGTCGTGCGCCCCGACGCGTTCGCGGAGACGGCCGCGCAGCACGAGGCTGATCTGCACGTGATCGTGCTCGTGGGCGGGCTGGCTCAGGCCGCCCCGGTAGGCAGTCGCGCGGAATCGCAATCGCCGGTCCATGGCCGCCCTACTGCGGCACGGGAGGCTGGGTTTCCGAGTCGTCCCGGAGGCGTCCCAACCTCTCGCGCCGCGCGTAGATTTGTCCGGTCGCGGGAACCTTCCCTCCAACCGTACGGTGTATGCTCCGCTCCGTCGAACGCCTCGCGCTCGTCCTTTCCCTCGCCGCGTTGCCGGCCACGTCGCTGGCGGCACAGGCGGCTCCCTCGTGGATGCGCTATCCGGCGATCTCGCCCGACGGGCAATCGTTGGCGTTTACCTATCAGGGGGACCTCTACCGCGTGCCGGTGGCCGGTGGCGTCGCCACCCAGCTCACGCAGCACGCGGCGCAGGACATGACGCCGGTGTGGAGCCCCGACGGCACGCAGCTCGTGTTCGCCAGCGACCGGCACGGCAACTTCGACCTGTTCGTGATGCCGGCTGCGGGGGGTGAGGCGAAGCGGCTCACGTTCCACTCGGCCGACGAGGTGCCCTACAGCTTCGCGCCCGGCGGACGCAGCGTCGTCTTCGGCGCGGCGCGCATGGACGCGGCGGCCAACCGGCAGTATCCCACCGGGTCGCAGCCGGAGCTGTACCAGGTGCCCGTGGCCGGCGGCCGTCCGCTGCAGATCCTCACGACGCCGGCCGAGGACGCGCGGTACAGCGCGGACGGACGTTGGCTGGTCTATCACGACCGCAAGGGCGGCGAGAACCAGTGGCGCAAGCATCACACCTCCGCCATCGCCCGCGACATCTGGGTGATGGACACACGGGCCGGTACGCATCGCAAGGTCACCGGCTTCGCGGGGGAGGACCGCACGCCCATCCTCACCGACGGCGACCGCGCCATCTACTACCTCTCCGAGGAGAGCGGCACGTTCAACGTGCACAAGCGCGCCCTCGGGGGCGGGACCTCGCAGCAGCTCACGCGCTTCAGCGGCATTCCGGTGCGCTTCCTCTCCGCCAGCAGCACCGGCACGCTCGCGTTCGGCCACGACGGGCAGCTCTACACGATGCGCGCCGGTGGCCAGCCGCAGCGCGTCGAGGTCACGCTGCGCGTGGACGCGAAGGCCAACGATGCACGTGTGGTCGCCGTGACCGGCGGGGCGAGCAGCATCGAGGTCGCACCGAGCGGCAAGGAAGTCGCGTTCATCTTCCGAGGCGACGTGTTCGTGACGTCGGTCGAGGGGGGCGTCACCAAGCAGCTCACGCGGACACCGGCCGTGGAGACCGGGCTGTCGTTCGCGCCTGACGGGAAGTCGATCGCGTACGCCTCCGAGCGCGATGGCCGCTGGGGCATCTACGAGGTCCGCCGCAGCCGCGAGTCGGAGCCCTACTTCTATGCTTCCACCGTCGTGCGCGAGACGCCGCTCGTGGTGAACGAGAAGCAGAACTACCAGCCGCTGTTCTCCCCCGACGGCAAGTCACTGGCCTACATCGAGGACCGGACCACGCTGCGCGTGCGCACACTGGATGGCGGTGCCACGCGGACGCTGGCGGACCGCCGCCACATCTTCGCGACCACGCCGAGCGTGGACTTCCAGTGGAGCCCGGACGGCAAGTGGATGCTGTTCGATTACTCGGTGCCGGGTAACGCGCCGGGTGAGGTCGGGCTCGTCGCGACGGATGGACGCGGTGCGGTGATCAACCTCACGCAGAGCGGGTTCAATGATGGCCGCGCGCGCTGGATCCTCGACGGGCAGGCGATGCTCTGGTTCTCCAACCGCGATGGGCTCAAGGCCGTGGCGCAGTCGGGTGGCGCGCAGAACGACGTGTACGGGATGTTCTTCACGGCCGCGGCCTGGGACCGCTATCGCCTCACGAAGGAGGAACTCGCCCTCGTGAAGGAGGCCGAGGCCAAGGCGCCGAAGCCCAAGGCCGACAGTGCTGCCGCCGCCACCCCCAAGACCGTCGAGCTCGACCTCGCCGGCATCGAGGAGCGCAAGGCACGGCTGACCATCCACTCCGCGTCCCTCGGCGACGCCCTGGTGAGCAAGGACGGCGAGTCGCTGTACTACCTCGCGCGCTTCGAGCGCGGGCTCAATCTGTGGACGACGAACCTCCGCACGCGGGAGACGCGGCAACTCGTCGCGCTCGATGCCGGCGGTGGCGCCATGACCTGGGACAAGGAGCAGAAGACGATCTTCCTGCTGGCCAACGGCGGCATCTCCAAGATCGACCCGGCGAGCGGCAAGCGCGACATGATCCCGATCCGCGGCGAGATGATCGTGGACGCGGCGGCCGAACGCGCCGAGGCCTTCGACCACGTGTGGCGCAAGACCCGCGACACGTACTACACGGCGGGCTTCCACGGCATCGATTGGCAGGCGATTCGCCCGGTGTATGCGAAGTACCTCCCGCACATCGGCAACGACTTCGAGTTCGCGGAGATGCTCGCCGAGATGCTTGGCGAGCTGAACGTGAGCCACAGCGGCGCGCGCTGGACGCCCAGCGGCGCGGACAACGACGCGACGGCGGCGCTCGGCGTGCTGCTCGATCCCACCTGGGCGACCGCAGGCGCGAGGATCGACGAGGTGCTCGCCAACGGGCCGCTCGCCCTCGCCGGCATGAACGTCGCCGCCGGCAGCGTCATCGAGACGGTGGACGGCGAGGCGGTCACCCCGGCCACCGACCTGGCCCAACTGCTCAATCGCAAGGCCGGCAAGAACGTCTTGCTCGAACTGTCGCTCGGGGGCACGCGCCGCGAGCTGGTGGTGAAGCCGATCACGCAGGCGGAGGAAGGGCGGCTGCTGTACGCCCGTTGGGTGAAGCGCAACCGCGACGAGGTGGAACGCGTGAGCGGCGGCCGACTGGGCTACGTGCACATCCCCGGCATGAACGACGGGGCGATGCGCACGACGTTCGAGGAGGTGCTGGGCAAGTTCACGCTGAAGGACGGGCTGGTGGTGGACACGCGGTTCAACGGGGGCGGCGACCTGGTCGCCGACCTCGCGATGTTCCTCAGCGGCAAGCGTTTCTTCGACTACACGGTGGACGACCGCAGCACGGGTTTCGAGCCCAACTTCCGCTGGACCAAGCCGAGCATCTCGCTGGCCAACGAGGCCAACTACTCCGACGGTCACTGCTACGCCTACGCGTACAAGGACCTCAAGATCGGCCAGTTGGTCGGCATGCCGGTGCCCGGCACCTGCACGTTCGCGGGCTGGGAAGGGCTGCAGGGGGGCATCCGCTGGGGCGTGCCCGGACTGGGCGTGAAGGACGCCGCGACGGGCAAGTACCTCGAGAACCTGCAGACCGAGCCCGACATCCTCGTCATGAACGAGTACGACAAGGTGAACAAGGGCCAGGATCAGCAGCTCGCGGCGGCCATCGACGCGTTGATGCGCAGTATCCGTCGCTGATGGCGGAGCCGCTCAAGAACCAGTTCGGGGCGCCGGTGGTCCGGCGCCTCGCGACGGAGCTCGCGGCGGTGCACCGCAGCTTCGACCGCCGGGCGTTCGAACGCCGCGCGCTCGAGGGTTTCGACGCACTGGAGCTGCTCGATCGCGGCCGCCACCTCGGTCGGGTGCTGGCCGAGTTCCTGCCGTCCTCGTACGCGGACGCGGTGGAGGTGCTGCTGGCCACGTTGCCGGCGGAGAAGGCGCCGGCCGGAGGCATGGCCGCGTTCTACTACCTGCCGCACATGGAGTTCGTGCGGCAGTGCGGGGTCGCGCATTTCGAGGAGTCCATGCGCGCGATGCACGCGCTGACGCAGGTGTTCACGGCGGAGTTCGCCATCCGCCCCTTCCTCGAGCACCACGAGTCGCGCACGCTCGAACGGCTGCACGCCTGGACGGGGGACCCGAGCGAGCACGTGCGTCGCCTGGTCTCCGAGGGCACACGGTCCCGGCTCCCCTGGGCGCCGCGGCTCAAGGCGTTCCAGCGCGACCCGACGCCGGTGCTGGCCCTGCTCGAGCGACTGAAGGACGACCCGGCGCTCTACGTGCGTCGGTCGGTGGCGAACAACCTCAACGACATCTGGAAGGACCATCCGCGTCGAGCCGTCGCCGTGGGCGCCGAGTGGATGCGGGCCGCGAGTGCGGAGCGTGCGTGGATCGTACGGCACGCGCTGCGCGTCGCGGTGAAGCGCGGCGATCCCGCGGCGCTCAAGGTGCTGGGCTTCGGGCGAACGGCCGCACTGCGCCTGCGGTCCAAGGCGATCACGCCGGCGGCGCCACGCCGCGGCGGCAAGGTCGTCGTGACGGTCACGCTGGAGAACCCGACCGCCCGGGTGCAGGACGTCGTTGCCGACCTCGTGGTGCACTTCGTCAAATCCAACGGCGGCACCAGCGCCAAGGTCTTCAAGCTGTCCAATCTCTCACTCGGTTCCGGAGCGTCGGCCGACCTGCGCAAGACGGTATCGCTGGCCGACCTGAGCACCCGCAAGCATTATCCCGGCGTCCATCGTGTGGCGCTGCAGTTGAACGGCGTGGCACAACCGCTGGGGCGCTTCACGCTGCGCTGAGCGCGCGACCGTGGGTGAGTCGCGGGTGAGCCGATGGACTCGGCGCTTGGGAGCCGGTCCGGGCGGGGCGGCGCTCAGCCGTAGTTGGCGCCGGGATACACGAGGTTCACGGCGAAGATGAAGATGGGCCGGAACACGCTGTCGAACATCTGCCACGCGATGAAGATCCCGACGAAGCCGAGGATGGGCGTGGACCAGATGAAGTCCTGGTACTTGCTCGTGGTCCGCTTGTCCATGAGCAGCGTGATGGCTGCGCTGCCGTCGAGCGGCGGGAAGGGCAAGAGGTTGAACGCGAGCAGCAGGATGTTCATCGAGAAGAAGATGCCCAGCAACTTCCCGATGGCCCCCCAGGGTTCGCCCGCGTCGCTGCCGACCATGTCACCGAACTGGATGGACTCCGGCGCGAAGAACACGCCCGCAGCCTCTCCCCCGCGGAGCAGCAGCGCCGCGACGATGGCGATCAGGAGATTGGCCCCCGGCCCGGCCAGCGCCATCCACGCCGCCCGGCGCGGATAGGCACGCGCCCAGGCGACGTTGTACGGGGCACTCGCGAAGCCCATCGGGAATCCGGTGGTGACCGCCGTGATGAGCGGGAGCACGAGCATGCCGACGGGTTCGCGCTTGATGTGCGGGCGCGGGTCGAGCGAGACCTGGCCTCCCTCGTAGGCGGTGCGGTCGCCGCCCTTGAGCGCCGCCCACGCGTGCGCCGCCTCGTGCAGCGTGGTCGAGAAGAGGAAGACCACGAAGAATCCGAGCCCCTCGGAGAGCTGTTCCATCGGCTGGCGGCGGGAGGTGGGGTGGCGGGCCCACTGACGATAACCAGACGAGCGGTTAAGCTCCACTCCATGCGCATTCGACCCATCTCGCGAGCGGCGCTGGTCCGCCGTCTCGCCCTCGTCGCAGCCGTCGGCGTCGCCGTCGGCGTTGCCGTCGGCGCCGCCCCGACGCTGGCCGCCCAGCAGCCGGTGAACGCCTCCCTCGGATGGAAGACCATCCGGACCGAGCACTTCCGCATCCACTACGAGCCCGGCCTCGAGGTCTGGTCGCAGTCGCTGGCGGCGCGGATCGAGCAGATGCGCGAGATCGTCGCGGCGCGCGTGGGCCATGCACCCTCGGCGGTCGTGGACATCATCGTCGAGGACCCGATCAACCAACCCAACGGCTCGGCATGGCCGTCGCTGCCCATGCCGTCCATGCGCTTCTGGGCGACACCACCGGATCCCAACAGCGTGATCGGTCACCTCACGGACTGGGGTGGCTTGCTCGGCATCCATGAGTTCGCGCATATCGCCCATCTCACGCGACCCTCGCGGGCCGTGGGCGCGCGCCTGCTCTGGCAGCTTTCGCCCGTGCCGCTGGGACCGGTGGCGGTGAAGTCTCCCGCCTGGGTGACGGAGGGCTATGCGACCCTCATCGAAGGCGAACTCACGGGCAGTGGACGGCCCAACGGCGCCGCGCGTCCGGCGGTCATCCGGCAACTGGCACTCGAAGGGGCGCTGCCGAGCTACGAGATGCTCGACTCGCCGGCGCCGTTCATGGGCGGCACCATGCGCTACCTCGTGGGCTCCGCGTACCTCGAGTGGCTGCAGGCGCAGCGTGGGGATTCGTCGCTGGTGCACCTGTGGCGCCGCATGACCGCCAAGCAGGACCGGACCTTCGACGTCGCCTTCGCCGGTGTGTTCGGCGAGACACCACGGGTGCTCTACGGCCGGTTCGTCGCGGAGGTGACGGCGCAGGCGGCTCAGGCGAGGAACGCCTTGGCGGCACAGGGACTCGCGCAGGGCGGCCTTCGCCAGCACCTGCGCTGGAGCGTGGGTGCGCCCGCGCTCTCGTCCGACGGCACGAAGGTGGCGATCCGGCTCGCGTCGCCCGGCCAGCCCACCCGCGTGCTGGTGCTCGAGACCAAGGTCGCGACACCGGATTCCGCGCTGCTGCGCCTCCGCGAACGCCTGCTGAAGCGCGACCCGCTCGACGTCATGCCGGTCGACGCGTATCCCTGGCCGTTGAAGCAGGTGGCCACGCTGGGACCACTGGCCGGCGTCGGCTTCGATGCGCCGCGCTGGATCCGCGGCAGCGACGACCTGCTCGTGCTCCGGTCCACGCCGCTGAGCGACGGACGCGCGCGCTCGGACGTGTACCGCTGGAACTCGGCGACCGGTGCGCTCAAGCGCGTGACGACCGGCGCTGGTGTCCGCGAGGTGGATCCGCTGCCCGACGGCACCCGCGCCGTGGGCGTGCGCTGCGGGGCGGGGACCTGCGGGCTCGTGCTGATCGACCTGCGCGCTGGCGCGCTGCGCGACCTGTATCGCGGCAGCGTCACGCAGCCGCTCGCCGGCGCCCGCGTGTCGCCCGACGGTCGCCGGGTGGCCACGGCGATCGCGCGCGCCGGGCTGTGGCGGCTCGCCGTGGTCGATGTCGCGAGCGGGGCCCTCACCGAGGTGGGGCCGCGTGACGAGCAGTCACGCTGGGCACCGACCTGGGACGGGGATTCGGCGTTGCTCGCCGTGAGTGATGCGAGTGGCGCACCGAACATCGAACGCCTGCGGCTCGGCAGCGGCGAGACGCAGCAGGTCACCCGCGTGACCGGGGCGGCGTCGGCACCCGACCGTGCGCCCGACGGCCGGGTGTGGTTCCTCGACCTGCACGCGCGCGGCCATGACCTGCGCGCGATCGCACCGGACTCGATCGCGGCGCCGGCCGCGGCGCGTGCCCTCGTCGCGACACTGGCCCCGGTGGCCCCGCGTCGCGACACCAGCAAGGCCGTGCCCCTCGTCCCGCGCGAGGTGCCGGCGGCCCGTGGCTACGGTGTCGGTCGGCTCGCGGTGCGTCCGTTCTACCCGACGCAATCCTCCACCGAGGGCAGTGTCTCCGGGTTCGCCCTGCAGGTCAACGATCCGCTCGGCCGCGTGAGTGCGCTCGGGCAGTACACCGCGGGCCGGGGCGGCTTGATGCACGGCGGCGCGCTCGGCATCGCGTGGCGCGGGACACGCCCTGAGCTGCGGCTCAGTGGGTTCTACACGACGCAGTCGCCGAGTGAGCAATGGGGTGACGCGCCGCTCGGCAGCCGTGAGTTCGACCGGCGCTACGTCGGGAGTGCGTTGCTGATGGAATTGCCGCGTCGCACCCTGCATGGCTCCACGCGCACCACGCTGGGCGCCAGCATCGGGCGGCTCGAGCCGGTGGAGGGGCAGGGCAGCGCGACCGGTGCGTCGCGGCAGTTGGTCGCGACGGGCTTCGCGGCGCGCTACCTGTGGACACCACTCGCGGCGCTCCGCCTGGGGCACGAGGTCGATCTCGACTACGCGACCGGGCTCACCGCGGGGTACGGATGGCAGCGGGTGGTGGGACGCGTGGCGTATTCCATCGCGGGACCCAGTGGTCGCGGTGTGCAGGTCGAAGGCACGTACGGCGTCATCGACGAGGACGCGCCGCTCGATGAGCGCTTCGTCGTGGGCGGTGCGCCCGCGGCGCTGATCGAGCCGCTGGTGATGTCGCACCGGCTCGCACGACCCGGGCTGCCGTTCGCACTCGCCACGGGCCGCTCGATGGCGAGCATCCGGACGGGCACCACGGGACCGGTGCGGGTCTACCACGAGTGGTTGGGGGCGGGCACCGAGCCGTCGGTGCCGCTGCGGCGCGTGGCGGGAGTCGCGAGCGATTTCGCCGTGCCGCCACTCGCGGCCCTGCGCGTACCGGCCATCCACGTGAGCCTGGGCGCGCTCTACTCGTTCGACGGGCCCTGGGCGAAGCAGGTGGGTGGCCACCTGTCGGTGATCATCTCGCCCTGATCGCCGGCCGCCCCCGCCTCAGCGCGTGGTGCTGAGCAGGGCGCGCACGTGCTCCAACTGCAGTCGGTACACGCGACCGCCCGCCAGCGCCGCGATGACCGACAGCAGCACCAGCGACGCACTCGCCACGTGGACCGGATGGAAGCCGCGGGCCAGTTCGAGCAGCAGGGCGAGCGCGGCCGAGATGCCGATGAGCGCCGGGCGCGCGGCCGCCGGATGCTCGCTGCGGCGCGCCCGGTACTCGGCGATCGCGTAGCCGATCACCGCGAACGCCGCCACGCGTTCCATGGCGCGGTAGATCGACAGCGTCGTGAGCAGGTCGCCGCGCGGCAGCAGCGCCCAGGTGCCGTGGAACCCCACCGGCGTGACGTCGAGCGGATGCAACGCGCTGACGATGAGGTACGCGAGGGCGATCGGTGCGACGCGCCGCAGTGCGGCGGCCTCGAATCTCCGCTCGCGGCGCGCGTGTCGCCGCTGCCAGACCCGTCCGAGCCATGCGGCGGCGATGAAGACGAGCGTCGCCCCGCCGATCAGGCGCCACTCGCGCACCGCGCCGGGCAGCAACGCGATGAGCAGCCACGCCGCACCCGCCACCACGAGGGCGCGGCGTTTGGGTCCGGTGGGCGTGGCGCGTTCGGCGGCGAACACGGTGCCACCCAGCAGGCCAGCGATCACCACGAGCGGCAACACGAGCCAGGCCCGCGCCGGTCCGGCGCTGCCGAGTCCGATGAGCCAGAACACCGGGACCAGCAGGTGCACGATGCCCATGAGCGGGTACTCGAGCGCGAGGCCGCGCAGGGCGGTCACGCCATCCATGCGCGGCGCGAGCCGCTCGGCGAGGGCCGCGCCGAGCAGCGCGCCGAGGGTGTTGGATCCGAGGTCGTAGACCGAGGGATAACGCTGCGGCGTGTAGAACTGGAGCAGCTCGATCGCCAGGCTCAAGCCGAAGCCCAGCGCCGCCACGCGCCACACCGGCACCGCTGCCCCGCGGGGCCGCGTGAGCGTCGGGATGAAGCCGAACGGCAGGAAGAGGATCGCGTTGAGGGCGACGTCCTCGAGCGTCCAGAACCGGCTCCACCCGTTCACCGGCGTCGGGCTGAACCGCAGCGGCGAGAGCGTGATGATCGCGGCCATCAGGGCGAACTGCGCCGTGATGACCAGGCCGAGCCGTCGCGCCGCGCGGTCTGCCGGGTGGAGCACTAGCTGGCGCGCAGCGCCTCCGACGGGTCGATCCGCGCCGCGCGGGCGGCCGGCACATAACAGGCCGCGGTGCCGATCGCCGCCATCACGACGGCCACCACAAGCAACGTCACGGGGTCATTGGGAGCGACCTCGAACAGCAACCCTTGCATGAGCTTGGAGAGGGCGAGTGCACCCAGCACGCCGAGGGCGAGGCCGAGGCCGACGAGCACGCCGCCCTCGCGGAGGATCATGCCCAGCACCTGCGTGGGCGCGGCACCCAGGCTCATGCGGATGCCGATCTCGTTGGTGCGCGCACTCACCGAGAACGCGAGCACCGCGGCGATGCCGATGGCGGCGATCACGAGGGCCAGCAGGCCGAACGAGCCGACGAGCAGCGCATTGAGCCGACGCGGACCGACGCTCTCGTCGCGGATGTCGTCGATGGTCATCACGTTCTCGATCGGCTGCTCCGGCGCCACCGAGCGCACGATGGCCCGCGCCGCCGGGGCGAGCGCCGCGGCGTCCACGCCGGAGCGGATGACGAGGCCACCCGTGGGGAAATCGCCCTGCGCGAACGGGATGAACACCACCGGCAGCGGATTGCGGTCGAGCCCGCCGTCCTTGGTGTTGCCCACCACGCCCACGATGGTGCGCCACTCGTCCGACACGCCGATGAACCGCAGCACGTCGCCGGTCCAGCCGACGCGGCGTCCGATGGGGTCGATGCCGGGGAAGAGCTGGTCGGCGAGGTGCTTGTTGAGCACGACGACCTTGCCGGCATCCTTCATGTCGGTCGTCGCGAAGTCGCGACCGCTGAGCAGCGGGATGCCCGACGCCCGGAAGTACCCCGGATCGGCGGTGCGATACTCCGCCTGCAGCGCCGGTTCACCCGGGACCACGGGCCGCCCCTCGGCCTTGAGCGGGAGTTGGATCTGCCCGGCCCGCAGCGGCATGGTGTTGCCGACGCCGACGATCTCGATGCCCGGCAGCGCGGAGAGCTCGCGCTGCATGGTCTCGTACTTCACCACCGCGGCATTGGGATCGGTGAGCGTGGTGAAGTCCAGCGGCACTTCCATGGTGAGCACATCCGCGCTGTTGAGGCCCGGGTCCACGGCGGCGAGCCGCTGCATGGACCGCACGAGGAGGCCGGCTCCGGTGAGCAGCACGACCGACACGGCGATCTGCGCCACCACCAGCGCCTGCTGCAGGCGGCGACGGCGGACGCCGCCGCTGCTGCGGGTGCCGCCCGCGACGAGGCCTTGGCTGAGCTCGTGTTCGCGCCCCACGCGCGGAGCGAACGAGAGCAGGACGGCGACGAGGAGGGCCAGCAGCAGGGTGAACGCGAGCACCATGCCGTCCACGCGGATCTCATCGGCACGCGGCGAGAACCGCGCGGTGAACGCGGTGAGCATGCCGACGCCGCCGAAGGCGATCACCAGGCCCAGGAGCGCGCCGCCCGTGGCGAGCACGAGGTTCTCGAGCAGCAGCAACTTGCGGAGGCGGCTGGTGCCGGCGCCCAGCGCGGCACGCACCGTCATCTCATGCTCGCGCCGCACGCCGCGCATGAGCGTGAGGTTGGCGACGTTGGCGCAGGCGATCACGAGTACGAAGGCCGCGGCGGCCATCAGCAGCAGGAGCGTGGTGCGTGCCTCCGCGCCCAGCACTTCCTTGAAGGGGGTCACGGTGACCGCGTACCCCGAGGCCTTGTCGTACACCTCGGGGTTCGCGGCATGTACCCGCGACGTGACCGTCGCGATGTCGGCGCGCGCCTGCTCCACGGAGGTCCCGGGCTTGAGGCGGCCGATCATCTCGGTCATGCGATGCGTGCGGCCCTGCACCATCATCGCGCTCACATGGTGCTCACTGATCGACATGTTCATGAGCGCGTCGATCCGCGCCGGGAAGAACGGCGCGGGTTGCAGCACGCCGAGCACCTGCACCTGGCGGTTGCCGATGCGCATGGACTTGCCGACGATGCCGCTGTCGGCGCCGAAGTGATCGCGCCAGTACGCGTGGCCGAGCACGATGACGGGCGCGGCGCCGGCGCCGTCGTCCGTGGCCGAGAAGCCGCGCCCCAGCACCGGGCGGAGCCCCATGACCTCGAGATAGTTGCCGGTGACGAGGCCGACGTCGATCTGCGTGGCGTCGGCGTCCTCGATCAGCGTGAGCGTGAGCGGCGAGTACTCGGCGATGGCCGAGAAGCTCTGCGCCTGCTCGCGGAAATCGTTGATCTCCGGGACCGAGAAGAGGATGTTGTCCGCCCCCATGCCGGCGGCGGACTGCCGGAGGTACATGAGCTCGTCGCCGCCGCTGTGCGGCAGCGGGCGGAGGAGCACCCCGCGCACCGCGGAGAAGATGGCCGTGTTGGCGCCGATGCCGAGTCCGAGGGTGAGGACGACGGCGAACGTGAAGCCGGGGGCACGCAGCAGGCTGCGGAGGATGTAGCGGAGGTCGAGGCTCATGGGGGGCTCCGAGTATTGTCCATGATTCTGGCGGAGTGACGAGCCGTTCGCCACCCTCTACACACGCGTCGAACGAGGGTGGCGCGAATCGACATCCGCTTGGCGCTCACCCCGGGGGCCTCGCGCTCCGGACGTCGGGGCGCTGCCGCCGCGGCGTCGCCGCCCGCTCCGCCTGCGGCACCCGCTCCAGCACCCTCTCCAGCACCCGCTCCAGCACCCTCTCCAGCACCGGGTCCCGCCCCGCCAACCAGTCCGTACCCCGCAGGCGCAGATCCAGCTGCGGGGCGATGAACGGCCGCCGATCCGACGGATCGCTGTCCTGCCAATAGCGGTTGGAGATGCTCACCGTGAGCCCGCTGAAGGGCAGCGGCACCGGGAAGTCCTCACCGGTGAAGTTCGGGCTCGACATGCTGGGCTCGCCCGCGAACACCGTGCGCGGCACGCGCCGCTCCAAGCGGTTGATGAAGTTCTGCGCCGCGCTGAACGTCGAGCGGCTGGTGAGCACGTAGAGCGACCGCGACTGGACCTCGTCCGCCCACGCCCCCAGCGTCGCGAGCAGGGGGTCGAGCAGCCGGTTGTTCCCGCCGGTGTTGTGGCGCACATCCACCACCAGATACTTCACGGATCCGTCGGCGAGGCGCTCGTGGAGCTGCGTGCTGAACGCGGCCAGCGAGGTCGTCGGGCCGTCGGCGACCTGATTGAACTGGACGTACAGCCCGTCGTGGGCGAGCGGAGACATCCAGAGGTTGCGGTCCGGATGCTGGAGCCAAAGCGGAACCGGGCCGGAGCCCGGTGGACGTGGGAGGGTCCGCAGGCTGCGCCGCGGCGCCGTGGCGCGCAAGGTGACCGTGCGGCGGACACCGGCGGCGTCCGCGAGCTCAAGGACCACCCGCGAGGAGTCCGGTGCCGCGCCGACGGCCTCGAGGAACGGTGGCAACAGCAGGTACAGGCTGGCGAATGCCTGCACGCCCACGGCGTTGTCCCGACTGATGTACGGCTCCAGCCGCCGGATGACCGCACTCGGTTCCAGGCCGCCAATACGCGTGATGCGCTGGCCCACGAGGCTTGCCGCGCTGTCGCGGCCCGCGACGATGTACAGGCCGTCCGCGAAGAGGTACACGTCGATGGGCAGCATCGCGAATGACGCACGCGCCGCAGGCGCGGGGTAGACGAGCGAGTGCCCGTCGCCGAGGCGCGCCATCAGGCGCTGGATCTCCACGACGATGCGACGGTCGGGAAGCGTGGGCACGCGCGCCGCGAGATCGGCGACGGCGGCCGCGAATGCCGGGGTGTGCGCGGGCCTTGTGGGGCCCGCGTGCACGCGCTTGGCCTCGCGCTCGAGCAGCAGCAGGTCGCTGCGCCAACCGGCGACCCGGGCCGAGTCGGCACTCGCCGCTGTCTGTGCGGCCAGTGCGGAGGAAAGGGATGCGGCGAGCAGCAGGCACTGCGCGACCCGCGCGCCGCGGGTGTGCAACCAGGACAGCCGGACCGGAACGGACATGCGGAAGCCCTCGGAGTGGGTGTCCCCCCACACGCGGGAGCTTCCGCATCGGTTTCACGCCAACGATTCCCTCACCGTTCTCTCACACCGGCACCAGGCCGGTCGCGCTCCGCCGACCCTATCGCGGGAATCCCTCCGACGGGATCCCCTTCGTGATCCGCAGCGCGTTCTGGTAGTAGACCTTCTTCAACACGGCGTCCGGCAGGTCGATGCCGTAGAGCTTCCAGAAGGCGTGGTAGTCGCGGTAGTAGTCGAAGTAGTCGTCGCGGGTCTCGAACACGCGCCAGTAATACGGATACTCCTCGGGCTGGAACGAGTCCTTCCCGAACAGGATGCGATCCTGGTACTTCACGAAGAAGTCGTGCGCGGCGCGCGGCTGCCGGCCGATGTCGTAGAGCACCGCCCCCACCTCGGTGAGCAGGTTCGGCATCTCGTCCATCATCTTCGCCAGCCGCGGCAGGTCGTTGGCGTGCCAACCCATGTGCGCGATGATGAACGTCGTCTTGGGATTGCGGCGCACGAGGTTATCGCGCTCCCGCATCAGCTGCTCGAAGCTCGGGCTGGTCTCCTCCGAGTAGCGGCGGCCGGGGAACAGGGCGAGTTCGAGCCACCGTTCGTTCTTGTTGTCGATCGGCTGCCAGAACTCCTGCGGGTCGGCCGTGTGGATGAACACGGGGATGCCGAGGCGCGCCGCGGCCTGCCACACCGGATCCAGCTGCGGGTCGTCGATCGGGAGGCGCGTGCCGTCGGCTCGCCGGGTGTTCAGTCCGAATCCCTTGCCCACCTCACCGACCCCGACCGCACCGGCCGCGATGTCGGCTTCCAACTGCTGCACCGCACGCTCCGCCCAGCCCGGGCCCACGTCGCGGAAGTCGATGCCGGTCAGGAAGCGGATCCGATCCTTCATGCGCGGATTCGCGTTCGCGAGGGCGATGCTCCGCTTCAGGTTCTCGCCGGAGACATTGTTGGCCGCGACGATCACGCGCACACCGATCTCGTCCAGCGCGTCGGCGAGCTGGTTCAGGCCTTCGTCCGACCCGAGTTGCTGCTGCGGATGGCCGTGGTAGTCGATCGCCGGGAACTTCGCCTTGGGCACCTTGTGCTCGGCGGTCACGAGCGTCGAGCGCGGCCGATAGTCCAGGATGCTCGGTGCCGGCATGGTCGGCGCCTGGCAGTTGCGCGGCCGGACCTCGGTCATGCCCGGGGGGCATTCCTGGCCGGCCTCGATCCGCGTGCCCGTGTTGGAGTTCACGGGGCCGCGCCCCTGGGGCTGCTGCGCGACGACGGACGCGGAGACAGCGATCGAGATGACGGCGGCGGCGAGCAGGCCGGCCAGCGGACGGACACGCATCAGGGCTCCAGGAGCGGGATGGGGATAATCAAACACCGCAACACCGACGGAGGAATACGCCGTCGGTGTGCGATCCGTTCGCCTCTCCCGGGAGCCGGTCGCGCGCCGCCTTACTCGCCGGGCAGCTGCGGGACCGCGCTCTCCGAGGCCTGACGCAGCAGGCCACTTCGGGTGTAGACCTCGAGCTTATCGCGCGTGTCGACGATGTCGAGGTTGCGCATGGTGAGTTGCCCGATGCGGTCCGCCGGGGTGAAGAAGGCTTCGCCCCGTTCCATCGTGAGGCGCTCGGGCTTGTAGGTGAGGTTGGGACTCGCCGTATCGAGGATGGAGTAGTCGTTCCCGCGCCGCAGCTCCACCGTGACCTCACCGGTGACCGCGCGCGCGACCCAGCGCTGCGCGCTCTCGCGGAGCATCAGTGCCTGCGGGTCGAGCCAGCGTCCCTGATACAACAGCCGACCGAGCTTGCGGCCGTTCAGGCGATACTGCTCGATCGTGTCCTCGTTGTGGATGCCCGTCACCAGCCGTTCGTAGCAGAGGTGCAGCAGGGCCATGCCGGGCGCTTCGTAGATGCCGCGGCTCTTGGCTTCGATGATGCGGTTCTCGATCTGGTCGGTCATGCCCAGGCCGTGCCGCCCGCCGATGCGATTGGCCTCGAGGAACAGCTCCAGCGCGGAACCGAACGCCTGGCCGTTGATCGCCACCGGCACGCCTTCCTCGAAGCGCAGCGACACGGTCTCGCGTGCGACCTTCACGTCGTCCTTCCAGAACGCCACGCCCATGATGGGCTGCACGATGTGCATGCCCTTGTCGAGGAACTCCAGGTCCTTGGCCTCGTGCGTCGCACCGAGGAGGTTGGAGTCGGTGGAGTACGCCTTCTCCACGCTCATCTTGTACGCGAACCCGGCGGCGATCAGGTACTCCGACATCTCCTTGCGTCCGCCGAGCTCATCGATGAACCGTTGGTCGAGCCAGGGCTTGTAGACCTTGAGCGAGGGATTGGTGAGCAACCCGTACCGATAGAACCGCTCGATGTCGTTGCCCTTGAACGTGCTGCCATCGCCCCAGATGTGCACCGCGTCCTCGCGCATGGCCGCGACGAGCATGGTGCCGGTCACCGCGCGGCCGAGTGGCGTGGTGTTGAAGTAGGTCTGGCCGCCCGTGGAGATGTGGAACGCGCTCGCCTGGATCGCGGCGATGCCCTCCGCCACCAGCTGATGGCGGCAATCCACGAGCCGGGCCTTCTCGGCGCCGTACTCCATCGCCTTGCGGGGGATGGCGTCGTAGTCCGATTCGTCCGGCTGACCGAGGTTCGCGGTGTAGGCGAACGGCACGGCACCCTTGGCCCGCATCCAATGCAGGGCCGCACTGGTGTCGAGGCCGCCGGAGAAGGCGATGCCGACGCGCTCGCCGACGGGGAGGGACTGGAGGATCGTAGCCACGGGCAGGGAGGGCTGAGGACGCCGAAAGTTACACGGACCGGGGGTATATTTCAGCCATGACCGAGCGACGTTACTCCGAGGAGGACGCGGCCGAGATCTTCCGGCGCGCCGCGGAGCTGGAGCAGTCGGCGCCGCAGTCCCTGGCGGCGCGCGAAGGCATGTCGTTGGCGCAACTGCAGGCGTTCGGGCAGGAGGCGGGTCTCGCGCCCGAGTTGGTCGCGGCGGCGGCGCGGTCCTTGGCGCAGGACCGCGCGCCCGAGATCCGCGAGACGCTGGGCCTGCCCATGGGCGTGCGCCACGTGGTGGAGCTCGACCGGCCGATGAGCGACGAGCGCTGGGAGACGCTGGTCGGCGAACTCCGCGAACGCTTCGATGCCCGTGGCCAGGTTCGGGTGGACGGCCGCCTGCGGCAGTGGACCAACGGCAACCTGTCGGTGATGGTCGAGCCCACCGCCACGGGGAGCCGGGTCCGCTTCTCCACGACGAACGGCCGATCACGCGCCTTGATGACCGCCGGCGCGGCGCAGCTGGTGCTCGCCGGCGCGACGGCCGTCGCGCTGCTGAGCGAGGGCGCGCCGCTGGCCGGCGCTGCCGGCCCCGGGCTCTCCCTCCTCGGTCTCATGGGCGGCGCATTGTTCGCCTTCGGGGCCTTTCCGCTCGGCGCCTGGGCGCGCACGCGGGCACAGCAGTTCAAGGAGCTGGCGCAGCGCCTGCTCTGAGCGCTCAGCTCGCGACCTTCCGCCGGTCCCTGAGATAGCCGTGCCAGAGGATCCGTGCAGCGGTCGCGCGGTGCGGCGCCCAGCGCTCCGCGATCGCGGTGGCCTCGGAGGTCGACGGCACGCGTGGCTGGCCCGGAAGCGCCCCGATCGCCTTGTGCAGCGCGAGGTCGCCCGGCGGCCACACATCCGGGCGCCGCAGGACCATCAAGAGGTAGATCGACGCGGTCCACGGGCCGATCCCGTGCATCGCCACCAGGCGGGCGAAGGCCTCGGCATCATCGGCGCGATTCAGGCGCGCCAGCCATCGCGGGTCCTGCAACGTGTGCTCGGCCAGCGCTACCACAAAGGACGACTTCTGCCGGGTGAGCCCCAAGCGATGCATGCCGCGCTCGCCGGACCGCGCCACGGCCTGAGGCGTCCAGCCACCCCGCAACGCGTCGTCCACCCGCGCGAACAATGTCGCGGCCGACGCCAGCGACACCTGTTGTTCGAGCACCATGCGCACCAGCGTGCGGAAGCCACCGGGCCGTGCCCAGAGTGGCGGCGGGCCATGAGTCGCCACGATACGGGCAAGGCCGCGGTCGCGCGCCGAGAGCGCGTCGACCGCGGCCTTGAGACGCACCCGCGTGAGCCGGCCTACTTCCTGCCGGGCGTCCACAGCAACTGCAGCCCGAAGTTCCCCGCGTTGAAGTCGTTCCCCAACTCATCGCGATAGTTCATGATCGTATAGGTCAGCGCGATGGCCTTGTACCCGACCTCGAGCGTCGCACCGGTCGCGGGATCGAAGTCCACGTTGGGGCCGAGCCCGTCGGCGTCGAACCGGATGCTCGCGTGGTGCACCAGCCCGGCGCCGACGCGCGCCCCATTGGGGAACCCATAGCTGCCGACGAACTCCAGCGGGATCCGCGTCATCTTGATGTCGGCGTTGTCCGCCGCCGTGGTGACGTACTTGATGCCCACCGTGCCGCGCAGCGAGAACGGCGACGCGGCACGCGGCCGGAAGATCCCGCCGATCGCCAGGGTGCCACCCTGACCGGCCAGCATCTTCTGCGACTCGCCGTTGGTGAAGAACGTCTCGGCCACCTCATCGCCGCCGTACTCGATGCTGAGGTCGAGCGCGAAGCCGAACGTCGGGCCGGTGGAGGCCGGTGCGGCAGGTGTGGCGACCGGCGCGGCGACCGGCGCGGGAGAGGCGACCGGGGGCGGCGGCACGGTGCGTGGCGTCTCGCGGACCTGAGCCTGCAGGGCGACGGGAACGAGGAGCGTGAGCAGGGCGGGGGTGAAGCGCATGGGGAGCGTGGGCTCGGGAGAAGGTGAACGCGTACACGACCCCGAATAATCGCTACAGCGTCAACTCCCGCAACTCCCGCGAACGCGTGCGGCTCGCCACCAGGCGCGTCCCGTCGCGGAGGAGCACCTCGATCCGCCCGCCCTCGATCGGATGCAGGTGGCTCACATAGTCCAGGTTGACGATGTGCTTGCGATGGATCCGCACGAACTTGAGCGGGTCCAAGCGCTGTTCGAAGTCGTTGAGCGTCAGGTACACGAGGTGCGCGCGGCCCTTCGCGACCACACGCACATAGTCGTCGTCGGCTTCCAGTCGCTCCACCTCGCGTGCCCAGAGCAGGACGAGCTTGCCGCGATCGCGCACGAAGAACCGCGTGAGGGGGGACGGGGTGCCGCGGGCGCCCTCCAGCGCCTCCTCCACGCGCTCGGCCACCGGCGCAGTCCCGCCATCGTCGAGCGTGCGCCGCACCCGCGCCAGCGCGGCCTCAAGCCGCGCTGCGCCGAACGGCTTGAGCAGGTAGTCCAGCGCGGCGAGCTCGAAGGCCGCGACGGCGTGGCTGTCGTAGGCGGTGGTGAACACCACCAGCGGAGGCGTGCTCAGGCGCCGCACCACTTCCAGGCCGGAATGGCCGGGCAGCTCGATGTCGAGGAACACCACGGCCGGACGTTCCCGTTCGATGAGGGCGACCGCCTCCGGTCCGCTCGCCGCCGTCCCGACCACGGCGAGCCAGGGCACGTCGCGCAGCAGCCCCACCAGGGTCTCGCGCGCGATCGGCTCGTCCTCCACCACCACCGCCCGATGGATCTCGGTCATCGCGGTCCGGTGCCGCGTGCCGTGCTGATCGACGCGCCGGGTGCGCGCGGCCGCGCCGCCGCGCCCACCACCGCCGGCAGGCGGACGAACACCCGCCATCCTTCCCCCGCCGCGGCGGTGACCCGCATGCTCGCCGCGGTGCCGTGGCGCGCCGCGAGCCGCTGCCGGACGACCGTGAAGCCGACACCGCCACGCTCCACCGCCTCGGCGTCACCGCCCTGGCCGTCGTCGGCGATCTCGAGGAGCAGCTGCGTGCCCTCCACCCGCGCCGCGATGCGGAGCGTCGCGCCCTGTTCGCGTGGCGCGATGCCGTGCCGGATCGCGTTCTCCACCAACGGCTGCAGCGTCAGTCGCGGCAGCAGGCACTCGAGCGCCTCGTCGTCGATCTCCTCGGTCACCACCAAGCGCGTGCCGAGCCGGAGCTTCTCGAGGCCGATGTAGCTGCGCACGAAGCGCAGCTCCTCCTCCAGCGGCACCTCGTCGCCGCGGGCGCGCTCGGCGTCGAGCACGTACCGCATGAGCACGGCGAAGCGTTCGAGCGCATCCTGGGCGCCGGCCGCGTCGCTGCGCACGAGGGACGTGATGGTGTGCAGCGTGTTGAACAGGAAATGTGGATCGAGCTGCGCCCGCAGCGCCTCCAGCTCGGCACGCACCCGCAGCGCTTCGGCACGTTCGGCGAGCACGCGCTGTTCGCGCAGGCGCCGCATCGTCTCCGCGTAGGCGAAGAACGTGATCACCAGCGCGCCGACCGTGCTGTTGCTCAGGAAGTCCCAGACGATCGCGTTGGCGAGGTAGGCCTGCAACGCGTGGGCCGCGCGCTCCGACTGCATGCCCGCGAGGTTCGTGAGCATGAGGCCCGCGCCGAACACGAGGGCGCCGAGCGTGAAGGCGCTCGCCCGCAGCGGCAGCGCCCATTCCTTGGCGAAGGCCCGCTGCACCATCGCGCGGAGGACCAAACCCATCACCGAGGCGACCGTCGCGGCGAACACCCCGGCCCACACCGCCGCGGCCTGCGGGATGTCGGGGCGCTGCACCAGCAGCGCCAGCGTCGTCACCACGGCGTACGGGGCCCACGCCGCGAAGTACAGCGCGAGGGTGCGACCGCGGAGCGGCATCACTTCGTCCGGTCGAGCGCCGGGAGGAGCTGGTACTTCACCCATCCGTGGTCGGGAGCGAGTGTGAGGACCTGCTGGTAGGCCGCGCGTGCCTCGGACGTCCGGCCGCCCTTGGCGTGCGCCTGACCCAACCAAAGGTAGGCATCCACGGCGCCCCACGCAGGACGCAGCCCCTCGGGCCTGTCCTTGGCGAGGAATTGCACCGCCTTCTGTGCCGAGGCGGTGGCGTTGGCCTCACCGCCGCCCACCATGGCCGGCTTGAACAACTCCCCGCTGGCCTTGAGCACCCAGACGCGCGGGTTCTCGGGCCCGAGTTCCACCGCGCGATCCATCAGCGACCCGGACTTCATGCCGAGCCGCATGGAGAGCAGGGCTCCGCCACCGCTCGCACCGATCAACTGGCCGAGCACAGCGGAGCGCAGCGCGTAGGTCTCCGGCCACGGCAGTGAGGCCGCAGACGCTTCGAGCACGCGGTCCGCCTCCTCGAACACCTCCTTCGCCTCCTTGGCCCGCCCTCCCATGAGCTGCGAGCCGAGGCGGTACAGCGCGTAGCCCTTGTAGTGCAGCAGCGCGGCGTCGTTGGGGGTCACGCTCAGCGCCCGTTCGGCCAGGGCGACCGCCTCCCGCAGCCCCGTCTCGTCGCCGCGCAGCTGCGCGGGCTCGACCAGGCGACGCACGGAGTCCGCCCATTTGGCCGCGCCGGTGAACGTCGCCGTCGCCGCCTGGGCATCGACCCGCGCCGTGCCGAGGGCAACGACGGCCAGGACGATCCATGCGGCCCGACGGCCGCGATACCCCGGGTTGATCCCTGCTGCTTGCGGTCCCACGTCGCCTCCTACTGCCGAATGAGCGTCGCCCCGAAGTAGACGCTGCGGTTGAAGATCGAGCGCACGGGGATGCGCTCCGAGTAGTCGCGCGACCAGGTCATCGACTGCACGTTGGACCGGTCGAGCACGTTGTTGACCGACGCGAAGAGCACGCTGCGCCAGTGCGGGGTGAGCGGGCGGAACCAGCTCGCCGATACATCGAGCCGCCGGAAGCCCGGCAGCCGAGCGCCGAAGGGCGCGCCGTACCGCGGCAGGTAGCGGTCTTCGCTGGCATCGTAGTCGGCGCCGACGATGTCGGTGTACGCGCGACCGGTGGCCTGACGCCAGGCGACGGCCGCGCGCACGCCGCCGAACATCCGCTCCACGATTGTCGTCGCGCTGTGACCGATGTCGAACGGCGCGCGCGCGAGTGCGCCGGTGTTGGGGTCCGTGCGCCGAGCCCGCAGGGCGCTCAGTGTGGTGCGGGTGCTGAAGCCGCCGGGCAGCGACCCCTTGAAGAAGAGGTCCACCCCCCGCGCGCTGCCCACGCCGCCGCCCCGCGCGGTGTTGTCACGGCGCAGCTGCACCAGTTCGCGGTAGCGCTTGTCATAGGCCTCCACGCGGAACTGCAACTCCCCCTCGCCGAGCTGCATGCCCAGCACCCGCTGCTCGGCGCGCATCGCCGGCAGCCCGGGGTCGCCCACGGTCTCGTCGTACTGCAGGGGACTCGCGACCTGATGGTAGAGCCCCCAGGCCGCCGTGACTGCGACGGCACTGGGCTTCCACGCGAACGAGAGGCGCGGGTCCAGCGTCCAGGCGTGCGTGAGCTGCGAGCGGTCACCGCGCAGGCCGACGATGAGGCGCGTGGTGGACGTCGTGCGCCAGTCGAGTTCCGCGAACGGTCCGAGGCGCAGTGCGGCACGGTCGTACGCGAACAGGCGGAGGGGCGCGCCGCTGGTGGAATCCACCGCGCGGGGCAGCGAGCCGTCGAGCGCGGCCCGCAGCTGCTCCACCTCACCCCCCAGTCGCCAGGTGCGCGTTCCGTCGGCACCGTATTCCAGCTGCGTGAAGAGCATCGACTGCGCGGTGCGTCCCCCGAGACGGAAGGCGCCGAACCGTTGCGCCGAGGTCTGCACGGTGTGCGACAGGCTCAGGCTCGGTGCCCAGCGGCCGACGAGGTCCCGCCACGAGAGGACCGCCAGCTGCGTGCGGTCGTCGCTGTCGAAGGTCGAGGTCCCGGCGGGATCGTCCACGTCGACCCCGACGAGGTTGGTCTGGTCGATCATGAAGAGCTTGAGCTCGGCCTCGGGTCGATACCGCCAGGCCGCGCTGGCGCTGAGGTCCCGACCCCGCGGGGGCGGCGTGAAGGCGCGCGTGGCCCCGTTCACCGAGAACAACGGGCGCAGGTCGAACCGGTTGGCCGCCGCGCGCAGGGTGAACCGATTGTTGACGGGGATCGCGGCGTCGGCGCTGATGGCCGCCAGCCCGGCCGAGAGGGTCGCGGTCGGCGCCGTCGTGAGCCCGCGGGTACGCAGGCCCGCGACGCCCGACAGCGCGTTGCCGTAGCGCGCTCCGAATCCGCCGGAGGAGAAGAAGATGCCGTCGAGCTGGAAGGGATCGACGGTGCCGGTGAACGTGCCGGTGGGCGTCTGCAGCTGCTGTGGGTTGAGCAACGGCGCATCGTTGAGGAAGATGCGCGTCTCGGTGTAGTCGCCGCCGCGGACGAAGAGCGCATTGCCCTCGTCGGCCTGCTGAACACCCGGGAGCGACTGGATGGCGCGCGTGATGTCGGCGGCGGCACCGGGCGTCGTGACGACCTGCAGCGGCGTAAGCGTGGCGCCGCGTTCCTCGTCGGCGGTGTAGGCCCCGGCCTGCACCGACACGGCTGACAGGGTCGCCACACCGCGCTCGATCACCAGCACCACGGCTCCGGTATCCGCATCCGTCAGCAGCCGCTGCAGCGGGGCGAACCCGACGCGCCGCACGAGCAGGGTGTAGGGCCGGGCGGCGCTGGTCGCGAGTACGAACCGGCCCGTCGAGTCGGTGAGGGCGCCTTCGAGTGTCTCGAGCAGGAAGACGTTGGCCGCTGGCACGGGCGCCCCGTCTCGGGTGCGCACACTGCCGCGCAGCAGGGTCGGCGCGGCGTCGGTGGCGGGTGTGGACGCGGATGCGCTTGCGGGTGCGGCAGGGGTCGGCGGCGGCGCACTGGACTGGCCGACGAGCGCCGTCGGGAGCGCGGAGAGTAGTGCGAGGGCGACGCGCGGGACGACGCGCGGGACGACGCGCGGGACGACGCGCGGAACGACGCGCGGCGTGCGGCTGCGGCTGCTGGGTGCTGGGGTCCGGGTGCGCATGCCGCAGGGTACGACGGGCACGCGCGGGGAGTGTCGTGTGGCGTCCGGGTTTTCGGTGAACGGTCGTTTGGGACGGCGGGCGGAAGTACGAGGAGCGAGGAGCGAAACCGAGGATCGAGGGCGGAGGTGCGAGGGGGAGCGCGCGGGGGAGGGGGAGGGGGAGGGGGAGGGGCGATACGGAAGCGGCCCTCTGACCGAGTCGTCAGAGGGCCGCTCCCTTCACCTCACACCTCCCATCTCACACCTCCCACCTGCCGTTACGCGACCGGCGCCGCCAACCCCTTCACCGCGTCCTTCAGCATGTTGACCTTCTTGCTGTCGCAGGAGCTGCGGGCGTCCGCCTCGAGCGAGGTGGACAGGGCGTTCAGCTGCGAGGCGCGGGCAGCGCCGCTGGCCTTCTCGGCGTTGGAGAGCGCCGAACGCACCTGCGAGATCCGCGAGGCGCTGAGGCACTTGTTGCGCTCGAGCTGGTCCACGTAGGCCTTGGCGAGCGAGAAGCTGGCCGGCCACTCCATCTTCGGCTGCCCCTGGGCGTTGAGGTAGTTCCAGCGCACCGTCTTGGCCGCGTCGATCTCGTTCTGCGTCACGTGCTCGCTCGGCACCAGTTCGGCGATGTCGAGGCCGCGCGCGATCTCGGAGCTGATCATCTGGCCGTTGTACCAGTACACCGACCACGAGCCGCCGGAGACCATGCGCGTCGAGTCGATCGGGCCACGGTCGAAGAACGCGATCTCCTTCGGGTTGGCCGCGTCGGTCCAATCGAACACCGAGATGCCGCCCTGGTACCAAGCCTGTACCATGACGTCGCGCCCCGGGATCGGGATCAGCGAGCCGTTGTGCGCGACGCAGTTCTCCTGCGCCGTCTGGAAGGTCGGGATCTTGTAGTAGCTCTGGAACTTCAACTTGCGGTTCTCGATCGTGAAGATCGCGTCCGAGCCCCACTCCTTGTTGTCGGTGGACCGGCACTTCGGCGCGCCGCCGCCGCCCCACTCGTCGGAGAAGAGGATCTTGGTGCCGTCATTGTTGAACGTCGCCGAGTGCCAGTACGCGAAGTTGGTGTCCGCGACGGCGTCGA
>CADEDA010000008.1:89263-156913 GCA_902825965.1 uncultured Gemmatimonadota bacterium | reverse complement strand
GTGAGTTGAGTGTCTCGACAACCCCAGCTTCGCACGGCTACGCTCTGTGAACAACTTCCTTGTCAATTACACCTAGGGCACCACATTCACTCGGCGTGGCGGAGCGGCAAAGACTTCGGTCAGGCGAACGCACCGTAGCCTTGCGTGCCAGCAGGCTTCCGAAAATGCCTATGGTGCTCGCGGTCGCCTCCGGCGTCCGCAGCTTATCGGCATGGCGTTAGGCTGATCTAGTCCCGCCGAGACATGTCAACCAGCTACAGTGACGAGCGGCCAAACGGCGCGAATCGGCTGCTCGGGGAATCGTTGCTGCGCGGATGCCTCTTGGGTGCTGAGTCTTTGCCTTCGCGTCGTACAGAGTCTCCTTAGGGCTCGGTCTTGCATGGATCCCGGCGGCCGTAGTTGCCATCATCGCGGAACTTCTCTCGCCCCTGATGCTCCTCGGCGCCATTGCGGAATTTGCGCTCTGCCTTTCCAACAATCCCGATGTCGCTATTGGCTTGGCGATTCTGGCAGGGTCCGTCATGTCTCTGCAGCGATTGACCTTACCCCCGACTTCGGCCACCGCTGCGCCGGATTCAGTGGATTCTGAGAGCCAATCTGCGCGACGACTGCCGCCAACCGGACAGCCGCATGCTGAGTATCAAGCTCCGCCAAGTGCGCGCTCAGCGAGCCCAGAGCGGCGTTGATCGCGAAGCGTGCGCGATGGTGATACGGAGGGCCCGGTTGCGGCGCCGGGAGATGCGTGCGTTCGGTGTGAACCCGTACATCACTCAATCCCTCCTCAGCCCCACTCTATCCGATACAGGAGGCCTGCAGACAGCACACACCGCGTCCACCCCGTCGGAACCGGCTCCCAATGCTTCCCTATCGCGTCGTCACTGCGACACTTGCTTTAGTCTGCGTTGTCGCAACCGCATCCGCGCAGTTGCCGACGCTCCCACCAACCGCCTCGGCGGACAGAGCACTGGAGCGGCATCGACTCCTCATCGCTGCTCGCACGACTCCCACGGCGGACGTCGCACTCGCCTTGGCGCGGTGGGACTCCGTAGCACGAAACGAGCCCGCTCGCACCGAGGCGTGGGCGAACGTGATGCGCTTCGCCGCGCGGCGAGGAGATGCGCGCAAAGCGCTACAAGCCGCCGAGCGCGTCGCCAGACTCGGCGACGAACGTCTTGCCACTATGTACTACGGCGTGGCGACGGAACTCGCCCGCGCTGGTCAGCGAGAGCTGGCGTTCCAGTGGCTTAGCCGCCGCCTCAGTGAGGGAATGGATCGCCGCGCCGCGATCGCGGAGGACGCCGCGTGGGCCGATTACAAGGCGGATACGACGTGCCAGCGTCTTGCCGGCGTCCGACTTGTTGCGGCGAACCGCGTGGCGGCCTGGCGCGAGGATCTGGAGTTCTTTCTCGAGGAAGCGCGACGTCTGCACGCGGCCCCACGGTCGCCTGCCCGCACAGAGGAGTTCGCACGCGAAGTGCGTTCGCTCGCTGACCGCGCGGGTGGCCTGAGCGACCTCGAGATGGTGCTGGGTGTGCAGCGGTTGCTGGTCGCGCTCGGCGACGGTCATAGTCAGATTCGCGAAGCGCCGCGGGGTCCGGGTGACGGCTCCCTCGCTCGATTTGCGCGCGCGCTTCCAATCCGCGTGCGCGTCTTCTCCGACGGCATCTATGTCGTTGCGGCTGAGCCGGGCTTCGCTAACCTGCTTGGCCGTCCGCTCACGCAGGTGGGTGGACGCCCAGTCGCCGAAGCGGTTGCGGCCGTGTCAGCGTGGCTCAGCCGCGACAATGAGACTTGGCCCCGTTTGCACGGCGCCGAGAGTCTCCTGATGCGCGGTCGGTACCTCGACGCCACCGGATTGAGTCGCGGGGACAGCGTCCTCGTGCGGGTCGGCGAGGGCAGCAGCAGCCAGGAGCTGATCCTGCCAATCCGAATGTCAGCGTCAACAGCCGACTGGGCGCGCGTCGATTCGGTGCCGCGGCGAAACCCGCCCCCACCGGGACCCGCGGTGCTCTCGGAACTCGAGGCAGGCCGTGTCGCGCTCTTCACTTTCCGCGCCGTCTCGAACGCACCGGGGCGCAGCTTGGCCGATGTGGCTCGAGATCTCGATGGGATGCTGTCTCGCTCTTCGAGGCCTCAAGCGCTTGTCATCGACATTCGCGAGAACGGAGGCGGCAACAATGGACTGTTGCTGCCGATTGAACGCGCGATCGTCCGGTACGCGTACAGCGAACCCGCGGCAAGAATCCTTGTACTTACCGGCCCGCACACGTTCTCGGCGGCGCAGAACTTCGCGACGCGGATCGAACGTCTCGTGCGCCCGGAGTTCATCGGGGAACCCACGGGATCACGCCCGAACCACGTCGGTGAAGTCAGCCAGGTACGATTGCCTCACTCGCAGCTCGCCCTCAGCATCTCGAGCCGGTACTGGCAGGACAGCAACCCGTTGGACGGACGGCAGTGGATCTACCCAGAGATTCTCGTGGCGCCGACGTTTGAGGAGTGGCGCAGCGGGAGAGACCCGGTGCTGGAGGTCGCGCTGCAGCGGGCGATGCGAGAGGAGGGGCGCTAGCGGCAGCGGCGCTGCGGGCTCACGTCAGGGCACGGCGGGACGTGAGCCCTGTCCACTAAACTCTGGGAACTCCAAGTTCAGGGAATGGCCTCGTACTGGTAGCGAATTTGCACGGCGAAGGCGAAGGTCGGTCTCGCACCTGGAGAGAGCGCGTTCCTGACTTCAAGGCGCACCGAATCCGGCATTCCGTGTGCCCCCACACTTCCTCCAACGAACACTTCCGACGCAAGCGAAGCCGATCCCGCGACGCGTACCCGGAACGCGCTCGCCGAGCGACTTGCTCCGGGCGGAGTCACATCGAGAATCCGCAGTATCCGCAGCCAGCGATTCTCCACCGCGGGCTTCAGTGGATGCGAGGTACCCCCATACTCGAAGTCGTGCTCGAAGTTCTCTCCATCCGCGAATCGCAACGTGATACGGCAGGGATCGCGCGTGGTGACATGGCTCGAGCGACAGTAGGTGAACGTCTCGCGCGAATCCGCGTTCTCAACAGCGCTGATACGACCGTACGCGTCCAACTGCACGGTGTCGCGTGATCTTGAGAGGACGCTTCCCGCGCTGTCGAGCACGAGTCGTTCGACGTAAGAGAGTCGACCGTCGGAGTGACGTGCGAACCGCATTCGCTCGTACGGCTCCGTGCGGTCGACGAGATAGAGGTCGGCGGCGGAAAGCTCGGCGCCTGACCACGAGTACTCCGTCATGAGAGTCTGCCGCGGCGGCGAACCGAGGACAGAAACGAAAAATCTGTACCGCGTCAGGCGACCTTGGTCGTCGTACTGCAGCGTGCTGACCTGCGAGTGACTAGGCTCCGACTCGATCCACTCGGAAATGCGCACGAGCCGATGCGCGGGATCCGGGAGTGGCGAGGGCGGGCCCAGGGGGGAGTCGGCGGAGGTGCAGCTGAGAAGTGCCGACGCGAGTGCCAGGACTGAGACCCGCAAGCCTGCGGTCTGACGGATCACTGTGGGGTGGGGCTACGGGGATTGGTGCAAGGGCGAATGCGCTGATACGCGAGCGCAGCGCCGCCCACACTGGAACCTACCCTCAGACACTCGCCCAGCCTCGCTGACCAATGTGTGCGTTGCGTAAGCGCGCGGCTAGAGAACGATCACTGACATCGTCGGTATCCGTCCACCGCTGTGCTATCGCTACTCACCTGAGCAGCGCTGCACCCCAGTAGGTACCCCCACCATGCGCCGCACACAGCACATGTTCCGCACTGCGAAGTGTGCGCGGTCCGTGTGCGGGGGTCCGCACCTCCCAGCGCGGCGCTCGCGTCAGGGCGCAGCCGGATGCGACCCAACAAGCCGGAGCGACCGCAACATCACTAGCGCGTGTTGCACCCGCACCGGCGCAAAGTGCGCCCTTCCCAGTTTGGACCGCCATTCCACTGACTCCCCGATCGCAACGAGCACGGCCTCGGTCGAGGCGTCCCCTCCCGCATCCTGAATCTCGCGCGCGAGCGGAAGCACTGTCGCAAGGACCTCAAGGGCACTGTCGTCAACCTCGGCCAGCACAGTCACGAGCCGCGCCGCCGCGTCGACACTGCGCAGATAGCGTGTGTAGTCCGCATCAATCGCCTTTGCCTTCTCGGTCACCGAAAGTGTAGCACCCTCCACGCGAAGCCATCCATGTCCTTTTGGCGATCGGTTCCGCATCACGGTACTTCGCAGCCGAGTCGTACGGCCCCAACCGATTGCGCTGGTGACCATCGAACAAGCCGAGTTCGAGCGAGCACTCAAGCAGGAAGGACACCTTCTGCGAAGCGAGCCGCGTGACTCTTGGCCGCTTCTCCGCCAGCGATCGGACAATCCAGGTGTACACGACGGCCCTCGAGAACTCCTTCGACTGTGGCGGTCGTACCGGGCTACCTCGGCGTGCGTACTCGAGGTCGGCACCGAGCCGCTCAAGCTCCGGCGGGGCCTCACGCAGAATCATCTGTGGGCCGAAGCTGACCGCGAGGCACGCATCGCGGACCGCGTCCGCGTAGCTGGCGAGATCTTCTGGCGAAAGCGCAACGTGTGCTTCTGCTACCGCAGTAGACGCCGCGTCATCGTCTGTGCCGACGAGCCAGGACCAGAACTCCAGCAGCTCCGCTCGAAACTGTGGGTACCTGTTCACCCAATCGACGATGTCGACATTGCCCGCCGTTCGCTGCGCGGCGACCATCTCCAGTTTGACGAACTCGACTGAACTGTTCATCTGAAATGGTGTGGAGGATTCGAACATAGCATCTAGGCGCTGTCTCGCCAGAGGGAATTGAGTTCGGGATGCTTGCGCAGGCGCGCGAGCGCCTTGTTGAGTCACCCACCTCCGCACCCGCGCGGCGCGCGCGGCCCACGCCGGCGCGCGGAGCCCCCCTTCGACGCGGGCCCTCGCGAGCCGGGGCGCGTCACGCGCCCCACGCCCGTCCGCCGACGCTCCGCCGGTCACCTGAATACGGCCCCGACGCTCCGCCACGACGCGGGGACCTTCGGCGTGGGCGGCCGTCCCACCGGCGCGACGGATGGGGCCCCGCCGGCATCGCTCCCCCCACGGTGACCGCCGTTCCCACGGTCCTCGAGGCGCGCGAACGAGTCGGCGGGCACGCCGCTGCCCGCCAGACACCCGCCAGACGGTGCTCGCGCGGTCGGCGATCGCGCCCTATACTCGACGGATAGTCGACCCACCCCGATTGAAATTCCTATCCTGCGCGTGACGCATCCGCGAACAAATGCGGGGTGGAATGGCGTTGGGGTCGTTCCGAATGTGGAAGTTTCGGAGCCGGCGGCGTTGGACTCGGCGTATGCGCTCGCGCTGCGGGCTGTTGGGGCGACTTCCGCCACGACAATCTCTTGCAGCGACGGTAGGCGGTAGCCTCGTCAAACGGAACGCACACACGACTCCGCCAACGTCGTGCGCGCTAGGTGCGTCCAAACAGGTGCGCGGCTTGTTCCCGTACTCGAGGTCTCTACGCGCTTCGCAGGACGTCGAACTCCTGACATTTCACAGTGATGACGAAAACAGTGGCTAGGAGATCCCTAGCGCTCGGACTTGCCCTCTGCTTGACGCTCGCGACGCCCAGTAGTGCTCGCGCGCAGTCACCGCGAGTCGTGGTCGATCAGCGCATAGAGCTGGTGAATCTGGTGTTCCGCCTCGCGGGAAATCCGGAGCAACAGTTCTGTGGCTACCCAGCGTACCTCGAGGCCCAGAATCGCTGGTTTGGCGCGTACCTCGAGCACAGTGCCATTCGGACGGCGCAGGCCGCCCGCAGCGAGCACGGCATTGGCTACGATGCAATTGATGTGCTTGCACTTGGTCTGGATCGCGCCGAGCTCGCCCGCGGACGCGTGCGTCTCGCCAGTCCCGACTCGCAGGTGCGGCGACGTTGGGGGGCGGCGGACGTCGATGGCTTCGTACGCGAGCTCGACACCTTCGTGCGTGATTCGCGGTTCGCGGCCTTCTGGGCAGAGCAGTCCGCCCTCGGCGAGGTCGTGCGACAAAGAATGAGCGATTTCGTCGAACGCCACGTGAAAGTGCAATGGTTGGTCGACTTCTTCGGCGAGAACCCGGGGCAGTTCACCGTTGTTCCGGGGCTCTGTCACGGCACACGCAACACCGGTCCGCGGGTTGTAGGTGCAGACGGGCGCGAAGAGTACTTCGCGATTCTTGCGATCGCGCGGCCCGACTCTTCCGGCGTGCCTCGATTCTCGACCGACGACCTCCCGGTCATCGTGCACGAGTTCGTTCACTCCTTCGTCAATCCGCACCTCGACGCGCAACCTTCCGCGGCTACGGCTGCGGCCTCTGCCGCGTTCGAAGCCACACGCTCGCAGCTGACCGCGCAAGCGGTCCAAAGCGAACTCACGATGCTCAACGAATCGCTCGTTCGCGCCGCGGTCGTGCTTTACTTGGCTGGCAATTCGGGACAGTCAGCCGCCGATCGCGAGCTCTTTGCCCAGCAGGCGCTCGGGTTCGTTTGGCTGCCTGAGCTCGTGCAACGCCTGCGGCTGTACTCCGAGAGTCGCACCTCGTTTCCCGCATTCTCGCGATTCGTGCCGGAGGTCCTCTCGCTCTTCAGCGAGGTCGGCCCGCGTGTTCCCGAGCTCAGCCGGGCGTTCGAGGCTCGTCGGCCTCGGTTTCTTGGCGTTGAAGCAGTGCTCGTGAACTCGGCGGATTCGGCGGGTCCTGGTGAAATACGCCTGAAGTTCGACCGCCCAATGACGCGCGGTATCGCCTTGGGCGTCGGGCCCGCAGGGATGACCGCAGTGCCACGCCTCACGTCTTACGCGTGGGATTCCTCCGCCACGGAGCTTAAGGTCCGAGCCCATCTCGAACGCGGGCGAGACTACCAGTTTGTGCTGTTGTCGGCGATGACCAGCGCTGAAGGAGTGCCCATCGCAGAGCGCGTGGTCGATGTTCGCGTTGGTTCGAGCGAGCGGTAGCGGTCGCGCATCACCGCAGCCCCGCCGGATACGCATACCGCTCCAGCCACTCCAGCCCGTCCTCGTCCACACGCGCGAGGAACACGCCGTCCGAGGTCAAGGCCACCAACCGGCGGCCGAGCGGCAATCGGATCACGCCGCGGCGAGTCCCATCCTCGCGGAGGACGTCTACCGCGAAACCGGTCGCGCCTGCCGGAGCGGACAGCGTCGCCCAGATATCGCCGCCGGGGGAGCGCCGCACTGCATCTGCGTCGAACGGCGGAAGCTCGTTAGGAAACAGGGCGTCGGGATACGCGTCGTCCATCCGCCGCAGCGCCTGAGGACTCGGCTCGTCGCGAGTGCTCCCGCCGAGGCTGCTCATTCCAGCTGCGGGTTGTGCCGCGCGCGCGCGACGGACCATCTGCACCGGCTGCAGACGGTCTACGACGAGCGCTTCGCGCGCGAGTATGGCCCGTGGCGTCCGGTGGTTGGCGACGTGGCCGACAAGTTCCTCGCCTGCGGCGTGCTCGAGCACGGCTTCGCCCGCATCCGCTGCGACGCGTGCACGCACGAATACCTGCTCGCGTTCTCGTGCAAGTGCCGCTACTTCTGTCCGAGTTGCCACGCGAAGCGCGTCGCAATCTGGACGCAGTGGCTGGACACGACACTCCTCGCGCCGGTGCCGCACCGCCAGGTGGTGCTCACCATCCCCAAGCGGCTCCGCGCGTACTGTCTGTACCGCCGACGCCTGCTCGGCGACATCGCCCGCATCGCCGCCCGCACCGTCACGGCCGCCATTCGTGCGCTGACGGGGGAGCGCGAGCTCGCGGTCGGCATCGCCGCGTGTTTGCAGACGCACGGCTCGCGCGCCAACTGGCATCCGCACCTGCACCTGCTCATCACCGACGGCGGCTTTCGGCCCGACGGGACGTTCGTCGCATGGCCCGTGCATGACACTGCCCGGTTGACCGAGGCGTTCCGCCGCGCGGTGCTCCGGCTTTTCGTGCGCCTGGAGTTGTTCGACGAGGACCAAGCCGCCGGCATGCTCACGTGGCCGCACTCGGGGTTCCACGCGCACACCGCTGTGAGGGTGCCCGAGGACGATCGCGCGTTCGCGACCCGGCTCGCCCGGTACTGCGCCCGGAATCCCGTCGCGCTGGAGCGGCTGACGTATGACCGGACCGCGCAGGCGGTGACGTATCGCTCCGACAAGTCCGAGGGGCCGACGGCGGGGACCGAGACCGCCGACCCGCTCGAGTTCCTGGCCCGGGTACTCGTGCACATTCCGGACAAGGGGCATGTCACGACCCGATACCATGGCTGGTATGCCAACCGCCCCCGTGGCATGCGGGACAAGGCGGCGCCCGCCGCCGCGGACGGGCCACCCGCCATCGTCCCCGCGCCCCGACTCGCGCCGACCGAGGCCAGCCGCCGGTGGGCGGCCCTCCTCCAACAAATCTTCGAGGTCGACCCGCTGGCGTGTCCGTCCTGCCACGGCGCGATGCGCATCGTCGCCTTCATCACCCAGACGGCGGTGATAGACCAAATCCTCACCCACCTCCGCACCCGCGCGGCAACCGCGGCCCACGCCGGCGCTCGGAGCCCCCCATCGACGCGGGCCCGCCCGAGCCGGGGCACGTCACGCGCCTCACGCCCGTCCGCCGACGCCCCGACTCCCCCCTGAGCACGCGCCCCCCGACGCCCCACGACCGCGCGGGGCAGTTCGGCGTGCGCGGCGGTCCCACCGCAGCGACCCCACGGTCCCCACCGGCTCCCGCCGACCCCGGGTCACCCGTCCGGCCCGCAGGCCAAACAGCCCGCGAAGCGCACCGGCGCTGTGGCGGTCGCGCCGAAGCCCGCTCCCCGCTGCTCCCGAGGCAGCGGACCAGAGCCTAGACTCCAGCCACCCCGATTGAATTTCGTATCGCGTGAGAGATCGGGCGCCGAAGCCGTGTATGAGCCGTGTGTGAGCCTCGGTATGCGGTGTCTCACTCGAGGGGCTCTCGGGTACCTTTCGTCGTCCGCATCCGACGCAACCGCACACGGCCGGGGATTGATGTTCGCTCTCGCGCTCGCCGTCGTGTTGCAGGCCACCGCGGCCCCCACCGGTCCGTCCCGAGCCGCCGCGCCGAATCAGCCTGTGGGCTTCCTCCAGCGCTGGGTCATCGACTCCACGCGTCGCCTGCCGAACGGCGAGACGTACGAGCTACGGTATCGTCCGGTGCTCTTGAACCTCTGGTATCCGACTGTGGCGGCGGGCGGCGCACGCATGCCTGTCCGTGGGTATCTCGATGGCCTCAGGTCCGCGAGCGGCGCGTCGGCTATGCCTCGCTATGTGGATGCGCTGCTCGCATACCAGTGGAGTGTCGCGTGGAAGGAAGTCGCGGGCACGGCGCCCGACTCGACCCTGCCCGAGCGGCGGCGCGTGGTCGATGCGCACTTTGCGTCTCTCAGCGGCGCGGTGCGTGACGCACCGATGCAACCTGGCGACCTCCCGGTCGTTGTGTACACGCAAGGTGCGGGGTCGTCGCTCGACGACAACGTCGTGCTCTGCGAGTTGCTCGCGAGTCGAGGCTATGCGGTCATCGGCAGCGCCTATCCGGCCGAGGCGAACGATCGGTTCTCGACCGACGCCAGCGATGAGTCACGGCGGCGCGACATTCGCCGTCTCTTGCAGGAGGTCGAGCGGCTGACCGGGAGAAGCACCGGGCGCGCGGTCGTGATCGGGCATAGCGCCGGCGCGCAGGCAATGCTGCTGATGGCCACTGACCCAAGCGCACCCATCGATGGCGTGCTGGCTTTCGACACGACGCAGGACTACGCGGGCCTCACGGACCACTCGTGGTCCTATTTCACGGATCGCGCAGTGGCGGAGCGACGCCAGGTGACGCGTCCGCTCGTATTCGTCGCTGGGCCGGAGGCGCTCTTCGAGCTCGCCGACTCGTTGAGCGAGAGTCCCCGAACGCTCGTCACGATGCGCGGAATGCGGCACAACGACTACATCTCCCAGGGGATCGTCCAGCGCCGGCTGCGCGCCGGCTTCAGCGATGATGACTCGACCGCAAGGCACGCGGCGGAGCGTGGGTACCATGCGCTCAACGCCTTCACGCTGCGCTGGCTTGACGAGTTCCACGGTCGCGGGTCGGGCGCTGAGGCCTCCATCGACCGTTCCGCCGAGGCCGTCACAGCGGTCCTGACTGTGCCCGTGGGGAGCAGCCGGCCAGACGCCATTCCTGCCGTGCCGACGTCCGCGCGGCAGCTGCGACACCTCTTCTGGTCCGCGTCGGTCACGGAGTTCGCGGACCGCGCGTTGAAGGCACGACAGGCCGATCCGCAGGTCGCCTCGGACGCGGTCGTCATGATGCTGATCGTTGATGCGATCCGACGCGGCGACGCAGTTCGGGCCCGCGGGGTCCTCGCCGCACTGAATGCGCGGGCACCCAACGCGATCCGAGTGTGAGAGCAGAGCGAGGCTCGCGCGCAGATGTTCGAATCGTTCGGCGCAACGGACATCGCTGTAGAGTGGCGCGCCTTGGTGCGTGCGCTGGATGAGAGGTAGTCGCCGGCCGCGGAGTCAACACCCCCGGTCGTCGGTGAAGCCGGGAGATTCAGTCCTGGCTTGGCGCCGCGCTGTCGCGGAGCGACGAACGTATGAGACGTGTCAGGGCGATCGTAGCCGCTGTGCAGTCTGTGCGGCAGGCGCCATCCTCCCGAGGTCCGCGGTTCCGGTCCGACACACGTCCCGAACCGAGCCATGCGTCCGCACCCCGCTGTGTGAGCCACTGCGCCCCTCGTGTCGTACTCGGCCCCACCGCGCCTGACGCATCACAACGACTCTGCTGCCGTGGCAGCCGCGTTCGATGCCGCCTCGCAGCGCATCGGAGATCGCGGGGTGCGACGCGATGGCGACGCGGTGGGCGCTATTGGTGTTCCGCGAGGTACCGCGCCGCTGATGTCAGATACGTGCGATGCGCATCACCAACGCACCGAGCGATGGAAGTCCGCAGTCGCCATCCTGGAGTGCAGATGCGCCGTGAACCCCAGTCCCAACCTAACGCGTAGCAGATGCCATGCGTCGTGAATCCACGTTTCTAGCCCGTGCCGCAGCGTATCTCGAAGTGCTCGCGGTCGTGCTTGCCTTCAACGTAATCGCCGCGGCACTGCTCAGGCAGTTCGTTCCGCCAGAGATTCTGGCGTTGGATCAGGACTTCGCACAAACGAATCTCTATCCAGGCGCAGCGGTGGGCGCGGTGCGAATGCTGTTGCGCTTCGGAGTCGGCATCGCCATCGGATTCGCGCTCCTCTACTGGCGCCGCAAGACGCGCATGCGCGACGCGGGGGTGACGCTCGCCGGGCGCTCGGCGCGGACGTTGATCGGCACCGGCGTGATTACATGGGCGGTGGCGGCGCTTCCGTTCACCATGATCTTTGTCGTCAACGCCGTGGTGCCCTTCGGCGAGGGATTCGAGCTCTTCGAGAACATCTATACGTTGCTTCCCCGTGCCGACTTCTGGGCCATCTGGCTCGCGGGAGCGGTTGTGCTACCGCCCATCCTGGAGGAGATCTTCTTCCGGGGCTACGCGCGCACACGCCTGGCGGAGGTGTACGGTGACTTCGGCGCGGTCATCGTGGTGTCGTTCATCTTCATGCTGATGCACGGCCACTTCTATGCGGCAGACGCCACGAAGATTGCTTCGTTGCTCGTCTTGATCTACGGCGCGATCGCCTGGGCCTGGGTCACCTTGCGGACCGGTTCCATCTTGCCCGCAGTCGTTGCGCACGCGCTAGGGAACATGCCATGGCCGCGCGCGGATGTGATGTTCATGAGCGCACTCATGCTGCTGCAAGTGGGCCTGATCGTCTGGGCGTGGCGCCCGGTCAGAGAGAACTTCAGGGACTTTGCGTCGGCTTGGCAGAGAAGCGATCGCGGCGCGATCCTCGCGGGTGTTGCCGTCGTGGTGGCGACCCTCGTCCCTCTCATGCTGCTCTCCTGACAACCCTGCCTTCCTCCCTTCTGGTTCCTGACTCATGCCGCGTGGACCTTCGCTGCTACTTGCCATAGTCGTTGCCGCCACGGCGGCAGGATGCTCATCCGCCGCGGAGGGTCCGCTGCCAGCGCCGAGCGGTACCCACTTGGTGGGAACGATTACGTTGCGTGTTACGGACTCGACCCGATGGACTTCGCGAAGGCTGCGGTCCCGGCCGCTGACGGCCCAGTTGTGGTATCCTGCCGCTCGTTCGGGCGGAGCTGGGGCCGCGTACATCGAGCCGGCACTGCTCGACTCGATGCGGGCGCTCAGCTATCTCGACGCGACGGGCGGCGAGCTCGAGGCACTGGGGGCGCTCCGCGTTGCGGTGACGCCCGCTGCCGCTCCACTCGAGCGGTCCGATGGACGCGGATGGCCCCTGCTGGTGCTGAGCCACGGACTCGGCGTCGCGAGGGCGCAGTACAGTGCCCTCAGTGCGGACCTCGCAAGCCACGGGTTCGTAGTGGTGGCACTCGACCACCCCATGGGCGGATTCACCGAGACGGAGCGCGGTGAAGTGCTACGGCCCGGCGTGGATTCGCTGCACTACGAGTCCGCAGATGTGATGCCATTCGTGGTGGGTGACTGGGCGCGGGACATTGAGTTCGTCGTTCGTCGCGTCATCGGCCGCGCAGACCTCAGGCCAGCGAATGGTGTCTGGCCGCAGATCGACACCGCGGCCATCGGAGCCTTCGGTCATTCTCTGGGCGGCGCCGCGGCCCTCGAGAGCTGCCGCGTCATTCGAATCGTGCGCGCATGCGCCGACATGGACGGCGACCCGTGGGGTGCCGTCGAGACGCAGGGAGTCGGGCGACCGTTCCTGGTACTGCTGAGCCAGCCGGACACTCGGTCGCGACCTCCCGCGACGGATTCTGTCGAGATCGCGCGACGCGCCAACATGGAGCGCATTGGTGCGGCGCGGGACAGCATGTGGCGAGCCATCGGCGCGCTTGACTCTGTGAGCCAGCACTTCGTCGTGAAGATCGTCGGCACTGGGCACATGAGCTTCAGCGATGCCCCGTTCGTCCTGCCGTCGCTGGTGGCAGGCGTTGGCGCGTCGCGGACTGCGGCGGACACGCATCGTGTCGTCAGCGGGCTGCTGAGAGACTTCTTCTTCGCGCACCTCATCGGTGAGGCGCCCTCAGCCCTCCGAGCGGGGCTCTCAGAGCTGGTACCGCCCTGACCGTGGGCAGGACGCAAGCTCCTGCCGCGAGTAGACCGACCGATGTCGCGCGATGGGCCGGTAGCGTGCCGTTGTGGCGCACCTCTGCGACAAGTTCCTGCAGTCGTGTGTCCTCGCGCCGTCAAGGATGCTCCGTTCGCTCCGTCTCTCCGTCCTGGCGAAGGAGTCGATGCGAGCCAACGGGAGTCAGGGCGAGGGGCGTCAGCACGGCGTCTGGCTCCTCCTCTCACAGTCACGCACGGGCCCGAGGTGGGCGAGAGCCGCCTTGAGCGCGGCGAGGAGATCGGCCTGACTCCCGACGCCCCAGTAGTGGAGGAAGTAGACGGTCGGTTGCTCGTGCGTTAGGTGATTGTGCAGCGCGACTACTTCGATACCGCGCGTGACGAGCGTCTCCACCACCGGTGCTACCTCGTGGGCAAGCAGCGCGAAATCGCCAGCGACCGCGGCGCGCGCTGCAGTGCCTTGCCACGCGGCCCAACTGTTGAAGCCGAGAAATGACGACACGTTCGCTCCGTGCGCCTCGAGCGCGACCTCGGGCCGTCCCAACGTGACGCGGTAGACGCCGCGTGCTGACTGCCCAGCTGCGCCCAGGCCTCGGGCGATGGACGCTGTGTCGAGCGCGCTGCTCACGGCGCGCGCGACTGCGGCGGCCGGATCAGCGCCCCGGACCGTAGCGATGCGATTGAGGACTGCGCGCACGCCGACCGCCAGCGAGTCTGCGGGACCCTCGCCGCCGATGTGCATGAACAGGACGCTCGGCGACTCGCGCGCGAAGTGGTTGTGCAGGCCGGTGACCGTGAGGCCGTGCCCAACGAGCACCGACTGCACGGACGCCACCTCGGCATCCCGCAGTACGAGATCACCCATCAGCACCGCGCCTTTCGGGCCGGGCGTGAACGCCGCCCACGAACCGAGTCCCATTGGCGGCACAATGGAGAAGCCATCGACGCGAACGTCGAGGTCGTTCTGGGGGACGGTCACCTTGTACTCGCCTGCTTCTGTAACTCCGGGTACTCCCAGGATGCGTTCGAGCGCCGCCGTGTCGAGCGGCGCGAGATCGGGGCGCGGGGCACCGCAGGCGACTGTCGCCACAACCGCAGCGGCGAGCAGGATGCGCGAGACAATCGCGGTCATGAACAGGAAGGGGGTGGCAATCGATCGAGCTTGTGGTTTACCGCTGTCGCGTCGGAAGTACTCTACTCTCATCAGCCGCGCGCGAACGGCCGTCACACGGTTCTCACACACGGGACAGGCGTGCGGTTGAATCAGGCAGCCCGCGCTTACCCCACTGCGCGCGTGTTCGGGCTTAGGCAACGCGAGAGGGAAGGATCCAGCAGCGCGTGCGGCATGAGTGGCGCTCACGGCCTGAGGGCAGCCTCCGGGTGGGGCCGGCACGCCGGGCGTTCGGCCGCGCGGATCAGAAGTGAGTCGAAGAACATGGGGTGGTCCACCCAGGTCATGTATCGCTCCGAAGGCGCAAGATGCACTTCGACGCAGGAGTTGTTCGAGACTTGCCACGCGGCGCGCGCTCGGTCGGCTGCTCCCGGAAGCCACTCGTTGACGGTCGCGATGGCCACAACCGGCACCTCCAGACTTCTGAGCGGCGTCACGTGGTCGCCGTGGAGGAACTCCGCGAAGTATCGCAAGACGATTTCGAACGGGCGCGAACGCTCAGCCGCCTTCAGGCGCTGCCCAAGCGCTGCGTCGGCGGTATAGAACCACGCGGGATACGTGTTTCGATGCCACGTGGACTCGGGAACGGTTCCCCAGAAACGCATGGTTCCCGGAAGCCGTTGCGTGCGCTGCAGCGCTAGGTCAGACTCGGCATCGGTTTCGGCGGAACGATACCACTGATAGTAGGGTGACGAGCCGACCAGGACGGCACCTCGCCACCGTTTCGGCGCCAGAGCGAGCGCACGAAGTGCCTGCCCGAGCGCAGCGTCCCAGCCGGCGAGGAGGAGGGGACGCTCGCTGACGAACGTCGTAGTCACATACTTCAGCAGATCGGCGACGAATCGCGTCGTCCACTCCTCGCCCCTAAGGTCATCGGCATTCGTCGGCCAAGGATACGCCGCAGTCCCATCCATCCCTGGGGGGGTGACGACGTGAAACGTGAAGGCCCCGCCGAGACGCTCGGTGAGCGCGGCGAAGTACTCCGGCCCGTGTGAGTGGCCGGTGATTGCAACCACGTGCACCGACCCGGTCCCGACTCGCGCGACAGCGAGAGGGCCACCATCTCGGCGCACTTCCGTGCCTGATCGATGGCTGAACACCGGTGCCGACTGGCTGGCGACCGGCGGGGTGAACAGTCCAATCGCGGCGACAAGCGAAAGCACGCGAATGCCTGGCAGTGACTTGCGATCTCCGGATGCGGGCATGGGGATGTGGTTTCGCGTACGAGTGGGGCGCCAGTCAGGTGCGGGAGCGATTGCGCCGCCGCCGGCAGGATTCTGCATCGTTCCGACGCTGGTGGCGCGAGCGCGGTTGCCCGAGGGCCACCGGAATCGTGTGTGAGAACGATGTGAGCATGCGATTCGGTTCCAGCAGACCGGCTCGGCGTTGAGCTTTCGGCAATGTGGATACTCGTCAGAGTTGTCACTGCATACCCAACAACATCCGAACGGAAAAGTCGCCATGCGCCATGCTCTCCTTGCGTCCCTTTCGTTGCTCGCCCTTCTCGGTGCGACGGAGCACTCTGCGGTGCAACAGCAGTCGTCGTCCAACACCCCGTCAGGTGAGCGTCTGCTGCGCGAGATCAATCAGGCGCATCGAGACTCGTGGTTCCGGTCACTGACGTTCGTGCAGCGCACGCGATTCCACGGAGCGTCGCCGCGAGAGGAGACTTGGTATGAGTCGATGTCGCGTCCTGGCCGTCTCCGGATCGATATCGAACGGGACGGCACGATCGTGGGACGAATGCTGTTCCGAAGCGACTCGCTGTACCAATGGACGGTCGGCAGGCCTGCGGTCGCGCGGCCGCTCATCCACGAGCTGCTGCTCCTGCTGCACGACCTCCACGTCGGCGATATCGACCGCGTCTTGGCAGGGTTGCGGGCGCGCGGGTTCGATCTGAGTAAGACGAGCACCGGTACGTGGGAAGGCCGCTCGGTCACGATCGTAGGTGCGACGGCGGAAGACTCCACCTCGCGACAGTTCTGGGTCGACGCAGAACGCGGTGTGGTCGTCCGCGTGGTCTCGACTGGTGCGAACGGTGCGCGAACCGATACTCGGATCGGCGAATACGAACGCACTGAGTCCGGGTACCTGGAGCGGCGGATCCGCTTCTTCTCCGATGGTCGCGAAACCATGGATGAGGAATACACGTCAGTGCTCGTCGGTGCGCGATTGGACGAAGGAATCTTCTTGCCGAATCATGAAGCGCTGCCGGCGTGGGTCGTTCGGTATCGCGCCGGGCGCGGCGTGGACGAGCGAGAGAGCGTGCTTGATGAGCCCCCGCGGAGCCAGCCGCTCGAGCGCTGGTAGCACGCGGCCATGCGGGCGCCGAACGTCTGGCGCACATCGAGCTCCACTGGAGCATGTTACCCGCGTCACTGTGTTTGCATTGCGTTAGAGCGATGCGAGCAAGTCGCTCACGAGCGTTTCGTTCGCACCTCCTCCACGTAGTTTGGAACGCATGCCAAGACATGCACATGTGCGCTGGCTCGGGCGGTCGTGCCCCCCGATCGTCCAGCTTCTCCTGCTCCTTGTCGTGCCGGTGAACGCTACCGCGCAGCGCGTATCGAGTTCTGATCGTTCAGAGAGCGCGCTCCAGCAGGCGCTCGACGAATGGGCGGCTGTGGAGGGGCGCTTCGGTGTCTCAGCCGCGGTGGTGTGGCCTGACGGGCGCCGGTGGGAGGGCGCGGCCGGGTCGGCTGCACCTGGAGTGAAGATGAATCCGGCGCAGTTGATTCCCATCGCGAGCATCACGAAGACAATGACAGCGGCGGTCATCCTGCAGCTGACGGAAGAGCGTCGGCTTTCACTCCAGGATACGATCGGGAGCTGGGTCCGAGCGCGGGCGCACGTTCCAGGCTCCATCACCATCCGCCAGCTGCTTGACCATTCAAGTGGACTGGCGAACTATACCGGGACCCCGGGACTCCGCGAGGCAATCGCGACTGACAGCCTCCGCTGGTTCACTCCTGAGGATCTGCTCGGATTCGTAGGCCCCACTCGGTTTCCGGCTGGAACGCGCACCGAGTACACGAACACCGCATTCCTGCTCCTCGGGCAGATCGCCGAGCGCGCTACTGGCGAACCGATCGAGCAGCTCTACCGAAATCGCCTATGGAGTCGGATTCCCAGCGAGGAGCTGTACCTTCCCGGAACGCGAGAAGCTCCAGGACCTGTGGCGTGGTCGCAGGTGGGCGGCCGTGTTGTGGACCCGCGAGGGCACATCGCGTTGCTGAGTATCGGTCACGGGGCGATGGGCGTACTGGCGACCGCACGTGCGGTGGCGGCGTGGGGGCACCAGCTGTTTGGCACGGACCGTATCCTCTCGCCCGCGATGCAGAGTGCCATGCGGTCCCTGCGCCCTGCGGCCGGAAACATCCCGGGCGAGTCCGGCGCTGGGCTCGGCATTCGCAGCTACCAGTACCTCGGACGAACGCAGTTCGGGCACAGCGGAGGCTCGACGCACGGAACTAGCCTGATGCTCTTCGATCCCTCGACGGGCATCACGGTTGCGGTGCTGATGAATCAAAGCGGCGCCGGGGCGAGCCACTTTCAGTTGACCCCCAGACTGCTCGAGATCGCATCGGGCGGGCGGTGAGAGTCGGTCTTGGCGTGGCGGTTCGCCGGGCCGTCTTCGCTGCGGCTTGAAGGCCCGCGGCTCGGTGAGCCGGTGGGGCTCACCGAGACGCGGGTGCGATCAGCGACAGAACCAGCGCCACCGCGGCCAACGACCGCAGTGCCCGGGACGAGGCGGGCGTGGGCGGGGAGGTCTCGGCCGAGCGGTATCCGGCGGCGTGAGGGTGTCCGGAGGGCTCAGAGTATCCGGCGGTGATAACGTGTCCGGGGGCATCAACGTGTCGGGTGGACTCAGGGTGTCTGGCGGCGTGAGCGTGTCAGGTGCTGAGCCAGTGTCGGGCTGCGCGCCGCGGTGCAGCGGCCCTGATCCCGCCGAACTGTCAGTGATGGACACCGGCGCCGTGGATGGGTGGTCGGCGCAAGCGACCACGACTGCAATCAGTGCGAATACCAAGAGTACGGTTGAGCGGCTGCGCATGTTGATCCCTCCATATTGAAGTGGGTCTTGCGCCGTCCAACAACCACGAGGTCCTGATTCGCGTCACGTCGGTCGCTCCACAGGAGCGGCACTCAAACGGAACTCACACACGGTCGCAGGCGGGTGAGCGGGTAGGGAGCGCCCGCTGAGCGCGCCGAGCGACGGACGCTCGCACGCACCGAGTGGCTTCCGCATGGGGTCAGGACCACCCAGAATCGGTCCTACTGGGAGGGTGTTGATCCCAAGGCTCCGACTCCGCTGCGACACGCCGACTTGCGGGCGTGGGCGGTGGATCACACAAGACTCACACGCAACGATGGGAATCGATGCGCGCTCGGCGCGTGACCCACATCTGCGGCAGGGTGAGAGAAGGTTGGCCTACCACCGATGAACGGCAGCCGCTGGCGGTGCGGCAGGAGAACACGTGCCATGATTGCGTTCGCAATTGTTGCACAGCTGTCAGTCTCGGTGTGTCCCGCAGCCCTTGCCGTTCGGTCCGACCTCGGGTGCGACGAAACGAGCAGCGCTGTCGCAGTGTCCGCGGACCTCGAGGTCCGAAGGCAGATTCTGCGTACCATCGAAGCGGCCAGCGCACGGTTCGAGTCTGCGTGGGGAACGCGACCATCGCGCGGTGCTGTGGTTGACAGCAGCGGCGTCAACGGAGCACTTTCTGCGGCGCTTCGCTCGCAGGGTGTGGCGTGGGTCTTCCCGTGGCCGCTGCTGGAGGTCGCGCGGAACGCGGATGGCACGACGGACTTGACCCGGGCGACGTCTGCCATGGCGCACGAGATCGGCCACCTCCTATTTGCCCGGCATGTGTGGACCGCGCCCAGCGGGGGCGGACTGGCGACGCGACAGTACGCGACGTCGGCACCGGACTGGCTCGACGAGGTCGCGGCCGCGAGCCTTGAGTTCGACGATCGGCTCGCGGCCGATTCGCTCGCACGAGCCCACCGCGCAGCGATTCCGCTGCGGACGTTCTTTTCGATGTCTCATCCGGCGATCGCGCGCGATTCGCTGGTGGCCGCGATCCACGCCGAGGTCGCCCGCCGCCGAGCGAGTGGCGAGTCGGTGAGCACGATGCAGCTCGACATGCGCTCGCAGGGTGGTCTGACCGATCTCGCGACGTTCTATCGGCAGGTGCGATTGTTCACTCGCTTCGTTGAATCGAACGCGTGCGGCACGGCACCATGGGGGAGTCTTGCGGCCGCATTGTCACATGAGCCAAAGGTGCTTTGGCCGGCTGACGCGGCGCGGGAGCTCTGTCTGCCGTCGGAGGTCGACGCGCTCAATGAGCGCTTTGAGGCGTGGATCGCCACTCGTCGACGAGACCCCCGGCCATGACCAGCTCGCCAGGCGCACTCGCCTCGCTCCGGTGAGCGCCATAGGTGGTCGCGCAGGGTGACTCGGGTGTTATTCGGGGCCCCCGCCGACGCAGAAGCCGATTGTGCATTGTGGGGCGGGGGACTCCATTGTGTGGCGAACGTGTGGGTCGTGCGTGCCCCGTGGTGGCTGAAGGAACCCCGGATAGGTTATCCCGGGTCCCCCAATAGGAGGCATGCATGTTTCGGCGAGAGTTCATCGGGCAGGTCGCGGGAGCGGTGGCGGCATCGCAGTTGGCGACTCGCGTCGGAAATGAGGCCGTTCACCAGGCCGGAAGCGACTGGCGTTCACAGTTCCCCGCCTTACGGCAGCGTGTGAACGGACATCCCCTCACGTATCTCGACACGGCTGCGACGTCGCTGCGACCCCAGGTTGTGATTGACGCCTTGGGGCAGTTCGACGCGACAGACAACGCGAATCCAGGCGCCGCGCTCCATACGCTCGCGCGGCGCGCGTCCGCCTCGTTCGATGAGGCCCGACGCACCGCCGCAGAGTTTGTCGGCGCCACGGATCCACTGGAGGTCGTGTTCACCCGTGGCACCACCGAGGGCCTGAATCTGGTGGCCGCGACCTGGGGAACGGCAAACGTACGATCAGGAGACGAGATCCTCGTCGGCGTCGGTGAACACTCCTCGAACATGCTCCCGTGGCGGGCGTTGGCAGCGCGTACCGGGGCCCGCATGGTGTACTTCGGCCTGACGGACGCCGGCTACCCCGACCTCGCAGATCTCGCAGCCAAGATCGGGCCGCGCACACGCATCGTCGCCGTAAGCCACGTGAGCAACGTTCTCGGGTTGATCAACCCCATCGCAGAGATCTGTTCAATCGCTCGCGGGCCCAATCGGATCGTGGTCGTCGATGCGGCGCAGTCGGCGCCGCATCTGGCGACCGAGGTGCGGACGATCGGGTGCGACTTCCTTGCGCTCTCCAGCCACAAGCTCCTCGGTCCGATGGGGGCTGGCGTCTTGTGGGGAAGGCGCGAGTTGCTCGAGTCCATGCCGGCGTGGCATCACGGCTCGAACATGGCGCACGACGTGGGGTTGGAACACGCCGAACTCTCCGCTGGGGCGCTCAAGTTCGGTGCCGGGACGCCAAACGTCTCGGGAGCGATCGGTCTCGCCGCTGCGCTGCGCTACCTGCGCAGCATCGGTTTCGCGGCGATCCGCCAGCATCAGGAGCGGATCAACGTCCGAATGCTCGAACGCTTGGCGGCACTTCCGACCGTCCGTTTGATTGGGGCGCCTGATGCACGCGCGAGAGTCGGTGTGTTCGCCTTTGTGGTGCAAGGGCGCACTCCGGCACAGGTGGTAGCGGCGCTCGATGAGGCTGGTGTGGCCATCCGGGGTGGCGACCTCGCGGCACTGCCGCTCCTCGAGCGGTTCGGTACAACGAGGGCTGCGCGGGCATCGTGCTACTTGTACACGAACGAAGCCGACATCGACCGCTTCGGGGACGCGCTCGCGAGCGCCGTGCGCCACTCGTGACACCGGGCTGTGCACCCGCAGGTCATCGGGGCAGCCGGTGAAATGGATCACTCGGGAGCGTCCAAAGATCGATCGCGTCGCCTGTCCGTGGCTCATCGCACGGTTCATCGACCGCGCACCCAGGTTCTTCTTTGTGCCCGCAGATGAGGTGTGGGAGCGCGCGCGGGTGCTGGGCGCGACGCCGTTCGATGTGGAGGGTGCGGAGCTCGGGCACCACGACGACCGCTGCTCCTTCGATGCGTTCCTCCACCGGTACCGACTTCAGACACCCGCGCTCCGGGACCTGGCTGACATCGTGCGGAGTGCCGACACCGCGCGCCTGGAGCTCGCGCCCCAGGCAGCGGGACTGTTAGCGATCTCCCTGGGACTCTCGCGGCTGTGCATGGATGACGATCAGCGAATGCTCACGACCGGATTCGTCGTCTACGACGCCCTCTACGAGTGGTTGCAGCACGCAAGAAACGAGGTGCACGGGTGGGATCCCCTTCGCGTGACGGACCCCGGTGAACCGTCGTGGGACCGACTGTGTTCGCACGATGTCGAACTGCACGTATCCGCGCGCCGCGCGCTGGTGCGAGGGCAGGTCGTGCCTCTCAAGCCGAAGGAGTTCTCACTGCTGGTGGCACTGGTCGCGAGGAGCGGACGCATACTCAGCCGGGGCTTCTTGCTGCAGCACGTGTGGGACTATCAGTCCGGTGTCACGTCGCGAACCGTAGACTGGCACATCGCGGCCCTGCGCAAGCAGCTGGGACCAACCGGGGAGGCTCTCGAGACGATCAGAGGAGCGGGCTATCGCTGGCGCGAGGATGATCGGTCGGGATGACGTGAGAAGCTCCACGTCAGCGAAGAGCGGCTTCCCGCGCCCGCCCCACCGAGACCGACCACTGCCGAGCGGCCCACTCAATGACAAGGTGCTCGGCCGTCATTCGGCGACGCCAGCGCGCGCTTCCGAGGCGCACGGAATGGCCAGGCGTGGGAATGCGGCCGCCGTTGTTGCGCTCCGCTGCACCAACGGGTCGTCATAGTGGCGATCGATTAGGCGCGTGTCCGACTCGGAAGCGAAGTCAAGTGAGGGACACGTCCGGGTGGTCGCTTAGCGGGAGTCCATCGCCGGCGGTCGCGCGCATCGAGAACCGCGTCACTCGCCCACTAGTATCGCCCAATCGTGGTAGCGAGCGAAACGCGCGGTCGGCACACGTCCCGCCACCACGGAGGTGATGTGATCGCCGCCGCGAGTGAAACGCTCCACGGGCCTCGTGTCCCGCCCGAGCCGAACCACGAAGCCTCCAGGTGGAGCAGCGACCGCAACAGCCGCTGCGGGCGACGCGACGACCGTCTCGCCGAAGGGGCGGCAGCTTCCGTGCGGACTCTTCGGTCTTGGAGGAGCGGCGACGTGCCACAGGCACGCGACCGGGCGACGGCCCGGCGCGCTGACACTGGCCGCACGCTCTCCGGATCGGAACCCGGTCCCTTCACAGGTGGGTGCGGGGAGCCGTGTGGCGCATTGGTGTGAGAGGTGTGTGAGCCTCGAGGCGCCGCATCGCGCGTGCATCGCGGTCCGGGGGCCGTGCGTACGGGCTACATGGAGAGTCCACTACCCAAGATCGATGGAGAACGCCTCGTCCGCCGTCTGCTGCATCTGGGACGAATCGGACGCGGACCTGACGGCAGTCTGTCCCGTCTTGCGTTGACCGCGGCCGATGGGGAGGGTCGACGGCAGTTGGTGTGTTGGATGCGCGAAGAGGGACTGGAGGTCCAAGTGGACCAGATCGGGAACGTCTTCGGCCTGTGGAGAGGGCTGCGAGAATGCGACCACTGCGAGCTGTTGATGGGTTCGCACATCGACACGGTCACGAATGCCGGCACCTACGACGGTGCGTACGGCGTCATCGCGGCGCTGGAGTGCGTGGCGGCACTCCGCGCCGCGGGCGTACACCCGCGACGCACGATCGGAGTGGTCGCATTCACCAACGAGGAAGGCGTGCGCTTCGCTCCCGACATGATGGGGTCGGCGGTCCACGCGGGGGCGCTGTCGCTAGAGGAGGCCCTCGCCAGCCGCGACGCCAGTGGGTGCACGGTCGCTTCCGCACTCGCTCGCATCGGCTATCGCGGGGAGACGAAGATCGGATCGGTACGCACCAGTGCCTTCCTCGAACTGCACATCGAGCAGGGACCCGTCCTCAATGCGGCCGGTGCCGGGATCGGTGTCGTGAGCGGAATACAAGGGATCGCGTGGTACGAGGTCGAACTGCGCGGCGAGGCGAACCACGCGGGGACCACTCCGATGTCCAACCGCCGGGACGCGCTCGTCGCTGCGGCCGAGCTCGTGCTGGCCGTGAGGCAGCTCACGGTCGGTGCAGCGGCGATCTCCGCCGCCACCGTGGGGTCCCTGATCGTAGGACCGGGGGAGGTGAACGTCGTCCCCGGGGTCGTGCGCATGTCACTCGACCTGCGCGAGCCGCGGCCGGAGCGATTCGGCACGATCGCGGCGCGCGTGGACGCGGCGATCGCTGCGGTGGTGCGCGCAACAGGTGTCGAGGTGACGGCAAGGCGCACGGTACACTTGCCCCCGATACGGTTCGACGAATCACTGACGACCCAAGTGGAGTCCGCGGCGGCAGCACTCGGGTGCTCGACGATGAGACTGGTGTCCGGGGCAGGACACGACGCCGGCCTCATGGCGAAGATCGTGCCCACCGCCATGATCTTTGTGCCGAGCGCCGACGGACTCAGCCACTGCCCGGGAGAGTACACGCCGGCGGAGCAGTTGGTTGACGGTGCCAATGTGCTTCTGCGGGTCGTGTGGCAACGGATACGTGATGGCTGACACCGGGAGCCGCAGGAGCTGACGCTAGAACCGGAAGAACTGCAGAGAGGAGGTGAACACCTTTACGTCGCTGCCCCAGATCGACTTGACGGTCGCCTCGCTGGTCTTCGTCTCGAGATGGGAGGCGATGATCGCGGCGGGGGCGATGTGCGTGCGAACGAAGCCGATGCTCGCCGGCGTGAGCTTGAACTCCGCCGCCGGCAAGATGGCCACATCGATATTGCGGGCAGTCAAGGCGAACGGCGTGTAGTTCGCCGCTGTAAAGTCGGAGTCCGCGAGATGCAGGATGCGCTTTCCTCCCATGGTCACAACAAAGGCGATGTTCTCCACCCCTGAGAAGTCGACGCCGAAGTTGCTGAAGTGCACCATCCGTAGCGCTTCGATCGTGATGCCGTCGACCACCGTGGTCTCCGCGTGGAAGAGCACGGGGCTCAACGCACGGACCCGTGCGTGTCCAGCGAAGGCGGCCGCGACGCTGGTCGGTGCCACGACCGTCGTCGCCGGGTGGGCGTTGAGGAAGGTCGTGGTGCTGCTGGCCTCCCAGTGATCCGGATGATCATGCGTGATGAGCAAGGCGGCGACGTTGTCGAACGGCGGGTCACCGTCCCGGATGCGGGCGAGCAACCCGGGTGCGGCTGAGTGCCAAATGATCGCTTGCCCGTTCACCAGCACGGAGGAGGTCTGCGGCAGTGCATCGATCAGCACCGTCTTCGTGCCATCGGTGATCGCCACGCCGTCATCGGCGATGAACGTGATCTTTATCGTCGAGGGCGTGAGCGCCATCGTGTTGGAGGCGCTGGAGAGCGCATGCTGGGTGGCGCGGGCGCCGTCGGCGATCGAGAGCACGACGGCGGTGTACTCCGTGTGCGTCGCGATCTCATCACCGTCACTATCCCGGAGAGCCGCGGCAAGCGGGACTACGGCGAGGCCAGCACCGCGCGCCACCACGGTGTAGCGCGCGGCGGGCAGTGCCGCGGCGGCTGCCAGCGAGAACGTAGACTGGGCTGCGCTCTTGACGAGGATCACTCGATACTCGGCGAGCCGAGTCTCATCGCCAGCGCGCGTGAAGCGCACCACGAAGTCGCTGGCATTCCCGACGTTCGTCACGTCGTCCAGTTCGACTGCGGTCGCCGTCGGTGCCGGCGGGGCCGGCAGTACCTGCAAGGTGCGCGCAGCAGTCACGCCCATGGAGGTGGCGCGAATCTCCACTGTTCCCACGCTGACGGGTGTCACGAGTCCCATGGCATCGACAGTGGCTCGGGCGACCTCGGACGAACTCCAGGAGAACGTCGTCGGAAAGGGCCGGCCTGACTGATCGCGCCCCGTTGCACTGTACTGCAGGCTTGCGGCGCTGCCCAGTGTGAAGGTCGTCGAACCGGTGATCTCGATGGAGGTCAGCGTCGGTGTGGGAGGTGCCGTCGACTTGCCGGAACAGGCCGAATCCAGGCACAGAGTGACGATCGATAGTACAGCGAGCGTGTTGCGACGCATGGCAGCTCCGAATCGGGTCCGGCAGAGATACCCTGCCTGCGGGGCACGCAAGGCGGTTTCCGGCTCGCTCACACGGTACGCACACGAACGCTTCCGCGGAGACGGGAGCTATTGAGGGGTCTGCCGAGGGGCCGTTCTCCGATAGATGCCGAGAAACGCCGTGGTCCATGAGCGGCCCTCATCAAGGCTGCGTTGCCAGTGTTGTCGCACGGAACCGTCAGGAAGCGGCGCGAAGGCGATGCGGTGACGGGCCCGCCCGCCGTCAGGGCGCTGTCGGTCTCCCTGGAGCACCATGCTGCCCTCGTGCAGGCCCCCATCCAGTTGGAGGAGCAGCCCTTGATCGTCGACCCACGACTGATGCCAGCGCTTGGCGAAGCGATCGTAGATGTTGAGACTCCTACCCCGCGAGCCGCTGGCACCAATCCAGCTCTCAGTCAGCACGCAGCCGCCGAGCACGCGCTCGACGGTGTTACGGCCCACCTCCTGCCCGAGCGTGTCGAAGACGATCCACTCACCGACCCAGAAGTCGAATTGCCCGAACTCGGGCTCCGCACAGGTGGGGGCGGTCAGCGGGCGCGCCGGCGCCGCTGACTGGGCGAAGGCGAGCGGCGAGGCCAAGGTGAAGCCGAGCGCGGCGACCACCACCGATGCGCGAAGAATGCGCGATGGAGGATGGAGCCGGACGACCCTCTGCAACCAGGAGATCGCACTCATGAGCGGGAGCGACTGGACGGTGGGGGAGGGGGAGCGGATTGCGTGGACAGTGGAGAGATACGGTGCCTGCCCATCCGGGGCTGCTCCGGGCGTGTATGCAAACGGTGTGCATACGGGCGTCGCGAACCTCACACACAGATCAAACGTCACTCGGACACGGGCGACTGGCGGACGCGAGAAATTGCACCCGAACCTCTTTCCCTTGCCGTGATGCCTACCCAATCCCCCACGCTGCGCACGCAGGGCATACGCGCCCGGACGCTCGTGCTCTGCACAATCGTTGGAGTGCTCGGTTGTTCTCGTGACGGTGCGGTTGACCCGGACGACCGCGTGAACGGCTGGCGTGGGGACATTGAGGCACTGCGAACGGCGGTCCTCAGGGTGCATCCGCCAGCGCCGAGCGACCCAGACTTCCGCGGGTTCGAGGCGGCGATCAGTGCGCTGTCTGCCGAGGTCCCGGCGCTCCCCGACGAGGCGGTAGTAGCGGGCATCCAGCGCGCGCTGGTGGCACTCGGGGACGCGCACACGTCGATCGTTCCCGATGATGTAGGGAGCGTGCGCTTCAATGCGCTGATGGTGGACTTCTACTGGTTCGACGACGGCGTCCACATCGCGAGCGTGCGGCCCGGGCTCGGCGGCCTGCTCGGTGCTCGCGTGACGTCGATCGGCGGACTTGCGATCGACGAGTTTCTCACGCGCATGGCGCCACTGGTTCCGCGAGACAACGAGATGAGCGCGCGATGGTTCGGCGCGCAGTTGATGCAGTATCCAGCGGTGGTGCGCGCTGCCGGGGGCAGTGCAACCGACTCCGCCACGACCTTGGGACTCGTGCTCGCCAGCGGCACCACATCGACCGTCCGTGTGGGGTCCCACGCGCGCGCCGCGATGCAGCGGCTGTATCCGCCAGGAGGCGAGGGCGTGGCGACCCCGTGGTATCTGCGCCGCCGTGAGACCGCCTTCTGGCTCGACTCTCTCCCGGCGGATTCAGTGCTCTACGTGTCGTTTCAGGCCGTCCGTGACGAAGCGCACGAGACGCTCGCTGCCTTCGCAGCCCGGGTGCGCGGCCTCCTGCTCTCAGGTCGCTTCACGAGCGTTCTCGTGGAGGTGCGCGGCAACAACGGCGGGAACGGATTTCTGCTTCCCCCGCTGATCGAGGCGTTCGAGGCGTTCGAGGACGCGGCGAGCGCGCATCGGATCGTCGTGATCACGGGGCGTGGCACGTTCTCGGCGGGACAGAACTTCGCGACACGGATCGAACAACGCACCCACGCGACGTTCGTGGGCGAGCCGACCGGCTCGCGTCCCAACCACATCGGCGACGTCTCGGAGACGCAGCTGCCGTATAGCCGCCTGAAGGTGGCCGTAGCGTCGGTGTGGCATCGCGACGCCGACATCGGCGACACGCGCGACTGGATTGCACCGGACATCGTGGTGCCCGTCTTGGCGAGCGACTATTTCGCGAACCGCGACCCGGCGTTCGAGGCCGCACTCGCATGGATTCGTAGTGCTCGCGCCGCCGCGCGCGGAGCTCACACGGGACTCACACCCGCGAAGCGCTGACTTGCGATGCGCGAGCGAGCATAGTTCGCGTCAGAGCGTCGCCGTCGCGGCATGGGACCTGTGGTGGGTCGAAGGTACTCTCAATGCCGCCGCAACGGCTTCGGGGGTCCATGCCGCGCGGCAACGCTCACGCTCTGGACGTCCTTCACCGCACCACAATGCCGCTGCGAGTGATTGCCTTGGCAGGAACGCTGTTCGGTATCTGGGGCACGCCCGGTGTACCGGCAGCGCGCGTCGCCGCCACCCAGCCGCCGGCGGTAGCCTCTCTGCGTCATCCGGTGGCTGGACTTTACCGGGACGTAGGCGGCGCCGAGTTCACCGTGATGGACCTGAGTGACCAGACCGCCGGCCGGACGACCCTGGCGCTCGTCCGGATGTCGGATGGCTGGGCTCGCATTCTGGCGACATCTGGCACCGGGTGGTCGTACGGTGGTAGCTGGCCGGCGCCGACGCCGTCGGTCGGTCACCTGCGTGTGGTGGAGTTCCGTGGCGCAGAAGTCACGGCGCTCATCGATTCGTCGGAGACCGGCTCCCGGCGATTGACCCGCGTCGCCCTTCACGAAGAAGAGTTCACGTGGCGCTCGCGCGATCTTTCCCTTCACGGCACGCTGGTGTCCCCCGCCGCAGCCGGACGCTACCCCGCGATCGTGATGATCGCCGGATCAGGGCCCTTGACGCGCCGCAGTACGAGGTACACGGCGGACTGGCTTGCCGCCAAGGGGTTCACGGTCTTGGCGTATGACAAGCCGGGTGCCGGTCGCTCAGAGGGACCTCCTGGGGTGCTTGGGCATGCAGACTGGGCCGCGGACGTGCGAAGCGCGGTGCAGAAGTTCGCGGCACACCCGCGGGTCGACACCTCTCGGCTCGGACTGGTGGCCGGTAGTGAAGGAGGATTCATCGCGCCGCGGGTGGCGGCTGCCGACAGCCGAATTGCGTTCGTGCTCTGCCGGGTGTGTTCAGCACGACCTCACTTGGAGGCAGTGCTCGACCAGGAGGAGACCCGATTGCGCAAGGCGAGCGCCTCGGCCGGAGAGTGGCTCGCGGCCAGCGAGTGGCTCCGGGCGCGAGGTGAGGCGGCGCTCGGGCTGCGGGCGAAGTCAACCGTCGCGGAAATCGAGGCGCGCAGCCTAGCCGCGGGCGCTACGTGGCGACGTCACTACACGGCACAGCAGCTCACCACGCATCCCAACACCGCTCCCTTCTGGGATGCGTATCGCGCCGTCCTCGAGGGCGAACCAGCAGAACTCTATCCTGCGCGCGCACTCGACGTGCTGTATCTGCTTGGCGGCGACGATGATCGGGTCATCGCCCGCAAGCAGGACTCCGCGCTCAGGCGGATAGACGAGCGCGTCGAGGGGCGTCTTGAGGTCCGGATCCTACCGTGTGCCGATCACAGTCTGCTACTCACCTGCGGGCCTGGCAGCGCCCACGGATTCCATCCGGCCGTCCACGCCACGATGCTCGAGTGGTTGCTCAGGGTCACCTCGGCGGCGGCCCCTTCCGGCCGCGCGGGGCCGCCGAGTGAGTTGCCTGTGCGCCGCGGCCCGGGACCGTCTTACGGGCGCCGACGGTAGAGTCCGTTCCAGTACGGCGCTCCGAAGCTCACGCCATTGTTGAGCGTCCGCGAGGCGACCTGCGTAACCTCGCCCGATGGCAGCAAGGTCCATTCCCAGCGGTCATAGAGTGGAGGCAAGCCCACCGTGCGCATCCTGAGTGATCCCGGAGTGCCCACCGGTCCACTGATCTCAAGTCGCGCACCCGAGTAGTCAAGGTACGTCTGGTACCAGGCATCCGACGTTGGCTCGTAGAACGAGATGCTGCGCCCACCGCCCGGGCCAGACGTATAGTCCTCGAAGACCGCGCAGCCACCGGGCTCCAACGTGACCCGATTGCGCCCCACCAGAGTGCCGCCGCTACTCACGTCCCAGTCTCCCAGCCAGAAGTCGAACGCACGATATGCGGCGTCAGTGCATGGCATCGTCGGGATGAGCCGACCGACCCCGTAGTGGCCACCGGCGGATATCGGTGCCTCGGCGCGGTCGACTCCCGAAGCGATCGCGCTGCCCGGGACGTTCGACCACGTGTCCGACTGCAGGACTCGGATCCCGAGCGACGATCGCGGAAGGCCATACGGTGCGGAGTCTGCGGTGAACCGGAGTCGAAGGGTCGCCGGTACCAGGAACACGTCTGCCGAAGTGCCGACGGTGAACTGCGCCCGCTCGACTCCGGTCGGGTCTGGCAGCGCTGTTGACGCTCTGTTGAAATGCAGGGCTCGAGGGGCGGAGACGGCTGCGGGCGGGATCTGGAGCTCGATCAGTCCGCCGAAGCCGGCAAAGGTGCCTCCCGCAGGAGTCGCCCAAGCCCCTTCGGCCACGGAGACTGCCGCACTCCCGCTCGCTCCTCCCGGGCGAGTCGCGACAATGGTCGACCCACCCGGAGCCAGTGCCGTCACTCCCCCATCGGCGGCGACGCTGGCGGCCATGCCGTTCGTTGAGCCCCATGTGACTGCGGCATCCGGGATGACCGCGCCCGCATCGTCGCGCACCACTGCCGTCGCCGTCGCCGGCTGGCCCGGCACCAGCGCATTCGCTGAGAGGCTGACCTCGATCGTCTCACGGGCGTTCCCCGTCGGGGGTTCGGTGCCACCACCGGCACAAGCCAGAACAGCACCGAGCACGAGGGCGAGGGTCACGTGGGCGCGCTTCGAAAGTTGCTGGAACACGGCTGCTCACTCCGGAGTAGGGTCTCGTCCCATCATACCCACGCGCGCTGACGGTCTCCGGTCCGTATGCGTTTGCGTCCTGAAAGACTTGTCTGGCTGGGCTACGGCATCACCTCGCGGATGGCCGCGAGGACGCGGTCCGGCCGCTCATCCTGGATTCGATGACCCGCGCCACTGACTACCTCATGACGGCCGCCGAGCCGTCGCGCGAGTCCCGCGTGCAGCTCGAGCCAAAGTCGCTTCAAGCGCGGTCCCTGCACGGGGTCGGGATTCTGCACCGCACCCGCTGACAGAATCACGACCCGGACACCGGGTATGGCGCGAAGTCGTGCGGCCAAGCGGAGGCTCGTGTCGATCGCCCGCCACTCAGCCAACGCTCCAGAGGAGAGGCCGGCCTCAATACGTGCCTGTTGCGCAAGATATCGTTCCGTCCCGACGATCTTGCGCTGTTCGGCGAAGAAGCCGGACGGCGTCGGATCCACCAGAACGAGCGCGCGCACCCGAGCAGGGAAACGTGCCGCAAAGACCTGCGCGTAGGCGCCCCCGAGCGAGTGTCCGACGAGGATGATGCGGCCGCGGACCCCGAGGCGATCCAGCGCCGTCGCCAGCAAGTCTGCCGACCGCGACGCGTCGAAGGAGTCGGGTGGCGTCTTCGCGGTCCGGCGCAAGTTAGACCGCGCATATGCGATCGTCGTTGCGGTGGCAGCGAGGCTGTCCGTCACGGTGCGCCAAGCCATCATGCCCTCGCCGAGTCCGCTCTCGAAGACGACGACAGGTGCGGTGCTTCCCCGGCGACAGATCGAGAGGTGGCCATCCTCGGTTTCCACCGTCTCCACGGCAGTCGCGCAGCGGAGGGAGCGTCCGAAGCGGAGGTCGCGCTCCCGTGCCTCGACTTCAAACGCTCCCTCGACGAGGACACCTGGAGCGATCGACCCCTCGGTGCGTAGGATGGCGTCCGCGAAGCCGGGCGTCTGCTCCTCGCTCACGCCGACGACGTCCAGCTCAATCGCGTTGCCCTCAATCCGCGTCGCATCACCCGCGAAGGTTGTACGGAGACCCAACCGTTCCAGCTGACGCACCAGTGCTCGACGCTCCGCCGCCGGGAGCGCGACACGAACGCGCGCGATGTCCGCCATGGCGCGCGGTTGCTGCAGCGGCAGGAGATACGACCGCCGGTCGCTGCGTCCAGCGATCTCCGGGAACGTCGGCCAGCGCCGGGCGTTGTGCGTCGAGTCATACTGCATGACCCACCACCGCACCCAGGGGCTTGCCGTCGCCTCGGGCACGAGCTCCAGTTGCTCAAACCATGGGAGCGTATCGCCATCCACAACTCTCTCGCGGCGACGCTCTGTAAGGTCGGCGCCGAACGCCGCGCGCAGGCGATTCGTCAGCGCCGCAAACTCGGCAGGCGTGTCCGTCCCGAACGCGATTGCCATGGTTCCCGCCGGCGGGGTCCCGCGTGCCGCGCGAAAGATCTCGAGGTAAGTGCTGCGCCCGAACAAATACAGCGCGGACCAGGAGGACATGGCGTCCGACACGACGCCCTCCCGAACAACGGCGACGCTGTCGTGGAGCAGGCGCGACGACGCGAGGCGGTCGTAAGACGCCGAGTCCACGAAGACGTAGATGTGATTGAGCCCCTGGGCGTCGGTCGACCCCGACACCAGCACCCCGAGCGCGAGTAGCGCCACGGTCCAGCAGTCCCGTCGCACGGAGTCAGGCCTCGCCGTTCCAACGATACCCGGCCTTGCGAACGGTTTCGATGAGACGCGGGGCCGTCGCATCGTCGGCGAGCTTCCTCCGAAGCTCCGCGACGTGCCAGTCGACGGTGCGGGACTCCACGCCGGGTTCGTACGACCACACCTGCGCCAGAAGGAACGTCCGCGACACCACCTCGTTCGGATGCCCAAGCAACGCCATCAGCAGGTCGTACTCCTTCGGTCGCAGGCCGATCTCGACGCCGGCGCGGAGCACTCTTCGCGCGAGCGGACGAATCTCGATGTCGCCGAAGCGAAGCACCTCCGGGGTAGGTTTCGGTTGCACTACGCGTCGACCGAGGGCGCGGACCCGAGCGGCAAGTTCGCGCAAGCTAAAGGGCTTGGTCACGTAGTCATCTGCCCCGACACGGAAGCCCCGAATCTTCGCCATTTCGTCGCTCTTCGCCGAGAGGATCAACACCGGTGCTTCGATACCCTGCAACCTGATCTGTCGAAGTACCTCGTAGCCACTCATGCCCGGCAACATGAGATCGAGGAGCACGACATCAGGTATCCACTCGCGGATGGCCGGAAGCGCCTCCTCGCCGGAGACTGCGATGCGGACCTCGCAGCCTTGCTGCACGAGATAGTCCCTCACACCCAGCGCGATGTCCGACGTGTCCTCTACGATCAGTACCCGAATCACGCGAACTCCTCCCCCGGTAGCTCCGCCGGCACCGTGTCCGTGTCACGCCTTTGCTCCCGCGAACCGAGTGCAGGGAAGCTGATCGCGACACGCGCCCCTCCGTCCTGTCCGTCGTCGATGGTGAGTGAAGCCTCCATCGCGCGCGCGAGCACCTTCACCAACGAGAGCCCGAGTCCTGCTCCGGTTCCATGCCCCGGTGTCGCCACGCCGGGTGCCGCCGCCCGCAGACGCTCGCGTACCTCCCGTGGGATGCCGGGGCCTTCGTCCTCGACGACGAGCTCGACGCGCTCGCCGCAGTCGCGCACCGAGAGCCGCACACGTTGTCCCGCTGGTCCGTATCTCATGGCGTTGTCGAGGAGGTTGACCACGATCTGTCGGACCGCCCCGAGATCGATGCGGACCTTGCGATCGGAATGGAGCGCAAGCGCGACGCGCACCCCGGCGCGACCGACCAACGGACCGAGGTCCGCGATGATATCGCGCACGAGTGGTGCCAACTCCTGGTCGCGGAGGTTCAGCGGAAGGTCGCGGCGCGCGCTTCGCGCGAACAGCAGGACGTTCTCGATCATGTGAATGAGTCGGCGGGTCTCCCGGCCGATCACCTCGATTGCTCGAGTCCGCCGATCGTCATCGGCCTTGGGGTCCTCGAGCAGCTCGGTGTAGAGAAGAATCTGTGTGAGCGGTGTGCGCAGCTCATGACTGACACCGCTCAGGAAGAGCGTGCGGGCGGCGATGAGATGACGCGCCCGATGGAGCGCGAACAGGCTCGCCGCTGCCGCCGAGACCAGGAGCAGGGCGGCAACGAACGCGATTCCGGCAGGAAAGTCAGGGACGCCGCTCGGCAGTACGAGGTGAAGCAGCGCAGGATTGAGTTCCAGCGTGGCCCGGAGGAGTGGACTGTCGTCCGGCCAGAACTCAAGGGTGCTGCCGATGCCGTCGCCCTGCCACGGTGACCGGAAGACGGGGGTCGAGTCGCGCAGCGTGATCAGGAGGGAGAAGACCGAATCACGCTGTGGGAGGTCACCGTAGACCGCGTCGAGCACCGTCCTCGTGGCCGGCGCGAACACCTTGGGACCCAACTGCGAGAGCGGCACGACAAACGCTCCAGCGATTCGGCGATCTTCGCTGAGCGTTGCCACGCGGACGAAGGCCATGGCGGGTCCCGTCGCGTCGTCGATCAGGAGCGCACTGATGCGTCGGACTTCGGGCGTTGCGGTGTCAGCGAATGCCAGGATGGCCTTGCGGGCTCCCACTGAAAGTGGTGTGCGGTCGGGCCCGCCCGACTCCTCTACCGCCCCGGTGTGAAGGTCGGCGACAAAGATCGCGCTCGGCGTCATGGTCGCGCACCGACAGCTCGCGGCGAAATCGCGAGCGCGTCGGTCCATCGCGCGCGTCGTCACCGGGAGCCCGCGCACGTCGGCCGACAGGACGGGCAGCATGGACTCAAGGACGATCCTCCAGCCTGACTGCACGGACTCGGAGAGCAGCCGGCGGATCAGCCCCGTCGCAAGCGCGGAGGCACTCGCGCGCGCGCGTTCGTGGTCCTTTCGGGCATCCATGGCATAGCTCACCCCCAGCGCACCGGCGGTGATCGTCAGGAGAACGATGAGTGCACTCGCGACCACGGTGAGTCGCTCCGGGCCGAGTCGGCTCGGACGGGCTCCCAGCACTTGCACAATTCCGCCGACGATTCGCTGGCTGAGTCGCTCACGGATCATTCAACAAACATACTCGGTTCGGTCAAACCCGCTAAACCACCTCACTTGGGGCACGAAGGCTTGTGTGTGAGAACTGTGTGAGCTGACCGCGGTTGCTCGGCAGCGCCAGGCTACGGTGAGCGCGGAGTCGCCGCCTCAAGGATCTTCACCACCTCGAGCTTGCGGCGCTGGCGCGCGATCTGAAGCGGCGTTGAGCCCGAGGGCAGGGAAGCGAGTGGATTCGCACCCGCTGCCAGCAACGCCTTGGTCGCGTCAGCGGCACCTTGCTCTGCCGCGTGATGCAACGCCGTGAAGCCCGCCGAGTTCGTGGCGCGCACGTCCGCGCCAGCAGAGATCAGCAGCTGGATCATCGCCCGGAGATTGTTTTCGGCAGCATAATTCAACGCCCGTCGCCCAGTGCGCGAGAGCGAGAAGTCCGTTGCGTTGACGTCTGCGCCAGCCGAGAGGGCGGACTTGGCGGCAGGAATGTCTCCCGTTTGCGCGGCGCGCCACAACCTGCGTTGAGCCTCGAGTGGGACCTTCCGCGCAGAGGAGGCCGATGCGACGGGGTGCTCGGTCGCGCGCACACGCCTGCCGAGCCACGGGAGCGCCTGTGCGTAGAGTCTCCCTTCCTCGCCCCAGAGGCGATGGCGATGATCGCCGTTGTACATCTCAAACGTGTACGGCACCCCCAAGGAGTCAAGCACTTGAGCGAATGCGCGCGTGGTCAGCGGGATGTGGGCGAACTCGTCGTCGAATGCGGAGTCGAATCGAAGTCCACGCAGCGCCTTCAGTTCCTCGGCGTGGGAAGCCGCCATGTAGAGCGGCATCTGGCGCTTCCAATCCTCGAGCACGGTGTCCACTGCAACCGCCCCTCCATCGGCGCGCGCGGCGAACGGCAGTTTCGTGAGGAGGGGAGCGTGCGGGTCCGGCGAGAAACACTGGCCGATGCCGACGACGGCCTGGGCGTAGAAGCTGGCGCCGCGCACTTCGGCCGCGCTGCGCAGACGAGACGCCGCCGCGATCTCGCTGTTCGCGACGGACACATCACCGCCAAGCCCGAGCAAAGAGGGATTCAATGCGAAGACACTGCCGAAGATGCCCGGGTGCGTCATCGCGAGCTTGATCGCTCCGTGCCCGCCCATGGAGTGGCCCAGAAGCGCACGGGCACTTGGCGACGCAATGGTGCGGTAGTTGCGATCGACATAGTCCACGAGATCGCGCGCGATGAACGATCCCCAGCCGCCCTTTACCGGGGAGTCTGTGTAGTGGCAGGTCTGGTCCGCATCGGGAATGACGACGATCATCTCCGGGAGGAGACCCGCCCCGATGCCCTTGTCCATCAGGTCCTGGATCGTCGCGAACTGGGGGAATCGGTGGTCCCATGCAACAGTCCAGGTCTCGCGCGTGTCCATGATGCCATGGAGAAGGTAAATCACCGGATACCGACGCCCGGTCGTGGAGTACCCAGGTGGGAGGTATACGGAGACCGCGCGATCCGGCGACGCACCAACGAGGTTCTTCTCGAGTGATGTGCCGCGTACCAAGGCGGTGGCCAATGTCCCGACAACTGGACGCTGGGCTGCGGCGGAACGCGCGAGGGGCGCCTCGAGGAGTGTGGAAGCCAGGAGCACAGCGACCATGTGAGTCGCGCGCTGACCCACAATCTTGCATGGAGTCGACACCCTACCGCCCGACCCAGCTGTTGCCAATGAGCACCAAGGCGGCCGCGAGCTGAAAGTGCGCGTTCCCGTGGCCTGGCCCACCTTGGTTGGTACTCACCGCCGCCACCACCTTGGTCTCGGGGTCGTAGAGGTACATCGCGGCTGAGTTCGTGGTTCCGCCGCTGTTGCCGTACATGACCCGTCCACCGAAGAAGAAGCGTCTGATTCCCACGCCACCCCCCGTCTGCCCAGCGATGCGTCCGTCATCGGGGACAATGGTGAGTAGGTGCGTGCGCGCTGCCGGAGAGAGGAGGTCGCCATCGAACAGGCGGCGGGCGAAGAGCGCCGTTTCGCGTGCCGTCAAGTACGTCTCGAGACGCGACGTGAACAGCGAAGCGCCGAAGAGCTGCGCGGTGTAGTTCACCGGCTGCCCGTTGGCGTCAAGCACCCAGTGTGTGCCAATCGGATTGCTCGCGGGCGACAGCTGTCCCGGCGTCCAGCTTCCCCCTTCGCCCGAGGAGAACAGGCGTTGGCGGAGGTACTCGCCGTAGGGGAGCCCGCTCGTGCGCGCTACGATCATGCTGAGAATCAACCGATCCGTGTTGCTGGCAGCCCATGCAGTGCCGGGGGCGAAGGTTGGCGGTGGCAGAAAGGCCAAGAGCTCTTCTGGTTGCCAGGACCGGTTGAGGTCGGCGAGTACCGCGGGTGCATACGCGGGCGACGCCCCGTACTCCGCTAGTCCACTCTGGTGCCACATGACCTGTCGCAGCGTAATGCCGGGGGGCACGTTCGGGGTGCCGGCGAACCACCTACCAAGCGTGTCGGATAGCGAGAGCTGGCCGAGATCGACCAGCTTCAGGGCCGCAACAGCCGCGAGCATCTTGGAGATGCTGCCGGTGCCCAGCAATCGATCGGCGCTCATGGGTGTGCCCGGCGCGTCCACACCGAACTCGGCGCTCCAAAGGGGCGCACCCGGCATGGAGACGGCAACCTGAGCACCGATCATGCCGCTCTTCGTCGCCGTGTCGACGAAGGCCCTTCGAAGTTCGCTCGCGAGGTCGGTGGGGGCTGGCGGCGGCGGTGGCGGCGGAGGCGGCGGCGCGGCCGCCGAGGCGCCCTGGCACGCGAGCAGCACGAGTAGGAGGCTCGCGTGCCTGAGAGGAAGTCCAGTTGTCGACATTGTCATGCACCAAGCCAAGGGGAGCGTGCGCACCGTCCGGAGTTACGAGGTTAGTTCAGTCGAGGGTCGGTGGGAGGGGCGCGCGGCGACCTCAAACGAGATGCCAACATGGGGGCGGATGCCGCGGGATTCGGCGAGCCCACCGACGACTGGGGGCGTTGCGGAACGACCGATCGCGGTCCGGATTCGACGAATCGAGGGGCGTCGGGAGCACCCTCGCGCCCCCCGCCATTCCGGCGCATCTTTGCCGGATGCCCTCCCCTCTGAACCGCCGCGACCTGCTCAAGCAGGCCCTCGCCACCGGCGCCGGCATCGCCGCAGCCTCCGCGCTCAGCCCGCTCCCGGCGGTGGCCGAGAACATCACGGCCGCCGACCACCCGGAGGAAGCGCCCCCGGCGCCGGCCGACGCCAAGTCCATGAAGGGTGTGCCCTTCGAACGCCGCGACGAGGTGCGCATCGGCATCGTCGGCACGGGGCTCCGCGGGCGCAGCGTGCTGGGGGAACTGCTCGCCATCGACGGCGTGCGCATCGTCGCGCTCAATGACATCGTGCCCGACAAGGCCGTCCGCGCGGCCAAGATGTGCACCGATGCCGGGCAGCCGGCGCCGGAGCTCTACACCAACGGCGAACGCGACTTCGAGCGACTCGTCGCCCGCGACGACCTGGATTTCGTCTACACGGCGACCCCCTGGGAGTGGCACGTGCCGGTGCTGCTCTCCGCGCTCAAGGCAGGCAAGCACTGCGGCGCCGAGTGCCCGGTGGGGATCACGCTCAAGGACCTCTGGGCGCTGGTGGATGCGAGCGAGAAGGCGCAGCGGCACTGCCTGCAGTTGGAGAACTGCAACTACGGCTACAACGAGATGCTCATCAACCGCATGGTGCATGATGGCGTCTTCGGCGAGGTCCAGCACGGCTCGGCCGCCTACATCCACGACCTGCGCACGATCCTGTTCGAGAACAAGGACGAAGGGCTCTGGCGGCGCGGCTGGCACACGCGGATCAACGGGAACCTGTATCCCACGCACGGCCTCGGCCCGGTGGCCTGGTACATGGACCTGAACAACGGCGACCGCATGACGCACCTGGTGTCGATGAGCACCGAGGAGCGCGGCCTCTCGCTGCATCGCGAGCGGACGGTGCCGGACAAGTCCGACCCGAAGTGGCAGGAGCGCTACGTCACGGGCGACCTCAACACCTCGCTCATCCGCACGGCGAAGGGCCGGATGATCCACCTCGTGCACGATGTGTCGAGCCCGCGGCCGTACTCGCGGCTCAACGGCGTGGCGGGCACCAAGGGTGTGTTCGAGGACTACCCGGCGCGCATCTATATAGAAGGCCAGCCGGGCGGCCACAGCTTCAAGCCGATCGACGAGTGGAAGCGAACGCACGAGCACCCGCTCTGGACGCGCGTGGGCGAGCTCGCGCGCAAGAAGGGCGGCCACGGCGGCATGGATTTCATCATGGCCTACCGGCTGGTGGAGTGCATGCGCGAAGGCCTGGTGCCGGACTACGACGTGTACGATGCCGCCAGTTGGAGCGCACCGCTGCCGCTCTCGCAGATGTCGGTGGCGAAAGGCAGTGCGCCGATGAAGTTCCCGGACTTCACACGCGGGCGCTGGCAGAAGGGTTGAGCGGAGGGCCCCCCTCACACCTCCCACCTTACACCTCACTCCTCTACTCCGTGCTTCTGACCTCGCTGGATTGGATCATCGTCGCCCTCTCGCTGGCTGCCGCGTTCATCCCCGCGCTGCTGCTCGCGCGCCGCGCCGGGGAGAACACGTCGGAGTTCTTCACCTCGGGACGCGCAGCGCCCTGGTGGCTGATCGGCGTCTCGATGGTCGCCACCACCTTCTCCACCGACACCCCGAACCTCGTCACGGACCTCGTCCGGCAGGGTGGCGTCGCCGGCAACTGGGTGTGGTGGGCCTTCCTGCTCACGGGCATGGCCACGGTGATGTTCTACGCGCGCATGTGGCGGCGATCGGGCGTGCTCACGGACCTGGAGTTCTACGAGATCCGCTACTCGGGCAAGGCCGCTGGATTCGTGCGCGGGTTCCGCGCGATCTACCTCGGCCTGATCTTCAACTGCGTCATCATGGCGACGGTCAACCTCGCCGCGGTGAAGATCGCGACCATCCTGCTCGGATGGCCGATGGGCAAGACGCTGCTCTGGTGCGCGGGTCTCAATATCGGCTTCGCGGTGATCTCCGGCCTCTGGGGTGTGCTGGTGGCCGACCTCGTGCAGTTCGGCATCGCGATGACGGGGTCGTTCGCCGCGGCGTACTTCGCGCTGCAGCGTCCGGAGGTCGGCGGCCTGGCGGGGCTGGTCGCCAAGATCCCCACCGAGACGATGGCCTTCCTGCCGGACGCGTCGAACGCGGCGGTGTTCATGTCGGTGCTGATCCTGCCGCTGACCATCCAGTGGTGGTCGGTGTGGTACCCGGGCGCCGAGCCGGGGGGCGGCAGCTACATCGCGCAGCGCATGCTGGCCTCCAAGAGCGAGAAGGACGCATTGATCGGGACCTTGTTCTTCAATGTGGCCCACTACGGCATGCGCACCTGGCCCTGGATCCTCGTGGCGCTCTCGTCCATGCTGGTGTTCCCGCAGCTCGACGACATCGCGCGCGCCTTCCCCAACGTGCCGCGCAACCTGATCGGACATGACATCGCGTATCCGGCGATGCTCACGTTCCTGCCCGTCGGGTGGCTGGGCCTGATGATCGCCGGCCTGCTCTCGGCCTACGTCTCCACCATCGTCACGCACCTCAACTGGGGCACGTCGTACCTGGTGCACGACTTCTACCGGCGATTCGTGAAGGGCGACGCCGACGAGAAGCACTATGTGCTGGTCGGGCGCGTGGTCACGGCCCTGCTCATGGCGGCCGCGAGTGCGGTCACCTACGCACTCGATACCGCCTCGGCCGGTTTCCAGTTGCTACTCTCGATCGGGGCCGGCACGGGACTGCTCTACCTGCTGCGCTGGTACTGGTGGCGCGTCAACGCCACGGCCGAGATCGCCGCGATGGCGGGGTCGTTCGCGATCGCGATCGGGCTCTTCGTCGCCGGGAAGAGCGGCATGCAGATCTCGGCCACCACCACGCTGCTCACGACCGTGTTCGCGACGACCGCCATCTGGATCGTCGCGGCGTTCGTCGGCCCCAAGACGGACGCGCAGGTGCTCGAGCGGTTCTATCGCCTGGTGCGCCCGGCCGGACCGGGTTGGGCGGACGTGCGGAAGGCGACCGGCCTCGCGGCCTCGCCCGATTCGTTGCCCCAGGCGATGCTGGGCTGGGTGATGGGCATCCTCTTCGTGTACGCGGCCCTGTTCGGCGTCGGCGCGTTCCTGTTCGGCAACACGACGCTGGCGCTCATCTGGTTGGTGGTGTTCGTGGTGAGCGGCGCGACGGTCCTCAAGGTCCTGCAGGGGTTCTGGCTGGCCGCCAAGGGCTGACGTGCCTCGCGTCATCACACCGACCCGCGCGGATTCGCGCGCGACGATCGCTGTGATCCTGGCGCGCGGCCTCGGCTCGCGCATGCGCGCGGACGACGGGGCCGCCCTGAGCGAAGCGCAGCGCGCGGCTGCGGCGGCGGGGGCGAAGGGGCTGATCCCCGTCGCGGGCCACCCATTGCTCGACTACGTCCTCTCGGAGCTCGCGGACGCTGGCGTGCGCGATGTCGTGTTCGTGGTGGCGCCAGGTGAGACGGCGATCAGCGGCCGCTACCTGCGCGAGGCCGTGCCGCAACGGCTGCGCGTGCACTTCACCGAGCAGGCCCAGCCCCTGGGCACGGCCGACGCACTGCTCTCGGCGCGCGCCACGCTGTACGACGTGTGGTTCGAGGCCACGCGGGAGTCGGTGCGCGAACTGCCGTTCCTGATGCTCAACGCGGACAACCTCTACCCGGCCGAGTCGGTGCGGGCCCTCGTGGAGCTCGAGGGGCCGGGACTCGTCGCGTTCGACGCGACGGCGCTGCGCACGAAGGGCAACATCGACGCCGAACGTGTGATGGCCTTCGCCCTGCTCGACCTGGACGGCGACGGCACGCTGCGCGAGATCGTGGAGAAGCCGCCGGCCGACCATCCGCTGGCGCTGGCACCCACCCGTTGGGTGTCGATGAATCTCTGGCGATTCGATGCGCGGATCTTCGACGCCTGTGCCGCGGTCACGGCGTCGGTGCGTGGTGAGCTGGAACTCGGTGACGCCGTGCGTGCGCTCGTCGCGCAGGGCGTGCGCTTCCACGCGGTGCGCCAGGCCCTGCCGGTGCTCGACCTCTCGCGTCGTGCGGACGTGGCCGCGGTGGAACGATTGCTCGCCGGCCGCACGCCGCAGCCATGAAGCAGGGCAGCCTCTTCGTCCCGGGGCGCATCGAGCTCTTCGGCAAACACGTGGATTACGGTGGCGGTCCGTCGCTCACGTGCGCGATCGGACTCGGGATCTCGGCCGAGTTCGAGGCGCTCGACGAACCGGCCGTGGAGGTGGAGGACAGCGCCACACGCCGGCGCGTGCGGTTGCCGCTGCGGCGGGACGCGCGCCCCAAGGGCACACACGGCGCGACCTACGCCTCGGCGGTCGCGCGACGCCTGGCGCGGGACTTCGCGCCGCTCAAGGTGGGCGTCCGCGTGCGCTCGCGGTCCACGCTGCCGCGCTCGTCGGGACTGTCGAGCTCGAGTGCGTTCATCACGATGTTGACCATGGCGGTGGCCGAGGTGAACGACCTGCGCGCGCGGCGTGCGTGGAAGGACCACCTGTCATCGCCGCTGGCGTTCGCGGAGTACTGCGGGGCGATCGAGATGGGCGGGCCGTTCGGACCCTTCTCGGGTGAGCGGGGCGTGGGCACGCGCGGCGGTGCGCAGGACCACGTGGCCATCGTCTGCAGCGAGGCGGATGCGGTGGGGGCGTACCGCTACCTGCCGGCCGAGCGGGTGGGGCGCGCGACGTTCCCGGCACACTGGAGCCTGCTGGTGGGTGTGAGCGGTGTGCGCGCGACCAAGACGGGCGGGGCGCTGGCCGACTACAACCGCGCCTCGGACACCGTCCGTGCGATGTTGGCCCTGTGGAACCGCGAGACGCACCGCGCGGACCAGTCGCTGGGATCGGCACTGCGCTCGTCGCCGGAGGCGGCGGCGCATCTCGCGGCGTTGGCGCGCAACGCGGACGACGCGCCCTGGTTCCTCGCGCGGATCGCACAGTTCCGCGCCGAGACGGAGCGCATCGTCCCTGGTGCGTTGCAGGCGTTCGCGAGCACCGATGCGGCGGCGTTGGGGCGGCTGTGCGTGGAATCCCAGCAGGCGGCGGAAACGGCGCTGCACAACCAGATCCCGGAGACGATGTTCCTTGCGCGCGCCGCGATGGCGGCCGGCGCGCACGGCGCGTCGGCGTTCGGGGCGGGCTTCGGTGGCGCGGTGTGGGCGGCGGTGGACACCGAGCGCTCGCGCGACGTGAAGGCGCGCTGGAAGCAGAGCTACGACGCCGCGTTCCCGCATCGGGCGCACAAGGCGGAGTGGTTGGTGCTGCGCCCGGGGCCGGGCGTGACGTGGCCCTGAACGCCGGAGGTCCGACGGGCGCCCGCGAACGCGAACGCGATCGCGAACACGATCGCGCGCCGCGCGCGGCACGGCCACCGCTCGCGCGCAACGTGAAGGTGCTCGCTGCGGTGAGCTTCTTCACGGACATCGCGAGCGAGATGATCTATCCGCTGCTGCCGATCTTTCTCTCGTCGGTGGTGGGGGTGTCTACCGCGGCGTTGGGTGCGATCGAGGGGGCGGCGGAGAGTGTGTCGTCGCTGCTGCGGCTGCCGGCGGGCTGGTGGTCGGACCGTGTGAAGCGGCGGAAGCCACTCGTACTGCTGGGCTACGCGATCGCCGCCGCGGCGCGGCCGATGATCGCGTTTGCGACGAGTGTGGGGCAGGTGTTGGTCATCCGCCTGTCGGACCGCTTCGGCAAGGGCATCCGTTCGGCGCCGCGCGATGCCCTCATCGCCGACTCCGTGCCGGCGGACCAGCGAGGCTACGCGTACGGGCTGCACCGCGCAGCCGACAACAGCGGCGCCGTGATCGGCCCGATGCTCGCCTGGGTACTGCTGACGTTCGAGTGGGTGGAGTTACGGGCGCTGTTCCTGTGGGCCGCGGTGCCTGGGGCGGTGTCGGTGCTGCTGCTCTGGGCCTGGGTGCACGAGCCGCGACCCGGCGCGAGCACGGGCGGGGCGGCGCCGGAGGCGTCACCGGAAACGACACCGGCCTCGGCGATGGCCTCGGCGACGGCACGACGGGAGCCGGACCACGCGCATCGCGCGCTGGGCACCGCGTTCTGGCGATATCTCGCGGTGCTGTTCGTGTTCACGCTGAGTGCCTCGAGCGACGCGTTCACCCTGCTGCGTGCCTCGCAGCTGGGGGTGAGTGCGGCCGCGATCCCCATCCTCTGGGCGATGCTGCACGTGGTGAAGGTGTCGTCGTCGGTGTGGGGCGGGGGCTTGTCCGATCGGGTGGGGCGTCGTCCGCTCATCCTCGGCGGCTGGGTGGTGTACGCGAGCGTGTACCTCGGCTTCGCGTTCGCGAGTGAGGCCTGGCATGTGTGGAGCCTGTTCGTCGTGTACGGTCTCTACTTCGGGATGACGGAGGGCACGGAGAAGGCGATGGTGGCGGATCTGGTGCCCGCCGCGCGGCGTGGGGTGGCGTTCGGGTGGTTCAATGCGGTGCTCGGTCTCGGGGCACTGCCGGCGTCGTGGGTGTTCGGTGTGGTGTGGGCGCGGGCGGGTGCGGCAGCCGCGTTCTCGATGGGCGCCGGTGTGGCGGCGTTGGCGACGTTGCTGTTCGTGTTCCTGGTGCCGAGCGAGTCGAATCGTCAGCGCTAGTCAGCGAAGCCGGACGTCCACCCACTCGGCGACGCGAAACGTCGCGGTCGCGGGTGCATCGCCGAGCGCGAATCGCGGGGACTGACAGTCGTCGTCCGGGCCGAGTGCGCTGGCGGGCCCGGCGCCGAACGGCGTGGGCCGCCCGATCGCGAGGCGCAGGGTGTCGTTGGTCGCCATGCGGAGCAGATGCTCGCGCCAGATAGACGTACCGGGTTGCAATGACGCGACCCAGCCGTCCGATGCCAGCACCGAGTCGCGCGCTACGGGCGTGTCGATGCGGCGGAAGGTGAACGGACGCACCCGTGTCCAGGTCGACGGCCCAGCACGCCCGTACGCCGCCGAGCCGACGGCGGCGGAGGCGTGCAGCACCGAGACGGTGTCGCCCCGCAGGAGACAGACTGTAGCGAAGGTGAGACTGTTCGGCACAGACGTCGCGATGGCCAGGAGCGCGCCATCGTGCTGCCACCGACTTAGGGGCTGGCCCTCCGAGGGGAAGGTCAGGGCGCCAGCCCATTCAGACTCACCGACCTGGCCATCGGCGACGACTCGGTTCGTGGTGCGAGGAACCTCGACGGTCGTGGCGGTCACAAGGGTCGCCAAGGCCACTAGCCCTACGAGGCCGGCCAGCGGCGCGTTGGCCCGGAGCGAGGAGAGGAAGCGGTAGAACATCGCGATGGCACACCCAAGCGCGCTCCGTACGCGCACACCGCGCGAGCCCATCGCGCGGGGTGCACGTACCGAGCACGGCGGTTAGAGGTCCCTGGAGTCGTACGTGCGGCGCGACCAGGTGAGGGTCTTGATGGTGGTCCAGCCTCCGAGGCCGTCCTGCTGCTCCCAGCGCTGCACCGGCGCGCTCAAGTTGCTGAAGTCCCAGACCAGCCGGACGGGTTGCGCCGTGCCCGCAGCCGAGGGGATGTTCCCGGTCGCGGTGTAGACACCGTTGACGACACTGCCGCCGACACGGAAGGTGTGCCCGGCGTTGTCCGTGCTCATGCGGAACCAGCGGCCGACGAAGCGGTCGTGGTACAGCATCGTATGCTGCAGTGCCCCGTCGTCGCTCTTGAACAGCTCCTCGATCGCGCAGGAGCCGGCCCGCAGACTGAGGAAGACGATGCCGAGGCGGCGCCCGGCTTCGTCGCGGACCACCCAATCATCGAGCAACCCATCGAGCGCACGCGCGGCCTGCCGCGTGGCGCAGGCGCCGGCCGGCGCGGTGGCGGGCGCGGTGAAGGACTCCGTGCGCGAATAGGTGAGATTGCCGCTGGTGGTGAAGTTGTTGCCGCCATCGAAGCTCAGCAGCCAGAGTTGGTGCACGCTGCCATCGGCATTGGGCGTCCACGCGATGGTGCTCTTGAGCGCCGGACCGCCGGGTATCTGACGGATGGCGTCCTGCATGCGCATCACACCGCCCGCGTCGAGATTCCCGAACAGCCGCAGGGAGAGTCCCGTGTTGTCCATGTAGTCCTGGAGCCACTGGCCCGAGACGCGATCGTACCGCGTGATGCTGTAGCCGCGGTCGCCGTTGAAGTTCTCGATGAGGGCGCAACGATCCAGCGCGGGCGCGATGTAGCTCACCGCGGAGATCGGGCCGGACGGATTGGCGAGCGTCCACTTGCCGGCCCAGAAGCCGAATGCTTGGTCGTCGATGTTGGCGCAGCCGTAGGCGCTGGCGCCCAGACCGTAGATGCCGCGAACGGGGAGACTGCTGGCGTCGTCCGTCATGAGGCGGTGCGCGGTGCTCTGCTCCAGGCCCAGGGGAGCGTCGGGCGCGCAGGCCGTCAGCACCGCGCCGAGCAGGGCGGTGGAGGTGAGGAACCATCGGGGCGAACGAGACATCAGAGGGACTCCTGTGGAAAGGGTTCGCGCAGAGTACCCGCGGATGCGCGGCGATCTTGCGCGGCATGTGACCATGCGCATTGCGGGCGGGCGAACGGAGCGCGGTGGTGCCGAGCAGCGGCGCGGCGCCGGTCCGGCGTCACGGTGCACCGTCGCCCCTTGACCGCACCGGGGGGCGGCGCCAGTTTCCCCTTAGACACTCAGGGGAAGATGATGCAGCCACTGCCATTGTTACCCGGCACCCTCGACCTGCTGGTCCTCAAGGCGGCGTCGTTCCACGCCGAGCACGGCTACGGAATCGCGCGCCGCATCGAGGAGCGGTCGGACGGGGCGCTGTCGGTCGAGGAAGGCGCCCTCTACCAAGCGCTGCACCGTCTCGAACACCGCGGAGCGCTGGCCGCCGAGTGGGGGACATCGGCAAACGGCCGGCGCGCGAAGTTCTATCAGCTCACGCCGGCGGGCCGACAGCTACTCCGCCAAGAGGCCTCGGCCTGGCGCCGCTACGCCGTCGCGATCACGACCGTCCTCGACGGCGCCTAGGGGCTGCGTCCCGTGGCGTTCTTCCGATATCCGTTCCCGCGCCGGGACCAGATCCGCCGTGACGTGCGTGACGAACTCGACCACCATCTCGCCGAGCTGGCGGACGCGCTCGTCCGCGAGGGGTACACGCCCGCCGCGGCACAGACGGAGGCCCGCACGCGCCTCGGGGACTTGGACGCGATGCGGGACTCGCTCGTCCGTCTGGACCATCGATCCGTCAGGAGGAGACGCATGCAGACCGCACTCTCGGAGTTGGTCGTCGACGTCCGGTTCGCGTGGCGGCGGGTGCGCCGCCGGCCCCTGTTCGCACTCGCCACCGTACTCACGCTTGCCTTGGGCATCGGCACGGCACTCACGTTCGCGGGTGCCGTGGACGCGATCCTCCTTCGTCCGCTGCCATTGCACGAGCCCGATCGCATCCTGACGCTCTGGCGCAGTCCGATCGCCGATCCCGGGCAGCGCAGCGGACTCGCACCCGGGACCGGCATGGACTTGGCCGAGGAGGTGCGCAGTCTCTCGGCGCTCTCCGTCGCACGACCCTTTAGCCACACGATCGAGCGGGAAGGCGCGCGGGTCTCCATCGGCAGTTGGCTCGTGACCGAGGGATTCTTCGACGTCCTGCGCGCGACGCCGGTGGCGGGACGACTTCCTGGCCGCAGCGACTTCGCACCGACGTCGGACGCGTGGGTGGTCGTCAGCCACGACTTCTGGCAGCAACAGCTGGGCGGGCGCGCGTCAGCGATCGGGGCGTACGAGCGCCTGAACGGTGTCCCGCACCGCATCGCGGCGGTGTTGCCGGCCGCGTTCCCATTCGCCGACGGGCGACAGCTCTACGTGCCGATCCAGGCCATGACCGGCGCGACGCGCGAGAATCGGGTCATGGATTTCTGGACCGCGTTCGCACGTCTTGCGCCGAGGGTTTCGGTAGGCGAAGCGGAGGCGGAGCTCCGTGTGGCCGCGGCGCGGAGCGACGCCCGTGCGCCGGCGGCCACGGCCCCGCGAGGGCTGCACGTGGTGCCGCTCTCCGACGCCCTGCTCGGGCCGGTGCGCGGGCGCCTCGCCTTGCTCGCGCTCGCGGCGTTGCTGTTGCTGGTGATGGCGGCGGCCAATGCGTCCAGCCTGCTGATCGCCGACACCATGGCCCGACAGCGGGAGTTGGCGGTGCGCGCGAGCGTCGGCGCCGGACGCGCCCGCATCGCCCGGCAGCTGAGCACGGAGGCGTTGTTGCTCGCGGTCGCGGCGGGCAGTCTCGGATTGCTGCTGGGTGTGGTCGGCCTGCACTTCTTCAGGGAGTGGGCGCCGAGCTCTGTGCCGCGTCTGCAGGAACTCCGCGCGGATCCACGCCTCGCGGTGATGGCAGCGCTGCTGACGGCGCTGCTCGCGGCGATGACGGGGCTGGCCTCCGCGCGGGTTGCCGGCGCCTCGGACCTGCAGCGCGCACTCCGGCACGCGAGCGATGGCTCCGGTGGACCCCGCGGCCGCCGCTTTCGCTCCGCGCTCGTGGCCACCCAGGTGGCACTCGCCGTGTTGCTCCTCGCGTCGAGCGGACTGCTCCTGCGCAGTTGGGTGTCCTTGACCTCCAGCGATCAAGGGTACTCGGCGCAAGGGGTGCTCGCGATCGAGAACCACGTCTGGAGCATCCATCGCACGCCGGCCGCTCAGGAGGCGTTCGGACGTGCGTTGGTCGAGCGGCTGCGCGCTGTGCCCGGAGTTGCCGCGGCCGCCGTGGCGACGGACCTCCCGTTGGCACCGGATATCGGCGGCACCGAGGTGGAGCTCCGACGCGTGGACGCCACGGAGGCGATCACACTGCACGGACTCGTCGTTTCTCCGGGCTACTTCGACGCCCTCGGGATCACGCGGGCGGCGGGTCGCGGTTTCTCGGAGGACGACGGTTCGGGCAGCGAGCCCGTGGTCGTGCTGAGCCGTTTGGCGGCGCGCCGGCTGTTCGGTGAGGCTTCGCCGCTGGACGCGTACGTGGACCTGCTAGACAACGGCGCAGTGCAGTCGCGCCGTCGCGTGGTCGGCGTCGTGGCGGATGCGCGGTTCACGGCGATGGAGGCGGCGAATGACGCCAGCGTGTACCTGCCGTTCGCGCAGTCCCCGACGGGCTCGCTGTACTTCGTGACGCGGCACCGCGGTGAGGTGACCGCGGCGCTCGGCGCGGTGCAGGCGGCGGTGCGTGAGTTGTTGCCGTCGGTGGCGCTGAACGAGACCGTGCAGCTCGAATCGTTGCAGCGGGACGTGTCGACGCCGCGCCGATTCGCGCTGCTGCTGCTCCTCTCGTTCGCGGCGATCGCGATTGTGCTCACCGCGGTGGGCTTGTTCGGCTTGCTCGCGCAACTGGTCCGCGTGAAGGAGCGCGAGTTGGGCATTCGCATGGCGCTCGGTGCGTGGCCGACCCAGCTCCGCCGGATGATGCTCATGGAGGGATTGCGACTCACGGCGCTGGGCACGTCGGCCGGTCTCGTCGTGTTCGTGCTGATCTCTGGCGGCTTACGGACCGTCCTGTACGGCGTGTCGGCGCGGGACCCGATCACGATCGTCGGCGTGGCCCTGCTGATGTTCGCGGTGGCGACGGCGGCGTCGTGGTGGCCCGCACTGCGGGCGACGCGCGTGGATCCGCTGCGTGCGATGCGTGCGGACTGACGCAACGAGACACGGCTCGTCACGGCGATGTACCGCTGGCGGCAACGTGCGCTGGTCCTCGGCCTCAGCATCGCAACCATTCCCTATGTCGACTCCCCTACGCGCCACGAGGGCTGGACTCGGACTCCTCCTACTGTTGAGCGCGTGCGCGACGGTATCCTTCCCGCCAGCCGGCCGCTCGGCGACCGTGCGCGTCGACAGCGTGTCAGGCGGCACGATCACGCATGAGGGCGACTGGATCACGTTTACGCGTGGTCGAGACGAATCGCTCTTCGAGATGCGCGTCCGCATCTGGGGCACGGAACGCGACAGCGCATTCTTCGAGCATGGTTTCGGACAACTTGATCAGGATGACGCCAGGGAGTATCTCATCATCTCCCGAAATGCCGGGAGCGGGGCGTACTATCAGGTACAGATCCTCGATCCCACCGCCCAAGGAGTCCTCGTTCTGCAGCACGAGTCCCACGGACGCCCGAGGATCCTTCGCGGGTCGCTCGAGCTCGGCGTGAAGGGACCGAGGGGAGTGCCCGTCCGACGCCGCTTCGTGCTGCGCGAGGGTCGTTTGGTCGGCGTCTAGGCCTTCGCGCGTCGTCTCGAGCCGCGCGGGGGCACGTCGTGCTGTCGCGCGCTGGCACGTGCCCAGTGATCACGAGGATTGCCGCGTCGCGTTCAGCGTCCGTCCAGGCGGACGGCGGTGACAGCAGGACCCGTGAACGGCTTGGTCGCGCGCGTCGGGCTGCAATCGCGTCGGCGATCCGATTCTCAACCAGCGCGGCACGACTCAGCGTTGGCATGCTGCGCCGAGTACGAGCGTCCAGGATCCATCCGTCGGGCTGTGACAGTCAGCATCCTCTGCGTCGTCGCCGCCACGCAACGGTCGCTCGTTCCCGGGACCGGCCCCTGACCCTCCGTGACGGGTGCTACTGGCGACAGGGGGCGTGCGGATCGAACGTGCCGACGCCGTCATCGAGTGCCCAGTGTGTCCGGTTGCCCAGAGCGAGTGCCACGCGCCGGACGAAGTCCGTCACTCGCGTCAACTTGTCGAAGTCGATGTACTCGGCCTCATCCGTGACGCGGTGATAGTCTGCGTGGGCACCGGTCGTGAAGAAGGCCACGGGAATGCCGAAGCGGGCGTAACTGAAGTGATCGCTGCGACAGAAGAGGCGGTCGCGGTGGCCTGCGGCGTCGTAGGTGAGGTCGAATCGGAACGGCTTGGGCGCCTCTCGATTGACCTCTTCGATGATGTCACCGAGCATCGGAGTCCGACGGCGCCAGCCGATGACCTGAAGGTAGTCCGCCCCACCGCCGGCGATGTCGTCCGCCGTACCTCTCCCGATCATGTCGAGGTTGAGCTGCGCGATGATCGATTCGCGGGCGACGGTCGGGTGATCGGTGAAGTGCGTCGAGCCGAGCAGGCCGAGCTCCTCGGCGGCGTGCCACACGAACAGCACCGAGCGTCGCGGCCGAGTCGCCGGTGTCGCGACCAGCGCCTCGGCGATCTCCAGCAACGCCACGGTGCCGGAGCCGTCGTCATCCGCGCCGTTGAACACGGAATCCGGTCGCGCGGGCCGGAGGCGCCTGAGCGAGTCGACGTCGACGCGCAGCGTGCCCGCGCGCGCGCCAGCTCCCGCAGCGAGCTCCTGCTGTGCCCGACGGGCGAGCCGATTGAAGGTGCGAACCGAGTCGTGGTCGAACGCGATCGTGGACGGGTCGAGGTGGTCGCTATGCGCGCCGAGCGCCACCATCTCACCCGCCAGCGTACTGTCCGACCCGGTGAGGACGCCCACGACGTTCCTCACGACGACCGGTCGTACCGTATACGGCGTACGACCGCTGACCCGTCGCCCGATGTGGCCTATGGGCACTGTCGAATCCGCGACGCGCCCGAGCAACGCCGCGGCGGTCGCGGCCGATACGGCCATGGCGGCTGGCACGAGGCGATCAGGCGCCAGCTGCGGTACATGCTGCGTGGACGGCCGTTGCTCCGATGCGATCCAAGCGGACATGGCGCGCGGGGGATTGACGGTCGCGATGGCGGCTGCCCCGGCCAGGCTGCTGTCGAACTCCGCGGTCCTGATGTTGCCCGCGTTGTTGCGCGGGTTGCCATAGATGAGGATCACGAAGCGACCGTTCGCGTCCGCGGCGCTGATGCGCCGACCCGGATCCTCGAGGACGCCGCCGAAGATCACCTCGGCATCCCTGAACTCCCGCGGTCGGCCATTGGGATAGATCGCGACGAAGTCCCGCATCGCGACGAATGCCTGCCCGGCGTCTGTCGCCATCGTCTGGCTGTCGGCGACGAAGCGATAGAATCCGGGAACCTCTTGAAAGTAGGTGCCGTGGTCCCCGGCCGGACGCACGCCCAGTCGCGCCAGTTCCGTGACGATATACGCGGTCGCGGCATCGTGTCCACTGGATCCAGTGCCGCGTCCTTGTAGCGAATCGTCGGCGACGACGCTCAGCCGTCGCCGCAGATCAGCGGCGGTGACTTGGGGAGAGGTCAGTGCGTGCTTCGTCGGCGGACCGGGCGTGGGTGACCGCGGGGCGCAGCCGCAGATGAGGAGCCACACGGGTGCCGCCGCTCGCATGCGGCGACTCCATCGAGCGAAGGGCGAGAACGCGTGAGGAGGCATCGAAGAAGGGTCCGAAAGGATGTGGACCGAACAGCCTCGGCTGTGGTCGGTGTCCGGCGCGACCCCAATGGGGTACACTGCGGTCGCAGCTCGCGACCCGCATTCGAGCGGGATGAACCGCACGACCCGGATCGGTTCGTTGCCCGCTGCATTCCGGTCGGCTCGATCCAAGGACGGAGTCGGTCGTCGCGAGTTGGTGGCCCGATTCTTGGGGGCGGCTCCCACGCACCCGCACGCGTCCGCTGCGAGAGCGGACAGGCGCCCTCCGAATCCGCCGGGTTCGTACCTTCCGTCCGGGTCGGGCGTACCGCGCGCGCAGGTCCGCAACGCGCCACCGGCGCAGGCACGAGCGCCCGCCGTCGGTCTTCGAGGTGCCAGCGGCAGCTGAACGCGCGGGCCGACGATCCTCCCAAGGCTTCGAGTGAACCGTGGTTTCGAATCGAATCCAGCAGCGAGCCGCTCCTTTCGCATCGTGGGCGGCTGCCCCGCGACCAGTCGTGATCCGTAGTCCTCCAGAGGCGCGGCCTGCGTCGCCGGGCGCACGGCCGCTGCGCGCCGCGAACACGCGGTCGTCGTCGAGGTGCACGATGTCCCGCACGGAGCCGGCCGACGCTCCACGACGCGCGTGGTACGACCCGGTCGAGACGACAACCGATGAAGCATCCGTGCGCTGCCGAAAGGTCCGCTCCCGGACGTTGATGGAACTCTGTCGCCGAACCGGATTCCAGTGCGGGCTGAAGGCGCGGTCAGAGTTCGGCCTCGGATTCCTCATGGTATGCGTGGGCCGCCCGGTTGGTGGGCCGTCCCGAGGCGGGCTCCGCATGGAGATCCCCCGTCCCTCCCTCCAGAGCCTGCGCGCGGTTGACGAATACGGGTTCTTGTGACCGGTGCGCCGACGAAGATCCTGCAGGGTGCGGTCGCGTGCACGACTAGCGCCGCAGGATCGTCGAGTGTCGGATGAAGCGCGGAATGTCGCGGACAGACGCGCGCCCCCGGGTCCTCAACGGTATCTGCCATCGTGTCGTGTCGCAGCAGCATCGCGGTGACGCGGTCGAGGTCTGTGCTGTCAACGTGTGCATCGTAGCCCGACGCGATACCCGTGGACCCCGCGCGGAAGGCACCGCGGGACGACAACCCATCGACGCCAACGCAAGCGCACCACAGGGAGCGGCCGTGCAGGGCAAGCGCGCGCAAGGTCACCACCTCCTCTGCTACGCGCCAGGTCGAGCGGCGGGCCGCGGGCGGCTGATTGGCGGCACGATCCCCAGTACGCGGTACTGGGTCACCATCTTGCCGTAGTGCTCGGCCTGGTGTTCGAGCCAGCCGACCATGCTCGGTGTGACCACCGAGTCCAATGCCGCAAAGGACTCGCGCATGGCCGCCTCCATCTCCACGACGACGGATTCTCGTGTGCGCGGTTTTTCTCGGTCGGCGCGGAGGCGGGCGGCGTAGTCGAACCTCTGGCCGCGGAGGCCGGCGGTGGACATCTCCAGTCCGATCGTGACGTGCCGAAGCTCGTCGATCACCGATCGGGACTCCGGATGCGGACGGGCCTCGAGCTGTGCCACCGGGAATAGGGTGTCCTTCGCCATGGTGAGCAGCTTGTTGTGCAGGCCGCGCCAGGCGCTCCGGACGGTGGACTCGTATGTCGGCGGCACGCTCGGCGGCGTGCGGGTTGCCTCTTGCGCCGCAGTATCGGTGGCGGGCACGCAGAACGCGGCAACAGCGACCCTCGACAGAACCGAACGGACGATCCGCATGTGGGTCCTCAAGTGGCGGCGGGTGAGAGAATGATGGGCCTCCGAGAGCATAACATCGACGCCACGAGGCGCGTTGCGCCGTGTGACAGACCGTCTCGGATCCCGTTCGCGGCAGACGCCGTGGCTTCGAGACCTGCGGTGGCACCCGGACGACATATCACGCCTGAATGCGCCTCGCCCCATGATCCGGCGACTCGCGGTCCGGTTCGCCAATCTCCATTGGGCGGGGGTCGAATCGGGTGGTCGGTGCGGCTCCATACTCTTGCGGAGGACGAATGCTCCCGGTCCACAGACCCGCGAATGCGAGGCGGGCGGTTTCCCCGTGTGATGGTCCTCGTCGACTCGCAGCGCGTCGCGAGACGTCCATGCGTGTCGGTGCGAGGCTCCCGCGCGAGATCTGGCCCTGCCGGGTCGCCTGCAGCGGTGCGGTGCGAACGATCACGCTCGGCGCTTGTCTGGGGTTCGCGGGTTGCGCTGACTCGACCACGGAGCCGCCCGTGACGCCGGCAGTGGTCATCGATGCGCCCGTGCGCGAGGTGGTGATCGGCTCCGCGAATGTGCTGGTCAATGCGCGTGTGCCGGGCCGACCGAGCGCGCCGATCAGCGTGCGCGTGCGCGACGAATCACGCTGGCTCTCCGAGGACCCGGTGCTGAATCCGCTGGCCCTGGCCGACGGACGGATCGTGCCGCAAGCACCGGGCCGGGTCCGCGTGGAGTTCGCCGCCGAAGGCGCGACGCCGGCGGAGTTGTCTCTCACGGCCGTGCTGGCGCAGCCGACGGTTCTGCGTGTGGTCAACGGGGATCCCGTGCAACCGGGTGACACGGTGCACCTGCGCGGCTTCCGTCTGCCGTCGGCGGCCACTGAGGTCGCCGTGGCCGGTACCGTCACGGCCTTGCTCCCCGTCGACAGCGCGACGGCGCGCTTCGTCGTGCCGAGCCTGGCGCTGGCGCCGCGCGAATCGGGCTGCGCGGCAACGGCGACACTGCCGTTCGCGGTCACGGGCGTCGCCAACGGGGCGCAGGTGGTGCTGTCCCGCGCGATGCCGCGCACACGCTTGGATCCCGGTGCGTGGCGCCGCCTCACGGCGCAGCAGGCGAGCTGCCTGCGGCTGGAGGCCACGGGCTCTCGCTACGTCCTGGCATGGTTGGACCCAACGGGCGTGGTCGATTCGGGTGCCCTCGCCCCTGTGGGGTTCGATCGCCGGCCGGAGCCGCACAGCATCACGTTTGCGGAGCGGGGCACGCCCACGGCCGCCGGGGGCGCGGTGCAGCGTCTCAGGCCCTTGGCCGGCGAGACGCCTGTACCCGCCCCCGACGCGACGTCGTCGCTCATGCGGACGTCGTTCGTGGCGTCCGTCGCGCGGTCTGGCGCGCCGGCCTTGATCGCACGGGACACGTTCGTCGTGGGCGACACGCTGACGTTCTTTCCGGACCGCTTCGGGGCCAGTGCGCCGTTCGCGGGGCGGGTCTACGCCGTGTACGGTCGGGTCCCATTCATCGGGCCGCGCGACGCCGAGGCGGTGATCCGGGAGCGCATTCTGCCGGCGATGGACGTGGTGGGCCCCGTGATCGACACCATCCTCATCCCCTTGCTCCGGCGGACGGCGGTGGACGCCCTGCTCGGCACGGCGTCCGGGTATGCGCCGGTGGTGATGACGAATGTGCAGGCGAGTGCGGGGTCCGCCAACTCGATGTTCGTCGCGCTCGCGTACTTCGACCATGTGGAGATGATCGTGTCGGCGGGCACCTCGTTCGTCAGCCCGTCCCTCTCGACCGCCCTGCTGCGCGCCATCGCGTCGCCGCTCGTGGCGCGCTACGTGGATGCGGCCAACGGATTCCTCCCGGCCGAGCCGCGGCCGGCCGGCGCGCAGCGGTTGCAGGAATGGGCGCATCACGCCACGGTCGACCTCCTTATCGCGGAGGCAGCCCGCCGCGCGTCCGGCGTGCCATGGGCCTCGAACTACGACTTTGCCGCGGCCGACGGCACGCGACCGTTCGGGAACTATCCGTTGACGGAGTTGCTCGGCGGGGGACAGCTCTCGCGCGGGCTGAGCCAGGCGGGGGTGACGTATCTGCGGGACCTGGTCACGGAGCTCACGGCGCGGCACGGCGAGAGCATCGAGTCAGCCTTGCAGCGCCTGGCGCGCTCGGCGCCGTTCGGGCTGTATGGCTGCTACCAGTCGTCGTGTCGTCCGGACGGCGGTCTCGTCGCCCTCATGCGGACGTTCACGCCGGATTTCGATCCCACCGTGTCGCTGCTGCGCTTCATCCTGAGCCAAGCCGCCGACGACCAGGCCGCCCACGCGGACTTCAACAACCCGCACTACCTTTTCGCCGGTGCTCGGTGGTTCACGGCGCTGCAGCTCCGCGCAGGGTCGGGGCGGGTGCAATCGCTGGAGAGCCTTCCCTCCGGCCATGCCGGGTACGTCATTCTCGACGACACTGGGGTCGGTGGGGTATATGAGGTGATCAGCAACCGTCCGATCGAGCTGGCCCTGCTCCGCCTTCCCGACTGAGCCTTCGCACCGCGTGACCGCGCCTTCCCCCTCCGCCGACCTCGAGTCGCCGACGCACGAGCACGCCCCGTTGCCGCCCTACCGCTGGCGGGGTCTCGGGGTGTTGCAGCGCCGCGCGACCCTGATCGGGTGGTGTCTCCTCGGGGCACTCGAGACGGCGCGGGTCATCAGCAATCCCGCGCGGATGGGCGTCGCCGAGATTCCGTGGGCGTACGCGCTGCTCGCGAACTTCCCGTGGTGGTTCGCCTGGGCGATCCTGACGCCGGCGGTGTTCGCGCTCGCGGATCGCATGCGTGTCGATGGACCGCGGTGGTGGCTCCGGCTGGGCGGCGTGGCGGCGGGAGGCGTGGCGATCATCGCGATCCACATCCCGTTGGCGTTGACGCTGTGGTACTTCACGAATCCGCTGCCACAGGTGCGTCTGCAGGGGTACGTGGTCACGATGCGCAACAACGCGAGTGCGGCGCTGCTCCTGGAGATCCTCACCTTCTCTGCGACGGTGGGGTTGTTCTACGCATTCGACACGCATCGGCGGCTGCACTGGCGCGAGCTGGCGGCCGTCCGGCTGGCGGCACGGGTGGCGCAGTCCGAGGCGGCCGCCAGCGCCGCCCGCCTCGATGCCCTGCGCCTGCAAGTCTCCCCGCACTTCCTGTTCAACGCGCTCAACACGATCTCGGCGCTCGTGCGGGGCCAACAGCTGCAACCGGCGGTGGTCGCGCTGGCCCGGCTCGGCGATCTCCTGCGCGTGAGCCTGACGAGTGCAGCGGCGCCCGAGGTCCCGCTCGCGACGGAACTCGCGCACCTGGCGCTCTATCTCGACATCGAGCGGGAACGCTTCGGTGACCGACTCAGCGTCGACTACGAGATCGCGGAAGAGGCGCGGAGTTGCCTGGTCCCGATCCTCTGCCTGCAACCGCTGGCGGAGAACGCGCTGCGGCACGGCCTGGCGGCGCGCCCGGGCCCAGCGTCACTGCGCGTGCGGGCGGCGGCGCGCGACGACCGCGCAGAACTCCGCATCGCCGTGGAGGATGATGGGCCGGGCTTCCCGGTCGGCGGCACGGTGGGTGTCGGCATCGGGCTCAGCAACACGCAGGCTCGTCTCACACAGCTGTATGGCGCGCAGGGGCGCGTCGAGATCCACTCCACTCCAGGACGCGGAGCCACTGTGACCCTCGTACTGCCGATCCGCCGTTGATGCGCGCCCTCAAGACCATCATCGTCGACGACGAACCGTTGGCCCGCGCGGCCGTCCGGGCGTCGCTTCGACCCGAGGACCGCCTGGACATCGTCGCAGAGTTCGGGGATGGACTCTCGGCGGTCGACGGCATCCGCGCCATCCAGCCGGAGCTCGTCTTCCTCGATGTGCAAATGCCGGGGCTCGATGGCTTCGGCGTGCTCGCGGCCCTTTCGCCCGATCAACTGCCGATGGTGATCTTCACGACGGCGTACGATCAGTACGCCGTGCGCGCCTTCGAGGTGCACGCGGTGGACTACGTCCTCAAGCCCTACGACGACGCGCGGCTCCAGCGTGCCGTGCAGGAGGCCCGCTCGCGCATCGAGCACGGACGGTGGACGGAGACGCGGCAGACGCTGGCCGCGCTGCTCGAGGACCTGGCCCCCTCGGTGGCGGCCGAACTCCCGCGTCCGGCCGGTCGCGGCTTCGCGCGTCGGGTCCTGGTGCGGGACTCGGACGAGCACTTCCGGTACGTGCGACTCGACGAAGTGCTGTCCATCGAAGCCGACGGCAACAATCTGGTCTTCCATACGGTCAAGGGGACGCGCAGCGTGCGCATGACGATGCGTGCCCTGCTGCCGCAGCTCGATCCGGCGGTGTTCCGCCGAATCCACCGCTCGTACATCGTGAACCTGAATGCGATCAAGGAGATCCAGCCATGGTTCGCCGGCGACTGCGTGGTCTTGCTGACGGACGGCCGGAAGCTGCGGATGAGCCGCACGTTCCGCGACCAGTTGATCCAGCCGCTGCTTTGATCACGATGGCGCGTGTCGAGTCGCACCGGCACTCAGTAGACCCGATCGCGGTTCAGCTCGGGGCGCACGGTGTCGAGCCGACGCGCCAGTTCGGGCAGTCGCCGCGTCGGCACCCTGGGGTACAGGTGATGCTCCAGATGGAAGAACATGTCGAGCGCGAGCGCGCTCTTGAGGCGGCTGCGAACGGTGCGGCCGGGTTGCATCGGCGGGACCGTATCGTGATGGACGGTCCAGACGGCGAAGAAGCCGGTGAGGCTCTGCGCCACCGCCATCAGGAGGACGTGGGACGCCAGCAGGCCGTGCGGCGCCTGCGACGCCACGGCCAGCAGGATCGCGACGACCCCGAGCTCGATGACGATCCAGGACCGCAGTGTACGGTCGCCGCCGCGCCAGGCGGCACTGTGCAGTCGCAGCGGGAACAGGACGCCTGCGAAGATCGCCTCCCACGCGCTGCTCCGTGCCGTGTGGCCTTCGACGTCCTCCGGACCGAGTGGCGCCTGATGGTGCCGCAGGTGAGTGGAGCGCACAGCGTGGAGCGAACAGAGCATGAGGGCGCTGAGCCCGCTCAGCACCGCCGTATTCCCCCATCGCGGCAATCCGAGGTTCTTGTGGAACACATCGTGGACGACGCGCAGGCCGGCCAGATAGAAGTACGCGCTGGCCGCAAGCGCCAGCCAGGCCTGCCCGTCGACGAGCGCGGTGAGCTCCAGTGCCACGAGCAGCACCGGCAGGAGGATCTCGGTCGCGCGCTCCCATGGTGCGAGGCGACGCAGGTCCTGCCACGCGACGGCAGGTCGAACGAGGGCGTTTCGCATCGAAGTGGAGAGTGGCGTCGCCGGCTTGGCCGTGGACCCTTCCCGTGGCAAGGCGTCACGGGATGGGATGGACCGCTGGGCTCACGGATCCTCTTCGTGCTCTGCGCGCTGTCGGGACTGCTGTCCACTGGACTCCGGGCCCAGGCGACCGCAGCAGGGAGGCCGATGGTCCCATGCGAGATCAGCGCGGCCGAACGTGCGTGGCTGCAGTCGGCGATCGCCGACTGGGCGGTGGTCACGCGCGAAATTCTTCCCTCGGCTGCGCGCACGCTGCCGCGGATGGTCGTGTTCGACTCCAGTTGTGTGTGGCACCTCGCGGACCCGCTGCGACAATCTCCGATCATCGAACCCGGCGTGCCGCGGGGCGGCGACCGACAAGCCAGCCAGCGCGCCAGCCAGCGCGCTAGTGCACTTCGTTACGATGGCCGCGAGGTCACTGTCTGGACGAGCCGACACACCGGGTGGGTGCCGCTGCCGTCGGGCGATTCAGTCCCGGCGCGACCGATCGCCAGCGCGCGGGCTTCATCGGATGGCCAGCCGCCATACTTCGTGCTCGCCTTGCCCAGCGTGTTCCGGCAGGACTCCGCCAACGCGGCCGACCCACAGCTCGACCTGTTCATGCGCAGTGTCATGAGCCACGAGATCGTCCACACCACGCAGTTGCGCGACCTGGTGTCGGCGCTCAGTGCCCTCGGCCGCCGCATGCCCTTGCCCGGGGGGATCAATGACGACATGGTGCAGACGCGGTTCGAGGGCGACTCGGCTTTCGCCAGGGAGGTCGCGGAGGAGCGCGCGCTCTTGTTCGCGGCGGCTGCGGAGCCGGACGAGGACCGCGCCCGCGCCCTCGCGCGGCAGGCCGTCGCGGTGCTGCGCGCCCGGCGCGCGCGCGCGTATGTCGACTCGCTAGCCGCCTACTCTCGACTCGAGGACCTGTTCCTGACCATGGAGGGCTCCGCCGAGTGGGTGCGGTACGACCTGCATCGTCGGCGCGGGGATCTCGGCTCGCACGTCGCGCTGCTCAACTTCCTCCGGGGCCCGAAGCCCTATTGGTCGCAGGACGAGGGTCTGGCTCTGTTCCTGGTCATCGACCGGTTCGTGGCGGACTGGAAGTCCGCGTTGCTGACGCCGAGCATGCCGTCGCCCACGGATGCGCTGGCGCAGGCACTTCGGAACCTGCAGGTCCTGCCGCCGGACCTCGCGGACGACAGCGTGCTGGCGGTGATGGGTGGGTTCACGCGTGCGCTCGGCGTGCGCTGCGTCCACTGCCACGCGGCCCGGAACGGCGTGCGCCCGGCGGCCGACGAGTACGCATCGGACGAGAACCCGACGAAGGCCATCGCTCGCGCGATGCTGCGCATGGTGGAGGACATCAACGGTCGGCATCTCCCCTCCGCGCGGCTCGTCGGCGCGACGCCGGAGAGGGTGACCTGCGCGACCTGTCACCGGGGACTGGCACGTCCGCGCCCGCTGGAGTCCGTGCTCCGGTCTGCATATCAGAAGGAGGGACTCGCCGAGACGGAGCGCCTGTACCGCCGGCTGCGCGACCAATACTTCGGCAGCGATGCGTACGACTTCAGCGACGTGACACTGCCGACCGTGGCGGACCTCATCGGTGCCACGCCGGCGCAGCGCGCGGACGCGCTCGCGCTCATGCGCCTGAACCTCGAGTTCCATCCCCAGTCCTGGTTCACGTACCAGCAGATGGGGCAGCTGTACCTGCTCGACGCCGACACGGTGCGCGCGCGCGACGCATTTGCACGCGGACTCGCCATCAACCCGACGCGCGCATTCCTACGGCAGCTGCAGGCGTCGATCACGCCGTAGCGTGAGCGTGGACGGGGCACGGGCGGGATCAAGGTCCTGCCAGACCTGCGTCAACTCGTCACCGCCCGTTCCCCACCGCAGCGCGACGGCGGAGGCACCGGCGGCGTGACGGATGCTGCCGCGCATCAGGAGCAGGCCGTCCGCGACGCTGCCCTCCGTGCGGGTGACGCGCCCGCGCTGGTCGACCGCGACGCGGAACCAGCGTTCGATGTAGCGATCGTAGTAGAGCATCGCAATCGCGCGGGTGCCGTCGCGTCCCGTGAAGTCCTCCTCGAGCAGGCAGCCGCCGGCCGCGCGTTGGATCGTCAGCGTCCCGCTGCCGTGGCCCCTTGGACCCGTGACGATCCAGGTGCCGATGAACTGGTCCAATGCCCGGTAGGCGGCGCGTTCGAGACAGACCTTGCCCTCCGGTGGCGGTACCATCCGCGACTCGGTGGGCGTGTAGTGTCCGTCGAAGTTCAGCCGCATCGTACGACCCGAGTCCGTGCTGAACCACCAGCGCTGACGGAAGCCGCGGCCGGGACGGTACGGCGCCTCGTCCGGAGTCCAGGAGAAGACGCTCCGCAGCCCGATGCCGTTCCGTGTGACGCGCAAGGAGTCCTGCATCAGCAGGCTGTCCGCGCCGAGTCGGCCGCGCAAGCGCAGCGTCAGTCCCGTGTGATCGACGTAGTCCTGCGTCCACTCGCCGGTGAGGGGGTCGCGGATGGACAAGCTGCGTCCTTCGCCGTCGCGATAGTGTTCCTGAAGTGCGCAGCCCCCGAGTGCACGGGTGATGCTGCTCGTGCCGGGGGGGCCGCCGCCGGCACCCGCGACCGTCCAGTGCCCCACGAGGAAGTCGAGCTCACGATACGCCGCCGCCGGGCAGCCACCCGGTTCCCCTGCAGGCGAACCCGATCGCGTGACGGACCGCGGAAGGAGGGCGCAGGCTGGCAGCAGCGCCACGCAGAGGATCAGAAGGGGGCGAGCGAGCTGCCGCATGCGGAGATGCTCCAGTCGGTGGATGGGGGGGGCGCTCCGACGCGCGCGCGAGGCACGCGCAGGCACGCGCAGGCACGATGCGTGGTTGCGCGAACGTGAGAGGCTACGTCGTGCCGACCCGTGACATCCTGCGGTGAAGCGCGCCCGGCGGCGTCGAGCCGTCGGCCTCATGCCAGAGGCACTTGCCGCGAGCGGAGTGCCAATCGCGCCATGTGACGCGCCGCCGGGCTCGTTGGTAGAGGGCAATGCAGGATCAATCGTGATCAAGCGCCCGGGACCCCGAAGGACCCTAGGAGACACGAGACCATGGTGAGACGACGGGAGTTCGTACGAACCCTGACGGCCGGAACGTTCGCGGCGGCGTTGGCGCCACACGAAGGCGCAGCGCGGTCACGCGGCGAGCCGGCGGGCGCACGTCGCGATGGCGCCACAAGCACCGGCCCGATGAAGAAGCGCTTCGTGCAGGTGCGGGGCGCGCGCATGGCGGCGGTCGACACCGGGTTGAGCGACGGCTCCATCGAGCGACCGACGTTGGTGTTCCTGCACGGCAATCCCACGTCGTCGTATCTCTGGCGCAACATCATCGACCCGCTGGGTCGCGGCCATCGCTGCGTCGCGCCGGACCTCATCGGCTTCGGGGACTCCGATAAGCTCGCCGGGCTCGATCCGCAGCGGTATCGCTACGCGGTGCAGCGCGACCATCTCGATGGCCTGCTGGATGCGCTGGGGGTCGGCTCGCGGGTGGTGCTGGTGCTGCACGACTGGGGCGGGATGCTCGGGTTCGACTGGGCGCGGCGACACGAGGAGCGCGTGGCCGGCATCGCGCACATGGAGACCGTCATGGACGGCCTGTCCACCGTGACCGCGCCTCCCGGCGTCGCGGACTTCTTCCTGCGGTATCGGACGCCGGCCGGCGAACGCGAGGTGCTGCAGGAGAATCAGTTCGTCGAGCGCGTGCTGATTCGCGGACTGGGGGACGCGCTCACGGACGAGGATCGCGAGGAGTATCGGCGACCGTTCCGCGAGCCGGGCGAAGGGCGACGCGCCACCCTCACGTGGCCGCAGCAGGTGCCGGTCGATGGTGCGCCACCCGAGGTGGAATCGGTCGTCCTGGAGACCCGCGGCTGGTTGGCGACGTCGGCGGTGCCGAAGCTCTTCATCAACGTCACGCCGGGTGCACTGCTCGCCGACCCACGACGGAAGGCGATCTGTCGGAGTTGGCCGAACACCACCGAGGCGGAGGTCCGTGGGAACCACTACGTGCAGGAACAGTCGCCGGCGGCCATCGCGGCGGCGATCGCCGCGTGGCTTCCTCACGTGCGTTGAGCGTCGAGGCGATGGCGTGACACCGCCTCCGCGGGCGTCAGCTTAAGGCCGCGCGTCACGGAACCTCGCCAGCTGCGCGCGATCGAAGTACCGGTCGGCCGTCAGCAAGCCGCTTGGAGCCCGAAGCCCGGAGAAACTCTCGAGCGGATCCTGCGGGAGCAGCAACAGCTCCGCTCGGTAGCCGACAGCAACCCGGCCGAGCTCCCGGCTGTCGCCGAGGAACTCGGCCGCATCCCGGGTGGCGAGTTGCAACACCGTCGCACGCGGGAGACCGGCCGCGACGAACTCCTCCATCTCGTCGATCAGACCCGCACCGGCCGCGATGATGCCGATGCCCGCATCGGTGCCGATCAGGAGGCGGGCGCCGGACGCGTGCAGTCGCCGGAGGAGCATCGCGCGGCCGCGCATTTCACGCTCGGCGCCCACCGCGCCCGATCGACTCACGGCGAATCGGCGGAGGATGCCGAGCGTGGGGCAGTTCCACGTCCCGGCCTCCGCGGTCGCACGCGCGAGCGCGTCGATCTGGAGTGAGTCGGGGGCACTCCAGCCGCCCGCGCCAGCGAGTGCCCGATCGTAGCCCGTGAAGTGTTCGATGCTGGCCTGTCGTCCGTCGAGCGCGTCGGTGAGCGTCGCGCCGAAGGGCACGTGGCCGACGATGCGCAGTCTGCGGTTCGCGCCCTCGCGTAGCATCTCCCGGTAGACGCTGCGGGGGAGGTGATCATACACCTTGACGAAGGCCCAGTCCTCGCTGGCGACGCGATCGAGCGCGGCGGGCACGGCGTCGATGCTGAGGACTTCGCGCGTCAGGGGCCACGAGGGTGGTTGCCCGTCGTGCCCCGGGCTCGCCAGCACGAGCCGCGGTCCCTCGCGGCGTCCTTGAGTGACCTCGCGCTGGTGGGCGAGCTGACCGGGAGTACCCCACATGACCCGGACGGTGGTGACCCCGTTGCCGAGGTGGAGGAATCGATCGTTCGCGGCATCGTGGGCGTGTGCGTCGATCAGTGCGGGCACGAGGTAGGCCCCGCGACCAGCGATGCGTGGGACTTCCGGACCCTCTGGAACCGAGTCGACATGGCCGATCCACGCGATGCGGCCGCCCTCGACGAGCAGGCTGCGAAGGGGGAGCCACTGCGTACTTGCGTCGTCGAGGATCGACACGGAGTCGATGCGGGCCGCGGACCATTCGCCGGCCGCCGGTGCGAGGCCCGACGGCGTGGACGCGCAGGCGCCGGCTGCCGCGGCCAGCGTCGTGCCGACAGTCGCGAACAGCAGTCGGAAACTGGGCGCAGACGCAACGCCAGGTGCAATCGCCATGATCGCCTGTCCAAGAGGAGTGCGGCTGAGCCTACCCAGGCACGTATGGTCGGCTCGCGCCGCCGGTGACCACGCGCATTCCATTCGGGTGAGCGGCGCAACGGCGGGGTGACTGGAACGTCTCAGACGCGTTTGGGTCGCCTCATCCCATGGAAGCGTCATCGCGGTACGCAGATCGCAAGATTGTCCGTGTGGCGACACGCACGACACTCCTCTCGGGGGACGGACAGACATGCAAGTGAAGGCGCTCTATTTCTGGCTCGTGCTCGCCAGCGGGTCAGCCGCGTTCGCCGCCACCGCGCTCGCCAGAGCCAGCTCTGCCGAGCCGGGGTCGCCCGTGACTCGCTTCGGATGCAGCGCGGATTCGGCGGGTGGGCGACCGGAGATCCCCGTGGCGCCGGGCGTGACGCTCACGCCGGTCGCGGGTGACCATCGACGCGAGGGGCGCTACACGGTGCTGCTTCGATTCTCCGCGGGCGGACGAATCCTTTGGCACCATCACACCACGGCCAAGACGGTGACGGTGCGGCGCGGTCGGCTGCTGTTTGAGGTGTCAGCGGACAGCGCGGCCGTGATCGAAGTCGAAGCCGGATCCAGTTTCATCGTGCCCGCGGGACTGACGCACGCCGAGGGCGCGAATGAGCCGGCAGAGGTCGTGTTGTGCGGGGACGGACCGTTGGTCACAGTCTCGGCGCGACGCTGATCGTCGCGACAACGGTTTGCGACGCGTGCGACACTAACGGACGACACCCCCTCAACGGAGCGTTCCCGTGCGTCGTGCTCAAGTTCGTTGTGTTCTGGTATTCGCCGCCGCGGCGCATTGGATGAGTGGTGCCTCGCTTGCCGCGCAGTCGGTCGGGTCGTCGACGCCGCAGCGACTGGGTGCCGCAACGCTCACGGTCGCAGAGCCGTTCTCGGAGGTCGTCGCGGTCGCGGAGCTGACGGGCGGGCGTCTGCTCGTCGCCGACCGGCGCGAGCGGACCTTCTACGTGGTGTCGCGCGACGGCAAGACCGCGGCGCCCCTCGGGCGCAATGGCAGTGGACCCAACGAGTACACGGGCGCGTTCGGCATCGTGCGTCTTCCCGGTGACACGCTCGCGCTCTACGGCGGAAGTCAGCGATTCCTGCGCGTAAGCCCCGACGGCAGCTTCCTCGATGCTCTCACCGTTCCGGTCGCGGTGATGCAGGCTGGCGGTCTGGCGGCTCCGCGCGGCGCGGACGCGCGCGGCGCGCTCTATTGGACCGGCGACGTCGTCGGGACCATCGCGGGCGGGTTCAAGCGGAACCTGTTCCAGAACATTCGTCGCTGGATGCCCCCCGCCGAGACGATCGACACGGTGGCGCCCGTCGCCGACCACGCACCAGCGATGCACGTGCACCGATTCTTCCCATACGCCGAGAGTGACGCGTGGGCCGTGGCTCCCGATGGTCGGATCGCGGTGCTGTCCGCCGCCGCGTATCGCCTGCGCTGGTACGAGGCCGGGCGGGTGGTTGCCGAGGGACCGGCGATCCCATACACGCCAGTGCCGATCACGAGTGACGATCGCGACGCGTTTCGAAAGTTGCGGCTCGAGCAGCCGGCCGGTATGGGTCGCCTCGTCGCCACTCCGGGCGAAGCGCCGCGCCCGAGCGCGGAGGCCATTCGGCGGAATCGCGAGGCCTATCCCGATGAGATCTTCCCGTCGCACAAGCCTCCGTTCGTCGAGAACGGGATGCTCCGGGCGCCCACCGGCCAGCTCTGGGTGATTCGATCGATGCCGCACGGCAGCCTCCGCGCGCGAATCGACATCCTCGGGGCGGACGGCAGGCGACGAGCCGAGCTCGATCTTCCTGATGGACGTCGACTGGTTGGGCTGGAGCGCAACGGCGTTTGGCTCGCGCGCGTCGATGACGACGGGCTGCAGTGGCTCGAGCGCTACCCGATGCCGCGCGTCGAGCCTTAGCGGCCGCGCGGCAGCAGGCGCACGACGGGCGTCAATACCAGCGAGAGCAAAAGGCCCATCATCGTGCCGCCGACAACCCCGTTCACGAGGTGCCTGGGCCCTTCGGCGCGCTGCTGGAGTTGCGCGACGCGTGTCGCGATCGCCTCCGCTGACGCCCCGGCGGCCTCGAGCAGCGAGCGTTCATGGGCGACGAGGATGCTGAGCCATTCCGGATTGATGAACGCGTGGTAGAACGCGATCGCCGCGACTGTCACGGGCGCGGCGATCAGTCCGGTCAGCGTGCCAGTCGCGACCCCGCCAACGAAGGACAGTCGCGGCTCAGCCAGGCGATGCCGCTCGAGCACGGCGGCGAACACGAAGACTGCGGGCAAGACGATGACCACCCGATCGACGGTGGCCGCATGTGCGATCCGGTGCGTATAGAACCCCAACAGGTGGACGACGATGGTCCATACGAACGTTGCGATGCCGAGCCCGAGACCCCACTTCGCTGCGGTGCGGAGCACGTGCGTGTCCTGGTTGGAGACACACGAAGGCTAGTCCGGCGTGGGTGCGTGCATCGCCGTTGGGGACAGGACGCACTTGATGGTGGCGGGACGCGGCCCGCGCGCCGCTTAGCAGCAACGGGAGCCGGGTCGCTCGTAGCGCGCCGAGAGCCGCTCGCGCACGAACTCGCGCTCCGACATCGGCTCACAGCCGGGGTGCTGTGCGTGCACGTGCGCGACGTACGCCGCGTAGTCCGGTGCGCCGATGATCCGGCGCACCGTCGCGGCCACCCGCGCCCACCACCGGTTGGCCGATGCCACGCGCAGCTCCACGTTCACCGCCGCGCCTTGGTCCCGTTGGGACCGATGGTGCGCTCGAACAGCTCGAGGATCCGACGGTACTCGTCGTGCCAGGAGCTCGGCCGCACGAACCCGTGGTCCTCCACCGGATACACGGCCATCTCCCAGTCGGTCTTCTCGAGCTCGATGAGCCGCTGCGAGAGGTGCACCACGTCCTGGAACTGCACGTTCACGTCCACCATGCCGTGGGCGATGAGCAGCGGGTCCTTGAGGCCCTCCGCGAACCAGATCGGCGACGACTTCTTGTACGACTCCTTGTCGTCCTGCGGCAGGTTGAGGATGCGGCCCGTGTAGCCGTG
>CADEDA010000008.1:0-89163 GCA_902825965.1 uncultured Gemmatimonadota bacterium | reverse complement strand
ACCTTGGTGCCGTCCTCGCCATCGAGCATGACGATGGGCGGCACCTTCCACGCGTACGACCGGAACTCCGCGGTGGTGGACGTGGTGAGCTGCGCCATCTGCGCAGCGCCCGCACGGGCGAGGAACAACTCGGGCGGCGTGTTGGGCGTGGAGTAGACGGTCGCCATGACGTTCGCGTCCACGGGGCTCACGACCGGCGCATGGCCACCGTCACCGGTGGTGAGCCGCGTGCGTGTGCCACCGGTCATCGCCATGCGGTACGCCTGGCGCGTGAACGGCGAGGGTTCGCTGGTGACGAGGTGGAAGTGCACGTTGTCCGCCGCGCGGTCCACCTGCAGCACCTCCCAGCTCCCGCTGGTGAGCGCGACCTTGGCCGAGCCGTCCGGGTTGGCCGCGTAGAGGTGCGAATAACCCGTCTCCTCGGAGACCCACCAGGCCTTGCCCTGCGGGGTCCAGCCGATGCAGCCGAAGCAGGGCCCGTTGACCCAGGCTTCGTCACGCAGAGCATCGACCATGGTGGCGCTGCCACCCGCCGACGCCACGGCCCAGAGGTAGCGGTTCTTGAAGTCGGCCGATGTGACGAAGAGCAGTGCGTGCTTGCCGTCGTCGCTCCAGTCGCCGAGTTGTGCACCGCCGGCCGGCTTCTTGTCCGGCGTGAGTTCGATCCAGGTGACCTTGCCGGTGGCGAGGTCGAGGTGCCCCGCCTTCTGCGTGCCCTGCGCATCGCCCACCTTGGTGCGACCGGGGACCATGCGCGGATACCCGTCGGCATTGATGAAGTCGGGCACGTCGGAGCCCTTGGTGCCCTGCGCCGGCGTGAAGGTGGTGATCAGCGCGCTCTTGCCGTCGGGCGAGACGGAGATGCTGCCGAGTCGCTCGGCCTGCGGGATCCACACCACCGGCAGGCGCCGGGCCTCCGTGGCCTTGCGCTGGGCGGCCTGCAGCGAGTCCTGCTCCAGTTCGTCGCGGATCACCTCGAACAGCTGCCGCTGCTGGTCGGCGAGGGCGCCGCGCTGGCCCTTGGCGGCCTCGGGATCGCGCGGGGCGCTGCCGTTGCGGATGTCGGTGAGCTGGCGCGTGAGTCCGGTGGCGAGCTCGAAGGCGAAGGCGTTGCCGTCGCGCACGAAGAACACCTCGCGCTCGTCGAGGGAGAACTTCACGTCGCCCTCGAAACTGTTGGTCTGCGTGATGCGGCGGTGCGAGACGCTGCCGCGCGTGCGGCTGCGCAGCCACAGGTCACCGCTGGCCGAGAACACCTCGAGGGTGCCGGCCTTGTTGCGGCGGCCGGTCGCGAGCAGCGGCGCCACCGAGTCCATGTGCGCGTCGCTCACCAGCTCCGGCGCGGCGCCGGCGCGCGCCGCCACACGGTACGACTTGAGGTCGGCGTTCCATTTGGCACCGGGCTCGAGCCAGCGGAAGTAGATCCACTGCCCGTCGGCGGTGAACCGGACCTGGCCCGGCTCACGTCCGTACAGCTCCGGCCCGCGCATGATGTTCTTGACGGAGAGGTCGAACGGCTGCTGCGCCTCGGCCGACCCGGTCGCCAGGGCAGGGAGGAGGGCTAGGCCGAGGAGGAGACGGTTCATCATGCCGAGGTCGGAGGAAGAGGGTGTGGAATTCTACGCCGCCCCGAGGGTCGGCGCTGGGTGTGCGCTGGGTTTGCGCTGGGTTTGCGCTGGGCTTCCTCTAGGTCTGCGTGGGCGGCGGTGCGTGCAGTGGCGTAGTCAGTGCCGCTTCCGCGGCTTGGGCGGCGTCAGAGATGGCGCAGGAACCGCTCCGGCGCCTGCAGGAACTCCTTGGTCACGCGTACGTGCTCGGACTCCTCGTAGGCAATCGCGCGCGGCGGCCGCTCGTCGAACGACCAGATCGTCGCCCCGGGCAGGGCGAGCAGGATCGGTGAGTGGGTCGCGACGATGAACTGCCCGCCGTCGTGCACCATGTCCTTGAGCATCGCGAGCAGTGCGATCTGCGACGTGGGGCTCAGCGCGGCTTCGGGTTCGTCGAGGATGTACAGCCCGTCGGGTACGAAGCGCGAGCGGAACAGGCTGAGGAAGCTCTCGCCGTGCGACTGGGCGTTGAAGTCATCGCCGTAGCGCCGCTGCATGTCGCTCAGCGAGCCCGTGATGGGTCCCAGCCGCAGCGCCTTGGCCATGCCGCTGCGGTCCGCGTACTCGCGTTCGACCTCTTCCATCTCGCGGCGCAGCTCCGCCTGCTGGATGGCCAGCGCCTTGGTGAAGCCGAAGAAGTCCTCCGCACGCAGGAAGAACCCCCGATTGGCGCGGCCCGAGCGACTCCAGACCAACTTCATCTTGTCCGCCAACTTGCGTGCCGACGCGAGGGTCTCGTCGTACTCGATCGCCGTGGATCCCACCGTGGGCAGGTGCACCTTGGCCGCGATGCCTTCGAGCAGCGTGGACTTGCCCGAGCCGTTCTCGCCCACGAAGAACGTGACCGGCGCCGTGAACTCCAGCCGCGACGTCGCGCGCACGGCCGGCACCGAGAACGGATACACGAGCGGCGGATCGTCCGCCTCGGCGGCCGGCGGATGCGAGATCTCGATGGCCGCGAGTCGGTTCCGCGTGTCCGGTGCCGGCGTGTGCCTCCGCGCCCTCATCCGAGGAGTGTCCCGGCCATGCCGCGGCTCACGCGTTGGCGCGCGCCGTGTAGGGATGTTCGCTCGATACCATGGCCTTGCGCCCGCCGAGCACGGCGCGCCACTCGCGCACCGAGTCGATGAGGATCACGAGCACCGACAGCATGAAGAACGCGGCCACCGCGGCGTCGAGGCGGTCGTTGAAGATCAGCCGACCGGCGCCCACCGCGTCCTTCACGCCCGGCGGCAGCGTGCCCGCCGCGAGCTTCTCGGACACCCAGGTCGCGTGCGCGAGGAACCCGATCTTCGGGTCGGGCGAGAAGAGCTTCTGCCAGCCCGCGGTCATGGTCACCACCACCAGCCAAGCCATGGGCAGCAGCGTCATCCACGCGTAGCGGGCCTTGCCCATCTTGATGATCACCGTGGTGCCCACGCAGAGCGCCACCGTCGCGAGCAGCTGGTTGGCGATGCCGAACAGTGGCCACAGCGAGTTGATGCCGCCCAGCGGGTCCGTGACGCCCTGGTACAGGAAGAATCCCCAGCAGGACACGAAGATCGCACTCGAGAGCACCACCGCCGGGTACCAGCTCACGCGGCCGAACGGTTCCCAGACGTGTTTGCCCAGGTCCTGCAGCATGAAGCGGCCCACCCGCGTGCCGGCGTCCACGGTCGTGAGGATGAACAGCGCCTCGAACATCAGCGCGAAGTGGTACCAGAGGGCCATCGCATTGGTCCCGCCGAGTGCGTCGGCGAAGATCTTCGCCATGCCCACCGCCAGCGAGGGGGCACCGCCGGTGCGCGAGAGCAGCGAGCTCTCCTGCACCTGCTCGGCCAGCAGCGTCAGGTCGCTCGGGGCCAACGTGAAGCCCCAGGTCGCGATCACCTGCGCGGCGCTCTCCGCGGTGGTGCCCAGCACCCCGGCCGGGGCATTGATGGCGAAGTACACACCCGGCGTGAGCACGCAGGCGGCGATGAGCGCCATGATCGCCACCAGCGACTCGGTGAGCATCGCGCCGTAGCCGATGAAGCGCGCATCGGCCTCGTTCTCCAGCAACTTGGGTGTGGTGCCGGAGGAGATCAGCGCGTGGAAGCCGCTGATCGCCCCGCAGGCGATGGTGATGAAGACGAAGGGGAACACCTTGCCCGCGAACACCGGTCCGCTGCCGTCGATGAATTGCGTCACCGCCGGCATCTGCACGGGGGGCAGCACCCAGAGGATGCCCACCGCCAACGCCACCACCACGCCGATCTTCACGAAGGCCGAGAGGTAGTCGCGCGGCGCGAGCAGCAGCCACACGGGGATCACCGATGCGGCGAAGCCGTAGATCATCACGCTGAACGCGAGCGTCACGCCGTCGAGCGTGAACATCGGGCCGAGCACGGGATGCTCGGCCGCCCAGCGCCCGGCGTACAGCGAGAGGATGAGCAGCACGATGCCGATCGCACTCACTTCGAGCACGCGTCCCGGCCGCAGGTACTTGAGGTACACCCCCATCAGCATGGCGATGGGGACCGTGAGGCCGATGGTGACCGTGCCCCAGGGACTCGACTTGAGCGCGTTCACGACCACCAGCGCCAGCACCGAGATGAGGATGATCATGATGCCCATCACCGCGACCAGCGCGGTGAACCCGGCCACCGGACCGATCTCCTCCTTGGCCATCTGCCCCAGCGACTTGCCGTTGCGCCGCACCGACGCGCACAGGATCACGCAGTCCTGCACGGCACCACCGATCACCACACCGATGATGATCCACAGCGCGCCAGGCAGGTACCCGAACTGCGCCGCGAGCGTGGGCCCCACCAACGGACCCGGGCCGGCGATCGCCGCGAAGTGGTGGCCGAACACGATCCACTTGTTCGTCGGCACGTAGTCGCGGCCGTCGGCCAGGCGCTCGGCCGGCGTCGCGCGCGTGGCATCGAGGGCGAACACCTTGGCCGCGATGATCTTGCTGTAGAACCGGTAGCCGACGACGTACGTACAGACCGCGGCCGTGAGCAGCCACGCGGCACTGATCGTCTCGCCGCGCGTGAGGCCGAGGTACGCGAAGGCGCCGGCACCGATGAGCGAGATGACGGCCCAGAGCAGGGCCGAGGTCCAACGGGGCATCGGGGGTCCAGGGTTCGGGGGGAGCGACGAGACCGATTCTACCAGTTGCGCGTCACCACCGGGAGGGGGCGCGCCGGCACGAATGGAGTCGCCTCCCGCGCTCGATTACCTTTCGGTCGTGCATCGAGCGCTCCATCTCCTCCTCGGGAATCGCGTGAGAACCCTCCTCCGCCTCGTCGCGCTCTGCTTCCCCCTCGTCGCCGGCGCGCAGCAGCCCGCGGCGCCCGCGGGTGCGCCACGGCCGCTCGGCCCGTTCGCCGAGCAGAAGCTCGCGCTGATGCCGGTCCAGAGCTGGCGCGCCGACACCGTCGGCTGGAGCACCTCGGTGAACTGGGCCCTCACCCGCACGGCCCTCGACTCCGCACTGCAGGCCGTGTTGCTCGATCGCGGACTCGGCCGCAAATGGGCCTACGCCGCCGACGTGGTGCGCAGTGCAAAGCGGAACCCGATCTACGCCACGGACCCGTACGCGCTGGGCGTGAGCCGGCTCCGCGGCGAGCTGCCCAAGGCCGGCGACCCGTTGCCGGTGGTCGTCGCCGACAACCTCCGCCCTCTCACCGCCCTCGGGGACACGCGCTACGCGCTGATCCCTGTGGAACTCAAGGCCGTCGGCGACCAGGTGATGCTCCGCATCATTGTGGCCGACACTCGGAGCAGGACCATGATCTGGATCGGGGACATGCCGGCGCTCGGCGGCGCGAAGATGGTGGAGCACGTCGCCACGCAGTTCGCCGACCTCGTCATCGATCCCTGATCCCCTTTCCGCGCTCCCTCGACCCTCTCTGCACCGAACGATGCCTGCCCCCCGTGAAGTCACCCTCATCCCCGGCGACGGGATCGGCCCCTCGATCACCGACGCGACCGTGCGCCTGCTCGCCGCCGCCGGTGCGCCCATCACCTGGGACCGCCAGATCGCGGGCATGACCGCGGTGAAGGAACTCGGCGACCCGCTGCCCGAGGCCGTGCTCGACTCCGTGCGCCGCACCAAGCTCGCGCTCAAGGGCCCGCTCGAGACCCCCGTGGGCAAGGGCTTCCGCTCCATCAACGTGGCGCTGCGGAAGGAGTTCGACCTCTACGCGAACCTGCGGCCCGCCAAGACCGTGCTGCCGGGCCTGCGCTTCGACAACGTCGACGTGGTGCTGGTGCGCGAGAACACCGAAGGCCTCTACGTGGGTATCGAGAACTACGTGAAGGTCGGTGATGACCCGCATGCGGTGGCGCAGTCGGTGGCCGTGGTCTCCCGCGTGGGTGCCGAGCGCATCGCGCGGTACGCGTTCGAGTACGCGCTCAAGCACGGCCGCAAGAAGGTCACCATCGTGCACAAGGCCAACATCCTCAAGTACTCGCAGGGGCTGTTCCTCGAGACCGGCCGCGCGGTCGCGAAGGAGTACGAGGGCCGCGTGGCCTGCGACGACAAGATCGTGGACGCCTGCGCCATGGAACTCGTGATGCGCCCCGAGCGGTTCGACGTGATCGTGACCACGAACCTCTTCGGCGACATCCTCTCCGACCTCACCTCGGGCCTGGTCGGCGGGCTGGGGCTCACGCCCGGCGCCAACATCGGCTACGAGGTCGGCATCTTCGAGGCCGTGCACGGCACGGCGCCGGACATCGCGGGGAAGGGGATCGCGAACCCGACCGCCGTCATGCTCGCCGGCTGCCAGCTGCTCGACCACATGGGCGAGCAGGTGCGCGCCAACCGCATCCGTGCCGCGATCGAGGCCACGCTGCGGGAGCGCAAGACGGTCACCGGTGACGTCGGCGGCACGGCGACGACCGAGGAGTACACCAACGCGGTGATCGCCCGGCTGTAGTGCGGCTCCTCCAGCTCTCCGACCTCCATTTCGGACGGAACGCGGTCGCGGCCTACACGGCCGCGGCCGCGCGGCGCATCGCCGCCGGGCGCTACGACGTCGTGGTGCTCGTGGGCGACCTCACGCAGCGCAACTTCCGCGGGCAGTTCCGGCAGGCCCGCGCCTTCATGGATGCGGCAGGCGCCCACGCGAAGGTCTTCTCCGTCCCCGGCAACCATGACGTGGCCTGGTGGTGGAAGCCGGTGGGGCTGGGACTGCGCTGGCCGATGTACCGTGGCTACCGCAAATGGATCTGCGACGACCTCGAACCCACGCTGCAGCTGCCGGGGCTCACGCTGGTGGGCCTCAACAGCTGTCACGGCATCCAGCCGTACACGCTCACTTCGCGGCCCCGTGACCTGAGCGTGGTGGGCGCACTGCGCGCCGAGCAGTGGGCGCGCGCCCGCGCGGCGTTCGCGGCCGCGCCGGCCGGCGACCTCAAGGTGCTGGTCTTCCACCACAACCTCCTCCGCGGCGACCTCTCGGCGCGCTGGGGGCTGGCCTCGCGCGCCGACGGCATCGGCGACGCACTCGGCACGGGCGCGGACCTCGTTCTCAACGGGCACGACCACCAGACGCGGATCGAGGCGGTGGAGATCGGCGCGCGGCGGCTCGTGGTGTCGCACTCGACCACCCTGAGCACTCGGACGCGCGGCGGACTGCCGGCCGCGTTCCAGGAGATCGAGGTCTCCGCGACCGAGTTGCGCATCCGTGCCTGCGTGTGGGATGCGCAAGAGGCTGACTTCACCCCCCGGCAGGACCGTATCTTTCCGCGATGACGCCGCGCGCCGCCGCCTCCGACGAGTTCCAGCTCGGCTTCGGGTTCACCGAGGTCCCGGATGCGTTCACGCCGCTGGTGCTCGAGGCCGACGCCGACGCGGAGGCCGAGGCGGAGGAGGAAGCGGATGCGGCACGCGCCGCCGACCGGCTCTACACCAAGCTCCTCACGCTGGGCCTGCAGCACATCCGGCGCATCGTGCTCACACGCAACCGCAGCATCCTGGTGAGCGTGAAGGGATTCGAGCTCCGCGTCCACGAGGGATTCGTGGACGCACCCACCGAGATGCACGTGCAGATCGTGCGCTTCGTCATGGCGCGGCGGAAGTGGGAGCGCCAGGCCGCGCGCGATGCGATCGTGGGATACCCGCTGCCCCGCCACACCAAGCCGCCACGCGCTCCCGAGAAGACCCACCCCGACGACGAGCCGCTCGCCGAGCGTCTCGCCGAGTGGCACACGCGGTTCAACGGCGAACGCTTCGCCGCGGCACTCAAGCCGGTGCCCATCCGCGTCTCGCGGCGCATGCTGCGTCGCTTGGGCCATTATGCGCCGGGTGTCGATGGCGGCGGTCCGGAGATCGCCATCTCGGCGCGACACCTCCGCCGCGACGGGTTCGCCAGTGCACTCGAGACGCTGCTGCATGAGATGGTGCACCAGTGGCAGCACGAGAACGGCCTGGCCCTGGACCATGGTGCGGAGTTCCGGAAGAAGTGTCGGGAGGTGGGGGCGGTGCCGAGTGCGAAGCGGGCGGTGTGTTAGGAGGACGGTGATGCGCCGATGCATCCTCCCCTGCGCGCTCGTGGTGCTGGCGCTCGCCGCCTCGGGACCGCTCGCGGCGCAGGTGCTCAGCGGGACCGTGCTGCGGGGCGAACCGGCGGTGCCGGCGGTGGGTGTGCTCGTCGAGGTGCGCGCGGGGCCGCGCGCGATGGAGCGCCCACCCCTGCGCGCCCTGGCCGATGCCCGCGGTGTGTTCCGGCTGCGGCTGCCGGCGGATGCCGACTCGGTGTTCGTGCGGGTGCTGCGTCCGGGGTTCCGGCCGCATGTCGTGCCGCCGCTCCGCGTCGCCGATGCGATCGCGCGACCGCTACGCATCCTGCTCGGCGAGCAACCGGTCACCATCGCGCAGGTGCAGATCCGCGAGAGCCGCATCTGCGGACCGCGGGCGGAATCCGCAGCCTGGCAACTCTGGGAGTCCGCGCAGACCGTGCTGCGGAGCATCGAGCTCACCGAGAAGGACCCGTCGATCAGCATCTGGACGGTCGAGTTCCAGGGTGAGGCCTCGGAATCCGGCAACGTCGTCGTGAAGGACTCCAGCATCCGCCAGGTGCCGCAGATCCCGCCGCTGCCGCCGGCGTACTACGACTCGCTCTCCAAGTTCGGCTACATCCGCCGCAGCAACGACACCACCGCCTATTACGCGCCCAACGCGACGGTGCTCGCCGACGAGTACTTCGTGCAGAACTATTGCTTCCGCGTGGTGGCCGAGGACTCGACGCCGCGCGGGCTCGTGGGCGTGCGCTTCGAACCCATGCGCACGCCGCGCGTCACGGACATCGCCGGCACCTTCTGGCTCGACGCGGAGTCGTATCTGCTGCGGCAGATCGACTTCGACTACGTGAACACGCCGCCCACGCACCGCACGCCGGGCACGGGCGGCTACGTGCTGTTCGCGCAGCTCCCGAGCGGGCACTGGATCCTCAGCGAGTGGTCCACCCGCATGTCGCGGTCGGTGCTCACCCGCGATCCCCCGCGCCGCACCACCCGCCTGCAGGACGGCAGCGTGTTCCAGAACCGCGGCCGTCCACCCGCCTTCCCGTACCCGCTGCGATGGAGCCAGGCCCTCTGGGCGCGGAGCCAGGTCGTGTACCGGGTCCAGCAGGATGAGACCACGCTGCTGTTCGACGCCTCGGCCGATTCCATCGCGCGTCGAGAGATCCGCCGCCGTCCTCCGGGGACCCCGCCGCGTTAGATTGCTGGGGTCCCTCTTCCCCTGCGTATGGCCACCACCGACACCGAGACCTACCTCGCCTCCCCGACGCTCCGCGCGTCCGAGGGCGACCTGTTCAACATCGACGCCGCGCTCACCGAAGAAGAGCGCGCGGTCCGCGATTCCGTGCGTGCGTTCGTGGACGAGAAGGTGCTGCCGATCATCGGGCAGGCCTACGTCGACGGCCGCTTCCCTAAGGAGCTCATCGCCGAGATGGGCGAGAACGGCTACTTCGGCGCGAACCTCCCCGAGGAGTACGGATGTGCGGGGCTCAACAACGTCATGTACGGGCTCATCATGCAGGAGCTCGAGCGCGGAGACTCCGGCATCCGCTCGTTCGCGTCGGTGCAGGGCGCGTTGGTGATGTACCCCATCTACGCCTTCGGCTCCGAGGAGCAGAAGAAGCACTGGCTCCCGCAGATGGCCAAGGGCACCAGGATCGGCTGCTTCGGCCTGACCGAGCCCGACTACGGCTCGAACCCGGCCGGCATGATCACGCGTGCGCGCAAGCAGGCGGACGGCACGTGGATCCTGAACGGCGCCAAGATGTGGATCACCAACGGCTCCACCGCGCACGTGGCTGTGGTCTGGGCCAAGACCGAGGACGGTGACGAGGAGGGCACGTCCATCAAGGGCTTCCTCGTGCCCACCGACAGCAAGGGCTTCAAGGCGAAGGACCAGAAGGGCAAGCTCTCGCTCCGCGCGTCCGATACCAGCGAACTCGTATTCGACAACGTGCATCTCCCCGCCGACGCGATCCTGCCCAAGTCCGGCGGCCTCAAGAGCCCGCTCATGTGCCTCACGCAGGCGCGCTACGGCATCTCCTGGGGCGCCCTCGGCGCCGCCATCGCGTGTTATGAGGAGGCGCTCAGCTACGGCAAGAACCGCGTGATGTTCGGCAAGCCCATCGCGGGCTTCCAGATCCAGCAGCAGCGCCTGGCCGACATGATCACCGAGATCGTGAAGGGGCAGCTGCTCTCGTTGCACCTGGGCCGCATGAAGGACGCCGGCACGTTCACGCCGCAGCAGGTCTCATTGGCCAAGCGCAACAACGTGAACATCGCCACGGACATCGCCCGCGAGGCGCGCCGCCTGCTGGGTGCGGTGGGCATCCTCGCCGAGTATGGGGCGATGCGGCACATGGCGAACCTGGAGAGCGTCTACACGTACGAGGGCACACACGACGTGCACTCGCTGATCCTCGGTCAGGCGGTGTCGGGGATCGGAGCGTTCAAATAGTAGGTGGGAGGTGGGAGGTGTGAGGCGTGAGGGAGGGGGACCGCGGTCGGTCCCCCTTCGCATTTCTGCCAGAAGTCCGGCGGTGGGCTTGACGGATAGCGGTAGATGGTCTAGTGTATTAGAACACTACTACACTACTCACTGACGGTCGAGCCCGGTTTCCCATGCCTTGCCTGCGCTGTGCGCCGCTGATCCTCATCGCGCTCTTGGAGTCGGCCTGCGGGGATGGGGCCCAGGACGGCACCCGGCAAGGCGCGGCCGCATCGGCTACGACGGCGACGGCGGAATGGGTCGTGGACGCGACTCCGCGACTCGTCGTCGGCGACCGCGAGGACGGGGACTCGGCCGTCTTCGGACGGATCTCGGACGCCCGATTGCTGCCCTCGGGCGTGCTGGCGGTGGCGGACGCGGGGGCGTTCTCCGTCAAGTTCTTCGGCGCCGATGGTGCGCTGCTAAATCGTGTCGGCCGTCGCGGAAAGGGGCCCGATGAGTTCACGGGGGCGATGTCCTTGATGGACGCGCCGGGAGACTCCGTGGCCGTGTGGGACGCCGGCCAGTCGCGCTGGACGTTCCTCGCCACCGCGGGTTCGGGACGCCAACTCGCCGCGGCGCTCCCGCTGCCCGTCTGGATGCGTGCCGGGATCGAAGTGCACAGCGCCTTGCCCGCGCCGAGCGCCTGGGTGCTCGCGCAGCTCGATTCGCTCGGCGCCGCGTCCGACGCGCCGCAGGTGGCGCAGCTCGACGTCACTGGGCTGCTCTGGGTGCGTGAGGCCACGCAGCCGCACCGATGGCTCGCCTACGCAGGCGTCGGCGCGCCGGTGGGAGCTGTTGCGCTGCCGGTCGGCTTCAGCGCGCTGCATTTCGCGGCGGAGGGGATCGTCGCCGTGGAGCATGACACGCTGGGCTTCGAGCGGGTGGTGGTACTCGGGCTGCGCCGGGGACCGCACCCGCCCCCCGCGCGCGAACCCGTGGCGACGCCCGCCGCGGATGCGGCGCTGCGCGATTCGCTGGCGGCGGTGCTGCGCAAGACGGTCATGGCGCAGGAGATGTACTGGATGACCGCGCAGGGCTATGCGTCGAGTGTGGACTCGCTCACGCTCGACATGCCGAGCGGCATCCGCGTGAAGGTGCTCGAGGCGAACAAGCGCGGCTGGCGCGGACTGGGCTGGCACCGCGCCAGCGGCACGACCTGCGGGATGATCGTGGGTATGGCGCCACCCGCCGGCTGGTCGGAGGGCGAGGTGGTGTGTACGGCGTTCCGGTGAGGCGCGGGCGCGAGGTGTGAAGCCGGCGGCGTCCGTCAGCGGGGGTTGGAAGGGGGATTCCCTCGTTGGCGGGCGTCGTCGGTCACACCCGTGCCTTGCTGTAGCGCATCTGCAGGCCGCTCCGGATGAACGCGGGCATGTGCTTGAGCACCGCGACCACCGCCTTGTAGCGCTTGCCGGGGATCACCACCACGGGGCCGTCGCCGAACGCCGCGGTGAGCGATTCACGCACCACCCGCTCCGCCGTGAGCCAGGCCCAGGACGGGATGCCCTTCGACTTGTCGATCTGCATGCGGTCGTGGAACTCCGTGTGCGTGAACCCCGGGCAGAGTGCCTGCACGCGCACGCCCGTGCCCTGCAGCTCCATCGCCAGCCCCTCGCACATCACGCGCTGGTAGGCCTTGGTGGCGCAGTAGTTGACGTTGCCCTGGCTCGCGGTGAACGAGGCCACACTCGCCACGGTGATGATCCGGCCCTCGCGGCGTTCGATCATGCCCGGCAGCACGGCGCGCGTGAGCAGCATGGGAGCCATCACGTGCAACTCGAGCATGGTCGCCTGCTCCCCCACGGGCCGCGTCGCGAGCTCGCCCTTGGTGCCGAACCCGGCGTTGTTCACGAGCACCATCACGCGCTCGTTGCGCGCCAGGTACTCCGCCAGTGTGCGCATGCCGTCGTCGCGCGAGAGGTCCGCCGGCCAGGCCTCGGCCTTCACGCCGTACTGCAGGGCCAGTTCGTCGCTGAGTGACTTGAGGCGCTCGGCGTCGCGGGCGACGAGGAGCAGGTCGAAGCCGCGTTCGGCCAGTTGTCGCGCGAACTCCTTGCCGAGCCCGGCGGAGGCACCGGTGACGACGGCGAGGGGGCGGGAGAACTCGGAGTTGGTCTCGGGCATGGCGGAATCTACAATTCTCCCCGCATGGGCATCATCCAAGCCTCCATCCCGCTGTTCTTCCTGCTCATCGGGCTCGAGCTCCTCTGGAGCTGGCGCACGGGCGCGCGGGTGCTGCGCCTCAATGACTCCCTCTCCGACCTCAGCTGCGGCATCCTGAGCCAGCTGGCGGGGATCTTCACCAAGCTGTTCACCATCGGGATCTTCATCTGGGTCGCGGAGCACTGGGCGCTGCAGCGCTTCGTGCCCGCGCTGCCGGCGTGGCCGGAGCGCGCGCCCGTGCTGCCCGCCGCCGGGTTCCCGGGCTTCGCGGTGGACGGTGCCGCACTCGCGAGCTGGAGCCTGGTGTTCGTCCTCGTGGACCTGTGCTACTACTGGTCCCATCGCTACGCCCACGAGATCAACATCCTCTGGGCCGGCCACGTGGTCCATCACTCCAGCGAGGAGTACAACCTGCCGGTCGCGCTGCGACAGAGCGCCCTGCACGGGCTCATGAGCTGGGTGTTCTACGTGCCGCTGGCGCTGCTCGGCGTGCCGTGGCGGATGTTCGTTGCCTGCAATGCGATCAACCTCGTCTACCAGTTCTGGATCCACACGCGGGCCGTGGGCACCATGGGGCGCCTCACCGAATGGGTGATGAACACGCCCTCGCACCATCGGGTGCACCACGGCGTGAACCCCAAGTACCAGGACCGGAACTACGCCGGCGTGTTCATCGTGTTCGACCGGATGTTCGGCACGTTCGTGCAGGAGGAGGACGAGCCGGTGTACGGCATCACCAAGCCGCTCCGCAGCTGGAACCCGCTCTGGGCGAACGTCCACGTGTTCGTGCAGATCGCCCGCGACGCGTGGCGCGCGGCGCGCTGGCGCGACCGGCTGCGCATCGTGTTCGGGCGTCCGGGCTGGCGCCCGGCCGAGCTGGGCGAGAGCGAGCGGCCTCGGGATGTGGACGCGCGGACCTTCGAGAAGTTCGATCCGCCGGTGCCGGCGCCCCTGGCGGGCTATGCGTTCGCCCAGTTCGTGGTCGCGCTGGTGGCGGCGTTCCTACTCCTGCAGCGGGCCGACGCCCTGCCGCTCGGCCAGAGCGCGGCCGCGGCGTTCTTCGTGGCGCTGGCACTGGCCGGCGTGGGCGGTGTGTTCGAGCGCGCACGGTGGGCGTTGCCGCTGGAGTCCGCACGGCTGGGGACGCTGGCCGTCGCGGCCGCGGTGCTCGGCTGGTTCGGACCCGGTCCGGCAGCCGTCGCCTGGTCGGCGGTGGTGTTCGCCGTGGGCTCGTTGCTGGTGCTGCGTCGCTACCGGAGCGCGTTCACGTCGGCGGAGCTGGCGCCGCTGATGTGAGCGGCCGCGCATCTCCCATCCGCTCCCGCAGGTCCTTAGCTTTGACGCACCCCAGCACCGGACCTGAGTTGTGAAGATCGCTGTCTGCCTCAAGCGCGTCCCCGACATGGACGTCCGCTTCAAGATCGCCCCCTCCGGCAAGGCCGTCGACGAGACGGGGCTGAAGTTCGATATCTCCGATTTCGACGGCTACGCCGTCGAGGCCGCACTCCAGATCAAGGAGAAGCTCAACGCCGGCGAGGTCGTGGTGATCTCGCTCGGCCCCGACGTGGTGCAGGAGATCCTGCGCAAGGCGATGTCGATGGGCGCCGACCGTGCCGTGCAGCTCAAGGCCGACGCCGTCCCCGCGGATTCGTTCGCGATCGCGTCGGCGCTCGCCGCCGAGCTCAAGGACGGCGGCTACGACCTCATCATGTTCGGCCGCATGTCGATCGACACCGCACATGGCGCGACCGGCGCGATGACGGCGGAACTGCTGGGCCTGCCGGTGGTGAACGCCATCAGCAAGCTCGAGTTCGACGGCCGCACCGCGAAGATGCGCCGCGAACTCGAGGGCGCCTACGAACTCGTCGAGTGCGCGCTGCCGGCCGTGGTCACCATCGACGAAGGCATCGCCCGCCCGCGCTACCCCTCGCTCAAGGGCATCATGGCGGCCAAGAAGAAGCCGCTCGACAGCAAGCCCGCACAGCTGCCGGCGTCGCGGCTCACGCTCGACGCCCTCGCGCTCCCGCCCGAGCGCGCCGCAGGCCGCATCATCGGCGAGGGCTCGGCCGTCGTGCCGGAGCTCGTCCGACTCCTCAAGGAAGAAGCGAAGGTCCTCTGATGTCCAACAACGTCCTCGCATTCGCCGAGTCGCGCGGTGGTGACCTCCGCCGCGCCGGACTCGAAGCCGTCGCGGCCGCCCGCGTCATCGCCGACGCCCGCGGTGGCGCGGTGCACGCCATCCTCTTCGGCGCGAGCGGCATCGCTGCACACGCCGCCCGGCTGGGCGCCCACGGCGCCGACGCCGTGATCGTGGTGGAACACGCCGCATTCGCGCAGAACAACCCCGAAGCCGCCGCGGCGACCATCGCCGCGCGGATGTCGGCGTTCGGCGCCTTCGTCTGTGCCGCCAGCGCCACCGGCAAGGACATCGCGCCGCGGGTCGCCGCCAAGCTCAAGGTGCCGGTCGCGTCCGATGCCACGGCCATGACGGTCTCGGCGTCGTCCGTCACCGTCACGCACCCCGGTTACACGGGCAAGATCCTGCAGACGCTCACGCTCACGGCCACCCCCGCGGTGCTGAGCGTGCGCCCCGGCGCCTTCCTCCCCAAGGAGGTGGCGAAGGCGGGCACGGTGGAGCAGGCCACGGCCGCCGCCGACCCGGCCGCGAGCCGCGTGAAGGTGACCGAGACGGCCGCCGGCAACGCGGCCAAGCTCGATCTCGGCGAAGCCCCGGTGATCATCTCCGGCGGACGCGGGCTCAAGGAAGCCGCGAACTTCAAGCTGGTGGAGGACCTCGCCGCCGCCTTCGGCAACGCCGCGGTCGGTGCGACGCGCGCGGTCACGGACGATGGCTGGCGCCCACATTCGGACCAGATCGGCCAGACGGGTCGTCTGGTGTCGCCGGACCTCTACGTGGCCTGCGGCATCTCCGGCGCGATCCAGCACCTCGCCGGCATGCGCACCAGCAAGACCATCGTCGCGATCAACAAGGACAAGGAAGCCCCGATCTTCAAGATCGCCGACTACGGCGTGGTGGGCGATGTGCTCGAGATCCTGCCGGTGCTGACGGCCGAGGTGCGGAAGGCCAAGGCGCAGTAGCCCGCGCGGACGAAGGCCGATCGCAGTAGCATCAAGGGCGCGGCGATCGGTGATCGCCGCGCCCTTCTCTCGCTCACGCCCCATGGCCGCCGATCGGCAGGCGACACCAGTCGGGAGCACCCTGCCGCGTGCCCCGCGCAGTTGGCGCGCGTCCGCAGCACACGCCGACGCGCTGCTCGCCACGCTGGCCTTTCCCAAGTCGCGACCGGAGTTCGCGGACGCGGAGCGTGCCGCCGCCGCGCTTTGCGTCGCGCGCGGCCGCATGCCGGCCCGCCTCCGGCGGCGCGGGGATGATTCGGGGCACGACGGGAGCACCACGCGCCACTGCTTCGACCTCGGCATCGCGGAGTGGTTGGTGGCGCGCTTCCCCGGCGACGTGGAGATCGACTGGCGCGACGCGGGAGTCTCCGACGCGCTCGACGCACTGCTGCGGCCGGTGATCGCACGCGCGGAGGAGGACGGCTTCGATTCGGACACGCTGTCCATGCGCGCCTGGCTGCGCGTGGCCCGCGGGGACGCGTGGCCGTCGGACCTCGCCTGGGTGCTCGATGTGTTGCGGCGGAGCGGGGACCCGCTCCCACGACGTGCCGCGGACTGGGAGCGTGCGGCGTTGCCCATCGTCTGGCGACTGCGTGAGGCGGGCCTGCTGCGGGCGAGGCTTCCGGTGGACCGGCCCGCGGTCCGGGCGCGGTTCCGCGACACGCCGGCACGGCCGGCACGTTTGATCGCCGCACCGCTCCGCAGGCTGCGCCTGCTGCCACCGACCGAGGCGGACCGGGTGATCGCCGTCTCGCGCGAGACCCTCGCGGTCCGTTGCCGCGAAGTGCACGCCATCTCGCACGCCAACCGGAACGAAGTCTGGCTCGCGGACCTCGGGGCCGGCACGAGCCTCGCCGTGATCGGCGTGGTGCCGCCGCTCAGGCTCTCGCTCGAGGCCAACTACGGGCTAGTGCTGTTCGCGAACGGCGTGCCGGTGGGATACGGTGGGGTGAGTCCGCTGTTCCGCCAAGCGAACACCGGCATCAACATCTTCGCGCCCTTCCGCGGCACAGAAGCCGGCATGCTCTGGGTCCGCGCCCTGCAGGCCTTCCACGCGCTGTTCGGCAGCCGGCGATTCATCGCCAGTCCATTCCAGATCGGGGGAGGGAACAGCGAAGCGCTGCGCAGCGGCGCGTTCTGGTTCTACCACCGCCTCGGCTTCCGGCCGAGCGACCCGGCCGTGGCCGCGCTCGCGGATGCGGAGGCGGCGCGGCGGCGCGTGGATCGCAGCTATCGCAGTCCGCTGGCGACGCTCAAGCGGCTCGCCGGCGCGGACCTCCGGCTCGATCTCGCGTCGTTCGACCCACGCGATGCGTTCGACGAGCGTTGGCTCGCGGGGGCCGCGCTGCGCGGAACAGCCCGCCTCGCGGACGAGGGGCGCGTGGCCCGGCGAGTGGCCGTGGACCGGGTCGCCGCCCGCCTGGCGCGCATGCTGGGTGTCGCAGTCGGCCGCTGGACCGCGGACGAACGCGATGCGTTCGCACGTCTCGCGCCCGTGGCCGCGTCCATTCCGTCGCTCGACCGCTGGTCAAGCAAGGAGCGTCGTGCGCTCGCGGGCGTGCTGGCGGCAAAGGGCGGCCAGCAGGAGCGCGGGTTCGTCCTGGCGGCATCGGGGTCGCCGCGGTTCTTCCGCTCCCTCGCCGGACTCTGTCGCGATGGCTGATTGCGCGAGTTTGGCGCAAGTCCATGCAGTAGTTGCAGATACCACGTTCTGGTCGGCTCGGGTCGCTGCGTCGGCGGCTCGAATGTCGGAGGGTGCCTTGACGGCGACTCCGGATGATAGTAATACTATTGTAAAGCAACAGTAAAACAATCATTTCGGGGACATGAACACGCTCTTGCGCGAACTCAAGCACGATCTGCCGGCGAGCGTCGTGGTCTTCTTCGTCGCGGTGCCGTTGTGCCTCGGCATCGCACTTGCCTCCGGTGCGCCACTCTTCGCGGGCCTCATCGCCGGTGTGGTGGGCGGCATCGTGGTGGGAGCGGCGAGTGGATCGCCCCTGGGCGTGAGCGGTCCGGCGGCCGGGCTTGCGGTGATCGTGCTCAATGCGATCGCCACGCTCGGGGGTTCGTTCGAGGCGTTCCTCGCGGCGGTGGTGCTGGCCGGGCTGCTCCAGATCCTGATGGGCTTCGTCGGCCTCGGCAGCATCGCCTACTATTTCCCCTCCTCGGTGATCAAGGGCATGCTCACCGGCATCGGGCTGCTCATCATCATCAAGCAGATCCCGCATGCGCTGGGCACCTTCCCGGCCCCCGGCGCGGCCGGCGAGGCGAGCGCGACAGCTGCGGGCGACGGCATCGGCGCGCTCCTCGCCGCAATCACGCCAGGCGCGCTCGTCGTCGCAGCGGTCTCGCTCACCCTGCTCCTGCTCTGGGATGGCGTACTCGCGCCGCGCTTCAAGCCCTTCCGGATGCTGCCCGGACCGCTGGCCGCCGTCGCCGTGGGCATCCTGCTGAGTTCGCTGTTCGCGTCCGGCGCGCTGCCGTGGTCGCTGGCGGCGCACCAGATGGTCGCGATCCCCATTGCGGGCAGCATCGCGGAGTTCCTCGGCCAGCACAGCACGCCCGACTTCTCCGTGCTCGCGCGCACGGAGGTCTACGTCGTGGCCCTGGTGCTCGCGCTGGTGGCGAGCATCGAGACCTTGCTCTGCGTCGAGGCCACGGACCGCCTCGATCCGCAGAAGCGCATCACACCCACCAACCGCGAGCTCAAGGCGCAGGGCCTCGGCAACGTCGTCTCGGGGATGATCGGGGGGCTGCCGATCACGCAGGTCATCGTGCGGAGCTCCGCCAACATCACGTTCGGTGGCCGGACGAAGCTCTCCGCGATCCTGCACGGTGTCTGGATCATGGTGTCGATCGCGACCGTGCCTTGGCTGCTGAATCGGATCCCGCTCGCGACGCTGGCCGCGGTGCTGTTCGTCGTCGGCTACAAGCTGGCCAAGCCGTCGCTGTTCCAGCAGATGTACCGGCACGGCTGGGAGCAGTTCGTGCCCTTCCTCGCGACGGTGGCGGGGATCCTCGCGACGGACCTGCTCCGCGGCATCGCCATCGGCATGGGCGTCGCGGTGGTGGTGGTGCTGCACCACAACCTCCGGAACCCGTTCACGCTGCAGCAGCATGCCCCCGGCAGCGAGGAGTACCGCATCCAGCTGGCCGAGGAGGTGTCGTTCCTGAACAAGGGGCGCATCCTCGAGCAGCTGGCGGCGGTCCCGCCGCGCGCCCGGGTCGTGATCGACGCCACGCGGTCGAAGGTCATCGACTTCGACGTGCGCGAGATCCTCCGCGACTTCCACCGCAGTGCCTCGGCGCGCGAGATCGCCGTCGAGTTCCGTGGACTCACCCTCTCCTAGGACCCCGAGATGCGCACCCTCACCCGTGAAGTCCGCGATTCGCTCACCCCGCACCAAGTGATCGAGGTGCTGCGGAAGGGCAACGAGCGGTTCATCAACAACCTCAAGACCAACCGCAACCTGCTCCAGCAGGTCAACGAGACCAGCGAAGGGCAGCACCCGATGGCGATCGTGCTGAGCTGCATCGACTCACGCACCTCGGCGGAGCTGGTGTTCGACCAGGGCCTCGGCGACATCTTCAGCACCCGCATCGCCGGCAACGTCCTGAACGACGACATCCTCGGCAGCATGGAGTTCGCTTGCAAGGTGGCTGGTGCCAAGGCTATAGTGGTGCTCGGTCACACGAAGTGCGGTGCCGTGCGCGGCGCCTGTGACGGCGTGCGGCTCGGCAACCTGACGACCTTGCTGCGGAAGATCGAGGACGCGATCTCCCTCGAGACCGACACGGTCGGCGACCGTTCGTCCTCCAATCCCGACTTCGTCGAACGCGTGGCGGAGCTCAACGTGATGCTCGTCAAGAGTCAGATCATGCAACGCAGCCCCCTGCTCGCGCAGATGGTCCGGAACTCCGAGGTCGCGATCGTCGGCGGGATGTATGACGTGGAGTCGGGCGCAGTCGAGTTCTACGATACGCGCATCCTCATCGGCGCCTCGTGACCCAGCCCGTGATCGACCAGGTGCGCCTGCACATGGACCCTCGGTTCCATGTGAAGGACCCGGTCACCAGTGACTTGGGCTTGTCCATCGTCGGGCAGGGGATCCTGCTGCTCGACGAGCTCGGCTACGAGGCCTTCACGTTCCGCAAGCTGGCCGACCGCATCGGCACCACCGAAGCCTCGATCTACCGCTACTTCAAGAACAAGCACCGCCTGCTCCTGTACCTCACGGCCTGGTACTGGAACTGGATGGAGTACCGGATCGTCCTCGCGACGACCAACATCGGCGATGCCTCGATCCGGCTCCGGCGTGCACTCGAGGAGTTGACGCGCCCGATCTCCCGGGATGACCGCGTGCCGCACATCGACGAGGAGGTGCTGTACCGCGTCGTGGTGGCCGAGTCACCGAAGGTCTACCTGCACCGCGAGGTGACCGAGGAGAACCGCGAGGGCCTGTACCTGGGCTACAAGCGGCTGTGTCGCCGCGTCGCGGACCTCATCCGCGAGGTCAGTCCGGCGTACCTGTATCCGGTGGCGCTGGTCTCGACGGTGGTGGAGAGCTCGCACCTGCAGCGGTACTTCTCGGAGCACCTCCCGCGGCTCACCGATGTCGACCCGCAGCGACCGGATGCCTCGACGACGGAGTTCCTGGTCGAGATGGTCTTCCGCACCATCATGTGAGCGCGCCGCGGGCCGCGCCCCCGCTCAGGGCACGAAGCGCGCCGACACGGGCTTGATCCCGTCGCCGAAGGTCGTCGCCAGCAACAACGTCAGCTTGGTCCCCTGCAGCGCGCTCGGCCAGTGCGCCCACTCGGTGAGAGTGTGCTGGTTGCCGCCCTGCGAGCGCCCGATCGCGATGCTCGGCACGCCGAGAACCACCCCCACGTTGGCATCGGTGCTGCCGCTGGGGATCGCCTCGGCGGCACCCGGCATGCCGAAGTCGACCTTGAGGTGCTTCTGGATGTCGATCGCGGTCTGCACCAGCGGATGCCGGCGCTTGGGTTCGAGCATCCGCTCCGTGCCACCGGCCCCGTTCTGCTGCTCCACCTCCACCACCAGTGTCACCTTCTCGCGATCGGCGGCCGCCTGCACGATGCGCGTGATGCGGCGATCGAGCGAGTCGAGCAGCGCGGGGTCCGGCGTGCGCAGGTCCACGGTGAAGTAGAGGTCCTGCGGGATGCCGTTGAAGATCTCGCCTCCGTGCACCTGGCCGATGTTGATCACGGCGCCGTTGGGCAACGGGGCCGGTTGCAGGGCATAGATGCCCTGCACCGCCTCGGCCAGCGCCTTCACCGGCGTGGGCATGCCGCGTGAGCGCAGCGTGTGTGCACCCTCGGACTTGAACCGGTAGCGCGTCCAGTAGATGCCGAGCGCGCCGTAGCTCACCGCTCCGAGCCCGCCGTCCATCGCGATGAGCAGGTCGGGTTTGGGATTGGTCTTGAACCAGTAGTCCATGCCGCGCAGCCCCAGCTCCTCCTGCACCGTACCGACGAAGATGAGGTCGCCGGTGGTGACGACCTTGGCGGCGTTCAGCGCGCGGATGGTCGCGAGCATGTTCGCTACCGAGGCGCTGTTGTCGAAGATGCCCGGTGCGTGCAACGTGTCGCCGGCGCGGCGCACGGTGGTGTTGGTCTCGAGCGAGTGCACGATGTCCATGTGCGCCGCGAACACGATCGTCGGTCCGCCGCCCGTGCCCTTCCGCACGCCGGTCACGTTGCCGATGGAGTCCACGCGGACGCGCAGGCCTTCCTTCTCCATCTCCGCCTTCACGTACGCGCCACGCTGCTGCTCATGCCCGGACTTGCCCGGCATCTGCGCGATGCGGATCCACTCGTCCACCTGCTTCGGGAAGCCGGCCTCCAAGTGCGCCAGCGCCGCCTTCACGTCGGGGCGGTTGAGGTGGGCCGGGTCCCAGGCCGTGGGATACTGCTGCGCGGCGAGTGGCGCGACCGCCACCAGTGCGGCGAGTGCGACAGCCGCGACAGGGGCGAGGCGGCGCGAGGTCGGAGTGGACATGGGCGGTCTGGGGCTGGAACCGGAGGATGCGGGAACCGGACCCTCGTCCCCTGCAGCAGGCCGACGGCGTCCGGACCGGAGAAACTAGCGCGCCGACGTGACGGGCGCTCGAACACGGGGACGTGCCGCACCGGCGGCGCTGCTCGCCGTGCGCCAGCCGTGGACGCTATTTTTCGGCATGACCGCCCCCAACGCGCTCTTCCTCGCCGTCCTGCTCGCCGCGCTCGGCTATTTCAGCGCCAACGTCCAGCGCCTCGTCGGCTACCTGCAGCTCGGCCGGCTCGATGACATCCGGTGGAACGCCCTGCCGACCCGCATCGGCAACCTGCTCACCATCGGCATCTTCCAGTCGAAGATCTTCCGCGACTCGATCGCCGGTCCGATGCACGCCCTGATCTTCTGGGGCTTCATGGTGCTCGGGGCGAGCACGACGGAGATGCTCATCGGGGGCGTGTTCCCGGCGTTCGGCTACGAGTTGTTCCTGCCCGAGCCGCTGTTCCGGCTCTACGTGCTCAGCCAGGAGGGGTTCGCCGCGATCGTGCTGGCGATGGTCTCGTTCGCGCTCTACCGTCGCCTCACCAAGCGGGTACCGCGCCTGCAGGGCGCCGAGACGCATCCGAACGATCCCCTGCTGATCCTGTCGTGGATCGCCGCCCTGATGGTGACGATGTTCCTCTCGGAGGCGTTCCACTTCGCGTCGGAGCCGGCCGCACTCGCATCCGCGTATCCGGTGAGCTATCCGCTCGCGCAGCTGCTGGTGCAGCTCGGCTTCGCCCCGGGCCTGCCGGCGCCGGCCCTGATGCACGAGCTCTTCTGGTGGGCGCATGCGCTCCTGGTGCTCGGCTTCCTCAACTACCTGCCGTTCTCCAAGCACCTGCACGTCGTCGCGTCGCTGCCCAACACCTTCCTCTCCAACACGAGCGGGCCGGGCCACATCGGTGCGATGCGCGCCATGGACTTCGACGGCGGCGACGCCGAGCAGTTCGGCGCCAAGGACGTGGAGCACCTGAGCTGGAAGTCGCTGCTCGACGGCTTCGCCTGCACGGAGTGCGGCCGCTGCACCAGCGTCTGCCCGGCCAACACCACGGGCAAGCTGCTCAGCCCGCGCAAGATCATGATCAACGTGCGCGAGCGTCTCGAGGCCAAGGCGCCCTGGATGGAGCGCGGGGCCGACGGCACGCTGGCCCTGCGCGCCGACGCACCGGCCGGCCTCGCCGAGCGGACGCTGCTCGACGGCTACATCACCGACGAGGAACTCTGGGCCTGCACCTCCTGCCGCGCCTGCGTCTACGAGTGCCCGGTGTCGATCGACCAGCTCTCGGTGATCAACGAGCTGCGCCGCAACCTCGTGCTCTCGGAGTCGCGCTTCCCCGAGGAGATGATGCCGGCCTTCGAGTCGCTCGAGGCCAGCGGGTCGCCCTGGGCGTTCGACCCCGGCGACCGCGGCAAGTGGGCGGAGGGCATGCAGATCCCGACCATGGCCGAGCTGGCCGCGCGCGGCGAGACGCCCGACGTACTCTACTGGGTGGGCTGCATGGGTTCGTTCGACGACCGCGCCAAGAAGACCACGGTGGCGTTCGCGCGCATCCTGCAGGCGGCCAACGTCAAGTTCGCGATCCTCGGGCAGGAGGAGAAGTGCAACGGGGACCCCGCCCGGCGCATGGGCAACGAGTACCTCTACCAGATGCTCGCCAAGGACAACGTCGAGACGCTCGGACGGTACGGCGTCAAGACGGTCGTCACCGCCTGCCCGCATTGCTTCCACCAGCTCGGCAACGAGTATCCGCAGTTCGGTGGCGAGTACGACGTGGTGCACCACTCGACGTACATCGAGCACCTCATGGCCGAGGGCCGCGTGCCGATCCGCGAGGACCTGCATGCACCGGTCCGCACCTTCACGTACCACGACTCCTGCTACCTCGGCCGCTACAACGAGGTGTACGATGCGCCGCGCGAGACGCTCAAGCGGGCGCTGCCGGTGGTGACCCTGGTCGAGATGCCGCGCAACCGCGACAAGGGGCTCTGCTGCGGCGCCGGCGGCGGGCGCATGTGGATGGAGGAGAAGGTGGGCAAGCGGATCAACGTCGAACGCGCCGAGGAGGCGCTCGGCACCCAGGCCGACGCGGTGGCGGTCGCCTGCCCGTTCTGCATGACGATGATGGCCGACGGCGTGAAGGCGCAGGGGCGTGAGGTGCCGGTGTACGACATCGCCGAAGTCGTCGCGCAGCAGCTCGCATGACCGACGTCGACCACCCGGACCTGCCGGTCAAGCCGCCGCTGGTGTGGCTGGGGGCGTTGGTGCTCGGGTGGTGGGGCCATCGCTTCTGGCCCCTGACGGCTCGACCGGTCGGCCTGGCGTGGACGGGGCTCGTGGTGGTGGCGGCCGGCCTCGCACTCGCGCTCTGGGCGGTGCTCACGTTCCGTGCGGCGCGTACACCGGTGGAGCCCTGGAAGGCGACCCGCAGCATCGTGGACCGCGGGCCGTTCGCCTTCTCGCGGAACCCGATCTACCTCGCGTTCGCGCTCGTCACGCTCGGGGTGGGCGTGTGGATCAACCGCCTCGCGGTGGTCGTCATGGTGCTGCCCGCGTTCGTCATCACCGACCTCGCCCTCGTGCGCCGCGAGGAGGCCTACCTCACGCGGAAGTTCGGCGAGACATACCTGGCGTATCGCCGGCGGGTGCGGCGGTGGATCTGATGCGGTAGCTCAGCAGCAGCCGCGGCCCGTCGCGCCGCAACACGAGCTCGGTGCCGCAGCCGCGGCAGGTCGCGCGCCAGGGCAGCACCGGCGGGAAATCCGTCACCGGCGCCGCGCAGTGCGGGCAGAAGGTCTCCGGAGGCGCCGCCGGCACACCCGCGGTCGGCAGGCCTTGTGCGGCGGTCACCAGCATCAAGGCGGTCTGCGCGAGGATCCGCTGCTTGTCGGAGTCCATCGTGAACAGCTCCGCCGGCGTCGCGAGCCCGCGCGAGACGATCGCATCGACCTCCACCTGCGTGAGGGCATCACGCGCGCCCGGCTTGCGGGCCGCGTCGCCGCCGGCGAGGTAGCGCTTGGTCATGCGGCCCACCGTCCAGATCGCCAGGATGGTGCACAGGCCGAAGATGACGACGATGATCAGCGGATTGGGGTTAGCCATGCCGGAGCTCGAAGATCGTGATCGCGTGCACGTGGGATCCGACGGGAGACGCGGGAACGGTCGGTCGCGTTTCGCGGTGTATCACACGGTGCACCAGGCCCCGGGCGGCTGACGCATCGAGGAAGGCACTCAACGCCACCCGCCCCTGGTCGGCGAGCAACGCACGTCCGCCGGGCGCCAGTGCGCGTGCGATCACCTCGGAGACCAGCGTCGCATGCGGCGGCTCGTACAGCACGTCCGCCGCGACGACCAACTCGTACCGGCCGAGGTCGTCGGGGAGGGCGCGCCAGTCGACCATCCGCGTGGTCGGCGCGCGCCCGGTGTTGCGCAGCGCGTTGCGCGCGGTGATCAGCGTGGCGTCGGCGTAGTAGTCGGTCGCGGTGACGTCGTAGCCGGCGCGTAGCGCGGCGATGGTCACGAGACCGAGACCGCAACCGAGCTCCAGCGCCCGCGGCCGCCGGCCATCCACAGGCGCGGCTCCTGTGGGATGTGGCGCGCCGGCCCCGCCCAGCGCGGTCTCGATGAACGACGCGAGGATGATGGACGCCGACCAGAGGTCCGCCCAGTAGGGCAGGCGCTCGTCCTTGGCGAAATCCGCCTCGCTGATGAGGTCGTCCGCGCTGCGCGGCTTCTCGAGCGTCACGCGCCCGAAGGGCATCTCCACCGGCTCCTCGACCAGCATGAAGCGCTGGTCCAGCGCGCGCAGCGAGGCGCTCAGGCCCTCCGGCGGTGTGCTCACAGGGTGAACGCGGTGGCGGACGCTGCGTGGTCGCCGAGCAACAGCGCCGAGAGCGATTCGCCCGCCTCCACGGTCGAGCGGTCCTCGGGTACCACCAGCAGCGCGTTCGCGAGCGACATCGACGTGAGGATCGCCGAGCCCTGCGGCCCGGTGAGCCGCGCATGCAGGCTCCCGTCCGCCTGTGGCGTCACCACGGCGCGCAGGAAGTGCGTCAGCCGCGCGTGGATCGTCACCGGTTCGTCGAGCTGCACCCGGACCGGGCGATGGTGCACGGCACGATGGCCGAGCATGCGTCGCACGGCCGGCCGCAGGAAGAGCTCGGCCGTCACCATCGCCGAGACCGGGTTGCCCGGCAGGCCCAGCCAGGGCGTGCTGCCGACGCGACCGAAGCCCAGCGGGGCGCCGGGCCGCATGCGCACCTTCCAGAAGTCCAGCGCCGCACCCAGCGACTCCAACGCCGCACGCGTGTGGTCGAACTCGCCGACGGAGACGCCGGCGGTGGTCACCAGCAGGTCCGGCGACTCCGCCAACGCGCGCGCGAGCAGCGCCTGCATGTCCGGCAGGGAGTCGCGACAATGGCCGAGGTCGATCGCCTCGCCGCCATTCGCTTCCACCAGCGCGGCGATCGTGTAGGCGTTGGAACTCACGATGCGACGGCCCGCGAGCACCTGGTCGAATCGGTCGAGGTCGACCAGCTCGTCACCCGAGCCGATGATCACGACGCGTGGACGACGGTGCACGGGCACCTCCGCGCACCCCACGGACGCGAGTACTCCCAGTTGCGCGGGCCCGATGACCGTGCCCTGCGGCAGTGCGACGGCGCCGGCCTGCAAGTCCTCGCCGCGCGGCCGCAGGTTCTTCCCGGCGTCCCGCGCCGAGGTCACGCGCACCCGCGACACGCCGCCGTCGGTGTCCTCCACGCGGATCACCGAGTCGGCACCGTCGGGCACCGGCGCGCCGGTCATCACCCGGATCGCCTCGCCCGGTGCGAGTGCGCGCGTGGGGAAGGCACCCGCGGCGACGGTCTCCAGCACCGGCAGCTCCGCCGGTTCCGCGGCGCTCGCGCCGGCCACGTCCACGGCGCGCACGGCGTAGCCGTCCATCGCCGAGTTGGTCCAGTGCGGCAGCGTGACGGGCGACACCACGTCACGCGCCAACACGCGCCCGCGCGCCGCGCGCAGCGCCACCGTCTCGGTCGGCAGCGGCGCGAACGCCGCCGTGATCCGTTCCGCCGCGTCGGGGACCGAGAGCATCAGCGGTCGAGCGCCGTGCCGGCCAGCCAGACCGCGATCGCGTCCTGCACCCGCTCGACCTCGCGGTTGGGCACCACGTGGTTGTTCGCGAGCATCGAGACCAGCAGCAAGCGTCCGTCACCGCTGGTCAGGTACCCCGAGAGCGCACGTGCCTTGTCGAGCGTGCCGGTCTTCGCGCGCAAGTTGCCCTCCGCGGGTGACCCGCGCATGCGCGTGCGCAGCGTGCCTTCGCGCCCGGCGACCGGCAGGGCGTCGTAGAAGACGCGGAAGTCCGGGTGCCGGCGCATCGTGTCGAGCACGCGGAGCACGGTCTCGGGCGTGAGGTAGTCGTGGCGCGAGAGGCCACTGCCGTCGCGCACGGCGAACCCGGCGCTGTCGATGCCCCAGGCGACGAGTTGCCGTTCGACGACGACGCGGCCGCTGTCCGCCGTGCCCACACCCGTGCGGTGCAGCCCCAGCGTCTTGAACAGCAACTCGCCGATCTGGTTCTGCGAGGGCTTCTCGAAGCGGGCGAGCACCTGCGCGAGCGGCGGTGAGCGGCGCGAGGCGAGCGTGACCATGCCCGTGGTGTCGGCGATGCTCCGTGCATCGACGCCGCCGCGCAGCACGATCCCACGCGCGAGCAGTACCTCGGCGAATGCGTCGAGCCAGGCGCCCGCCGGATCGCGCAGCGCCACGTCCACGGTCACGGAGTCACCGGCGCGGACGCGGCCGGTGAGGGTCAGCGCCGGTCGAGCACCACGCACGTCGGCGGTCCACTGCACCCGCGAGCGCCCGGTGTCCGCCGTGACGACATCCACGCGCGCGAGCTCCGGCACCACGCGGCTCGGCGCGCGACGCACCTGCACGGGCTGCCCCGCGATGGCGCCGCCGACCACGGTGATCGTCGCGTAGCCTTCGTTGAAGAACAGCTCGTCCACCGGCGCCGAGTACGAGTAGTCGAGGTCGTCCCAGGCCCAGCCGTATCCGAGGGTCGAATCCGGGAAGTGATCGGCCCCGCGCAACAGCCGCCCGGTGACCTCGCGGATGCCGCGCGCATGGAGGCTGTCAGCGAACGCGCGCATCGGCGCGAGCACGTCGCCGCCGGCGAGGGAATCGCTCCAGGTGGGATCGCCCGCCGCGACCACGGCGAGGTCACCCGTGAGGACGCCATCCACGGGTGAGGCGGCACCGAGCACGCGTGTCTCCCAGCGGTAGTCCGCGCCGAGCACGGCGAGCGCGACCGCACCCGTCACCAGCTTCTGGTTGGAGGCGGGCATGAACAGCTTGCCCGAATTGCGCGAGTACAGCGTGTCGCCGTGCACCGGGTCCACCACGAGCACGCCCCAGTGCGCCGAGCGGAACACGCGGTCGTCGAGCAGCGAATCCGCCAGCGTGCGGAGCCCGCGCCGTGCGGTCGTGCCCACGCGTGCCGGCGCCCCGGTCCAACGCGGTCCCGCGGTCGTGGTGCCGGGCTCGGTGGCGGCATCCGGCGTCGGGACGACACTCGGGCGCGCCTGGCACGCCGCACCGACGAGCGGTGCGGCGAGCAGCACCCAGAGCAGCGCGGAGCGGTGGAGGCAGGAGCGGGTCATGGCGGGGCCGGTGAGTGGGGGCGCGGTCAGCGGGGCGTGAGGAAGCGGCGCTCGGTCCAAGCGACCAGCGCCTCGAACCAGTCGGCGGTGTCGAGGGCGAAGTGTGCCCCTGCAAAATCGTGCGCGGGCAGGTCGCTGACGAGGGCCTCCCAGCTGCGATCGTCGGCCGACGCGTCGCGCCACAGTGGCTCGGCGTGCACCGCCGCCCGGGCGATCTCGACCTTCGGCAATGCCGAGGTCTTGTAGCCCTCGCAGAGCACGAGGTCGGCGTCGGCGAAGTACGTCGCGGCGATCACCTCCGGCGCGAGCGGCCGGTCCCAACGCTGCACGAGCGCGAAGGTGTCGGGAGCGGCCATCGCCACCCGCTCGGCGTTGCCCTCGTGGAAGTGGCGGTAGGTGTCGCGTCCTTCGGACTCGAGTGCGAAGGTGTGCGAGCTGTGCTTGAGTGTCATCACGCGATGCCCGCGGGCGGTGAGTGCCGCCGCCAATCGCACCACCAGGGTCGTCTTGCCGGCGTGCTTCCGCCCCACCACGGCGAGCATGGGTGGCGTGCGCGGCAGGTCGGCCGGCGCGTTGACGTTGGCGAACAGTCGCGCCGGCTCGCCGAAGCGTCGCACCTCGTCGAGCGGCAGGCGCGCGACGCGGACCGCATCGTGGAAGGCGACCGCGCGGCGGTCACCCGCGTCGAGGCTGGCGGCGATCGCCGGCCGGCAGCGCGCCGAGTACCAGGCGCAGAGCGGCTCGAGCCCGCGCGGGGAACCGTCATGCTCGGGCAGGACCGCATCGACGTCGCCGCGCTCGCCGCGCGCGCGCAGCGCGCGGAGCAGCGCCCCGTCCACGAACGGCATGTCCCAGGCCACCACGATCGCGGCGTCGCCGGCGTGTGTGAGTGCGGTGAGCAAGCCGCCGAGGGCACCTTCTCCCGGCCGCAGGTCGCGCACGAGCGGCATGCCGGTCAGCCATGAGGAGGCATCGTCGGCGTTGGCGACGAGCAACAGCTCGTCGCAGCTCTCCTGCAGGGCGTGCGCGACGCGATCGATGATGCGCACCCCGCCGACCCGCTCCAGTCCCTTGGGGTGACCGCCGTAGCGCGTCGCCGCACCACCGGCGAGGATCACCCCGGTGCACCTCATCCCTCGACCTCGGCCCAGAGTCCGGGCTCCTCGGCCACGCGCACCCGGAGCACGCGTGTGGCGCTGCCGAGCGCGGCCTGCACCTCGTCCGCGATCCATCGCGCGAGGTTCTCGGAGGTGGGGATCAGCCGTCCCTCCGCGAAGGCCGGCACGTCGAGCACGAGGTTGCGGTGGTCCAGCGCGTCCACCACGCGCGTCCGGAGCGCGGCGTCGAGCGCGCCCAGGTCCGCACAGAAACCCGTGAGCGGATCGACCTCCCCGCCCACCGTGACGTCGCAGACGTAGGTGTGCCCATGCCAGTTGGGGCGCGCGCAGGCGCCGAACACCGCCGCGTTCCTGGCGTCGTCCCATTCCGGCCGCCGATACCGATGGGCGGCGGAGAAGGTGACGCGGCGCGTGAGGGTGGCGCGCACGGCGGTCAGCGGAAGAAGGCGCGGCTGAGCCCCACGCTCAATCGCGTGTTGCCCACCCAGGCCGACAACCCGCCGCGCCCGAGGATCGACTCGTCGTCCACGCTGCCGTCGCCGCCGTACTCCTGCGGGTACTTGTACTGCCAGAGCGACTGCGTGAGGTCCACCTGCACCTCCCACGCCGAGCCCGTCGCGATCCGCGTGCCGGCGCCGTAGGAGAACACGAACTTGTTGCCGAAGCGGTAGCCGCCCACGTCGAACCGGTTCGTGCCGCCCAGTGCCATGCCGAGGTCGAGGTGCACGTGCGGCGCGAGGCGCTTCCACGCCTTGTTGCCGGTGATGTTGAACAGCAGGCCGGTCTCGACGATGGTCAGCGGACGCGTGGACTCGCCGACGTTGCGCGCGGCGCCGGTCAGCAGCGGATCCTTCATCTGGCGCGTGAGGCCCGGCGCGTACGCGACCCGCGACGTCAGCCAGAGCGGGCCGGTCATGCGGAGGTCGTGCCGTGCGGTGAGCAGCAGGCCCGAGCCCGGCGCCACCCCGGCGGGATCCCGGCCCGGCGCGATCGAGCCGATGGAGAGCGTCACGGACTGCGTGCCGCGCAGGTCCTGGTACGGGCTGGCCTGCGGGGTGTGGCCGACCTGCGCCGACAACGCGGTCGCGACGCTGGAGAGCAAGGCAACGGCAGCAAGGGCACGACGGGTCACGCAGACACTCCAAGGGATCGCAGGTCGCGGCCCGTCATCTCATCCGGCCGCGCGACGCCGAGCATCGCGAGGACGGTGGGGCCGATGTCACAGAGCGCGCCACCGGCGCGCAGCGGAGCCGTGGTCGCGTCGTCCACCAGGACGAGCGGCACGGGGTTCGTGGTATGAGCCGTGTGCGGGCCACCGGTCTCGGGGTCGATCATCATCTCGCAGTTGCCGTGGTCCGCCGTGATCAGCAGGCGCGTCCCGGTCCGCTCGGCCGCCGCGACGATGCGGCCGAGTTGCTGGTCGACCACCTCGCAGGCCTTGATGGTCGCCGCCAGGTTGCCGCTGTGCCCGACCATATCGCCGTTCGCGTAGTTGCAGAGCGTGAAATGGTGCGAGCCCGTGAGGATCGCCTTCTCGAGCACGTCGGTGATGCCGGGCGCGCTCATCTCCGGCATCAGGTCGTACGTCGCCACCTTCTGGCTCGCGACGAGGATCCGCTCCTCGCCGCGATACGGCACCTCATTGCCGCCGTTGAAGAAATACGTCACATGCGGGTACTTCTCGGTTTCCGCCGTGCGCAGGGTGCGCATGCCCTCGTGCTCCAGCACCTCGGCCACGATCTTCGCCATCGAGAACGGTTCGAAGGCCACCGGCAGCCCGAAGGTCTGGTCGTACTGCGTCATCGTCGCGACATGCAGTGCGGGGCGGTCACGGACGTCGAAGTCGTCGAATCCCGGGATGGCGAGCGCACGGACGATCTGGCGCATGCGGTCCGAGCGGAAGTTCCAGAGGATCACCGCGTCCCCGTCACGCATCGGCGCCACGGCAGCGCCGTCACGGACCACCACCGCCGGCTCCTGGAACTCGTCGGTGACGCCGCGCGCGTAGTTCTGCTCGATGAACGCGATCGGATCCGGCGTCGAGGGCCCGACGCCGCGCACCGCGGCGTCGTACCACTTGGCCGTGCGCGCCCAGCGCTGGTCACGGTCCATGCCGAAGTAGCGCCCGCCGATGCTCGCGACCTGCGCGCGACCGGCGAGGCGCGAGACCAACGCCCGTACGAAGCCCAGCGCCGAGGTCGGCAGCGTGTCGCGGCCGTCGAGCATGAGGTGCAGCGCCACACGCGGCACTCGTTCGCGTTCGGCGAGGTCCACGAGCGCGAGCAGGTGGTCGTCGTGCCCGTGCACACCGCCGTCGCCGACGAGTCCGCAGAGGTGCAGCGTACCGCCCGAGGTGCGCACCGCCGCGCAGGCGGCGCGCAGGGCGTCGTTGTGATGGAACGACCCGTCGCGGATGGCCTCGCCGATCCGCACCAGGTCCTGCATCACGATCCGGCCGGCACCGAGGTTCAGGTGGCCCACCTCGCTGTTGCCCATCTGCCCCTCGGGCAGCCCCACCGCGCGGCCGCTGGCCTGCAACAGCGTCCGCGTGCCGCGCGCCCACAACCGGTCCCAGACCGGGGTGTGCGCCATCGCGATCGCATTGCCATCGGTGGACTCACGGAATCCCCAGCCGTCGAGCACCACCAGGACCACCGGACGATTGCCCTGCGAAACCATCTTGGCCCTGTCGGGTGTGAGATATACCTTCGAGAGAAGCGTTCACCGACTGGCGGCGGCGCGACTCGCGCGACTCCGGGCGCAATCTAGTCCGGCCACACTCCCCCTACCAGCGATGCAAGTCCTTCGTTCCCTGCTGTTCCTCGCGGTGCTGCTCCCGTCCGGACTCGCGGCCCAGTCGCGCCTCACGCGCGATACGGAGATCCGTGCCGTCCCCGACGGGAACATCATCGCCACGGTGCAGTCCGGGACCTCGTGGCGCACGGGCACGGCACGCAGTGGCTTCACGCAGATCACGCTGGAGGGCTGGATCGACGCCTCCCGTGTGGGTGCCAGGCGCGACACCTTCCCGGCGAGCATCGGCGGGGCGGGCACGCTGCGGCTCCGGGCGGACCCGTCGCTCAATGGGCGCATCCTGGGGGTCTTCGAGGCCGGCGCCGGGATCCGGGTGCTCGAGCGCAAGGACAACTGGGCGCGGGTGCGTCGAGACGGCTGGGTGCTGAGCAGCACGGTGGTGGCCGCACCGGCCAGCACCGGTAGCGGCCGGCCTGCCGCGAGCAAGTCCGCCGCGCCGCGTCCCACGCCGACCAAGGCGGCGTCCGGCTCCGCGACCAAGGCGACGGGTGCGTCCAGCGAAGCCGCGGCGGAACCGCCCCCGCAGGCGAATCCCGCTGGGTCCGTGCGCGCGGACTCCACCACCACGCTGAGCGCCGCGCCGGGTGCCGCCGCCGTCGCCACACTCGCTGCGGGCGCGGTGGTGGAGCCAGTCGCCCGTGACCGCGGCTGGGTGCGGGTGCGCCTCGAGGCCTGGGTGCCCGAGTCCGCACTCGTGCCGGCGGATTCCTCCTACGCCGCGACGCTCACCGCGGCCGACCTGCGACTCGACCCGCAGAGCCATCGCGGCCGCACCGTGCGCTGGAACGTGCAGGTGGTGGGGCTCCAGCGCGCCGACGGTCTCCGTCCGGCACTGACGGTCGATGAGCCGTATCTTCTGGCGATGGGCCCCGGCGGCGAGAACGCGATCCTCTACCTGGCCGTGCCGGCGACGCTGCTCGACCAGGCGCGGGCACTCCCGACGATGAGTGACGTCACCATCACCGCGCGGGTGCGCAACGGACGCTCGGAGCCGACCGGCGCCCCCGTGCTCGACCTGCTCTCCGTGGTCCGGCGATGACCCCGCGCGGCATCCTGATCGCCCTCACGCTGCTGCTCGCGATGGTCAGTGCCGCGCTGATCGACAAGCGCAGCGAGATCCTCGACGAACTCGACCTGCTCGAGGAGGCCAGCGCGAAGGCGGTGGATGCCACGGTGAACGCCGGCATCACACTCGAGATCGACCGCATCCGGCTGGCCCTGGAGCGGGCGCGGTCCACGCCGTCCAAGGACGCCACGCCGCACCTGGCGCTCGGGCTGGGCGACGGCCGGCTCTCACTCGAACGCGGTGAGATCGTGCTGCGCGCCACCACGGTGCGCGCCGCCGTGCCGCGCGGCGCCCACACCGTGGAAGCCATCGACGCCAAGGGCATCAAGCTGAGCGGCGGGTTCACGCTGCTGCCGGTGGCGGCCGATGATTCCACAGCGGCGGCGGCGGGCACGGTCCGCGTGCCGCGTGCGGATTTCGATGCCATGCGCCCCAACCTCGCCGTCGGCGCGACGGCGTATTTCTTCTAGCCGATGTCCACGACCACCTTCCGATCCCTCCTGATCCCCGGCGCGGCGACGCTGATCCTGGCGGGTGTGGCCGGCTGGCAGCTGAGCGACCTGCAGGTGCTGCGCGCCGAGCAGGCCGCACACCGCGCGGCCCTCGCCGGGGACTCGGCCATGCTGGTCACCGCGCAGGGTGCGGCGCGGGTCGTCACGGATTCCCTCACCGCCCTGCTCGATCTCCGCGCCTCCAGCGACTCGGCCGCAAACCGGCCGTATCTGGTGGTGTCCATCGCGGACAACCGGCTGTGGTTCCGCCGAGGCGACGAGGTGCTCTTCACGACGCGGGTCGCGACGGGCAGCGGCAAGTTCCTCGAGAAGGCCGGCACCGGCGAGCAGTGGAAGTTCGAAACCCCTCGCGGACGCCTGGTGGTGCAGCGGAAGGACATCGAGCCGGCCTGGGTCCCGCCCGACTGGCACTTTGAGGAAGCCGCGCAGAAGCGGAAGCTCGACCTCATCCGGCTGGAGAAGGGAATGGAGGTGCCGACGCCGGAGGGCGGGGTGGTCACGATCGTGGGCAACAATGTCGTGACGCGCTATCCCGACGGCCGCGAGGTACCGTTCGAGGTGCGGGATGGTGCGGAGATCCGGGTGGGGAACCAACTCGTGATCCCGCCGTTCGGCACGAACCAGCGCCGATACACCGGCGTACTCGGGGCCAACCGTCTCTACCTCGGCGACGGCTACGCAATCCACGGCACGGACAACCCGAGCAGCATCGGCCGTTCGGTCAGTCACGGATGTATCCGAGTTCGGAACGAGGACATCGAGACGCTATTCAGGATCGTCTCCGTCGGAACTCCGGTGTACGTCTACTGATATAAGCTGTTGTTTCATATTGGTTAAGCGCACGCCTGGAGATACTGAACGTCCGGTTAGTTAGATGGAAGCAGAGAAAGTCCGAAAGGTCAGTTAGAGTCTTCAGCCGAAACTTCGCACTCCTGTCACAATGTGGCTGTCGCTCCTTTCAATAGATGGAGCCATTCCTACATTGCGGCCCTGTGACTGATCATCATCCGCGAACGCACTCGTTGATCCACCAGCTCCGTTCCCGTCGGCTCCTCCATCTCGTGCTGCTCATGGCGGCGTGGGTGGTCGGTGTTGCCGCCAGCACGCCGCGCCATGCAGAGCGCCGCACGGAACGCCGCGCGGAGCGCCGCGCGGCACGCCCCGACACGCTGCTCGTGGTGCCGGACTCGTTCCGCGGACTGAGCGGCGAGCTCAAGTTCCGCGCCCTGCGGCCCGACCGTACCAGCGAGGAGATGATCACGGCGCTGCTCGACGTGTTCGGCGCGGACGTCCTGAGCCGGCCGTCGGTGCATCGGGTGGTCGACCCCTTCTCTCGCGAGCCGTTCCATTTCGCCTCGCTGGTGCCGTTCGCCGAGAAGCAGGACGGCAAGGTGGGCGTGTACCGGATCGGTCGTTGGCCCGGCGAGGTCCGCCGTCCGCGCTCCGAGGCCTACCGCCTGCCGGCCGGGTTCATCGAAGTGACGGCCGAGAACCAGCATACGCCGGTCTCCACGCATTTCACGCTCGGGCAGTTCCTCACCAAGGATCAGCGCGACGTGTGGCCCAAGATGCTGCTGCTCGACGAGCGGCTCATCGACAAACTCGAGCTGATCATCGTCGAGCTCCGGCTGGCCGGTCACAAGGCGGACGGCCTGAGCGTGCTCTCGGGCTTCCGCACCCCCCAGTACAACTCCCGCGGCAAGAACAGCGGTCGCGCGACCGACAGTCGGCACCAGTACGGCGACGCCGCGGACGTGTTCGTGGACGCCGATGGTAATGGCCGGATGGACGACCTGAACGGCGACAAGCGCGTTGACACCAAAGATGCCCTCGCCTTCGTACGGATCGTGGAGCGGGTGGAGCAGAAGTACCCTTCGCTGGTCGGGGGGGTCGGACTCTACCGCGCCGTGCCGGGCCGCGGACCCTTCGTCCACGTCGACGCGCGCGGCGAACGTATTCGCTGGGGAATCCCCTGATGCATGACATCCTGAAGGACCGCATCCTCCGTCGTCTGGAGACCCTCCCCGAGGATCGGCTCTATCAGGTGCTGGACTACCTTGAGTTCCTCGAGTCCAAGTACGCCTCGCGTCAGGCGCCGGGCCCCAATGCGTTCCAGCGCTTCGCCGAGGGCATCGAGGACACGCTGCGGGCCGGCAACGTCTCCGCGAGCACCATCACCGAGGCCATGGGGTTCATGTCCAAGGCGATGGGGGTGATGTCGGGTGTGGCGGCGGCCGGGAAGTCGGTGGCGTCGGACCTGGTCGGCAGCGTGGGCGCCGCGACCACCAAGCCCAAGGACGCGGAGCCGAAGGCGGCACCGCCGGAGCCGCCGAAGCCCTGACACCTGCGGGGCGCCGCGGTGGAAAACCGCCCGGCGCCCGGCTAACTTGCGAGATGGGACTCCCAACTCGCATCCGCCCCGATGCCGCGCTCACGTTCGACGATGTCCTCCTCGTCCCGCGGCACTCGCTGATCCATCCCAAGGACGTCAGCACGTCCAGCCGCTTCTCCCGCGGCATCGTCCTGCAGGTGCCGCTGGTCTCCGCGGCCATGGACACCGTCACCGAGTCCGAGATGGCGATCGCGATGGCGCGCGCCGGCGGCATCGGCGTCCTGCACAAGAACATGGCGATCGACCGCCAGGCCGCCGAGGTGGACCGGGTGAAGCGCTCGGAGAGCGGCATGATCCGCAACCCGATCACGCTGCAGCCGTCGGCCACGCTCCGCGAGGCGGTGCAGCTCATGTCGCGCTTCAAGATCAGCGGCGTGCCGGTGGTGGACGCGCAGGGCAAACTCGTCGGCATCATCACCAACCGCGACCTGCAGTTCGAACGCAAGCTCGACCGTCCGCTCGCGGACGCGATGACCAAGGACCGGCTCATCACGGCGCCGGCCGGCACGTCGCTCGACGTGGCCGAGCAGCTGATGGGCAAGCACCGGATCGAGAAGCTGCCCGTGGTGGACGATGCCGGCACCTTGATCGGCCTCATCACCGTGAAGGACATCCACAAGCGCCGCCAGTACCCCAACGCGGCCAAGGACCAGCATGGCCGCCTGCTGGTCGCAGCGGCGATCGGCGCGAGTGGCGACTACCTCGTGCGCGCCAAGGCATTGATCGACGCGGGGGTGGATGCGTTGATCGTCGACACGGCGCACGGCCATTCGCAGGGCGTGCTCGATGCCACGGCCAAGGTGCGCGAGAGCTTCCCCGAGGTGCAACTGGTCGCCGGCAACATCGCGACCGAGGCCGCGGCGCGCGCGCTCGTCGAGCGCGGGGTCGATGCGATCAAGGTCGGCGTGGGCCCCGGCTCCATCTGCACGACGCGCGTGGTCACCGGCATCGGCGTGCCGCAGCTCACGGCCATCCTCGATGCCGTCGCCGGCGCCGGCGACGTCCCGATCATCGCCGACGGCGGCATCAAGTACTCCGGTGACATCGTGAAGGCGATCGGCGCCGGTGCGTCGACGGTGATGATGGGGTCGATGCTCGCCGGCACGGAGGAGAGCCCGGGCGAGTCGCTGCTCATGGAAGGCCGCCGCTTCAAGATGATCCGCGGCATGGGCTCGCTCTCCGCCATGCAGGACGGCAGCGCGGACCGTTACTTCCAGGACGGCGAGATGTCGTCCAAGAAGTTCGTCCCCGAGGGCATCGAGGGCCGCGTCCCGTACAAGGGACCGGTCGCCGATGTACTCTTCCAGATGGTCGGTGGGTTGCGCAGCGGCATGGGATACGCGGGCTGCGGCAGCATCGATGCACTGCGCACGGAAGCGGAGTTCGTGAAGATCACGCCCGCCGGTCTACGTGAGTCGCATCCCCACGACGTCACGATCACGCGCGAAGCGCCCAACTACAGCGCCTGATGTCCATCTGGTCCAAGAAGCCCCTCGCCCTCCTCATGCAGGAGGCGAGCGGCGAGGGCGAGCACGCCCTCAAGCGGTCGCTCACCGCTATGAACCTCACGCTGCTCGGCGTGGGCGCGATCATCGGCGCGGGCATCTTCGTGCTCACGGGCACCGCGGCGGCGCAGCACGCCGGCCCGGCCATCGTGATCTCCTTCCTCATCGCCGGGCTCGGCTGTGCCTTCGCCGGACTCTGCTATGCCGAGTTCGCGTCGATGATCCCGATCGCGGGGTCCGCGTACACCTACGGCTATGCGACCCTCGGCGAGCTCCTGGCCTGGATCATCGGCTGGGACCTGATCCTCGAGTACCTCTTCGCCGCGTCCACCGTGGCGGTGGGCTGGTCGGGCTACTTCGTGCAGCTGCTCAACGACCTCGGGATCGCGCTGCCGAGCGCACTCACCAGCGCGCCCTTCGCCGTGGAAGGCACGCATACGCTGGTGCGCACCGGGGCGATCGTGAACCTGCCGGCCGTGCTGTTGGTGCTGGCGATGACGGCGCTGCTGGTCGTCGGCATCCGCGAGTCCGCCAAGCTCAACAACGCGATCGTGTACCTCAAGGTCGCGATCGTGCTGCTGGTGATCGGCTTCGGCGCGTTCTATGTCAACACCGCCAACTGGAGCCCGTTCATCCCGCCGCAGCTCACCGACGCCTCGGGCGCGCTGGTGCCGGGCAAGTTCGGCTGGAGCGGCATCTTCGCCGGTGCGGGCGTGATCTTCTTCGCGTACATCGGATTCGACGCGGTGTCGACCGCCGCGCAGGAGGCCAAGAACCCGCAGCGGGACCTGCCGATCGGCATCCTCGCCTCGCTCGCGATCTGCACGGTGCTCTACATCGCGATGGCGCTCGTGATGACCGGCCTCGTGCCGTTCCCGCAACTTGACGTCGCCGAGCCGGTGTACGTGGCACTCGACGCCGCGGGCCCGTCGCTGGCCTGGCTCAAGTACTTCACCACGATCGGCGCGGTCGCGGGCCTGGCGTCGGTGGTGCTCGTCATGCTCATGGGGCAGCCGCGCATCTTCTACGCGATGTCGCGCGACGGGCTGCTGCCGCAGGTGTTCGGCCGGGTGCACCCCACGTTCCAGACGCCCTGGCTCGCGACCATCATCACGGGGGTGTGTGCGGCGGTGCTCGCCGGGCTCTTCCCCATCGGGCTGCTCGGACACCTCGTCTCGATCGGGACGTTGTTCGCGTTCGTGATCGTCTGCGCGGGGGTGCTCGTGCTGCGCTACCGCAGCCCCGAGCTGAAGCGGCCGTTCCGCACGCCGCTCGTGCCGTTCGTGCCGCTGGCCGGCATCGGCGTGTGCAGCTGGCTCATGTACAACCTCCCCGGGGACACCTGGTGGCGGCTCGCCATCTGGATGGGCATCGGGCTCGCGATCTATGTCTTCTACGGACGCACCCACTCCAAGCTCGGATGCGCCGGTGAGTGAGTTGCTCCGCATCCCGGAGCACCGCCGGGCCGCCATCGCGGCCCTGCGGGACGCGCTGCGGCCCGGGATGCGCGTCGCTCTCTCCACGCACATCAATGCGGACGGCGACGGCTGCGGCTCGCAGACCGCGCTGGCGCGCCTGCTGGCCCAGATGGGACTGCAGGTCTGGATCGTCAATCCGACGCCCTGGCCGGAGCTCTTCCGCTGGCTGCTCGGCGACGACGTCCGCGACCGCAGCGCCGAGGGGGCGGCCGCCCTGGCGGGCATCGACCGGCTGATCGTGCTGGACATCAGCGACATCGGCCGCCTCGGCGTGCTCGCCGACGCGGTCCGCGCGCTGCCGCAGGACGCGCTGGTGATCGACCATCACCTGCCCGGCAAGGAACCGCCGGGCCGCACGATGCTCAGCGACACCAAGGCCTGCGCGACGGCGGAGCTGGTGTTCGACTTCGCGCGCGAGTGCGGCCTCGAGATCAGCACCAGCGTCGCGCGGTCGCTGTACACCGCGCTCGTCACCGACACCGGCGGCTTCCGCTTCGGCAACACCTCGCCGCGCTGTCTCGCGGTGGCGGCGGAGCTGCTCACGCACGGCGTCGATCCCGAGGCGATGTACGCCCGCATCTACGGCTCCGTGCCGCTCGGCCGGCTGTTCCTGCTCCGCGACGCCCTCGACACGCTCGAGGTGGACCTGCCCGAGGGCATGGCCTGGGTGACCGTGCCGGCCGGCGCGCTCGAGCGGCATCAGGTCTCCAGCGAGGACCTCGACGGCGTCGCCGAGTACCCGCGCTCCATCGCCGGGGTCTCGCTCGCGTTGCTCTTCCGCGACCTCGGCCACGGCAAGGTGAAGGTCTCGTTCCGCAGCATCGCCGGCGTGAACGTGAACGCCCTGGCCAAGGTGTTCGGTGGCGGCGGGCACGCCCGCGCCTCCGGCGCGTTGATCGAGGGTGGCATCGAGGACGTGAAGCGGCGGGTACTCGCCGAAGCGCGTCGCCTGCGTGCCAGCGGTGCCCTCGCCGACTCCCCCGATCCTTCCGTTCCCCACTGACGTCGACCGATGACTGATTCCCTCCAGGCGCGTCTCGCCGACGCGCTCAAGCCGATCGCGAACCCCCGCACCGGCGCGTCCATCTACCAGACGCAGCAGGTGCGCGACATCGCCACCACACGCGACGGCAAGGTGCGCGTGACGCTGTTGCTCGCCGCGCAGGACGATCCCACGCTCGCGCGGCAGGTGCGGCAGGCGCTGGAGCGTGTCGAGGGGGTCGTCGACGTCCGCGTCGATGTGAAGGACGCCTCCGAGCCGGCGACGCCCCCGGCGGCTGCGCCGGCGCCGGCGAAGGCGGCCACCCGCACGCTGCCGGTGATGAACGCCGAACCCGCGCCCCGCACCCCGGCCGCGCCGACGCCCGTCACCTATCCCAAGCTCGGCCGCATCCTCGCGGTCTCATCGGGCAAGGGCGGCGTGGGCAAGAGCACCGTCACCACCAACCTCGCGATCGCGCTCGCCAAGGCCGGCCACCGCGTGGGACTCATGGATGCCGACATCTATGGGCCCAACATCCCGCGCATGATGGGCGTCGATGAAGCGCCGCCGGTGAAGGACGACAAGATCCAGCCGCTGCAGGCGCACGGTGTGAAGGTCATGTCGCTCGGTTTCCTGATCGAGCGCGATCAGCCCGCGATCTGGCGCGGCCCCATCGTCATGAAGATCATCACGCAGTTCCTGCGCGACGTGGACTGGGGCACGCTCGACTTCCTGTTCGTCGACATGCCGCCGGGCACGGGTGACGCCCAGCTCTCGCTGGTGCAGGCGACCAGCGTGGCCGGCGCGGTGATCGTCACCACGCCGCAGGAGGTCGCGGTGGGTGATGCGTTGCGCGGCGCGAAGATGTTCGAGCGCGTGGGCGTGCCCGTGCTGGGCATCGTCGAGAACATGAGCTACTTCGAGTCGCCGGAGACCGGCAAGCCGATGGCCATCTTCGGCACGGGTGGCGGCAAGCGCCTCGCCGACGAGCTCAAGGTGCCGCTGCTCGGCGAGGTGCCGCTCTACCCGCCGGTGCTCGAGGGCGCCGACCGCGGTGCGCCGATCGTGGTGTCGGATCCCGCCAGCTCGGCCGCCAAGAAACTGACCGCGATCGCGCTGCGGATCGCGCAGCCGTAGCGCGCAGCCGTCGCGCGATCGCGCCTACTGGGGCGTCGCGCCCGGCCGCGCGGGAATGGGCCGCCGAGCGGCCGCGACACCGGCCACCGGCGTCGGCGTCTGCCAGCCCTGCAGCGGCGGCTGCGGCCGCTCCGCGGGCGTCCGCTTGCCGACGCCTGCGCGTGAGAGCAGCGCCGCGCCCAGTCCCGCGGAGGCGGCGACCCAGGCCACCGTGACCGCTACGATGCGCGCGACGACCGCCGCGGTGCCGGTGCCCTGCAGCGCGGCCGCGATGAACCACGGCGACATCAACAGCACCACACCGAACACCAGTGCCCGCAGCGCTTCCGCGCGTGAGGCTCCCTCGGCCCGCACCCGCGTGAGTGCGCGCCCGGTGGTGAGGGCGAGCGCGAGCCAGCCGAGAGTCAGCATGCCGGCCAGCGCGATGGGCGCGGCCACGAGCACGAACGGGATGAGCAGGGCGCCCACGATGGTGATCGCGAGCGCGATGGTCGCGAGCAGCAGCACGGGCAGGAATCCGAGCTGGCCGACGACACCGAGGAAGAACGCGCGACCGAACTCCTGCTCCAGGATCCGGGCGGTCGCTTCCATGTTGGATGCGGCGATCACCAGCACCAGGATGCCGATCACGGTGAGCATCGCGGTCCAGCCGCCGGCGAGCGTCAAGGCGCGACCGCGCGTCATGGGCGGTGCTTCGGCTACCGCGGCCGGTACCGTGGCGGACCAGGCCGCGAGCGCCCCGCGCACCCGTCCGCCATCGAGGATCACGCGCCCGCGGTAGGCGGTCGCGCCGCCGAGCACGTTGGCACCTTCATGGACGACCACGTCGCCCCAGAGCGCGTAGACGCTGCCGCGGACCACCCCGCGCACCTCGGCGCTGCCGCCGATGACCACGAGGGGGCCTGCGAGCGTGTCGGTGGCGGCGACCGTGTGGTCGCCGCGCACGACCTTGCCGTTGAAGTCGAGCACGCCCTGGGTGATCCCGATCTCGCGCATGGCGAGCGCCACGCTGTCGGTGGTGGGGACGGAGCCGCTCACCTGCGCTGCCCCCGAACGGGGCGCTGCCGTGAGCGCGAGGAGCGTCACGGCGAGGAGGACGATCGTGCGCCGCATCGGCTTACTCCCGAGTGGCGCGAGCGGTGGCGGCGAGGCGGCGGAAGGCGAAGACCGCAGCCACTGCCGTCGTCGCCAGGACTCCGGCGGCGAGGGCGAGGAGTGCGGGACCGCCGGTCGCGAGCGTCGCAGTGGCGTCGGCTCCGAGGGCGCTGGTTGCGACCTCGCCGGCGCCGGCCACGAGCGAGTCGCGCGTGCGGTCGATGAAGAGGCTGAACACGAAGCCCGCGAGGTCGGCGCGGAAGGCCAGCCAAAGGGCGCTGCCGGAGATGGTCACGGCGGCGAGCCCCGCGCCCACGCCGGCGAGGACCCGCATCGGCGTGCTCGCCGGCACGAGGCGCGCCGCCGACTCGGAGAGTGCGACGTGCCAGGGTTCGATCACCTGCACCTGCGTCATCACGCGGTCGGAGAACCGCAGCGACGGCGTGTGGTGCGGCAGCGATTCCAACGCCTCCGATACGACGCGGAGCTCGTCGTAGCGCGTCCGGCAGTCAGCGCACTCCGCGAGATGCGCACGCAGCGGCCCGACGCCGAATCCGGCGTCGCCGTCGACCAGCAGGTCGATCTCGTTGGGGAGGAGGTGGCGGTGGTTCATGGGATTCTCCAGAGGGGCGTACGGGGGTGGGGACCCGGGGGTTTCAGGACTGCGGAATGCGGGCGGGGACGGGCGGACGGCGGTCGGACCGGGGTGGTTCGGGGTCTGTTCTCCTCGAACCGACCCGCAGGCCCCGGCGCCGGCAGCCCTATTCCCGCAAGTGCTCCAGCGCCTCTCGGAGCTGGTGTCGTGCGCGGTGGATGTAGGTCTTCACGGTGCCGAGGGGGAGGTCGAGCGTGGCGGCGATCTCCTCGTAACTCCGTCCTTCGACGTGCCGGAGCATGATGCAGTTGCGGTACTCGGGCCGGAGCTTGCCGATGGCCTGCTCGATGGCCGAGCCGAGCTCGCGGGAGGCGAGTTCGTCGAGGGCGTTCTCGCCCTGGTCGGCGATGTCGAACGAGGTGGCCTCGACGTCCGAGGCGGTGGTGGCGTGCGGCGAGCCGTCCATCGAGATGGTGTCGAGCTGGCGTCGGCGCAGGTGATCGATCGCGATGTTGTTGGCGATCTTGAACAGCCAGCTCGAGAACTTGAACTCGGGCCGGTACTTGTCGATGTGGTTCAGGACCTTGATGAACGCGTCCTGCGCGAGGTCCTCGGCGGCGGCGCTGTCGCGCACCATCCGGTAGATGAGCGAATAGACGGGCCGCTCGTATCGCCGGATGAGCTCGCGGAACGCCGCTTCGCGGCCTTTCTGGGCGAGCGAAACGACGTCGGCATCCGGGAGATTCGGGAGGTCGAGAGGGGGCGCCATTCGCAACGGGAAACTTGCCCGTACACATCGCCCCGGGCAACTTTCTGCTCTATGTCGAATGCGCTAGACACCGAGGCTCTCGAGGCCGACGCGGCCGCGGAGGGTGCCTCGGCGGCGGGCAAGCGCAGCTACGTGCAGCGCATCTTCTCGGAGATCGCGCCGCGGTACGACCTCCTCAACCGCCTGCTGTCGCTGGGCATCGATCGCCGCTGGCGCACGGTGGCGCTCGCACGGCTCGGCTGGGACCGCGCGCCCGAGGGCACCTACCTCGACCTCTGCGCGGGAACACTCGACGTCGGCGCCGAGTTGACCCGGAAGCCGGGGTTCGCGGGCTGCATCCTCGCCGCGGACTTCGCCGAACCCATGCTGCGGGCGGGCGTCGGCAAGGCCCCGGCGCGGCTCCTGAGTCCGGTGGTCGCCGACGCGTTGGCCCTCCCGGTGCGGGATGCGGCGTTCGACGGCGCGATCGTCGCCTTCGGCATCCGGAACGTCGCCGACCTGGCGGCCGGGCTGCGGGAGGTGCACCGGACGCTCAAGCCCGGCGCACGCTTCGTGATCCTCGAGTTCTCCACGCCGCGCCTGCCGTTGGTCCGGGCGGCGTACCTGTTCTACTTCCACCGCATCCTCCCGCTCATCGGACGCGCGATCAGCGGGCACAAGACGGCCTACACCTACCTGCCGCGCTCGGTCGCGAACTTCCCGGAGACCGACGTGCTGGCGCGGGCGATGACGGCGGCCGGCTTCACGGATGTGGCGTTCGAGACGTTGACGTTCGGCATCGCCGCCGTCCACGTCGGCACCAAGTGACCCCCGGACGACTTCCGTGACCGAGACGCTCGATACCCTGCAGGAGTTCATCGCCGCGATCGACCGCATCGGCGAGCTGCGCCGCATCACACAGCCAGTGTCGGTGCACCTCGAGATGTGCGAGATCGCCGACCGCGTGATGAAGCTGCCGGGCGGCGGACCCGCGCTCCTGTTCGAGCGCCCCGTGCTGCGGGACGGCAGCATCGCCAAGTATCCGGTGGCGATCAACCTCTTCGGCTCCATGCGCCGCATGGCGCTGTCGCTGGGGGTCGAGCGGCTCGACGACCATGGCGACCGCATCACCAAGTTGCTGGACCTCAAGGTCCCGGAGGGGCTGCTCGGCAAGCTGCAGCTGCTGCCGCGGCTCATGGAGGTCGCGAAGTTCCCGCCGCGGACGCAGTCGGGCGGGGCGGCCTGCCAGCAAGTGGTGTGGCAGGGCGACGCGATCGACCTCGACCAGCTGCCGGTGCTCACCACCTGGCCCGAGGACGGCGGGCCGTTCCTCACCATGACGGCGGTGGTGTCGAAGGACCCCACGCGCGGGATCCGCAACGTGGGCATGTACCGCGTGCAGCAGATGGGGAAGCGCGAGGTCGCCATGCACTGGCAGCGGCACAAGACGGGCGCCGCCCACTGGCGCGAGATGGCGGAGAAGGGCGAGCAGATGCCGGTGTGCATCGTGATCGGGTCGGACCCGGCGTCGATGTACTCCGCGAGCGCGCCGCTGCCGCCGAACATCGACGAGTACATCTTCGCGGGCTTCCTGCGGCGCAAGCCGGTGAAGCTCGTCAAGGCGATCAGCTGCGACCTGGAGGTCCCGGCCGAGGCCGAGATCGTGATCGAGGGGTTCATCGATCCCAAGGAAGCGCTGGTGACGGAGGGCCCGTTCGGCGACCACACGGGCTACTACTCCGAGGCCGACCTGTATCCGCTGGTGCACGTCACGGCCGTCACGATGCGCCGGCAGCCGGTGTACTGCGCGACGATCGTGGGGCGTCCGCCGATGGAGGACTTCTACCTCGGGCACGCGACCGAGCGGATCTTCCTGCCATTGCTCAAGCTGACCAACCACGAGATCGTCGACTACCACATGCCGGCCGAGGGCGTGTTCCACAACCTCGTGTTCGTGAGCATCAAGAAGACGTACCCGGGGCAGGCGTGGAAGGTGATGAACGCGCTCTGGGGCGCGGGCCTGATGTCGCTCGCGAAGGTGCTGGTGGTGGTGGACGACTGGGTGGACGTGCGCAACCCGCAGGAGGCCTGGTGGGTCGCGCTCAACAACATCGACCCGGAGCGCGACACGCGCTTCACCATGGGGCCGGTGGACGTGCTCGATCATTCGAGCCGCGCCTTCACGTACGGCTCCAAGATGGGCATCGACGCGACGAGGAAGTGGCCGGAGGAGGGCTTCACGCGCGACTGGCCGAAGGTGATCGAGATGGACGCGGCGACCAAGGCGAAGGTGGACGCGCTGTGGCCGTCGCTGGGCCTCGACTGGCGCGCGCCATGAGTGCACCGCGCGAGGGGCAGACGTTCGCCGGGGAATCGGGGTTCGCCCGCTGGGCGAGCTTCGTGAAGCTCCCGCACACGGTGTTCGCGCTGCCGTTCGCGCTGGTGGGGGTGACGTTCGCGACCCGGGTCGCCGCGATCGACGTCGCGCGGGTGGGCTGGGTGGTGCTCGCCTTCACCAGCGCGCGGTGGGTGGCGATGGCGGTGAACCGGATCGTGGACCGGGAGTTCGACGCGAAGAACCCGCGGACCGCCCAGCGCGAGATCCCGCGCGGCGCGATCGCCGTGCGAGAGGCCTGGGTCACCGTCGGGATCGCGGCGGCGTTGTTCGTGTGGGCGGCGGCGATGCTCAACCCGCTCTGCCTCACGCTCTCGCCCATCGCGCTGGGCTGGGTCTGCTTCTACTCCTTCACCAAGCGCTTCACGCGCTACGCCCACGTGGTGCTCGGCCTGGGACTCGCGATCGCGCCGGTGGGGGGATACCTCGCGGTGACCGGCGCATGGAGTGAGCCGTGGTGGATGCTGCTCGTGCTCACCGCCGCGGTGACGACCTGGTCGGCGGGCTTCGACATCCTCTACGCGCTGCCGGATGTGGAGTTCGACCGCTCGCAGGGCCTGCATTCGATCCCCAGCGCGCTCGGCGTGCCGCGGGCGCTGCTCGTCGCCCGCGTCTTCCATGTGCTCACGGTGCTGGCGTTGGCCGCGACGGTGTGGACCGTGGGGGCGGGGACACTCGCCTGGGTCGGGGTCGCAGTGGCGGCCGCCATCCTCGCGTACGAACATTCCCTCGTGCGCGCCGACGACCTGCGCCGGCTCGATGCCGCCTTCTTCACGATGAACGGGGTGATCTCGCTCGCGTTCTTCGCCTGTGTCCTCGCCGACCGGATCCTCGCCTGATGCGACCCCTCGACTCGTCCGCGCCGATCGTTCTGGCGATCACCGGTGCGTCGGGCGCACCGTACGGCATCCGGTTGCTGGAGCAGTTGCTGCTGGCCGAGCGGCGCGTGTCGCTCATCGTGTCGTCGCACGGGTACCGGCTGTTGCGCACGGAGAGCGACATCGCGGACCTCGATGCGCTGCGCCGCGCGTTGGGTGAGCGGCGGTTCGACGGACTGGTCACGGTCTACGACGATGCCGACCGAGGCGCGGCGCCCGCGTCGGGGAGTTCGATCGCCGGTGGGATGGTGATCTGTCCCTGCTCGATGGGCACGCTGGCGAGCATCGCGGCGGGCACCTCGCGTTCGCTGGTGGAGCGCGCGGCCGACGTCGCGCTGAAGGAGCGCCGACCCCTGCTGCTCGTGACGCGCGAGACGCCGCTCTCGCTGATCCACCTCGAGAACATGCGGACGGTCACGCTCGCGGGGGCGACGGTGATGCCTGCCGCGCCGGGCTTCTATCACCGGCCGCAGCAGGTGGACGACCTCGTGGACTTCATCGTCGCCCGCGCGCTCGACCACCTGGGCGTGCCCAACTCGCTCGCACCGCGTTGGGGCGAGGCCGAGGGGTGAGCGCAGCGGTCCGCATCGGCCTGATCTCCGACACGCACGGATTGCTGCGCCCCGACGTGCATCGGGCGCTGGCCGGTGTCGCGATGATCCTGCATGCGGGGGACGTCTGCGGCGACGAGATCCTCGACGAGTTGAACCTCATCGCGCCGACCCAGGCCGTGTGGGGCAACTGCGACGAGCCGTGGAACGCGCGACTGGTGGAGCGCCTCGACCTGACCGTCGCGGGCGTGCGCATCCACGTCAGTCACGGCCACGAACTCGGGCGTCCGCGGCCGGCCGCGGTGGCCGCGGCCTACGACGCCGACGTCTGCGTGTACGGGCACACGCACAAGCAGGTGATCGAGCAGGTGGACGGGCGCTTGATCGTGAATCCCGGCGCGGCGGGGCCGCGCCGGTTCGACCTGGTGCCCTGTGTCGCGGTGCTCACGATCGCCGAGGGACGCGCCACGGCGGAGTTGCTGCCGCTGGCCGAGTGACTAGCGCGCGCTGCGCGTGAGCCGCATCTCGATGGTACGCACGGGGGCCGCGCCCTCGAGCAGGAACTCCCCCACCTCGTGCCAGGTGTCGTCCGTGAGGGCGATGGTGTAGCGCACCCGCCCGCCGGGCACACCGAAGCCCCAGACCATCGTATCGGGGCGGATCTCCACGTCGGCGGCGACCGATCGCCCGTCGCGGTGCGTCCGGAACTGCAGGCGCTGCGTCTCGAGGTCGTACCACAGCGTCCCCGCCGCCTCGAATACGATCGCACCGGTCCTGGGGTCGCGCCCGGTGCCCCGGATGATCATCACCGTCTGCGCGGCTCCCCACACGATGTCCTCGGACTGGCGCACCGGCATCGGCTCGCCGGGTCCCATCGAGACCTTGGCGTCGCCTTCCCAGCGTCCGACCATCTTGGCGATGGGCGCGAGCGCCGCACGTGCCCGTGCGGTGTTCGCGGCGGCCTGCGGGTCCTGGGCGTCGAGTGCCATGGGCGCGGCGAGGAGCGAGAGGACGGCGGCGACGTGCAGGAAGGGGCGTCGGCCGCGGGACTGCGGGTGATGCGAACGGATCAAGCGTAGCTCCGGCTGGGGTCCGCGGGGAGACTAGCCGGCGGCGCGGTGCTGGCGCTTGTATCCGCGCGACATGTTGGGCCGGGCGCGCTAGGGCCGCACATCGCGGTGCGTGGTGGTGGACATCTGGCGGGCGGCGGCCGACGGCGCGAACCCGAGCAACGCCACGAACTCGCGCGTGAGGTGGGCGTGGTCGACGTAGCCGGTCTCGGCGGCGATGCGGGACCAGCCCGGCGGTGCGGAGGCGATGCGATGCGCGAGGGCCTCGCGCAGCCGACGCACGCGGGCGTACTCGCGCAGCGTGAGACCCGTGGCCTCGGGGAAGCGCCGCTGCAACTGCCGCAGGCCCATCGCGGCGGCGCGGGCGACCTCGGCCATCGGGGCCTCGCCCTTGGTGGCGACGAGTGCGCGCACGGCGGCGCGGATGCGCGGGTCCGGCGTGGGTGCGTCGGCGAGGGTCTCGCCGAGCCAACGTTGCATGGCGGCGAACACCACGTCGGCGTCATCGACGTCCGGCAACGTGGCCGCGAGTCCGGCGAAGCGGCGCTGCAGTGCCTCGGGCGCACGGCCCATGTAGTCGCGCAGGCTGCGTGCGCTCACGCCGGTGACCGAGGCGGTGGTATCCGGCCAGAGCCGGAACCCCCAGATGCGCCATCGCGAGGTGAGTTCGCGCGACATGCCCTGGAAGCGCGGCCCGATGACGCTGAGGAAGTTGTGGACCTCCGGCGTGCGCACCACGCTGATCGAGGTGCAGCCGTCGGGCCAGATGGTGTACGGCGGGAAGTCGGGCGGCAGGTCGTCGGACTGGAACGACCAGCAAGAGAGGATCCAGGGGGCGATGGCGGGGTCGGGGGCGCGTTCGATGTAGCGCAGCGCGTCGCTCACGCGATCAACTCCGAGTCCACCGGGAGCTCGATCGGGGTGGTGCGCTTGAGCTCCTTGGGATGCTTGCGGAACCATGCGGCCACGAGGAGCACCTCGTCGACTTCGTGTCCGGGCACCGTCGCCTGGCGCGACTCCTGCTGGGCCAGCAGGGCGGCCACGCGCTGGTCGAGGGCGCGTCGCTCCGCCGCCGTGCGCGGCGTGGGGCATTCGTCGCGTACGCGGCCGCGCCGCACGACGTAGGTCCGGCCGTCCTCGGGCCGCTCGCCCTTCACCGCGTACGTGAACGACAGCGATTCGAGCGCGAACCGGATCCGGGCGAACTGCTCGCGCAGGGACTCGAGGCGTCGGATCTTGTCGCGCATCACCGCCGCCCGCTCGAAGTCGAGCGCATCGCTGGACGCTTCCATCTGGGCGCGCAGTGGACCGAGTGGCGCGTCGTCGGCTCCCTCGAGGAAGGCCTTGGCCACGCGGAACCGGGCGAGGTACTCGTCCTCGCGCACGGCTGCGACGCAGGGGCCGAGGCACTTGCCGATCTCGTGCCGGATGCAGCCCGGTGTCCGCGAGGGCAGCGTGAGCAGCTCCGGCTGGTCGGCGAAATGCATGGGCTGGTCGAGCCGGCAGTCCCGCAGGCCGAGCACGTCGTTGAGCTCGCGCAGGGCCTCTTCAAGTTGCAGGGCGCCGCGGAAGGGGCCGTAGTAGGTGCCGGTCTCGTCGGTGCCGGCGCCCCGGACGACCTGGAACCGTGGCGCCGGGCCGCGCGAGACGCGCACGAAGGCGTGATACCGCGCGTCACGCTTCATGGCGACGTTGTACCGCGGTCGCAGCAACTTGATCAAGCGGAGCTCGCGCAGCAGCGCGGAGAACTCGCTCGGCAGCACCTCCCACTCCAGCGTCGCCGCCTCGCGCAGGATGCGGGCGCCCTTGTCGCGGGGGAACTGCGCGCGGAAGTAGCTGAGCAGGCGCGTGCGCAGCACCTTGGATTTGCCGACGTAGATTACCTCGCCATCGGCGGACGTCATCCGATACACGCCGGGGACGTCACGCGCGCCGTCCTTCACGAGGGCGAGCATGTTGTCGATCCGCATCTCGACGTCCTTGGGTGGCGCGACGGGTCCGCGACGACGACGGCGCGGGCTCATCGTTGGCAACCCGCGCACCACACGGTCTGGCGGCCTTCGAGGGCATGGGTGGCCCTGAGCGGGGCGCCGCAGCGCGTGCAGGGCTCGCCTGCGCGACCGTACACCTGCAGGTGTGCCGCGAATCCTCCGCGCCCGCCGTACGCGTCGCGGAAGTCGCGGAACGTGGTCCCGCGCAACGCGATGGATTCCGTGAGCACGGCGCGCAGCGCCTCGAGGAGCGCGGCGAGTCGCGCACGCGTGATGGACGCCCCGCGCGCCGTGGGGCGTATGCCCGCACGCCACAGTGCCTCGTTCGCGTAGATGTTGCCCACACCCGCCAGTCGTCGCTGATCCATCAGGATGGTCTTCACCGCCCGTCGTGAGGCCCGAATGATTCCCGAAAATCGCTCTGTGGTGAGCGCGGGGTCAAGCGGCTCCGGTCCCAGGCCGGCGTCCCAGGCGGCGAGGGCCGGCGCGTCGAGCAACGCGACGCTGCCCAGCCGCCGGACGTCGTGGTAGCGGAGCAGGCGACCGTCCCGCAAGGTGAAGCGCAGGCAGGTGTACGTGTCGTCCGGTGTCCCGTCGAGCAGCAGCGCACCGGTGAAGCGCGGCGTGACCACGAGCGCGCGATCGCCGCAGTCGATCACGATGCTCTTCGCGCGGCGCCACACCCGCGCGATGCGGGCCTCCTGCAGGGCGCGGAAACGCGCCAGTGCCGCGCGCGGACGCAGCACGTCGGTCCGCAGCAGCTCCACGGAACGCACGACGGCGCCCCGGAGGGCGCCGTCCAGGTCGCGCGCGATGGTCTCGGTCTCCGGGAGCTCAGGCACGCGCGAGTTCGCGCCACCCGATGTCCCGCCGCATCTGTGCGCCGTCGAACCGCACGCGGGCCGCCGCCGCGGCGCTGGCCTGCTGCGCGGCGCGGATGTCGGGTGCGAGGGCGGTGACGGCGACGACACGCCCGCCGCTCGTCACGAGGGTCTGGTCGGCGAGCATCCTGGTGCCGGCGTGGAACACCATCACGTCGGCGCCGTCCTCGGGCAGCGTGATCGCGTCGCCAGTGGCGATGGTGCCCGGATAGCCGGCCGCCGCGACGACGGTGGTGACCGAGGCGCCCGGCTTCCAGCGCAACGCGGCGCCGTCGTCGAGTGCGCGTCCCTCGGCGATCGTCCGCATGGGCTCGAGCAGGCTCGACGCCATGAGGGGCAGCAGCGCCTGCGTCTCGGGATCGCCGAAGCGGCAGTTGAACTCCACCACCTTCGGGCCGTCCGCCGTGAGCATGAGCCCCGCGTAGAGCAGGCCCGTGAACGGGCAGCCCTGCTCGCGCATCGCGCGCAGGGTGGGCGTGAAGATCCGCGCGACCGCCTCGCGCACCAACGCCTCGGAGGCGATCGCGACCGGCGCGTAGGCGCCCATGCCGCCGGTGTTGGGACCGGTATCGCCCTCACCGATGCGCTTGTGGTCCTGCGCGCCGATGAAGGGCAGCACACGTGTGCCGTCGGTGAGGGCGAACAGCGACACCTCCTCGCCCTGCATGAACTCCTCGACGAGCACCTCGGCGCCGGCGCTGCCGAACGCGTTGTCGACGAGCATGGCATCGATCGCGGCGTCGGCGTCGGCGAGGCTGGTGGCGACGATCACCCCCTTGCCGGCGGCGATGCCCGAGGCCTTGATGACCACCGGCGCGCCGAGTCGCCGCGCCTCGGCGCGTGCGGCCGCGGGGTCCGTGAAGGTCTGCGCCCGCGCCGTGGGGACACCCGCCGCGAGCATCAGCTCCTTGGCGAAGCGCTTGGAGGTCTCGATCCGCGCTGCCGCGCGGGTCGGTCCGAAGATGGCGAGTCCCTCGGCGCGGAAGCGGTCCACGATCCCCGCCTCCAGCGGTGCCTCCGGTCCCACCAGCGTGAAGGTCACCGCTTCCGCGCGGGCCAGCGTCACGAGCGCATCGAGGTTGGTGGCACTGATGTTGACACAGCGCCCGAGTCGCGCGATGCCCGGATTGCCCGGGGCGGCGAGGAGGTCACACTGCGGATCGTCGCGGCGGAGTTTCCATGCCAAGGCGTGCTCCCGTCCTCCGCCGCCGACGATCAGGACCTTCATCGCGCGCCGCCCTTGAACGCGTCCGAGAAGGCGCTCTTGGCACGGGACACGGTGTCGCCCACCTTGCCCATCGCGGCCTTCGCCTGGTCGGCGTAGTAGGTGGAGGCTTCCTTCACGTCCTCCTGGAAGCCCTGGCCGGGCTTCACGTCTGCGCGGCGCACGTAGTCGCCGGCGAGGATCTTGGCGTAGGCGCCGGACTCGACCCAGCGCTGCAGTTCGCCGGCCCGCACCGTCGCGAACGGATGCTCGCGGAAGGCGGTGTTCAGCGCCTTGAGCACCGTGTCCCAGGCGCTGCCGTCGGTCTCGTACTCGCGCGCCTGGTCCTTGAACGCGTTGAGGTCGAGACGGTCCCCGAACTCGCGCCCGCCGGCGAGCTTCATGAAGGTGGTGAGGACGAGGTCCGGATCCTGGGCGTCGAGCAGCGACGCCCGGTCGCAGGAGAGTTCGCTCTTGCGGTACCACTCGAGCAATGCGATCTGGAACGGCAGCAGCGCGATGCCGGCGAGGAAGGGCAGGCTCGAGAGGCCGACCATCATGATGATCTTGGCGATGGTGCGGTACGTGACGTGCCCGCTCATGATGTGGCCGAGCTCGTGCGCGAGGATCACGCGGAGCTCGTCGCGGGTGAGGTGCTCGAGCGCCGCCGAGTTGATGACCACGAAGGGGTCGCCGAAGCCGACCGCACCGGCGTTCACCAGCGGTGTCTGCGTGACGTAGAGCTGCGGCCGCGTGGGCCAGTCCATCGTCTGGAGGACTTCCGTCCAGAGCGCATCGAGGTCCGGGCGCTGCGTGGGGCCGACGCGGACGGCGTTTGCCGTGAACAGGTGGCGCACCCCGCGCTCGCCGAAGACGCTGGCGACCTTGTTGACGACCTGCTGGAATCCCGGGATGGCGCGCAGCGTGTTGAGCGCGGCGCGGTCGGCGGGGTGTTCCCAGGCGAGGGACGAGATGTCGGTCAGGGTGACGCGGGCCATCGTGGCGCTCCGGTGGATGTGTGCCGTGGACTACGGACGGGGCGGGCAGGAGGTTCCGAAGGCGCGGGGCGGGGTGCCCATGGAGCCCGATGGCGCCCCGCCTACCGGCTCACAGGCCGGCGAAGGCCTGCTCTAGGTCCTCGATGAGATCCTCGACGTCCTCGACGCCGCAGGAGAACCGGATGAGGCCGTCGGTGATGCCGATCTCGAGGCGACGCGCCGGTTCGACGGAGGCATGCGTCATGCCGGCGGGCTGGCAGACGAGGCTCTCCACCCCGCCCAGCGACTCGGCGAGCGTGAAGACCTTCACGCGGCTCACGACCGCGTTGGCGTTCGCCTTGGAGCCGGTCTCGACGGAGACCATGCCGCCGAAGCCGCGCATCTGGCGCTTGGCGAGTTCGTGCTGGGGGTGCGAAGCGAGCCCCGGGTAGAACACCTGGCGCTCCCCCACCTTGTTCGCGAGCCACTCGGCCACCCGACGGCCGTTGGCGTCGTGCTGGCGCATGCGCAGCGCCAGCGTCTTGGTGCCGCGCAGCGTGAGCCAGGAGTCCATCGGTCCCGGGACCGCGCCGGCGGAGTTGAGGTTGAACTGCAGGCGCTTGGCGAGCTCGTCTTCGTTGAGCACGGCGATGCCGCCGATGATGTCGGAATGCCCGTTGAGGTACTTCGTGCTGGAGTGCCAGACGATGTCGGCGCCGAGCTGCAGCGGGTTCTGGAAGTACGGCGTGGCGAAGGTGTTGTCGACGATCGTGAGCGCCCCGCCCCGCTTGGCGATCGCTGCCGCCGCCGCGATGTCGGTGAGCTGCATGAGCGGGTTGGTCGGCGTCTCGAGCATCACGGCGACGGTGTTCCGCTGCATGGCGTCGGCGATCCGCTGCGGGTCGCGCGTGTCGACCCAGGAGAACTCGAGGCCGAAGTTCTTGAGGATCTTGTCGAAGAGCCGGAACGTGCCGCCGTACACGTTGGCGCCCACGATCACATGATCTCCGGACTTGAAGAGCTTCATGATGGAATCCACGCAGCCCATGCCCGACGAGAACGCGAACCCATGCTGCGCGCCCTCGAGCGCGGCGACGTTGCGTTCGAGGCATTCGCGCGTTGGGTTCTTGCCGCGGGCGTACTCGTAGCCCTTGTTGACGCCCAGCGATTCCTGCGCGTAGGTGGACGTCTGGTAGATCGGCGGCATGATCGCGCCGGTCGTGGGGTCGGGGCGCTGGCCGGCGTGGATGGCGCGCGTCGAGAACCGCGCGTCGAGGTCGTGCGGGAGGATCTTCGTCATGCGCCAAATCTACCGACGCAACGGCCCGGGCGCCCAGTGTGCGGGCACCCGGGCCGTCGTCGCCATGGCGGCGACGCTAGAAGTCGAATCGCAGCGCCGCCGAGAGGCTGCGCGGCGGCTCCGGACGGAAGAAGCCGGTGTTGGACGCCTCGGCGTAGAGCGTGTTGGTGAGGTTGGTGACCGCCAGGTCCAGCGTCGGCTGCACGGTGCGCAGCGACGGCAGGCGCAGCGTGCTGCGGAGCGCGTGCACCGTGAACGCCGGCAGCCGGTCGCCGACCGGGCTGCCGCTCAGCACGACGTCCTTGCGTTCGCCCTGGTGCCGCACGTCGTAGCGCAGGCCCCAGGCACCACCCGGCGTGCGCCAGCCCAGCTCGCCGCCGAGCTTGCTGCCGTAGCTGTCCCCCACCGAGGTCTCGGTGTCCACGTTCTTGGAGTCCAGCGTCGACACGTAGCCGAGCACCGAGAAGCCGCGTCCGAGCTGCACTTCCGCGAGGGCCTCGATGCCGGTGTCGCGCAGGCGGTCGACGTTCGCGTTGCGATAGCCATCGAAGCCGTTCACGGTCGTGTCGGCGTCCACGATGCGGATCGCGTCGTCGATGGTGTTCATGAACACCGTGACCTCACCGTACACGCGGGACCGACGGAACTTGATGCCGAGGTCCACGTTGAGGCTGGTCTCGGGATCGAGGTCGGGGGTGGCCAGCTGGTAGCCGCTGCCGTCGGTGGTCGCGCCCTCGAAGTAGCGCTCGATCAGGTTCGGCGCCCGGAACGCGCGTCCGAGGGAGGCGACGAGGTGCATGTCCTCCTGCAGGCGGTACCGCGCGCTCAGCTGCCCCACCACGGCTTCCGCGCTCGCCGCGACGCCGGCGCGATCCGCCGGCAGCCCCGCGGTCGCCCGGGTCTCCGACTGGATGGACTGCCCACGCAGTCCCGCACCCAGCTCCACGCGGTCGCCCGCCTGGAAGCGGCCCTGTGCGAAGATGCCACCGGTCCAGAACCAGGCGTTGGGCAGGTTCGGCGTGGTGCTGGTGGTGGTGGACGGCGGGCCGAACCCGTACATGCGCGTGACGCTCGAGTCCGAGTTCACGGAGCGGTCGCGGTACCAATCGGCGCCGTAGGTGAACACGTGGCCGCGTGCGCTGACCTTGGTGGCCTCCACGCGCAGGCCGTCCGAGCGCATCTCCGTGACGTTGCGGTCGCGGATCGTCATGCCGGCGGTCGGCGTGAAGGGGATGTCGAGGGCCTGGCGGAAGACGCGGTCGTTGCGGCTGTTGGAGGCGGTGACGCTCACGCGGTCGGCGAACCGGGAGCCGAGGGCGGTCGCCTGCCAGGAGAGCACGGCACGGTCCACGGTCTGCTCCGGATACAGCAGGCGGATGACGGCGCCGCTGGAGTCGCCCAGCGCGCGCGGATCGACGTAGCCGTACCCGGCATTGCGGGCATCGTAGCGCGTGACCTTGAGCGCGAGCTGCTGCCGCGCACCGAGGTCCAGCGAGACCTGCGCGGCGTGCGCGCGGTCCTGCACCCCGGCGTCGCGCACGGTGGTCGCCCGCGCGAGCGTGAGGTCGCCGAAGCGCCCGGACGGCGCACGATACGCCTGCGCCGTGCGATGCGAGGTGGAGAGCGCGAAGCCGAACGCGCCCTCGCGGCCCGCGACGCGCAGGTGACCGGCGTCCTGCGCGTCCGCGGCATTGTACCGGTAGAACGACGTGCCCGAGATCGCGTCGCGCCCGCGCGCGGGGGTGCCGAGGCTGAGCTGGTTCACCACGCCGCCGATCGCGTCGGTGCCGTAGAGCACCGACGACGGGCCGCGCAGCACCTCGACGCGCTCCACGGTGTTGACGTCGGTGATGGCCGAGAGCTCGCCGAAATCCTGCTGCCGACGCGCGTTGTTGAGGCGCATGCCGTCCTCGGCGAGCAGGATGCGCTGGCCGCGCTGGCCGCGGATCATGAGCCGCACCTGGTTGGGGCCGACGCCGGTGACATCGACACCGGGCATGTTGCGGAACACGTCACCGATGCCGTTGGGGTAGTCGCGGCGCAGCGTCGAGGAGTCGATGACGAGGAGCGGCGCGGCGGTGCGCAGCACGGCGGACTCGGTCCGCGTCGCCGTGATGCCGACGGGCGCGAGCTTCACGAGCTTGCCGCTGGTGTCTGCCTGTTGTGCCGCGAGTGGCGCGTGGAGACCGGCGAGGCCGAGCAGGGCCGCACCGAGGAGCAACGAGGGGCGCATGGGAGTGGTCGGAGTGAGACGTGCACACGGGATGGAGCGATGTGTGAAGCCTCTCCCGCGGCCACCGGCCGGGGCACCGCAGGGGTACGGGCGCCGACCCCCGTAGTTCTACGGGGCGCGTCCCAGCAGGCGGGACTCCATCGCGAAGCGCGTGAGCCCGGCCGTGGTCTTGATCGCGAGCTTGTTCATGAGGGACTCGCGATAGCCCTCCACGGTGCGCACGCTCAGGGCGAGGTCCGCCGCGATCTCCTTGTTGGCCTTGCCGCTCGCGATGCCGACGAGCACGTCGCGTTCGCGGCGCGTGAGCAGTTCGAGGCGTTCCGCAGCGGCGGCGAGGATCGGCGCCTGCGTCTCGGTCGCGCCGGCGCGCGCCGCGGGGAAGACGGTGTTGCCGCGCTGCACGGTGCGGACGGCGGCCCGCAACTCCTCGGGCAGGGAGTCCTTGCGCAGGTAGCCATGGGCGCCGGCACGCACGCTCTCGAGTACGTACTCGGGATGGTCGTGCACCGAGAGCATGAGCACGCGCAGGGCGGGGTGCTCGCGCCGCAGCACCTCCACGGCCTCGATGCCGTTCAGTCCGGGAAGCGTGATGTCCATGACGACCACGTCCGGTGGGTCGCGCCGCGCCGCCGCGATGGCGTCCTCGGCGTTGCCGACATCCGCCAACACCGTGAACCCCGCGGTCGAGAGCGCCCCGCGGATGCCCTCGCGCACGAGCGGATGGTCATCGACGATGAGGAGGCGGATCGCGGGTTCGGTCATGGCTGACGACGCGGAAGGTCGAGTCGCACGAGGAGGCCGGTGGGCAACGCGCCGTCGAGGACGAGCGTCCCGCCGGCGGCGGCGATGCGCTCCCGCATCCCGATGAGGCCGGAGCGCCCCGGGCCGGTGGCGAGCTGCGCGCGACGCTCGGCGCCGAGTCCGACGCCGTCGTCCTGCACCGTAAGGCGCGCGCGGTCGTCGAGCAACTCGAGGGTGACGTGGATGTGCTGGGCCTGCGCGTGGCGCACGGCGTTGCTGAGGGCCTCCTGCAGCCCGCGGAAGAGCGCCACCTCGGCGTCCTGCCCCAGCAATCCCCGCGCGGTCGAGGTCCAGCGCGCGGTGTCGAACCCGACCGTGAGGCCGCTCCATTCGCGGACGTCGGCGACCAGTGCCCGCAGTGCCGGCAGCAGGCCCAGGTCGTCCAGCACCGCCGGGCGCAGGCCATCGGTCACGTGTCGGATGCTGTCGCTCCCGCGGTCCACCCAACCCAGCAACCGGTCGAATCGTTCCCGCAGCGCGGGTGGCGCGTCCTCGCGGAGCAGTCCGAGCTGGAGCTTGAGCGCCGCGTACACCTGGGCCGTCTCGTCGTGCAGCTCGCGCCCCAGCCGCCGCCGCTGCGCCTCGTGTTCCTGCAGCATGCGCACGGAGAGCCGCTCGAGCTCCTCGCTGCGCTGGGCGAGGCCGCGGCTGAGCCGGTCGCGCTCGAGGGCCGCGCCCACCTGTTCGCCGACCACCGAGAGGATGCGGTCGTCGAGCGCCGCGAAGGGGGCGGCGACATCGCCGACCACGACGAGCACGAGTGCGGCGCTGCCATGCGGGCCGAGCGGGAGCGCCGCCACGAACGGCGGCGTGTCGCCGCTCGGGGTGGGGCGACCATGGAGCCGCGGCCGCGACTGGCGCGCGGCGTCGCGTGCGAGTTGCTCCACCCGCTCCGGGATGCTCGCCGCGCGCCAGGTCGCACAGGCCCCGACGCCGCGCACCACTTCGAGTGAGGCATCCGGATCGATCCGCAGCAGCATCGCGCCGCGCACCCCGCGCAGTTCGAGCGGACGGGCGAGCAGTGCGGCGTGCGGATCATCCGCGGTGTCGGCGGCGGCCGCCGCCGCGTCACCGCGCGATTCGCTACGCAACTCGCTGCGCAACTCGCTACGCAACTCGGTACGTACGTCGGGACGCAGCTCGGCGCGCAGGTCCCCGGAGAGTGCCGTGAGGGTGCGCAGGCCCTCACGCTGCTCCTCGATGACGAGCAGCAGGACACCCGCACCCATGGCGAGCGTGAACGCGATGTCGAGGTAGTAGCCCCAGGGATCCCAGGCCCCGCGGGCGCGCAGGAAGGGATAGTCGAGATGGTGCGCCGCCCAGAGGAACATCACCCAGGAGAGGAACCCCGCCGCAGCGGAGGCAGTGCGATGGCGGTAGCGCCGGAACACGATGCCGGCCCGAAGGGTCGCCAGGGCGAGGAAGAGCACGGCCGGCCCAGCCGCGAGCGCGAAGTTGTCGAGCACGAAGATCGCGACGTACGACCAAGCCAGCGGCAGTGCGAGCCACCACAGGTAGCGTCGGTCCCAGGCCAGTTGCTGCGAGAACACCTCGGCGGCGTACAGGAGTCCGAGCGCGGTCCACGCGAGCAGCACCTGGTGCGCGTAGAGCAGCCACTCGGCCCGCGTGAACATGAACGCGGCGATGGCCCCCACCGAGAGCACCCGCAGGCCGAGTGCGATGGCCCACCAGAGGAAGTGTGCCTTGTGCTGCCGGCGATAGAGCTGCCACAGCACCAGCGCCAACCCGAGGGTGAGCAGGGCCTGCAGGAGCGGGGCGCCGGCCGCGAGGGCGCTGCTGGTAGGCACGGCTACTCGACGAACGTGATCACGGACGGGCGCTTGTACGCCGCGAGGTGCTGCTCCGCGAACGCCTTCACGTCGCGCAGCTGCAGGCTTGTACCGGCACGCCGCGTGATCTCCACCGCGACCTCGTGTTCACTCGCGGCGTCCGGATGCCCGACGCAGCGCACGGCCTCCACCCCGTCGAGGCCGAGGAGCACCTGCTCCACCTCGCGGGGATACACGTTGAAGCCGTTGCGCGTGAACATGGGCTTGAGCACCCCGAGGAACTCGACCTGTCCGCCCGCGCGTTCGACGCCGCGGTCGCCGGTGTGCAGCCAGCCGTCGACGACCCGCAATCCCTGCGCACCGTGCTTGAGGTAGCCGCGGAAGACGGTCTCGCCGGCGACGCAGATCTCGCCCGCGGCACCCGGTGACAGCGCTACGCTCGACTCCGGGTCGCGGATGCTCACCGCGACGCCCGGCATCGGCACGCCGAGGGCGCCGCGCACGTTCGCGCGGTCGACGCGGTTGAACAGCGCGACCGGTGACGCCTCGGTGAGGCCGTACCCCTGCCGCAACTCGACACCCGTGACGGCGGCCCAGCGCTCCTGCAGCGTCAGGGACAGCGGCGCGCCGCCGCAGATGCACAGGCGCAGCGCCGGTGCCGCGAATGGCCGGCCACGGCGTTCGATGGCGGCCAGGAGCCCGGTGAACACGGCGGGCACCCCCACCACCTCGGTGATGCCGTCGCGTTCGATGGTGTCCACGGCGGCGACGGGGTTGAACCGCGCCATGGTGGTCACCTGTGCGCCGGCCAGCAGCGGTGCCATCGCGGAGAGGGTCAGGCCGAACAGGTGCGCGAAGGGCAACAGGGCCAGCACGTGGTCGTCGCGCGAGTTCTGCGCCGCCTCCACCGTCTGCAGGGCGTTCGCGAGCAGGTTGCGGTGCGTCAGCACCGCGCCCAGCGCCGAGCCGGCCATCGCGGACGTGAAGACGATCGCGCACTCCTCGTCGCGACCGGGCGCCGAGGCGTCGCCCTCGAGCGAGAGGCCGAAATGCGAGCCGAGGTCGATGCGGCCCTGGCGGCCGTCGGCGGCGACGAGGGTCGCCTCCGTCGGCGCGGCGTCGAGCAGGACGTGCACCGTGCCGTGCGGCAGTCGTGCGGCGAGCGCACCGACGGTGAACACCGCGCCGACGTTCGCCTCGCGGAGCTGCATCGCGATCTCGGTCGGTGCGGCGAGCGGGTTGATGAGCACCGCCCCGCGGCCGTCGCTGGCCGCGAGTGCGACGAGGAACTGCGGGGAGGTCGGGACGAGGATCGCGGCGCGGCGGCCGGCGAGGGCGCGGACCAGGGCCGGCGCGCGCTGCAGCATGGTGAAGCCGGCGGAGACGAGTGCCGCGGCGGCGTGACCGTCGAGTGTGCCGCCGCCGGCGGCGGCGCGGAGCGTGAGCAGGTCCACGGAAGCGACGAGAAGGGGTGGATCGACCCCGTGAAAGGTGACGTGGCTCACCGCGTGCACCAAGGGTGTCGCGTGCGGCGGTCGCGCGCCTTGAACCCCTGTGGCGAGTCTCTAGCTTCCACGCATCGCGACCGGTGCCGGGCAGCTGCACGCCGGTGTCGCGCCCCCACTCCATCCGAGACCTGCACGTGACCGATCCCCGATTGATGATCAGCGTCTCCGGCATCCGCGGCCGCGTCGGCTTCGGACTCACGCCGGAAGTCGTCGCCCGCTACGCGGCGGCGTTCGGCGCCTGGGCCATCGCTCGCGGCCCGTCCAAGGCGGTGGTGCTCGGACGTGACTCGCGGGTCACGGGCCCGCTGTTCCACTCGGTCACGCGGGCCGCGCTCGAGAGCGTCGGGGCGCAGGTGATCGACATCGGCCTCATGACCACGCCCTCGCTGCAGCTCGCGGTGGAACACCATCACGCGGCCGGCGGGTTGGGCATCACGGCCAGCCACAACCCGATCGAATGGAACGCCCTCAAGTTCATCGGGCCGGACGGCCTCTTCCTCAGCGCCGCGCAGGGCGCCGAGATGCGGGCACTGGTGGAGCAGGGGACCCCGTATGCCACCTGGGACCGGCTGGGCGAGACCCGGTTCGACGGCGATGCCCTCGCGCGCCACCTCGACCAGGTGCTCGCGCTGCCGTTCATCGACGTGGAGGGCATCCGCTCGCGGCATTTCCGCGTGGCGTATGACGCCTGCCGAGGGGCGGGTGGCGCCATCATCCCCCGCCTCCTCGAGCTGCTCGGCTGCCAGGTCACGGCCATCGAACTCGAGGCGGACGGCCGGTTCCCGCGACCGCCGGAGCCGGTGCCTGAGAACCTCGGGGCGCTCGAACGGCTGGTGAAGGAGTCCCACGCGCAGGTGGGCTTTGCGACCGACCCGGACGTGGACCGGCTGGCCCTGGTGTCGGACGAGGGACGGGCCATCGGGGAGGATTACACGCTCGCGCTTGCGACACGTGTCGTATTGCGCCATCGCTCAGGCCCCGTCGTCACGAACCTTTCGACCAGCCGGATCGTCGATGACATGGCGGCTGCCGGGGGCTCCCGGGTGATCCGGGCGCCCGTGGGGGAGGTCAACGTGGCGCTCCGCATGCGGTCCGAGGGGGCCGTGATCGGCGGGGAGGGCAACGGGGGCGTGATCCTGCCGGAACTCCATCTGGGGCGCGACGCGCCACTGGGCGTGGCACTCGTCTTGCAAATGATGCATGAGGATGGGGAGCCGTTGTCCACGGTGGTCGGCCGCTTCCCGCGTTATGCGATCCTGAAGGACAAGCTGGATCGTCCGGCGAAGCCGCTGGACGCGGTGTACGCAGCGCTCACGGCGGCCTTCCCCGACGCGGAGCCCGACACCCAGGACGGGCTGCGGCTGGGCTGGTCGGACCGCTGGGTGCACATCCGCCCGTCCGGCACCGAACCGATCGTGCGGGTGATCGCGGAGGCCCCGACGATGGACGGGGCCAAGTCGCTGGTCGAGCGCGGTCGGCAGCTGTTGGCGAAGTTGGCGTAGCGATCGGGTGGGCGGGGTGCGTGCTCCCTCCCACCTCCCACCTCACTCCTCACACCAGCCTCTATGTGCGGTATCGTCGGCTACATCGGCCCCAAGCAGGCCACCCCGCTGCTCATCGAGGGCCTCAAGCGCCTCGAGTACCGGGGCTATGACAGCGCGGGCGTCGCCATCTTCGATGGCGAGTCGCTGGAGACGCGTCGCGCGGCGGGGAAGATCGTGAAGCTCGAGGGTGCGCTCGCCGCGGACCCGGTCACGGGCAAGGTCGGCATCGCGCACACGCGCTGGGCCACCCACGGGCCGCCGACCGAGCGCAACGCCCATCCGCACCTGAGCACCGACGAGTCGGTCGCGGTCGTGCACAACGGCATCATCGAGAACGCCGACGTGCTCCGGAAGCAGCTCACCGCGCTGGGGCACACGTTCCGCTCGGACACCGATACCGAGACCATCTCGCACCTCGTGCAGGAGCTGTACGACGGCTCGCTGGAGGAGGCCGTGATCGGGGCGCTGCGGAAGGTGGAGGGGACGTTCGGCATCGCGGTGGTCTCGAGCCGCGACCCGCACAAGATCGTCGCGGCGCGCAAGGGCAGCCCGCTGCTCATCGGCATCGGCGACGGCGAGTACTTCCTGGCCTCCGACGCGTCGGCGATCCTCGCCCACACCCGCCAGGTCGTGTACCTCGATGACGGCGACCTCGCGGTGCTCACGCCGGACGGCTACCGCGTGATGGACATCAACGCGTCGCCGATCCGCCGCTCCGTCGAGCGCATCGAGTGGGACCTCGAGGCGATCGAACGCGGCGGGTTCGACCACTTCATGCTCAAGGAGATCTTCGAGCAGCCGACCACCGTGGGCAACACCATGCGCGGCCGGTTGATCCTCGAGGACGGCACCTCGAAGCTCGGCGGCATCAACATGTCGCACGAGCAGCTGATGAACGTGGACAACGTCATCATCACGGCCTGCGGCACGAGCTGGCACTCGGCGCTCATCGGCGAGATGATGATCGAGGACTTCGCGCGGATCCCGGTGGAGGTGGAGTACGCCTCGGAGTTCCGCTACCGCAACCCGATCATCACTCCGCGCACCCTCTGCATCGTGATCTCGCAGTCGGGCGAGACGGCGGACACGTTGGCCGCGATGCGCGAGGCCAAGCGTCGCGGGGCGCACACGCTCGGGTTCGTGAACGTGGTGGGCTCCACCATCGCCCGCGAGGACGACGGCGGCATCTACCTCCATGCCGGGCCCGAGATCGGCGTGGCCTCCACCAAGGCCTTCACCAGCCAGGTGATCGCGCTGGCGCTGTTCGCGCTCAAGCTCGGGCGCAAGCGCACGCTGTCGGTGATGCGGGGCCGCGAGATCGCCCAGGCGCTCGACGCGCTGCCGAAGCAGATCCAGGCGATCCTCGACCAGGCGGCGGCGATCGAGCAGATCGCCGACGCGTACAAGGACGCCCACAACTTCCTGTACCTCGGCCGCGGCTACAACTTCCCCGCCGCCCTCGAGGGCGCGCTGAAGCTCAAGGAGATCAGCTACATCCATGCCGAGGGGTACCCGGCGGCGGAGATGAAGCACGGCCCGATCGCGCTGATCGACGAGTCCATGCCGGTGGTGTTCATCGCGCCGCACGATGCGGTGTTCGATAAGATCGTGTCGAACATCCAGGAGGTGAAGGCGCGCCACGGCAAGACCATCGTCATCACCAGCCGCGAGGAACCCGCGCTCGCGGGCCTCATCGACCACGAGATCCGCATCCCCGAGACGGTGGACATGCTCACGCCGGTGCTGGCGTCGGTGCCGCTGCAGCTGCTGGCGTACTACATCGCCGTCAAGCGCGGCGCCAACGTGGACCAGCCGCGCAACCTCGCCAAGTCGGTCACGGTCGAGTAGGCACGGCGCTGCGGTCGGCGAGTATCTTGAGGGGCGGGTCCGCGACGCGGACCCGCCCCTCGCCCCATCCGCCGTTCCCGTGGTCACCCTTCACCGTCCCCGCCGATGCGACCCGACCGCGTCCTCCTCGTCTCCACCTGCTGTGTCGCGCTGGGCCTCCCGGTCGCGCTCGCCGCGCAGGGCACGGGCACGACCAAGCCGACCGCGACCGAACTGCCCGCGACCGCGCCGATCCTGCGCGAAGGACCACTCAGCTCCGCGGAGCGCTGGGACCGCGCGTACTTCGCCTGGGAGAACGGACGCTACCTCGACGCCCTCGAGGACCTGAGCCGGATCCTCGCGGCCGCCGACGCGGCGCAATACAGCGACCGCATCGCGGAACTCACCGGTGAGGTCTGGCAGACGCGCGAAGTCGCCCCCGACGCGCGCACACCGCGCTGGTCCCCCGACGGCCGACACCTGAGTGTGGAACTCGGCGCCGGTGCCGCCCGACGGATCCGCGTGCTGCGCGCGGGTGACGGCTACGCGACGGCGTTCGAGGCCCCGGGATTCTCGCCGAGCTTCGCGCCCGACGGTCGCAGCATCGCTTGGCTGCGCCAGAACGCCGCAGGCCGGCCGACCATCCAGTGGGCCCGGCTCGACGGCGGGGCGCCCGAGGAGATCGCGGTGGACGCCGCCGCGGCGACCGCACTCACATTGATCGGTCGTGCCCCGCTGCGCGCGCTGGTGATCACCGGCGCGGTCGGGGACTCGGCGGCGACGCTGCGCATGCGTGACCTCACGGGCGACGAAGGGCTGTGGCGTACGCTCACCGTGCCCGGCGGGCAGCCGGTGGACGTCGTACGGGCCGCGAACGCACGCAGCGCCATCGTGCTGAGCGGACGGCGCGGCGCCTTCGCGCGCCAGCTTCCGGGATTCGCCGCCACGAGCCGTGCGGACGGATTCTCGCTCGTGACGGAGACGGACCTCAACGCCGGCATCGTCGGCGCACGGGTCGCCGGCGGCAGTGCCGTGCTGGCCGCGGAGGGCAGCGCGGTCGCGTACCTCGTGGAGAACGGCGGACGGACCAACATCGCGGTGCAGCATGCGGATGCCGGCACGGCGCTCGTGCACAGCAGCGCGACGCCGGTGCAGGGCCTGGCGCTCGCGCCGGACGGCTCGCGGGTGGCGTGGCAGACCATGCTGCGCGAGGACTGGGAGATCTTCACGGCAGAGGCGACGGCGGGGGCGACGGCCGAACGCGTGACGCGGGAGATCCAGCACGACCTCCTGCCGCAGTTCCTCTCGCCCAGCCGCCTCCTCGCCGTCATGGGGGAGGCGCGGCATCGCCGTTCGCAGCTCTACGACCTCGGCACGGGTGTGCGCACGCGGCTCTTCCACAACAACTCGGTGCGGACGGTCGCGCCCGAGTACGAGTGGGTGCCATCGGCCGACGGCAGCCGTGTGGCGATCGTCGCCGAGCGCGACGGCGATACGGTCACACCGCACCGGCACGTGTTCGTGACCGACCTGCTGAGCAAGGTGCCGCCGGCCGCACTGGTGGCCCGCGTCGACTCCAACCTCAAGGCCGAGCGGGCGCTGCGCACCAACGCCGCGCGTATGTACGCCCCCATCCTCGCGGCGGTGCGCGACGCGACGAGCGCCGTGGACGTGGCGCGCATCTATTCCTATGAGAAGGACCTGTTCGGCTTCGACTCCAAGCACATCACCCGGCCGGGCAACACGCGCGCGCACCAGTACCTGCTCAAGAAGTACCAGAGCTTCGGGCTCGAGGCGCGGCTTCAGCCGTTCAAGACCGTCGACGGTGCGGAGCTCGACGTCGCGAACGTCATCGCCGTGGTGAAGGGCACGGTCAACCCGGAACTGGTCTATGTGGTGGGTGCGCACTTCGACTCCCGCGCCGAGGGACCGGGCGCGGACGACAACACGTCGGGCACGGCGATGATCCTCGAGGCGGCGCGCGTGCTGGCCACTCGGCCGCAGCCGGCGACGGTCATGTTCGTGTCGTTCACGGGCGAGGAATCCGGGTTGCGCGGCGCGCGGGAGTTCGCCCGCCGCATGAAGGACTCCATCACGGTGGTGGGGGCGCTCAACAACGACATGATGGGTTGGGCCAACGACCATCGGATGGACAACACCATCCGCTACTCGAATCCAGGCATCAAGGACGTGCAGCACGCTGCCGCCACGCAGTTCTCGCGGCTGATCACCTACGACGCGTTCTACTACAAGAACACGGACGCCAACGCGCTGTTCGACGCCTGGGGCGACATCGTCGGGGGCATCGGCTCGTATCCGATCCTCGGCAATCCCCACTATCACCAGCCGCACGACGTGCTGGAGACGATCAACCATCAACAGCTGGCGGAGACGTCGCGGACCACCGTGGCGACGATCATGCTGCTCGCCTCGAGCCCGTCGCGGCTCACGGGCCTCGCCGTGACGGGCACGCAGGCGCGCTGGACGCCGGCCCTGGAGCGCAACACCTCACGCTACCTCGTGCGCTGGGGGCCAGCCGAGGATCCGATGCGCTACGCCGCGACCGTCGCGGCCCCGCGGGCCACGCTCACGGGCGCCAAGCCGGGCTGGAAGGTCGCCGTGAAGGCCGTCAATGCGCGCGGACTCGAGGGCTGGGACTGGGCACGCGCCGAGGTGAGGTGACGCATGCGGGTGCTCCTGCAGCGGGTCTCGCGTGCGTCCGTGCGCGTGTCCGGCGAGACCGTGGGCGCGATCGAGCGGGGCTTCTGCCTGCTCGTCGGATTCACCGGCACGGACACGGATGCGGCCTGCGTGTGGATGGCCGACAAGGTCGTGGGGCTCCGCCTTTTCGGTGACGCGGAGGGGAAGATGAACCTGGCGCTCGACGAGGTGGGGGGCGCGCTCCTGGTGGTCTCGCAGTTCACGCTCTACGGGGATGCCGAGAAGGGGCGGCGGCCGAGTTTCGTCGCGGCGGCGCGCCCGGAGCAGGCGGTGCCGCTGTACGAGCGATTCGTGCAGCTCCTGCGCGAGCGCGGCGTCCGCGTCGAGACGGGATCGTTCGGGGCGATGATGGAGGTCGAACTCGTGAACGACGGTCCCGTCACCCTCTGGCTCGAACGCTGATGACCACGCCGCGCATCATCCTCGCCTCGCAGTCGCCGCGCCGCCGCGAGCTGCTCACGCTCGTCGGCATCCCGCACGTCGTGCGTCCGGCCGACATCGACGAGCAGGTGTGGCCCGGCGAGCAGCCGGTGCCGCACTGCGAGCGGCTCGCGCGCGGCAAGGCGGCCGTACTCGCCGCCGCCGACCCCGAGGCCGTGGTGATCGCCGCGGACACCATCGTCGTGCTCGACGGCGACATCCTCGGCAAGCCGCGCGACGTGGCCGACGCGGAGGCGATGCTGGCCCGCCTCGCGGGCCGGACGCACACCGTGTTCACGGCGATGGCCGTGGCGCGTGGCCCCCACGTGGTGAGTGCGGTCGAGGAGGTCGCGGTCACCTTCCGTGCCCTCTCCGCGGAGGAGATCCGCGGCTACGTCGCCACCGGCGAACCGATGGACAAGGCCGGCGCCTACGGGATCCAGGGGTTCGGGGCGACCATCGTCGAGCGCATCGAGGGTGACTTCTTCAGCGTCATGGGCCTCGGGCTGCGTCGCGTGGTCGCGCTGCTCGCCGCGCAGGGCGTGCAGTACGAGTTCAGTGGGCGTCTGACTGCGGCAGCACCGGGACCGGTCGCCCCGTCGCATTGACGCGTTGCATCGGCGACGCGTCCATCGTGCGCCAGAGGTTGACGACGAAACACCCGGCGGCGGTCGCGGAGGCCGCGGCACCGACCGCGAGCAGTGCCGGCGAGGCGCCCGCGCCATGCACACGCGCGATGAATCCCGCCACCAGCGCGGCCACGCCGAGCTCTGCCGCCCAGAACTGCACCTCCGCCGCGCGGCGATGCACCAGCGGCTGGCCGAAGAAGCGCGGGACCACGTGCAAGGCGACCCCGTAGATCATCTGCGTGACGAAGCCGAGCAGCGCGAGATGGAGGTGCGCGGTGCGGTAGACCGTGAGCGCGGGCACCAGCGCCATCGCGACGGCGAGGGCCACGGCAGCGGAGAGCCAGACGAGGCTCGCCTTGAGGAATGCGCGAACGAACCAATCCACGATGCGACTCCGGTCAACGAGTGGATGATGGACGCTTCAAGCGATGAGGAGTCGACTGAGCGCGCGGGGTCTGGCGACGAGATCGGCCAGCGTGTAACGATCGAGCACGCCGAGGAAGGCCTGCAGGGCTTCGTCCAGCGCCGGAGCGAGGGCGCAGGCCGGCGCAATCGGGCATTGGTTGGTGCTGGGGTCGAAGCATTCGACGAGCGCGAGGTTGTCCTCGGTGGCGCGCACGACGGCCCCCACGGTGATGCGGTCCGCGGGGCGCGCGAGGCGCACGCCGCCGACGCGCCCGCGGAGGGTGTCGACGAGTCCGAGGGTGGCGAGCCGGGCGATGACCTTGGAGAGATGCTCCTCGCTCATCCCCATGCGGCGTGCGATGTCGGTGATGCGCGCGGGGCTCTCGTCCTCGCGATGGATGGCGAGGTAGATGAGGGCGCGGAGGGCGTTGTCCGTATGGCGGGTGAGTCGCACACAGGCTCCGGTCACTGGGGGTTTCCCTCACATCGAATCCGGAGTTCTCGGACTGGATGAAAGGTGCAAGTAATATGCACCTTATGGACACCCGGCACAAGGGCCGGCGCCGCCGGACGTTCCGGCCTGATTCCCCCCTCTTCGCCTGGCGCGAGGTTCCCATGTCCCCATCCACTCGATCGCGGATCCTGCTCGCCGCGGGTGCCGTCCTCCTCGGCGGCCTCACCTACGCCTGTGCGGGGTCCCGCAGCTCCTCCCTCGCGGGCTCCGGCGACAATGCCCGCCGCGTCTACGTCGCGCCCGGTGAGCACGACGAACTCTATGCCTTCCTCTCCGGCGGCTTCGGCGGCCAGGTCGGCGTGTACGGGCTGCCCTCCGGCCGCCTCCTGAAGACGGTCCCCGTGTTCTCGCAGCACGCCGAGAACGGCTGGGGCTACTCCGAGGAGACGCGCCCCATGCTGGAGACCTCGTTCGGGTTCATCCCTTGGGACGACCTGCACCACACCGCGCTCTCGCAGACCAAGGGCGAGGATGACGGCCGCTGGCTCTTCGTGAACGGCAACAACACCCCGCGCGTGGCGCGCATCGACCTCACGCACTTCGAGACCACCGAGATCCTCGAGATCCCCAACGCCGGCGGCAACCACGCCTCGCCGTTCGTCACCGAGAACTCGGAGTACATCGTCTCGTCCACGCGGTTCTCGATCCCGGTGCCCAACCGCGACGTGCCGATCGAGGAGTACAAGAAGCACTTCAAGGGCCAGATCTCCTTCATCACCGCCGACCAGCCGGGGAAGATGGACATCGCCTTCCAGCTCGTCGTGCCCGGGTTCAACTACGACCTCGCGCGCGCCGGCAAGGGCCCCTCGGCCGGCTGGATGTTCTTCACCTCCTACAACTCCGAGCAGGCGAACACGCTGCTCGAGGTCAACGCGTCGCAGGCCGACAAGGACTACATCGCGGCCGTGAACTTCCGTGCCGCCGAGGCCTGCATGCAGCAGGGCAAGGGCCGCCGGGCCAGCGTCGACTACCGGCACAACTACCTTGACGAGTTCAGCCGGGTGGCGCGGTCGGAGCGCAAGACCTCCGTCATGCAGATCCTACCGGCGGACTGCCCGGGGGTCATGTACTTCCTGCCGACGCCCAAGTCGCCGCACGGGGCCGACGTCGATCCGACGGGCGAGTTCGTGGTCGCCGGTGGCAAGCTGGCCACGGTGATCCCGGTGCACTCGACGAAGAAGATGCTGCAGGCCATCAAGGACAAGGCGTTCGAGGGCGACCTCGAGGGCATCCCGGTGCTCAAGTACGAGTCCACCCTCGCGGGCGAAGTGAAGGAGCCGGGCCTCGGGCCGCTGCACACCGAGTTCGACGGCAAGGGCTACGCCTACACCTCGATGTTCATCTCGAGCGAGATCGTGAAGTGGAAGCTCGGGACCTGGGAGGTCGTGGATCGCGCGCCGACCTACTACTCGGTGGGCCACCTCATGATCCCCGGCGGCGCGACGGCCAAGCCGTTCGGCAAGTACGCGCTGGCGATGAACAAGATCACCAAGGACCGCTACCTCCCCACGGGGCCGGAGCTCACGCACTCGGCGCAGCTCTACGACATCTCCGGCGAGAAGATGCAGCTCCTGCTCGACTTCCCCACGCAGGGCGAGCCGCACTACGCCAACGCGCTGGACGCCAAGCTCATCAAGGAACGGCAGGTGAAGTTCTACTCGCTGGCCGAGAACCGGCACCCGCACGTCGCCCGCGCGGAGCGGGAGGTCGGGCTCGAGCGCCGCGGCAACGTCGTGCACGTCCGCATGACCGCCACGCGCTCGCACTTCGCGCCGGACAACATCGAGGGCGTCCAGGTCGGTGACACGGTGCTCTTCCACGTCACCAACCTCGAGCAGGACTGGGACGTCCCCCACGGCTTCGCCATCCTCGGTGCCACCAACGCCGAGCTGCTCATCATGCCGGGCGAGACCCGGACGTTGCGATGGACGCCGACGAAGGCCGGGGTCTATCCGATGTACTGCACCGACTTCTGCTCGGCGCTGCACCAGGAGATGCAGGGATACGTCCGTGTGTCGCCCTCGGGCAGCAGCGTGGCGCTGAAGGCGAACACGTCCAAGTCGGCCGCGCGAAGCGGCTCCAACTAGAGGACCGTGCGATGACATCCCGGGCTCGCTGGCTCGTGCTTGCGGCGGTCGCGCTCCTCGGCACCGCCTACGTCTTCCCGCTGTGGCGCGTCGACCTCGTCGCGCCGCAGTACCCGGAGGGCCTCGGGATGCTCATCCGCATCGACGGTGTCGAGGGCGTCAAGCCGAACGACCTCCACAGCATCAACGGACTCAATCACTACATCGGTATGAAGGCCATCGTGCCGGAGGCGATCCCGGAGCTGCGCTGGATGCCGTGGATCCTCGCCGGCCTGATGGCGGGCGGGCTGCTCGTGGCCGCGGCGCGGCGACGCCTGCTGCTGTACCTCTGGGGCGCCGCGCTCGGACTGCTGCTCGCCGCCGGCCTCTGGGACTACTGGCGTTGGGGCTACGACTACGGGCACGACATCGACCGCGATCACGCGATCATCAAGATCCCCGGTATGACGTACTCACCTCCGGTGATCGGTTCGAAGCAGCTGCTCAACTTCCGCGCGAACTCCTGGCCGTCCACCGGCGGCCTGGCCATGGGCGTGGCGGCGCTGTTGGTCGCCGTCGCCATCGTCCAGACGGCGCGCACGCGCCGGGAGGCGGCGTGAACGCGCGGGTGGTGTCGCTGTGGCTGCTCGCCGCCGCCTGCGCCGCCCCCGGGCCGCGTGCGGTGGTCGAGCGCGAGGACCAGTGCGGCTTCTGTCGCATGGAAGTCAGCGACGCGAGGTTCGCCACGCAGGTGGTCACCGGCACGGGCAAGGTCGTGGTCTTCGACAGCGTGGAGTGCCTCGTCGGATATCTCGGCGGCAGCGACGTGTCGACGACCCGCGCCGTGTACGTCGCCGACGCGGCCGACAAGGGCCGGTGGGTGCCCGCCGCCGACGCGGGCTACCTCGTGGACGCCACGTTGCACTCGCCGATGGGCCGCATCGTCGCCTTCGCCTCGCCGCACGCGGCCAGCACCGCGCAGCAACGACTCGGCGGGACGCTGGCCAGCTGGGAGGCCGTGCGGCGCGATAGCGCCGGGATCGCCGGGCACGGCGCGGGAGGGCACGGTGCGCACTGAGGGTTGCGGCGGCGTCTGCACCGACGGGCGCCCCGCAGTGCGCGGCGCCCGGATCCTTGCCGTGCTGCTGGCGCTCGGCGCAGCGCCGCTCGCCGCGCACGCGCAAGCGCACGCGCACGCGCACGCGCAGGTCACGGTGATGGCGCCACCGGCGGCGTCCGCCAGCGCGAGGCCGGGCGTTGTGGTGTACGCGGGCCTGGCGGAGGCGGTGGCGGCGGCCGCGCCCGGCAGCACCATCCGCATCGCGGCGGGGACGTATCGCGGGCCGACGGTCGAGGTGCGCACGCCGGGACTGAGCATCATCGGCGAGGGTTGGCCGACCCTCGACGGGGAGGGGCAGCGCGAGCTGCTCGTCGTCCGCGCCGATGACGTGACGGTGCGCGGGCTCCGCTTCGTGAACACGGGGGTGAGCCATATGCAGGACCGCGCCGCGCTGCGGGTGATCGAATCGGCGCGCTGCCGCATCCTGGAGAACCGGTTCCGCGACGCGCTCTTCGCGATCTACCTGCAGAAGTCGTCCGGTTGCGAGGTGCGGGGCAACGAGATCATCGGCGCCTCGCGCGACGAGACCAGCAACGGGAACGGCATCCACCTGTGGTACTCGCCGCACACGCGGGTCCTCGACAACCGGATCCGCGGCCAGCGCGACGGCATCTACTTCGAGTTCTCGCGCGGCTCGGAGGCCCGCGGCAATCGCAGCGAGGGCAATCGCCGCTACGGCCTGCACTTCATGTTCTCCGACTCCTGCCGCTACGAGCGCAACACGTTCCGCGCGAACGGTGCCGGTGTGGCCGTGATGTACAGCAAGGGCGTGACCATGGTCGGCAACGGGTTCCTCGATGCCAAGGGCAGTGCGGCCTACGGGCTCCTGCTCAAGGAGATCACGGACGGCGCCCTCACGGGCAATCGCTTCGCGGGCAACTCCACCGGTCTCTACCTCGAGGGAGCCTCGCGACTCTCGATCGCCGACAACGATTTCGTCGAGAACGGCTGGGCCGTGCGCCTGATGGCGGACGCGGAGGACAGTCGCTTCGTCGGCAACCTGTTCCGTGGGAACGGGTTCGACGTCGCCACCAACAGCCGGACGCTGCGCAGCAGCTTCGACGGCAACTGGTGGGATGCGTACCGGGGCTACGACCTCGACCGCGACGGTGCGGGCGACGTGCCGCATCGCCCCGTGCGGCTCTTCGCGCTGGTGGTCGAGAAGCACCCCGAAGCGCTGATCCTCCTGCGGGCGCCGGTGAGCGCCGTGCTCGATGGCGCCGAGCGGGTGTTCCCGGTGCTGACGCCCGCCCTGGCCGACCCCCGTCCACTCATGCGGGCCCCGCGATGATCTCCTTCGACGGACTCCGCAAAGCCTACGGGGCGCGCGCGGTGCTGGACGGCGTCTCGCTCGGGCTCGTTCCCGGTCGCGTGACCGGGTTGGTGGGACCCAACGGCTCCGGCAAGACCACGCTCATCAAGCTCCTCCTCGGCCTCGCACGCGCCGATGCCGGCCGCATCCTGCTCGCGGGAGCGCCGACGGACGAGGACGGCGCGTATCGCGCCCGCATCGGCTATGCGCCGCAGTCCCCGCGCTTCCCTGAGAACCTCGCCATCGGCGAGATCGTTGCGATGCTCCGGGCCCTGCGGCCGACCGCGACGCTCGATGAGTCGCTCATGGACGACTTCGGCCTGCGCGCCGAGTGGGCGACACCGGTGGGGACGCTGTCCGGTGGCTGGCGGCAGAAGGTCAGTCTGGCCTGCGCGTTCCTCTTCCGGCCGGACGTGTTGATCCTCGACGAGCCCACGGCAGGCCTCGATCCGATCGCCGCCGGGGTGTTCAAGCAGGCCGTGCGCCACGCTCGGGAGGCCGGCCGGACGGTGCTCATCACCTCACACATCCTGAGCGAACTCGAGGAGCTCGCGGACGACGTGGCGTTCCTCACCGACGGACGCCTGCGCTTCGCCGGCCCGGTGTCGCTGCTGCTCGAACAGACCGGCATGCGCCGGCTCGAACCCGCCATCGCGGCGCTCCTGGGCGGATTGCGATTGGCGACGACCGGCCCCGGTGCCATGGGCGCCGGGCGGGACGCGAGGCCCGCATGAACGCGCTGGTCCTCGTGCTGCGCGCCGGCGTGCGCGACCTCGCTCGCAACCGCTGGCTGCTCGCGTACGCGATCGTGCTCGGTGCCATCGCCGAGTCGCTGTTCTTCTTCGGCGGCACCGGGAACCAGGTGCTCCTGAGCCTGCTCAATGCCACGCTGCTCCTCGTGCCGCTGGTCGCGCTGGTGTTCGGGACCATGCACGTGTACGCGTCGCGGGAGTTCGTCGAGCTGCTGCTGGCGCAGCCGCTGCCGCGACGGGCGGTGTTCGCGGGCCTGTACCTCGGTCTTGCCCTGCCACTGGCGGCCGCGTTCGTCGTGGGCCTCGGGGTCCCGCTCGCGCTGCACGCGGCGTCGAGTGATGCCCCGTGGCGGGCGCTGTGGTACCTCGCCTGCGCCGGGGTGCTGCTCACCGCGGCCTTCGCCGGCATCGCCATGGCCATCGCGCTCCGCACGGACGACCGGCTGCGCGGCATGGCGGTCGCGCTCGGCGCCTGGTTCGTGCTCACCATCGGGTACGATGCGGCGGTCCTCGCCCTCGTCTCCGCGTTCGGGGACTGGCCGCTCGAGCGGCCCCTGCTCGGCCTCATGCTCGGCAACCCGGTCGACGTGGCGCGTGTGCTCGTCCTCACCGCACTCGACGCGGCGGCCTTGCTGGGCTACACGGGCGCGTTGTTCCGTCGCGCGTTCGGTACGGCCCTCGGGCCCGTGCTCGCGATCGCGGCACTCATGCTCTGGGCGGTCGTGCCCTACCTGTTCGCCCGGCGCCGGTTCCTGCGGCGCGATTTCTGATCCACCCACCCGCCGGGCGACGCGCCCGCATCACTCACGGAGTCCAGCCATGACCCGCACGTCGATCCGCCGCCAGGTCCGCATTGCCGCCTTCCTGACGCTCGCCGTCGCCTGCGGTGGCGAGCAGCCCGCTGCCGACGCCGCGGCGAGCGCGGCCAGCACGCCGCCCGCCGCCGCGCAACCGGCCGCGCAACAGGCCGCGGGAGAACGCATCTACGCGCAGCGCTGCGTCAGCTGCCACCAGGCCAACGGGCTTGGCGCCACGGGTGTGTACCCGGCGCTCGCCGGCTCGGAGTACGTGCTCGCATCGGATGCCGGCGTGCCGATCCGCGTGGTCATCCACGGGCTGCAGGGCCCGATCACGGTGAAGGGCGAGGCGTTCAACAGCCTGATGCCCGCCTACGGCATCGGGATCACGATGAGCGACGAGGAGGTCGCGCAGGTCGTGACGTACATCCGCACCTCCTGGGGCAACGCGGCGAGCGCGGTGACGGCTGCCGAGGTCGCGTCCGTCCGCGAGGCCTCCAAGTCGCACAGCGGCGCGATGACGGCCGAACTGCTCAGGCCGCTGATGGCCAAGTGAGTCGCGGGGAGGGCGGACGCGGCGCCGCCGTCAGGCCCCGCGGCGCCAGCGTTCCACCCTCTCGAGCACCATCTGCACGGTGATGCGCGGCATGCGGTCGAGCCGGTTCTCCATGCTGATGGGGTAGTCCTCACCCGGCTCGCCGTAGGCGTCGATCATCAGCGCACCCGACTTGCGGTAGGGGCCCACGCGTTTGGGGTTGGAGTAGCCGATCAGGCTCACCACCGGGCGGTCGAGCGCCACGGTCATGTGCAGCGGGCCGGTGTCCGGCGAGAGCACGAGGGTCGCGGCGTCGATGATGCCGACGAGTCCGCGCAGGCCACCCTGGCCGAGGGCACTGAACGGCTTGGTCTTGGCCTGCGCGAGGATCACCGACTCGGCGTGCACCTCGCGCGGCGAGCGGGCACCCACCAAGACCGGCTGCAGGCCGAAGTCGTGGTACAGCGCATCGCAGACCTGCGCCCAGCGCTCGGGCAGCCAGTCCTTCTGCGGCTTGCTCGTGGCGACGACGATGGGGGCGATGGGACGATCGAAGCGCGCCATGAAGTCGCGCTGCCAGGCGCGTTCGGACTCGTTCCAGGGCCCGAGATCCCACACGACGGGATCGTGCGCGACGCCGAGCCAGTCGCAGAACTCGAAGTACTGGTCCTGCACGTGCTGCATCGCATGCGGCGGGATGCGATGGGTCGTGAACAGCCAGTTCGCGTCGCGGGCGCGGGCGCGGTCGAACCCGAGCTTCACCGGCGCGTTGGTGAAGCCGGTGATGAGGCCGGCCTTGAAGTACACCTGCAGGTTGATGACGAGGTCGAAGCGCCGGCCCGCCAGCTGCCGCCGGATGTCGAGGAAGCCCCCGAGGCCCTGGCGGCGGTCGAACAGGAGGATCTCGTCCACGCAGTGATGGCCACGCACGAGCGTCGCGGGCCCGGGTTGCAGCACCCAGGTGACGTGCATCGCCGGATGATGCCGCTTGAGCGCCGTGAGCACCGGCAGCACGTGCACGGCGTCGCCGACGGCCGACATCATGACGATGCACACGCGGTCCAGCGGGACCCGACTCACGGGCGGTCCTCGGCGGCCGCCGCGAGCCGCGCCAGCATGGCGTCGTCCATCGCCAGCGCGCGGCGGTCGCGCCACTTGCGCAGCGACCGTTCCAGCCGGACGAGGTTCTGCGCGCCCACCGACGGGTCGTTCGGAGAGAGGAACTCCACGCGGTCCACGTCGAGCACCCAGGCCTGCCAGCGCCCCCCCTCGCGGGTGATGTGGAGGTTCTTCGCGTTGAGGTCCGCGTGCCGCGCGCCGGCGGCGCGCAGGTCGCGCAGCAGGCTCGCGACCGCCGTGATCAAGCCCTCGCGCTCGGCCGCGGCGGCCTCGGCCCACGTGTGCGGGAAGTCCGCGCCATGGGGCAGGCGCTTGGTGACCACGTCGCAGCGGCAGACGCCCGGGCCGGCCTCGTAGAGCGCGTACGCGACCACGTCCGCGGTGCGGACGCCGGCATCCTGCAACCGGAGCGAGGCCTCGAGTTCCCAGGGTGCACGACCCGGCCACACGAAGCGGTCGCCGCGCAAGCCGGCCAGGAATCCGCCGCGCTGCGCGTGCCGCACCACGACGTCGATGGACGCCCCCGGCAGCCGCACGCCCCAAGCGGTGGCGCGGCCTTGGAACGGCGTGGCGCCGGGGACCGTCGCCGCCCACGCATGCAGCGATGGCGAGCCGCGCAGCGCCTCGCGTAGCCCGGCGACCGCCGCCTCACGGGCGACCACCGTCGCGCGGCCCACGGTGAAGCGTTCGTACCCCGCGGGCGCGACGACGGCGGAGCGCGTCACCGCTTGACGCGGAAGACCGGCAGCGCCTGGCTCTTCCCCTTGAGCTCCATCGGTGGCAGCGGCTCGAGCACGGGTGGCGAGCCGAGTTCGCGGCGGAACGGGTCGGAGATCAGGATCTCGCCCGGACCGGCCGCCCCGCAGAGGCGGCTCGACACGTTCACCGGATCCCCGATGACGGTGTACTCGAGGCGGCGGTCGCTGCCGATGTTGCCGGCGAACACGTCGCCGACGTTGATGCCGATGCCGATCTCGAGTGTCGGGCGGCCCTCGCTGCGCCAGCGCGCGTTCAGCCGGTCGAGCTCCTCCATCATGTCCAGCGCCGCCTGCATCGCGCGGTCGCAGTCGTCCCGCTCGCCGATCGGCGCGCCCCACTGCGCCATGACGGCGTCGCCGATGAACTTGTCGAGTGTGCCGCCGTGACGGAACACACATTCGACCATCTCGGTGAAGTACTCGGTCAGCAGCCGCGCCATGGTGTCGGGGTTCATCGTCTCCGACAGCGCGGTGAAGCCGCGGATGTCGGAGAAGAGGATCGCGACCTTGCGCTTGTCGCCGCCGAGCTTGACGGCGTCGGGGCTCGACGCGATGCGCGCCGCGAGGTGCGGGGTGAAGAAACGCTCGAAGTTGCTGCGGGCGAGCGCCTCCTTCCGGATCCGTTCCGCCAGCTGGCCGTTCTCGATCGCCACCGCCGCGATGCCCGAGAACGCGATGAGGAAGTCGAGGTCGCTCTCGCCGAACCGCTTGAGCGAGAAGTTGTCCACGTACAGCACGCCCAGCACGCGGTCCTCGCTGCCGATCAGCGGCACACACATCGCGGAGCGCACCTTCTGCAGCATCACCGACTGGCCGGTGAAGCGCTGGTCCTCGCCGGCGTCGTCCGAGAGCACCGCCACCTTGTCGTCGACCGCGGTGCGCGCGATGGACTGCGGGATGTCGCTGGAGGCCCGCTCGCCGCGCCGGTCGCGCGAGATCTTCGGGTGCAGGATGCCGAAGTCGTCCGTCAGCTGGATCGCGCAGCGGTCCGCCTCGAGCACCTGGAAGGCGTACTCCGCGATCTTCTGCAGCAGCGCCTCGATGTCGGCCGAGCGCGTGAGGCCCTTGGAGACCTCGAGCAGGATCGCCAGCCGCCGGCGGTCCTTCTCGCCCGCGTCGCCCACCGACGCGAGCGACTCGCCCATCTTCGCGACGCCTTGGAGCGCGAGCGACTCGCCCGTCTTGGGGATCTGGCGGACGATCGTCGCGGCGGCGCGGGGCGGGGCGGCGGCCGCGGCGGCCGGACGCGCCGGCGCGACCTGCTCGAGCCGGAACACCACCTTCCCGAACGTCACCTCGTCGCCCGGCACGATCAGCGAGTGCTCGATCTGCACGCCGTTGACGAACGTGCCGTTGCTCGATCCCTGGTCGATGACCTCGACGCCGCCGGGCGTGACCTTCAACTCGGCGTGCTTGCGCGAGATCGTCGGATCCACGATCGCGCAGTCGTTGGTGACGGCGCGCCCCACGCTCAGCGGGCTGCTCCCCGAGAGCTCGAACGTGAACGTGTTCCCGACACCGATGAGGCGGAAGTGCATCCCGGAAATATGCCGTGGCGGGAAGGGGAGTGCGACTACCGCGGCCCGCCCGCCGCGCGCACCCGTCCGATCGCGGTCAACATCGCGCGGGCCTTGTTCTCCGTCTCCGTCCACTCCGCGGCACCCACCGAGTCCGCCACGATGCCGGCGCCCGCCTGCACCCAGGCCTCGTCGCCGGTCAACACGCAGGTGCGGATCGTGATCGCGAGATCCATCCGCCGGTCACCCCAGCCGATGTAGCCCACCGCGCCGGCGTAGGGTCCCCGGCGCTCCGGCTCCAGCTCGTCGATGATCTCCATCGCACGCACCTTGGGCGCGCCCGTCATCGTGCCCGCCGGGAACACCGCCCGGAACGTCTCGAGCGCCGACCCGTCGTCGCGCAGCCGCCCTTCCACCTGGCTCACGAGGTGATGCACGTGCGAGTAGCGCTCCACCGACATGTAGTCGGTGACCCGCACGCTGCCGTACGTCGCCACGCGACCGACGTCGTTGCGCCCCAGGTCCACCAGCATCACGTGTTCGGCGCGCTCCTTGGCATCGGCGAGCAGCTCCTCCCGCAGCGCCGCGTCCTGCTCCGGCGTCGCCCCGCGTGGCCGCGTCCCGGCGATGGGCCGGACGACCACGTTGCCGTCCGCCACGCGCACGAGCAGCTCGGGGGAGCTTCCCACCAACTCCACGCCGTCGAGCAGGAGATGGAACATGTACGGCGACGGATTCAGCACGCGGATCGCGCGGTACAGCGCCGTGGCGTCGAAGTCGCGCGGGATCCGGATGCGCCGCGCGAGCAGCGCCTGGAAGACGTCGCCGGCGAGGATGTACTCCTTGATCCGGTCCACCTTGGTGAGGAAGGCGTCGCGACCGATGCTCGACGCGCCCGTCGCCGCCGGCGCCGCCGGGTCGAGCGTCAGCGGCGGGAGCGCGGGACCGGAGCGCAGCCGCGCGATGGTCGCCTCGATCTCCTCCTGGGCCTCCTCCCACACCCGCCGGCAGGCGGCCTCGTCCGCAGGGTCGGGACCGATCACACTGGTCACCACGCGTGCCTGGGCGAGGAGGGTGTCGAGGATGACCACCGTGCCCGTGAGCAGCACGCAGGCGTCGGGCATCGCCGCGAGCCGCGGCGGCGCCTGCGGCAAGCGTTCGATGTAACGCACCGCATCGTAGGTGAAGAAGCCCACGGCGCCGCCCCAGAACGCCCCGAGTTCCGGGGCATCCACCGGCGGATGCTGCGCGAGGATCGCGTGCAGGTCCGCGAACGGATCGTCCACGCGCCGCGCGCCGTGCCAGCCGGCGGCGGCGGACCAGTCCTCGACGGTCCCCTCGGTCAGGCGCCACGCCGCGCGAGGTGCCGTGCCGAAGAACGTGTACCGGGCCCAGGTCTCACTGCCCGCCGGCGCGGACTCCAGCAGGAACGCGAACGGCCCCTGCCGGAGTTTGTGGAACGCCGAGACGGGTGTCTCGGTATCGAGCAGGCAATCGCGCCACACCGGCACGAGGGCGTGCGCGCGGGTCCGCGCACGGAACGCGTCGAACCTCATCGCGTCATTCTGGTTGTGAGTGCCGCGCCCATCCGCGAAATTGCCACCGATGCGTCCCCTGAGAGTCCTGCTCGCGGCCCTGTCCCTCGGCGGCGCGATCTGCGCTGCTGCGGTGCCGCGTGCCGTCGCGGCGCAAGCGACCTGGAACGATGCCGGCACCGTCACGCTCGTGCGCTCCGCGATCGCGCGTCGCCAGGTGCAACTCGCCGACACGGGCCTCACGGACTACACCGCGCAGGCGCACGGCTACCTCACCTTCCTCGCCCAACTCGGTGAGGGGTTCCGCCTGCCGCCGGTCGTGGTGAAATCCGACGAGCTGATGCTCGAAGTCTATTGGGGCGCGCCGGACCGGAGCAAGCAACGCATCATCGGGCGCCGCGACACGCTCGTGCTGCCCACCGACATCAACTACCACCGCGACCACCTCGGGATCGTCCAGAACAACTTCCCCGCCATCATCCGCCTCGGCGACGGTGACGAGGTCGAGGACGTCCCGCACCCCCTCTCGCTCGCCGGGCTCGAGACCTACGAGTACCGCATCAGCGACTCGCTCACCATCCGCACCAGCGACCGCACCCTCGAGGTGGTCATGGTGTCCGTGCGGCCCAAGGACGCGTCGATCCCGGCGGCCGTGGGGGCCGTCTACCTCGACCGCGCCACGGCGAGCGTGGTGCGCATGACGTTCTCGTTCACCCGGGCCGCCCTCAAGGACCGCCAGCTGGAGGACGTCTCGGTGATCCTCGAGAACGGGCTCGTGGACGGGCGATTCTGGTTGCCGCGCCGCCAGGAGATCGAGATCCGCCGCTCGGCGACCTGGATGGACTTCCCGGCGCGCGGGATCATCCGCGGACGCTGGGAGGTCTGCTGCACCAAGGTCAACGCCGGGTTGCCCCCGCGCACCTTCGTCGGACCCGAGATCCAGGAGGCGCCGCGCGCCGAGCAGCGCGCGTTCCCGTTCGAGGGATCCATCCTCGGCAACCTGCCGGAGGAGGTCCGCGCCCTCGACGCCGAGGAGGTGCGCCGCGTGCAGGAGGAGGCGCGCGCCTTGGTCCGCGCCAGCGCCCTCGCCCGCGCCCGCAACACCGTGCCCTCGGCGCGCGCCGTGAGCGACCTGGTGCGGGTGAATCGCGTGGAGGGGCTCGCGGTCGGGGCCGGCCTCACGCAGAGTGTCGGCAGTCGCATCACCAGCACTCTGGCGGGGCGCTATGGCACAGCGGACTCACGCCTCAAGGGACGCGGCCTCGTCCGTTGGCGCTCCACCCGCGGTGTTGAACTCTCGATCGAGGGCCGCGTCGACTTCGCCGAAGCCGGTGACGCGGCCGAGGCCAGCGGGCTCCGGAACTCGATCGCCGCCCAAGAGTTCGGCACGGACCTCACGGACCCCTACGAGGTGCGCGGCGGGTCGCTGCGGCTCGGCTGGCCGCAGGGGTCGAGCGCGCGTTGGGTCCTCTCGGCCGGCCGCGAGCGGCACGCTGCGCTCGCCGTCCATGCGGCCCCGACGTCCGGGCGATACGAACCCGTGCTCGCCGCGGACCCGGGAGCGCTCTGGAAGGCCGGGCTGGAGTGGTCCCGCGGTCCCGGCGGCGACCCCAGCGGACCGCAGTGGCAGGCCACGGTTCATCTCGTTGGAGCCGCGTTCGAACCCGCGGGGAGCACGCGCCCTGCCGCGCTGCTGCGCGCGAGTGTCGACGTCGCCGCGCGCATGCCCGCGGGCACGGGTGCGGTGGTGGTCCGCACCGTCGCGGCGGGGCTCTCACGCGGGGATGACGTTCCCTCGCAGCTACGCGTCTACTTCGGTGGTCCCGTCACGGGGCCGGCCTACGGCTTCCACAGCCTGTCCGGTCGGATCGGATGGTCGCAGCGAGTGGAGTACCAGCGCCCCGTCGGAGCGCTGACGCTCGACTTCGGACGCTTCGGTCGCGTGCCGACTTCGGTGGTGCTGGCGCCGTACCTGCACGGCGTGTGGGTGGGGGACGCCGGACAGCGGGGACAGGTGTCGCCGTCGGTGGGGGTGGCACTCGTCTCGCTGTTCGATCTGCTGCGGATCGACGTGGCGCGCGGGTTGGAGTCGGGGGCGCGCCGCGGGTCGGCGCGTGGCGGCTGGATGTTCGGAGTGGACGTGTCGACCGCGCTGTGGCGGGTGTTCTAGGCGCGGCACGGACGGGCGCGGGTCGCACGTAAGCTGCTGGCCGGTAGATATTTGAGCGGTAGATTGCAGGGTACAGGATCGCTGTCCGACCGCACGAGGCTGCGCATGGGGAGTTCGGCTAAACCGGCACGGGACGAGTGGCTGCTCGCGACGCTCGAGGGGTTGTTGACCCTCGATCAGATCGAGCAGGTCCGCGCGCAGCCGGTGGAGTCGCTCTGGGAGGAAGTGGTGCGTCGGTCCTTCGTGACCGACGACGCCGTCGTGGCGGCCGTGGCCAAGCGGTTCCGCATGAAGGTCGCGGACGTGAACACGGTGAGCCAGCAGGCCAAGGAGCTGGTGCCGGAGGCGCTCGCCCGGAAGTATCGCGTGCTGCCGCTCTCGATCTCGGACTCCGTCCTCGACATCGCGACCTCCGACCCGCTCGACCTCGACTGCGAGCGCACGCTCGCGTTCGCGCTCGGGCGCACGGTGCGCATGTCCATCGGGGCCCCCCGGCGCATCCTCGACCGCATCGACGAGGTGTACCGCCCCGAGAACGTCTTCGAGAAGATCCTCGACAGCGTGCAGGGCACGTACGACGTCGAGAACATCGGCGACACGGTCGACGAGAGCGAACTCGACCTCGGGGCCGCGCGGGCGGGTGAGCGCCCGGTCATCCAGCTGGTGGACCGCATCCTCGCCGAGGGCATCCAGTCGCGGGCCTCGGACATCCACCTGGAGCCGGAGGAGAGCGGCGTGGCGGTGCGCTACCGCATCGACGGCGTGCTCCGGCAGGTGATGGTGCTGCCCAAGCCGGCCGGCGTGCCGCTGGTCTCGCGCATCAAGATCATGGCGCAGCTCGACATCGCGGACCGCCTGCGCCCGCAGGACGGGCGCGCACGCGTGGCCGTCAGCGGCAACCGCGTGGACCTCCGCGTCTCGACGCTGCCGGCGTCGCAGGGCGAGAAGGTCGTCATCCGCATCCTCGACCAGCGCGCGACCATCCTCTCGTTGGACTCGCTCGGCCTGCTGCCGGACGAGATGACCCGGATCCAGGACCTGCTCCAGGCGCGCGAGGGCATCGTGCTCGTCACCGGGCCCACCGGGTCCGGCAAGACCACCACGCTCTACTCGATGCTGCGCGCGGTGCAGGGACGTGGCGTCAACATCGTCACGGTCGAGGACCCGGTCGAGTATCGCCTGCAGGGCATCGTGCAGGTGCAGGTGAACGAGAAGGCCGGGCTCACGTTCCCGGCCGCGCTGCGGTCGATCCTGCGTCAGGACCCGGATGTGATCCTCGTCGGCGAGATCCGCGACAAGGAGACGGCGAACATCGCCATCCAGGCCTCGCTGACGGGACACCTGGTGCTGTCCACGCTGCACACCAACGACGCGGCGAGCTCCGTCACGCGCTTGGTCGACATCGGCATCGAGAGCTACAAGATCGCGGCGGCCCTCAAGGGTGTCGTCGCGCAGCGGCTCATGCGCCGGCTCTGCACGCACTGCCGCGAGCTCACGGTCGGGCCGGTGCCCGAGCGCCTGCGGCGTTTCTTCCCGGAGCAGCAGGGTACGCTGTACCGCGCGGTGGGCTGCCCCGAATGCTCCATGACGGGCTACCGCGGCCGCCTCGCCATCGAGGAGGTGCTGCAGGCGACCGACGAGGTCGAGCGCCGCATCGCGGGCAACGAGAGCGTCGAGCGCATCACCGACGCCGCGCGCGAAGGTGGCATGCGCTCGCTCTGGGAGTCCGGCGTCCAGCACGTGCGGCAGGGCGAGACGACCATCGACGAGCTGCTGCGGGTGCTCGAGGCGCCGATGGAGAACACCGGGCGCCCGACCGGATCCACGCGGGCCACCACCGGCGAGACGCCGGCGGTGAAGCCGCGCACCTCGGGCCGCGTCTCCGGCGGCAACGACGCCATCGACGAGGCCGGCTCCGCGCCCTCCCTCTCGGCCGGACGCCGGAGCGGGACGCGCCACGGGGTGCCGGAGACCTTCTCCGGCGAGTCCTTCGAGCTGGTGGACGACGCCGCGATCAAGAAGGCGACCGCCAAGCGCGTGCTGCTCGTCGAGGACGAGGAGTCCCTGCGCCGCGTGATGAAGGACCTGCTCGAGCGCGAAGGGTTCGTGGTGCACGAGGCGGCGGACGGCGTGTTCGCCCTCGACGAGATCGACCGCCTGGCACCGGATCTCGTGGTGCTCGACCTCAATCTCCCGCGGCTCGACGGGTACGGCGTGCTCAGTCACCTGCGGGCGCGCCCGTCCACGCAGAAGCTGCCCGTCATCGTGCTCACCGCCAAGGGCGACGAGGACAGCGAGGTGCGCGTGTTCGAGTACGGGGCCAGCGACTATCTCACCAAGCCGTTCCGCGGTCGGGCGCTGTCGGCGCGCATCCACTCGCTGCTGGACCGCAAGTCGAAAGCGGCGCCGTGAGCGCGCTGTGAAGGCGCTCTCGCGCGGCACGCCGGTCGAGGTCGGCGTCGTCGACGTGCTCGTGTTCCGTCCGGCCCAGCGCGGCTGGCTTGCGCTCGCCTTGCAGCGGGCCCCCGACCAGCGCTGCCCCGGCACCTGGGAGATGGTCCACGGCAAGGTCGAACCCGGCGAGGCCCTGGAGGCGGCGGCCCAGCGCGAGCTGCGCGAGGAGACGGGGCTCGTGGCGGACCGGTTGTTCTCGGTCACCATGCATCCGTTCTACCTGCTGCAGCAGCAGACCGTGCAATTGGCCGCGGTGTTCGTGGCGGTCGTCGCGCCGGCGTCGGTGGTGCGGCTGAGCGCGGAACACACGAAGCACGCGTGGCTCACGCCCAGCCAGGCCCGGCGGCGCTACACCTGGCCACACGAGAAGCGCTTCGTCGATGACGCCCGCATCATCCTCGCCACGCCGGCGGTGTGGGACGTGATGGAAGTGCGTCGCTGACCTCGCGGACCGGGGCGCCGCGCAGCCTCAGTCCTCCCGCTGCCGCTCCACGCTGGTCCGCAGCCGGTCGCCCGCATCCGCCGGAGCGTTGGGCTTCACGCGCACGCTCTTCGCCGGGATGCCGACGTTCACGTGATACGGACGGACGTCCTTGGTCGCGACCGCGACCGCGCCGACCATGCCCTGTTCGCCCACATGCACGCCCGCGAGCACGGTGGCGTGATAGGTCACGCGGACGCCGTCGCCGAGCACGGTGAGGGCGTTGGTCACGTCCACCTGCTCCACGATGCTGTGCGTGTGCGAGTAGATGTTCGCGTAGTCGCTGATCGAGACCTTGTTCCCCAGGCGGATGCCGCCGCGGTCGTCGAGCAGCACATGGCGGTGCACCACCACGTCGTCCCCGACCTCGAGGTTGTAGCCGAAGCTGAACTCGACGTGCTGGAAGCACTTGAAGTTGCGGCCGACCCGCTTGAAGATGTGCGGCGCGAGCAGCCGGCGGAGTCGCACGCCCAACTCGACGGCCTGCCCGCCGATCGGCAGGCGGTCGAACGAGTACCACAGCCAGAGCAGCGGCTTCACCCGCTGGAACCGCTCCTGATCGCAGTCGCCGTAGTACTCGGGCTCGAGTGTGATGTTGCGTGGGTCGCAGGCCGAGAGCGACACCCGAACGCCCAGCGGCAGCGACTCGTCCACCAGCGCGGCGGCCCAGCGGCCGGCGTAGCCGGGGAAACTCAGCTCCAGCAACGTGTCGCGGCAGAGGTCGTTGCGGTCGACCGCCGGGTCCTCGAGCGCGGACGCGAGGCGTGCGAGCCAGGCGTCATGGAGGGCGGCCGCGGGCCGCGCGGGAAGCGATTGCAGGGGGATGCGTGGCATGCCCGCAATCTAGGGACTGCCCGGCCGGCCGGGGATGCACCCCGGCCGCCGTCACTCCGTGGGATCCGCCGTGGTCACCCCGACCACCGCCGCGGCCAGCTCGTCGCGGCCCACGCCGTCCACGGCGCTGAAGGGGATGATCTGCTCCTCCTCCACGCCGATCGCCTTCGCGATCGCCTGTACGCGGGCCGCGACCGCCTGCGTCCCCAGCTTGTCGGTCTTGGTCACGCAGACGATGGTCGGCACCCCGATCTCGGCCAACAGGTCCAGCATCAACAGGTCGTCGTCGGTGGGGTCGTGCCGCACGTCCAGCAGCAGCACGATGCCGCGCAGCGTCGGGGAGCGGCGCAGGTAGCCCTCGATGAGCGGACGCCACTCGGCCTGCCGGGCCTTGGAGATCCGCGCGTAGCCGTAGCCCGGGAGGTCGGCGAGCACGAAGCTGCCGTTGACCGCGAAGAAGTTGATCTCGCGCGTGCGCCCCGGCGTCTTGCTCACGCGCGCGAACGCCTTGCGGCGCACGAGGGCGTTCAGCAGCGAGGACTTGCCGACGTTGGAACGGCCCGCGAAGGCGACCTCGGGCAGCGTGGAGGTCGGGCGCCAGCCGTCCACCGTGGCCATCGGCCCCAGGAACTCCAGCGAGCGGATGACGAGCGGGTCCTTGGCCGCGGGCGCGGCCGGTCCCGGCTCCCGGTCGCCGCTCACGCCTCCTTCTTCTGGCGCTTCGCGGACAGTTCGAGGAGGGGCGGCTGCTTCTGCGTCACCGTCGATTCCGTCACCCGCACTTCGATGACGTCGTCGCGGCCGGGCAGGTCGAACATGGTGTCGAGCAGGAGCTCCTCGAGGATCGCGCGCAGGCCGCGCGCACCGGTGCCGCGCTGGATCGCCTTCCGCGCGATCGCCTTGAGCGCCGGCTCGTCGAACTTCAGCTGCACATCCTCGAGCTCGAACAGGCGCTGGTACTGCTTGGTGAGCGCGTTCTTCGGTTCCTTGAGGATCTGCACCAGCGCGTCCTCGTCGAGGCCCTGCAGCGGCACCGCCACCGGCAGGCGGCCCACGAGTTCCGGGATGATCCCGAAGCGGAGCAGGTCCTCCGGCTCCACCTGGCCGAAGATGTCCGTGGCCTTCTTCTCCTCCTTGAACGCGGCCTCGGAGCCGAAGCCGATCTGCCGCTTGCCCAGTCGCGCCTCGATGATCTTCTCGAGGCCGTCGAACGCGCCACCGCAGATGAAGAGGATGTCCTTGGTGTTGATCTGGATGTATTCCTGCTGCGGGTGCTTGCGCCCGCCCTGCGGCGGCACCGACGCGACCGTGCCCTCGAGGATCTTGAGCAGGGCCTGCTGCACGCCCTCGCCCGAGACGTCGCGCGTGATGCTCGGGTTCTCCGACTTGCGCGCGATCTTGTCGATCTCGTCGATGTACACGATGCCGCGTTCGCACTCGGCGACGTTGAAGTCGCCGGCCTGGAGCAGCCGCACGAGGATGTTCTCCACGTCCTCGCCGACGTAGCCGGCTTCGGTGAGCGTGGTCGCGTCCGCGATGGTGAACGGCACGTCGAGGATCCGGGCCAGCGTCTGCGCCAGCAGCGTCTTGCCGACGCCGGTGGGGCCGAGGAGCAGGATGTTCGACTTGTCGAGCTCGACCTCCCCCTCGCGCTTGGCGCCCGAGTTGATGCGCTTGTAGTGGTTGTACACCGCCACGGCGAGCGCCTTCTTCGCGGCCTCCTGCCCGATCACGTACTGGTCGAGGACCGCCTTGATCTCCTGCGGCGCCGGCACGGTGGTGACCGTCTCCGCGACCTCGCGCTCCTCGTCCTCCGCGAGGATCTCGTTGCAGAGCGCGATGCACTCGTTGCAGATGTAGACGGACGGCCCGGAGATGAACTTCCGGACGGCGTCCTTCGACTTTCCGCAGAAGGAGCAACGCAGGTGACGGTCGTGGGACATCAGTCAGGGAGCTGGGGTGGTTCCGGCGCTCGGGAACGACGCGCCACCTTTCGGATGAGTAACAGTACCCC
>CADEDA010000007.1 GCA_902825965.1 uncultured Gemmatimonadota bacterium | reverse complement strand
TGGAAGAGCGCGAGCCCGACCTTGTCGTCGTTGCGCGTCGCCGAGAAGGCGAGCAACGCGCAGAGCTCCGCCGTCGCCTCGCGTTTGCTGCGCCGGCCCGAACCGTAGTCCTGAGAGGCGGAGACGTCGGCCATCAGCATCAGCGTGAGCTGGCGCTCCTCGACATAACGCTTGATGTAGGGCTCGCCCATGCGGGCCGTCACATTCCAGTCGATCGTGCGGACGTCGTCGCCCGGGACGTAGGGGCGGACCTCGTCGAACTCGACGCCGCGGCCCTTGAAGACCGAGACGTACTCCCCCGCGAGTACGTCGGCCACCTGGCGGCCGGTGCGCACCTGGATCTCGCGAACTCGGCGGAGGATCTCGCTGGCCTGCATCTCGACGACCCCAGACCTAACGCGTCACGGCACCAGCACGCCGGCGAGGATCCGCTCGATCACGTCCTCGCTCTTCTTGCCCTCGGCCTCGGCTTCGTACGTGATCGCCACGCGATGACGCAGGACGTCGAGGGCGAGGTTCTTGACGTCGTGGGGCGTCGCGTAGGTCCGGCCCTGGAGGAAGGCATTCGCCTTGGCGGCCCGCGTCAGGAAGAGCGAGGCGCGCGGCGAGGCACCCATCTCGATCATGCCCTCGAGATCGTGGATCCCCGCCGCCTTCGGGTCCCGCGTCGCATGGACGAGGTCGACGACGTAGGCCTTCACCTTGTCGTCGATGAAGATCTTGTCGACGACCTTGCGGGCAGCCAGGATCTGGCTCGGGCTCGCGACCTTCTGCACGACGGCCTCGGGCTGCCCCGACGCCATGCGATCGACGATCTTGCGCTCGTCGGCCTTCGAGGGATAGCCGACGACGACCTTCAGCATGAAGCGGTCGACCTGCGCCTCGGGGAGCGGATAGGTCCCCTCCTGCTCGATCGGGTTCTGCGTCGCGAGCACGAGGAACGGCTCCTCGAGCAGGAAACTCGTTCCGCCGATCGTGACCTGCTTCTCCTGCATCGCCTCGAGCAGCGCCGCCTGCACCTTCGCGGGGGCGCGGTTGATCTCGTCGGCCAGCACGATGTTGGCGAAGATCGGACCGCGCTTCACCGAGAACGTCGCGGACCCCTGGTCGAACACCTGCGTACCGATCACGTCGGCCGGCAGGAGGTCCGGCGTGAACTGGATGCGGCTGAAGCTGGTGCGCACGGTCTCCGCCAGCGTCCGCACCGTGAGCGTCTTGGCGAGGCCCGGCACGCCCTCGAGCAGGACGTGGCCGCCGGTGAGCAGGGCGATCAACAGGCGCTCGACCATCGCCTGCTGGCCGACGACCCGTTGGGAGACCTGCGCCAGGATGTCCTGCGTGAGCGTCGAAGTGGTCATCGGGAGGTTCCGGAATGCACGAGAGCGTGGATCAGGTCGCGTTCCCTACTGGTGAGGCTGCGCGTCGCACCCGGCGCCAGGGAGCCCAGCGACACGGGACCGAACGAGGTCCGGACGAGTCGCAGGACTTCGAGCCCCACCGCCTCGCAGAGCCGGCGGACCTCACGCGTGCGCCCCTCGCGGATGGTGAGCGACAGGTCCCAGGTGCGCGGCTGCGCCCCCTCCACCACCGAGACCGCCTCGGGTACCACGACGCCGTCGTCGAGTTCCACACCGGCGCGGATCTGTGACGCCGCCGCCTTCACAGCGCCTCGGACTGTCGCGACGTACGTGCGCTCGACCTGCGTGCTCGGATGCGTGAGCAGGTGCGCGGCGTCGCCGTCGGTGGTCAGCAGCAGCACCCCCTCGGTCATGTAGTCCAGCCGGCCGACGTACGTCAGCCCCGGTGCCGGCGCGACCAGGTCGAACACGGTCGGACGCCCTTCCGGATCCGACTTCGTCGTGAGCACGCCGGCGGGCTTGTGCAGCACCACCCACTGGGCGGCCGGTGGCCGCGCGATCGCCCGGCCGTCCACCGTGATGGTGTCGCGCGTGGGATCGACGCTCTGCCCCGTGCGTGCGACCTCACCGTTGATGCGCACGCGACCGGCCGCGACGAGCTCCTCGGCCTTCCGCCGCGACGCGACCCCGGCGCGGGCGAGTGCCCGATGGATCCGCATCGCGGCATCGCTCACGCGGGCTGCGCGACCTCGGCGGCGTCGATGGTCATGCCGTCACTCGGCACTGGTGCCAGCGGATCGCCCTCCTGCCCGGGCTTGCGCAGCGCGATCGCGAGTTCGTCGACGCGTGGGAGCTCCTCGAGGTGCCGCAGCCCGAACTGCTCCAGGAAGGCCGAGGTCGTACCGTAGAGCAAGGGACGCCCGAGGCCCTCGGCGCGGCCCACCACGTCGATCAGGCCGCGCTCATGCAGCGACTTGATCACGGCGCCGACGTCGACGCCGCGGATCTCGGCGACCTCCGCGCGGCCAATCGGCTGCCGGTACGCGATGATGGCCAGCGTCTCGAGCGCCGCGGCCGAGAGCCGGGCCGGCCGCACCGCCATCTGCGCGCGTTCGATCGCCTCGGTGTACTCCGGACGCGTCAGGATCTGCCAGCCGCCGCCCATGTCCACCAAGGCGACCCCGTGACCGTCCACGTCGTAGTGCTCGCGCAGTTCGTCGAGCGCCGACTGGACCGCCGCGGGCGAGGCCTCGGCGTCGAGTGCCGCGAGCTCCTCGGTCGGGATCGGTCGGGGGCTCGCGAAGAGCGCGGCCTCAAGCAGCTTCGCCAGCGAGTTCACGGCGGATCTCCACGTCGGCAAACGGTCGGGGTTGGGTCAGGTGCAGCTCGCTGCGCTTGGCGAGCTCGAGGAGGGCGAGGAGGCCGGAGAGCACCTCCCAGGGTTCAGCGTCCGAGCGGACCACGTCGCGCCAGCGCGCCTGGGCCCGCAGCTGCAGCACGGCGCGGACGGTGAGCATCGCCCCATCGACGTCCAGCGCGCGCGGGATGACCTCGTGCACGGTGGGCTTGCGGGCGGCCCGCAACACACGGTCCACCGCGACGAGGATGTCCGTGAGGCTGAGGGCCAGCGGCGCCGGAGGCGGCGCTGCCGCCTGCTGCAGGAACGTGCGGCCGAAGCGGTTCCGGCGGTCCTCGCCGAGCTTCTCGAGCACGTCCACCACCTCGCGCATCTGTTGGTACTCGAGGAGCCGGCGGACCAGCTCGTGGCGCGGGTCCTCCCAGCCGTCCTCGCCGGCCTTCCGCGGCAGCAGCATCTGCGCCTTGATGCGGATCAGGCGCGCCGCCATCTCGAGGTACTCGGCGGCCTCGTTGAGCTTGAGCTCATGCATGCGCGCGAGGAACTGGTCACAGATACGCGCAACCGGGATGTCGTAGATGTCCACCTGCTCGTCCCGCAACAGCGAGAGCAGCAAGTCGAGCGGGCCGTTGAATCCGGCGATGTCGACGACGAAGGCGGAATCGGCCTGGGAGGCAGCGACCGATGTCACAGCGAGGGCGCCGGGGGAGAGGAATGTCTGGGCGGGAGCGGACGCACGGTCGGCGCGGCTGAGAGGAGGCCCGTCACGGGCAGTCGAGGCGTAAAGTAGACCGTCGCGCGGGCAGAGTCAAAGCACGGCGTTCCCTTGACTTACCCCACTCTCCCGCCTACGATTCTCAGGCTACGGTGCGCCACCCGGCGTGCCCTGAAATCACCTTTGGAGATACATCTGTGCCGAGAATCGCGTCCGCGAAGAAGAACATGCGCAAGACCCGCGCGGCGACCGCTCGTAACCGGTCGCAGCGTGCCGCGCTCCGGACCGCGCTGAAGACCGCCAAGACCGACTCGTCGTCCGCCACGGACAAGGCGAAGGCCGTGCAGCTGCTCGACCGGGCGGCGCGCAAGGGCCTGATCCACAAGAACGCCGCGGCCCGTCAGAAGTCGAAGCTGGCGAAGGCCAAGTAAGTCGGTCCTGCTAGAAGCACGGAAGGCCGCGTCCCCCGGGACGCGGCCTTCGTCATTCATCCCCGCCTGCCGACGCCTACAGCGCGGCCAGCTCGCCGCCGCAGCGCTCGCAGTACCACTCGGTCGGATAGTTGAGCGTACCGCACTCCTGGCACTTGAGCGTCTTGATGGCTTGCGACGTCCGCGGCGTCGGGCGTCCGAGCGGCCCGGTATCGGGATCGTTGCCTGCGGCCGCTCCCTTGGTGGACGCCCGAGGCACGATGGGCGCGGCTGGGCCGGTGCTCGGCGCGTCCTTCAGGGCTTCCACCGGCCTCGATGGCCGCGGTGGCGGCGGCGGGTCCATCGTCACCGGCGTGGACGTGCGCCCGACGACCGAGTTGAGGAACGCCAGCTCATCGAAGGACGGGCCGGCCGTCATGGGCGCGGAGGGCTTGGCGGGCGCGGGAGCCGAGGCCCGCTCGACGATTGGCGCGGTCGTCGCCACGGGTGCGGGAGGCGGAGCCGCCGGTTCCGCCGGGCGCGCCCCTGAGGGTCTGGGCGCCGGTGCACTGGCAGCCTCGATGACCGCGGCGATGTCGGACTCAAGATTCGGCATCGGCGACGGGTTGGGCACGGCCGCGGAAACGCGCGGGGCCGGGGCCGGGGGGGCCTCCAGCGCGAGCTCTGGGATGGCGGGCTTCGCAGCGGCCGGCGCCGGAGCTGAGGCAGGGGCCGTCGCAGGGGCCGCCGCCGGAGCGACGGGCATGGGCGCCGACGGCGCCTCGACGACCTTCGCAAGCGCCGCCGCGGCTGCCGGCACCGACGCGGAGGCCGGCTCCGGGATCGGCGCCATCTCCTCCTCAACCAAGGCCCGCAACGCCGCGCTGCCGCGTGCTTCGACGAGCAGCGTACGCAGGTGTTCGAACGACTTGGTCCGCGCGTCGCGCTCCGCCTCGATCTTGCCGATGCGTGTCGTGAGTTCCTTCAGTTTCTTCGCCCACTCACCGGCCTCGTACTCCCCGACCTCGGCGCGCAGCTCCCCCTCGATCCGCTCCTCGGTCGCGGCCTCGAGCCGCACCGCGATCTCCGCGACCGCGGCCTCGTCGGCGCGGAGTGTCTCGCCCAACAAGTCGGCCTCGCTCGACGCCCGCACGTGGAGGTCCGTGAGCTTGGTCAGGTACTCGTTGCGCAGGCGTGCGAACACGTTCTCGGGCGTGGACCCGCGACGCGCCTCGAGTTTCTCGAGGTAGCCCTCGTGCTTGCGCTTCTCGGCGAGGAGCGCGTCCAGCGCGGCAATACGCTCCTGATCTGACTGTCCCATCGGCGATCCCTGAGGTGGCGTACGGAAAGTGCGGTCGTGGTACTCTAGGCACCCAGTTCGTAGACGACTCGACCGCCCACGATGGTACGGATGGCGCGCCCGCGGAGGGTCCGCCCGCCGTACGGGGTGTTCCGGCCCTTCGACTTGAAGCGGCTCGGGTCCACCGTCCACTCGCGGGTCGGATCGAACACCGACACGTCGGCGATGCTGCCCTTGGCCAGCGTGCCGCCGGGCAATCCGAAGACCTTGGCGGGCAGACAGGCCATGCGGTTGACCAGGTCGTTGAGTGTGAGAATCCCCGGTTCGAGCAGCCAGGTCACGTTCACGCCCAGTGCGGTCTCCAGCCCCACGATGCCGTTGGGCGCGTCCGCGAACTCGCGCTCCTTCTCATCGTAGTGGTGCGGTGCGTGGTCCGTCACGAGCAGGTCGATCGTGCCGTCCTTGAGCCCCTGCTGCAGCGCCTCGACGTCGCGCATCGTGCGCAGCGGCGGGTTCATCTTGGCGTTGGTGTTGTACCCCTCCACGGCCTCGTGGGTCAACGAGATGTGGTGGCTGCAGACCTCGGCCGTCACGCGCACGCCCTGGTCCTTGCCCCAACGCACGAGGTCCACCGACCCCTTGGTGGACAGGTGGCACAGGTGGATGTGCCCGCCGGTGAGCTTGGCGAGCAGGATGCAGCGGATGACGTCGATCTCCTCCGCTTCGCCCGGGATGCCCTTCAGCCCGAGCCGGGCGGAGATGCTGCCCTCATGCATCGAGCCGCCGTGGGCGAGGGCCATCACCTCGCAGTGCTCGACCACCGGGATGCCGAAGGTCTGCGCGTACTCCAGCGCGGTACGCATGAGGTGCGAGTTCTCGACCGGCTTGCCGTCGTCGCTGACCGCAACCGCACCGGCCGCGACCATCTCGCCGAACTCGGCCAGCGTCTCGCCCTGCTGGCCGAGCGAGATCGCGCCGTAGGGGTAGACGCGGGCAAAACCGGCCGCTTCGCCTTGGCGCTTGACGAAGCCCACCGTGGCCTGATTGTCGGTGACCGGCTTGGTGTTGGGCATGGCGCAGACGCCCGTGAAGCCACCGGCGACCGCGGCATGGGCACCCGTGGCGACCGTCTCCACGTCCTCGCGCCCGGGCTCCCGGAGGTGTACGTGCACGTCGATCATGCCCGGGGCGACGACGAGGCCAGTGCAGTCGATGCGCGTGGCGCCATCGGGGCCGGTGATCCGCCCGCCCACGGATTGCACCTTGCCGTCCACGAGCAGGAGGTCGCCGACCGCATCGAGGCCTTGCGACGGGTCGACGAGACGACCGCCGGTGAGGAGGAGCGGTGCGGTCACGCGGCACCTCCCTTGGCGGCGTCGGCGAGGCTGGCCTTCTGCCCGGCCAGCAGGTAGAGCACGGCCATCCGCACGGCCACGCCGTTGGTGACCTGCTGGAGGATCACGGAGTGCGGCCCATCGGCCACATCGGAGTCGATCTCAACGCCGCGGTTCATCGGACCGGGATGGAGGATGATCAAGTCGCGCGGCGCCTTGTCGAGGCGGGCGCGGGTCACGCCGAACACGCGATTGTACTCGCGCAGCGACGGGATGTAGCCGAGTTCCATGCGCTCGAGTTGCAGGCGCAGCACGTTCAGGGCGTCCGCCCACTCGATGGCCTGTTCGACGCGATCGAAGACCTCGACGCCGAACTCATGGATGGCGCCGGGCAGCAGGGAGCGGGGGCCGCAGACCGCGACCTCGGCGCCCAGCGCCTTGAGGCCCCAGATGTTGGAGCGCGCGACCCGCGAGTGTAGCACGTCGCCGACGATGCAGACGCGCTTGCCGTCGAGCGTGCCGAAGCGGTCCCGCAGCGTGAGCAGGTCGAGCAGGCCCTGCGTGGGGTGCTCGTGTGTGCCGTCACCCGCGTTGATCACGTTCGACTCGATGCGCTCCGCGAGGAAGCGGGCGGCGCCGGACCCGGGGTGGCGCACCACCACCATGTCGATCCGCATGGCCTCGAGGTTCCGTGCCGTGTCGACCAGGGTCTCGCCCTTGGAGATGCTCGAGGCCGCGGCCGCGACGTTCACGGTGTCGGCGGACATGCGCTTCTCGGCGAACTCGAATGAGATCCGCGTGCGCGTGCTCGGCTCGAAGAAGAGATTGACCACCGTCATGCCGCGCAGCGTCGGCACCTTCTTGATGGTCCGCTCGGAGATCTCCTTCAACGGTTCGGCGACGTCGAGGATCGTCGTGATCTGCTCGCGGGAGAGGCCGCGCAGGCCGAGGAGATCCTTGCCGAGCGTCGTCACGCCGATCCGCCCCGCTTCCCCTCGATCAGGACCACCTCGTCGCGCCCGTCGAGCGCAGGCACGAACACGTCCACGCGGCCGCCGGCGCCGACATCGAGCGTCTTGCCGATCACGTCGGCGTGGATGGGCAGTTCGCGTCCCCCGCGGTCGATGAGCACGGCCAGCTGGATGCGCGCGGGTCGCCCGAAGTCGGCCAGCTCGTCGAGCGCCGCGCGGATCGTCCGGCCGGTGAAGAGCACGTCATCGACGATCACGACGACCTTGCCTTCGAGGGCCACCGGCAGGTGCGTCTTGCCCACCACCGGGCGCGGGCCGACGCTCTGGAGGTCGTCGCGATAGAGCGTGATGTCGAGGGCACCCCGCGGGATCTCGACGCCTTCGCGCTCCTTGATGACGTCGGCGATGCGGTCGGCGATCTGCACACCGCGCCGCTGGATGCCGACGAGGAGGAGCTGCTCGGTGCCTTCGTTCAGCTCGAGGATCTCGTCGGCCATCCGCGAGATCGTGCGCGCGACGGCGCGCGCATTCAGGACAACGGTGGGGGTGCTGGACACCCCACAAATATGCGTCGCGCACGGCGGAGATGGGAGCGGTGCGCTCCCTGCTCCGCCGCGCGGCGTCAGGCGGCTTGGCTGGTGCGTGCGGCCTGGTCGCGACGCGAGAGATACACCTTCTCGCGTCCGGGGCCGAGGACCTCGGGCTCCACCGGCCGGCGGATCACGCCGATCAGGGTGCCGTGGTCGTCGAACAGTTGGATCTGGTTGTCTGAGAGTCGTTTCACGTTGTCCATTGGTCTGCTCCTGCGTTCCCCCATGAGACACCACTCGTCCCAGAAGGGTTTGCCGAGCGGGTCACGCGCAGGTGACGAACGAGCCGCGAATGCGAAACGGCAGGCCTCCCGGGGGAGTCCTGCCGCTCGACGGACGGGGTGGGATTCGAACCCACGGTACGCTTTTAACGTACACACACTTTCCAGGCGTGCGCCTTAAACCACTCGGCCACCCGTCCCAGGAATCGCGGGGACGTCCCGCAAACGACGACGCGCCGGGCGAGCCCAGCGCGTCGAGACTGCCACGGACAGAGTGAGATTCGAACTCACGATACCGTTGCCGGTATGCCGGTTTTCGAGACCGGTGCCTTCAACCACTCGGCCATCTGTCCTAAGTCCGCTGAAATTAGATGGTTGCCGAGGGAGGGTCAACGGCCCGCGGGAACGGATCCGGCGGTTCCGGCGCTCGTCCGGCATGACTCGCCCCTGCTTCCGCTCGCTGGCGCGCCCGATCGCGCTCACGCTTTCCTGTGCGCTGCTGGGCACGGCGGCCCCGGCCCAGCAGGCGCCGCACGCCGCAGCCGACTCCTTCCCCCGCCCCGACCGCCCGGTCTCACGGATCGTGGCGCCGCGGTGGATCGCCGAGGACCGCCGGGATGCGAACGGCGAGGCGGAACAGGTGATGCGCGCACTCCGCATCGGTGCCGGCTCCCGGGTGGCGGACATCGGCGCCGGCGAGGGTTACTACGTGAAGCGCCTCGCAGAGCGGGTAGGCCCCAGCGGCCTCGTCTTCGCCGAGGACATCGAACCGCGATACCTCGCGCTGCTCCGGGAGCGGGTGGACCAGAGCGCCTGGTCGAACGTCCGTGTGATCGAAGGCAGCGCCGGCGATCCTGCGATCCCGCCGGCCAGCATCGACGTGGCGCTCATGATCCACATGTACCACGAGATCACCGAGCCGTTCGCGCTGCTGCACCGGCTGGCGCCGGCGTTCCGCGCGGGCGGTCGGCTCGCGGTGCTGGACCAGGACGGTCCCACCGACCAACACGGGACACCACCTCGCCTGCTCCTCTGCGAACTGGGGGCGATCGGCTACACCCGCCTGCGCCGCGAGCGCATGAGCGACGGGGCGTACCTCATCGTGTTCCGGGCGCCGGACGAACGGACCCGGACCAAGTCGGCGGCGGAGGTCCGCGCACGCGTGGCCGCGGCGTCCTGTCGCGGCTGAGCGGGATCGAACCTGACCGAACGCGGCTGACCAACCGTCGGTGGGCCGGCGCTGATCCGGAGCGGACGCGAAGCGGATCCGGCGCGGATCCGGCGCGGATCCGGCGCCCGGGCGACGCGCTCAGCCGCGACGGGACTTGAAGAACGCGGTGAGCAGTGCGGCACTCTCCGTCTCGCGCACCCCGCCCTGCACCTCGCAGCGGTGATTGAGCCGCGGGTGCCGAAGGATGTCGGCGACGGAACCCGACATCCCGGCCTTCTCGTCCCAGGCGCCGAAGACCACGCGCCCGACCCGCGCGAGCACGATCGCACCGGCGCACATGGCACAGGGTTCGAGCGTGACGTAGAGGGTGGCGGTGGAGAGCCGGGTGTCCCCCACGGCGTACGCCGCAGCGCGCAGCACGCGCATCTCGGCGTGCTGCGTGGCGTCCTTGGCGGTGACCATTGCATTGCCACCGCGGGCGACGATGGCCCCGTTGTGCACGAGCACGGCGCCGACCGGCACCTCGCCGATCCGCGCCGCCTTCTCGGCCTCCTTGAGCGCCTCACCCATCCACCAGCCGTCCTCGGCCTCGCGGTTGACGAACGTGATGGGGGCCGTCACGCGGGGACGAACTCCAGGTGGTCGCCGGACGCGTGTGCGGTCAACGCATCGCCATCCTTGAAGCGCCCCTCGAGGAGCGCGAGCGCGAGCGGATTCTGCAGCAGGCGCTGGATGGCCCGCTTGAGTGGCCGCGCGCCGAACGCGGGGTCGTAGCCCTCGGCGGCGATCAGGGCCTTGGCGCTGTCGTCGAGAGTCAGCGTGATCTTGCGCTCGGCCAGCAGGGCGTCGAGGCGCTTGAGCTGCAGCGAGACGATCGCACCGATCTGTTCCTGCGCGAGCGGACGGAAGATCACGATGTCGTCGACGCGGTTGATGAACTCCGGCTTGAACTGCGCCCGGAGCGCCGCGGTCACCTGCGTCTCCACCAGCGCCCAGTCGCCGGTGCCGGTCTCGAGGATCCACGACGAGCCGACGTTGCTGGTCATGATGATCACGGTATTGCGGAAGTCCACCGTGCGACCCTGCGAGTCGGTGAGGCGCCCGTCGTCGAGGATCTGCAGCAGGATGTTGAACACGTCCGGATGCGCCTTCTCGATCTCGTCGAAGAGCAGCACGCTGTACGGCCGACGGCGGATGGCCTCGGTGAGCTGCCCGCCCTCCTCGAATCCGACGTAGCCGGGCGGCGCGCCGATGAGGCGCGCCACGGCGTGCTTCTCCATGTACTCGGACATGTCGATGCGCACCATCGCCTGCTCGTCGTCGAAGAGGAAGTGGGCGAGCGCCCGGGCGGTCTCCGTCTTGCCCACGCCGGTGGGGCCAAGGAAGATGAACGAGCCGATCGGGCGGTTGGGATCCTGCAGGCCCGCCCGCGAGCGGCGCACGGCGTTGGCGACCGCGGTGACGGCCTCCGTCTGCCCCACGACCCGCTTGGCGAGTTCCTGGTCGAGCTTGGCGAGGCGCTCCCGTTCCGACTCCAGCATGCGCGACACGGGGATGCCGGTCCAGCGCGCGACGATCTCGGCGATGTCGTCGGCCGTGACCTCCTCCTTGAGGAACTGCGCGCCACCGGTCTTCTGCGACTGCAACTGCTCCTCGACCCTCCGGAGCTCCGCCTCGAGTTGCGGGACCTTGCCGTACTGGATCTCGGCGGCCTTGCCGAGGTCGCCGCTGCGCGTGGCGCGCTCGGCCTCCGCGCGCGCCTCCTCCAGTTGCTGCTTGAGCTTGCCGACGTTGCCCAGTGCGTCCTTCTCCAGCTTCCACTGCGCCTTCATGCCGCCCGACTTCTCGCGCAGCTGCGCGAGCTCGCGCTCCAACGCGCTGCGCCGCTCGACCGTCGCGGCGTCCTTCTCCTTGGCCAGCGCCTGGCGCTCGATCTCGAGCTGCACGATGCGGCGCTCGACCTCATCGATCTCCTGCGGCAGCGAGTCGATCTCGATCCGTAGGCGCGACGCGGCCTCGTCCATGAGGTCAATGGCCTTGTCCGGCAGGAACCGGTCGCCGATGTAGCGATTGGAGAGCATCGCGGCCGCGACGACCGCACCGTCGGTGATGCGCACCCCGTGGTGCGACTCGTAGCGTTCCTTGAGGCCACGCAGGATGGCGATGGTGTTCTCGACGGTCGGTTCGCCCACGAACACGGGCTGGAAGCGGCGCTCGAGGGCGGGATCCTTCTCGACGTGCTTGCGGTATTCGTCCAGCGTGGTGGCGCCGACGACCCGCAACTCGCCGCGGGCCAGCATGGGCTTGAGCATGTTGCCGGCGTCCATGGAGCCCTCGGCCTTGCCTGCCCCGACGAGCGTGTGCAACTCGTCGATGAACACGACGAACTGCCCGTCCCCGGCGGTGATCTCCTTGAGCACGGCCTTGAGGCGCTCCTCGAACTCGCCACGGAACTTGGCCCCGGCGATCAACGCGCCGAGATCGAGCGAGACGAGCTGCTTGTTGCGCAGCGATTCAGGCACGTCGCCGTTCACGATGCGCTGGGCGAGACCCTCCGCGATGGCGGTCTTGCCCACGCCCGGCTCGCCGATGAGCACGGGATTGTTCTTGGTACGGCGCGAGAGCACCTGCACCACGCGGCGGATCTCCTCGTCCCGCCCGATGACCGGGTCGAGCTTGCCCTTGCGCGCGTCGGCGGTGAGGTCGCGGGTGTAGCGCTGCAACGCCTGGTACTGGTTCTCCGGCGACTGGTCGGTGACGCGATGCGCCCCGCGCACGGCCTGCAGCGCCTCCAGCAGGTCCTTCTTGGTGACGCGCTGCGCCTTGAGGATGTTCGCCGTCTCGGCGCCCTTCACCTCGGCGAGAGCCAGGAGCAGGTGTTCGGTCGAGATGTACTCGTCGCCGAGCGCCTTGGCGTCCTTCTCCGCCTGGTCGAGCACGGCCGTGAGCTCGCGGGCGAGCTGCGGCTGCGCGTCCGACTGCTTGGGGTAGCGTGCGAGCTCACGCGAGAGGGCGTCGCGCAGGGCCGGGATCTGGACGCCGAGCTTCTGCAGGATGGGGACGACGATGCCTTCCTGCTGGTCGAGAAGGGCCAGGAGGAGGTGCGTGTCGTGCACCAACGGGTTGCCGATACGCCGGGCGTTGGCGATCGCGTCGGTGAGGGACTCTTGCGACTTTACGGTGAGGCGGTCGGGAGAGAGCATTGCGGGCGGGGCGGCGGGATGCTGATGCTGGATGCTGGATGATGCGGGGGGGGCAGTAGATCCCTGCGCAAGACGCGTTCCCGATAGTCTACGCCGATTCGGCGGTTCGCGTGTCGAAGCTGGCGGCGCAGGACGCCGAATCGACGGGGTGACACCGCGAGGGGCTCAGGGCCGCTCGCGCTCCCAGGTCATCCACGCCTTCAGCGGGCGGCCGTCTGCGAGGTGTTCCTCGACGAACTCCCGCAGGAGGCGTTGGTGGGCCCGTGCGGTGGGCCCCTCCATTTCCCCTACGCGTTCGGCAGCGGCCCAGCGGAGCAGCGTGAGCCGGGCCGAGGCCGGGAGAGTGCGCGCGCCGGGCGCGAGGGCGGCGCAGGGGCGACAGAGCGCGCCACCGGCACGATGGGCGAAGCGGACATCCTCATCTGCGGCGAGCACTCGATGGCAGCTCGCACAGACGTCGAGTGCGGGTGCGAAGCCCAGTTCAGCGACGAGGCGCCATCCCGCCGCGACCGTACGCTCCACGACCTCGGCGTCGCTGGCCTGTCCGATCGCGTCGAGGCCTGCCGCGAGTACGTCATGGATGGCGCCATTCGCATCCTCGGGTCCGAAGCGCAGGCAGAGCTCGCCCAATGCGGCCGAGGCGGCGAAGCGCTGGAGGGAGGCGGCGAGCTGCGGACGCGCACGGCCGGCGTCGAAGCCCGTGAGGCTGTGCAGATCGCGGGTGGGATGCATGGTCAGGTGCGCCACGCCGCTGGTGAACAGGTCCAGCCCCTGCCCGAATCGCGACTTGGGTCGCTTGGCGCCACGCGCCAAGGCGCTGACCACACCGACCTCGCGCGTCGCCAACCGCACGATGCGCGAGGTCTCCCGATAGTCGAATCCGTGCAGGACGATCGCTTCCGTCTGGATCACCGCTCCAACTTAAGTCCCGCGTACAGGACGCGCCCCGGGGCGGCGTACCCCGAGATGGCCTGGTATCCGACGTTGCCGACGTTCTCCGCGCGCAGCACCACGCGCGCCCCCGGGACCAGACGTGTCGGCACGCCGAGGTCTGCGGCGAGATCCACGGTGGTGTAGGCCTCGAGCTCGACCGGCGTGGCGGGGAACGTCGCGAAGCTCCGATCCTCACGCACGCCGGTGCGGAGCACCTGCGCGCTCAGGACGCCGAAGCCGAACGTCCGCAGTAGCGACACGGTGGTCACGTGCTCCGGCCGGCGGATCAGGCGCCCACCCTCGACGAAGTTCGCCGAGGCTCCACTGTCGAACCCGGCGTCGACGACCTTGGTGGTGGTCCAGGTGTGACCAAGCTGCGCCTGCACGCCGAACACGCTCGGCACGGCGAGCTCCAGCTCGACGCCCCCGGCGTTGGCCGCCGCGATGTTGTAGTAGTTGGGCTGCCCGACCGGCGGACCGCCGGTGTACTGGATGAGATCGCGGAACCGCTGCGAGAACCCGGTCACGCGCAGGGCGCTGCCGTTGCCGAACACGGTCTCGATCCCGAGTTCCGCGGCATGCGAGCGCTCCGGCTTGAGCGCCGCGTTGCCCAGGGTGAACCCCGTCGCGAAGTTCTCGAAGAAACTCGGCGCCTTGAAGGCCGACCCCGCCGACGCACGCACGCGGAGTGCCGCTGCGAGCCGCCACGAGAGACCGGCCCGCAGGGTCCGGAACGTGCCGAACGCACTGTTGTCGTCGAGACGGGCGCCGAGGGAGTACGCCAGCGGCCCGACGTCCCCCAGCCCTTGGAGCGAGACGGCGAACGTCTCGCGGGCGGCCAAGAACGCATCGGGGAAGTCGCCGAACTCGCTGAGCGAGACGGAACTGCTCTCTTCCACGTCGCGGGAGAACTCACTCCCGAGTGTGAGCGAGTGCGAGGCCCCGGCACGGTACGTGGTCCGCAGGTCCGCGACCCGTCGCGTCACGACGCCGAAGGCGTTGAACCCGAAGAACCCGAGCGTGTCGGCCGCATCATCCGGCCCATCGCTGGTCCGCGGATGCAGGGTGTGCGCGGCCAGCTGCATGCGGGTCTCGAGTCGGTCGGTCCACCGATAGCCACCGTCGAGGCCCAGCAGCGTGCGGTGCTCCGCGCGCTGGGCGTTGCGGTCCTCCAGCGCCCCGCTCGAGCCCGTTGGATACTGATAGTTGCTCGCCACATAGCGCGTGGTGAGCCGCAGGTCGCCGCGCGACGAGGCCACGAGGCCGAGCGAGCCGCTCAGCGCATCGTTCCGGTACCCGTTGTTGTAGGCGAGGATGCCGTCGCTCGCGTGATGATCCGCCTGCAGCGTCCAGTGCAGCGACGCCAGCCCGCCCTCGGCGCCCAGCGACGCTCGTTCGGATCCGAACGAGCCGCCCCCGAGTTCGGCCCGCAGCCGTCGGGCGCCGCCCCGCCGCGTGAACAGCTGGATCACGCCTGTGACGGCCTCCGAACCGTACAGCACGCTCGCCGGCCCGCGGACGACTTCGATCCGCTCCACGTCGTCGAGCGTGATCCGGCCGAGGTCGAGCACGCCGCCGGGCTCATTCACCGGCACGCCGTCGATCAAGAGCCGGACGTAGTTGCTCTGTCCGCCGCGCAGGAAGAGTGCGGTCTGCGAGCCGAAGGACGAGGTGCGCGCCAACGCGAGGCCGGGCACGCGCCGCAGGGCGTCGGCCAGATGCGTGACCCCTTCGGCGCGGAGCGCGGCGGCGTCGAGCACCGTCGCCGTCGCCGTCGGGGTGCGGATGGTCCCCGGCAGGCGGGTCGCCGTCACGACCTCCGCCGCGAGGAAGGAGGTATCGGCGCGCGTCTGCGCCGCGAGCGTGTGCCCCACGGGGAGCGAGGCGATGACGGTGAACGCGACCGTCAGGGTGTTGCGGACTGAAGACGACACAGCAGGGTCCCGGCAGAGGATGATGGTTCAACGCGTCCCGCGGCCGCGCAGCGGCACGAGGACAGGGGCTCCCACGGCGGGATCGCGCGAGACCACGAGTGGCCACTCGTAGACCCGCTCCAGCACTTCCCCGCGCATCACCTCCGCCGGCGTCCCGGCGGCCGCAACGCGACCGTGGTGCAACAACACGATGTGGTCCGCGAAGCGGGCCACGAGGTTCAGCTGATGACTCACGAGCAGCACGGCCTGCCCTTCGCGCGCGAGCGCGTCCAGCAGTTCGAACACCGCCATCTCGTGAGCGATGTCGAGGAACGTCGTGGGTTCATCGAGCACCAGCGCCCGCGCACCCTGCGCGAGTGCCCGCGCGATGCGGACCCGCTGCCACTCACCGCCCGAGAGGGTGTCCGTGCGCCGGTCGAGGAACGGTTCCACCTGCGCCCGCGCGACCGCGCGCGCCACGGCGTCGCGGTCGGCGGCTGTCGGGCCGGCGAACGGACTCGCGTGCGGATAGCGCCCCAGGGCGATGAAGTCGCGGACCTCGAGCGGGAACACGGGCTCCTCGCGCTGCGGGACGACCGCGACCTGCGTCGCGAACCGCCGGCGGTCGATCGCCGCCAGCGGCGTGCCGTCGATGGACACGCCACCCGCTTCCGGGGCGAGTCGGCCCAGCAGGGCGCGGACGATGGTGCTCTTGCCACTGCCGTTGGGCCCGACGATGGCGGTGATCCGCCCGGCGGCGGCGGCGAGACTGACCCCCTGCACTGCTGCCTCCTGCGCACCCGGATGCCGGAGGACCAGCCCGTCGAGTCGGATCACCGGGCCGCCGTGGCGCGCAGGCGCCAGAGGAAGAACGGGACGCCGACGAGCGCCGTGACGGCACCCAGCGGCAGCTCGGCGGGACTCGCCACGGTCCGTGCCACCACGTCCGCGACGACCACGAGTGCACCACCCAGCAGTGCCGCCGCCACGACCGTGGCCCGCGTCCCGCGCACGCCCAGCGCCCGGGCGATCGCTGGCACCACGAGCCCGACGAATCCGATGAGGCCGGCACCGGCGACGGTGGCAGCCGCGAGCAACGAGGCAGTCAGATAGATGCGACGCGTCGCGCGGTCCACGTCGAGGCCCAGCGCGGCCGCGGCCTCCTCGCCGAGGGAGAGCACGTCGAGGTCACGCCCCCACCAGAGCAGCAGTGTCATGCCGACGAGCACGTAGGCGGCCACCGAGGTCACCGCGGCGGCACGGGCATCGCCGAGCGAGCCCATCATCCACCAAAGCGCGCCGCGGACCGCCCCCTCCGGCGCCGTCGCGAGCAACACCATGATCGCGGCGGTGCAGAAGGCACCCACCACCACCCCCGCCATGAGCAGCACGCGTGGATCCGAGCGACCACCCGCCGCCCGTGCGACGAGCAGCACGAGGGCCACCGCCACCGCCGCCCCGACGAACGCGGCCAGGGGCAGGAACACCGGCGAGGTGAGTCCGCCCACGACCACCAGCACCGCGCCCATCGCCGCGCCTCCGGAGACGCCGAGCAGATAGGGTTCGGCCAGCGGGTTGCGGAGCGTCGCCTGCAGTGCCGTGCCGCTGGCTGCGAGCCCGGCGCCGACGAACACGCCGAGCGCGACCCGTGGCACGCGCAAACCATTCACGATGGCGAGCGCGGTGGGGTCGCCGCGTCCCAGGAGTGCAGCCACGACCACATCCGGCGCGAGCGCCACCGAGCCCAGCGCGAGCCCGAGCATCACCGCCAGCAGCAGGACGGCCACCAACAGGGCGGCGGTGCGGCGCGACATCCGTCAGCGCTCCTCGGGGTGCAGCAGGCGGCGCAGGCTTGCGGCGGCCTCCCCCATGCGAACCCCGGGACGGCCCACGACGGTGGTATCGACCACGAGCACGCGTCCCTCGCGCACGGCACGGACCACGCGCCAGCGCGGATCCCCGAGGATGCGCTCGGCGTTGACCGGTCCGGCGAGCACCACCTGCGGATCGCGCCGGGCGATCTCCTCCAGCGTCACTTGCGGCGACGGTGCGTCGAGGTCGCCGAACACGTTGCGACCGCCGGCCGCCTCGAGCATCTCATGCATGTAGCTCGCGCGCCCGATGGTGAGCAGCGGGTTCGTCCAGATGTGCCAGAAGGCGCTGACGACGTTCGCCGTGTCGGCGCCGCGGGCTCGCACCGCGGCGATGCTCGCGAGCACGGAGTCCACGGTGATCGTGGCGGCGCTGTCGGCGCCGAGCGCGCGGGCGATGAGCGGAGTGACCCGCGCGAAGTCCGCGATGCGGTCGGTCCGGAAGGTGAGGGTCGCCACCCCCGCGGCCCGCAGTTGCGCGACGGCCTGCCGATTGGATTCGCTCGCGTAGAGCAGCACGAGATCGGGCCGCTGGCCGAGGACGGCCTCGACGTTCGGATTCATGCCGTCGCCCACATCGGGCACGGCGACGGCGGCAGCGGGATAGAGATCCCAATGCGTGCGTCCGACGAGTCGGTCCCCGACCCCGAGTGCGAAGAGCAGCTCGGTGGTCACCGGGTTGAGGGAGACCACGCGTGTCGCCGGTGGCATGGCGCGGATGGTGTCGCCGAAATCATCCACGCCCAGCGCGGCCGCCGTGGCGCGCGGGTCCGCGCCGCAGGCGACGGCGCCGGCGATGAGGCCCGCGAGCGGAAGCAAAAGGAACAGCGATCGGAATCGCGACATGAAAACGGGCTCCCGCGTCTCGAAAGGACGGAGGAGCCCCGATGCACGTGAGCCACGCGTCGCCAGGACGGTCGCTCGACGCCACCGACCCTCCCCCGAGGGTCCGGATGTGGCGCGAACGTGGGTCGTCTCCTGGCTCCGGGCCGTCGCGCTCGCCTTCCCGAGTCCCGCGGGACTCAGTGGCCACGAGGAGCGGACGTGTGCTGCAGTGCCCGATACAGTGGCGGGGCCGCGCCGGCATCACACCGGCTTCCGTGTCCCGCGTTCGCCCTTCAGTTGTGAGAGCCGAAGCTACCGCAGCTCGTCACGCTTGGCAAGCGCCGCTGAGAGTCGACCCTTCAGTCGTGCACGTGCCAAGTAATGCTCGGCGCGCTGCTGTTCGCTGGGCTCGGCAAGGCGCTCGAATGCCGTGTCGAGTGCGGCCACCTCGAGCGCGAGCGACTCGGGGTCGTCCACGCGGGCGCGGCGCAGCGCCCCCGGTCCGCGCTTGGCGAACACCATGCCGAGCCCGAGCAGCATCGCCGCGCCCACCGCGGTGACGATGAGCATCACGCGCAGGTTGCCCGCGCTCGCGCGCGGCGGGATGGTGATGCGGATGGCCTGCGCCGCCGGGGCGTCCTGTGCCATGAATCGCTTGAACGGCCGCGACTCGATCTGCACCGGATCGGTGACGAGCAGTCCCGCGCCGTCCACCACCGCACCGGCATCCTCCACCAGCACTTCGAGCACACCGACGGGACGTTCGACCAGGAGCTCGAGCGGCTCGGTGCTCACGGGGACTTCATAGGAGAACGTGATCTGCTTGAGGCCGGGGGCGAGCGGCGCGTTCACGCGCACGCGGCCATCGGCGGCGGTGATCGCGTCGGCGGAGATGTCGCCCTGTCCGGCCGTCACCACCGACACTCCCGGCGGCAGGGCCGCATCGAAGGTCACCCCCTCGCTGCCGCGCGCCACCCGGGTCACGGTGGAATCGTTGCTGAGTTCGAAGGCCTCGATCACCGTGCGCTTGGTGCCGGTCGCGGAATCCGGTGCCGTGATGATCACGTGCCGCCCGCGCACGACGATGGGAATCGCCGCACTCGTGGTGTCGAACACCATGATCTCGGACGTGCCGCCGCGGACCATCGCCTCCCGCGTGGGTGGGGTGAAGTACGAGACCCCGCCGCGGCTGGTGGAGACGAAGTAGACCGCGCTCGAATCCCCGGTGGCGCGGTAGCGGAAGCGGTATCGCCCGGCCGCGTCGGTGCGCATCGAATCGATCGGCCCTTGGGCGTCGGGGCCCACGCGGTGCAGCACGACCATCGCGCCCGGCACGCCGCGGCCCTCCGGACGTCGACTGGGAAGCGCGATCCGCCCCTCGAGGACGCGTTGCCCAGCGCCGGCTTGTGCGGGCAGCGGGCGCGACGCGCCCAGCGATGCACCCAGCGATGCGCCCAGCAACACGGCGGAGACGTGGGCGAGCCGGCGCGCGAACCGGGACCGCTGCACGGGATCAGATGGAGAAGCGACCAAAGTCCTCGGGGCGCAGCTGCGCGAGATGGCGTTGGAGTTCGTCGGCAGAGAGTGTGTCGCGGTCCGACGGCGCGGCCTCGTGTTCGGTGGACTCGACATCGTCGGCGAGCTCGAGCAGTGCGTCGGCGACGAAGATGGGCGCGTCGAGGCGGATGGCGAGGGCGATCGCGTCCGACGGCCGTGCGTCCACGATCACGGGGTGGCCGGCCTTCGTGAGGTGCAGCTCGGCGTAGAACGTGCCCTCGTGCACGTGCGTCACCTGCACGCGTCGCAGGAGCCCGCCCAGTCCCGTGATGAGGTGCTGGGCGAGGTCATGCGTCATGGGGCGACTGCGGGCCACGCGGTTGAGATGCGCGGCGATGGACTCGGCCTCCGGCCGTCCGATCCAGATGGGGAGCGCACGCTCCCCATCCAGTTCCTGCAACACGACGACGAACGCGGAGGACGACGAATCGATGCCCAGGCGGGCGACCTTCACTTCGACCACGGCGTCCTCCTTGGCGGCTCAGCCGCCGCGCACCGCGCGCTTGAGGTCGGCGACCTTGTTGGTGCGCTCCCAGTTGAACAAGGACACCTTCTTGCCCAGCCGCTCCGCCTTCTCGGGCGCGCGACCGAAGTGGCCGTACGCCGCGGTCGGGCCGTAGATGGGCTTGCGCAGGTCGAGCGCCTCGATGATGCCGCGCGGCGTGAGGTCGAACGTCGCGTCGACGGCCTTCATGATCTGCTTCTCATCGACCGTCGCGGTGCCGAAGGTGTCCACCATGACCGAGACGGGCTTGGCGACGCCGATCGCGTAGGCGACCTGCACCTCGCACTTGGTCGCGAGCTTGGCGGCCACGATGTTCTTGGCGACCCAGCGTGCGGCGTACGCAGCCGAGCGATCGACCTTGGACGGGTCCTTGCCGGAGAAGGCGCCACCACCGTGCCGGCCGTAGCCGCCGTAGGTGTCGACGATGATCTTGCGGCCGGTGAGCGCCGCGACCCCGTGCGGGCCACCGACGACGAAGCGGCCGGTGGGGTTGATGTGCAGCTTCATCTTCTTGGCGCGCAACGCCTCGGGGATCACGGCCTCGATGATGTCGCGCGTGACCGCCTCGTGGATCGCCTTGTTCTTGACGGTGTCCGCGTGCTGCGTGGAGATGACGACAGTGTCCACCTCGACGGGGCGGCCGTTCTCGTACACCACCGACACCTGCGACTTGCCGTCGGGTCGGAGCCAGGGCAGCGTGCCGTCCTTGCGGCGGTCCGCCAGCGCCTGCGTGAGCTTGTGCGCCAACGTGATCGGGAGCGGCATCAGCTCCTCCGTCTCGTCGCAGGCGAAGCCGAACATCATGCCCTGGTCACCGGCGCCGCCGGTATCGACGCCCTGCCCGATGTCGCGCGACTGCTGGCCGAGGGCGTTGAGCACGGCGCAGGAGTCGGCGTCGAAACCGATCCCGGCCTCCGTGTACCCGATCCCCTTGATGGTCTCGCGGACCAAGCCGCGGAGGTCGACCCAGGCATCGGTCGTCACCTCACCGAAGATCGTCGCGAGGCCGGTGGTGACCATCGTCTCGCAGGCGACGCGCGAGGCGGGGTCCTGCGCCAGCAGCGCATCGAGCACGGCATCGGAGATCTGGTCGGCGACCTTGTCCGGGTGCCCTTCGGTGACCGATTCGGAGGTGAACAGATGGCGATGGAGCACGAGACAGAGGAGTAAGGGTGGGATACGGGACCGGTCAAACAGAAGCGGTCGGCAGCGCTGCCGACCGCTCGGGGCCCTCAGCGACGAACGATAATGCCCCTAGGCGAGGCCGAGCAACCCGTCGAGCAGCTCGTCACCGAGCTCACGCGCGAGGGAGAGACGCAGCACCTGTTCGGCATCCCGTGGCGTGCCCGCAGCGAGGGCAGCCTGGGCGGCAGCCGCCGCCCCCGCCGCGCTCACACCGCGCACGAGCCGTTTGAGCACCGGGATGCCGCCCGCGGCGACACTCAGGGTTCGTACGCCCAGTCCGAGCAAGACGTAGGCCATGAGCGGCTGCGAAGCCATCTCGCCGCAGACGCTCACCTCCAGCCCGGATTGCTTGGCGACATCCACCGTGCGGGCGATGAGCCGCAGCACCGCCGGGTGCAGTGGGGTGTACCGCGTCACGAGCGAGGCGTTGCCCCGGTCCACGGCAAGCGTGTACTGCACCAGGTCGTTGGTCCCGATGCTGAAGAACGCGACCTCGCCGACGAACGAATCCGCCGACATCGCGGCGGCCGGGGTCTCGATCATCACGCCGAGCGGGACGTCGGCGCGGTGCGCGATGCCCTGCTTCGCCAGCTCCGTGGCGGCCTCCTGCAGCAGGAACCTGGCCTGCCGCACCTCGTCCACCGAGACGACCAAGGGCAGCATGATGCGCAGGTCGCCGTGCACCGCGGCCCGCAGCAGCGCCCGCAGCTGCACCTTGAACAGTTCCGGCTCATCCAGGCACATGCGGATGGCGCGCCAGCCGAGGAACGGATTGGGTTCGTGGGGGAATCCGCCGATGGGCAGCTTGTCGCCGCCCACATCGTACGTACGGATCACCACCGGCTGGCCCTTGAACGCCTTCACGACGTCGCTGTACGCCTCGACCTGCTCCTCCTCCGACGGCATGGCCGCACGCCCCACCACCAGGAACTCCGTGCGCATGAGCCCGACGCCCTCGGCGCCGCGCTCCACCGCGCGCTCGGCCTCGTCCGGCAGGTCCACGTTGGCCCGCAGCGTGACCCGGGGGCCGTCGGACATCACGGCCTCGGCCCCGGACAGCGCGTCGAGTTCCTTCTGCACGGCCGCCTCGCGGCGTGCCCGGTCCGCGAACTGCGCCAGCACTGCCGTGGTGGGCCGCGGCACCAGCGTCCCATTGGTGCCGTCGAGGATCACGCGGTCCCCCGACTGGATCCGTGCGGTCGCATCGATGAGCCCGACCACCGCTGGCAGGCCGAGGGAACGCGCCAGGATCGCGACGTGCGAGGTGCGCGTGCCGGCGTCCGTCGCGATGCCGGCGATCGCCCGGCGGTCGAGCTGGATGGTCAGGCTGGGCGTGAGGTCGTGTGTGACGAGGATGGCATTCGCGCCGGGCTCGAGGCCGACGGGATCGTGGTCCGGCAGGTTGAGCAACAACGAGAGCAGGCGGATGTGCACGTCCACGAGGTCGCCGACCCGCTCGCGCATCATCGGGTTGGCCGAGCGACCGAAGTGCTCGCGCCACTCGAGCATCACGAGGTCGAAGGCCTTCTCGGCGGCGAGATTCTGCTTGACGAGCGACTCGACGCGCCCGCGCAGCTCCGCGTCCTGCAGGATCGCGATCTGGACATCGAAGATCGCCGCTTCGGCGGCGCCGGCGTTCTCCTCGGCCCGGGTCTTCACGCCGCGCAGCCGCTCGACCGCCGCGTCGACGGCGGCCCGCAGGCGCTGGATCTCGGCGTCGATCTCCGCGTCCTCGATCACCCGCGACGGGACCTCCGGCACCTCCCAGCGCAGGAGGTGGGCGGTCCCGGCGACGATGCCGGGCGAAGCCGAGACGCCGTGGATGGCGCCGGGCATCGCTACTGCTCCCCGAACTTGTTGGCGATGAGCAGCGCGAGTGCGTCGAGCGCGCCGTCGGCATCCTCGCCATCGGCCCGCAGCCGCACCGTCGCGCCGCACTCGGCCGCCAGCATCATCACGCCCATGATGCTCTTCGCGTTCACTTCGAGGTCGTCGCGCGCGATGGTGATGTTCGCCTTGTAGCGGCCGGCGATCTTGACGATCTCCGCCGCCGGGCGGGCGTGGATCCCATTGGCGTTCACGACCTGCACGGCACGTTCGGGCATCAGCGCACCACCGAGTAGAGGACGAAGGCGGCGAGAACGATGGTGGCGAGTCGCCATCCCTCGATCTTGCCGTGCAGCAGCGTCACCAGCGTGGCTCCGGCGGCGACCGCCGCGAGCACGCTCCCCAACACCACGCGACCGGGACCGATGATCCCCTGCGCCGCGACCGGCAGCGCGACCCCGGCCACGAGGGCCGTCGCGCGCGCCACGTGCGCCGGTCCCTGCCGCAGCACCGGGTTGCCCAAGGCCTGCGCCACGCGGAGGCCGTGCGTGAGTCCGGCCTGCAGCCCCCACCAACGCAGGCCGACGTGCACCGTGTTGTACGTTCCCAAGAACACGAGCACCACGCCAGTCGGTCCGAGGCCGAGACCGAACGCGAGCAGGGCGACGGCGGAACAGAACGGGAGCCAGCCCGCCCAGATCAAGCGGTCGCCCACCGAACCGAGCGGGCCCGGTGCCGCCACGCGGAAGCGTTCGATCTGCGCGGCACTCACCCCGTCGAGCTCGGCACGGGCCAGCGCACCCACCGCCACCGAGGCGAGATACGGGTGCGCATTGAAGTAGCCGCTGTGCCGCGCCATCGCGGCGCGGTACGCGTCGCCGCCGCGTCCCCCCGGCAGCCGCCGCAGGGCCGGCTCCATGGAGAACGCGATGCCGTTGCCGAGCATGGTCTCGTAGTTCCAGACACCCTGGATCGCGAAGCAGCGCAGCAGCATCGCGAGCCGCACGTGCATCGGCAGCTTGCCGCCGGGGGTCGTCGTGGGCGCGGCGGCGGTCACATCAGCTCCGCGGCGATCCCGAAGCCGACGGCGAGCCCGCCCGCGAGGTACCACCGCGCTCCCGGCGTGAGCCGCACCACCTTCCACACCGCAGCCAGGCCCACCGCGCTCGCCGCCGCGACGACCACCGCGCGCGACACGGTCGGCGACATCGTGAACGACAGCACGATGGCGCGGTGCAATGGCACCAGCACCGCGAGGCCGATGAAGGTGAGCAGGCCGCCGCGCACGAGGTCCGCCGTGAGGCCACCGAGTTGGAGCGCGACGACCGCACTGCCCGACCCACGGGCGATCCGCGCCTGCTGCTGCCGCGCCCAGTAGGCGTTCAAGCGGCGCAGGAGCACCATCGACGTGCCGCCCACGCTCGCCGTGAGCAGCGCGCTGAGCGCGGCCGCGGTCATCGCCGCGGCCGTGCCGTCGGGGGTGAGCGCGAACAGCGCACCACCGACCACCGACGCCGACCCCCATTCGGGATACCGCGAGGCCCCGAACGGCATGGACTCGAGCGCGAAGAACTCGAGCGCCACACCCATCGTCAGGCCGCGCAGCGGTTCGCCGACCCAGGCGCCGGCGAGCGTGGCCGCGACGATCGGGCGCGACAGCATCGCCTGCGGGAAGCTCACCACGTCGAGGGCGAGCACCGCACCGAGCACGGTGAGCGGCAGGAAGAGCAGCAGGTCGCCGGTCATCCGGTGCCATCGCCCGCGAGCAGGTCCTCGAGCGAGAGCGGCGCCGACGCCGGTACGTCCTGCGCCGTGACCACCACGCCGGCGGCCATCAGGCCGCGCAGCTTGGCCTCCTCGGCCGGCGTGAGGAACACGTAGCGGAGCCGCGCCACCCGACCGGGTTTGTGGTGGATGCCGCCGACGGTCACCGCGCGGATGCTCGGGGCCGCCTTGATGAGGCGTTCCATCGTCTCGATGTCGCCCGTGAGCAGCATGCCCACCCGGCGGTCCTCGCGGTACGCCCCGATGCGGCGGGCCGCGCTCTCGACCGAGTCGAAGAAGACATCCATCTCCGGCGGGACGCCCATCCGATAGAGCTCCTGCTCCCACTCGCTCTCGGCCACCGCGTCGTCCACCAGCACGAGGAACCCGATCTCGCAGGGCTGGCCCCAGCCGACGACCACCTGCCCGTGGATGAGGCGGTCGTCGATCCGGACGAGGTCAAGTGCCACGCGGCACCTCGAGCACGTGCATCGACTTGCGGCCCTGCTCCACGGCGGCCGCCACGTCACTCCCGCAGGCGAAGCTGAGCAAGGTGGGCAACGCGACCCCCGTCACCACGACGAGGTCGGGCCGCTCCTTCGCGATGCGGCGCGCCGCGATGGTGCAGCTGCCGGCGGGCAGGTCGGTGAAGATGATCGTCGCGCCCGTGGTCGCGAGCACCTCGCGCAGGCGGGTCTCGATCTCGCCGGGGCCGAGGCCGGCGTTGCTGAACGCGATGAAGCGCTCCTGCAGCCCCGTGATCTGCGCCACCGCCGACAGGGCCCCCTCGGCGAAGGCGCCGTGGCCCGCGACGATCGCCTTCCGCGCGTCGGCGGCGCCGGCCTCACTCATCGTCGTCCAGCAGGTAGCGCTGCACGTCGGCCTTCTTCTGCAGGTGCCCCTTGAGGCGTTCGTTGAACGCCTGGGCCGGGTCCTCGCCGCTGTAGCGCTGCAGGTGGTTCATCGCGATGACCTCCGCGATCACCGTGATGTTCTTGCCGGGGTTGAGCGGCACGTGGATGCGCGGCACCGTGACACCGAGGATCTCCGTGGTGTCCACCTCGAGCCCGGTGCGCTCGACCACCATGCCCTCCTCCCACTTGGTGAGCACGACGACCACCTCGATGCGCTTCTGCTGGCGGACGGCCCGGATGCCGAAGATCGCCTTCACGTCGATGAGGCCGACGCCGCGGATCTCCATGAAGTGGCGCTGCAGCGGGTGCCCTGAGCCGATGACGATGTCGTGGCCCTTCTTGCGGGTGATCACGAGGTCGTCCGCGACGAGGCGGTGCCCGCGCTCCACGAGGTCGAGCACGCACTCCGACTTGCCGATGCCGCTCGCGCCGGTGAACAGGAGGCCCACCCCGTACACGTCGGCGAGCGAGCCGTGCAACGACGTGGAGGGCGCGAACGCATCCTCGAGGAACGGCGTGATGCGCTTGTAGAACTCCTGCGTCTTGAGCTGCGAGCGCAGGATGGTGACGCCGTGCTGCCGCGCGATCGCCTCCATGCCCTCGGGCAGTTCGAGCCCCTTGGTGACCATCACGCAGGGGATCGGATAGCGCATGAAGGTGTCGAGGATCCGCGCACGCGCCTCCGCGTCGAGCGAGCGCAGGTAGCTCACCTCGGTCTCGCCGAGCACCTGGAGCCGCTGGTGCACGAATCGCCCCGTGTAGCCGGCCAGCACCAGGCCCGGGCCCGAGGCATCGGCCGTCGGCACCTCGCGCGCGAGGCCGTCCGGGCTGCCCAGGACCTCGAGTTCGAGGAGGTCCTTGGTGCGCTCGATGAAGCTGCCGATGGTGAGCGGGGGCATCAGGTGTCGGGGCGGTCGGGGGGTGCGAGGCGCAGGCGGATCAGCGGGTGGTCCGGCGCGCGTCGCGGTGCGCACGCCCCTTCGGCAATCCCTTCCGTTCCTTGAGCGCCTGCGCCTTCACGCGCTGCAGCGCCTGCGCCAACGAGGGACCGAAGTAGCGGCCCTCGCCGGTGCCGAGCAGGTCGTGGTGCTTCGGCGCGCGGAGCGCCACGGAGACCCGGCGGACGTTCCCGTCCTGTTCGAACCGGATGATCGCCTCGACCACGCGTGGCAGCCGCACCGCGACCCGACGGACTTCGCGCTCCGCCCGCTTCCGCATCGCGGCCGACACCTCGGCGTGATGCGCGTGAAAGTGGATCTCCACGTCAACCTCCTCGACTGATGACTTGTTGGAGGTGCGCCTCGGTCGAGCGCGCACAGCGGTCCCAGGTGAACGACTCGGCGAACGTGCGCGCACGGAGCCCCATCTGCGCCACGAGGGCCGGCGACGTGGCCAGCCGCTGCATCGCCGCCGAGAGCGCGGGCACGTCCCCGTGCCGGGCGAGGAATCCGGTCTCGCCATCGCGCACGGACTCGCGGATACCCGGCGAGTCGGACGCGACCACCGGCGTGCCGCAGGCTTCCGCCTCGACGTTCGTGAGCCCCCATCCCTCCTTGGGCGAGGCCAACGCAACGGCCCAGGCACGCCGCAGCAGCGCGAGCTTCTCGGCTTCGGTCACAAAGCCAAGAAACCGCACGCGCGCGCCGAGGTCAAGCGAGGCGACCAGCGCCTCGAGCACCGGGCGGTAGTCGCCCGCACCGGCGATCTCGAGCACCGCGTCCCGCTGCGGCAGCGCCGCGAACGCGCGGATGACCAGGTCGACGCCCTTGTACTTCTTGAGCCGGCCCAGATACGCGAAGGTGGGCACGGGGGCACGCGCCGCCGGATCCGGCGTGTAGTAGTCGAACGACACGCCGGGCGGGATCACGATCACGCGCTCCCGCGGGATGCCGCGCGCCACGAGATCGTCGCCCGTGCTCTCGCTGATGGCCTGGAAGTCGACGCCGCGGTACCACCACGGGATGGGTCGCTCGGAGAGCCAGACCGCCGCGGCGAGCACCGGGTTCAGCTCCTGAAACGCCGCCTCGCCGAACAGGTGCGGCACGACGGCCACCACGCGGTTGGCGCCCCATCGCGTGGTGTACAGCGGCACCTTGTTGATGTCCTCGTACAGGACGTCGAAGCCGCGATGCTTGAGCTCGCGCTCCCAGTAGGCGCGCACCTTGAACGGGAAGCTCTGTCGGGTCCCGACCCGGTGGATCTCCACGCCGTTGCGCGTCGCGCGCGGGGGACAGTCGGGCCAGCCGCCGCAAAGCAGCACGACCTCGTGCCCCCAGGCCGCGAGCCGCTCGAGGATCTCATGCAGGTGCGTCTCGGCTCCACCCCCCTGCGGATTCTCCAGGTCCTGCCAGTTGACCGCGACGATCTTCAAGAGAGCCGACCCATCCGTCGCGCCAGGGCGTCGATCACCCCGTTCACGAAGCGTGCACTCTGTGCGGTGCCGAAGCGTTCCGCCAGACGCACGCACTCCTGGATGACCACGCGCGGCGGCGTGCCGCCCTGCAGCAGTTCCGCCGCGGCGAGGCGCAGCACGGAGCGCTCGATGTGGCCGAGCCGTTCGAGGCGCCAGTTGGTCGTGACTTCGGTGAGGTCCGCGTCGATCTCCGCGCGTTCCGCGGCGACGAGCTGCACCAAGGCCGCGGCGAACGCGCGTTCATCGGGCGGGATGGCGAGATCGTCCCAGACGTTGGACGCGACGCGGGCGAGGTCGTGCGGGGTGCCGCGCACGTCCCAGGCGTAGAGCGCCTGCAGCGCCCGCGACCGCCCCCGGGTCTCAATCCGCGTCGGCATCGGTCCCTCCGTCGGCGAGATCGAGCCGAGCGAAGAGATCGGACATCTCCAACGCGGCGAGTGCGGAGTCCCATCCCTTGTTGCCGTGGGCGCCACCGGCGCGCGCCTCGGCCTGCTCCATGGTGTCGCAGGTGAGGAGCCCGAAGCCGATCGGCACGCCGAACTCGCCCTGCAGTGCCGAGAGCCCACGCGAAGCCTCCCCGGCCACGAACTCGAAATGCGGCGTGTCGCCGCGGATGACCGCCCCGAGGGCGATACACACGTCGTAGCGTTCGGTCTGGAGGGCGCGGGCGACGGCCGGCGGGAGTTCCCACGCCCCCGGCACCCAGAGGACGTCGATGTCCTCGAAGCTGGCCCCGTGGCGCAGGCAGGCGTCCATCGCGCCCTCGACGAGCTTCTCGGTGATGGTCGTGTTGAACCGCGACGCGACGATGACGATGCGCCGACCGTGGCCGGTCGGCGTGCCGATGAACTCCGCCATCAGACCGCCCGCAGGTGACCGAGCTTGGTGCGCTTGGTCTCGAGGTATTCCGCGTTCTCGGTGGTCGCGGGGGAGATGATCGGCACGCGCTCGCCGAGGCGGATCCCGTAGCCCTCGAGACCGACGAGCTTCTTGGGGTTGTTCGTGATGGGACGGATGGAGGTCAGTCCGAGGTCGAGGAGGATCTGGGCGCCGATGCCGTAGTTGCGGAGGTCGGGCGCGAAGCCGAGGCGTTCGTTGGCCTCGACCGTGTCGGCGCCGGCATCCTGCAGCGCGTACGCCTTGAGTTTGTTGAGCAGGCCGATGCCGCGGCCTTCCTGGTCGAGGTACACGATGACGCCGCGACCGGACTCGACCACGAGCCGCATGGCCTCGTGCAACTGCCAGTGGCAGTCGCAGCGCATCGAGTGGAAGGTGTCGCCGGTGAGGCACTTGGAATGCATGCGCACCAGGACCTCCTCGGCCCCGGCGACCTCGCCGTAGACCAGTGCGACGTGCTCGCGGTCGTCCACGTCGTTGCGGTAGCCCACGAGGCGGAACTCGCCGTACTCCGTGGGAAGGCGCACGTCGGCCTCGCGGTGCACGAGCCGCTCGTGCTGCAGCCGGTAGGCGACCAGCTGCGCCACGGTGATGAACGTGAGGCCGTGGTCCTTGGCGAAGGCCTCGAGCTCGGGGCGACGCGCCGAGGAGCCGTCGTCGGTGAGCACCTCGCAGATGACACCGGCCGGCTGCAGGCCGGCGAGCCGCATGAGGTCCACGGCCGCCTCGGTGTGCCCGACGCGCTGCAGCACCCCGCCCTCCCGCGCGCGCAGCGGGTGCACGTGGCCGGGCCGCCGGAGGTCGCTGGGCTGGGTGCTCGGCAGCGCCGTGAGCCGGATGGTCGTGGCCTGGTCGCTGGCGCTGATGCCCGTGGTCACCCCGTGGCGCGGCGCGCCGTCCACGGTCACGGTGTAGGCGGTGCGCAGGGCGTCGGTGTTCTCGTCGCCCATCATCGGCAGCGCGAGTTCCTTCACGCGCTCGGGGGACAGCGCCACGCAGATCATGCCTTTGGCGCGCATGAGGAAGTTCACCATCTGCGGGGTGATGAACTCCGCGGCCGCGATGAGGTCGCCTTCGTTCTCGCGATCCTCGTCGTCCGCGACGACGATGAACTTGCCGGCCCGGAGATCGTCGAGGGCCTGTTCGATGGTCCCGAACATGGTCAGTGGGTCAGGAGGGGCGCCGCGAGGCGCTTGAGATGCTTCGCGAGCACGTCGGCTTCCAGGTGCACCCGACTCCCTGCACGCAGCGTGCCCAGGGTGGTGTGCCGGAGCGTGTGCTCGATGATGGACAGTTGGCAAACGCCGGGCCGCGGCAGGGCGTTCACGGTGAGGCTCACGCCATCCACCGCGATGCTGCCGAGCGGCACCAGCAACTCGTCGACCTCGGCGGGCACGGCCAGGTCGATGAGCCAGGCGTCGCCGTGCGCCACACTCGCGAGCACGGTGCCCACGGCATCGACATGGCCCTGCACGATGTGGCCACCCAGCCGATCACCGACCGCGAGCGCGCGCTCGAGATTGAGGCGCTCACCCGGGGCCCAGTCGCCGATGGTGGTGCGGTCCAGCGTGGTCACCACCGCGGCGGCCGAGAACCAGCCCGGACCACAGGTCCGCACCGTGAGGCAGGCGCCGTTGCAGGCGATGCTCTCCCCGACGACGACGCCCTCATACGGCGCCTCGACCACGAGCTCGCGCCCGGCGTCCGTGGAGGACACCTCGCGGACCGTGCCGACGGCGGTGATGAGTCCAGTGAACATCGCTGCGAAGGTCGCGGGATCGACGGGAGACGAGGGTGGAATCAGCGGGCGACGGGGGCGTAGACCGACATCAGATCGTCGCCGAAGCGACGATGCTCGATCAGCCGCCAGCGATCGGCGGACGGTGCACCCGACGAGACCTCCCCGAAGGCAGGAAGGGCTCCGGCCCCCAAGAGGACCGGCGCCTGAAAGATAATGAGTCGGTCCACCGATCCGGCATTGAGCAGGGCGCCGGCCACCCCCGCCCCGCCCTCGACGAACAGGTGCTGGACCCCCAGCGCCCGGAGCGCCCCCAGCTGCACGGAGGTCCCGTCGGCAGGCAGTACCTGCACCCCCTGCTTTTCGAGGGCCGCCGAGGCGGCGGCACTCGCGGCGCTGGAGGTGAGGACCAGCGTCGGGACCCGCTTGGCGGTGGTGGCGAGCTTGGAGTCCAGCGGCAGGCGCGCGCGTGCGTCGAAGACCACCCGTGTCGGCCTCACGCGGGGTCGCCGGCCGTATCGCACGGTGAGTTCGGGGTCGTCCGCCAGCACGGTTCCGATGCCGACCGCGACCGCGTCCGCGCCGGCCCGCAGGTGGTGGACGTGCCGTCGGGCCGGATCACCGGTGAGCCAGCGCTGCTGTCGGTCGCCCGGCGCCAGCGCGCCATCGAGCGAGATCGCGAGTTTGAGCGTCACCCAGGGCCGCGTGGCCCCCCGATGCGCGAAGAGGAAGGCGGCATTGAGTTCCTCGGCGGCCGCGCGTTCCACGTCCGGCACCACCGCGATCCCCGCGGCGCGGAGCCGCGCGGCGCCACCACCGGCCAGCGGGTTGGGATCCGGCACGGCGTAGACCACCCGCCGCACCCCTGCGGCGATGAGTGCGTCGGTGCACGGCGGGGTCTTGCCGTGGTGCGCGCAGGGCTCGAGCGTGACAAAGACGTCGGCGCCGCGGGCACGCGTGCCCGCCTGTGCCAGCGCCATCACCTCGGCGTGCGGGCCGCCGAACGCGGCGTGGAAGCCTTCGCCGACGACGAGTCCATCGCGAACGACGACGGCGCCGACCAGGGGGTTCGGCGCCGTCCGTCCCCAGCCGCGCCGCGCCAGCAGCAGGGCGCGTCGCATCCGGGCCCCATCCTGCGGGCCCGCGGCCGGGGTCACTGCATTTGACTCGGGACTCAGAAGCTGACGCGAAGACCGACGGTGCCGTAGAGACGCGACTTGTCGGCTTCGTTCGCGAAGTTGTTGAACGTCGTCACCTCGCCGCCGCTCACCTGCCCGATCTCGGCCACCAGCTTGGCGAGGAACAGGTTGAAGCCGAGGTTCCCGTACATCGTCGTGCGGGTGAGGTCCTGCGACGCCGGGACGTTGAAGGAGCCGCCGCCCGTCACCGTACCCGTGATGTCCGCACCCGTCTCGTAGGTGTCCTGGCCGAAGCCGGCGCCGAGCTGGAAGAGCAGGAAGTTCTTCTGCGCCGCGAGGCGCCAGGACTTGGTCTTCACGCTGAAGTCGCGGATCGCGAACGTCGCGTTGTTGGCGTCGGCCGAGAGGTCCAGCGTCGGCAGGTTACGCACCAGGTACGAGAAGGAGATGCCCGGCACGATGAGCGACTGCTCCAGCAGCCCGACGCGCGCGCCGAGCCCGATCTTGGTGGAGCCATCGGTGGGCCGGATCGTGGTGCCGTCGCCCTCGATCTCCGGGATGTAGGTCAGGCTGCCCAACAGGTCCACCCCACCGACGCGCGTGACGCCCACCGGGAAGCCCTTGAACACACCGAGGGCGAAGTCGATGCCCGGAAGCCCGACGAACTGCTCCTGCGTGGCGATGTTCGAGGCCTGCCGCCCCGCGAGGCTGACCGTGAGGTTGCTGACGTCCGGCAAGTCGCCGCGGACGGCGTTCGCGCGGAGCGCGATCGCGAAGTGCGGGAAGCCACCGAGGGTCGTGCCCATGCCAAGGGTGTGCGACCCACCCACGAGGGAGGTGACGAGCTGCGGCATCATGTACGCCCACAGGTCACCCGCCTTCTGGCAGGCGTCCTGGGTGACTACGCCGGTGCAGGACTGCGCACGCACGGGGACAGCAGAGGCGGCAAGGACCGCCGCGGCAAGAGCGAGACGACGCATGGGGTGAAGCTCCGTGTCAGACGAGGTGAACCCGCCCCGATCCAGGACGGGTGTGGCCGATGATCCAATTATCGACGCCGGCCTTCGCGGCAAGGTCACGGATCACCCCCGCCCCGACTGTGTCGGTCATCACAATCATGCCGACCCCCATATTGAACGCCCGGTACATCTCGGCGCGGTCCACCCGCCCGGCGGTCTCGAGCACGCGGAACACCGACGGGATCTCCCAGCTCCGCATCTCGACGACGGCGTCCAGATGTGACGGCAGCGCACGATCGAGGTTGCCCGGGATGCCGCCGCCGGTGATGTGCGCCATGGCGTGCACGTGCCGCAGCGCCGGCCCGAGCACGGTGAGGTACGACCGGTGCACGGCCAGCATCACGTCCGCCACGCTGCGGCCGCCGGCCTCGGGGTACGGATCATGCGGCCCGAGCTTGAGGCGGTCGCTCAGGATGCGGCGCGCCAGCGAGTAGCCGTTGGTGTGCAGCCCGGTGGAGCCGAGCCCGACCAGCACGTCGCCGTCGCGCACGCCGGCGGAGGTGATGACCTCGTCCTCCTCGACACAGCCGACGATGAAGCCGGCGAGGTCGTAGTCCGGTGCGGTATAGACGCCCGGCATCTCGGCCGTCTCGCCGCCGATCAGTGAGGCGCTGTTCTCGCGGCACCCGGCCGCAACCCCGGCCACCACGCCCTCGACCACCGCCGGGATGAGCTTGGCGAAGGCGACATAGTCGAGGAAGAAGAGCGGTTTCGCCCCCTGCACGAGGATGTCGTTGACGCAGTGGTTGACGAGGCAGTGGCCGATGGTGTCGTGCCGGTCGGCCTCGATGGCGATCTTGATCTTGGTGCCCACCCCGTCCGCGCTGGCCACCAGCAGCGGCTTCCGCGTGCCTTCGGGGACGCGGAACATGCCGCCGAACCCGCCGAAGGCGCCGCGCGCGCCGGCCGTGAACGTGGACTCGACGAGCCGCTTGATCCGGTGCTTGGAGTCGTCGGCCGCGTCGATGTCGACGCCGGCACTCGCGTAGGTGAGCTTCTCGTCCGTCACGTCAGTGCCTGGTCGAAGGTCACGAGCCGGTGGAACTCGGCCACCCGCTTCTCGATGTCGCTGCGGGTGACCTCGAGGAGGCGCGTGATGGAGAACCCCTCGACGACGAACGAGCCCATGGCCGAGCCGACGATGACGGCGCGGCGCAGGTTCGCCTCGCTGAGGTCGCCGGTGCGTGCGAGATAACCCATGAAGCCGCCCGCGAACGAGTCACCCGCACCCGTGGGGTCGAACACTGACTCCAGCGGGTAGGCCGGCGCGAAGAAGACGGTGTCCTTGGTGAACATGAACGCACCGTGTTCGCCCTTCTTGATCAGGACCGTCCGCGGACCGCGCTCGAGAATCCAGCGCGCGGCGTGCACGAGGTTGGCCTTCTCCGTGAGCTGCCGCGCCTCGCCGTCGTTGAGCGTGATGAGGTCCACGTGCTTGAGCAGCTCGAGCAGATCCGCCCGCCGCGACTCGATCCAGAAGTTCATGGTGTCGCAGGCGACGAGCCGGGGCTTCTTGACCTGCCGCAGCACGTCGAGCTGCAGGCGCGGGTCGATGTTCGCGAGGAACACGAAGTCCGCGTTCACGAACTGCTCCGGCAGCTTGGGCTTGAAGTGCGAGAACACCCCCAGCCGCGTCTCCAGGGTCTCGGCCGAGTTGAGATCGTGGCGGTAACGGCCGCGCCAGCGGAACGACTCGCCCTCCGCCTTCTCGAGACCCGCGAAGTCGACGCCGCGTGCCTTCAGCGGCTCGAGTTTCTCCACCGGGTAGTCGCTGCCCACCACGCCGACGAGCTGCACGGGCGTCTGGTGCGACGCGGACGCGGAGAAGTAGTTCGCGGAGCCCCCCAGCACCTCATCGGCCTTGCCGAAGGGGGTCTCGACGGAGTCGAGGGCGACGGAACCGACAACGAGGAGCGACATGTGGTGAACGGTGTGAGATGTGACGTGGGAGGTGTGAGCTGCAAGGAAGGACGATGCGGGACGTGAGCTCCTCACATCCTCACATCCTCACATCCGCTCTGGGGCGGAGATGCCGAGCAGGCCGAGGCCGTTCGCGAGCGTGATGCGCGCGGCCTTGGCGAGGGCGAGTCGGGCCTGCATGATCGGCTCGGGTTCGCCGAGCACGTGACACTTGTGGTACCAGGTATGCACCATCCGTGCCGTCTCGAGCAGCCAGTTGGCCACCCGGTGCGGCTCGAGGTTGTCCGCGGCCGTGGCGACGAAGGCCGGCCAGTCGAGCAGGGCCTTCACCAGTTCGCGCTCCTCGGGCGTGTCGAGCACGGACCAGTCGAGACCGTCGCCGGTGACGCGGCCCGCATCGACGTCGCCGACCCGGAAGATCCCGCAGAGCCGCGCGTGCGCCATCTGGATGTAGTAGACCGGGTTCTCCTCCGACTGCGAGCGCGCGAGGTCGACATCGAAGACCAGCTGGCTGTCGCCCTTCCGCATGAGGAAGAAGTAGCGCACGGCATCGCGCCCGACCTCATCGATGAGGTCGCGCACCGTGACGTAGCTGCCGGCGCGCTTGGAGATCTTCACTTCCTCGCCCGACTTCATCACCGTGACCATCTGGTGCAGCACGTACTCGGGGTACCCCTTCGGCACGCCCATGTCGAGCGCCTGCAGCCCGGCGCGTACCCGCGCGGTGGTGCCGTGATGATCGGCGCCCTGCACGTTGATGGCCCGCGTATAGCCGCGCTCGAACTTGGTCACATGGTACGCGACGTCGGGCACGAAGTACGTGAAGGTCCCGTCGCGCTTGCGCATGACGCGGTCCTTGTCGTCGCCGAAGCTCGTGGTGCGCAGGAAGAGGGCGCCGTCGTCCTCGAACGTGTGCCCCGTCCGCTGCAGCCCGCGCACCGTCTTCTCGACCAGCCCGTCCGTGTAGAGCGACGACTCGAGGTAGTAGTTGTCGAACTGCACGCCGAAGGCGCGGAGGTCGAGGTCCTGCTCCTTGCGCAGTTCGCGCACCGCCAACTGACGCACCTGCTCGAGGTCGTCACCGCGCGGATCGTTCGGGCACTCGGCCGCGTACCGCTCTGCGATCTCCCGGATGTAGTCGCCGTGGTACCCCCCCTCGGGGATCACGAGCGGGTCACCGGCCCGTTCGCGCAGGCGCGCCTGCACCGAGAGCGCGAGGTTGGCGATCTGCACGCCGGCGTCGTTGTAGTAGAACTCGCGGGTCACCTTCCAGCCCTGCGACGCGAGCAGCGAGGCGATGGAGTCGCCCAGGGCAGCCTGCCGTCCGTGCCCCACGTGCAGCGGCCCCGTGGGGTTGGCGGAGACGAACTCCACCATCGCGGCACGGCCGTGGCCGGCGTCGCCCCGGCCCCAGGACTCGCCGGACTGGAGGATCCGCGCGATCCCCGACGCGAGGTCCGCCGTGGAGAGGCGGAAGTTGATGAATCCGGGTCCCGCCACGGAGGCTTCGGAGACTCCCGCCGCGGCGGTGTCGAGTGCGGCGACCAAGGCCTCGGCGATCTCGCGCGGCTTCTTGGCCAGCGGCTTCGCCAGCGTCATCGCGAGGTTCGTCGCCCAGTCACCGTGCGCCGGGTCGCGCGGGCGCTCGAGCACGGGAGCGACGTCAGCCGGCGCGCCGACGCGGACCGCCGCCTGGATGAGGGCCGCACGCAGTGCGTCGAGCCCGCTCACGTCGCCGGACCGGACTTCGGTGTCGTGCTGGGTGCGGCCGCGCTCGGCGCAGGGCTCGCCGGCGCCGCCGGCGCAGGCGTGGCGGCGGAAGTGCCGGACGCGCCGCTGCTCGCTGTGGCGCCGGCGTCGGACTTGGCTGCGGGACGCTGATCCTTCTTGCCGTCCTTGCCATAGTCGGTGATGTAGAACCCCGAGCCCTTGAACAGCAGGCCGCCACCCGCCGACATGCGGCGGCCGGCGCTCACGCCGCACTGCGGACAGGGCAGCTCGGACTGCGCGTCGCTGATCTTCTGAACGAACTTCTCGAACTCGTGCCCCGCAGGGCAACGATACTCGTAGGTCGGCATCGGCAGGTCAGGCGTAAATGGTGCAACCTGATAAACTTACGCCTTCCGTCCGAGTCGTTCAAGGCGCGCGAGCAGCTGCTGCGGCAGCGTCAGGTCGTCCGCGATGGCCGCGATCTCCTCGGCGTGCTTCCAGGCGTCCGCCAGGGCGGCGAGTTCGCCCTCCATCGCGCGGCGCTCCGCCTGCTCGTGGGCCGCCATCTCCAGTGCCAGCCGGACCTCCGGCGGCAGCGCCGAGAGACCCTCACGCGGGCCTGGTTGCTGGAGCGCCTCGAATCGCTGTGCCACGTCGCGGAAGTGGTCGGAGCCTTGCAGGCGGGATTCGAGCAGTGACACGGCGTGCTCCACAGTTCTGGCGCTGCCGCCGCGTTCGTTCGCCACCGGAAGCGCCGCGGCAGCGGCTGCCCGGGCCTCGACCCCGGTGAGGAGCACGTGTTCGGCCGACGCGTCGGCAGTGCGCACGAAACGTCCCGCATCGAGATCCGTCCGACGCGCTTCGATGCGCACGCCCCAACCGTCCGGATCCTCTGGCAGCGCCACCAGCCTGGCCTTCGACAGCTGCGACTTGGTCACGGCGACGCGGTGTCCGGCGTGCGGGAACGTCGCGCGCAGGCGATGCGAATCCACGTAGAGGCGCAGCAGTTGGTAACCGTTGACCGGCAGCATCCACCCGCCCGTGGCCGCCACGCCGAGCACGGGGCCGAGCACGATGACCCCCGCGCCGAAGGAGATCACACCGCCCGCGAAGAGGGCGTGGCGCGCGAAGCGCGACCGGAAGCGCGGCCCGTAGCGCCAGGCCGCGTACTCCGGCAGCACCGGTCGCCCGATGCGGATCAGCTCTGCGCCATCGGGCAGTCGCGCGAGGCCGATCTGGTCGGTGGCGACGCGCTTGGCGGTGTCGCGGTACCGCTGCTCCGCTTGCTCGATCGCCTCCCAGCGCTCCTCGATCGGCGAGAGGTTCCACTGCCCACAGTGGGGGCAGACCACCCAGAGCCGTCCCTTGTCGGCGTCGAAGGCGACGCGCCGACCGACCGGGAAGTGCTCGAGCGCTTCGTTGCGGCCGAGCGCACCGTGACAGTGGATGCAGGTGGCGTACACAGCCGGAATCTACACGACGCCCGCGCGTCAGCCGGGCCTATACTCACTCCATACATCTCGCAGCACGTTCGCGATCTCCCCGACGCTCGCCCGGGCCCGGACCGCGTCGATGACGAGCGGCATGAGGGCCGCGCGCGGCGCGCCCGGCGTGGCGTACGCCGGCGCGGCATGGCGGATCGCGTCGAGGGAGCGGGTGACGTCGGCCGCCGATCGCGCGGCCCGCACCGCGGCGAGCCGCGCCTTCTGCCCTGCCTCGAGCGCGGCGAAGTCCGGCGCAGGGATGATCGGCGGGGCCTCGCCGTCCGAGAACCGGTTCACGCCCACGACGACCGTCTGCCCGGCTTCCACCGAGAGCTGGTACTCGTACGCGGAGCGTCCGATCTCCTCCTGGAAGAAGCCCGCCTCGATCGCGGCCGAGGAACCACCGAGGGCTTCGACCCGGGCGAGGAGCTCGTGCGCGCGGCGCTCCACCTCGTCGGTGAGCTGCTCGACGTAGTAGCTCCCGGCGAGGGGATCGACCGTCTGGGCGACGCCGCTCTCGTAGGCGACGATCTGCTGGGTACGCAGCGCCAGGGTCGCCGCCTCCGCGGTGGGCAACGCCAGGGCCTCGTCGTAGCCGTTGGTGTGGAGCGACTGCGTGCCACCCAAGGTCGCGGCGAGTGTCTGTACCGCCACGCGCACGACGTTGTTGAGCGGTTGCTGCGCCTGCAGCGTCACGCCGCCGGTCTGGGTGTGGAACCGCAGCTTGCAACTCGCATCGTTGGCGGCGTAGCGCTCGCGCATGAGCCGCGCCCACATGCGGCGCGCCGCCCGGAACTTGGCGACTTCCTCGAACAAGTCGTTGTGGCAGGCGAAGAAGAAACTCAGCCGCGGCGCGAACGTGTCGACCGCGAGCCCGGCGTCGACCGCGCGCTGCACGTAGGTGAGGGCGTTCGCGAACGTGAACGCGAGTTCCTGCACCGCCGTGGCTCCCGCCTCGCGGATGTGGTATCCCGAGATCGAGATCGGATTGAAGCTCGGGACCTCCGCGGCACAAAAGCGGAACGTCTCGGCGATCAGCGCGAGCGACGGCTCCGGCGGGAAGACGTAGGTGCCGCGGGCGATGTACTCCTTGAGGATGTCGTTCTGGATGGTGCCGCTGAGCTTCGCGCGCGGGATCCCCCGCTCCTCCGCGACCACCACATACATCGCGAGCAGCACGGCGGCCGTCGCGTTGATTGTCATGGAGGTGGAGACCTTGTCCAGCGGCAGGTCGGCCAGCAGGAGGTGCAAGTCCTCGACCGTGTCGATGGCGACTCCCACGCGCCCGACCTCACCGAGGGCGCGGGGCGAGTCGGAATCCAGCCCCATCTGCGTGGGCAGGTCGAACGCCGTCGAGAGACCCGTCTGTCCGGCCTGCAGGAGCAGCTTGAACCGCGCATTGGTCTCCTGCGCGGTCCCGAATCCCGCGTACTGCCGCATGGTCCAGTGCCGACCGCGATACATCGTCGGCTGCACACCGCGCGTGAACGGGAACGCACCGGGTTCGCCAAGGCCGGCGGGCACGGCCCCATCCGTGGGACGGTAGACCGGGGCGATGGGGATACCCGAGGGGGAGAGCCGCTCCTCGTCGGGGGTCGAGGCGCGCGTGCTCACCGCTGGCGCGCGGCGGACGGGCGCGTCACGGGCGGGACGGTGTCGCTCGCGCGGTCAGGGCGCACGGAGCATCTCCACGGCGATGTCCACATCGTTCTTCGATCCGATGAAGTACGGCGAGCGCTGATGCAGCTCGGTCGGTTGGATGTCGAGGATCCGCTGCGTGCCGTCGATGGCCGCACCGCCGGCCTGCTCGCAGATGAACGCCAGCGGATTGCACTCGTACAGGAGCCGCAGCTTGCCCTTGGGGCTCTTGGTGTTGGCGGGATACGCGAAGAGTCCGCCGCCGAGCAGGTTGCGGTGGAAGTCCGCGACGAGCGAACCGATGTAGCGCCCGTTCATCGCCGCCCGCTTGCCGTCCATGCCGCGGTAGCGGCGGATGAGCGCCCGCACCGGTTCGGTCCAGTGCTGCTCGTAGGCCTCGTTCACCGAGAGGTACCGCCCGCTGGCGGGGATCCGCATGTCCGGGTGCGAGAGCAGGAACTCGCCGATCGAGGGGTCGAGCGTGAAGCCGTGGACTCCCTGCCCCGTCGTGTAGACGAGCATCGTGCTCGATCCATAGATCACGTACCCGGCCGCGACCTGCTTGTATCCGGGCTGGAGCAGGTCACTGAGCTGCGCCTCGACGCCGGGCGAGGTCTTCTTGAGCACCGAGAAGATGGTGCCGACGGGCACATTGACGTCGATGTTGGACGACCCGTCGAGCGGATCGAACAGCAGGCAGTACTTGCCGCGCTTGAAGTGGTCGGGGATGAGGATCATGTCGTCCTCTTCCTCCGAGGCCATCGCGCAGAGCCGGCCGCCGTGGTCGACCGCCTTCTTGATGATGTCGTTGGAGATGACGTCGAGCTTCTGCTGTGCCTCGCCCTGGACGTTGTCGGTGCCCTGGGCCCCGAGGATGTCGGCCAGGCCCGCCAGACGGACCTTGTTGGCGATCATCTTGGAGGCCAGCGCGAGGTCGTACAGGATACCGGAGAGCTCGCCGGTGGCTTCCGGGTACAGGCGCTCCTGCTCGATGATGTAGCGCTCGATGGTGACGACGGACGTGGCGGTATTCTTGACCACGGGGGCTCCAAGGGCAGTCGGGGGAACGGCAACCCGGGAAAGGTGGCCGAATCAACGCAACCCGGGCAATGCCCGTGCCACCGGCCATCGCAGGCCGGCGGCCTCGACTTCCATAGAACGTCCGTCCGAGCGCACCACGACCGACCCGAGCTGGTCCGTCCGGAGCACCGTCGCCCCGCCGTCCACCAGTCGCTGCATCACCTCGCGGCTCGGATGCCGGTAGGTGTTGCCCGCCGCCACCGAGACCAGCGCGAGGCGCGGTGCGACGGCGTGCAGGAACTCCGGCGTGCTGCTGGTGGACGAGCCGTGGTGCGCAACCTTGAGCACGTCCGCGCGCAACGCCTCGGCGTCGCGTTCAAGCAGCCAGGCTTCCTCGCGCGCCTCGGCGTCCCCCGTCAACAGGAATCGCGTCGCGCCGTAGCGCACACGCATCACGGTGCTCGCCTCGTTGGGATCCCGGAGTGCCGTGGTCCACGCGGAGTCGGGCGCAAGGAAGTCCACCAGCACGCCGTCGATGTCCATCGACTCGCCGGGCCGGACCCGCTGCCAATCGGTCCCCACCTCGCGGGACGTGCGGAGCATCTCGAGGTAGATGGCACTGCCCTCGACGAACGCCGCATCACGCAAGCGCTCGGGGCGGAGTGCGCGGACGACGCTGCTCGCCCCACCGATGTGGTCGGCGTGCGGATGCGTGAGCACGAAGAGCGCGAGCGCTCCACCGCGACGTCGCAAGTACGGGATCACGGTTGAGCGACCGGCGTCGCCCGAAGTCCAGGCACGCCCCGCATCCACCAGGATCCAGCGGCCGCGCGGTGTGCGGAGCGCGATCGCGTCGCCCTGCCCCACATCGATCATGTGCAGCTCCAGACCAGCCGCACGCGTGCGGAGCAGCGGCTGATCCGGGCGCCACACGAGCAGCGCGAGGCAGCCCATCGCCAGCATGACCGGTCGGCCGAAGTGCCGCACCCAGCCGGCCACCAGCAACGCCGTGACGGCGACGGCCGACAGCCCCGCCGCCCATGCGCTCGGTGTGACGACCAGCGCGGCGCCTGGTGTCGAGGCGGCGGCGGCCGCGACGGCGTCCATGCCCCGCAGCAGCGGCTGTGCGGCATCCGCCACGAACCGCGCGGCCGGGCCTTCGGGGGTCAGCATGGCGAGGAACAGCGTCGGTTGCAGCAGTGCGATGACCGGCCCGGCGGCGAGGTTGCTGAGCGGGGCGATGAGGCTGAGCCGGCCGAAGTGCCAGGCCACGAGCGGCGCCGTCACCACGGTGGTGAGCACGCCGGCCACGAGCTCGCGCGCCAGCGTGCGCCGCCACCCGCGCCAGGATTCCGGCAGGCGGCGCCCGAGGCGGCCCGCAACCACGATCGCGGCATAGCCGCTCACCGAGAGCTGGTAGCCGAGGTCGAGCACCGTGCGCGGTTCGACGAGCGGCATGAGCGCCCCCAGCGCGAAGGTCGCCCACGGCGAGACCGGTCGTTGGAGCACGCGCGTGAGCGAGGTGGCCGCGAACAACGTGACGCTGCGCACGGCCGGCGCCGGTGCCCCGATGGCGACCACGTACAACACGGTCGCACACACGGCCCCCATACTCGCGTGGCGCAGGGAGAGCCGCAGCGCCTGCAGCAGCAGGAGCAGTGCCCCGCCGACGATGGCCACGTGCAGGCCGGAGATGGAGAGCATGTGGACCAGACCCGCATCCGCATAGCGCTCCCGGAGTTCTGGCGAGAGTCCGCGCGTGTCGGCGATGAGCAGCGCGCGCACCATCGGCGCGTCCGGTCCGAAGGTGCGATCGAGCGACGCGGCGACCCGGTCACGCCATCGCGCGAGCGGTCCAGGGGCGCGGCGCAGGGAGATCCGTGCCTCGCGCAACAGCAAGCCACGGTCGCTGCCGGCCGGTTCGGCGCGCTCGATCCGGATGCGTGCCCCACTGCCGGCCGTACCGCTGCGCACCGCCAGCGCGATGGGCAGCGCGCACGGCGCGCCGTCCGCCTCGTGCAGCTGCGCGCGCACGAACGCACCAGGCGATGCCGACGCATCGAGCGTCGCCTCCCACACGGAGGCCCGGATGGCGCGCGCGTGGCAGCGCTCGTCGGTCCGCCGCAACTCGGCACCCAACTCGACCGCCGCCAGCGCGAGCAGGAGCAACGCCGCCGCCGTGCTCTTGCCGCGCAGCAGCAGCGCCACGACCAGCAGGGTCGCCCCGAGGGTCACGACCGGCGAGCCGCCGAGGCCGAGGCCTACGAGGCTTCCGGCGATCCATGCGAGCGCCGCCGCGAGCAGGAGTGGCATGGCCCAGCATGCGCGCTCTGCCGCAGCAGGTGGTGCCCGTGGATTCCGGTGCGGTCCGGAAGCGCGCGATCCAGACGCGTACAGCGGCCGCGCGCTATGTCAGGGCGTCGGCGCGCGCGGGTTGTGGCGCACACGGCCCGCGGCGAACCGCATCGCCAGCGGCGTGCCGTCGGGCCCGTAGGCGCGGGTGGTGACGGTGTCGAACCGCATCGTGGTCTCGAACGCGACGGCGGACGTCCGGCGGAGGCGCACGGTGCCGAGTACGCCGCTGCCACCGACGCCGGGCACCAACGAGTCGAGTGCGACGACACCGACCCAGCGGTTGGCACCCACATTGGCGAACTCGAGCACCGTGACCCGCTCGGCCGGTACGAAGAACGTGCCACCGCGCAGCGTATCGAGTGTGACGGTGGACGCGTCGAGCACGAGCTCGAACGCGAGCGCAGCCAGGCGAGGCGCGTCCCGCAGCCGCAGGTCGACGTCGAGCGCGCTGTCGCCGAGGACGGCCCCGGGTGTCAGCGCGGTGAGTGGCACCCCGTCCGCGGCACCGGCGAGGAATCGGAAGGCCCGATCATCCCGCGACGGATCGAACGGCTCGAACGGCCCTTCCACGCAGGATGCGACGAGCGCCGTGCCGAGGGCGAGCATACACGCGAACCCACGCGGCAGCCGGGTGGCGCCGCAATGCCGGAGCGGACGGAACGGCGGATTCATGGTTGCCTCCTCACGGCGGCGGGCACCGTGGTTCCGAACGCGGCGCGCACGGCCGCGAGGTCGGCACGGTCAACGCGCCCGTCGCCGTTGACGTCCGCGCGCAGGTCCTGCGTGGTCATGGCGCGGAGCACGAAGACGACGTCGTGACCATCCACCCGGGTGGCGCTGCCCGGACTGGTGACATCCACATTCACCCCGCGGCCGCCGACAGTGACGGTGACGCTGTCCTCGGCGAACAACCCCGCCGGGTCGGTGGCGCGCACGATCACCGTGAACGCACCGCCCACCGGGAATCGGCGGTTGGGGACCGAGGCCCCGATGACCGTGTCGCCGGGTGCGAACGTCCAGCGGACACGCAATGGGTCGCCGTCAGGGTCGGTGGCGGTCGCGGTGAAGGTGATGCTGTCGCCTACGGCGATCGCGGGGTTGGTCGCCGGTTGTGTGATGGTGACCGCGGGCCTGCGGTTCACTTGGGCGACGACGGTGACGCGCACCGTGTCCACGTCGAACGCCCCGAGTGCGTCCGTGGCGCGCAGCGTGACGAGGAACGTCCCGGCGCTGTTGTAGGTGAGGTTGGGCGGCGTGAGCGTGGTCGCGCTGCGTCCGTCGCCGAAGTCCCAGAGTACACTGGGCGCGGGCCCGTCCTGGTCGGTCGCCGTGCCGACGAACCGTACCGTGCCGCCGAGTTGGATGCTGGTGTCCGCCGCCGGCGCGGTGATCGTCGCGACCGGCGCGAGGTTCGCCGTCACCGCGAAGGTGACGCTGGCGGAGTCCGTGAACCCGAAGGCGTCGGTGACTCGCAGGCGCAGCGTGTTCGCCGGTCCCGGCTGGGCCCAGTCGACGGCAGCGAAGGTGAAGCTGCTGTCCGCTGCGGCGACGCGCGTGGAGTCGAGCGTCGTGCAGGCCGTGCACTGCGCGATGCGCACGGTGCTGCCCGGCGAGGCGCGGCCCGTGATGTCGAATCGCTGCGGCAGGCTCGCCTGCCCCGCCGGCGCGATGATGCGCACCACCGGACGCGCACGCACGGTCACCACCACGGTGTCGACATCGAACCGTCCGAACTCATCGGTCCCTCGGAGGGTCACGGTGTAGACGCCCGGTGTCCCGTAGCTGATCGGCAGCGGCGAGGGTGACTGCGTGCTGCGTCCGTCGCCGAAGTCCCAGAGCACCGCGGCAGCGCCGTCCGGATCGTTGACGACACCTTGGAACAGCACCGCGTCCCCGACCGCCACGGTGGTGTCCGCGCCAGGTGAGGTGATGAGCGCCGTTGGCGGCGCGTTCGCGACCACCCGCACGACGTACCGCGTGACGACGCTGTCGCCCACGTTGTCGACCGCGCGGAAGCCCAGCACGTTGTTGCCCGTGTCCGGGAAGACGCGCCAGCCCAGCGTGTCGGCGGCTCCGATGGCGAGCACGCCACGCCGCCACTGCCGCGAGGCGATGCTGCCGTCCGGATCCGTTGACGAGACGGCGAAGAACACCGAGTCCCCCTGCGCGATCCGCACGGAATCGGCCCCGGGCGAGAGGCGCGTCACGACCGGCGGCTGGTTGGCGATCACCGTGACGCGCGCCGTGTCGGCGCTGCCGAGCGTGGTGGTGTCGGACACGGTCGTGATGATCGACGCGAGTTGCGCGGTGGCGGCAAACTGCACGGCGGCGAATCGCCAGGTGCTGTCCGCCGCGGCGACGCGGGTGGTCCCCTGCGCGCTGCACCCGAAGCAGGCGGTGAGGGTCACGGTCGCGCCCGGCGTGGCGCGCCCCGCGACGTCCGCCCGTTGGACGATCGCCGCGTTGTCGGCGGGTTCGATGATGCGCACCGCGGGTCGCACGCGCACGTTCACGATGAGCGTGTCCCGGACGGAGAACAGTCCGAGGTCATCGGCGGCGCGGACGGTGACGAGGTAGCGACCGGGTGCGGCGTAGTTCCGCAGGCCGGGATTCTGCAGCGTGGACGAGGTCTGGTTGCCGAAGTCCCAGCTCCAGCTCACGATGCTGCCGTCGAGGTCGCTGCCCGTCGCCGTGAAGTTCAGGTTCTCCCCGACCCCCACGCGCAGTGAATCGCGACCCGGCCCGGGCGGTGCGACCGCCGGCGACGTGATCTGCACCGTCGGCGCGAGGTTCGCCGCGACCGGGAAGCCGACGCTCACGGAGTCGGTGAACCCGTCGCTGTCCCGTCCGACGATGGACAGTGTGTTGGCCCCGGCGTTGGGCCATCCCACGGCGGGGATCACCCAGGAGCTGTCGGCGGCGACGAGCACGGAGTCGCCGAGCGCGTCGCAGCCGGAGCAGGCCGCGACCCGCACGTACATGCCGGCGACGGCGCGCCCGCGGAGGTCGAAGCGCGGAGGATACGGATTGTTGGGTGCCGGGAACGGCTGCTGGATGACGGTGGACGCCGGCACGACGCCGGCCCGTACGAACGCGCGGTCCCGTCCGCGGGCGAGGCCGGGGACGGAGTCCGTATAGAAGTCGTACCGCAGGAGCGTCGGTCCGTTGAGGATCGGCGAGTCGAAGACGACCGTCTGCGTCGCGTCGGTCGTGCGCGTGGTGTCGCCGGAGCTCGCGTTGAACAAGACTCCGCCCACGCGTTGCTTGCCGCGCAGTGTGGTGTGGATGTCCTGGCCCGGACCGAGATCGTGCTGCACGCTGAGCTGGTGCACCTGGGTGCTGGTCCGCACCGAATCCCCGACGACGCTGATCACCGCGGCGCTGGGGTACACGTGCACCGGCGAGACGAAACGTCCGCGCGAGCCGGCGAAGACCGGCGGCGAGTTGTTGGGATTGGGTACGAAGACGAACCGGAGCGTCGCCGAGATGCTCGCTTCGTAGCTGCCCTTCTCCGCGACGGTCGCCGTGTCGCCGAGGACGCTCGAGCCGCCGGTGGCCGCTCCGCACTGGTTCACCTGCGGGAACTGCCCTCGGGAGCGGAAGTAGAGCAGCGTCTGCGGCGGCGCCTGCACCGCGATGGACGCGGAGTCCACGCGCGTGGTGCCGCCGGGTTGGCTGCCACCGAACGGCGTATAGCGGATGCACCAGCGGAACTGGATGCCCGGGGTGACCGGATCGATGTCGACGAGCCGCTCACCCGGTGCCGGCCGCACACTGTCCACGCGGACGCTGTCGAACTGCGCCTCGGCGACGCGCACGGGCCAGACGGCGCTCAGGGCTGCCGTGAGCAAGCCGACGCGGGCGGCCAGGGCGCTGTGGCATGCCGGGACGCGCATCTCACCAACTCCGGGCGAAGGACAGCGTCGCGACCTGCTCCTGGAACGCGACCTGGGGACCGAACGCGGCGTAGCGACTCGCGCGCATCGCGAGGTTCATGCGCACGTCGCCGGGCAGGTCCCAGGTGGCACTCGCATTCACGGCGTTGACGTCACGTCCCTGCGTGGTGCGCGCGTTGGTGACGGCGGCCTGGAGGCGCAGGGCGTTCTCGAACAGGCTGCCGGCGGCGCGGAAGCCGAGCTGGACGTTCCGGTTCGTCGGCTGGCCCACGAGTTCACTCGTGACGGCGGCGAACGACGGCGTGACCGAGAAGCGCTCCGTGAGGAAGACCTGCAGGCTCACCGAGACGTTCTGTGCCGTGACGTCCGGGACACCGAGGACGGTGTTGCCGTCCACCGAGTTCTGGAACGCGTGGGCGAGGCTCACCACCGTGCGCCGCCCGAGGATCTCCTGCTGCGACGAGAGGGACGAGGTGATTGCGAGCGCCCGCACGTCGACGGCGAACGTATCGACGACCGCGTCGTTCAGCACGACGTTGCGCATGGCATTCACGCTGCCGGTGAGTGACTGCGTGAGGCGGAGCATCACCCCGCCACCGTAGGTGTCGCGCTCGGTGGTGTAGCTCCGCTGCCCGAGCAGGTTGTCGCCCATGCGGCGGAAGTTGCCCTGCAGCACCACACGGTCGCCGGGCAGCTGCCAGGACCCATCGAACGCGAGGTTGCGCCGGTCGCCGATCAGGTACGCGAGCCCGAGCGAGGTGTAGCCCGGCCCGACGTACTCGTAGGCAGTGCGGAGCCGCACGCGCTTCACGTTCGCCGAGGCCTCGACGTTGTACGCGAAGTCCCCGGAGGTGCTCAGGCGCACATCCTGGAAGTCCCCGAGGGCCGCGGCGGGTCCGCTGAGCGAGGAATCGGCGACGAGCGGTGCCGTGAGGTCGTTGGTCACGAGGGCCGCGGCCACCTCCCCTTTCACGCTCAGCGCGCGACGGAAGAGGTTGAGTTGCCCGTGGAGCCCGGCGACGAGATTCTCCTGCGGGCGCGTGCCGATCTGCGGCCGGAACGCCCCGCCCGGCAGCGTGTCGATGAAGGTGCTGTCGATGATGAGCAGCGCGAGCTCGCGACGCGTGATGTCGTCGCGCGCCTTCACGACGTTGAGGTCGAGGAAGTTGCCGCCCTCGCGGCCGACGCCGAGCGAAGCCGCCACGAGGTTGCGCTGGAACACGGTGCCTTGCGAGCCCGCGAACACCGGGCGTTGGGTGCGCCCGCCCTGCACCGAGAAGCGGAGGATGCCCGGGCGCAGGTCGACGCCGGCGCCGCGCACGCGCACGCCTTGCACGGTGTAGCCCGTCATCGGCTGCGAGAAGTCGCCCAGGTGGAAGGTCATCCAGCGCCACTTGGGATGCAGGCCCACCTGATTGACGTTCTGCCGGAACTCATTGCCCTCGTTGGTGAGCAGGAGGTCCACACTCGCGCTCAACTCGCCGAACAGCGTGACGGTGGGCCGCATCGCGACGCGCCACGAGCTGCCCGGCCGACGGTTGTCGATGCCGCTGGCGCCGTAGGCCTCGCCGGTCACCTCGGTGCTGCCGCTCACGCGCAGTCCGGGGACCTGGAGGGCCTGGCATTCCGCCGTCGTCGCCGCGCCGGCGCAGACGGCGAGCAACAGCACCGCGTGCCTCGCGTCCATGGTCATGGCTGCACCTCCGGCTTCACCCCGCGCTCTTCGCGCAGCGTCTCGAGTTCCTTCGCGACCCGGGCGGCATCGGCGCCGCGCCCCTGCCGGTGCAGCACCTCGATGAGACGGTCGGCGAGGACCAGCGACTTGGGCAGCCGCAGTCGGAGCCGCAGCACCTGTTTCTCCAGCGAGGCCAGGGCCTCGGGCGACCGATCCAGCGCGAGCAGCGCCCGGAACGGCGCCTCGCTCTCGGGCGAGGCCTCGAGCGCGTGGGTGAAGAGCACACGTGCATCCGCCGCGCGCCCGACCCGCGCATAGTGGTCCCCGACCTCGATCTGCAGGGCCGCGTCGGCGCTGCGGTTCGCGATGAGGGAGTCGTAGCGGGCCGTCGCGGCGGCCCAACGCCCGTGCTGCACGTCGGCGCGTGCCATCGCCCGCGTGAGCACACTGACACCGCGCCACGCGCGCGCGGCCTCGACGATCTCCGCCTTGCCCCAGCCTTCGTCCGCCGCGAGCGAGTCCACGATCGGGCCCAAGGCGGCGATCAGACGTTCGCGCTCGGCGAGGTCAGGGCGCGCTCGGGCGAGCGACTCCGTGGATGTCCCGCCTTCGAGTGCCCCGAGCGCACGTTGCTCCGCACCGGCGAGGGCTTCGAGGCCCCGCCAGAGCGCGCGGCGCGTCCAGCGCCGCCATTCGTCGGTGGCGACCCCGCGCCGCAGCGCGAGTGCCGGCCACGGCCCGCTGCCGGGGATCGGTTCTGCGGCGCGCCACAGGTCGCGGGCCTCCTCGGCGCGGCCGGCGGCGTCGCACGATTCCGCCAACCCCACCAGCGCCGCCGCATCCGTGCTGTCCGCCACGAGCCGCGCGCGCCAGGCCGCGACGGCGGTCGCCGTGTCGTGGAGCTCGCGGAGCCGGAGCGCCGCGCGATGCAACACCACGGGCGGCCGTGCGACGTCCGCCAGCGGCGCCAGCTGCGCGCGGGCGCTCACCGTGTCGCCGGACAGCACGTAGGTCTCGGCCAGCTCGAACTCCAGCGGTGCCCGATCCCGGCTGCGATCGATCGCGCGGAGCCAGGCCTGCGTGCTCAGCCGCCACTCCTTCGCGTCGCGCTGGATCACGGCCTCGTCCGCGAAGAGCAGCGCGTCGCGCGGGTGCAGGCCCTGCCCGCGCTCGAGGAGGCGCAGTGCCACCGCGCGGTCCCCCCGCCGTCGGCGCACATCCGCCGCCAACCGAAAGACCTCGCGGCCCGGGGCGGTGGGCGCGAGCAGCGTGTCGATCAACGCCAGCAACGCGGGCGCATCACCCTGTTGGCGCAGCAGGGACGCCAGCGCGAGACCGTTCTCCTCCGTCGCGTTCCGTCGGCGGGCCGCACGGAGTCCGGCCACCGCGGCCGCCACGCTCTCGTCCGTCTTCAGCAGCGATGCCTGCATGGACAGCAAGCGCGGATCGGTGGGGTTGGCCTGCAATCCGCGCGAGACCAGGGCCACCGCGGAATCGGCGTCATTGCGCGTCGCGGCGAGCGCCGCGAGTCCGGTCCAGCCCTCGACCAAGCCGGGGTCGAGTGCCACGGCCTGCGCCCAGAGGTCGGCGGCCGCGCTGGTGCGCTCCGCCCGCGCGCCGGCCACGAGCAGCAAGCGGGCACGCAGCCGCCGCGCGGTGCTGTCCGCACCGAACGGCGCGAGCTGCGTGGCGCCCTCGAGGTAGCGGCCACGCACGCCGAGCAGCTCACCGAGGGCAACGGCCACACGCGAGCGGTCGATGCCGGGAGTGGCCAGCGCGTTGCGCAGCTCGGATTCGGCGCGCGCGGTATCCCCGGTCTGCAACAGCAGTGCGGCGAACCCCACGCGCGTCTCGGCGTCCGTGGGTCGCGCGCGCACGATGCGTTCGATGGCGACCAGGTCGGGCTTCCCGTCGGGCGTGCGCGGCGTCGCGCGCAGGGCGGGCGGCTGCGCATGAACGGCCGACGCACCAACCACCAGTGCGATGCCCACCACGGCGCGGACGTTCATGGCAGGCCTCGCACCGGCCGACTGGCCGAGGATTCGTTGCCGGAGGCATCGACCGCGCGGACGACGTACCACCACGTCCCGTCGGCGCCAGCATCGAGGAACTCGAGCTGCGTCACCGGGCGTGGGGTGCGCCGTTCGAAGTTCCCGGTGGGGTTCTTCGCCCGGTACACGTGGTAGCCTGCGAGTTCGCGGTCCACCACACGCTCCCAGCGCACACGCACGCCGGCCCGGTTCGGCAGCAGCGTCGCCGCCGCGAACCGCACGGACGGCGGCGGCACCTTCTCGGCGAAGCTCATGCGCGCGATCGCCGGCCGTCCCACGTTGCCGGCGCTGTCGATCGGTGTCGCGGCATACAGGTACGTGCGGCCGTGCACCTTGGGCAGCGTGTCGCGCAGCGACCACGGGGATCCGCTGCGGCCGTCCACGCGCGCGAGCAACACGCTGTCCGCCGCCCGGGCCGCGGCGGCGGCACCGCGCTGCGCGGCGGAGTCCCGACGCGTGATGACGTACCAGCGCACGTCGGGCGACGGGCTCGACGACCAGGTGAGCTCCATGTAGCGCCCCTGTTCGTCGCGGGCCACGAAGCCGGTCGGCGGCTCGGGCGCCTCATCGTCGGGCACGACGACCCGCAGGGTCACCGGCGCGCTTTCGTTGAGCGTGCTGTCCACCGAGGCGACCCGCACCGTGTAGCCACCACCGGGCCGCAAGCCGCGGCCATCGGACGTGGAGTCCACGAAGCTGCGTCCCACGAACGGCACGCGGGTGAGTCGCACCATGCGGGTGGAGTCGTCGCCGCGGTAGATGTGGTAGCCGCGGAGATCGCGGGCCTGCACCGGCGTCCACGAGATCACCAGCCGTCGCTGCACCGCGCGCGCGCTGACATTGGTGGGCGGTGGCGGCGGCACGTTGTCCACCGCGGCCCCCGTCGCGCTGCTCGACGGCGCACCGACGTTCCCGGCGGAGTCCACGGCCAGGATGCGCCAGAAGTGCTGTTCGCGCTGGGGTACCGTGGAGTCCACGAACACGAGGACGTCCGGAGCGAGGGCACGCGTGGTCACACGCACGAACCGCTTGTTGAGGCCGGCCGCCCGCTCCACGTGGTATCCCGCGACATCGGCACTCGTCGACGGCGCCCACGACACGCGGACCCGCCCCAGTTCGTTCACGGCGACGAGGTCACGCGGTTGCTCGGGGGCCGTGCGATCCCGCACGGTGAGCGACTCCGCCACGGAGGGCTGTCCCTCGCGGCCGGCGATGTCCACCGCGCGCACGCTGTAGCGGTAGGTCGCGCCCTGCTGGAGCTCGCGATCCTCGAAGAACGGCACGCGCCCGTCGAGTCTCACGATCGGCAACTCGGTGAGGCGTTCCTCGCGGCCGGCATTGATCCGCCGATACACGTGATACGCCACGTGCCACTCATCGGCCGCGCGCGTCTCGGCCCACGTGAGGCGGAGCTGGGCGGCCTGCGCCTCCACGCGCAGTCGGCTCGGGACCGGGATCATGCGCAGCCCCGCGTCGGCCGCTGGCGCCCGGACGCTCAGCGTGCGGACGCGGTCGCCGGCGCGTCCCGCCGCGGCCTCCAACTCGACGCGGTACGTCACCTCCACGCCGCGTGGCGCCGCGGGGTCCACCACCAGCCGGCCGAGCGCGGTCGCCGCGGGACGCGAGACCAAGGTCGTGACCGTCTGCGCGAACGCATCCGAGGTGACGCGCCGCGCGAGCTCGACCTCATCTGCCACGCGCAGCGTGCGGCGCAACGCATCGAAGCCGTCGCCGAGCGCCACACGGAACTCGGCCGCGGGCACGACGGCGCGGAGCGGAAGGCTCGCGACGGTGTCGCGTCCCGCCACACCTCGCAGCACCGTGAGGGTGCCGCTGCGCGGCAGCTCGCCCAGCACGTAGAGCAGCACGGTATCCGGCGCGATGCGCATGGGCACCACGCGGGTCGTCGTCGATGCCGCTGGCTGTGCCGGTGCCTGTGCCGAGGCCAGGGGCCCAGCGCACGCGAGCAACAACAGCGCCGCAACTGCGGAACGCCAGGTCATGGTCCCACCACCCGGAAGCGGACGATGCCACTGGGGAGTCCGGCGCCGTTCACCGCACGCACGGAGATGTACAGGGTGCGGCCGGTCAGCGTCGCCACGGTGGTGCCACTCACGAGCCGGTACGCCCGGTACGACGTACCGCCCGGAGCCCAACTCGCCACGGCGCCCCAGGCCTGGATGTCGTCCGCGCCCTCGCGCGAGCCGATCGCGTACTCGATCCGCTGCACGGCCGACTGCGGATCCACGGCCACGGTGCCCTCGATGGTCACGAAGTAGCTCGACCCGATGGTGGTGATGCGCGCGCTGCCGGTGGGCGTGCCGGGCGGGGTGTTGTCGTGGATCGCGATGCCGGAGCCGAGCGCGGTGCCGGCGCGCTCCTGCCCGTTGACGCTGCGCATGGAGACTTGCACACGCCCGCCCTGCGGCACGGTGATGGCGGGCAGGCGGACGCTCCCAGTCTGCATCGACGCCGTGTTCACGTCGATGCTGCCGCCGGCCGGGAATCCACGGACCGTGCTGCCGTTGACCTGCACGCTGTACTGGTAGCCGCGCACGCCCGTCTCGGGATCGCCGCCGAGCGTATCCACCTCGAGGACGATCGCACCGGCGGTGTTGACCCGCACGCAGAACTTCGGCGCCGCCGGGAGCGTGGGATCGTCGAGGCGGAACGGGCCATATGCGATCGGCGCGGATGCCAGGCCGGAGATATTCTCGGCCACCACGGAGAGGTACAGACGTCGCGTGTAGTCGAGCGGGGTGCCCGTCTGCGTGAGCTGCGCCGTCCCAGGGGCGAGCGCCATCCAGCCGTTCTGCTGATACGCGGTGGCGGCGACGGTGTCGAAGCGCACGTGGTAGCGGAGCACCTCACCGGACTCCGCGTCGCGGGCGACGCCCCAGTGCGCCGCGAAGCTGGGCTCGACCGCCGTCACGGCTCGCGGGGCCGCCACGGTCCCGGTCGACACCCCGGCGAGCGCGCCGCTCCACGTCCCCCCTGCGCCCGTGGCGCTGCCGGCGGCCGACCCCGCCGCGCCGAAGCCGCCCGCGATCCGAGGCGCGGTTCCCGACGACGGCTCCCGCGGCATCGCGGGTACAGGCGCCGGACAGGCCGCACGCAGCGTCGGTGCCAGCGTCGCGGTGTACCCTGCCGCCGAGTACGTCATGCTGCCGGGGAGGCCACGGCGCACGGTTGCGCCGCTGGTCCATGTGGGTGGCGTCGTGTCGCGCAGCATCATGGCGGAGGCGATGCGCGGCCCGCGAAGCCCCGCACCGTTCACCGCCTGTGCGATCAGATAGAGCGGCTGGCTCGGCGACACCACGATGTCGTCGAACACGACCGTCGTCCGACCGAGGTAGTTGGTCATCGGCCGGATGTCCGCACTGTCGGGTCGGCTGCCGAAGCCGATCCAGTACTGCGAGATCCCGGACTGGGCGTCCGAGGCCGTCCACGAGGCCTCGAACGACGGCCGCCCGATCCAGTGCACGTGCGCGCGCCGCGTGCTGGAGAACCGGGCCTCCACGCCCGTGATCGTGATGCCGACCGCCGAGGGCGGTGAGACATCGGTGGTGCTGACCGTGGTGGAGGTGCTGGCACCGCTCGCCGTCCGTCCGGTGGTGAAGAGCGCGTCATACGACATGCCCACCGTCCCCTCGAAGCCCGCGCCCCCGAGGGCGCCGCCTGTGAAGCTGCGCGATTGCCGCGTGGTGGTGAGGGTGGGCTGGACCGCATAGGTCAGCGCCACGCCACGGCGGCCGATGATGAACCGGCGCGGCGTGGGACGACCGATCCGCGTGGTGCCCGTCAACCCCGCGAACGTCATCATGCCGTCGCTGCGGGTGTCCTCGTAGCTGTAGGCGAACACGCCGCGGGGGTGCGACGCCGTCCAGGTGATCAACTGCTCGGAGTAGTGCCCCCGATTGCGGGCGATGACCCGCGCGCCCGCGACCCGTGGCACCGCGAGCTCGGCGAGCAGCTGAGCCCGCCGCCGCGCGAGGGAGATGGTGTCGGCGTCGGGATCCAGATCCGGCGCCCCGCGCAGCCGATAGATGTACCGTTCGTACGCGTCGGCCAGGGCGCCCACCAGGTTGCCCTGCGCCACGGCGAGCTCGCGGTAGGCATCGGACACGGCCGCATAGGCCTCCTCCACCGCAGCGACACGCGCGCCCCCGGTGGCACGCTGGTCGGCCTCGATGGAATCGAGCGCCGGGATCGCACGACCGAGCACGGCGGCCCCCACGTCGTACCACAGGTACTCGCCGAACAGGTTGGTCTGCTCCACGATGAAGCTCATCGGCGCGGGCTCCACCGACGCGGAGCGGAACTGCCGCGAGATCGTGTCGGTCGCGAGCAGCACCCCCAGCATCGTCGCGCGGTCGAGTCCCAGCTCCCGCACGGCGCGTCGGTCGGAGGCGCGGTAGGCCGTCTTGGCCGCGATCGCGGCGCGGATGCCGGACTCGCGCGAGCGCAGCGTGTCGAGCTTGGTCGCCACGTATGTGCGGCGCTCGTTCACGAGCTGGACCTGGCGCGCCAGGAACAACTGCGACTGCTGCGTCACCGAGCCATAGCGTTCCGCGAACCGGAGGAACGACCCGTCCGCGGTATCGCTGAGCACGGCGCGCGAGCGCGTGAGCAGCTCCTCGATCGCCGTGATGCGCTGCTTCACCTCGCGCAGGGCGTTCATCGACGCCTCATGCTCGGCGCGCGTCCGCTCGGTGAGCGAGCGCGCGGCCGCCACGTCGAGCTCGAAGCCCATGTCGGTGGCCATGCGGCGCGTCTCGCGGCCGTAGGCATCCGTGCTTGAGCTGCCCACCGTGGAGTCGAGGCTGACGCGCCGCAGCGGCGACGCCGGCAGGGTGTCGAAGGTGCCGCGGCGCAGCGCGGTCACGTCGCCCCGCAGCAGTCGCAGGCGGTCCTGCACCCGCGTGCGCTCGGACTCCATGCCGGCGATCGCCGTGTCGAGGTCCGCCGCGGCTTCCGCGGTCTGCAGGCGCGGCGCCCGGGCGTCATCGAGGACGTGCTGCGTGTACCACGGGATGTGCTCGTTCAGCGGCGTCGGACCGAAGTCGTTGCGCGTCTCCAGGTAGCCGGACAGCGAACTCACGAAGCGCCGCGCGTTCGCGTTCAAGGCGTTCAGGCGGTCATAGGCGCGGGAGAGCTCCTCGGCGCTGTAGCGCCGCAGCTCCGGTGCCGTCGCGGACGCGTCCGAGACCAGCCCGAGCGCGCGGTCGCGGGCCGACTCCATCTCATCGCGCACCGCCTGGGCCCGGGCGATCATCTCGTCCATGGTCGGATCCGAGCCCATGCCGCCCGACCATCCCGAGGGCTGGGCCTTGGCCCAGATGGTCCCCTCCCACGAGATGCCGACCACGCTCACCCGCAGGCTGGCCGAGGCATAGAGCATCCAGTCCGGCGCCAGCAGGAACGCACCGCGGAGTCGCGCCTCGGCACTCACGAGACCGCCGAGCAACTCGAGTCCGACGTAGATCTGCACGTACCCACCGACCTCGCCCAGGGCCTCCCGGTACCAGATGGTGGCCTCGAAACCGGCCGAGATGGTGATGATCCAGATGTCGAACCGTGCGCCGATCTCCAGGCTGAACAGGAAGCCCGGCGGCCCGACGAAGATGTCGGAGTTGGCGGTGATGAAGCCCAGCAGATTCAGGTTCATCTGCCCGTGGATGCCCCAGGCATCCTCGGAGTAGATGAAGAAGTTGATCATCAGCTCGCCCGTCACCAGCGGCTCGTAGTTCACACGGATCCAGAAGGAGCCTTCCGCGAAGGCCTCCCGCAGTCCGATGACGAGGTAGAACCCGCCCGACAGCTTCTCGGCCCCTTGGTCGAGCAAGGTGGCCGCGCCGTACAGCAGGAACGATTCGGAGGTGACCGAGATGAAGACCCGTCCCTCGACGACCGATTCCGACACGATGGCGATCGCGGCGTAGAACATGACCGCGAAGTCCGCATCGCGCGCGCCGGCCGGCGACGACTGGATGCGGTTGATCGCCGCCGAGTCGAGCCCGGCCATCATGTAGGCATTGGTCACGTCGGCGACGCGGGGGCGGTAGAAGAACCCGGCGCCGAACTCCGTCAGCGCCACCGCCGGGAACAGGTCGATGCGTGCCGTGATCGCGATGAACATCCCGACACGCAGACCGTCGCCCGCCGTGATGTTGTTGGAGACCATGCCATAGAGGCGCACGCCGACCGCGGGCGTGATCAACAATCGCGCCTGGGCCCCCAGCACCATCCCGAAGCCCGTCGCCGTCTCCTGGAAGCGGAAATCCGCCGTGAGTTCCAGGATGTTCTGCATCGTGAGACTGGCGCGCCGGATGATCAGTGTCGTTCCGCCGCTGGTCTCCTTGTAGAACAGGAACCGCTCCACGCTGCCGGCGAAGACGGGATTGTCCTCCCCGCCGATGCTCACCGAGCCCGCGAACGAGATCAGCTGGCTCACCGTCACCGTGACACTGTCGCTGCTGGCGCCGCCGTCCGGGTTCGCGAGTGTGAGGGTGGTGTCGCGGTTGATGAACACCAGGTCGGCCAGCCGCACCGCGAGCACGTCGGCGATGTTGAGGGAGGCCTCGCGGATGCCGTCCGGCGGGAACGTGACGCCCTGGTTGGTGATGCCGAAGCGCTGGAACTCGATGGAGCCCGTCACGGCCTCGATGTTGAGCGACAGCCCGCCGCTGATGACCACGCCGAACTGCCCCGGCACCGTCGGCGCGGCCACCTCCGTCAAGCGGAGGTTCAGCACCTCGAAGTCGAAGTTGAACTCCCGCGCCAGGGCGTAGTTCTGGAACAGCACGCTCCCATCGAACCCGATGCGCAGGCCGGGCAGCACCGTGCCGCCGCTGGTGTCGCCGATGCGGATGTGGTTCTGCGCCCGGTCCTCCTCGTCGGTGCCCAGGTAGGCATCGACCACCGCCTCGATGCCCCCCGACCGCGGGTCCGCGACATCGAGCGTCATGCTGAGGTGCCGCACGCGCACCTTGGCGATGCCGAAGTCGATGAACTGCGCGCCGGTGCAGCAGGCGGACTCGTCCGCCAAAGCCACCACGCGGAAGCTGCCGGACACCGTGCCGTCGGGGTTGATCGCGATCGTCGCCCGCTGGCGCGCCTGTACCAACGGCTCCGGCAGGCGCACGCTGGCCGCGATGCGCAACTGCGTATCGATGATGTTCACCGAGTCCAGCGTGAACACATCCGGCGCGACGATGGGGATCGAGCGGCTCAGCAGCGTCGCGCCGGCGATCGACACGTTCCCCTGCGACGTGACGGTCAGCCCCCAGAACCGCGAGGTGTTCTCGTACTCGGCGCCGGGGAACAGCGTGATCGCGCCCGTCATGGTCGCGGACAGCACGTTGTCCACGTAGCGGAAGCCGAGCGCGGGATAGTCCGCCCCGCCCCCCACCGAGTCACGGAGCACGAACTGCTGGCCGAAGAGGTCGAACCGCTGTCCCTCGGCCGGCGTGGCGATGCGCACGTCGGGGATGGTGATGCCCCGCGTGCCGATCGAGAGGTCGCGGACGGTGACGCCGAAGTCGCGCGCGAGGTCGGGCACGCGGAACGTACCCGAGAGCCGCACGGTGAACTCGCTGTCGTTGGCCGTGACCGCGAGTGCGGGTACGCCCTCGATGCTCGCCGGCGTGAACGTGGCGACACCGAGCGGGAGGTCGCGGCCCTCGAAGGCCGCGAGGTCCACCGTGGCTTCGAAGCCCGCGGCACCGCCCACGCTCGCCGTGAAGAAGATCGCTTCGGGGGTCGGGGTCCCGCCGCTCCCCGGCTCGGCGAACAGGCTCGACCGGAGAGCGCCCGCGAGCCGAACCCGGGGTGTCCCGCCCTCCGGGAACTCGGCCCGTACGCCGATCACGTCGATCCCCAGCTCCGGACTGATCGTGCTGGTCACCACCGGTCGTACGCTGGGATCGTAGGTGGTGGCGAAGGTGCCGACCTCCGCCGTGCCGCTGAAGCCACGTTCACTGATGGTGAGCGAATCGAATCGCACCTCGATGTCACCCATGGACGGCGGCAACGTGACCCGCGCGCCGAACCGCAGGCCGTAGGGGCCCGACGGCGTCGGCCCGTACGCGAGGTCCGTGATGTCGATGGGGATGCCGAGGTTCCGCAACGGCAGCAAGGACTCCTGCCCCTCCGGTGTGGTCGCGGTGATGCTGCCGCGCACGAACGCGAAGGTGCGCGGATCCACGGTCACGTCGAATCGCACCTCGACCGACGGTGCGGCCTCGGTACCCTGGCGCAGCGCCGGGATCTCGAGCCGCACACCGCGTCCCGCGCGCGTCCGGAGCGTGAGCCCGGTGGGACCCGTCTCGGTCTCCACCACCGCCTGCCCCGCCTCGCGCAGTTGCAGGAACGCGACCGTGGTGTCCGGCAGCCCCAGGCGATCCGGGATCGGGATCACCGAGAACACGTCACCGGGCCAGAAGCCCGTCGAGTCCAGGTGTGCGATCAGCGCCGAGCCGTTCATGAAGTCCACGCGTCCCTGTCGCACGCCGAAGGGCTCGAGGCCGAGGGCGAACTGGTTGCGGAACTCCACACTGAGGCTGTCCAGCGACTCATCGCCCACGCGGACCATCGCCCGCGCGGTCCCGCTCACCCGCAGCCCGAGCGAGTCGATGCCGACCACATCCGGCAGCACGAGCCGGAACCCGTCCGTGGTGAGCGGCGGCGCACCGGCGGGCAACGCACGCCACTGCAGCCCACCGCCGGCCGCGACCTCGGCGCCGAGAGCGAATGAACTCGTGAACGACGCCGAGCCACTGCGTACGCGGAACGTCTGCAGGTCCAGCGCGAACCGGTTGAAGCTCACGCCGATCCGTGCGCCGTCGTCGAGGTTCAGTCCTCCTTCACCGGTGAGCGTGAAGCCGAGCGTGTCGAGGCGGGCGCGCGCCACGGAGAACGTGAGCACCGGGTCCTCGGCCGGGAAGCCGAGGCCGAACGGACGGGTGATCTCGATGAAGCCGTCCGTGAGCCGTCCGGCGACGAGATCCACCGTGAGCGACCCGCCCGCGACGATGCTGTCCGTGCCACCGGGGGGCGGCGGGAGCTTGAGCGTGCCGTCCAGTCCGAACAGCGCCTGCTGCGCGCCGCTGCCGCCGATGCTGAAGTCGAGTTGGGACCGCGTGACCTGCACGGCAAGCGGTCCGAGCACGAGCGGGCACTGCGGTACGAGGCCGGTGACTTGCCCGCTCACCTGCCCTGCGCCGGTCACCGTGAGCGTCGCGCCGGGCATGTTGAGAGCACCGCCGGTGGCCGCGGGGCACTGCAGTTCCTCGGGCAGCCGGAATCGCCCGCCCACGGTCACGGAGACGTCCTGCGCGCCGCCCGACTCGCCGAGCGTGCCGCCCAGGCGCAGGATGTCGATGCCTGCCGTGCCGCCGAGCGGCAACGGCACCGGGGTCGCGAGCTCGCGCGGCTCGATCCGGCCGATCACGCGCCCGTTGCGGTAGCCGGCGTCGAGCACGGTGACGCGCAGGTTGCGCAGCTCGGGCGGCGCACTGGCCGGCAGTCCGCCGAACCCGAGCTCGAAGTCGAAGCCGAACCCGAAGTCCGTCGGCAGGACTCCACGGGCCCAATCGAACGACAGCCGCGACATCCGGAACGCGAGCGGCCGCACCTGGAAGCCATCCAAGTCCACGAGTCTCGTGCTCGCCGGGAACTCGGGCACCACGTACTCGGGGATCGTCAGGCCCGTCGGTGTGATCAGGATGCCGCGCAACGCGGGAAGCTGGAGGTCGCCGAGTCCGGGGAACTGGAAGCCGGCGTCGAGCGACAGCTCGAAGTCCCAGCGTCCGGCGACGTACTCCAGCCGCGGGATCGCGAGCCGCTCGAGGCTGAGCGCGAATCCGCCCATGTCCATCCGCGTGAGCGGCCCGAGTTCGGGCAGCACCACGTCGCTGACGCGCACGCCCTCATCCGTGACGCGGACACGCGCCGAGGCCCGTGTCGGCGTGCCGCCGCCGAGCGCCATCTCCACGCCACCCGCCAGCGCCAAGTCGAACAGCACGCGGCCCGACGGGAAGTTCACGTCGAAGCTGCCCGCGATGGTGTCCACCGCCAAGGCGATCCGCTCGCTGCCGCTCACGAGCGGGATGCGTTCGTTCAGCGGCAGCAGCACCGAGCCGGCCAGCGACCCACCGGCATCGAGGACCAACTGCGCCGCGCCGGGGGCGCCGCGCGGTCCGCCGAAGAGCGGGATGCGTCCGGCGAGCGTGACCCGCGTGGGGCCGCCCCCCGGTCCGGGCGCGATGGCGAACGAATCCGCCGCGAACGGGATCCCGAGCGCCGTGAGGTCGAATGCCGCACGCGAGGCCTCCGGGATCCGCAGGTCGAGTCGCCCGCTGCGCAGGCCTTCGAGCAATCCATCGAAGGTGAGGTCGAAGTTCACGTCCACCTGCGGTGCGGCCGCGCGGCCGCCCTGCAGCGCCGGGAACACCAGTCCCACGGGCTGCCCAGGCCGCGTCCGAACGCGCAGGCCCCCGCCACTCACGGTCTCCACATCCACGAGCAGCGACGAATCGACCGCACTGCGCACTTGCAGGTAGGCGACGCTGGTGTTCGGCAACGGCAGTCGCGCGGGCAACAGGCCCATGCCGATCACGGCGAGGTTGGGATGGAAGCCGTTGCGGTCGATCGTCGCGACGACTTGGTCGCGCAGCCGCAGGTCCAACCGTCCCTGCGTGACCGCGAAGCGCTGCAGGTCCACACCGAAGTCGTCGCTGAAGGTGGACGCGAGCGACTCGAACGTGCGTCCGTCGAAGATCAGCCGCGCATCACCGGTGCCGGCCGCGCGGAAGCCCGCCCGGTCGAGGATGATCGACTCCGGCAGGTCCACGCGCAGCCCGACGGTCAGGCCGAGTGCCGCCCCGCGCGCCACCGCGCGCCAGGCGAGCCCGCCCTCATTGATGCCGACCTCGAATCCGAACGGCGCATCGAACCGCGCTTCGCCGGCGAGCACCTGCATGGTGCGCGGATCGAGCGTGAGCGCGTTGAACGTCGTGGCGATGGCCGGGGCGCCCGGCAACACGAGGCGATTGCGCCCATCGACGGTGATGCCCAGCGTGTCGAGCGTGACCCGCGAGAGCTCGAACGAGAGCACCGGATTCTCACGCGGCAGGTCGAGCCGGAGCGGACCGGTGAAGGTGAGCGAGCCCTCGGTGAGGCGCTGCTGCACGAGATCCACGCCGATCCGTCCCGCGCCGCGCACGGGCGTCGTCGCGATCGCGAACGTCGCCTCCGCCTCCGCACGGAGGATCATCACCTGCGGACCGTCCGCCCGATCGCCGAGGTCGAGCGACGCGTCGCGCATGCGGACCTGTACCGCCGCGAGGTCGATCGGACACGGCGGGGCGAGTCCGCTCACCCGTCCGAACACCCGCCCGTTGGGACCGAAGCGCAGCGCGGCAGTCCCCAAGGTCATGCGCGGCGAGCCGTCGCAGCTCAGCGCCGGCGGCAGCACGATCGCGCCGTTCGCCTCGGGCAGTGAGTCGAGCGAGACGCTCGGGCCCGCGATGCCGATCGCGAGCGCACCACCGAGCCGCGTGAGCTCGAACCCGGCGGGACCGAGCGGGAACACGCAGCTGCCGGTCGCGAAGTCGCGCGGCACGATCGTCGCCCGGAAGCGGCCGCTGCGGATCCCCACGTCCCGCAGCGTGATCGCATCCCCCGCCAGGCAACTCGGGGCGCCCGCCCCAAGGGACGGCAGGGTCAGCGCCGCGTCGAAGCCGAAGTCGAAACCGTCGCCATTGTTGGCCTGCCAATCGGTCCACGACAGCGTGAACGCGGGGAGGCGAACCCGCGAGACGCGGAATCCGAACCCGCCAGCCGTGATACCGCTGCCGGGGATGGCCACATCCATGGAAGGGAATCGCATCCCGTCGCGTGTGATCTGCACACCGGCCAGCGACGGGATGGCGAGTCCCTCGAGCAGGGGGATCGACGGCGTCGCATCGAGGGCCATCGCGAAGTCGAAGCCACGGCCCGCGGTGTAGCCGAACCGCTCGATCCGCAGGGCGGAGAGCGCGAGTTGCACGACACCCAGCGCCGCGCTGCCGTCGCCGGCATCACAGTTGGGCCGGAAGTCGTTGGTCGTCACCCCGCTGGCCGTGACCCCGAGCTCGAAGTCAGCCGAACAGGCGATGCCCGCGTCCATCGTGAGCGCCGCCGCCGCCGAGAGTGTGGGCGTCACGGCACCGGTCGTGAGATCCACGGCCACCTGCCCGGCGACCCCGGCGAGTGCGAGCTGGAAGCGATCGACGCCGGGGATCAGCGATAGCGGTGTGGTCGGCGAGCACACGACGCGCACCGTCAAACTGCCGCCGGCCTCCGCGTCGCCGGACACATTGCTGCAGCCGACATCGTGGCCGAAGAGTTCGAGGCCACCGACGAAGCTCGCACGCGCCTGCGGGAACGCGACACTCGCCCGCGCCACCGTGAAACGCACCGGGTCCCCACCGATGTCCACCAGCCGCGCCGTCCCCGACGACTCCGCCGTGAGCACACCGTCGAGTCCGGCCGGCGTGATCCGCACGCGACCGCCGAGCGGCAGGTTGGGGCGTCCGGGCAAGGTCAGCTCGCCGGCGAGTGTCATGCCGGCGGTGGGCGAGAAGCTCAGCCCGGTAAAGCGCACGAAGTTCCCGCGCGAGAGCAACGGGATGTCGTCCGCCCGGAGCCCCGCGCTCGCGTCACCCGCGGTGATACGGACGGCCGGGAGCGCCGAGCGGTCGAGCGTCAGTTCGCGCAGCTCGATCGGGATGCGTCGCGAGAAGATGCTCGGTGCCACGAGCTGCGCCCGGCCGGACAGCCAGTACTCGCCCGGCGACTCGCGCAAGGAGACCTCCCCGAGCCCCGTGATCCAGGCGCGGCCGGGGATGAGCTCGATGGAGTCGGGGAACACATTGGTGGCAACGGTGATCGGCCCGGTGCGCGTGGTGCCCCACGTGAACGAGAAGATCTCGCTGCGCCGGCCATTGCTGCCCAGCGCGGCACCATCGGGTGCGAGCAACTCCACCTGCCATACGTACTCCTGCCCCACTTCCAACGGGAGCGCGTCGGGCGGATAGACGTGGAACGGCGCGCCCTCCACCTCCACTTCGTGCTGCGGGATGTTCCCCTGCAGCGCGACCTGCGGCGCCTGGCTCGGCAGGCGTCGCGCGATGCGGAGCCGATACCGCGCGGTGAGCCCGGGACCCAACTGCGCCGGCATCCATTGGAAGGCCGGCTGCGGGATCATCACGCCACTGCCATTGGCGGGCGCGAGCAACTGCGGAGGATCGGGATAGCTGATGCGGAAGTCGTCGCAGGCCTCCACCAGCAGCGCATTGCCCTGCGGCGTACGGAGCTGCGCGCAGATGCGGTACTCCCCTTCGGGCAACAGACCGGTGCGCAGCGCGATGTCCCGCGCGGCGGGATCGTAGTTGAACGCCTGCCAGTCGAGCAGCGTGGTGGTGGTGTAGAGCTGCGAGTACGGCCCGAACGGCACGGTCTGCAGCGGGCTGGCGGCGCGCCCGATCTCGCCGCGCCCGGTGGCGGTGATGATCGCCTCGATGCGGTAGTCGACGGTCGCGTTGCCGCGGTAGAACACCGAGAGCTGCGCGATGCCCGGATCGCGCGACCAGTCCGAGAGGTAGGGGCTGGGGGTGGGACGCACCACCAGCGTCGCGGTCCAGTTGGGATCGCCCGCCTGCGCGAGCGCGCCGCGACCCGTGGCGGCGACCATCACCAGCGCCGAGGAGAGCAGCGCCACCGCGACGGCACCGTGCCGCCGCACGCGGGCCAACGCGTCCTCGCGCTTCGAACTCGCCTGACAACGGTTCGGGGAACGTTGCACGGTCGGCGGATCGGTGGGGGTCGGCGCCCGACCTCATGCGGGACTCGCACAAGAGGCTCCGAAAGGGGATGCGCAAATACCCCTCGCCACACGACATGAACCGATCGGTTTTTCTGCCGGGACGGCCGGTCCTAGCGGTGTTTATCCCGCCATCGGGAGCGCGCTGCGCTCCTGCACCGTTGCACCGGTGAATGTCGCACCGGTGGTGCCCGTCAGTTCCACGCGGAGGTACGAGCCGATGAGCTCCGGCGTTCCGGGGACGAGCACGGTCTTGAAGTCGCGCGACCGCGCCTGGAGCAGCTCACCCTTGCGCGCTTCCTTCTCCACCAGGACCTCCACGCGCGCGCCGAGCCGCGCCATGTTCTTCTCGCGCGCGATGCCACGCACGGTCGCCACCAGGGCGTCGTAGCGGCGGTCCACCGTGGCGTCCGGCACGGTCCACTCCGGCGGCATGCGCGTGGCCGGTGTGCCTTCGCGCGCCGAGAACTTGAACGTGAACGCATCGTCGAACCGCACCTCGCGGCAGAGCGAGAGCGTGTCCTCGAACTCCTCGTCCGTCTCGCCCGGGAAGCCCACGATGATGTCGGTGGTGAGCCCGAGTCCCGGGATCGCCGCGCGCAGCCGCTCCACACAGGCGAGGTACTCCTCGCGCGTGTAGCGTCGCAACATGCGCTTCAGCATCGACGTCGATCCACTCTGCATGGGCAGGTGCACGTGCTCGCAGACGGACGCCGTCTCCGCCATCGCCGCGATCACGCGGTCGCTGAAGTCGTTCGGGTGCGGACTGGTGTAGCGCACGCGCCGGATGCCGTCCACGCCACCGACCGCCCGCAGCAGGTCGGCGAAGTCGTGCCTGCCGTCATGGTAGGAGTTCACCGTCTGCCCCAGCAGCACCACCTCGGTGATCCCCTGCGCGACCACCTCGTGGGTCTCGCGCACCACCTCGGCGAGCCGCCGGCTGCGCTCCGGACCGCGCGTGGTGGGCACGATGCAGTACGTGCAGCGGTAGTCGCAGCCGCGCTGTACCGGGATCCACGCCTTCACCCCCTCGAACCGGCGCGCCGTGAAGTCCTCGTAGTGCTCCTCGAGGTCGAAGTCGGTGGCCGTGAAGCGCTCGCCGTTGCGCGCCCCGTCGATCAGCGCCGGCAGCATGCGGTACGCGTCCGGACCCACCACGAGCTGCACGCGGGTGTCGGTCTCGAGCAGGCGCGGTCCCAGGCGCTGCGCCATGCAGCCGGTCACCCCGAGCACCGCGCCGGGCTTGAGGTCGCGCCGGAGTTCGCCCAGCCGCCCGATCACCCGCTGCTCCGCATTCTCCCGGATCGCGCAGGTGTTCACCAGCACGACGTCCGCGCCCACCGGCGAATCGCTGGTCTCGTAGCCCTCGGCCTGCAGCTTGCCGTACATCAGCTCGGAATCGCTGACGTTCATCTGGCAGCCGTAGGTTTCGATGTAGACGGAAGGCATCAGCGCGTGAGGGTCTGAAGGGGATCCGGGCGATGGGGGTCCTGCACCGTCACGCGTGCGGGACCGACGGCGACGAGCGCCGGGCCGGCGGCAGCGGTCCCCGCACCCGCCTCGCGCAGGTCCGCGTGGAAGCGCGCGCGGCGCGGTAGTCCCGCGTCCACCTGCACCTCAAGATAATCCTCGGTCAGCCCGGTCCGTACCGGGTGGCCACCGATCACCACCACGTCGGCCACGCCGCCGGCCCGCGAACGCGCATAGGCCGCGCGCTTCGCCTCGCCGATCGCGCGGAGTTCCGCCGCGCGGTCGCGGGCCAGCGTGGGATCCACCCGCCCCTCCAGGCGCTCGGCGGCGGTGCCCGGTCGCGCGGAGTACGGGAACACATGCAGGTGCGTGAAGGGCAGGTCCCGCAGCAGCACCAGGGTCTGCGCGTGGTCCGCGTCGGTCTCACCCGGGAAGCCGGTCATCACGTCGGCGCCGAGGCCGAACACCGGCCGGTCGGCGGTGAGCCGCAGGATCGCCTCCGCGTAGCGCGACGCGGTGTACCAGTGCCGCCCCATCCGCTTGAGCACGCGGTCGCTGCCCGACTGCAGCGGCGCATGGAGGTACGGACACACGCGGTCACCACCGTCGCGCAGCAGCGCCGCGAGCCGCGCGTCCACTTCCGTCGCTTCCACCGACGCCAGGCGGAATCGCACTCGCGGGACCTCGGCGACCAGCCGCGTCAGCAGGCGGCCCAGCCCCCCAGGCTGGCCCGACTCCGCACCGAACGATCCCACATGGATCCCCGTGAGCACGATCTCCGGGTGGTGCTCGGCCAGTACTTGTGCCTCGGCGAGCAACGCCTCCACCGGTCGCGAGCGGTGCGCGCCGCGCGCCAGCGTGGTCGCGCAGAACGTGCAGTGCTCGTCGCAGCCCTCCTGCACGCGCAACGTGGCCCGCGCACCGGACTGGTTCCGCGCCACCGGCAGCGCGGCGCCGTCGCGCAGCGGCAGCGCCAATGCCGCCGCCACCTGCGGCAGGTCCGCCCCCGCGATCACCGCATGTACGTTGGGCAGCGCGGCGATGCGCTCGGGGGAGCGCGCGGCCGCGCAGCCCGTCACGACGATGCGGGTCGCCGGCGACTCCCGCGCGATCCGCCGCACGGCCTGGCGCAGGTCGGCTTCGGCATCGGCCGTCACGGCGCAGGAGTTGAGCACGGCGACATCGGCCGCCGCGGCATCGGTCTCCTCCGCGCCCGCCGCCTGCAGCAGCGCGCGCATCTGCTCGCTGTCGTAGTGGTTCGCCCGGCACCCGAAGGTGCGCAGATGGACCTTCATGCCGCGCACCCCGACGGCGCGATCACGCGCCGGCACCGCGCGCGGGCTCGAGCGGGAGTTGGATGTGGAAGCTGCTGCCCTCCCCCTCCTTGCTCCGCACCCAGATCCGCCCGCCGTGCGACTCCACCGCGACGCGACAGAACGCAAGTCCCAGGCCGGAGCTCCGCACGCGCGGCGCATTGGGGGCGCGTACCTGCTCGAACTTCTGGAAGATCAGCTCCTGGTACCCCTCGGGGATCCCCGGGCCCGTGTCGGACACCGTGAGCAGGATGCCGAGCGGGTCGCGTCGGGCGCCAAGGGTGAGTGTGACCGGCACCGGCGAGTGCGTCACGGCGTTCTGAACGAGGTTCGCCAGCACCCGCTTGAGCAGCGTCTTGTCGGCGTGGAAGATCGGCGCGTCGTCACTCACCTCGGTGCGCGCCTGCGTCTGCTCCTGCCGGAAGCGCAGCTCCCAGTCGAAGAGCACCTCGGCCAGCAGGGCCGCCGGAGCGATCGGCTCGGGTTGCAGCGCGAGCGCCTGTTCGTCCACGCGCGAGACGTCGAGCAGGTCCTGGATGAGACCCAACAGGTCCTCCGCCTTGCCCTCGACGTCGCTGAGCGCGCGGGCCGGTCGCTCGGCGATGGCGCCAAAGTCGCCGTCGCGCAGCATCTCGAGGGTCGCGAGCATCGAGGTGAGCGGCGTCTTGAGGTCATGCACGATCATGCGCATGAGGTCGTCGCGGGCCTTCTGCACCTCGCGCAAGCGCTTGAGGCTCTCCTCGAGCGCGTCGGTCGCGCCCTTGAGCTTGAGCAGGCTGCGCACCCGGGCCCCGAGGACGTGCCGGTTGTGCGGCTTGAGCAGGAAGTCGTCGCCCCCGGCCTCGATGGCCTTCAGGCGATCGGTGGCGTCGTTGAGCGCCGAGACGAAGATCACGGGGATGCGGGCGCTGCGTGGGTCACGCTTGAGCCGGCGGCACACCTCGTAGCCGGTCTCGCGCGCGTCCACGCCCAGGTCGCCGGGCGGCATCTGCACGTCGAGGATGATCAGGTCCGGCTCGTGCGCCGCGCAGAGCGCGAGCGCCGACGGGCCGTCCACGGCATGGATCACCTGCAGTCCGAATCCCGCGAGCTGGTCGCGGAGGAGTTCGACGTTCGCCTCGACGTCGTCCGCGACGAGGACCAGCGCGCCAGCCGTCGTCGCGAGGGGCGCGCTGGGGGTCGTCACACGGGGCTCAGGGCCGGATGCCGAATCCGAAGGAGACCAGCCAGGCACGCTCGTTCACGCCGCCGGTGGTGCGCACCGCACGTTGCAGCGCGAGGTCGATCTGCCCGCGGCTGCGGCCGAGTGGCACGCCCACGCCGCCGCTGAAGGTACGCTCGTTCACCTGTGCGCCGTTCAAGCCGAACGGCAGCGAGCGGTCGCGCGCGCCGAGCCGCGCGATGGTGGCGACGCCGCCGAGCCGAGGGCCGAGCACGTCCACGCCCAGCCCAATGTCCGTGGCGTCGAACGTGGACATGTTGGCGCCGCCCAGCGGATCGAGCCCCGACCACTCGGTGCGGTCGATGCGCGCGGACAGCGTGGTGTTGGGGATGCCGTAGTACGAGGCGCCGGCGCCGAAGCGGCGGGGCACCTTGCCCTCGCCGAGCAGCACGATGTCCTGCTTGGCGTCGACCGTGCCTCCGAAGCGCGCGGACGCGCCCAGGATGAGCTTGGGCGACGGCGAGTAGATCGCGCCCATGGAGTAGGCGCGGCCGCTGAAGTTGATCGTGGACGCCTGCGAGACGCCACCGATGTTGGTGCTGTCCGGGAAGCTCCGGCTCACGAAGATGCGGTTCTCGCCCGAGATCGCGTGTACGGCGACGCCCACCTGCACCTTGCGCGTGAACCAGTATGACACCGCGAAGCGCGCATCACTCATCGCCCCGTTCGACGACGAGCCCAGCGAGGACGGCACCGGGTCCCCGGCGACGACCTGCGTGTCGACGAGCGTGCTGACGTACGTGCGGTCGAGCAGCGTGGTGAAGCTCGCCGCCGCCGAGAAGCGTCCCACCGCCCCGGTGAGCATGAACGCGGGGAAGCGGATGGTTCGCGTGTTCGCCTCGTTGCCGGCAGCGCGGGTGCGCCGGAACTCCGGCTCGAAGAGCGCGAAGATCGAGTAGCGATTCACCAGCCCGATGGCGCCGGGATTGAGCGCCGAGGCCGGGTCGGTCTCGGCGTTCGCACCGCCGAGGGCGGCGGCCGCGGCACTCAACTGGCCCGTGGGATAGCCGTAGCCCTGCGTCGCGAGCGAGCCCTGCGCGGCCGACGCGGTCGCCGCGAACGTCACGGCGATGGTCGCGGCGACGGTGGAGGTCACCGCGGCGCGCCACGGACGGAGGCTGTACATGGAACGAAGCATCATGGCCGCCCCAAGCGGATGTTGGGCGCGTAGGTCACGCGCAGGCGCGGACGCAGCGCGGCCGGACCTTCGAGGGAGAAGAACCGCAGCCCCGTATGCCGGGCCCCTTCGTCATTGAAGACCAACACGATCGCCTGCGGGATGGACCGCCGGCCCTCGATGTTGCGCCAGGCGTTGACGGCGCCATTGATCTCGAAGCGCCGCAGGCCCGAGTCGCGCGGTGCGACGCGGATGGAGTCGCGGATGAAGACGTTCTGGAGGTCGATCAGCCGTGCGGCGCGCTGCAGGTCCGTCGTCACGTTGCCGGCGATCACCAGCCGCGGCTTCACGACGATCGGGATGGAGTCGTCCGGGCCGCGCACCGGGTCCTGCACCAGTTCCAGCTTGGCGCTCACCACCGCGGTGGAATCGAGCAGCCAGTCGGGCAGCGCGAAGCGGTAGTACGTCCGGATGCCCGGCAGCCCGCCGACGACGGCCTTGTCGCCGTCGCGCAGGTCCGGCGCATCCGCGACGAGGTTGTAGTCGATGAAGTCGGTGTTGACGTTCAGCGGGGTCCGCGGCGTGCGTGAGTTGGGTGCGACCGTGAGAGCCGGGATCAGCGTGTCGGTCGCGGCCCGGTAGCGCAGCCGCGGCGCGTTGTTGGCGGCGGTCGAGGGCACCACCCAGAACGACACGGACTCCGTGCTCCGCACGCGCAGCCCCACGCGCAGCACCGCCGTGGAGTCGGTCACCAAGGCACGCACCCGCGCCGTGTCCAGCCGGATCCGCACCGTGGTCGTGTCCCGCACCACCACGCTGTCGATGTCCACCGTACCGAGCAGACGCGCGGGATCGAACAACGGCAGCAACGTCAGCGGCAGCGAATCCACGAGCGAGGTGTCCCCCACGTCGTAGGCGTCGATGGAGAAGTTGCGCGGGATCTTCAGCCCGTTGGTCTGCAGCATGAACGTCAACGTGACCGAGTCCACCATCGTGATCGGCCGCAGCGTGTCGTTCACCGGCGCGAAGCGGCGCGCCAGCGAGTCGAAGCGGATGATGGGACGCACGTCGAGCGAGTCGCCGCGGGCGGCCAGCAGCAGCGGAGTCTCCTGGCCGATGAGCGGGAACCCGCGCAGCACCGTGTCGAACATCACGCCGGGATCGAACAGCGTGTCGATGAGTTCGAGTTCCTGGCCGGGACAGAGCAGCGGGCAACTGACGCTGTTCTCGAGTTTCTCCGAGCAGGCCCCGATGGCGAACGCGACGGGGAGGGCCAGGAGCAGTGGGGCGCGAAGCAGGCGCCGGATCATCGGGAGTGGAGCTGAGAGGGCGTGAATGGGTGCGGCAGCAGCTCGACGAGCGACCAGCGCGCCTCGGAGCCCTTCGCGGTCACGGAGATGACCTCGAGGGCGAGACCGAACTCGGCCAACGCCTGGCGGCAGATGCCGCAGGGCGGAGTGGGTTCACCGGCTTCGGTGCACACAACGACAGCAGTGAACCGGCGATGCCCCGCGACGACCGCCGCGCCGAGCGCGACACGTTCGGCGCAGGTGCCCGCCGGGTAGGACGCATTCTCGACGTTGCAGCCCGCGATGATGGCGCCGTCGCTCGCCAGGAGCGCGGCCCCCACGCGGAACTGCGAGTACGGCGCGTAGGCCTGCTCCATCGCGGCGGCGGCCCGCGTGCGGAGCGCGGGCAGGTGCGGATCGATCGCGGACGCCATCACCCGACGAGGGCGGGCAGGAACGAGGTGCCCCGCCCCCGGAACGCGATGCCGAGCCATTCGGCCACGGTCGCCCCCAGGTCGGAGAAGGTCGGACGCTCCCCCAGCGACACCGGCCGCACGCGACGCCCGAGCACCAGCAACGGCACGCGCTCGCGCGCGTGGTCCGAGGAGCGCGTCGTCGGATCGTTCCCGTGGTCGGCAGTGATGAACAGCAGGTCGTCCTCGCGGAGTGCGGCGATGAGGGCGGGCAGCGCGGCGTCGAACTGCCGCAGTGCCCCATAGAACCCCGGAACGTCGTTCCGGTGCCCGAAGAGCTGGTCGAAATCTACAAGGTTGGCGAACAACAACCCATCCGGGCCGGCCACCAGCCAGTCGAGGATGCGGGCGATGCCGTCCGCGTTGTCCTTGGTGTGGCCACCCTCCAGCCCGCGCCGGGCGAACAGATCGTCCACCTTCCCTACCCCGCTCCGGGGCACGCCCGCCACCTGCAAGGCGTCGAGCAACGTCTCGGCCGGCGGCTGGATCGAGTAGTCGCGCCGATTCCCCGTCCGCACGTACGCGCCCGGCGTGCCCACGAACGGTCGGGCGATCACCCGCGAGCAATCGTGCGGCGCGACCAGCATCGCCCGCGCCTCCTCGCAGCCCCGGTACAGCTCCTCGAGCGGGATCCTCCCCTCGTGCGCGGCGATCTGGAAGACCGAGTCCGCCGAGGTGTACACGATCCAGTCGCCGCTGCGCTGGTGCGCCTCGCCGTACCGCGCCATGATGTCCGTGCCGCTGCCCACGGCGTTGCCGATCACCCCGCGCCCCGTGCGGCGCGTGAACTCGGCCAGCAGTTCGGCCGGGAAGCCCTGCGGGTACGTGGGGAACGGGCGCGCCAGGTGCACGCCGGCGATCTCCCAGTGGCCGGTGGTGCTGTCCTTCCCCGCTGAGCGCGGCTGCATGGCCCCCCAGGCGCCCAGCGGGGAGGCGACGGCCGCAACGCCCTCCAGCGCGGCGATCCGCCCCAGTCCCGCCGCTGCGAGGTGCGGCAGGTCCAGCCCACCCACCGCGCGCGCGACGTTCCCGAGCGTGTCGGAGCCCGAGTCGCCGTAGGCGGCCGTGTCGTGCGCCTCGCCGATGCCACAGCCGTCGAGCACGAGGATGATCGCCCTCCGGGCCATCAGACCACTCCCTTGTAGAGGCGCGGCAGGCGTTGCCGCAGCCCGGTGAGGAGTTCGTAGGGCGAGATCCCGCCCGCCTCGGCGACGTCCTCCACCGTCAGCGTGTCAGTCTCGCTGCGGCCCAGGAAGGTTGCCACGTCGCCCACCTCGGCGGCGACGTCCGTGACGTCGAGCATCGCCATGTCCATCGTGACCACCCCGACGATCGGCACGCGCCGCTCGCGCACGATCGCGTGGGCGCGGTTGCCCAAGTGCCGGCGCAGGCCGTCGGCGTAGCCGCAGGCGACCGTCGCCACGCGTGACGGGCGGCCGGCCCGCCACGTGGCGTCGTAGCTGACCCCCTCACCGGGCGCCACGCTGCGGATCTCGAGTAGCCGGGCGCGCAGCGCAGCCACCGGCGCGGGCGTGAGCCCGCTGCGCTGCGTGCTGTCGGTGTGCCAGGCCGCGACCTCCCGCTCCGACGCCCCCGAGCCGCGCCAGCTGCCCACGCCGTACAGAAAGACGCCGGGGCGCACCACATCCCACTCGGACGGCGACCGCCGCACCGCGCCGGCGCTGTTCTCGGCGTGTACGTACCGCGGGCGCCGCGGCAGCGTCGCCAGCACCGCCCGGAACCGCGCCTCCTGCTGCTCCATCGAACCGTCGTCGAGCTCCGCCGAGTGGAAGTGCGTGAAGACCCCCTCGGGTGGATGCGCGGCGGCGGCGGCCAGCACTGCGCCCGCGGCGTCGTGGTTGACACCCGCGCGATGCATGCCGGTGTCGATCGCCAGGTGCCAAGGCGCGTTCCCGGTCGCGGTCGCCCACGCCACGATCTGTGCCGCGTCTCCGAAGGTCGGCGTGACCCGCGCCGCGATGCTGCGCGCGAGGTCGTCGGGCTGCCACGCGGACGCGCCGGCCGGCAGCGAGGGCGTGAAGAGGAGGATGGGCCGTTGGATGCCGGCCGCCCGCAGCTCCTCGGCCTCGTACAGGGAGGAGACGCCGTAGGCGAGCGGCTCGAGCCGTTCGAGCGCGTGCGCCACCGCCACGGCCCCCAGGCCGTACGCGTCCGCCTTTACCATGGGGATCAGCGGCTTCTGCGTGTGCGCCGCGATGGCGCGCGCATTGCGCAGCAGCGCGCTCAAGTCCACTTCGACCCAAGCGCGCTCGATCGTTCTGGGAGTAGATTCCCTCGGCATTCGGACAGTCAAGTTATCCGGCCCCCAGAGAGCGATGCAAGACAAAGCCACGCTTGAAGATGCCCTCGCGATCATGCGCGACCTCCGCGCCCGTGATGCCTGGGATCGCGCCCAGACCCACGAGTCGTTGCGCCCGTATCTCAACGAGGAGATGCACGAGCTGGACGACGCCCTGCGCGAGGGCGATGACGCCGCGACCTGCGGGGAGCTCGGCGACGTGCTGCTGCAGGTCCTCTTCCATGCCGTGATCGCGGAGGAGCGCGGGGCCTTCGGGCCGGAGCAGGTGGCGGGGTCGTTGGTGGGCAAGATGAAGCGCCGCCACCCCTGGCTCTACGGCACCGACACGGAGCGCACGCCGTGGGAGCAGATGAAGGCGAAGTCGCGTCGCTCGCTGGCCGAGGGGCTGCCCAACGGATTACCGGCCCTGCACCGCGCGCATCGGCTCCAGGAGCGTGCCGCCGGCGTCGGCTTCGATTGGCCCGACGTCCAGGGGCCGATGGCCAAGGTGGCCGAGGAACTGGACGAGGTGCGCGCGCAGGTCGAAAAGGACGGCGCCGTGTTCGACACGCACGGCGTGCCCAGCCAAGACCCGCGGCACGCCGCGCTGGAGGAGGAGCTGGGCGACCTCCTGTTCGCGGTCGTGAACCTCTGCCGCAAGGCAGGCACGCATCCCGCGCTCGCCCTCGACCGCGCGAACGCCAAGTTCCAGCGGCGGTTCGAGTCGATGGAGCGTCTCGCCACGGAACGCGGGCTCGACGTCCGCACGGCAGGCCTGGAGGCGCTCGACGCGATCTGGGACGAGGTCAAGGCGAGCGAGCGCGCCTGAGGGGCGGTGCCGGCGCGCCCGGCGGCCGTCAGAACGGCTTGTAGAGCGCGAAGTACACCGCGAGGCCCGCGAGTGCCGGCGTCACGAAGAACGCGGGCAGCGCCAGCGCCGGTCGCCGATAGGGCAACGCGACCGTGCCGCCGAGCACGAGGAACACGGCGATCTTCGCCCACAGCCATCCCGGAAAGCTCCCGATGCCGTCCTTGGCGATGCCGATGCGCGCCAGCATGCCGAAGCCGCCGAGCAGGATGAGGAACATGCCGAGATGGTGCGCCACCTTGAGCGCCCGGCGCGCACGCGGCCCCTTCCAGGTGCCACCCTCCGCCGCATGCATCACGATCCCACCGAACGCGACCATCACGAGCGCGATGCCGAGGACGTGGACGATCTCGTAGAGGTCGCGGGAGAACATCTACTCGCCGTACGGGACCCAGATGTTCTTCACCTGCGTGGCCTCGCGCAGGAAGCCGCGCTCGTGCACGTCGCCCGTCCAGTCCCGCGCGCCTGCATGGCACCAGGTGCGCTTCATGTTGTTCGCCGAGGCCAGCTCCACCGCCTTCACGCCATCGCGGCTGCCCCAGTACCAGATGGACTCCACGTCGTCGTGTTCGGCCAGCGTCTTCGCAAGCGCCTCCTTGGCGCCGGTCACGATGTTCACCGCGCCGTCGGGCACGTCGGAACTCTCGAACACCGTGTAGAGGTCCGTGGCGGCCAGCGGGTGCGGCTCGCTCGGCACCGCCACCACCGAATTGCCGGTGGCGAGCAACGGTGCGACCGTCGAGACGAATCCGAGCAGGGGCGCCTCGTCGGGCGCGACGACCGCGACCACGCCGATGGGTTCGTTCATCTGGAGCGCGACCCCGCGGATGGGCACGTGATGCACCGCACCGTCCCACTTGTCCGCCCACGCCGCGTAGCTGAACAACCGCGACACCGAGGCATCCACCTCGGCGCGGGCCTGCGCGGCCGTGGCGCCGGTCATCGCACGCAGACGCGCCGCGAACTCGTCGCCGCGGGCGTCGAGGTTCTCGCCGATGTAGTAGAGGATCTGCGCCCGCAGGTGCGCCGTGGTCTTGCTCCACGACTTGGCCGCCGCGTGCGCCGCCTCGACGGAGTTGCGCAGGTCCTTGCGGTTCCCATCGCCCACCTCGCCCACCCGCGCACCCTTGGGGCCCAGGATCACGCGGGAGTAGCCCGAATCCGGCCGTGCTTGCTTGCCGCCGATGAAGAGCTTGGGGGTGCGGTCGACGGAAGGGTGGGAGGCGGGAGGTGTGAGGTGTGAGGAAGCGGCAGCGCGGGAACCCGTCGTCCTACGCGCTGTGGCATTCACCTCCCCCCTCCCACCTGCGCCCTCCCACCTGCAGTACTCGAACATCCCTTCGCGCCCACCCTCACGTCCGAACCCCGACTCGCGGTAGCCACCGAACCCGGCCGCCGCGTCGAAGAGGTTGGTGGCGTTCACCCACACGACGCCCGCCTTGATCTTGGGCGCGATGTCGAGCGCGAGGTTGATGTTCTCGGTCCAGACGCTGGCCGCGAGGCCGAACGGCGTGTTGTTGGCCAACGCCACGCTCTCCTCGGGCGTGCGGAAGCTCATGGCCACCAGCACCGGCCCGAAGATCTCCACCTGCGCGATCGTGCTCGCCGGCTCGACGTTGGTGAACAGCGTGGGCGGATAGAAGCAGCCGTTCTTGGGCACGCTCCAGCTCGGCTGCCACATCTCCGCGCCTTCGGCCTTGCCCTGCGCGACGAGAGCGGTGATGCGCTCCAGCTGCTCCGGCGCGACGATCGCGCCCATGTCGACCGCCTTGTCGAGCGGCTTGCCGACGCGGAGCTTCTCCATGCGGGCGCGGATCTTGGCCATCAGCACGTCGTGCACGCCTTCCTGCACGAGCAGGCGCGACCCGGCGCAGCAGACCTGCCCCTGGTTGAACCAGATGGCGTCCACCACGCCCTCCACCACGCTGTCGAGGTCGGCGTCCTCGTACACGATGAACGGGGACTTCCCGCCGAGTTCGAGCGAGAGCTTCTTGCCGCTGCCCGCCGTCGCGCGCCGGATGATCTTGCCGACGTCGGTGGAGCCCGTGAACGCGATCTTGTCGATGTCCTGGTGCGCCACCATCGCCGCGCCGGTCTTGCCGTCGCCGGTGAGGATGTTGAGCACCCCCGGCGGCAGGCCCGCCTCATGGGCGAGCTCGGCGAACAGCAGCGCCGAGAGCGGCGTGAACTCGGCCGGCTTGAGCACCACCGTGTTCCCTGCCGCCAGCGCCGGCGCGACCTTCCACGCCAACATGAGCAACGGGAAGTTCCACGGGATGATCTGCCCCACCACGCCGAGCGGCGCATGGCCGGCAAATTCGCGGTCGAACAGCTGCGCCCAGCCTGCGTGATGGTAGAAGTGCCGCGCCACGAGCGGGATGTCGAGGTCGCGCGTCTCGCGGATCGGTTTGCCGTTGTCCATCGACTCGACCACGGCGAAGAGCCGCGAATGCTTCTGCACCATGCGGGCGAGCGCGTAGAGGTGCCGCGCGCGCGCATGCGGCGGCAGCTTGCTCCACTTGGGGAAGGCCTTCCGGGCCGCCGCCACCGCCGCGTCCACGTCCTTGGCGCTGCCCTGCGTGACCTTGGCCAGCGTCACGTTGTTGCTCGGGTCGATCACATCGAAGGTGGTGCCGGCCTTGGTCCACGCCCCGTTCACGAAGTGGCCGAACCGCGCGCCGTGCCGGGCGAGCCAGGCGCGCGCCTCGCTATCGCTCTCCGGCGCGGGGCCGTAGTCCATCGTCTGGAAGATCTCGGCAACGCTTGGCATCAGCAGGGACGGTCAGGGGACGTGGCAGGAGACGTGGCAGGGGACGTGGCAGGGGCGGTCGGGCGCGGCGAGGCCCGATCGACGATCAGGGCATCGGCTGGCGGTGTGCCGCCGCGTAGCGGCCCGTCACGAAGTGTTCGAGCTGGCGTTCGATGTCGGTGAGCAGCGCGGAGGCACCGAAGCGGAAGAGGTCCGGCTGCAGCCAACGGTCGCCGAGTTCTTCCTTCATCAACAAGAGGTAGTCGAGGGCCTGCTTGGCGGTGCGGATCCCGCCGGCGGGCTTGTAGCCCACCTTGAAGCCGGTCGCGGCCTCATAGGCGCGGATCTGCCGCACCATGACGAGCGACACGGGCAGGGTCGCGTTGGTGCCCTCCTTGCCGGTGCTCGTCTTGATGAAGTCGGCGCCGGCCTGCATCGCCACCCAGCTGGCCCGCGCGACGTTGGTGAGCGTGGCCAGTTCGCCGGTGGCGAGGATGGCCTTCAGGTGCGCCTCGCCGCAGGCCGCGCGGAACGCCTTCACCTCGTCGTGGAGCGCCTGCCAGTCGCCGGTGAGCACGTGGGCGCGCGTGATGACGATGTCGATCTCCTGCGCCCCGTCGCGCACCGAGGCCGGGATCTCGGCCAGACGCTGCTCGAACGGCGACAGTCCGGCCGGGAAGCCCGTGGAGACAGCGGCCACGGGCACGCCGCTGCCCTCGAGTGCAGACACGGCCGTGGCCACCCACTGATGGTAGACGCAGACCGCACCCGTCTTCACGTCGAGCGATTCGGCGCCCAACGCCCGCACGAGGTCCTCGCGGAGCGGATGGCGCGCCTTGGCGCAGAGCCGCCGCACATTGCCCGCCGTGTCGTCGCCGGAGAGCGTGGTGAGGTCCATGAGCGTGATGGCCTTCAGCAGCCAGGCCGCCTGCCACTCCTTCTTCACCGTGCGGCGCGTGGGGATGGTCGCCGCGCGGCGCTCCACCGCCGAGCGGTTCACGCGGATGGAGCGCACCACGTCGAGATCGAGTGGCTGCCCCGCGTTGCGCGCGAGCCCGGCCGGCGCGCTCACGGCCGCAACCGGTGCATCATCCGCGGGAACGCGATGCACTCGCGGATGTGGGGGGTGCCGCAGATCCAGGCCACCGTACGCTCGAGCCCGAGGCCGAAGCCGGCGTGCACGAAGGTGCCGTACTTCCGCAGGTCGAGGTACCAGGAGTAGGCCTCCACGGGCAGGCCTTCCTCGTGGATGCGGTGCAGCAGCTTGTCGTGGTCGTCCTCGCGCTGCGACCCGCCGATGATCTCGCCGTAGCCCTCCGGGGCGAGCATGTCATCACAGAGCACCGTGCGCGGATCGTCCGGGTTCTCCTTCATGTAGAAGGCCTTCGCCTCCTTGGGGTAGTTGCAGATGAAGATCGGCGTCTCGTAGTCCTCCACGAGCAGCGCCTCGTCCTCCGCCCCCAGGTCCTCGCCCCAGGTCACCGCGCTGCCCTTCCGCTGCAGCGTCGCCACGGCATCGGTGTAGTCGATGCGCGGGAACGGCGTCTTCACCTTCTTGAGCGTCTCCACATCGCGGCCGAGCTCCTTGAGCTCCGCCGGTCGCCGTTCCACCACGCGCTGCACGAGGAAGCTGACGAAGTCCTCCTGCAGGTCCATGTTGGCATGCGTGTCGTTGAACGCCACCTCGGGTTCGATCATCCAGAACTCGGTGAGGTGCCGCCGCGTCTTGGACTTCTCGGCGCGGAACGTGGGGCCGAACGTGTAGATCTTGCCGAACGCCGCTGCGGCCGCCTCGCCGTACAGCTGACCCGTCTGCGCGAGGTAGGCGTTGCCCTCGTCGAAGTACTCGGTGGCGAACAGGCCCGAGCGCTCGCCGATCGCCGCGGTGAGGATGGGCGTGTCGACGCGCAGGAACCCGCGCTCGTAGAAGAAGTCGTGGATCGCCTGCTCGATCTCGTTCCGGATGCGCATGATCGCGACCTGCCGGGGCGAGCGCAGCCAGAAGTGCCGGTTGTCGAGCAGGAAGTCGACGCCGTGCTCCTTGGGCTGGATCGGGTAGTCGAGCGCACTCGGGCCGATGATCGCGAGCCCCGTTACGCCGAGCTCGACCCCGCCGACCTGCCGCGCGTCGGCCTTGACCTCGCCGGTCACCGTGAACGACGACTCCAGCGTCAGGGCCTGGAAGGCCTCCCAGGCCTCCGCGCTCACCTGCGTCTTCACGATCACGCACTGCAGCGTCCCGGTGCCGTCGCGCATCACCACGAACGCCACCTTACCGGACGAGCGCGTGTGGGTGACCCAGCCGCTCAGGGTGACCGTGGAACCGACGAGACCGGGGAGGTCCGCGATGCGGATGACAGGCGTGCGAGCGGGACTCATGGCGGATCGAACAGGGTGGAAGACCGGGCGACTCCGCCGAGCGGAGCGGACCGGGGAAAGATAGGGGAAGCGCCCAGCAAGGGGTACACAGCGCGACCCGCCCCGGCCGTCATGCGGCTCGGCCCGTGATGTGACGCCGGACGGCGGTCTGGGGTTATGGACCAGTGTGACCGCGGATGACGACCTGGTCGCGCAGGCCGTCGCGGGTGACCCCGACGCCTTTGCGATCCTCGTGGAGCGATACTATGCGGACTGCTGGAGGTTTGCGCGCCGGATCCTGGGCAATGAGGCGGACGCCGAGGACGCCGTGCACGACACCTTCCTGCGGGCGCAGCGCGCGCTCGTCCGCTTCCGGCCGCAGGAGCGATTCAAGGCGTGGCTGTTCCGCATCCTCACCAACCGTTGTCGCACGCTGGTCCGTACGCGGCGGCGGCGCGAGCACTGGTTCCCGGCGGGGGACGAGACCATCGCCGTCACGGCGGCGCGCGATGCCGCCGCGCCGGCGGATGCCCGACTCGCGGACGCGTTGGCCAGGCTCGACCCCGACCAACGGGAAGCGCTCTTGATGAAGTACGGTGAAGACATGGAATATGAGGAGATGGCGTCGATCCTCGGGGTGGGAGTCTCGGCGCTCAAGATGCGTGTGAGCCGCGCCCGTGCGGCGATGCGTGCCATGCTGGGAGACCGTGCCGCGTATGACTGAACCGCTCGATCGCGAGGACTCGATGCCCGACCTGCGTGACTGGTACGCGCGGACCCCCGGCGCACCCGACGCCGCCCGTGCCCGCCTCGCGAGCGCCCTGCGCGCGGACCGCGCGTCCCTGGGCCGTGCGCGGCGCGGGCGCGGCCTCGCACTGGCCCTCGCGGCGGTGGCCGTGTTGATGGTCGGCGTCGCCCTCACGCGCGACGGTGTCGAGGAGCGGGCGGCGGGATACCGGCTGGCGGTGCGCGTGCCGGCGGCCACACGGGTGTCGCTCGTCGGCGATTTCAACGACTGGCGCGCCGATGCGACGCCCATGGTCCGCGACCCGCGGAGCGACGAGTGGGTGACCACCGTCGCGCTCCCGCCGGGTCGCCATGGCTACGCGTTCGTGGTGGACGGTGCGCGCTGGGTTGTGGACTCACTCGCTCCGATGAGCGGCTCCGCCGACTTCGGGCTGACGAACTCGTTGCTCGTACCGGCAGGAAGCTGATGCGCCTCCTCCGACTGGTCGCCGCCCTCGTGGTGCTGGCCCAGGGCCCGGCGCTCGCCGCGCAGGAGCTCCCGCGCCTGCGGCAATACGACAGTGCGACGCAGGACTCCCTGCGTTCGATCGTCGCGGCTGTGGCCGCTGATCGGCTGCCGGCGTCCGCGGTGATCAACAAGGTGCAGGAGGGCGCCGCACGCGGCGCGCCGGCGGCGCGTGTCATCGCCGTCGCGCGACAGGTGGCCAGCGCGCTCGGCGACGCCCGCCGGGCGCTGGGCGCCGAGTCGCACGAGAACGAGATCATCGCCGGCGCGACCGCGCTGCGCGCCGGGGTGCCGCTCGATGCGTTGGTCGAGGTCCGTCGCGAGCGCCCGGTGGGGACCGCCACCACCGGACTCGTCGTGCTCACCGATCTCGTGTCCCGCGGGGTCGGCGTGCCGCAGGCGCGCGAGGCGATGTTGCGCGTACTCCGGGCCGACCGCACCGACGACGCCGTCCGCCGCCTGCAATCCTCGGTCGCGCACGACGTGCCTGGCCCCGACCCGGCGCGTGCGGCACGTTCCGTCTCGAGATTCCTGTCCGCACTCGGTGATCCGCCACCGGCCACACCGACGAAATCGCCGCCCGACGCCCTGGAGCCCGGATGACGACCCCAGCGACTGTCCTGTCTCGATCCGCCGCGTGCGTCCTGCTCGCGGCGCTTGTCGTCTCTGCGGGCGGCGCATCCGCGCAGTCCACGGCGCCATTGATCCCGGATGTGTGGCGCCTCGAGGAGCGGACCCGGGGGGTATCGATGCTCGTGGCAGCGGAGCAGCGCATGCGCGGACCGCTCGACCATGGCAGCGGCTTCGGCGCGCCGGTGCGCCTCGATGCCACGTCGGGCACCTGGCGGAGTTGGCGGACGGCCTTCTCGTTCAGCGGCACGATGCTGCACGAGGAGCAGGCCGGCACGCGGCCACGCCGCTCCCTGCTCGACGCCGGCGTGGACGCTGCGTGGCGACTGCGCGCGTTCGACCTGCGCGCCGGGATGGGGTACCGCGCGGCGAGCGAACAGTCTGCCGTCCGCTGGACGCGACTCGCGCTCGGCTTCACCGATTCGCTGCGACGCTTCGGCGTCGCCTTCGGCATCGAACACGCCGCCCGGAGTTCGACGCGCGGCACCACGCCGGATCGGCCGGAGAGCCACATCGACACCTTGAGCACGGGCATCGACACACTCATCCCCAACCAGCCTCCGCCGGCGAGTGCCTTGCAGCGTGTGGTGGATGCCGGCGTGGCGGCGACGGGCAGCGTGCACTGGACGCTGGGTCGCACCCAGCTGCTGGCACGGGGGTGGAGTGCCCTCCGCGTGCCGACCGATTCGCTGGAGCGGCGGCGTGCCCGCCTCGACGGTGCGCTGGAGGTCCGGCACACCATCGTTCGCGACGTGCAGCTCGCCGGGACGCTGGCCTCGCGATCCTATTCCGGCGCCGTGCCCGGCGCGGCGGCCACCCTCGGGCTGCGCTTCACGCCGTTCGGCCATCGCGTGGCCCGGCTCGATGGCGTGGAACTGCACGCCCCCAGCGTCGACCGCGATCCGCTCGTGCTGCGCATCCACGCACCACACGCGGCGAGTGTCGAGATCCAGTCCGACCTCTCGCAGTGGCGCGCGATGCCGCTGGGACGCGACCGCGCCCGGCACTGGTGGCGGATCGAGTTGCCGTTCGCCAGCGGCGTGCACAGCCTGCGGGTGCGCATCGACGGTGGTCCATGGCTGGCACCACCGGGATTGCCGATCGAGGCCAGCGACTTCGGTGGCGAGTCGGGCGTCCTCGTCGTCGCACCGCTCGTCCCAGCGCGGTGACGCACCCGGACCAATCGGAGTTGGGATAGGCGACGAACCATGACAGTCCTTCGACGCCCAGACGCAGGAGTCCGCATGACCAGGTCCTTCCGAACCGCGCTCGTCGCTGCAACCGCCGCCCTGGTGCTGGTGGCCGGCTGCGAACAGGTGAGCCCGAACGCACCCGCGCCCGAGGACTCGACGTTGCTCGACGTGAAGCCAGGCAAGTCGGATCCGACGGGTTCGGGGAACGACACGACGCGCAACACGCCGACGCCGCCCACCACGCCAAGCACGCCCCCGAGCGCGCCGGACACCGGCAGCACGCCGACGCCGAACGTCAACGTGAGCATCCGGGGCCTCGTCTACCGCGCGGGCAGTGGCGTGCCCACCGACACGGGCGCCGTGAGCACCGTGCCGCCGCTCGCCGGCGTTCGCGTGCGGCTCATGCTCAACCGACTCGTGAACGGCCAGGCCACGCAGACGGTGATCGCCACCGTGACCAGCGGGGCCGACGGGCGCTGGAGCGTCGCGTCCGCGCCGGCGGGCTACTATGTGGTGGAAGGGCTGCGCGCCGATGGCTCGGTCGCGGCCTACTCACTCCTCCACGCGACGCAGCCCGTGAACGTCGTGAACGTCTGGATGCCCTGAGGCCGCGCGGGCGATGGCCCAACGGTAGCCGGCGCGGTCCGGCACCCCGAGTGTGGCCCAGCCCATCGTGCGCGCGCAGTCGTCGCCGAACAGCACCGTCGCGATCTCGCCGGCATCACGCGAATCGCCGAGCACCTCCAGAGCGCCGAGGACGGCTGTCGCGTCCTCGGCGCTCACGGCGTCCACGGCCTGCGGCGTCGACATGCAGCGCGCCGCAAGCGCGTAGGCCGCCCCCTCGCGCCGCAGCACGCCGTGCAGGGTGTCGGCCGGGCCGTGCTCCGCCGTGCAGATCACCCGGTAGGCCTCGGCGCAGGCTTCGCGCTCGAGCCCGTCGACGCTGACCGGCTCCCGGGTCCATACATAGACCTGTCCGAACCCCGGACGTCGCGCGGCGACCGTCCGATACTGGACTTCGGTGGCGACACGATCGGTCCAGAGGCCTTGGCTCGCGACCACGACCGCGAGGTCGATCGTGCCGGCGTAGCCGGTCACCGCCGCTACCCGCATGGCGCAGTCGTAGGCACGCTGTTCCGCGTCGATCGCCAGGAGGGCTTCGATGCACTCCAGTGCGACGTCGCCCGCCATGGGATTGTAGGTGGACAGGCCCCAGGTGTGCTCGACCACCCGGCGATAGGCCGCGAAGCGTGGCGACTCACGGCCGCCCTCACGTGGGAGGCGGTAGACCTCCGCCATCTGGGCGAGGGTCGGGTGAAGCCGGACGGAATGGCGATTTGCGTCCTTCAAGGCACGATGCTCGATGGAAGGCGGGGAAAAGGGGCGATTCCGCGGATTTCGGGCGTACGAGAAGTGAGCACGGGCCTTGCTGTATAGAGGCACGCCACCCGCAGCGGACGCGGTCGTTCGCGGAGGTCCGACGGCAGGCTCGCGGGTGGCGCGTTGCTTGTGCGTATCATCGCTCGTCTCTGCCTTGACCGTGTCAGTCCCGTTGGTTCACGCGACGAAACGCTGGGAGGGTGCCCGATGCAATCCAAGACAATCTCGCGCGCGCGCCGCCGAGCGCAATCCACGTCGCTGCGCCGTGCGTTCACGCTGATCGAGCTCATCTCGGTGGTGTCGATCATCGGCTTCCTCGCCGGGGTCACCGCGCCGCCGTTCCTCGACTCCATCGACAAGGCGAAGGTCGCCCGCGCCATCGGCGACATCCGCGCCGTCGCGCAGGACCTCGCGGTGCTGGATTCCCTGCCCGCCTCGCTCAACGACATCGGACGCGGCGACCTGCGCGACCCCTGGGGCAATCCCTACGTCTACCTGCCGTTCCCCGAGGATGCCGCCATCCCCGGTGCGGCGCGCAAGGACCGCTTCAACGTCCCCATCAACGTGCGCTTCGACGTGTACTCGATGGGCCCGAACGGCGCCTCGGTGCCGATACTGACCGCAGCAGCCAGCCGCGACGACGTCGTGGCCGGCAATGACGGCGGCTTCATCGGACTCGCCGCGAAGTACTGAGCCGTCCTGAGCAGGACCGACCCGCAACGCCCTTCGGCAGACGACGCACATGGCGACCACCGAAACCGAACGCCCGGAACCGCGCACGTCCGCGGCCAAGAAGCCCGGCGAAGTGAAGGAACTGCCGGAGATCCGTGAGGCGCTGACCCACGTCGGCGAGCTCATGCGCCTCCCGCCCAAGCGCCCGGGTGCCGCGGCCGCGGCGGCCGCGATGCTCGCCAAGGCCAAGCAGTTCCACCTCAACAACCCCAAGGCCACCAAGGTCTTCCTGCCGACCATGGCCGTCATCATGGCGGCGATCTTCGCCGCGGTGAAGCTCTGGCCCAAGCCCGACCTCAACGTGCCGGCCTCGCTGCAGCGCGAGTGGGTGACGTCGCACCCCAAGTACGCCGGCAATCGGATCGCGTTCACGTCCAACCAGGTCCTGATCTCCATCGGCTCCAACCCCACCACGTCGCATCCGATCGACGCGATCACGACGACCTTCCGTGGGGACTCGACCAAGTTCGTGATCAGCTACATCGACCAAGGCGCCCCGGTGGACCTCGAGGCGACCGTGGTGACGATCCCGGTGCCGCGCCTGGTGTTCGCGCGGCCGGAAGGACTGGTCTGGGAGCCCGCCGGCAAGTAGCGCGCATCCTGACGGGGCCACGCGTCCCGGTCGCTGGACATCTCTAGTTCCACCGAGGGCCTGCCGATACCAGAAGGAGCATCTCCTTCCTGATCGCAGGCCCTTCTCGTGTCCCTCCTCCCCAGCGCCGTCAGCGTCCGTGGACGCCGACGCCTCGCACGCAATCGTTCCAGCCGCCGTGACGCCTTCACGCTGATCGAACTGATCGCCGTGGTGGTGATCCTGTCGTTGCTGGCCGGACTCGCCGTGCCGCCGATCGCCGATTCGATCGACCGCGCGCGTGTCGCGCGTGCGATCGGCGACATCCGCGCGATCTCGCAGGATCTGGCCGTCCTGGATTCCGTGCCCGGTACGCTGGCGGAGATCGGTCGTGGCGACCTGCGCGACCCGTGGGGGCGGCCCTACGTGTTCTACAAGTTCCCGCCGTCGCCGGGTGGTGGAGGCGGTGGTGGTGGAGGCGGCGGTGGCGGCGGTGGCGGCGGCGGTGGCGGCGGTGGCGGCGGTGGCAGCGGTGGTGGCGGTGGTGGTGGTGGAAGTCCGCCGCCGGCCGGCGCTCGCAAGGACCGCTTCCTGGTGCCGATCAACTCACGATACGACCTCTACTCGCTGGGCCCCGATGGCGACTCGCGGCCGCCGCTCACCGCGCGCCCGAGCCGCGACGACATCGTCATGGCCAATGACGGTGGGTTCATCGGTCTCGCCTCCAAGTTCTGATGCGTCCGCGGCTCGGATTCCTCGAGACGGCGGTCGCGAGGCGCATGCTCGCGCATTTCCTGCTCGCCGGCCTGTTGCCGGCGCTGCTCGTGTCGGTCGCCGGCGTGTGGTACGTGCGCCGGACCCTCGCGACCGAGGCCGAGGACCGGGTGGCGCGGAGCGCCAAGGCCGCGGCACTCGTGCTCATGGGGCGCCTCACGGCGCGCGCCGCGGAGTTCGGCGAGCCGCCACCCCGGCGGCCTCCAGGAGCCGCCGGGGTCTCCGTCGGTGAGGCGGCGCGCGCGGTGCGCGTCGCCATCCGCGTGGAATCGGCGGACGGCCCCGACCGCGACGCCGCCGTGCGCCTCGTGCGCGACGTCGGCGCGCAGGACTCCAGCGTGGTCCGCCTGCACAACGCCTTCTTCTGGAGTCCCATCGACGAACTGCTCGAGAGCGAGGACGCCGAGTATTGCATCTTCGTGCTCGAGACCTGGGAGCGCGTCCGGTGTTCGCCGCAACTCGCCTTCGGTGACGTCGTCTTCCTGCGCGACCTCGCGATGGTGGACCGCGGCGGCGAGGTCGCCCGCCTCGGCGACACGCACATCAGCGCGCAGAACGACCTCTACCTGCGCGACACCTTCGCCAGCCGCTCCTGGCGTCTGGTCGTGCTCGAACCGACCGACGCGCTGCGGGCCACCAACCGGTCGTTCACGCTGACGCTGGGGATCCTGCTCGCGCTGGGATTCGTGACGGCGTTCGCCGCGGCGCACCGGCAGATCCGCGTGAGCACGGAGCCGCTGCGTGTGCTCCGCGACGCCACGCGCCGCATCACCGCGGGCGACCTCGACTCGACCATCGCGATCGCCAGCGGCGACGAGTTCCGGGAACTCGGCGAGGCCTTCAACCACCTCAACCGCGCGCTCGGCGACCAGGTCCGGCTGCTGCGCACCATGGACGCCATCGACGCGGCCGCGCTCACGGACCGTGAGGCCACGAGCATCGCGGCGCGCGCCGCGGAGGCCCTCGCGGCCTCGGGCGACTGGGCCTCGGTGTCGGTGAGCTACATCCCGCCGTCCGACCGCAACACGCTGGTGACCACACATCGCATGGTGTTCAGCTCCGGCAATGCCCCGGCGCCGGTCATCCATCGGCAGGCGCTGTCGGCGGACCTCCGCGCCGAGCTGCTGGCCGAGGCGGAGCGCACCCCGGGGGGCGGTTCCGGTGCCGGCAGCGTCGTCCGGCTGGTGCTGATGCACCGCGACGCACTGCTGGGCGCCATCGTGCTGCAACCACGGCGGCCGTCGGCGCCGGTGCTGGCCACCGCCAGTCCGGACGCCTCGTCTGCCCTCGCGAACGCCCAGCGCCTCGCCGACCGGGTGGCGCTGGCGTTGGGCAACGTGCATCTGCTGGAGCGACTGGAAGCGCTGTCCGCGGGCACGCTGCGCGCATTCGCGCGGACGATCGATGCGAACTCGCACTGGACGGCGGGCCACAGCGAACGCGTCACCCACCTCGCCATCGCGATCGGGCGCCGGCTCGACCTCGATGACGTGGCGCTGGGGCAGTTGTACCGCGGCGGGCTGCTGCACGACATCGGCAAGGTGGCGGTGCCGCCGGAGGTGCTCGACAAGCCCGGGCGCCTGACGCCGGAGGAGCGCGCGATCGTGGAGCGCCACCCGGCCGTGGGCTTCGACATCCTCTCTCCCATCCCGGGCTTCGAGGACGTGCTCCCGATCGTCCGCTCGCACCACGAGCGGCCGGACGGCACCGGGTATCCGGATCGGCTCGCCGGCGACGCGGTGCCCTGGCTGGCGCGCATCCTCGCGGTCGCCGACGTCTACGACGCACTCACGAGTGACCGCCCCTACCGCGCAGGAATGCCCCGCGAGAAGGCAGTGGGGATCCTGCTCGAGGGCCGGGACACGCAGTTCGATGGCCGGGTGCTCGACGCCTTCCTCGCGCTCGAGTACGACGCCAAGCGCTTCGACATCGCCGGCGCCCTCGCGACCGAGTCCACGGCGCTCGAGGCGTCGGCGCCGCCTGTTCCAGTGTGACGGTGCCGCGCGGCGGCGCTCAATCCGCCCCGCCCCGCGCCCGATACTGGCAGGTACGCCGAGGTCCTACCGTTTCCCGACAGAGGTTCCCGTGAAGGTCAGCACCACCGAGTACCGCGCCGCGACCGGCTGGTCGTCGCCACTGCCCGCCGAGCTCGACGGGCCACAGACGCTGGTGCTGGCCTTCGGAGGCTGGGAGATGCGGAACGATCCCCGGCCCTTCGACGAGCTGCGCGCGGCCTTCCCGCGTTCCATCGTCGCCGGCTGCTCGACCGCCGGCGAGATCCGCGGCGCCTCGGTGCATGACCACACCGTCAGCGTCGCCGTCACCCGCTTCGAGCACACCCCGCTGCGGCTCACCCACACGCCGGTCGCGGACGCGGCGGACTCCAGCGCCGCGGGGCGCCGGCTCGGCGACGCCCTCCGCCACGACGATCTGAGCGCGGTGTTCGTGCTCTCGCACGGCGTGAACGTCCACGGCACCGAGCTGGTGCACGGCCTGGCCGCCGCCCTGCCGCCGCATGTCCACATCTCCGGCGGGCTCGCCGGCGACGACGCCAAGTTCGAGAACACCTGGGTGATCGTCGATGGGAGCCCGCAGCACGGCGTCGTCTCGGCCATCGGCTTCTACGGCGACGCGATCAACGTCGGTGTGGGTGTGGACGGCGGGTGGAACGACTTCGGGCCCGACCGCCTGATCACCAAGTCCGAGGGCCACGTGCTCCTGGAGCTCGACGGCAAGCCCGCGCTCGACCTCTACAAGCAGTACCTCGGGGACTTCGCCAAGGACCTGCCGGGTTCGGGACTGCTCTTCCCGCTCTCCATCCGGCGCCCCGGCGACAAGGCGCCGCCGCTGGTGCGCACGCTGCTCGGCATCGACGAGGCGCGCCGCGCGATGATCTTCGGCGGCGACATGCCCACCGGTGCGACGGCGCGGCTGATGCGCACCACCAACGAGCGCCTCGTCAACAGCGCCTGGGTCGCGATCTCGCGGGCCAGCGAACAGCTGCCGGTGGACCGCCCAGCACTGGTGGTCTCGGTGAGCTGTGTCGGTCGCCGCATGCTGCTCGGCGAGCGCACCGACGAGGAAGTGGAGACGATCTTCGACGGCTCGCCGGCGGGCTCGGCCCATGTCGGCTTCTACTCCAACGGGGAGATCGCCTCCGGCGCCGAGGGGGCGCCGGCGGAGCTGCACAACCAGACGATCACCATCACCACGTTCAGCGAGCGCTGACGCGCATGACCGCGCCCGACGCCGAGGTCCCGCCCGAACTGCATCCCCTGCTGATGCGCCAGATGAAGCGCATCTGCAAGGATGCGAGCGTGACCTGCGCGCGGGCCACGCCGGAGACGATGCTGCTGCTGCTCGAGCGGGTGAGCAAGGCCTACGACGACTTCGACCGCGAACTCTACCTGCTGGAGCGCTCGCAGGAGATCTCGTCCCGCGAGATGCTCTCGCTGCACGCCAAGCTCCGCGCCAGCGAGGCCCGGCACGCGAGCCTGGTCTCCCTGTCCTCCGACTGGGTGTGGGAGATCGACGCCGAGGGCCGGCTCGTGTACGTCACCGCGCCGTCGGAAGGCCGCGAGCTCGACTTCAGCGCCTACCTCGGGCAGACGATGCGGGTGGACCAGTTGCCCCCGGTCTCCGGGAGTGACCACAAGGAGCACGCGGCGCGGCTGCGCGCCAAGCAGCCCTTCCGCAATTTCGTGTTCGGCCTCAAGCGGCCGGACGGCCAGCCCCTGTACCTCCGCGCGAGCGGCGAGCCCTACTTCGTCGAGGACGTCTTCGCCGGCTATCGCGGCGTGGCCTCGGACGTGACCAAGGCCAGCCTCGACGCGCAGGCGGTGAACCAGCTCGCACGGTTCGATTCGCTCACCGGCTTGCCCAACCGCAGCAAGTTCCTCGCGAAGCTCGAGGAGCGGCTCTCGGCCCAGGGCATCGACCCGCATGAGCACGCGGTGATGTTCATCGACCTCGACCGCTTCAAGATCGTCAACGACACACTCGGGCACGCGGCGGGTGACCAGCTGCTCAAGATCGTCGCCGGGCGGCTGCAGCACGCGCTGCGCGAGCGGGACATCGTCGCCCGCCTCGGCGGCGACGAGTTCGTGGTGCTGGTCGACCACTTCGGCGACCGGCGGGTGGTGCAGCAGATCGCCCAGCGCCTGCTGGACCAGATCAACAAGCCGGTGCCGCTCGGGGAGCGCTCGGTACACGTGTCGGGCAGCATCGGCATCGCGCTCTACCCGCAGGACGGCGGGGACGCGGACACGCTGCTCAAGCATGCCGACACGGCGATGTACCAGTCCAAGGAATCGGGCAAGAACACCTGGCGCTTCTTCACGCCGGAGCTGGCCGAGCGCCAGCGCGAGACGTACACGCTCGAGGAGGAACTGCGCATCGCCCTCGAGCGCGATGAACTGCGCCTGGTGTTCCAGCCGTTGTTCGAGTGCAGCAGCGGCGCCTGCTCCAGCGTGGAGTCGCTCATCCGCTGGCAGCACCCGCAGCGCGGCCTGCTCGCCCCCGGCGCCTTCCTCGACGTGGCGGAGCAGTCCGGCCTGATCGTGCGGATCGGCCAGTGGGTCATCCGCACGGCCTGCCAGCAGGTGCGCGCCTGGCGCGAGGCCGGCATCAGCATGCCGTACGTCAGCGTGAACCTCTCGCTCAAGCAGTTCGCATCCACCACGCTGGTGCAGGACGTGCGCGAGGCGCTCGCGGCGGCGGGCATCGACGGCCGCTCGCTCGAAGTGGAGATCACCGAGAGCCAGCTCATGGCCGACCCCGAGCGCGTGCAGGCGATCCTCAAGGAGCTGCGCGAGATGGGCGTGCGCGTGGCGATCGACGACTTCGGCACCGGCTACTCGTCGCTCGCGTACCTCAAGCGCCTCTCCGCGGGCACACTCAAGGTGGACCGGTCGTTCGTGCGCGGTCTGCCGGACGACAAGGAGGACGTCGCCATCCTGCGCGCCGTGCTCGCGCTCGGCCACAGCGTGGGCATGGAAGTCGTCGCCGAAGGCGTCGAGACCGAGTCGCAGCTCACCATGCTCAAGGGCCTCGGCTGCGACCGCGTCCAGGGCTACCTGCTCGGCAAGCCGCAGTCCGCGGAGTCGATCGGCGCGCAGTTGACGCCGGCGCCGTCGCCAGATGCCCGTCGCGTGGCGGCGATGTCCGTGTCGGCCTCACCCACACCCGCGGGCAGCGAGACAGCGGTCAGCGCCGCCTGAGCGTAGGTTCGAGGACCCCACCGGAGGCCTCGATGACCCGCTGCGCGCGTGTGTTCGTCAGCATGTTCCTGCTGCTCGCCCCTGCCCTCCTTGCCGGCCAAGGCGCACGGCCAGCGTCGGGTGGCCAGGCGGCCCGGGCGCCCAACCCGCGTGCGGACTCACTCCGCGCGGCACAGCGCATGGACGCCGAGGGCAGACACCGGGAGGCCCGCGCGATCTTCACGGCCTTGATCGCCACGGCGCCGGATCCGGCCGCCAAGGCCGCGGCCCAACGTCGCCTCGCGATGTCGTACGGCTACGACGGCGACTGCGCGAAGGTCATCGAACTCGAGGAACAGGTGATCGCCTACTGGGTCACGCGCCGGGCGGCGGAGCCGCAGAACGCGCACTACCAGGAAGGTGAGATGGCCAACGAGGCCGCGCGCGTCTGCATCGACCACGGGTTCCTGGACGAAGCAGAGCGCTACTACGCGCGGGGCTCGGCGCTCGGCAACATGGAGCCGTCGCCACGCACGCATCCCAAGAGCCTCTGGGACTTCCGGCTCGCACATGCGATGGCGCGGCTCGCCGCCCGCCGCGGCAACGCGGCCGAGGCCGCGCGGCACGTGGCCGAGGCCCGCCGCATCCTCGACAGCGACGCGGAGATGGCGAAGGCGCAGGAGCAGTACTTCCCGTACCTCGTCGGATACGTCGCGCTGTACACCAACGACCTCGCAACGGCCGAGCGGGAGTTCCTCAAGACCACCGTGGCGATGCCCAACGATCCGTTCCAGGTGTTGCTCCTGGGACTCACGTACGAGCGGATGGGACAGACGGAAAAGGCGACGGCGCTGTTCGAGCGCGCGTACGCGGCGAGCACGGGGAGCAATCCGCCGAACGTTTACACGCGAACATTTACACGGAAGAAGTTGGGCAAGCCCTGAGCTTTCACTCGCATACACGACGAATCACGCGAGTCGCTGACCGACCGATACTAGACGCACGAGGGACAACGTCCAGAATCGGTTGTGCCCTCACCCACAATTCTCGTCCGGGTGGGTGCCCGGGAGGACGTATGCGCTGGTTCCGTGAGTTGCCCATCGGTCGCAAGCTGGCGATCGGGTTCGGGCTGATGGTGGTGCTGGTCGTGGTGGTCGGGGTCCAGGGCATGGCGGTGGCACGACGGATCTCGGCGCTGATGGACGACACCTATCGAACACACTCGGTCCCGGCGCTGCAACTCAAGGAAGCGAACGTCCAGCTGGTGCAGATCTCGCGCGCGGTCCGCAACGCGCTGCTCGATGAGTCGGCGGAAGCGGTGGCGGGCCGTGCCGCGACGATCGTCACCTACGACTCGATCTTCCGCGCCGAGTTCGGCGCCTACCAGCAGAGCATCGCCCGCGAGGAGCAACGCCGCGAGGCGGAGGCGGTGCTCGCCGCGTTCACGCGGCTCCGGCCGCAGCAGGACGCCGTGGTCGACCTCGCACGCGAAGGGCGCGACGAGGAAGGCCGGGCGCGGCTCACGGGATTACGCGCGCAGGCCGACTCGATCGATGCGATCATGGACCGCCTCGCGCGCTCCAAGGCCGAGCTCATGACGTCCTCCAACGCCGACGCCGGAGCGACCGCGTCCCGCTCCTTGCTCGTACTCACCGTGCTGGTGCTCGTCGCCGTGGCATTGGCGACGCTGGTCGGCTTCGCCATCGCCCGCCCCATCACTCGGGGGCTGCGCGGACTGACGGTGGTCGCCGATGCGGTCGCGCTCGGGGACGTGGAGCAGCGGATCGACACCGACGGGAAGGACGAGGTGGCGCAACTCGGGGACGCGATGCGGCGCATGGTCGACGCGCAGCGTGCGTTGGCGACCGCCGCCGGCTCCATCAGCCGGGGAGACCTCACGGTGAACGTCCAGGCGCGCAGCGAGCGCGACGCGCTGGGCAACGCCTTCGTGCAGCTGCGGCGCACCGTGGCCGACCTGACAGCGGAGACCGCCGGACTCGTGGCCTCCGCACGCGAGGGTGATCTGCAGCGCCGCGGCGCGCTCGACCGCTTCGAGGGTTCGTACCGCGAGCTGGTGACGGGCATCAACAGCCTGCTCGACGCCGTGGTGACGCCGATCGACGAGACGGCGGACGTGCTGCGGCGGATCGCCGACCGCGACCTCGCGGCGCGGATGACCGGCCGCTACGCCGGGGACTTCGATCGCATCAAGGCGTCGATCAACTCCGCGTCCGAGACACTCGACGCCGCACTCGGCCAGGTCCGCGTGGCCTCCGAGCAGGTCTCCAGTGCGGGCAGCCAGATCGCGAGCGGCTCGCAGGGGCTCGCGCAGGGGGCGTCGTCGCAGGCGGCGGCGCTGGAGGAGATCGCGAGCAGCCTGCAGGAGATGTCCGCCACGAGTGCGCAGGCGGCCGAGAACGCCAAGCAGGCGCGCGAGATGGCCGGCGAGGCACGCGCCCGGGTCAGCCGCGGCCGCGAGAGCATGAGCGAGCTCTCGACCGCGATGGAGGCGATCCGGCAGTCGAGCGACCAGACCGCGCGGATCGTCAAGACGATCGACGAGATCGCGTTCCAGACGAACCTGCTCGCGCTCAACGCCGCCGTCGAAGCGGCCCGCGCGGGCGACGCCGGTCGCGGGTTCGCCGTCGTGGCCGAGGAGGTGCGTGCGCTGGCGATCCGCAGCGCCGACGCGGCTCGGACCACGGCGACGCTCATCGACGGTGCGGTGGCCAACGCGCAGCAGGGCGCGTCGCTCAACGCGCAGGTGGTGCAGCGCCTGGACGAGATCGAGAAGGATGTCGCGCGCGTGAACGGCGTGGTCTCGGAGATCGCGATGGTCGGTGAGCAGCAGCGCGCGGGTGTGGAGCAGATCAACGAGGCGGTGGAGCGGCTCAACGCCGTCACGCAGCAGGTCGCGGCGAACGCCGAGGAATCCGCAGCGGCGGCTGAGGAACTCGCGGGCCAGTCGGTGATGCTGCAGGAGCTGGTCGATACCTTCCGCACCAGCGACGCTTCCGCGGCGCGGGATGCCCGGGCGCAGGGCGACCGCTACGCGGACCGCGTCCATGACCGCATCAATGACCGCGACTTCGACCGCGGGGTGGACCGGACGCTCAGCGCGCCGATTCGCGATACGGCGGCAGGAAGACGTGGAAGCTCGTCCCGACGCCTTCAAAGCTCCGGACGGTGACGACCCCCTTCGCCGTCTCGACGGCACCGTAGACCACCGCGAGCCCGAGGCCGGTGCCGCGGCCCGGGTCCTTGGTGGTGTAGTACGGCTCGAAGATCCGCGCCTGCACCTCGGGCGACATGCCGACGCCGAAGTCCTCCACCTGGAGGCAGACCCACTCGCCGTGCGGGGCGTCGAGCGGGCGCTTGCCGGAGCCCGCCGGCACGTGGCTGGTCCGGATGATCACCTCGCCGCCCGCGGCCATTGCGTCGCGGGCGTTGATCACGAGGTTCATCACGATCTGGGTGAGCTGCGCGCTGTCCATCCAGATCGCCGGCAGGTCCGCCGCCAACTCGGTGCGCAGCGTCACCGACGCACCCACCAGGCGCTGGAGCAGCGGGATCGTCTCGCGGATCTGCGCACTGAGGTCCAGCCGTGAGGCCTCGCTGGGCCCCCGGCGACTGAACGCGAGCAGTTGCGCCGTGACGTCGGCGCCCTTGTGCGCGACCTGCAACAGCTCCTGCAGGTCATCCCGGATGGCCGTACGCTGCGCACTCGCGGGCAGCTCGCCTGCGTGGTCGCGGGCGAGCTCGCCGAAGCCGATGATCGCCGTGAGCAGGTTGTTGAAGTCGTGGGCCACGCCGCCGGCGAGTTTGCCGACCGACTCGAGCTTCTGCGTGTGGCGCAGCTGTTCCTCGAACTGCCGGCGCTGGGTCGCGTCGCTGATGACGCCGATCACGCGGGTCGGCGACGCCTGTTCGTTGCGCGTGGTCTCGCCGATCGAGAGCAGCCAGCGGAAGCTCCCGTCGGGCCGCACGATCCGGTACTCCATGACGTGGTCCTCGCGCTCGCCCCGCACCGACTCGCGCATCACGGTCTTGACCATCGGCCGGTCCTCCGGATGCACGCGGTCGAGCAGCTCCTTGATGGGCTGCTCGAAGTCCGCGTGATCGAAGCCGAACAGCTCCGTGGCCGCGGCGTTCCACTGCGCCTGCTGCGAGACGATGTCCCACTCCCAGACGCCCATGCGGCCGGCGCGCAGCGCGAGGTCGAGTTGCGACTCGGTGGCCACCACTTCCTGCTCCAGGCGCACCGTGCGCCCGAAGAACACCAACGCCACCAGGCCAGCCAGCAGCACCATCGCCCCCGCCCCGATGCGGAACGGGACCACGGCATCGGCGACGAGTGGCGCCCACCCCGCGGCCGGCGCGACGAGCAGCGTCCAGTCGCCGTCGTCCACGGCCACGGTCAGCGACTCCGCCGCGACGTCGGGCGGCAGCCGGTCGCCGCCGAAGGGGACGCCGCGACGGTCGAGCACCGAGAGCAGGAGCTCGGAGCGCAGGTCGGGGATGCCGGCCTCGCTCAGCAGCACCGGGATGTCGAGGATGATGGCAGCCAAGTCGGGCAGGTCGCCGCTCGCCTCGATCCGCTGGCGCACGAGCAGTCCCGTGCCACCCTGCACCAGCGCGACCGGCCCGGTCACGGTCACGCGCCCGGACTCGACCGCGCGCTGCACGTCGCCGCGCACGAGCGGACGGGGATCCTTGGACAGGTCGTAGCCGAGCGCGGCCTCGTTGCCGGCGAGCGGCCAGGTGTTGATGATCCGCCCGTTGTCCACGAACTGCAGCGCGCGTACGCCGTTGGTGCCGCTGAGCGTGCCCTGCGCGAAGAGCGGGAACTCCTGGTCCAGCGCTGCACGGTTGCGCTGCGAGGTCGCGAAGGAGCGCAGGCCTGTCAGGAGTGCCACGCGCCGCTCGATCGCGCCGCGCAGGGCGTCGGCGTAGGTGGCGCCCCGCGCGCGCACGCGCGCGCGGGCATCCTCCATCCGCAGGCCCGTGTGCCAGCGGTCCACCATCACGGCGAGCACCAAGGCCACCGCCATGACCCCGCCGGCGATCCACCACACCCGTGCGTCCCGCGGTGCCACCCAGTTCCCACGCGCTCCGGCGGGCGGATTCATGCCGGATAAGCTGCGCTGGTGAACCGTCGATCCGCTAGCGCATCACTTGCCCACGGCGTCGGCGCGTTGGACCGCCGGGTCCGGACTGAGGGGCTGCGGTGCGGGCGGCGCGCCGTACAGCGCCGCCCCCACGCGGTCGCCGATCGCGTGGATGATCAGGTACGCGCAGGGCACCACGAAGAGCGTGAGGAACGTCGACATCATGAGCCCGCCGACCACCGCGATCGCGAGCGGCCGCATCAGCTCGCCGCCCTCGCCCAGGCCCAGCGCCAGCGGCAGCGTGCCCACCAGCGAGGTGAACGTGGTCATCATGATCGGCCGCATGCGCGCGGCCCCGGCCTCGATCACCGCCTCCAGCGCCGTGTGCCCCTCGGCGCGGAAACTCTCCGTGAACTCGACGAGCAGGATGGAGTTGTTCACCACGATGCCCGCCAGCAGGATCATGCCGAGGATCACCGGCGCGCTGAACGGCGTCCCGGTCACCAGCAGGATGGTGATCACGCCCATCATCGCGAGCGGCACCGCGAGCAGGATCACCAGCGGATTGATCACGCTCTCGTACTGCACCGCCAGCACGACGAACACGAGGAAGATCGCCAGTGCGACCACCAGCGCGAGCTGGCGGTTGCTCTCGGCGATCGCCTCCTGCTCGCCCCCGATGATGAGGCCGTAGCCGTCGGGCAGCTCGAACCCGTCGAGCCGCGCCTTGATGGAGTCGGTCACCTGCCCCACGGTGGCGATGTTGGTGATCACGTCGCCATTGAGCTGCAACTGCCGGTTCTGGTTGACGCGGTTGATGCCGTTGGGGCCGAGCGTCGTGCGCACCTGCGCCACGTCGCCGAGCCGCACCGGCACGGCGTTGCGGCCGGCGAAGAGCGGGATGTCGGAGAGGTCGGCCACCGAGTTGAAGCGCTCGCGCGGGAAGAACACGCGGACGTCGTACTCGAAGTTGCCCTCGGCGTACCGCGTCGCGATGCTGCCGTCGAGCGCGGTCCGCACCGTCTGGCCCACCTGGGCCACGTTCAGGCCGCGGGCCCGCGCGCGCTCGCGATCGAGTTCGATCGACAGCAGCGGGCTGCCTTCGTCCTGCGGGTTCTGGAAGTTCTCGAGGCCCGGGATGCCCTGCACCGCCCGGCTCACCGCCTGGCCGATCTCCTGCAGCACCTGCAGCTCGTCGCCGACGATGGCGATCGACACGTCCTCGCCGCTGGAGTTGGTGCGCAGGCCGCGGATCCGCGGCGGCCGCACGCCGATGCGCGCGCCGGCGAATCCGCGCTTGTTCACGCTGTCCTGCAGGGCACGCACCCAGGCGTCGGCCGGCATGGGCCGTTCGGACGTGGGCTGCAGCAGGATGTCGAGGTTGCCGCGGTTGCCGCCTGCGGTGGCGAACACCGCGTCCACGTACGGCATCTTGCGGACGATGTCCTCCACCTCGAGCGTGACGCGGTTGCTCTGGGCCGGCGTGGACCCGGGCGCGAGGCGCACGAACGCGCCCACGCTGCCGTCGTCCACCGAGGGCAGGAACTCCGAGGGGATCGCCGGGACGCGCGAGAACAGCCCCGCCGCCACCAGCAACACGGCACCGAGCACCATCGCCTTGTGCTGCACCGCCCAGGCGGCCGCCCCGCGGTAGCGCACGATGACACGTTCGAACCACTCGTCGAAGGCCACGAGCAGCCGATTGTGCATGAGGCCGCTGGAGAGCCGCACCTTGCCCAGCTGCGCCGCCAGCATGGGCACGAGCGTCAGGGCCAGCGGCAGCGAGGCGAGGATCGCGAACGAGATGGTGAGGATGAGCTCGCGGAAGATCAGGGCGGCCAGTCCCGTGATGAGCAGGAACGGCGCGACGGATGCGAGGTTGGTCGTCGTGGAGGCCACCACCGCGCTGGTCACCTCGCCCGCACCCACGTGAGCCCCCTCGACGGGGTCGAGGTCGTCGATCTCGCGGCGGCGGTAGATGTTCTCCAGCATCACGATGGCGTTGTCCAGCAGCAGGCCCGTGCCCAGCGCGAGCCCGCCCAGCGACATGATGTTCAGCGTGAGGTCGCTGAAGCCCATCATCACGAAGGTCGCGAGGATCGCCAACGGGATCGACACGGCGATGATGAACGTCTTGCGGATGGACCGCAGGAAGATGAGCACCACGAGCATGGCCAGCGCGGCACCGACGATGGCCGAGTCGCGCACGGAGTTGAGTGCGTCGCGGATGAACCCGGACTGGTCGAACGTCACCTGCGAGCGGATGTCGGCCGGGATGAAGTTCGACTCCTGCAACCGGGCGAGCGTGGCCTGCACCCGGTCCACCACCTCGACGGTGTTGGCCTCGGGCTGCTTCTGGATGCCGATCCGGACGGCCGGCACGCCGTCGAGCCGCGCCCAGTTGCGTTGCACCTGCGAGGTGTCACGCACCGACGCGATCTCGCTCAGCGGGATCCGCACGCCGCCGGCACCGGTGAGCAGCACGCCGCGGATGTCGTCGAGCCGCGTGAACTTGCCGGAGGTGCGGCTCACCAGCTCGCGGTCGGTGGCCAGCACGCGGCCGCCGGCGATGTTCTGGTTCTCGCCGCTGAGGGCGCCGAGCACGTCCTGCACCGTGAGGCCGTAGCCGCGCAGCCGCTCGGGGTCGAGCTCCACCTGGATCTCGCGCACGAGGCCGCCCGAGATGTCGACGGTGGCCACCCCCTCCACGGACAGCAGCTGCGGGCGCAGGCGCTGGTCGATCCACTGCCGCAAGGAGACCTGGCTACGCTGCGTGGACGAGAAGGCGATGTTGAAGATCGCCATCTGCGACGGATCCGACTTGGAGATGGTCGGGGCGTCGGCCTCCTCGGGCAGCCGCGACCGCACGCGCTCCACACTCGTCGCGGCATCCTGCAGCGCGAAGTCCACGTTGGTGCCGTACGCGAAGTCGAGCGTGACGCTCACGAATCCTTCGTTCACGCTCGTCTGCAGGCGCTCGATGTTGGGGACGGTCGAGAGCGCCGCCTCGAGCGGCTTGGCGACGGTCTCCTCGAGCACCACGGGCTCCACACCCGGGTTGCTGATGTTCACGCGGATCTGCGGGTACACGATCCGCGGCAGCAGGTCCACCGGGAGCCGGCCCACGTAGACCAGGCCGAGCACCAGCAGCGTGCTCGTGAGCATCACCGTGCCCACGGGCCGCGAGATCGCCCAGCTCGCGATCCCCTTCCGCTCCGGCGCCGGCTCGACGTGCCGGTGGTGCGTCGCCTTCTCCGAGTCGTAGCTCATGGGACCTTCTTGGTGGCCGGCACCGCCTGCGGTGCCTGGGGCGCCTCGGCGGACAGCGGCGGCACCACGCGCACCGCCGCCCCGTCGCGCAACAACGCATTGCCGGTCGTGATCACCGAGTCACCGAACGCCAGTCCCTCGATCACCTCGGTGCGGCCGTCGAGATCCTCGCCGACGCGTACCCGCCGCCGCTCGGCGCGCCCGTTGTTCACCACGTAGACACTCTGCGACCCCTGCGCCCCCACCACCGCGCGCGACGGGATCATCAGCACCCCCTGGCGCTCGTCGAGCCGCAGCGTCGCGCGCACGGTGTAACCCGGACGCAGCCCGGCGATCGCGTTGCCGGGGATCGCCACCTCCACCGGCACCAGGCGGTTCACGCTGTCGGCCGCGGGGAAGATCCGGCGGATGCGCCCGGTCACGTCCTGCCGGAGCGCGTCGATGTGCACCGGCACCGTCGCCCCGGTGCGGAGCATCGGCACCTCGAGCTCGGAGACCGGCAGCAGCGTCACCAGCGTGGAGACGTCGGCCACCGTGAACAACGGCGCCTGCGCGCCCACGATGTCCCCATCGCGCACGAAGCGTTGGGTCACCACGCCGTCGAGCGGCGAGAGCACCCGCGTGAAGTCCAGGCGCGTGCGCAACTGCGCGAGCGAGGCCTCGGCCGCGGTGAGCGCGGTGCGGTCACGCTCGAACTCCGCCACGGTGATCACTTTCTGCTCGAACAGCGTCGCCGAGCGATCGGCCGTGCTCTTGGCGAAGGCCAGCGCGGCCTCGGCCGCGCGCACCTGCGCCGTGAGTTCGCGCGGGTCGATCTCCGCGAGCAGCTCGCCCTTGCTGACCTTCGTCCCTTCCTCCACCAGCACGGAGAGCAGCGCACCGCCGATCTGCGAGTTCACGCCGATCGCACGGACGGCGGACAGTTGCCCGGTGACGGTGCTGTTGCGCGCCAGTGCGGTGCGGGCGACCGTGACGACCTCGACCGGATTGGGCTGGCCTCCACCCCCCGGACCGCCGCCGCCGGGTCGGCCGTTGCCGGGGCGCGCGCCACCCGCATTGGACGCCGCCTCTGCGCCGTCGCCACAGGCCGCCGCGAGGGCGAGCCCGACGATCGCCGCATGGGACAATACCCGGGCGCAGACGCGACGCGGCGTGTGCGGGGCGCCGCGGTATGACCGCAAAGACAACCACGAAGACATGATCGACCAGCCTGAGAGATGGCGCAGCCGATGGCCGCCGCCGGGATGGGGGAGTGACTGCTGTATGTACGCGGTATCCGGTCCGAGCGTTCGCGATTCACGGAACGATCGTCGCCCGCTCCCCGGGCCCTTCACCTACGGTTCGGGCTGCAGCTGCACCCCGCCGTACCGGACCTCACCCCCGACCGTGGTGATCTGGCTCCGGAAGTAGCCTCACTCCTCCGCGACGCCCCCGCTCCGAGCCACCTGGTCGGCCTTCACGTTCGCCGGATTGAACCGTTTGGCGGCGCCGAGGATCTTGTCCAGCGTCGAGTCGAAGTCGGGGTGCTTCTCCTTCACGAAGCGCAGGTGGTTGATCCGCGCCACCACGAAGGCCTTGAGGTACGGGCTCTCGAGCCCCTTCGCCTTGAGGCCCTTCACCGCCTCGTTCACGTACTCGTTCAGCTCGAGCAGACGCGCCGCCCGCGCACGCCGTTCCTCCAGCGCCACCGAGAGCTTGCTGCCGAGGAACTGGTCGATCCGCTTGAGGATGGGGTGGTACGCCCCGCCGGAGAACCGTCCGTTCTCCTGGTAGCAGAGGCCCAGCGTGATCAGCGCCGCTTCCTCGAACTCCTCGCTGTAGGCCTTCTCGGCCCGGTCGTCGAGCTCGGCCAGCGCGATGGCGAGTCGCGACACCTCGAGCGCCCGTTCGCGCAGGTTGTGCGCCTTCTCCGTGTTGAGCGCCAGGATCCGGTGGGCCACCGCCGGGTCCGGCACTACCAGCGCCACGATGGCCTTGGCGCCGAGCTGCTTCATCGCACCCAGGCGGTGATAGCCGTTGGGGGACCAGTACCCGTCGTCGGCCGGGACCGCGACGATGGGATCGAGGAAACGGTCCAGCTTGTCGATCGCGTCCGCGAGGCGGGCGACGTGGGTGTCGCTCAGGTCGCGCTGGTACGGCGTCGGCTGCACCTTGTCGATCGGCAGCGAGGCGAGCAGTTGCCAGCGGCTGCCCAAGGGATCGCGATAGGTCGCCAGCACCGTGCCCCCGTCGCGTTCCACCTGCGTCGCGAGGGCGGTGACCATGGCTGGGGGGGCGCCGCTGGCGAGGCGACCGGCCTCGAGCCCACGGGTGTGTGCCGCAGCCGCCTTCTTGGACTTCTTCGCGGCGCGCTTCTTCGGAGCCTTCTTCGCAGTGGCCATGCCCTAAGCTGCCGAGCGTCCGCGCACGCCGTCAAGCGAACGCGGACGCTGCGGGCAGCCGAGGATCAGGCGACGCGTTCGATCACCACCTCGAGGTACTCGCTCGGCACCGCGAGCGTGCCGTCGGTCGCGCGGTTACGCTGTGCCATGAGCGCCACGAGGTCGGCGGTGAAGGCATCCTGCTGCGCCGGCGTGAGCGCGCCGTAGGTCTTGTTGATCGGGCCGTAGTAGGTTCGGAAGACCTCGAGCCAGTGATCGATCGACAGGTAGCGCATCACGAAGTGCTTGTTGCTCGCCATCACCGCGAACCGATCGGGCGGGAAGAGTTCGTTGAGGCGTGCGAGACTGCCCCAGGCCGAGGGTGCGCGCATGCCGGCGGCCGGCGGCAGGTACTTGCCGATGGTCTTGAACACCTGACCGACGAAACCCTCCGGCGTCCAGTTCGCGAGCCCGATCTTGCCGCCGACGCGCACCACGCGGCCGAGTTCGCGAGCCGCCTGGTCCTGATCGGGCGAGAACATCACGCCGAAGGTCGAGAGCACCACGTCGTACTCGCCGTCCGCGAACGGCAAGTCCTCGGCGTCCGCCACTTGGAACTCCATCGGGAGCCCGTCGGCGGCGGCGCGACGCCGTCCTGCCTCGAGCAAGGACGGCACATAGTCCGTCGAGGTGACGTCCGCCCAGCGACGGGCGGCGGCGAGCGAGGCGTTGCCGTTGCCCGCCGCGACGTCGAGCACCTTGCTGCCGGCGCGCAGGTCGAGCGCTTCGCAGAGGCTCTCGCCCACAAGCTGCAGGGTGGTGCCCACCACGGCGTAGTCGCCGGTGGACCAAGCGATCTTCTGGCGCGACTTGATCGCGGAGTAGTCGAGTGTCGGAGCGGTCATGCGGAGGATCCTCGCGGGAGGGTGATGGTCGTCTCGGGTCGCCAGGTATTGCGAGGACCCATCACGCCGCCCGACATCGCGCCCGTCATCGTCGCCATGGACGAGTGGCGCATTGCCCACGGTTGACACATCGTTAATGCCCATATGCATCTCAACAGTCAGCGGGTCACGCCCGTCGCGAGTGACAACTACCTCCCGGGCAGCGTGCTCACCACCGATTCCCCGCTGGTCGGCGTGCTTGTGGACCAGCACGAACGCCGGCTCATCGCCGTGCTGGCCATCGCCGACGGCACGCGGCTCTTCAAGCTCGAAGGGCACGAGACCGCCGTGCCCACACGCTACTCCCTGCAGGTGGGACCGGCCGTGCACCTCGACCAGAGCGATGCCCATGATCCGGTCGATCGCGTGCGCCGCCGCTTCTGGCGCTACATGAACCACTCCTGCGACCCGACCACGGTGATCCGGAACCGCGAGGTGTTCGCGCGCCGCGACATCGCACCCGGCGAGAGCATCTCGTTCGACTACAACACCACGGAGTACGACATGGCGTCGCCGTTCGAGTGCGCCTGCGGCAGTGCGGTGTGTGTCGGCGTGATCCGCGGGGCCAAGCATCTCTCGCCCGAGGACCGCGCCCGACTCGGTACGGACCTGGCGGAGTACCTGCGCTGACCGGCCCCGTCGCGCGCCCGGGAATGGCCCTGCCCTCCCGGGCCGCGCGACGCTAGGCTGCGCGGATGACCATGCACGCACCGCAGCCCTCGGAATACTTCGAGTACTACCACAAGTACATCGCGCTCGTCCCGCCCGGTGACCTCGCGCAGCTCATGCACGCACAGATCGGCGAGGTGACGACGCTGCTGGCCGGCGTCACGCCCACGCAGGCCGATTACTCGTACGCCCCGGGCAAGTGGACACTCAAGGAAGTGGTCGGGCACCTGGCCGACACCGAGCGTGTGTTCGGCTTCCGCGCCCTGCACATCTCGCGCGGCGACCAGAGCCCGCTGCCGAGTTTCGACCAGGACGCGTGGTTGCCGCAGGGCCGGTTCCATGCGCTGCCGTTCGCACAGGTGCTCGAGCAGTGGGTCACCGCGCGCCGGGCCAACCTGGCGGCGCTCGAGGGCACGCCGAGCGCCGCGGCGGAGCGCAGCGGCGTGGTCTCAGGGCATCCGGCGACCGTGCGCGCGCTCTACCATATCCTGCCCGGCCACGTGACGTACCACGTGGCGCTCATCAAGCGCGACTACCTCGCGTAGGGCCGGCGCTGCGCGCCGCGTGCAGGCATCAGTATTCGGCGAAGTAACGCTGCACCTCGCGCGGGTCCCGCGTCCGCGTCAGCGCCAGCATCAAGAGGATCCGCGCCTTCTGCGGCAGCAAGTGCTGCGCCGAGACCATCGGCGGCGTGTCCGGCACGTTCGCGGTAGGGTTTGAGCTTTGGCTTGCGTTGGGACTTGCGCCGGGGTTCGCCGTCGAGGCCGCGGTCGGTGCCGGCGTCGCGTTCGCCGCCGGTGCGGCGGCCCGCTCAGGGATCGCCACCAGGTTGTCGCCCGACGGGAACGCACTCACCACCACCACGCCCGAGTCGCGCAGCGCGCGGAACGCCACGCCCTCCGCGCGGGTCATGCCCGTGGTGGCCACGACCACGCCCGGTGGCCGGGTCGCGAACGTCGGCCCCGTGCCGCCGGGATACGAGTAGACGAGCTCAACGCGCGGCAACGAGTCGATCCCCGTGAGGTCGAACTCACTGCTCGAACCATGACGCCGGACCGGCGCAAACAGGAACTCCGCGCCGCCACTCGAGACCACACCCAGCATGCCCATCTCGCCGGTGGTGAACCCGCCCGTCCGCTGGTACACCTTCCGCACCTCGCGTGCGGAGAGGATGCGGTCGTCCATCACCACCATCACGCCCTTGCCCACCGCCTTGGGGGTCGCGGCCACCCGCACCGCCGCGAGCAGGTTGATCGGCCCGTCAGGGCTGATGCCGGTCGCCGGGCGCTGCGCCCCGACCACCACCACCGGCTTGTCCGAGCGCACTGTGAGGTAGAGGAAGAACGCCGTCTCCTCCATCCGGTCCGTGCCGTGCGTCACCACCACACCGGCGAGGTCCTCGCGCTCGCGCAGCACGGTGTTGATGCGCTTGCTCAGCGCCACCCACTGCTCGGGCGTGATCAACGGACTCGCCACGTTGGAGAACTGCTCCGCCTCCACCTGTGCGAACCGGCCGAGTTCGGGCACCGATGCCAGCACCTGCTCGGCCGTGAGGGTGCCCGCCCGGTAGCCGCCCAGCGTGCCCGGCGCGTCCTGCACACCGGCGATGGTCCCGCCGGTGGCGATCACCAGCACCTTGGGTCGCGGAGCCTGTGCTGCCGCCGGCGTGGGCGAGGAGGTCTGCGCCGACGCGAGACAGCCGACGAGGGAGAGGCCGCTGAGGGCCACGAGCATGGAGCGGAACGGGGGGAATCGCATGGCGCGGAACCTCACTCGCCATCGCGCGCCGCGCAAGCGACATTGCGGCGCAGGTTCACACATCCGGCACGCCACACCGCCTGCACGTTCCGCAGGCCACCGCGCTAACCCCGACGGAATCCGGACGTCGAACCGACATGACACCCTTCACCCGCCGCGCGCTGCTCGCGCTCAGTCTCCTCGCCGTCGCCGCTTGTGCCGGCCGCAGCGCCACCCGCGCGGCGCGCGGCATCTCCGACGACCGTCGCTCGTTCGCGTTCAACGGCCTGACACGCAGTTACATCGTCCGGACACCCGCCGGCATCGGCCGGCCGGGCACGTCTCCGGGGCTGCCGGTGGTGCTCGTCCTGCACGGCGGCGGTGGGAACGCCGTGAACGCCGAGGCCATGTCGGGGTTCAGCACACTGGTCGAACGCGAGCGCATCATCGTGGTGTATCCCGAAGGCACCGGGCGCTTCCGGACGATGCTGCTCACCTGGAACGCACAGCACTGCTGCGGCTCGGCCATGGAGCAGCGCGTGGACGACGTCGGCTTCATCTCGGCCCTCATCGACACGCTCGCCGCCCAGTACCCGATCGACCGCAACCGCGTCTACGCCACCGGCATCAGCAACGGCGCGATGATGAGCCACCGCCTCGGGCGTGAACTCTCGTCGCGGATCACGGCCGTGGCGCCGGTGGTCGGCGCCGTGTTCGGTGATGAGCCCCCGTCGGGCGGCGCGGTCTCGGCGCTCATGATCAACGGACTGCTCGACAAGTCGGTGCCGGCCGAGGGAGGCCCGCCCGGCGGTCGCGGCAAGGACGCCTGGGACGGCATGCATCCGCGTCCCAACATCGACCAGGCCACGTACTGGGCGCGCATGAATCGCTGCGACCCCACTCCGCAGCGCAGCGAGCGCGGGGCCGTCGTGCATCTCACGTATCGCTGTCCGGCGGGGCGCGCCGTGGAGCTGTATCAGCTCAAGGACAACGGCCACGCCTGGCCCGGTGGAGCCTCGGGCTCGCGGCGTGGCGACACCCCCAGCACCGCGATCGACGCGACCGAGGTGATCTGGGCCTTCTTCAAGCCGCTATCGCGTTAGTCGCCCCAGCCCGAACGCGAGCCCCAGCGACACCGACTGCCGGTCACCCAGCGACGCCGAGGCGCGGAACACCACCTTCCGGTCGCGATCGAATCCGAGGTCGAGGCCCACGTCGAGTGCCGGTTGCACCTCGAACTCGCGCTCGGGGGCGTCGACGCCCATGCGGAGGTCGGCTGCGACCCCGGCGGTGATGTACGGCGAGAGCCAGACGGACTCGGACGTCATCGACACCCCGCCGGTCAGCCCCACCGGCAGCGTGACGAGCACGTACTCCCCCACGCTCACGCCGAGTCCGCTCTGCCAATCGAGGTCGAAGGGCTTGGGCGTGCTGCCGCGGATCACCGGCGCCTGGTAGTCGAGACCGCCGAAGAACGCTTCCTCGTTGGCCACCCCCTTGCCCAGTCCGCCGCGGAAGCGGAGGCCGTCGGGCAGGCCCGGCATCGCCCAGGTGGCGAGCAACACGCCGCCGTCGCCCGGCAGCGTCTCGGCGCGCACCCAGTGGAAGCCGAGTCCGCCCGACCCATGCGGCGAGATGAGTCGCGGCGAGTCCGGCGCGATCTGCGCCTGGGCGCGGCGCGGCGCGAACACCACGAGCACCGCGAACACGAATGCCAGCGCAACGGTGAGGAAGAGCTCGACGGCGGTGGAGATGCCCACCGTCTCCCGCGGGGTGATCGATCGTCGGCGCGGCATCAGTTGGGGGCCCTCACGCCCGGCGCGTTGTAACTGCGGTTGTGACCCATGAGGTCGCCGTGCAGGTCGAGCCCGGAGTTGTCGCGGTTGGCGACCCACTGCATGATCGACCCCGGGAACGGCGTCGGACTGCCGCGGCGGCCGAGCGGGTCCGTGTACCAGATGTTCGGCCCGTTCGCGTTGCGGATGAAGTTGCCGTTCACGTCCACGAAGCGGCGCACCCCCTTGAACGGGGAGCGCGGATCGTCCCAGGTGACCGAGTCGGTCACGCCGCGGCAGCGGTCGCGGTTGCGCGCGAGGTCGTTGCGGCAGAGATCGATCGGGCGCGCCATGGAGCGGTCGGCTCCGGGCGCGTAGTAGCGGCTCGGGTCCATCACCTGGTAGTAGGGATTGAACGCCGCGAGCGTGTGCCCGTCGGCCCGGCGCAGCGAGCCGCTCACCTCCCAGCTCTCGCGCAGCGCGGAGTCGAAGTGCGGGTTCTGGCCGTCCGTGCGCAGCACGTGCTGGCTGATGCAGGCCACCTCCGGCACCGCGCGCTGGCCGCCGCCGTCCGGGGAGTTGGCCGGCGTCGGCGTCCCCGCGGCCACCTGGATGTCGCGGTCGCAGGAGACGGAGAAGTCGCCCGCCGGCCCGATCGGCGTGAGCAGCGTGGCGCTGAACTCCGTGCCGTCGCTGCACTCGATGTGGTAGACGACCTCGTGCAGGTTGTTGGTGAACGCGTCCGGCGAGTGGGTGCCCTGGTGCAGCTTGGTGAGCACGTCACAGGAGATCGCGAGCGTGGCCGTGCCGGTGTTCCCCACGCGCATCAGCATGTTGTTCTCCCACTCGACCTTGTGGCCGACGTGGTCCTCCTGCCGATGGGCCCCGAACCCGCTCGCCTGCAGGTGCTGGTTCGCGTAGCCGAACGGGATCGGCCCGACCTTGCGATAGAGGTTCGACCCGCGCGGATCGCGGCCGTGTTCGTGCCCGAACGTGCAGCCGCTCGCGGGATCCACCGGCGGATGCCAGGTGGGGTAACGCAGGCCGTCCGGCCCGACGATGGAGTAGGAGTCGTGCAGCTCCTTGCTGCAGGTGTCGGTGCCGGAGGGATTCCAGATCCCGTACGCCAGCGAGGTGCCCACCTCGGCCACTTGCGGGAAGCGCGACAGCTGCATGGGGCTGTCGTCGCAGGCCGCCGTCGCGGCGGCGAGCAGCACGAAGCCGTAGGTGACCGACTTCATCCGTCCGGGCATACCGATCCTCCTCCGTCACGCTGGCGTGACTGATTCGGGAGCCGGTGACCCCGGAGAGGGCCTGACACGCTCCGTGAACTACTGGGGTGGACGAGGCCGATCCCTCCCCCGCCCCCTCGTGCTTCGTGCTGCGCTAGCGCCGGGCCACGCGCACCGCCGCCCGCACCACGCTCAGCCCCACATTGTTGAGCACCGCCACTTCATCCGACCGCAGCGTCGCGAACGCCGCCGCATCCAACGTCACCGTGTTCCCCACCACGAACTTCCCGAACGCCGGGATCTGCCAGCCCGCGCCCACCGTGACCCGCGGCGCATCGTACTTGAACTCGCCCGCCCGATACCCCGACCAGCCGAATCCGCCGATGAGGAAGATCGGCTTGCCCGGCGTCGGCGTGAGGTGCGCCACGAGGCCCAGCTGCTGCAGGTGCTCGCGCACTTCCTCGTTGCCGTAGGTCCAGAGGCCACCTTCGAGGCCGATCCGCAGCCGGTCGCCGGCGTATGCGCCCACCGCCGCAGTGAACGACGGGCCCACGTCCCGCGCCGGTTGGCAGAAATCGCAGGTGAGCCGCATGCCGGAGCCGCCCACCGTCACCTCGTACCACAGCGGGGAGCGCGTCGCGACACCGGCGCGCGCGGACTGCGCGGCCGCCCCCGCGGAGGGGACGGCCAGCAGCACAGCCAGCAGCACGGCCAGCGGCAGCAGCCGCCGCACAGCGGTGAACGGGGTCGATCCGCGGTTCAACACGCCTCCCTGCGTGGTTCCCATACACGACGGCGAAGCTGCCGGCCCCGTCATGCGCGCGGCAACGGCGGGCGCACGTTGTGACAGTACCCGTTCGGGTGGACGAAGTTCGGTCTGCGGTGCGCCCGGACCGGCCGCGCGACGCCGAGTGGCGGGCCCCGCTCAGGGAGGGGTGGGTACGCGCGCGGGCGACGACGGCGCGTTGCGGATGCGGATCAACTTGCCGTCGAGCTGGTCGGTGAGGATGTACAGCTCACCGGTCGGGGACTGCAGGACCTCGCGGATACGCTCGCGCGACTCGACGAACAGTTCCTCCGCACTCAGCACCTGTTCCCCTTCCACGCGCAGGCGCCAGAGGCTGCCCGCCGAGAGCCCGCCGACGAGCAACGAGTGCCGCCATGAGGGGAACTCATCACCGACGTAGAAATGCAAGGCCGTGGGGGCCACCGTCTGCACCCAACTCCACACCGGCGCCGTGAGGCTGTCGCGCGCGGCGGGTGGCACGAAGGCGGTGTCGCGGTACGCTCCCGTGGTGCGCAGCGGCCAGCCGTAGTTGGCGCCGGCGCGGAGCACGTTGAGCTCGTCGCCACGGTGCGTGCCGTGCTCCGAGAACCAGATGGCGCCGCTGCGGGGCTCGACCGTGAGCGCCTGGCTGGCCCGGATGCCCAACGCGTAGAGCCCGGGCACGGCGCCCGCACCGAAGTCCGGGTTGTCGCGTGGGATGGAGCCGTCGGGATTGAGGCGGTAGATCTTCCCGCGCGGGTCGCGGCGATCCTGGGCCAGCGGCCACGCCGGCTCGCTGCGCTCGGTGAACAGCCGCTCGCCCACGGTCACGTAGAGCTTGCCGTCGCGGCCGAACACCAGGCCGCCGCCGTAGTGCACCCGTTCGGGCGACGGCGGCGCCGCAACGAACACCGGCTGCACGTCGTGCAGCGAATCGCCGCGCAGCCGCGCGCGCACCACCTTGAGCACGCGGTTCCGCGCGTCGCCGGCGGCGTACGAGAGGTACACCCAGCCCGTGTTCACGAAATCGGGATCGAGCACGACATCGAACCGCCCGGTGTTGTCGCCCGCACCGAAGTGCCCGATGCTGTCGGCGAGGTCGGTGGGGGAGCCGGCGATGACCCTGCGCGCCTTGCTGCGCAGGTCCACACGCAGCAGCGCGCCCTCCTTCTCCGAGATCAGCACCTCGTGCGGCGAGAGGAACACCATGCCCCAGGGCCGTCGCAGTCCCTCGAGCACGGTCTCCTTGATCGGCCGCGGCATCGGGCCAGGCGCCGAGCCGCGCGGCACGGGCGTCGCGATCTTGTCGACGATGCGCCACCCTTCGTCGAATCGCAGCAGATTGAAGAAGTCGACGAACGTCAGGTCGTTGACGCTGATCTCGGTGCGGGCGCTCGCCGTGGGACCCACGATGTCGATCGACACGATGGTCGTCGCGAGCGACGGCGGCCGCGTGCGCGGCTGCTGCAGGTTGAGGTACTCCTGCCGCGTCATGTCCACGAACTTGCCGTCCTGGGAGCGCTTGAGATGCGCGGACGCGTGCATGGCGCGGCCGATCAGCGCCGAATCCCCCGTGGCCCAGCCGTCGAAGTACGACTGGATCGTGCGCTCGATCTGTTCGCGATCACTCAGGGCCGGCACTTGCGCCGACACTGACAGCGACACCGACACCAATGCGAGACCGACGAGAAGGACCACGCCGAGCGACCTGTGGATGCCACGCGTTCGAACCATGAAGCGCTCTCTGTTGAGTGGAGTGCTGCCCCGCGCGCCGCGGTCGGCGCCTGCGCGAGAGAGTAGCCGCACCCCCCGCGCGACCTGCAGAGCCATTCCGGCACGCGCACAAGAGCCGCACCTGCAGCACACGCGCCGACGCGCGCCCTCCGGCGCAGTGGCATCTCCTCGCGGGGGCGAATGGCTCTTCACGCCGATGCCCGGACGGCCGATGGTTCGGCCGAACCCCTCTCGGAGCCTGCATGCCTCCCCGTCTCACCCCGGTTGATTCCTCCCCGTCACTCGACCGTCGCAGCCTGCTCGGCGCCGCCGCCGGCCTCGCGCTCGGGCATCTCGCACTCGCGCTCCCCGTGGAGGCGCTCAGCGCCACGCCGCTGCCGGCCGCGTCGCTCGGCCTGCCGTCGCGACGGGGCACGCTGCCGCGCGGCACCGGCAAGCCCGGCGAGTTCGACTTCCTCGCCGGCAACTGGAACATCAGTCACCGCTTCCGCAAGTTCGCCGACAAGGACGAGTGGGACCGCTTCAAGGGCGAGGCTACCTGCTGGACCATCCTCGCCGGTGTGGGCAGCATCGAGGAGCTCCGCATCCCCGAGCGCAACTTCAGCGGACTCGGCATCCGCCTCCTCGACATCGAACAGAAGCTCTGGTCCGACTTCTTCGTGAACGCCAAGAGCGGCGTGCTCACGTCGCCCGGCACCACGGGCAGCTTCGTCGACGGCGCCGGCATCTTCATCTCCGACGAGAAGGACGGCGAGACGCCCATCAAGGTGCGCGGCATGTGGGACAACATCAGCAAGACCACCTGCCGCTGGACGCAGTCCGTGTCGCGCGACGACGGCAAGACGTGGCGCGACGGCTGGATCATGGACTGGACGCGCGCCTGAGCAAGGGCTCCAGGGCATCCATGCTCGCCTCGATCGCCGCCGGTGTCGCTGCGCCGAACGTGAGCAGGAGCCCGCGCTGGCCTGCTCCGCCGGCGTAGTAGGTGGACAGCGCCGCGACGCCCACGCCCGATCCGGCGGCGGCGGCGGCCAACGCCGTGTCGTCCACGTCGGCGTCGAGCAGGGCCACCAGATGCAAGCCCGTGTCGCTGGCGCCCACCCGTACCGCGGGCGCCAGCGCCTCGAGCCGCGCCACGAGTGCATCACGGCGCTCGGAGTAGAGCGCGCGCGTGCGCCGCAGGTACGCCGCGAACTGCCCCGAGCGGATGAACGCCGCCAGCGCCGCCTGCGGCACGGACGACGAGCCGCCGTCACTCAGGCGGCGAGCACTCACGAACGGCTCCACCAGCGCGGGCGGCAGGATCAGGTACGCGAGGCGCATGCCCGGGAACAGCACCTTGTTGAACGTCCCGATGTACAGCACACGGCCGTCGCGGTCGATGCCCTGCAACGCCGCGATCGACTGGCCGTCGTAGCGGAACTCGCTGTCGTAGTCATCCTCCACGATCCACGCCTCGCGCGCACGTGCCCACTCGAGTGCCGCGGCGCGGCGCTTGAGCGAGAGTGTCACGCCCAGCGGGAACTGGTGCGAGGGCGTGACGTACAGGAGGCGCGCGTCCTCGTGTTCGGCCAGCCGGTCCGTGACCGCACCGAACCGGTCCACCGGGAGGAAGCCCAGCGTCGCGCCGGCCGCCTCGAACGCCATGCGCGCACTCGGGTACCCGGGATCCTCCAACAGCACGCGGTCACCCGAGTCGAGCAGCAATCGCCCGATGAGGTCCAGCGCCTGCTGCGTGCTGTTCACGATCAACACCTGCTCCGGCGTGCAGCGCACGCCGCGCGCGAGCCGCACGTGTTCGCTGATGGCCCGGCGGAGCGCCCGGTCACCCTGCGGATCCGCCGACTGCAGCACGCGGGGCCCGCGCTCGCGCAGCGCCCGCGCGAGTACGCGATTCCACTCCATCGTGGGGAATCCCAACACGTCCACCGTCGTCGGCAGGCCACGCCGATCGGCCTCGCGCTCGGCGTCGCCGCAGGCCGCGAGCCGGAGGCCCCGCCTCGAAAGGCGCGCCTCAGGCGAGACGGTCGTCGCCACACCAGGCTCGTTGCGGCCCGGACGTGTGCTCCGCGGCGAGAGACGCTCCGTATCCGCGACGATGGTGCCGGCACCGACCCGCCGCTGCACGAAGCCATCGGCCGCCAGCAGCCCAACCGCCGTGTCGATGGTGTTCCGCGACAACCGCAGGTCAGCGGCCATGGTGCGGGCCGAGGGCAGCGTCGCACCCTCGGGCAGCACACCGCTCAGGATGTGCTCACGCAGCTGCTGGTACAGCTGCACGTAGAGCGGCAGGTCCGCCCGCTCAGGTGCGAGCGGGAGCGCGATCGGTGGCGCGGTGGCGGCGCGACGGGTACGAGGCATACCCAAGCGTACGACAATGGCCCCTCGGCCAATAGGGCCATTGGCTTCGCCCGCTGGGGGCCATTCCGCTCAGCGCATCAATCGCTCGACCTCGGCGTACGCGTCCGTCACCGCGCTCCAGTCGAGCCGGATGCTCGGCGCGATCCCCTTGCCGCGCATCCCGCGCGCCGGCAGATCGGCGTGTGCGGCGATGGTCGGGTAGCCCAGCGCCCAGCGCCGATCGCCCGTGCCCAGCCCGACGATCTGTGTGCTCTGGTAGTCCAGCGCACCGGCCGTGGGCTCACCGATCACCACGGCGCGCGTGCTGCGCAGCGCCCGCAGCACCAGCACCTCGGCGGCACTCACCGTGCCGCGGTCCGTGAGCACCGCCACACGCCAGTTGCCGTCGTACGAGGCATCGGGTGCAGGTGTCGACGGCGGGTCCTCGAGCGGCACCAGCGCACCGGGGTTCGCTTCCATCCGCGCGACCAAAGCGCGCACGAAGCGGCTCGTGTCGGGCCCGAAGGCGCGTTTGGCGTAGGCGATCTGGGCCGACGACGCGAGCATCACCGCCGCGCCCGAATCGTACGGGGTGCTCCGGCGCTCGCGCGTGCTCACGTACGGATGCAGGGCCCGCGACATCAGCGACCCGCCGCCCTCGTTGCCACGCAGGTCGATCACCAGCAGGCCCCGCGCACGGATCGCGCTGTCGGCCGCGAGCACCAGACTGTCGAGCAGGCGCATGTGCCGCGGGTCGTGCGACGGCAGCGCCACGACCACCGAACGCTCGCGCAGCACCACGCGCGGCCGACGTACGTCGACCGGGTCGATGCTGCCCGCCTCTGCTGCGGTGACGGGATACGCCTTGCCCCACATGCCCGGCGAGAGTCGCAGCAATACGCCGCGGTGGATGCTCGCCTGCAACTGCAGCTCGGTGTGGTTGCGCGTCAACACCAGCGCGTCGTACCCGCCATCCGCACGGCGCGCGAAGCGCGCGCGCACATCGCCCGCGCTCCAGCCCGCCGTGTCCGCAGCGAGCAGCACGGCCACGAAGCGTCGCGCCGCCGCCGGGCCGCTGGCCTCCGGGTCGGGCAACACGGCGTACCGCGAGGCGCCGTCGTACCAGATGCCTTCGATGGGATCGCGCGCGGCCGCACGTGCATCGAGTGCGCGGCGTGCGGCGGCCTCGTCGATCGGCAACCGACGCATGCTCGCGCGCCGGGCGGACGCGCCGAGCGAGTCGAACGCCTGGCTCTGGAAGACGAACAGATGCGGATCGTCGAACCACTGCACGAATCGCTGCAGTGTCGGGAAACAGCGCTCGAGCGGCTGTGCGGCCGCATCGGCCGCCGCGGCGGCGCGCAGCGAGTCATAGCTGCTGCGCCTCGCACCGCGCACCTCGAGCAGGAACCCGGCGTAGTGCTGCCGGAGCTTGGCATCGAGTGAATCGAGCGTCAGCGCGCAGGTCGCGGCCGCCTGGCCGCGGGCGTCAGTGGGTGCGGCCAGCGCCGCGGTCGCCGCCAGGAGCAGCGCAGAGCTCAGGGACCAGCGGGAAGTCATCATGCGTGAACATGACGGCTCCCCGAACACGCGGGATTCGGCACCGGTGCGAGCCGTACGCACGCCGACGGCAACCGCGCGCGGACGCCGTCGGGCGTGCGCAGGGCTGGTGACTCACTCCTCCGGGCGCGGCAGTGCCGCCAGCGTGCGCGAGGCCGCTTCGAGCTCTGCCTGGCTCTCCAACACCTCGAGTTCGGCCCGCTTCTCGTCCAGCAGCACCGCCATGCCACCCTTCACCCGCTGCTTCACCGTCTCGAGCCGCCGGCTCGCCATCTCCAGCCGCTGGCGCGCCCGGCGCACCGCCGCCTCGGCCTCGATCCGGCGCGAGCGCTTCACCACCTCCTCGGACGGCAGCTCCTTGGCGACGGCTTCCTCGCGCAGCCGCATCTTCATCGCCTGCAGCTCGAACTCCCGCCGCGCCTCCAGCAGGTCGCGCTGCGTCTGCACCAGCTCCGTCTCCACCTCCGCCCCCACCGCGCGGCGTTCCTCCGCCACCTTCGCGCGGTCCTCCGCCGACTTCATCCGCTCCTGCGCGGCGGCGGCCTCCACCTGCAACCGCTCCCGCACGAAGTCCCGCCCCTGCACCTTCGGCGCCCAGAGCTCATCGCGCGGTGCCTTGGACGTGCTGCGGATCTCCTCCAGCTCGAGCTCGAGCTTCAGGATGGCCAACTCGCTCACCTTCACCTCCGTCTCGGCCGTGAGCAGCGCCTGGCGGCTGATCGCGCCCGCTGCGTAGTCCTGCTGCGCCTTCGTCGCGGCCTCCCGCGCGAGCTTGAGCCGCATCGCCGCCAACTCACGCTCCGTCCGGCGTTCGCGCTCGTACTCGCTGCGCTCCTTGGCCCCCTGCACCTGGGCGGAGGCGATCTGCGTGCCCACCCCCAGCACTAGTCCAATGGCCAGCAGCGCCGCACCGCGGGCGCGCCGTCCCCAGGCCCTCGGGTGCCGCAGCGCCGCGGGTTCCCGCGCCGCGGACCGCGTGAGCGAGAGCGCCTGCGGCGCCAAGGCCCGGTGGGCGCGCAACAGGTCCTGCTCCAGCGCCGCGATGAACTCCGCGCGCGGGGTGTGACGGTCCTCGGACGACATCATGGCAGTCCTCCTTCGATGGATGGCAGAATGGTCTGGAGTTCGCGGCGCAGGCGTTCGCGCGCACGGCGCAGGCGGCCCTCGACCGCGCGTTCGGTGGTCCCCAGCAGCTCCGCGAGGCGCGCGACCCGCGTGCGCTCGAAGTGGAACGCCTCGAGCAGCTGCGCCTCCTCGCGCGGCAGTCGCATCAGTGCCGTCGTCACGGCACCGGCGATCTCGGCGGTCTCGTCGGAGGATTCCTGCTCCAGCGCCGCGACGATCCGCTCGGGCGGCACGTCGTCGAGTGCCAGCGTCGGCCGCACCCGGAGCTGGTTCAGCAGCAGGTTCCGGCTCACCGTCGTCAGCCAGGCGATCGGGGACTCGGGCAGTCCCGTGCGATGCCACTCGCGCACCGCGCGCAGCCAGGTCTCCTGCGTGATGTCCTCGGCCAGTTGCCGCTCGCCACCGCAGCGCCGCGACACGAACCCGTACAGGGCCACCACGGTTTCGTGGTAGACCGCCGTGAGTTGCGCTTCGCTGGGAGCTTGTGTCATCGCCGACCGAGGAGGGGTTACTCCTTTGACACCGGACCCCCCGAAAACCCACGCGCGCCGAGCACGATGGGGAGCCCCACGAAGATCGCGTGCCCGGCCAGCTGCAGGAACCAGCGGGGACTCACCACCAGCATGTTGCCGGTCATCGCCGGGATCACCACAGCCGACATCAGCACCCAGACCAGCGGTCCGTAGATCGCCGCGACCACGGCCACGCCGCTCGGCCGGGCGATGAACCGGCGCAGCCGCGGCCAGCCCGACTCCACGCTCGCGAACACCGTCGCCCACGCGGTGGCGACGGCGAAGTGCAGCAGCAGGCCGATCGCGATGCCCGCGCCCCCCGCCGGTGTAGACTCCGCGCCCAGTGCGACGCTGGCGACGTTGCGCCACACGCCCAAGGGCGGCCGTCCCGCCTCCACGGTGAGCGCCATCGCCCACACGGCGTCGGCGATGCCGCAGAGCAACGCGGCGCGGAAGACTCGGGTCGTGAACCTGGGAGGCATGCGCACACGGGTGGGGGGAGTCGAACGTGATGCGTACCTCGTCAGCCACTCCGCCGGTCACGCCCAAGGCGCCGGATCACCCGCGTTCCCGCGAACGCTGACCTAACGCTGACGCGCCGTGGGCGCGTGGTGCACACCCGCCACCGCCCGCCCCGAGGGATCCGCGGCCGCGGCGAACGCCGCATCCCACGCGATCGCCGCCGGCGACGAGCAGGCGATCGACTTCCCGCCGGGCACCGTCTCCGCACAGGCCCGCCCGGGGAACAGGCCGTCGAAGATCGCGCGGTAGAGGTAGGCCTCCTTGGTCTGCGGCGGATTGACCGCGAACCGCTCCGCCGCCGCGGCGAGCTGGGCATCGCTCACCTCGCGCGCGGCGTGGGCCTTGAGCCCGTCGATCCAGCCGTAGCCCACGCCGTCGCTGAACTGCTCCTTCTGCCGCCACAGGATCTCGTCCGGCAGGTAGCCGACGAAGGCCTCGCGCAGCAGCGCCTTCTCGATCCGCCGCGCACCTTCGCCTGACGCGCCGACCATCTTGGCACGCGCGTCCACCCGCATCGCCACATCGAGGAACTCCGTGTCGAGGAACGGCACCCGCGGCTCCACGCCCCAGGCCATCATCGACTTGTTCGCGCGCAGGCAGTCGTACGTGTGCAGCGCGTCGAGTTTGCGCACCGTCTCCTCGTGGAACTCGCGGGCGTTCGGCGCCTTGTGGAAGTACAGGTAGCCGCCGAACACCTCGTCACTGCCCTCACCCGACAGCACCATCTTCACGCCCATCGCCTTGATGCGGCGCGCCAGCAGGTACATGGGGGTGGAGGCGCGGATGGTGGTCACGTCATAGGTCTCCACGTGCCGGATCACGTCGGGGATCGCGTCGAGCCCCTCCTCGAACGTGTACGTGTACCCGTGGTGCACCGTCCCGATCGCCTGCGCCGCCACCTCGGCCGCTGCGAGGTCCGGCGAGCCCGGCAGGCCGATCGCGAACGAATGCAGGCGCGGCCACCAGGCCTCGGTGCGGTCGCCGTCCTCGATGCGCCGCCGCGCGAACCGCGCCGCCACCGCCGCGACGATCGACGAGTCGAGGCCGCCCGAGAGCAGCACCCCGTAGGGCACGTCACTCATGAGTTGCCGATGCACGGCGGCCTCGAACGCCGCACGGATCGCGGCGGGATCGGCGGGCACTCCCTCGGTGGCCGCGTAGTCGCGCCAGGGGCGCTCGTAGTAGCGGTGCAGTTGGCCCGTCGCGCCGTCGTACCAGCACCCGGGCGAGAACTGCGCGACGTCCGCGCAGGTTCCCACCAGCGGCTTCATCTCCGAACTCACCCACAGGCGCCCCTCGGCGTCGTGGCCCCAGTAGAGCGGGCACACACCGATGGGATCGCGGGCGATCACGTACCGGTCCTGGGCCGCGTCCCAGAGCGCGAACGCGAAGATGCCGTTCACTCGCTGCAGCGCAGCCGTGAACGCGCGTGTGTCCAGCGCCGATTCGCGGTACAACGCGTTGATCACCTCACAGTCCGACTTGGTCTGAAACGCGTACACCTGCTCAAGTCCACGTTCCAACATCCCATGATTGTAGATCTCGCCGTTCACCGCGAGCACGAGGCTCCCGTCGGCCGAGCGCAGCGGCTGGGCCCCGCCCGCCGGGTCCACGATCGCCAGCCGCTCGTGCACCAGCACCGCGTGCCGGTCGGCATGTACACCGGACCAATCGGGGCCGCGGTGACGCTGCATGGCCGACCGCGAGAGTGCCTGCGCGCGCAGGGGGCGCAGGTCGGCGTCGGGCCTGGCATCGAAGATCCCGAGAACTGAGCACATCGGACGACTCCTGGGGAGAACGGGGAGCGCCGAGTGAGCGGGGCGAAAACAGAACACCCGCGCACTCGGCGCGGGTGTGGGGAACAGGGCGTTGGAGCGAGTTGCCTAGTTGCCGGTCCGCGACGAGTGCACGCGATTGTTGTTGCCGTTCCGCGGATTGCGGGCGGCAACGACGTTCGGCAGGCGATTGCGGCGGCGGACGCTGGTCATGATGAGTGGAGGCTAATGCCAGCAGTATCGGCGGGGCAAGCGCGAAGCTGAGTATTGTTCACCCGGGCGCCGCTGCCGTCGCCCCCGTTTCCCACGGGCGAGTTCACCGATGACTACGGCAGCCGCCACGTGATCGGCCCCGGTGAATGGCGGCAGGACGCCTACACCCGCACACAGATCGTCCGCTGGAACGCCGCGTCGCGGTATCTCATCGGGCGCAGCATCCCCGAGGACTCCACGCAGACCGCCGGCTGGGTGCGGATCGACTGGATCCCGCTCGACAGCCCGCCGTACACCTGGGCTTACTGCATCATCGCGTACGACAAGCCTGATGCGGCGTCGGCCGAGGCGGTGACCACGGCCAAACCGGAAACGCCGCGAACCGGCTGCAACGGCTACCCGTACACGCGGCTCCGTCCGGCCACGCCCTAGGCCCGCGGCTCCGCCGCCGCCCCGATCCGCACCGGTTGCTCCAGTCCGCAGGCGGAGCGGTCGGGGGCGCTGAGTGCGCCGATCTTCCGGATGATGGTCTTGGCGGGGAGCGTGAAGAGCTTCCAGCGCACCACCGACCCCTGCGGCAGGCCGGCCGAAGCGAGGTCGAGTACCCGGACATCACTCGGCCAGCCGTGGGTGGTGGCCGTCGTGATCATGGCGAGCACCACGTGGCCGGCGCTGGAGTTGAACTCCTGGCGGGAGCAGACCAGCGCAGGCCGGTGCTTCTTCACGCGGGCACCGGCGAGCGGGAACGGGATCACCACCACATCGCCGGGCTTAAAGGCCGCCGAACGCATGGTCGTCCTCCTCCGACTCCCACTCGGCAGACAAGGTGGCTTCGAGCGCCGCGACGTCTGGGTCGGCGTCCGGTCCCTTTTCTATATAGATGCGGCCGTCGTCCTCGGAGAACAGGAACTGCACCCGGTCGCCGGCTTCGAGGCCGAGTGCTTCCCGGACGGCGCGGGGGATCGAGGCCTGGTGCTTGGAGGTGAGTTTGGAGATGTACACGCGGCCGCTCCTCTCAGATTATTGCGGTATACCGTAATACTTTTGCCTGATTCGCGCTATTCGCCCCGATGCCACATTATCTGGCCATGCCACTCCTCGTCGCCCGCCCTCGCGCCGCAATGCTCGGCGCCGTCCTCCCGGTCGTCCTGCTCATTCCTCGGCCTTCGGATCTCCCGGCGCAGACCCCTGCCCTGAGCTCCGTCGCCCCAGCGCCCCGCTTCGCCGACCCCGACCGCGGCACCAAGCTCCGCGCCGCCTTCCCGGCCATCGATTCCTTGATGGCCGCCTTCGCCGCGCAGCGCCGCGTGCCGGGCTACGCCTACGGCATCATCATCGACGGACGCCTCGCCCACGTGGTGGCCGGTGGCATCCGCGAGACCCGCAGCAACACGCGCGCGGACACGGCGACCGTGTTCCGCATCGCGTCCATGAGCAAGAGCTTCGCGGCCGTCGCCGTCCTCCAGCTGCGCGACGCGGGCAAGTTCTCGCTCGATGACCCGGCCGAGCGGTACGTGCCGGAGCTCAAGTCGCTGCGCTACGCCAGCGCCGACGCCCCGCGCATCACCGTGCGGCACCTCATGACCCACTCGGCCGGCTTCCCCGAGGACAACCCCTGGGGCGACCAGCAACTCGATGCCACCGAGGAGGCCTTCAGCGCCATGATGCGCGGAGGGATCCCCTTCTCCACCGCGCCGGGCACCAATTACGAGTACTCCAACTACGGCTTCGCGATCCTCGGGCGCATCGTCAGCAACGTCTCGGGCATCCCGTACGCCCGCTACCTGCGCGAGCGCATCCTCGACCCGCTCGCCATGCGCAACACCACGCTCGAGACCCGGGACGTGGACCCCACCCGGCTCGCGTACGGCTACCGTCTGCAGGACGGCCAATGGCTGCTCGAGCCGCCGCTCCCGGACGGCGCGTTCGGCGTGATGGGCGGCATGCTCACCACCCCGGCCGACCTCTCCCGTTGGGTGGCGTTCATGCTCGACGCCTGGCCGGCCCGCGACGGCGCCGAGGGTGCGGTGCTCTCGCGGAGCTCGCGTCGCGAGATGCAGCAGATCCAGCGCTTCAGCGGTGCCTCGGCCTTCGCCGGCGCCAACGCCCTGGCGCTCAACGCCGGCGGCTACGGCTACGGCCTGCGCGTGAACCAGAACTGCGACTTCCGCGCGGCCGTGTCGCACACCGGCGGCCTGCCCGGCTACGGCTCCATCATGAAGTGGCTGCCCGAGCACGGCGTGGGCATCATCGCGCTGGGTAGCCTCACCTACACGCCCTGGACGCCCACGGTGGATCAGGCGTTCGAGATCCTCAAGCGCACCGGCGCCCTCGAGCCGCGCGAACCGCAGCCCGCCCCCGTGCTCGAGACGCGCCGGGCACAGGTGTCACGCCTGGTGCAGGCCTGGTCGGGTCCCCTCGCCGACTCCCTCGCGGCGATGAACCTGTTCCGCGACGAATCGGCCGAGCGGCGGCAGGCGCAGCTGGCCACACTGCGCGACATGGCCGGCGGCGAGTGCCGCAACGAGGGTCCGTTCATCGTGGAGAACGCGCTGCGCGGCGTTTGGCGCATGCGCTGTGCGCGCGGCGACCTGGCGGTGCGCATCACGCTCGCGCCGACGGAGCCGGCGCAGGTGCAGTTCCTGAGTGTGGGGCCGCTGGGGCGCGAGGCGTCACTCGCGCCCGGGGCGGTGTGTCGCAGCGCGCCTCGGTAAGGCGCGCCTCCGTAGGGCGCGCCTAGGCAAGGCGCGCCTCAGCCCGCCGTGATGAACGACACCGCCGCACCCTGCGGATCCCCCACCACGATCATGCGGCCGTAGGGTGTGTCGAAGGGCCCGTGGTGCACCTTGCCGCCGGCGGCCTCCACCTTGGCCTTCGCCACCTCGGCGTCGTGCACGCCGAAGTAGGCCATCCAGTGCGGCGGCATGTCGCCCCACTCGGGCGTCATCTGCAGCACGCCGGCCACCGGCTCACCGTGGTTCTTGAGCATGTGGTACGGCGCGCCCTGCATCTCCATCGTCTCGATCGTGAGCCCGAACACGTCCGCGTAGAACTTCGACGCCTTCGCCGCGTCGCGCGTGTTCACCTCGCACCACACCATGGCACCAGGCTGGTTCACCGCCTCGGCGCCCGTGTGCTTGATCGGCTCCCAGACGCCGAACACCGCGCCGGTGGGGTCGGTGCACATCGCCATGCGGCCCTCCTGGCCGATCAGCATCGGCGGGAACATCGGTGTGCCGCCGGCCGCCTTGATCCGTTCGCAGGCCGCCGCAGCATCGGTCACGCCGAAGTACACCGACCAGGCCGAGGGATACGTGGCACCGGCCTCCTGCTGCCCGATGCCGGCGGCCACCGCACCATCGGTGAACGCCACCGCGTACCCACCGTACTCCGGCGCCTGCTCCTCGTACGTCCAGCCGAGCACGGCGGCGTAGAAGGCCCGCGCGGCGGCGGCGTCCTTGGTCTGCAGGTCGAACCAGATCGGTTGGCCAGTGGGGTGCGACGTGACTTTCGGCATGGAGTGGCTCGGGGCGTAGGCGAGGCGGAACGGACCGCCTAACCTACGCCCCGGTGCGTCAACCAGCCAGCGCGCCCGTCGCTCGCCCGACGCGCGCCCGCCGAGCGGCCGCTCGGCGATCGCCGTGAGGCCCCGCTACGGCCGAGTCGCGTTGCGGTCGATGTGCCGCTGCATGAGCCGCAGCAGATCCTGGTTGGTCCAGGGTTGCCAGCCGTGCGGCTTGAGGGGCCTACCGTACTCGATGGTCCCGGCGTAGTACGGTCCCTTCCCCGGCTCCTTCGTGCTCTCGAGGAAGGTCTCCATGCGGTACACGCCGAGGTTGAGGAAGTAGTTGTCCATGTCGCCCACGGCGATGTGCAGCTGGCCGACGAGCTTGGGACCAACCGTGCTCCAGTGCCTCTCGAGGAACGCGCGCAGGTCGTACCCGCGCTCGCGCATCTGCTCGGCCACCTTGGTGTCGATCCGACCCGTGCGTTTGTCCCAGAGCTGCGCGGGGTAGCCATCGGGACCCACCGGTGCCCAGGCCGCCTGCCAGCCGTCCCACTGGCCGCCCGAGCGCCCCTTGGTGGCGATCACCAGCTCCGCCTGGTTCTCCTCGCGCACCGTCAGGTCCGTGATGCCCTCCGGTGAGCGGCTCGAGGGGATCTCGCGCGGCATCCACGAGCCATCGGCGCGCACGAAGGCGTTGCTGTCGGCGTAGACGTCGCCGAACTGGTAGTTCCGGAAGTCGAGCTGGTCGGGATACAGCGACCACGCGCCGCCGAACACGTCAGGATAGTGCACCTGCAGCGCGAGCACGTCCCATCCGCCCGTGGAGCCCCCGGTGAGCACCCGCGCGTACGGCGCACCCACGGTGCGGAAGCGCCGATCGATCTCCGGGATCAGCTCGCGCGTGATCGCATCGCCGTAGGGCCCGTTGTTGGCCGAGTTGAGTGCGTAGCTGTCGTCGTAGAAGGGCGTGGTGTGCTGGATGAACACCGCGATGAAGGGCGGCACCTCGCCGGCGGTCCAGGCCTTCTGGAACTCGCAGCCCGGCTCGCGATTGGTCCGCGCCAGCCGCGCCGCACGCGCCTCGGCCGTCTCCGGGCGATCGCAGCCCTCGAACGTGAACCCGAACGGCGCGCGATCGCTGTAGTGCCCGATGGTATAGACCACCGGGTACCGCCGCGCGGGATTCTCCTGGTAGCCCTTGGGCAGCAGCACCACGGCACCCAAGTGCATGTCATGGCCCCAGAAGCTGCTCGCGAGCTCGGAGCGGATGCGGAAGCGCTTCACCCACTCGGTCTCGGGCGGCGTGGGGATGGGCGGGATGACCTTGCTGAGTCGCAGCGCGATGGGCGTGCGCGCGGCGGGATCGATGCGCACTTTCACGACCTCGCTCACGAGCGAGCCGGGCGCGGCATTGAAGCGCTGCCCTTCCCCCGCATCCATGTGCGCCCAGATGGTGCGGCCGTCGGCGCGTTTGAACTGCGTGTAGGGGACGATGAGTCCCTGGATGAAGTAGTCGCCCTTGGGGAGTTCGGCGAGTGAGCTGAGCGGGAAGCCGAGGACGGACCTGTCGAACGTGACGCGCTCGCCGGGGCGGAGGGCGGCGATGTCGACGCCGAAGAAGGGCTCGCTGGTGCGGCGGGCGCCGGATTGGAGGCGGGGTTCGGTGCGGTCGGTGCGGGCGATGAACAAGTACGCGCGGCCGGTGATGGGCTCGGCGTGGGTGGTGCGGTCGAAGGAGAGGTGGAACGTTTGGGACTGCAGCGGGGCGGCGAGGGCGAGGGCCGCGAAGAGGACCGGCAGGCGGAGAGTGCGCATGCGCGAAGTTACTCCAAGGTGCGGCCGGCGGCGACAGCGGTAAACTCCGCTCGTGGGGAGAACACCCTCTCACGCCGCTCCGCCTCCCAGAAGGTGAATCCATCGAACGCGCAGAGCATGGTCTATTGTGCGGCAGCTTCTCTGGGGACTTCCCCACCATCGCCGCGACCTGTGCCGGCATTTCACGTCGCGACTGCGTGACCCGACGCGCGATGCGTGAGACGATCCGTACGATGAAACTCTGCGCAGAAGAGGCCGAATGCGGCGCTTACCCGAGGGCACTCCGAAGAGTCGCCGCCAAAACTACGGCTAGCTCGGGTAAGAAGACCTAGAGGACGACATGGCGGCCGTACTTGAGGTCCCCGGCAAGGTTGACGGTGGGCGTGCCGCCCTCATCGAGCTGGCGCCCGACGCGGCAGTGGGGGGTGAGGGGGGGAGTCGGGCACGGTGGTCGAGTCGAATACGGTGCCAGGGGTCGCAATGGCTCCAGCGTCTTTTGTGCGCCCGAACCTTTGGTCGCGCGCAAGGCGGTGACGTGGGAAAAGTTGCCGCCTACCGTACCTCGCTTTAGTGTCCCAAGCGCACGCACGCCAAGATGCCACCTCGAAGCAGTAGGAAGCATGACAGAACCGCACACTCCAAACGCAGACGCCGTTCCGCCACGCGAGACCAGTCCGGCTCCCGCGCGGAACGGCAAACTCGTCGCGTCGGTCGACAGCTGGCAGCGCAAGCTCTTGGACCTTACGAAGCGCAACCGAGCTCTGAGCTTTCGCGTCAACAAGGTCTCGACGGTCACCGTCGTCGACGAACAGCCTGCGGAAGTGTTCCGAACGCTCTACGTTCGCGAAGGCGCCATGAAGTTCCTCGCGGCTCCGGACGAGGACGCGAAGACGCCGTCCCCCATAGCAGCGGGAGGAGTGACCCCTCCCGATCCGAGTCTCGCACTCGATGACGCTGACGAGGATGACGAGCCGATCCCGTCGATGGAATTCGTCCCGTACGACCCAAGTTCTCTGGAGGAGAAGCACCGGGACGACGGCCTTCAGACTTCCTCGACTGCGGACGCACTCGACAAGTCTCTGCGACGCCTCGACGAGCAGGCGCGCCTCTCGATCGAGGAACAGGGCGTCAACACACTCTTTCTCGCGCTCGGCATGCTCTACTATACGGAGTCGCGCGATTCCAACATCACGCTGAGAGCCCCTCTCGTGCTCTTGCCCGTCGCGCTGACACGTAAGTCCGCACGCTCGGGCTATCAGGTTCGCGCGGCCGAGGACGAGCCGATGGTCAATCCCGCGCTCGCGGAGTACCTGAAGCGTGACCACGCGATCACTCTGCCGGAACTGCCCGATCTCAGCACGCTCCCCGACAATTACGACCTGCAGGCACTCCTCGGCGCCACCGCAACGCTGGTCGCCGGAAAGCCAGGTTGGTCAGTCAAGAACGATATCTACTTAGCACTCTTGTCTTTCCAGAAGTTCGTAATGTACAAGGATCTTGAGGCCTCCCGCGATGCGCTGCTAGAGCATCGGCTCATCCGTCAACTCGTGACACGCAACGCACCGGGTGGCGGAATCGGCGTTGGACTCCCGCACGACATCGGGTCGATGAACCTTGACGTCGACTACCCACCTGAGTCGACCTTCCAAGTCGTCGACGCGGACTCGAGCCAGTTGCGCGCTATTGCGGCATCGGCTCGCGGGCACGATCTCGTGGTCGAAGGTCCCCCCGGTACCGGCAAGTCTCAGACAATCACGAACCTGATCGCGCAGGCCCTCTCCGCTGGCAAGTCGGTGCTTTTCGTCGCCGAAAAGATGGCAGCGCTCTCTGTCGTTCACGATCGTCTCGTTCAAGCGAATCTCGGCGAGTTCTGCCTCGAACTGCATTCCACCAAGGCGAATAAGCGTTCGGTGATGCGCGAACTCGGCTTGGCCCTAGACGCATCACTTCAGTCCGTCGCCGCACCCACAGTTTCGACGCAGCGGCTGCCTCAGGTCCGCGCGACCCTCACCGCGTACACCAAGGCCGCGCACACCCCCCACGGAACGCTGGGCCTCTCTCCCTACCGCGTGTACGGGGAGCTCGGCCGCGTGCATAGCGCGCACAGGATGAAATACAACGCGCCCGTCGATGGCACCACTACGCAACAGCTATCCGACGCCGTCCGCGGCGTTCAGGATCTGGTAGCGGCGGCGGCTGTGGTTGCACCGCTCAGCGAGAATCCGTGGAGGGACAGCACGAAGACGTTCTTCACGGAAGAATTGATCGAGGAGATCGCCGACCTTGCAAATCGACTGCACGCAGCGACAAGCGGCCTGATCGCCACCGCGGTCGCGGTTTCCGATGAGTACCAGCTTCCTCCGATCGCTCTGATCAGCGATGTCGACACAGCAGCCACCATATCTACGGTAATGCGTCGGTCACCCGGCGCACCAGCGGCGGTCCTCGGCAGCGACGCATGGAACCAGCCTCCTGCACCCGCCACCGAACTGATGGCTAGACTCAAGGACATCCAGCAGCTCGCGGCACGCGTGAACAAGCTGTTCCTTCCTGAGGTACTGGGGCACGACCACGCGCAAGACATCGCATACGTCGAATCCAAGCTCTCAGGGTTCTTTGGCTTCCTCGCCATCCTTGACGGTCGATTCCGCTCGGTAAAGCGGCGCTGGCTGTCGTACCGGCAGCCGACGTACAAGCCCAGTTTGCTCGAACAGGCTGCGGCCATGCGGCAAGTGAACCGCTTGACCAAGGATCGCCGCGCGCTCGCCCAGTCAGCTCATCTGGGAATCGAGCTGTTCGGAACTCTCTGGAACGGCGAAGAGAGCTCGGCGCCTGCGCTGGACAACTATGTCCAGTGGGTCGTCGAGTTCCGGGGGCTCTGCGTCAAGCACGGACTGCAGGGCCGGGCACTTGAAACTGCGCAGTCCCCCGCCCCGCGAATGTCATCAGTCGATCAGATGCGCGCGGCGGCCGACCGCGTCGCGGCCACGCTTGTGGCTCTACGAACCGCGCTCGGATGGCCCTCCGACTATCTCGCAAATGAACGACTGGACGTGATCGCTACTCGTGCAGCCGCGATCTCGTCTTCCCGCGGTCAAGCGCCCTCATGGGCCGCCTTCGAGAGCGCTCGGCGAGCCGCCGCCGACACCCTCGCCGGACCGTTCGTCGCGCGCGCGCTTTCGGGCGAAGTCGCACTTGACGCGCTGGCCCCAACCTTCCTGCGCGCATTCTACATGAAGTGGCTCGAGGGAGTCGTTCGCGAGCGCCCCGAACTCGAGCGTTTTCAGACGGTCGCGCACGACGAACGCGTGAAGGAGTTCCAGGAGCTCGACCAGCGCGTCCTCAAGGAGAATCGTGCGGCCCTTGTGGGGCGCCTCCGCGATCGCGTTCAGAATGCTTTGCGCGCACAGGTGCCCGGCGAACAGATGGCCTACCTGCGGAAGGAACTTGCGCGACAACGCGGCATAAGCCCGCTCCGACGCACGATGCGTCAGGCCGGCGCAGCAGTCCGAGCGATAAAGCCCTGCTTGATGATGAGTCCACAAACGGTCGCACAGCTACTGCCGGGCGCTGACTCGAGCTTCGATCTCGTCATCTTCGACGAGGCTTCGCAACTCCCGCCCGAGGATGCGGTCGGAGCCATCCACCGCGGGAAGCAGCTGATCGTGGTCGGCGATCCGAAGCAGTTGCCACCCACCAACTTCTTCGCGACCTCCAGCGGCATCACCAACGCGGAGCTCGACGAAGACGGCCTCCCGCTCGTTGAGGACTCGGAGAGCATCCTTGAAGAGTACATGGGTGCGGGTGTTCCGATGAGCCGGCTCAAGTGGCATTACCGCTCGGCCCACGAGTCGCTGATTAGCTTCTCGAACGTGCAGTTCTACGAGTCCGACCTCTACACGTTCCCGAGTGTCGAGACCGGCTCCGAGACAACCGGGTTGCAGTTCGAGTTCGTGCCGAACGGCGTATACGAAGGGAAGGGCCTCAATAGCGCGGAGGCGAGACGAGTGGTGGACGAGGTCGTGCGGTTCGCCAAGGAGCAGTTCGAGCGCCGCGCGACGGGACTTCCGACCCAATCACTCGGCGTCGGGACTTTCAACCTGCGGCAGCAGTTGGCAATACAGGACGAGCTCGAACAACGACGGCGCGACGATCCCTCTTTGGAACCGTTCTTCGACCGCGGCGTGCACGAGCCCTTCTTCGTGAAGAATCTCGAGAACATCCAGGGCGACGAGCGCGATGTAATCTTCATCAGCGTTACGTACGCACGCGCATCGGATGGCAAGCTGCGCTACAACTTCGGACCGCTCAACGGTGAAAACGGCTGGCGCCGTCTGAACGTGCTGACGACCCGCGCCCGACAGCGGATGCGTGTCTTCTCGTCGATGAAGGCTGACGAGATCAGCGCCGCAGGAACGACATCGCGAGGAGCTACCTTGCTCAGGGAGTTCCTTCGCTTTGCGGAGCACGGCGTTCTTGAAAGCACGTCCGCGAGTCTCGCTGCCGGCACCGAATCACCTTTCGAACGCGACGTGCTCAACGAGCTAACGGCGCGCAGTGTCAGCGTCGTACCGCAGGTCGGTGTTGCCGGCTATCGTATAGACCTCGGCGTGCTCGACGACAATCTTCCTGGACGATTCCTTTGTGGCATCGAGTGCGACGGCGTTGCTTACCACTCCTCCGAGACGGCGCGCGACCGCGATCGGCTGAGGCAACAGGTCCTAGAAGCTAGAGGGTGGACGATCATCCGCGTCTGGTCAACGGACTGGTTCAAGGACCGCCAGGGGCAGATCGAGCGCCTACTGCGCTTCATCGCGGATGCTCGCGCGCGAGCTTCTCGTGATCAGGCCGCAGAGCGTGAGGCGCGATTGCGCGAGGCTGCGATCAGAGCCGCCGAGGAATCCGCCGCGACCGAGCGTGCACGCACGGAGGCAAGCACGCTACTGGAACGCGGCAGCACGCTCGAACCCTATTCCCGTCCGAAAGCAGCTGCGTACCAGTTCGCGCCGGGGACGGGGCGCTTTGACGGGCAGGACATTCTTGCCTCGCCCATCAGTCAGGTCACGCAGGCCGTGTTGGAGGTGATCAAGCATGAAGGACCGCTCCATCTGTCAGACCTATTCACGCGCGTCGCCGGAATGTGGGGGTCGCGGGCTGGCAGCAGGATCCAGACTCGCGTCCAGGAAGCTTGCTCGGCCGCAGTGCGATCTGGCGTGGTCGAGCGACGCGGCGAGTTCTACTGGTATCAGGGCGCCGAGTGCCGAGTTCGGGCGCGCGCGGGTACCAAGATCTCGGCTGAGCGGATTGCTCCGGAAGAGTATCGGATGGCGGTGCTTGCGATTCTAGAGTCGGGGCATGGTTTCTCGCGGACCCAGCTGACTACTGAGGTGAGGTCGATGTTCGGATTCAGTCGGACGGGGCCGGCGCTTGATGAGTTGATTGGGCGGGCGATCGATGTCCTACTGTCGCAGGGGCAGATTGGAGAGTCGAGTAGCGGAATCAGACTGCGCTACTAGTTCACTCCAGCTTCTGAGGGACAGAGCCGATAGACCTGAGGTGATGCCCAAGTGTCAACCGTACCTCAGGGCGAAGCGAGAGTGAACGCAGCCGATGCGGCTGCGCGGCTCCAGATACTGCCGCGAACCACTTCACGTACGGAGTCAGCAGATGAATCCATAGTCAATCTCAACTGCAACTCTCGGGCCCGACTGCGGACAGATTTCGAGCGGCCGCGAACACTCCCAGAGACCGCCACATTGATGAAGATGAGCCTACCCAGCTATTCGCCTGCCGCCGCTCGCAGTTCCTTCTGCTGCTTTCGAAGCAGATCAAATGCTTCGATTTCGCGCAACAGGACCTCCGGCTCGAGAGGTCGCAGCGCCGTCGCATCCGAGTGCAGATGCCCTTCGATATACCGCGACAATCTCGCAGTCGCTTCATCGACCTTCCGACAGATAGACTTGTCTACCACGACATCTGCTAGCCTTCCAATGCTGATCCTTTCACTGAAGCGCATGACGACTTCGTTCAGCATCTCAAACACCACGAAGGCCTCGTAGCTTGTCCTGAGCGCACCGCAGCCCTCCTTAAGCAGACGCTCGCGTTTGGCAGGCTGCTTCTCAGCTTGTGCAGCAGAGTAGAGCTTTCGCGCCTTTTGAGAGGACTTGTACTCGCGCTCGAGCGAGGGTGCGTTGTCCGAGAATACATACCCGGGGCGCTCATCGTCGCCGCGCTTAACCCAGTGAGTTGACATCTGAACGCTCTCGAACTCTGCACTCTCTGACAACAACCAGAGGAAGTGGAGATCGTGCGTAAACACGATGACCTGCCTCGCCTTCGCTTCCCGCACAAGGCGAGGTGCTACCGCTCCCTTCCAGTCGAAGTCCAATGACGTGACAGGATCATCCAGGACAATCGCACCGCTTCTCCTATCGAGAGCAACCTCTGTCAAGAAGTCGGCGAGCGCGATAGCGCGTCGCTCCCCCTCGCTGAGGACAAGACCGGGCGTTGACATCTCTTCTGGCACGGATGAATCAGAGCGCACCGAGAGCCGTTTAACTGTCTCTCCCTTCTTGCCGCGAGTCTCGATCTCGACAACGGCGGGACAGCCGAGCTCCGTAAGATGCGCCTTGAACAATTCGACGTATCGCTTAGTAACCCGCGACGAAAACATTGAATTGTACTGGTTCGTGATGTGGCGAGTCGACCCCCCGACTCGTGCTGCCTTTGCTGCCCACTCGCGCTCTTCAACGAACTTTCGAACCGACGGAAGGACCCCCGCCAGCGCGTTTCGGTGACCCAGCTCAAGATGCTCACGTTGCAAATCGCGCATTTGCGCGCTTCGATCGGTGCTTTGAAGCTTAGCCGCCTCTGCGCGAAGTGTCGTCGCCAGTTCGTTCAAACCGGGCTCGGGCGATTTCGCTGACCCTAGCACGGGAATTGGCCCGCCTGAATCGAGCAGCGCCCGCCAAGATGCAAGCGTTGGCTCCACGCTACCGAGAAACGACTCGACAGCTTCGCCGACATCAGTCGGCAGCGGACTCTCCATCAACGCGATCATCTCTCGCGCCTGCGCCAGACGTTTTGCGCTCGTCTCAAGGTCTCGCTGGTAGATCTCTCGCTGCCCGAGGGCCTTAGTGTGAGCGCTCCTAGCTTCGCCCTTAAGGAACACCCAAAGACGGCCTAACATCGCCCTAGCTTCATCGGACAGAGGCTGTTGGCAAAGCAGACACACATCCCCCGCCGCTGGATAGATGAGTTGTCGCGAATCCACTCCGTCGGCCAGAACCCTGGCCGCAGTCACGAACCTGCTCCAAGCCTCTGTTCCCACCTGTGGCAGTCCCGGATTCGCGAACTGCATCGCACCGATAGACTCCATAGCTTGCCTTCTCGCAGATATCTCATCGAACAGACTACGAAAGTCTTGAGACGATCGCGACGACACGTAGGCACTGAGAGACTGAACGACCTTAGACAGCATCTCAATCCTTTGAACCCGCCGCTCAAGAAGTGCGACCTGCTCGCGTGGATCATTCGCCTTTATCTGTGCGATCTCAAGCTCGGATTGCACGAGCCGCTCAGCGTCTGCCGGTGTCATGAGCGCGAGACTTTCAAGTTGCGCGACGTCCGAGGCTACTGCGACTGAACGAAGCGCGCGTGACACAACGCTGTCCACCGCGAACGCTGGAGGCACGGCGAAGGCGTGCGGAATCAAGTTAATTCGCTCGGCCAGTCGTGCGCGCACTCGATCGGTTAACTCTGCGAGCCTGGTGAGCAACCCGAGTCCGGCTGGCGCAAAACTAAGGATGTGAGGCTCGGACAAATGCGCCTCGACGCTCGTCGTATCGAAGGCGTACATGAATCTCAACTCTGGCGCGGGCTTGCCAACAACATGACAAATGGTCTTCGACCCACCGTCGTCGTAGTCGATTGATACTTCGATGACGTCGGATTCCTCCCAGGGCTTCGTAACGTCGGGGAGGACCGAGATGTCACCACGTGAATATCCTAGAGAACCCAAGACGCGCGCGTACCCTGACTTCCCGGACCCGTTGCCGCCGAAGAACACAGTCAGCGCCGGCGCGAAGCGAAGCTCTTGATCATCCACCAAGGCGTTAACGCGCTTGAAGCCGTGTGCTCTCAGAAGTGTGGGCCTTGCGATCGGAGCTTCTTCGCTGGTAGCTGCTGGGGGCCCCGCGAGTACTTCGCGCAGCGGCATTGCGGCCAATCCGTGGTCAGCGAGGAGTTGCTCGAGCAATCCTTCTTCATCAGCAGCGGTCGGGACCCTGCCCGTTAGAAGGAGATTGAGCCCTGCTCGCTCCCAGTAAGGAAGTTCGACGGCCCAGGACAGAATCTCTTCGATTGTGGAACTCATTCATCGTCTCCGCCGGATGAGTCGATTCGCGTGTGCACCAGTCACGGAGGGGCAACTTCCAGCGGGGACCACCAGCCCGCAAGAGCGCGACCAACTGCGGGCCGAGCATACTTCCTCGGCGCGTGCACTTACCCCACCCGAAACAACTCCAACGCCCGCCCATACCCCCGCCTAAGTATCCCCTGCATCGCCTTATACGCCGGCTTCTTCAACTCCGGATCCTCCACCAGCACCCGCTCCGCCACCCCCCGAGCCACCTCCGACAGTGCTTCATCCTTCAGCGGGTCTGCGACTCGAAAAGTCGGCACCCCCGACTGCCGCTCCCCAAACAAATCCCCCATCCCCCGCAGCCGCAGGTCCTCTCGAGCGATCTCGAATCCGTCCTCAGAATCCAAGAACACCTGCAACCGCCCCATCGCCTCCTCCCCCACATCCCCCAGCAGCACACAGAACGACTCCAACCCCGCCCCGCGCCCCACCCGCCCGCGCATCTGATGCAGCTGCGACAGCCCGAACCGCTCCGGATGCTCGATCAACATCACCGTCGCATTCGGCACGTCGATCCCCACCTCGATCACCGTCGTTGCAACAAGCACGTCCAAAGAACCATCACGGAACGCGCGCATCACCGCATCCTTCTCGTCCGCGCCCATCTTCCCGTGCAACAGCGCCACGCGCCGCCCATGCAGCGCGCCCGCCGTGAGCTCCTCGAACGCCGACGTCGCCGCCTTGAGCGCGACCTTCTCCGAGTCCTCCACCAGCGGATACACCACGTAGGCCTGCCGGCCCGCGTCGATCTGCCGGTTCACGAACGCGAACACCTTCTCGCGCGCCGATTCCGGCCTCAGCGCCGTCGTGACCGGCTCGCGGCCCGGCGGGCGCTCGTCGAGCACCGACACGCCCAGGTCGCCGTACATCGTCAGCGCCAGTGAGCGCGGGATGGGCGTGGCCGACATCAGCAGCACATCGGGCTTCACCTTGGCGCCGCGCGCTTCGATGAGCACACGCCGCTGGTCCACGCCGAACCGATGCTGCTCATCGATGATCGCCAAGCCCAGCTTCGCGAACGTGGTGCCATCGGCCACCAAGGCGTGTGTACCCACGGCGATCAACGGCTCACCACTCTCCAGGCGCGTCGCCGCCAGCTTGCGCTCTTTCGCCGAGCGTGAGCCGGTGATCAACACCGGCACGATCCCCAGCGGCGCGAGCAACCGGTCCAGCGTGCGCGCATGCTGCTCGGCCAACAATTCGGTCGGCGCCATGAACGCCACCTGATAGCCGTTCTCCATTGCCAAGAGCGCCGCGAACACGGCCACCACGGTCTTGCCCGCGCCCACATCGCCCTGCAGCAGGCGATGCATCTTATGCGGCGCACACATGTCGGCGACGATCTCGCGCACCGAGCGCACCTGCGCCTTGGTGAGCTGGAACGGCAGCGCCTCGCGGAACTTGCTCGTGAGGTCCTTCTTGTTCACGAACGTGATGCCGTCGCGCGCCTGCTGCGCGATCTGCCGCGCACGGCGATGCAGGATGTGAACGAACAGCAGTTCCTCGAACGCCAATCGCGCTCGCCCCGCGAGGGCACTCGCCAGGCTCGTCGGCCGGTGCACCGCCGCCAACGCCTCGCGCAGCGACGGCACCTTGGCCTCCTGCAACATCCACGGCGGGAGATACTCCTCCACCTGCGGCAGCAGTTGATCGAGATGCGCATCGATGAGTCCGCGGATCTGCTTGAACGACAACCCCTCGGTCGCCGGATACACCGCGAGCACGCGGCCGCCGCTCGTGCCGTCGGCGTCCTTACCCAGGTTGACGAACTCGCGCGGTGCGAGCTGACGCCCGTGGAAGAAGCGCACGGGGCCGCTCAACAGCAGCACGTCATCCTTGTTGATGGAGCGGTCGAGCCAGGGCTGTCCCGGCCAACTGACCTCGATGAGCCCGGTCGCGTCCTGCACCACGGCCTGGAACACGCGCAGGCCTTTGCGCGTGGGCAGGATGCCCTTGCTGATCACCGTGCCGATCACCGTCGCGTCGTCGCCCACGCGCAGCCGCGCGATCTGCTGCACGGTGCTCGCATCCTCGTAGCGATGCGGGATGTGGAAGAGCAGGTCGCGGGCGGTGAAGATGTTCAGCCGATTCAACAACTCCGCGCGGCGCGGGCCGACCCCCTTGAGGTAGGTGACCGGCGTCTCGAGCGTGAGCCGCCCCGCGGTGGCCGTCACCCCTCCAACAACTCGCGCGCGAACGTCGCCGCGTCGAACGCCACCAGGTCCGCCGCCTGCTCACCCATGCCGATGAACTTCACCGGCACGTCGATCGCCTCGTGCACCGCGAGCACCACCCCGCCCCGCGCCGTGCCGTCGAGCTTGGTCACCACCAGCCCGGTCACCGGCACCGCCGCCGAGAAGATCTTCGCCTGCTGCACCGCGTTCTGCCCCACTGTGCCATCGAGCACGAGCAGCGCCTCGTGCGGCGCGCCGGGGAGTCGCTTCTCCACCACGCGCTGCACCTTCTTGAGTTCGTCCATGAGTGCACTGCTCGTGTGCAGGCGCCCGGCCGTGTCGATGATCACCACATCGACGTTGCGCGCCACACCCGCGTCGATCGCCTGCCAGGCCAGCGCACCCGGATCGCCACCCGGCGCCCCACCGACGAACTCCGCACCCGTACGCTCAGCCCACACGCGCAGCTGGTCGATGGCCCCCGCGCGGAACGTGTCACCCGCGCCGAGCAGCACCGACTTGCCCTCGGCGCGCAGCTTGGCCGCGAGCTTGCCGATGAAGGTGGTCTTCCCCGCCCCATTCACGCCGAGCACCATGAGCACCGCCGGTCGGCTCGCGGGCAGATGCAGCGCCGGGTCGGACTTGCCGGCACGCAGCGCCTGCTCGATCCCCTCGCGCAGCGCAGCGAGGAACTCGTCCTGCGTCTTGACCGTGCCGCGTGTGGCCTGATGCTTCACCGCGTCCACCAGCCGCATGGTCACCGGCACGCCGAAGTCGGACTCGAGCAGCATCTGCTCGAGCTGTTCGAGCGAGCCCTGGTCCACCCCTCCGCGCGCGATCACCGCGACGTCGGTCAGCGCGATGTCCTTGATGCGCTGCCAGAGCGACTTGCGGGGGGCGTCGTCTTTCTTGCGGAAGAGGAGGGCCATTGCCTAAGTGATGGAGAGACCGCAAGATAGCCCTCCGCCACCTACGGAATCAACGTGCGGGAGCCTCCCAGCCGCGCACACAGTCAGCGCAGCCCGATCTTCCTCCGCAGCAACCACTCCGCGCACAACGCCGCGATCGCGATCGCCGCCAGCCACCACGCCCCGAGCGCCCGCGGCGCCTGGTCCAGCGGCACCCCATCACCCACGGCACCCTCGCGCACCGTCGCGCGGCGCGGCACGTACTCGCTGCGGCCCGCGGCACCGTTGGCGCGGTCGCGCGTCGCCGCGTTGCTCAAGTCCGCCCCCACCCAGTCGAAGATGCTGCCCCACACCGCGTTGTAGGCGTCGGCGGCGCGGCCGCCGCGCAGCTTCCAGCGCCACAGGCCGGACGCCGCGATCAAGGCACTGCGACGCGGTCCGTCCTCGAGTGTGATCACGCTGCGCTCGTCGAATCGCCGCGCCCGACGCGCCACCACGGCCGAGTAGCCGCGCGCGGGTGTGGCGGCCACGTCGAGCGGCGGCAGCGAGTCCCAGGGCACACCGGCCAGCACCGCCGCCAGCGGGGAATCGCCCGTACCCACGGGATAGTAGTCCTCAGCCACCGGCGGCGGGGCCAGCAGTACCAAGGCGCGGGTGGTGAGACTGCGCGGGGCACCGAAGATCGCGGTGTCGCCGTGCAGCACGAGCAGCGGCGACGACGCCGCCGCACTGCGCACTGCCTGCTCGGTCACCGGGCGCAGCGACCCGTCCACGCGCCACTGGCCGGGCGCCACGCGCCAGAACCCCTGCACCGGCCCTCGGCGTGTGCCGCGCAGGACGGCAAGGGCAAACCGGGCGTCCTGGTCCGGGGCGCTGGAGATGAACGTGGCCGCCGCCGCGCCCGACACCACCAACTCCGCGCTCGCGGTGTCGTTCTCCTGCACCGCGTCGCCACCGCCGAGGGCGGCGGAGAGGCGTCGCGTGGCATCGTTGGCGGGCACCGGCACCTCGATGCGCACCTCGCGCTCCTCGAACGGCTCCAGCGCGGCGAGCGGAGCGGTCTGGATCACCCGGTCGTCGAGCCGCAGGGTGACGGACCCGGCCGCCGCGCCGGCGGCGCCGGCCTTGGTGAGCAGCCGTACCGAGATGGTGTCGCCGCCCAGGGCGCCACCGGGGGCGTCGAGCAGCGCGATCGCGGCGTCGGGGCGTGGGGTGGCGGCGATCACACGCAGGGCGGAGCCGCGCGGGAGGCGCGCGACGCGGTCGGGGTCGTCCACTGCACCGTCCGTGACCAGCACCAGCGGGCGCCCGACGGCGATGGCGGCGTCGATCAGTGCACCGACGCGCGAGTTGCGGTCGGTGGGTACGGTCGGCAAGGAATCGGCACGCACGGAGTCGCCGAACACGAACAGCGAGTCCGCACCCTCGGCCCGCAGCGAGTCCACCACCTCACGCGCCCGGGCCCAGCCCTCGGCGCCACCCACCGTGGCCCAACTGGCCGACACGTCCACACCCACCCAGGGTGCGAGTGGCTGGCTGGGGCCGAGGGGCACATTCAATAGAAGCGCCGCCACGGCCACCCCGGCGACGGCCCGGAGCGCGATGACGGGGGCGGCAGGGCCACTCGGCTGCTGACGATACGTCAGGTAGGCGAGGCCGGCACCGGCGAGGAGGGCGAGGATCCAGAGGAGCATTCGTGACCGCGAAGTATACGCGGTCGGGGGCTGCTTGGTTGGCCGTGGAATGGCGCCCGCCGACCCTCCGGAATGGCATTGACTTCCGCGCGTCGGCCCGTGTCCAACGTGTCATGACACACACAGCCCTCCTCGCCCGGTTGCTGGCCCTCAGCCTCGGAGCACTCCTCTCGCCCGCGACGGCGTCCGCGCAGCCCCAGGCGCGCGACGTCCGTTTTCGCGCCGACAGCCTCTTCTCGCGCGGGTTGGCCGAGGACAACGGCAAGAGAAGCCCGCGGCAGGTCCGAGACCTGCAGGAGTCGCTCCGACTCGTCGACTTCAAGGATGGCTTTCAACGTGAGTACCTCCGCTACATCGCGGCGAAGCTCGGCCTTCTCGACATCGCGTTCGCCCAGGTCGACACCCTGCTGGCGCAGGGGTGGCTCGATCTCGACAACACCTTCAACTTCGCGAGCGACAACGTCGAGATGATGGCGGACGCGCGGTGGCCGGCCCTGGAGCGCCGGGTCGTCGAGCGCCAACGAGCGCTCCTCGCGACGATGTCTCCCGCGTCATTCGGCCTCGATCCACAACGGATGCGCCTTGAGGTCGGGCGCATCTTCGATGACTCGCGCCGTGCGATTCCCGAGCTGTTCGGCGCGCTGCGCTCGCCGGAGCTCTACGCCACGCCGACGCGCCGTGGCGCGTGGATGCTCACGACGCAGCGGGTGCCCGGCGCGAGCAGCGTCGTGCAAGACGTCGTGTTCTTCATCTGGGTCCCGGCGAGTTACCGGCGCGATCGTCCGCACCCCGCGGTGCTCTGGAGCCATCAAGGATGGTTCTACAATCCCGCCCCCTCCGCGTGGACGAAGCAGCGGAACATCTTCGACAACCCGTTCTGGTGGCAAGCGTCGGCCCACGACGCGGTACAGATCGTCCCGATGATGTCGCGCACGCTCGACGGCAGTACGGCCCTCGGGCAACAGGCGCTGCGCGAAATCCTGGTGCACACCAAGCAACTGCTCAACCTCGACGACGACCGCATCGTCATCGCCGGGCACAGCAACGGCGGCAGCACCGCGTTCCGCGCGATGGCGGAGTCGGCGTCGCCCTTCGCCGGTGCGATCACGATGAACGGCTGGCCCGACCCCGGCATCGCCATGCGCAACTGGAGCAACCGCACACTGCACAGCTGGTCCGGCGAGCTCGACGCAATGTTCCCATCGACGGACGTGACGGCGCTCCATGGTTGGGCGCAGTCCGTCGGCGCCGCGTGGACACTTCGCGTGGTCCCGCGAGCTGACCACGGGATCCGTCGGTGGATTCCCGACGAGTGGCCGGCGGTCGAGCGCGCGTGGCGCGCACTGCGGCGAGACCCGTTCGCGGCGCGACGCGTGGTGCAGTCGATCGACCTGCGAGCCACCACGATCGACTGGCTGGGCATCGACCGCGTGGACACCAGTCGCGCGCGGGCCGAGTGGCATCACGCGCTCGCGACGCCGAGCGTGGCGACCGCCGGCGACGGTGCACGCGGCTCGCCGGCTGGGAGCGTGCGGCAGGACGCGATGTCCGCTCTGGTGGAGGGCCGCTTCGCCGACAACGTGTTCGACCTGCGGAGTTCGCGCGCGGCCCGCCTGTCGGTGCTGGTCTCGCCGGAGATGGTCGATCTCGCGCGGCCGGTGGTCGTTCGCATCAACGGCGAGGAGCGGCACAACGCGATCGTGAAGCCGGATCTGCGTCTGATGCGGAGTCTGTTCGTCAGTGATTTCGATCGGCGCGCCATCTGGGTCGCACGCCTCTCGTTCGACGTGGCGGCGCCCTAGCGGGCCTTCTTCACGGGAGCGGAGCCCTGCCGGCTCACTGGCGCGTGGGCACGGCCTTGGCGCCCGGCACGGCAGGCGTGGCGTTCTCGGTGGGCTGCTCCGCGTGCACCAGCCCGGCCGGCTGGTCCAGGGCGTACACGGCGGCCGAGCGGATGCGCTCGAACAGCGCGAGGTCGTTGCCCGTGAGCGGCGGCCCGGCGTTGGCCTGCAGCGCCCGCCGCGGATCGCGCTGGACGCCGTTCACCAGCACCTCGAAGTGCAGGTGCGGCCCCGTGGCGAGTCCCGTCATGCCCACGTAGCCGATGGTCTTGCCGATCTCCACGCGCACCCCGGAGCGCATGCCGGTGGCGTAGCCGCGCAGATGGCCGTAGCGCGTCACGAAGCCGTTGGGGTGCCGCACCTCGATGGTGTTGCCGTAGCCGCCCTTGCGGCCCACGAAGATCACGACGCCGTCGCCGATGGTGCGCACCGGGGTGCCGGCGTCGGCGGCGTAGTCCATGCCCTGGTGGTTGCGGAAGGTGCCCAGCACCGGGTGCTTGCGGCGGCCGAAGTTGCTGGAGATGCGGCGGAACGAGAGCGGGGCGCGGAGGAAACTCGCGGCCAGCGAGCGGCCCTGCTGGTCGTAGTACTTGCTGCGCCCGTTGTCGATCTCCATGCGGATGGCCTGCACTTCGGTGCCCGCGCGCTGCAGTCCGGCGGCGATCACCGTGCCCACGCGCTCGGCCCCGGTTTCCAGCGACTGCCGCTCGAACAGCACACGCACCTCGTCGCCCTGCTGGAGCTCCCGCGACATGTCCACGCGGTATTCGTAGATGTCGGCGATGTTCCAGGCCAGTTCCTGCCGTGCGCGGGCACTGAGCAGGTCCTTGGCGCCGGCCTCCACCGCCTCGTAGAGCGAGCTGGTGACGACGCCGCGGACGAGCAGCGTGTCGGTCTTCCAGACGAGACGCTCGTCCACCGAGAGCCAGGCGGAATCCTGGCGGAACACCTTCACGATGCGATCGAGCGCGAGGTAGAACCGCACCTCGCTCGGCACGTGGGTGGTGGAGTCGCCGCTGACCTCCACGCGCAGCCCGGCCGGGATGCGGCGCGGGTCGAGCGGCGAGGCCGCGATCACGTTCGCGGCCTCGGCCGACGAGAGGCCGCGGCGCATGAGGATCTCGGTGAGCGTCTGGCCCGAGCCGAGGGTGTCGTTGAGGAACCAGCGCTGCGGGCCGGTGCTCGCCGCAAAGCGATCGCCCGGGCGTCCGGGCCGGGGGGCCGGTAAACGAAGTGCGGCGATCGCGAGACCGACGATCACCGCACCGGTGACGAAGCGCCCGACGCCCTTCATCAATCCATCTGTCGGCGAATGAACGTCGGGATCTCCATGTCGGAGAGATCCTCGAGCGGGCGGGGCTGCGGCCGGGCACGCGGCACGGCGTTGCCGGTGTGGGCGGTGTTGCCCAGGTTGGCGCTGCCATGGCCCGGCGCGGTGAGCGGCGACGGCGCATGGCCACCGGCCGGCGCCTGCGACCCGATGACCGGACGCTGCCGCGCCTGGTCGAGGTTGATGATGGGCGTGGACCCCACACGATGGATGAGGCCGGCGCCCTGCTGCGCCTTGCGCTCGAAGCCCGTCGCGATGACGGTCACCCGCACCTCGCCCTGCATCGCCGGCTCGTTGACCGCGCCGAAGATGATCTCGCTCTCCTCGCCCACGGCTTCCTTCACGATCTCGGCGATGGTGTTGATGTCGCCGAGTGTCATCTCGTTGCCGCCGGTGATGTTGATGAGCACGCCGCGCGCGCCGGCGATGGTGATGTTGTCGAGCAGCGGGGACTCGATGGCCATCTTGGCGGCGTCCACGGCGCGGTTCTCGCCGCGGCCGATGCCGGTGCCCATGATGGCCGAGCCGCCGTCCTTCATGACCGTGCGCACGTCGGCGAAGTCGACGTTGACCACGCCGGCCTTGGTGATGATCGACGAGATGCCGCCGGTGGCCTGCAGCAGGACCTCGTCGGCCTTCTTGAGCGCGTCCTGGAACGGGATGCCCTTGCCGACGACGGCGAGCAGGCGCTCGTTGGGGACGACGATCATGGTGTCGACGTGCTTCGCCATCTCGGCGATGCCCTCGTCGGCCTGGCGCATGCGCTTGCGGCCTTCGAAGAGGAACGGCTTGGTGACGATGCCCACCGTGAGCGCGCCGGCTTCGCGCGCGAGCTCGCAGACGATGGGGGCCGCCCCGGTGCCGGTGCCGCCGCCCATGCCGCAGGTCACGAAGACGAGGTCGGCGCCCTGAACGGTGCGCGAGACCTCATCGCGATTCTCCTCGATGGCCTGCCGCCCGATCTCGGGTCGTGCGCCAGCACCGAGGCCTCGCGTGAGCTTCTTGCCGATCTGGATCTTGACGTCCGACTTGCTGTTGAGGAGCGCCTGAGCGTCGGTGTTGACGGAGATGAACTCGACGCCATCGAGGTGCTCCTCGATCATGCGGTTGACGGCGTTGCCGCCGCCACCGCCGACGCCCACGACCTTCATCCGGGCGTTCTGGGAGGCGTTGTCCTCGAATTCGAAGATGCTCATCGGGGTCGTGCTCCGTCGGGCTGCAAAAGGGTGCTTGCGGGATGCTCGGGGAATATAAGCATCACAGTGGGTGGACGATTCAGGGGGGCGAGGGAAACGCTCGGCGGCGGCGTGGATTCGCTCTCATTCCGAACATTTGTGATGCAGCCCGAAGCGGGCCTGCGCCGCGGGGGATCAAGGGGGTAGTCGGGGTCCGGCGACCAGCTGCAATCGCGACGATGCACGAGTTCAGCAACCGCCGCCCCGTCCCGATACTGGGAGCAGCCCCTTCACCGGACCCCGTCATGAGCATCGCCGCCCACATCGACAAGGCCATCGGCGCCCACGGCATGTGGAAGGCGCGCCTCAAGCTCGCCATCGACTCCGGCAAGCTCGACACGCCCCTGCCCACCATCCTCGCCGACAACAAGTGCGAGTTCGGCGCCTGGCTCTACGGCGCGAGCATCACCCCGGCCCTCCGGGGCACGCCGCAGTACCAGAAGGTCCGCGACCTCCACGCGGCGTTCCACCAGCAAGCCGGCCGTGTGGCCGAGCTGGCCACGAGCGGCAAGAAGGCCGAGGCCGTGGCGCTGATCGGCCTGCAGGGCGACTACGCCCGCGCGTCCGCCGCGCTCACGACGGCCATGCGGGAGTGGAAAGCGGGGCTGTGAGGGGGATGGTGGAGGGTGGATGGTGGACAATCCCCTCCCACGGCCCAGAAACGCCAAAGGGGCGACCACCCGCATCGCCCCTCCTTACACCTCCCACCTCCCACCTCACACCTGACACCTGCAGTCCGCTTACCAAAAGTCCTGCAACCAAGTCTTGAACCTCGCCGCCAGGTTGTCCATCGACGGCCCCGCCGACGGCGACAGCGAGATCCGTTTCCCCTTCCCGGCGCTCGTCCCGATCGCGACGCGATGCGCGCCGTACTGCACCAGGCCGGTCACCGTCGAGAACCGCGGGCTCTGCACGGAATCCGACAATCCGCCGAGGAACTCGCCCGGCACCCCCAGGCGCGCGCCGGTGCCGAAGATCTCGCTCGCGAGGTCTGCCGTGCCGGGCTGCGCGGCGGCGCCGCCGGTGACCACGACGCCGGCGGAGAGCTTCTTGATCAGCCCCGCCTGCTCGATGTCGCGGAGCACCATCTCGAAGATCTCCTGCGTGCGCTGATGGATGATGTGCGCCAGCAGGCTGCGCGGGATCTCGCGGTCCCCCTGCGCGCCGGTGCTCGGCAGGCGGATCTTCTCGTGGTGCGGCACCAGCGGCTCGAATGCGGCGCCGTACTGCTCCTTGAGCTTCTCGGCGTCGGCCTGCGTCACGCCCAGGCCGTGCACGAGGTCGCTGGTCACGTTCAGGCCACCGTACCCGATGGTGCCGAGGTGCCGGATCTTGCCCTCGTGGAAGACGGCGACGTCGGTGGTGCCGGCGCCCATCTCCACGAGCGCCACGCCGAGTTCCTTCTCGTCGTCGGTCAGCACGCTCAGGGCACTGGCCAGCGGCTCGAGCACGAGCTCGTTCACCTTGTAGCCCGCACGCTCCACGGCCTTCCGCAGGTTCATCGCCGGCGAGGAGCCGATCGTGACCAGGTACATCTCGGTCTCGAGGCGCGTGCCGATCATACCGATGGGATCGCGGATGCCGATGTTCTTGTCGACCGTGTACTCCTGCGGGATCGCGTGGATGAGCTCGCGGTCCTGCGGGATGGCCTGGGCGCGGGCGACGGCGTTGGCGCGCTCCACGTCGGCCTTGGTGATCTCGCTGCCGGTGACCGACGCGATGCCGGTGCTGGTCATCGCCTGCACGTGCTCGCCCGCGATGCCCGCGTACACACTCTCCACCTGCGCGCCGGCCATGCGCTCGGCGTCCTGCATCGCCTTGGTGATGGAGCGCTGCGTCTCCTCGATGTCGGCCACCACACCCTTGCGCAGGCCGGTCGTGCGCGCCTGCCCCACCCCGAGGATGTTCACCGTGGGGTGTTTGGGGAGGTCCCCCACGACCTCCGCGATCACCGCGGTGGTCTTGGCGGATCCGATATCCAGGCCGGCGACGAGACGATCGATGTTCATGGCGACTTCAGTGCTCAGGGAGTCGGGCGACCACCTGGTCGCGGAATCGGAGATCGAGTTCCACGACCGTGAGGGCGCGTCGCGCGAGGTCGAGTTCGACGGGGATCACATCGGTCAGGCGTTCGGCCGTCACGTCGGCGAGTGCGAGGATCCGATGTTCGGGAAGGACGAAGATGATGTCGCCCCGCGCCCCCCGTCGCACCTCGCTCACGCGGGCGAACAACGCCGGGGAGTACGCGCGCACCTCGCCGAGGAGCCGGAGAAGCAGCGTGTCCCGCGACGCGAGCACCGGGAGATCGACGTCCGTGCGAGTCGGATCCACCGGGAGCGACTCCCCGGACGCGTCGGTGACGACGAGTCCCCGCGGTGAGTTGACGAGCGCCACCGGGGGGTTCTCCGTCACGCGCACGACCAGGGTGCCGGGGAGCCGCCGCCCGATGCGCACCTCGCGCACCTGCGGATGCTCCTTCACCCGCGCCACGAGGGGCGCCACGTCATCCCAGATGGATGCGGTCGTGTCGACCCTCAACCGCGAAACGATTTCGTCGGGGGCAGCGTAACGGGCGCCCTCGATCACCACGCGACGGACGCGGAAGAAGTCCATCTCGCGCAGCAGCGCACGGCCCCACCAGGGCGACGCGAGGAGCGCGAGCACCGCGAGCAGCTGCCCCACGCGGCGGAGGCGTTTCCTCCAGCGCGGTTCCTCGGCTGGCGGCGCCCCGGACGCACGGCGCAAGCGATCCCCGCCGTCGCTGCGGTCGCCACCGCTGCGGTCGCCGCCGAGTGCGTTGTCGCCGATGGGAGCCATGCGGAGTCCTACGCGCCGAGTCGGGCGAGAAGTTCCGGTCCCGTCCGCGTGATGTCGCCTGCCCCGACGGTGAAGACCACGTCGCCGTCGCGCACGAGCCCCGCGAGCGCGGCGGCGGCCTCGGCCCGCGGCCCCTGCCACTGCGGCGCCCGGCCCGCACGCGCCGCCGCGTCGGCGATCAACGCGCTGGTCACACCGGGCATCGGCTGCTCGCGCGCCGGGTAGATGTCGCAGAGCGCGATCACGTCGGCCCGGGCCAGCGCCGCCCCGAACTCCGGTGCGAAGTCCCGCGTGCGCGAGAACAGGTGCGGCTGGAACGCGACGACGATCCGTCGCCCCGGATACGCCTCGCGCGCGGCGGCCAGCGTGGCCTCGAGCTCGGTGGGGTGATGTGCGTAGTCGTCCACCACCTGCACCCCCTTCGCCGCGCCGATGCGCTGGAAGCGCCGCTCGGCGCCGACGAACGCCGCGAGCCCCGGCGCCATCTCGCTCACCTTGAGTCCCCAGGGACCGATGCCACAGGCCAGCGCGGCGAGCGCGTTGCGCACGTTGTGCAGCCCCGGCACGCCCAGCGTCACCTCACCCAGCGGCTTGTGATCGTAGACCACGCGGAAGCTGGTGCGGCCGTCGTGATGCCGGATGTCCGTGGCCACCAGCCGTGCGTCGGGGCTGGTGATGCCATAGCGGATCACCTCGGCGGTGGCCGGCGACGGCAGCCGGTTGGCGCCCGGGTCGTCGGCGCAGAGCACCACGAAGCGTGCGCGGCGCACGTACTCGGCGAACGTGTCGTGGATGTCCTGCAGGTCGCGGTAGATGTCGAGATGGTCCGCCTCGACGTTGGTGACCACCGCGACGGTCGGGTGCAGCGCGAGGAAGGAGCGGTCGTACTCGTCGGCCTCGACCACAAAGAGCTCGTGCCCACCGGCGGAGAGATTGCCGCCCCAGGCCGTCACCCGCGCCCCGACCACACCGGTGGGTGCCTTGCCGGCGGCCGCCAGCGCCTCGGTGACCATCACCGTGGTGGTGGACTTGCCGTGAGTGCCGGCCACGCCGATGAGGGTGCCACCGGCCGTCGCTTCGGCGAGCGCCTCGGCGCGGCGGATCACCTCGAGGCCGAGTTCGCGTGCGCGGAGGATCTCGGGGTGGTCCTTGGGGATGGCGCTCGAGACGACGAGTGCGCGGTGGCCCGCGAGGTGCGCCGGGTCATGCCCCTTGGTGACGGGGATGCCGAGCGCCACCAGGTCCGCGGCACCATCCGGATTCTGGTCGCAGCCCGTGACCTTGGCGCCGCGACGGTGCATGAGTTCCGCGAGCGCGGACATGCCGGCACCGGCGATGCCTTGGAAGTGTATGGGGCGCGGATCTGATTCGGTGAGCAGGGGCATGGAGTGTCTCGAAATCTAGCGACGGCCGGCACCACGGAGCGCACCGCGACCTCTGTGCAGGATCCTCGGCGATCCCCGACTACAACAGAGCCGAGAGATGCGCGGCGATGGCCGCCGCCGCGCTGGGTCGACCGCGCCGCCGCGCCGCCTCACTCATCGCACGCAGCCGCGTCGCATCCCCCAGCAGGCCGCCCAGCACCCGGTCCAGCGCCTCTACGCTCATCTCACCCTCCACCAGCATCTTCGCCGCACCGGCGGCTTCCATCACCCGCGCGTTCGCGGTCTGGTGGTCGTTGGCCGCGCTCGGCAACGGCACGATCACCATCGGCACGCCCCAGGCGCAGAGTTCGCTGGTGCCCATCATGCCGCCGCGCACCAGCGCGAGATCGGCGGTGGCGTACGCCTCGGCGATCGGACTCAGGTACCCGAGCACGCGCACATCGGGGCGGTCGAGATGTTTGTACGCGTCGAAGTGCGCCTTGCCCGTCGCCCAGAGCACGCAGACCCCTTTCGGCAGCCCGCGCTCCACCCACGCGGCGACCGCACGGTTGATCGCGCGGGCGCCCTGCGAGCCGCCGAACACCAGCAGCACCGTGGCCGCGGCGGGGAATCCCCAGCGCGCGCGTGCCTCGGCACGGGCGGGTCGGATGTCCGGCGGCGGTTCGATGGGATTGCCGGTGTCGCGGAACACGCAGCCGCGATGCGGCAGGTACTGCTCCGCCTCCGGGTAGCCGAGGTACGCCTCGCGCGAGAGGCGGGCACTCCAGCGCGCGGTGATGCCGGGGATCGCGTCGCCGATGTGTTGCACCACCGTGATGCCCTTCCGGTATCCCCAGAACGACGTCAGTCCCGCCGCGTAGCCGCCCGTGCCGACGATGAGCCGCGGCGTGCGCTCGCGGCCCAGGCGGTTGAGCTTCTGCCAGGCGGTGAGCGCGCCACGAACCGTGCGCCAGTTCTTCCACACCTGCGGGCGGTACAGCGGATGCAGGTCCAGCAGCAGGTGCGGGAACTCGGTGGTCGGCAGCACGTCGCGTTCGATCCCGCGCTGCGCTCCCACGAAGAACGGCTGCACCTCGGGCCGCGCGCGCACCAACGCCCGTGCGATGGCGAGGCCGGGATACAGGTGCCCGCCGGTGCCGCCGCCGGTGAAGAGGACGTTCACCGCGACGCGGCGAACGGGTCGGTGGCCGCGTCGCCGATCACGCGCTCCTTGGTGCTCCCGATGTTGACCAGGATGCCGGTCATCACCAGCGAGAGCACGACGTTGGAGCGGCCGTAGGAGATGAAGGGCAGCGTGAGGCCGGTGGTCGGCAGCAGGCCGATCACCACGCCGATGTGCAGGAACGCCGTGATCAGCATGGTCACGGTGAGCCCGATGGCGACGAGCTGCTGGAACGGCGTGCGTGCGAGCTTGGCCATGCGGAACCCGAGGTATCCCCAGGCGGTGAACGCGAGGATCAGCCCCGCCATGCCCACGAAGCCCCACTCCTCGCCGATGTTGCTGCCGATGAAGTCGTTGTACGGCAGCGGGAGGAAGCCGAACTGCTGGCGCCCCTGGCCGAAGCCCACGCCGAACAGTCCGCCGGAGCCCACGGCGATGAGTGACTGCTGCAGCTGGTGGTTCACGCGGTCCGCGGAATCGGCGGCACCTGCCGCGAAGCCCAGCAGCCGGCGCAGCACGTACTCCTTCTCCATGATCTCGCGCCACAGCAGCGGCACCCCGGCGATGCCGACGGCGACGAAGTGGCCGATGCGCGCACCGGCCGAGTAGAGCATGATGCCCATGACGATGGTGTAGAACAGCGCCACCGACAGGTCGGGCTCGGCCGCCACCAGCACGTTGAGCACGCCGAGGATGACCAGGAACGGCAGCATGCCCTTGGAGAGGCGGCGCAGGCCCTCCTCCCCGCCCTTCTTCACGATGAGCATCGCGGTCCACACCACCAGCGCGAGCTTGCCGAGCTCCGACGGCTGCAGCGAGCCGCCGAGCAGGAACCGCCGCGACCCGTTGATGGGCGGGGCGATGGACCGGGTGAACGGCAGCACCGTGAGGAGCAACAGCACGATGGTGAGTCCCATCAGCGGCCAGGCGAGCTGCTTCCAGCGCTCCGCGTCGAACTTGGCGAGGATCACGAACGCCACGAAACCGACGGCGACGCCGGTGAGCTGGCGCAGCAGGAAGTGCCAGCTGGGACGGCCGGCGGCCATCGCCACGCCGGCGCTGGCGGAGTAGAGCGTCGCGACACCGAAGGCGAGCAGCGCCGCGGTGATGATCACCAGGAACCGTGCCTCGGTGGACATGCGCCAGCGGTCGCGCACGAGCACGGCACCCTGCGCGCGCGCGGGCGTCTCGCGGCGGAACACCCGCGTGACCAGGCCGCGCAGCCCGCCCGGGCGCGCCACGCCCCCGACGGGGATCGCCGGGGAACTCACTGGCCGAGCGCGAGGCGACGGAAGGTCGCGCCACGCTCCTCGTAGTTCTTGAACATGTCGTAGCTCGAGCAGGCTGGGGCGAGAAGCACCACGTCCCCGGGCGCTGCGAGGGCGCGGGCACGTGCGATGACCTGCTCGAATGACGATCCGAGCCGCTCCACGGGCACGGCGCCGCCGAGCGCCGCGGCGAGGTCGGCCTCGATGATCGGCGCCGATTCGCCGTAGGCCAGCACCACCTTGGCGTGTGCGCGCACGGCCTCGAGCATCGCGGTGTACGGCTCACCCTTGTGCCGGCCACCGAGCAGCAGCACGGTGGGTCGGGTCATGCCCTCGAGCGCGGTACGCGCCGCGCCGATGTTCGTCGCCTTGGAGTCGTTCACCCAGAGCACCCCAGCCACCTCGCCCACCGGCTCCAGCCGGTGCGGGATCGCGTGGAAGCTCATGAGGCCCGCGGCGAGCTTGGCCCGCCCGGTGGTCGTCTGGAACGCGGGATCGGCCACCCACACGGCCAAGGCGGCGGCGAGGGCATTCGCCACGTTGTGGTCGCCCAGCAGCGGCAGCAGGGGCCGCTCGAGCAGCGGCGCCCCGGCCAGCATCAGCAGCGACCTTGCCGCGTCGTACCACGCCTCGGCGTGGGCGTCGTGCAGCGAGAACTTGCGGGCCGCACCCGCCACTGCCGCGGTGCGGCGCATCACCTCGGCGTCGTCCGCGTTCACCACGCGTTGCGAGGCGCTGGTCGCGTTGGCGAACAGCCGCTGCTTGTCGTCGTAGTACTCCGCGAGCGTCGCGTAGCGGTCGAGATGGTCCGGCGCGAGGTTAGTGAGCACCGCCACCTGGGGTGCGACACTGGGCGTGTCGTGCAGCTGGAAGCTCGAGAGTTCGATCACCACCCACTCCGGCTTCTCCGGCGCCACGGCGATCGCACTCAGCGGTGTCCCGATGTTCCCGGCCTCGACGGTGCGCTTGCCCAGCGCGCGCAGCAGGTGCGCGATGAGCGCCGTGACCGTGGTCTTGCCGTTGGTGCCGGTGATGCCGATGTACGGCAGGTCCGGCATCGCCCGCAGCGCGACCTCGATCTCCGAGATGATCGGCACGCCGTGGGCCCGTGCCGTGGCGAGCGGCGGCGCGTCGGGTGGCACCCCGGGCGAGGCGACCACCACCGCCGCGCGCGCGATGCGGGCCAAGTCATGGCCGGGCGGGTGCTTGGCGTCGGAGGCGTAGACGGACACCCCGGCGGCCTCGAGCAGCGTGGTGGCGGCGCGGCCACTGGCGCCGAGCCCGACCACCGCCACCTCGCCCGCGGGAGCGAGCGCGCGCAACCGGGCGAGGCCGCGCGGGTCGAGGCGGAGCGCGTCGCTCACGCCGCGGTCACCGGATCTTCAGCGTGGAGAGCGCGACGAAGGCGCAGAGGATCCCGATGATCCAGAAGCGCACCACTACCTGCGTCTCCGGCCAGCCCTTCATCTCGAAGTGATGGTGGATGGGCGCCCGCAGGAAGACGCGGTTGGCCTTCGCGTAGTCGAGCCCGAACTTGCGCTTGCGCCACTTGAACGCCGAGCGCTGGATGATCACCGACAGCGTCTCGGCGACGAACACGCCGCCCACGATCACCACCAGGAACTCGCTCTTGAGCAGGATGGCCACTGCCCCCAGTGCCCCTCCGAGCGCCAACGAGCCGGTGTCGCCCATGAAGACCTGCGCCGGGTGCGCGTTGTACCAGAGGAAGCCGATCGCCGCCCCGAACACCGCGGAGCAGAAGACCGTGAGTTCGCCGCTGCCCGCGAGATAGAAGATCTGCAGGTACGCCGACGCGTCCTCGCGGCCCATCGCGTAGGCGAACACCGCGAGCACGAGCATGGCGATGGCCATGAGGCCGGCGGCCAGGCCGTCGAGCCCGTCGGTGAGGTTCACGGCGTTGCTCGTGGCCGTCATCACGAAGGTCACGAACCCCAGGTACAGCACCGGGAACGTGGGGATGATGAGCACGTACTTGTAGAACGGCAGCGTGGTGGACGCCCCGGGCAGTTCGTTGAGCGGGAACTGCCACAGGTAGAGGCTGAGTGCTAGGCCGATGGTCACCTGCCCGGCGAGCTTGTAGCGCTCCACCAGGCCGTCGTTGCGCTTGCCCTCGCGCTTCTGCTTGAGCTTGAGGTAGTCGTCGAGGAAACCGATCGCCCCCATGAGCAGCGTCACGCCGAGCGCGAGCCACACATAGGCGTTGTCGAAGCGCATCCACAGGAGGGTGGACACCAGCACCGCGGCCAGGATGATGATGCCTCCCATCGTCGGCGTGGTGCCCTTGCCCGCGTGCGAGTCGGGGGTGCCGGCGCGGACCACCTGGTGCACCTGCATCGCCTGCAGCCGGCGCAGGATCCAGGGCCCGAGGATGAAGCTCATCAGCAGCGACGTGATGACGGCTCCCGCCGACCGGAACGAGATGTACCGGAAGATGCGGAACGACGGCTCGAAGTCCGTCAGCGGGAGGAGGAACTCGTAGAGCATCAGCCCGTCGCCCAGGTGGTGAGATGCGGCAGCAACCGCTCGAGCTTCACGCCACGCGAGGCCTTGAGCAGGATCGCCGCGTCCGGTTCGAGCAGCGGCTTGAGCCGCGGCCAGAGATCGTCGACATCGTCGGCCACGAGCACGCGCGGGTCGCCGGGGGCCACCGCCTGCAGCGCCGGGCCGAACTCCCCGATGCCGCAGATCAGGTCGTGCCCGGCCGCGACCGCCGCCTCGGCGACCTCGCGATGGGCCCGCTCCGCATGGACTCCCAGCTCGCGCATCGTGCCGAGCACCGCTACCCGCTGACGGTCTCCCCCGACATCACGCAACAGCGCGATCGCGGCGCGCGCCGAGCCGGGATTGGCGTTGTAGGCATCGTTGAGCAGCAACGCCCGGCCCAGCACCGACACATTGGAGCGCATCGGTGGCATCGGCATCGCGGCGAGCCCGGTCGCGGCATCGCCGGCGGACACGCCGAACTCGCGCCCCACCGCCAGCGCCAGCGCGGCGTTCCGCAGGTTGTGGGCACCGCGCAGCGGGACCTCCACGGTCACGCCATCCCAGTCGGTCCAGCCGCGGCCATCGGGGTGCAACCCGTGCCGCTCGGGCAGCACCGCCGCGACCGCGCGCTGCGCACGGCGCGTGGCTTCCTCCACCACCGCCGCCTCGCTCCCGGGTACCACCGCCACGGGCACTCCGTCGCAGAGCGACATCTCCTCGGCCATCACGCCGTCGAGCGACCCGAGACCCTCGAGGTGCTCCTCCTGCACCGTGGTCACCACCACCAGGTCCGGCGCGATGATCTCGCGCAGCAGCGCGATCTCGCCGGGCTCGTTGGTGCCGGCTTCGATCACCGCCACATCCGCACCCTCCGGCAGCGCGAGCAGCGTGAGCGGCACACCGATGCGGTTGTTCAGGTTGCCGGTGGTGGCGTGCACCACGAAGCGGCTGCCGAGCACGGCGCGCAGCAGCTCCTTGGTGCTGGTCTTGCCGTTGGAGCCCCCCACCGCGATCACCGGCCGCGCCCAGGCGCGGCGCTTGTAGTGGGCGAGCTGGCCGAGTGCCACGAGTGTGTCGGGCACCTCGAACACCGGGACCCCGAGCGTGGCCGCGCGCCGCGCATCCTGCACGACGAGGGCCGCGGCCCCCGCGCGCACCGCGTCCGCGAGGAAGTCATGCGCGTCGAAGCGTTCGCCCACCAGCGCCACGAAGCACTGCCCCGGCGCGATCTGTCGCGTGTCGGTGGTGATCCCGCTGATCGGCCGCTGGTCGGCCGGGCCACCACCCAGCGCCTGCGCCACACGTTCGAGGGTCCAGAAGCTCATCGCTGCCCCGGACGTGCGGCCTTGAGGAGATCATGCACGATCGCTTTCTCGTCGAACGGGTACGAAGTGGTCCCGCGGATCTGGTACGTCTCGTGGCCCTTGCCGGCGAGCAGCACCACGTCACTGTCCGGATCCGCCATCGCGATCGCGTGGGCGATGGCGTCGCGGCGGTCCTCGATGCGGAGGTAGCTGCCGTGCTTGAGCGGTGCGACGATCTCGTCGAGGATCCGCTCGGGGTCCTCGGTGCGGGGATTGTCGCTGGTCACCACCACACGGTCGCCGTACTTCTGCGCGGCCAGCGCCATCAACGGGCGCTTGCCGCGGTCGCGGTCGCCCCCGCAGCCGAACAGCACGATCAGGTTGCCCGGCGTGAACGGGCGCAGTGCGATGCAGGCGCGCTCGAGGGCATCCGGTGTGTGGGCGTAGTCGCGCAGCACGGTCGGGTGCTCGTGCAGCAGTTCGAGCCGGCCGGGCACCTGCGGCAGTGTGCCCAGCCTGGCGGCCACGGCACCCAGCGGCTCGCCGAGTGCCAGCGTCGCCGCCGCGGCACCGAGGGCGTTGGCCACGTTGAAGTCGCCGATGAGCGGCAGGCGCACCGCCGCGCGCTCACCACCCGCGTGCAGCGTCCACTCGCTGCCCCGTGGCGTGAAGCGCACGTCGTGCGCCGTCACGTCGGCTGGCAGGGCGTCGCCGCGCGCGCCGGCCGCGGCCATCCCGAAGCGCAGCGATCGCGGCGCCGCGGGCAGCTGCATCCAGGCCGGGTCGTCGGCGTTGACCACGGCCGCGCCGTCGTCGCGCAGCAACCGGATGAGCAGGGCCTTGGCGGCGAGGTACGCCTCCATGGTCCCGTGATAGTCCAGGTGGTCGCGCGTGAGGTTGGTGAAGACGGCCGCATCGAACCGCACCCCCAGCACGCGCTGCTGGTGCAGCGCGTGTGAGGAGACTTCCATCGCGACCGTGCGTACCCCGGCATCGCGCAGCGCCGCGAGCACCCGCTGCAGCTCGATCGGCCCCGGCGTGGTGAGCCCGCTCCCGCCGGGCAGCATCGCGCCCTCGCTGCCCACGAGCACGCCGAGCGTGCCGATGCTGGCCGCCGGACGCTCCACGGAGTCGAGCAGGTGCCGCACGATGCCGACGGTGGTCGTCTTGCCGTTGGTGCCGGTGACGCCCACGAAACGCATGCCCGCGGCCGGTTCCCCGTAGAACGCGGCCGCGGCGATCGCGGAAGCCGCACGGCTTTCGCGCACGACGAGGGCGGGCAGCGTCGTGGCGGACGCATCCTCGACGATCGCGCAGACCGCGCCGGCCCGCTCGACGTCGCCCAGGAAGTCGTGTCCGTCGCGCTGGCTGCCCCGCACCGCCACGAAGCAGGTGCGCGGTCCGATCTTGCGGCTGTCGTCGGTGATTGCGAGTACGGCGTCCGGCACGGCCCCACGCACGGCAACCAGTTGGCCCGCGCGCTCCAGTGCGGCGCGGATCGTCTCCAGGGGCACCAGGCGCGGCATGTTAGCGCTGCGACACGAAGCGGACGGTGGTGCCGGCCGGCAGTACCGTGCCGGCGGCCGGGAGCGTGGCCGACTGGTCGCCGCGCACGAGGGCCACACGGAAGCCCGCCCGGTGCAGCTCCCGCACGGCGTCACGCGTGCTCAGACCGCGCACGTCGGGCACCGGGCGCGCGGTCACCACGCGCTTCACCACCGGCGAGTCGGCCCCGAGCTCCACCACAAAGGCTGCCGCCGGCGCATCCGCCTCGCGCGCCTTCTCCTCGGCCTCGGCCACCGCACGCGTGGTCTCCTCGCGGATCGCCTCCGCCTTGGGATCGTCCTGCGCCACGCGCACCGGCGGACCGGCGAGCTTGGCGGGATCCAGCGCGGCGTCGCGGGCGGCGATCGCCGCCTGCAGCACCGCCTTCGTCACCGGCGCCGCGATCTTGCCGCCGTAGTACGCGCCGCTGGGGTTGTCGAGCTTCACGAGGATCACGAGCTGCGGGTCGTCGGCCGGGAACAGGCCCACGAAGCTCGCCGTGTAGGCGCCGTCTTCGTAGCCCTTGCCGTCGCTGCGCACCCGGCGCGCCGTGCCCGACTTGCCCGCGAGTTCGTAGGAGGCCAGGTCGGCCGAGGTCGCCGTGCCGTCCGTCACCACCTCGCGCAGCAGGCCGCGCATCGTCTTGGCGGTCTCCTTGGACATGATGCGGCGCACCACCCGGCGCTCGGCGCGCCAGGTACGGTCGCCATCGGCGTCGCGGAGTTCCTTCACCAGTCGCGGCTCGAGCAGCTCGCCCCCGTTGGCGATCGCGCCGTAGGCCAGCGCCAGCTGCAGCGGTGTGACCGCGATCTCGTAGCCCATCGAGAGCGAGGCCGCCGACTGCCGCGACCAGGTCGCGGGCGGGCGCAGGCGACCGTTGGACTCCGAGGGATACGGCGCGCCGGTGGTCATGCCGAACCCGGCGTCGCGCAGCGCCTCGTACTGCTCGCCCGGCGTGAGCCGTTGCGCGAACTGCACGATGCCCACGTTCGACGAGTAGCGGATCACCTCGGCGAAGGTCATCTGCTTGGCCTTGTGCGTGTCGTGCACGGTGCGGCCGTTGATCGTGAACTCGCCGTTGTAGGTGTTCACGGTCTCGTCGAGCGCGACGCGGTCCTTGTCGAGCAGCGCGGCGGCCACGAAGGGCTTGAGCGTCGAACCCGGCTCGTAGGGCTCGGTGAGCGCCGTCGCGCCAGAGGCGTCGGCCCGCGCCCGGCGGCTGGCCAGCGCACGGATCTCGCCGCTGTGCGGATCGAGTACCACGATGTCGCCGCCCCGCGCGTCGAGCGACGCGATGGCGTCCACGAGCGCGCGTTCGGCGATGTCCTGCAGGCCCTGATGCAGCGTGAGCACGGCCGTCTGGCCGGCCGTGGGCGGTTCGTAGCCTTCCTCCGGGGAGGTCAGCGCACCGAGGCGCCCGGCCTTGGCGAGCCGCGTCTTGCCGGGCGTACCCCGGAGCACGGCGTCGAGTGCGACCTCCACCCCGCCCACCGCGCGACCGTCGCGGTCCACCGTGCCGAGCAGGCGACGCAGGCCGTCCGTGGACGGCGGCACACGCTCCAGCACCGGGCGCGGGTGCACCCCGCGCATCTTCAGGATGTCATCGACGTCCGTCGAGAGGAACCGGCCGGGGAGCTCCACCCATTTGCGCGTGCGGTCGGTGGCGCGCTGCACGAACGCGCCGGCCACACCCACCCGCCGCAGCGCCGCCGCCAAGGCACGCGCGTCCTTCACTTCGGTGGGCGCGATGTCGAGGCGCACCAGCGAGCGGCTCTCGACGAGGACCGTGCCGGCAGCGTCGAGGATCGCGCCGCGGGCGGCAGGGATCTCGCGCTCGACGGTCTGCTGGCCGGTGGCCCGCGCGCGCCAGCGCTCGGCCTGCGCCACCTGCACCCAGGCGGCACGACCGAGCAACGCAACGGCGAAGGTGATGAAGGCGCCGTGGACCAACCCGACGCGACTGACGCGGATCACTGCTTCGGAGGTTCCCGATTGGGACGTGGCAGGCGGATGACGAGGGACTCGGGCGGCACCCGCATGCCGAGCTTCTCCTCGGCCGTACGGGCGAGCCGAGCACGGCTCGCGGCATCGCGGATCGCCCCTTCGAGGGCGGCCTGCTGTGCATCGAGTGCGGCCCGGCGTTGCGAGAGCTCCCGGAGTTCACGCGCCTGCGCGAGTCCGGTGCTCCGCCTCCATATGACGCCCGTGGCCACCACGACGAAACCAAGCAATCCGAGCAGCACGATCGACCGCGGACGCATGGTCACCGCGCCCCGTTCTTCTGCCACACCCGCAAGTGAGCACTCCGCGCCCGTGGGTTCATTGCGATCTCGGCTTCCGACGCCGTGATCGGCTTGCGGGTCACGACCTGCCCCAGCGCCACGCCACCGCAGGTGCAGATGGGTTGGCGCGGCGGGCAGGTGCAGGCCGTGCTCCAGTCGCGGAAGCAGTGCTTCACCAGGCGGTCCTCGCCGGAGTGGTAGGCGATCACCGCCAATACCCCGCCGGCCGCGAGGCGGTCGCGGAGGCTCACCAGGCCCCGGGCGAGCCCGTCGAGCTCGTCGTTCACCGCGATGCGCACCGCCTGGAACAGCCGCGCGAAGTCCCCGGGCCCGCTGCGACTGCCGAGGACGGCACGGATCGCGCCCACCAGGTCGTCGGCCGTCGCGAACGGCTTCCGCTCCCGTCGATGCACCACCTCGCGCGCGAGCCGTCGGGCCTTGGGTTCGTCGCCGAACTCCTTGAACATGCGCGTGAGCTCGACCTCGTCGGCGCTGTTCAGGTACCCGGCCGCGTCCAGCTCCTGGCCGGGATCCATGCGCATGTCGAGGGCGACACCGGGGCGGAAGGAGAACCCGCGCGCATCGGCATCGAGCTGCTGCGACGAGACACCGAGGTCGAGCAGGATCCCGTCGAACGTCTCCCCCGCGATCGCCTCGATCTCGTCCACCGCGTCGTGGTTGCCGGCGACGATCCGGAGCCGGCCGTCGGCGACGAACGCGCGGAGTCGCTCCCCGGCGACCGCACGGGCGCCTGCGTCGCGGTCGACGCCGACGACCTGGTGCCCGCGCTCAAGGAGCGCGGCACTGTGCCCGCCGCCGCCCAGTGTGCCGTCGAGGACGCGTGGGCAACCCGCCAAGGCGTGGCAGACCTCGTGCACGAGCACCGGCGCGTGCCACGCACTCGCGAAGCGCTCGTCAGGGGCTGGGTCGGACTCGGGGCTGGACCGTGTGCGCACGGGGGAAGGATACCACGGGCAGCGTGGTGGACGAAGCGAGAACCCCCGCCGTCGCGACGCGACGGCGGGGGTTCGATCCCTGCAGCGGGGCGGCTGCTGACGGCTACTTGCAGAACCGCTTGACCGCGCCCTCGAGATACGGCAACCACTGCATGAGGTTGTCCATCACCTGCTTGGCGGTCTCCGGGTTGCCGCGGCCACCCTGCCCCACCCAGATCTGCGCTTCGGTCGCGAAGTTCTGCGTGCGCTTGGTGTCCTCGCAGCTCTTGCTGCCTTCGAGGCCGCCGATGATGGTGGAGGCCATGTAGAAGTTCGACACGCCGATCAAGAGCTTCGCGTTGAGCTTCACCGTGGCATCCGTGCTGGTGCTGTCGGCGAAGTGGAAGTACGGGATCGGCACCTGGAAGCCTTCGATGGTCTTGGGCTCGGCCTTGCTGGCCGCCTGGAAGAGGCGGTTGCCGAGCGTGAAGGCGAAGCCCGCGACGGTGTTGGCGTCGTCACCGGCTTCCTTGGCGAGGCGCAGCGCGGCGAGCGCCGAGTCCGGCAGCTGCAGGTCGTTGTAGGCAGCAGCCACCTGCGACCAGCCGTTCGGGATCTTCGGGTTGATCTGCAGCGCGCGGCGGACGGCGGCGATGGACTGCTGCCCCTGCCCGGCCTTCTTCAGCGTCGCGGCGTACATCTGCCAGAGGTCCGCGTCGTTGGAGAACTTCTGCGTGGCCTTCGCCGCCTGCTCGGCGGCCTTCTGCGGCTGGCTGTCGGCGTCGAACAGGCCGACCATGCGGGTGAAGTACTCCGCCGTCGCGAGCGAGGTGTCGATCGCGACCATCTCCTCGCCCACCTTGGTGGCCGCGCGGAAATCACCCGCCGCGGTGAGGATCTTGAACTGCAGCTCGAGCAGCGCCGGATCGCCCGGGTTGTCGGCGACGGCCTTCGAGACGTACTCCTTGGCCGCCGCGAAATCCTTCGACGCCGCGAGCGCCTCGATGACCTTCACCTGCAGCTCACGGTCCGACGGGTTGGCGGCCAGCAGGCGCACCAGGTAGTCGTTGGACGCCTTCGCGTTGCCGAGCTTCGACTCCGCATCGGCCGCGACGGCGAGCGCCGCGCGCGAGTTGGGGTCGATGTTCAGGATCTCCTTCGCCGCGGCGAGCATCTCCGCGTCCGGCGCCTTGCGGGCCGAGAGCACGTTCATCTTGCAGTAGCGCACCAGCACCGCGTTCGGGTACTCGGCGATGGCCGCATCCACGAGCTTGAGCGCCTCGTCGTACTTCTCCGTGCGGGCGGCGGTGCGGCATTCCTTCTCGTTGTCGATCTGCTTGCGCGCGTCCTGCACGCCCTTCACCAGGCCGGCCGCCGCGCGGTCCGCGCGGTTCGCGCTGAACGACGCGATCGGCTGCATGAGGCTGTTGTCGCGCGTGAGCACGAGCCAGGCCTCGGCCTTGAACATCTCGCCTTCCTTCACCACCCGGCCGCGCACGTACTCGTCGGCGCGCTGCTGCTTGGCGAGCGCGGCCTCGTCGCTGGGCTGGAGCTGCGCCGTCGTGTCGTAGCCCGACTGCTCGAGCATGGAGATGACGTCCTTGCGGTCGATCACCCACAGGATGCGCGACGGGAAGGCACGGATGAGGCGCTCACGCAGCTCGTCCGACGCTTCCGGACCCGCCTTCTTGTCCTCGGAACCGAAGACCTGCACCATGAGGCGCGGCGTATCCGGACGGGGCGGAGTGCGCGCCGGTTGCGCCGCGACGGACACGACCCCGGTGGTGGCCAGAAGGGCCACAAGGGTGGCGATGGAGCGGGCGTTGAACCGAGCCTTCACTTTCATCTCCTCCAAGTGTTGATCTCTCGTACCCCGAGGTGGCCGGGGAGTTCGGGTCCTGCGGGGTTGTTACGGGGTCCTGCCGGCGTGCCGCTTGGCCTGCGACGACACCGCGAACTCGCTGCGGCGCCGGTACTTAATGGGCGAAGAGGGATTCGAACCCCCGACACCCTGCGTGTAAGGCAGGTGCTCTAACCAGCTGAGCTATTCGCCCCACGAGCGTCCCCGCCCGCGGGCTTCGTCTTCACTTCAGGATCGCGATCGGGACGAGGATGCAGTAACCGATGATCAGGAGGATCGGCGCCACGGTGATCCCACCGCGCCACAGATCCGCGTAGCCCAACACCAGCGTCGCGGCCGCCAGCCCCCACCAGAACGCGGGACGGGACGTCAACGGGGTCTCCTGCGGGGTCGCCTTGCTCATAGGGAGGGGAGTCTAGACCAACCTTATAGGCGTGTCAACCAAACTCACGGCTCCCTAACGAAGCCTTAATCCTGTCGAGGTGGCGGGGCCGCGTTCGGTCCGCTACGCCCCTCTCCGAGCAACGCGGCCAGCGCGCTCTCGCGTTCCCGCGCGTCCTGCGCCGCCTCGGCGGCGCGCATCCGTCGCAGTCGCTCCTGCAGTTCCCTCCGTTTGCGCCACCAGAGCGGCCCGAGCAGCAATACCAGCACCACCGCGATGAGCGACAGGTCCGCCCCGATCGCGAGTACGCCGTACTGCCGGCGCACACTGCGCTTGAACCGGCGCTCGAAGTCGCTCTCGCTCATCCCGTGCGCCTGGCGCAGCGCGGTGGAGAACCGACCAGTTTCTCGCCAGTTGGCGAACAGGAGCTCGAGCGGCCGCTCGGGGTCGAGCGAGGCCAGCTCCGCCACGGCCCGGTGCGACAGCGCGTAGGTACGGCTCGCCGCGTCCGCACCGGCATGGAACCCCGAGTCCAATCCGGCCAGCGTGGGCACGCCGCGCCAGACCAGCCCCACACTGGTGGTCAGCACCTCCTCGCGGCTCCACTCGCGGGCCACGTACGAGGCGTAGCCTTCGTCGAACCACCGCGGCACCCGCCCCAGCGCTTCGGCCAACGCGATGTGCGCGAGCTCGTGCCGCAGCGTCTGCAGTGGGTCGCCGGCACCCGGGGCGTCCCGGCCCTGCATCACCACCAGGCGCTCGTCGGGGAACGCGAACGCAGCACCCCACTCCGGCGCACCGCCGCCCACCCAGGCGGCAAACCGCGCCGCGTCCGGCGCGAGGGCGATCCGCACGGTGTCGCGGAGGCGCGGCAGTCCCACGAAGCTGTCGTTCGCGACCGCCGCGCGGAGCATCGACTCGGCGAGCCGGGTCTCGTCCGGATAGTGCAGCACCTGGAAGCGTCCCTCGGTGAGCACCCGACCGCCCGGCGGCAGGTCCACCAGCGGGCCGAACGTCTGGGCGCCCGCGACCCTCCAGGGCCAGGCGCCGGCCAGTGCGCCGCACAACGCCACCAGCAGGAGCCGCAGGGCTCCGCTACGTGTCACGTGGCGGCTCCCCGCCACTCTCCACCAAGGCCAGCATCGCCGCACAGCGTTTGCCCCACGGATTGAACTTGTTGGCCGCGAATCCGTCCTTCCAGGCCTGCACGGCCTGCTCGCGCTCGTCATTGAACCAATGCGCGCGCCCCAGCTCGTAGTAGGCCTCGATCAGGTTGGGTCCCAACCCGAGGGTCTTGCGGAAGAACGTCTGCGCATCCTCGTACATCTCCCGCTCGAGGTACACGAGCCCGAGGTAGAAGTGCGCGTAGAGCACGGCCTTGCGGTCGTTGTCGAGACGGATGGCCTTGGACAGGTGCTCGATGGCCTCGCCGAAGATCCGCTTCTTGAGGCAGATGTACCCCACGTTGATCCGCGCGAGCGAGTTGGCCGGCTCGCGCACCAGCACCTTCTGGAAGTTCATGAGCGCGTCGTCGTACTTCTCCTGCAGCATCTGCGCCCAGCCCAGCAACGCCTCGCTCTGCGGGTCGCCGGGCGAGAGTTCGATCGCCTTGAGCAGCGCCTGCTCGGCGCCCTCGTGGTCGCCCAGCGAGAGCCGCGACCAGCCCTTCTCGATGAACGTGGACGCGCCGATGTGATCGGCGTGCACCACCGGCTTCTCGGCGTTGAACTGCGGCGCCGCGCTCGGAGCCTCCTGCTGCGACTTCCACTTCTCCACCAGCAGCTTGATCTCGTCGCGCAGCGTGTTGAGCTCCGCGATCTGCGCCTCGACCGACTTGAACAGCGTGACGATCTCCGTCTTCACCTTGGGGCGGTCGGCGTCGGAGAGTCCGGCGTCGAGCCGCCCGTCGATGGACGCGTACTGCGCGCGGTAGGCGGCGAGGGTCTCGTCAGCCATCGGCGCGGCCCCCCGCGACCGCCTGCGTCATGGCCAGGCGCTCGGTCGACGTGAGCAGCTTGCCCGTCGCCAGCACCACCAGCAGCAACTCCCCGTCGCGCACGATCCCCTCCAGATAGTCCTTGGCCAGACCGCGGTAGATCGGCGGCGGCGGCTCGATGGCGCTGCCATCCACCGCCCGCACCGCATGCACCGCGTCCACCACCACTCCCACGCGCCCGTCCGGCCCGTCGATCACCAGCGTGCGGGCCGTGTCGGGGATGTCGCCCACGGGCAGCCCCAGGCGCTCCCGCAGGGCGATCACCGGCACCACGCCGCCGCCATGGTCGATCACACCGAGCAGCCAGCCGGCGGCCGAGGGCACCGCCCGCGGCACCGCGTACCGCAGCACGCGCTCCACCACGAAGATGTCGGCGGCGAACAGCTCACCCGCGACCTCGAAGGTCACGAGCTGCCGCTTCTGCGTCGCTCTCGCCGGCTGCGCTGCGCTCTGATTCATCGTCTGGGTCATCGGGTCTGTTCCGCCGTCAACAAGCGCGCCAGCACCTGCGCGCGCAATCCCGCCATCTCCACCACACCCGCCAGTCCCGTGCCCAGGTCGAGCACGCCCGCGAGTCCCGTCGTCGCCGCGCCGGTCGCCGGCACGGAGCGCCACTGCTCCTGCTGCACGCGCACCAGGTCCAGCACGTCGTCCACCAGCATCCCGAAGCGCAGCCCGTCGGCCTCGAGCACCAGCAGCGTCCCCCGGCCCTCGTGCCGGCGCACCCCCAGGAGGGATGCGCCGTCCACCACCGTGAGCAGACGTTCGCGGAGCGCGCACTGCCCCACCACACCCGCCGGCAGCAACGGCAGCGGCGTGATCAGCGGGGCATCGAGCACTTCCAGCACGTCGGCGATGGGGAGGGCGAACCGTTCCTCCCCCATTCGGACGAGCAGCAGGGCCGTCCCGTCAGTCGCCATCATGCTCGCCAGCCTGATCGTTCATCGAGCAACATTGTCGCCACGCGGGCGATCTGCCCCACCGGCACCTCATGGTCCGCCCCGGCCTCGGCCAGAGCCTGCTGCGGCATGCCGTAGATCACCGACGTCGCGCGGTCCTGTACCACCGCACCCGCCCCCACCGCCCGCATGGCACGCAGTCCGGCACTGCCGTCGCGCCCCATGCCGGTGAGCACCACTCCCACGCTGCGCGCGCCGAAACACTTGGCCACCGACATGAACAGGTAATCCGCGGCCGGGCGCACCCCATGCAGGGCCGCGCTCGCGTCGAGGGCGATGGCCGGCCCCTCCGGGCTGCGCGTGACGGTCATGTGCTGTCCGCCCGGCGCGAGGTACACGTGGCCCGGATGGATCGCTGTCCCGTGTGTCGCCTCGCTCACCGAGAGGCGCGAGAGCTGGTCGAGGCGCCGCGCCAGTCCCGACGTGAAGCCCGGCGGCATGTGCTGCACGATGAGGATCGCGGCATCCAGCGATGCCGGGAACGCCGGCACCACATCGGCCAGCGCCCGCGGGCCGCCGGTGGATGCGGCGATCGCGATCACCGCGGTCGCGCGCTTGGGTGCGAGGCGCGGCGGCGCCGGCGTCCGCAGCCGCGGCCGCGCCAGCATGCCCATGCCGCGCACGTTCATCATCACCGAGGCGCGCAGCGCGTTCTCGATCTGCCGCCGGCTGCCCTCCCAGTCGGCCGCGCTGTGGCCCTGCGGCTTGCGCACGAAGTCCACCGCCCCGAGCTCGAGCGCCCGGATGGTGAGGTCCACCGAGCCCTTGGTGCTCGCCGCGCTGATCATCACCACGGGCCGCGGCAGCTCGCTCATGAGGTAGCCGAGCACGGCGATGCCGTCCATGCCCGGCATCTCGATGTCGAGCGTCACGATGTCCGGATCGAGCTCGTGCACGAGGCGCAGCCCCTCCTCGCCGTCGCGCGCGATGGCCACGACCTCGAAGTCGCCGAGGCTCTCGACGAGGTCGCGCAGCACGGCGCCGAGGAGGGCGTTGTCCTCGACGATCAGCACGCGATGCAGCGCGCTGGGGCTAGAGGACACGTTCCCCGCCGCGCACGGACCGCACGTGCAGCGCGCCGGTGTTCACCTCGAGCGTGACGCTGCGTCCGGCCACGCCGCCGGTGTCCTCGCCCACGAGCGTGATGCCGGCCGCGGCGAGTGCGGCCTTGGCCGCCGCCACGTTGCGCGCGCCCACCTGCCCGCCCGCACCGCTCAGCATGGTCCCGAACAGCGACGCCCCGCCCGCGCTGCGCGCCGTGAGCGCGGCCCGCGACCCCCGCTGGCGCATGGCG
>CADEDA010000006.1:189479-203463 GCA_902825965.1 uncultured Gemmatimonadota bacterium | reverse complement strand
GATCGAGTCCGAGGTCTCGGGCACCGTCGTCGATATCAACGCGACCGATGCGCACCCGGTGGAGTACGGCCAGGTGCTCTTCCGCGTCAGCGCGAATGGCTGAGCCGCGCAAGACGGTCGCCACCGCCGCCCCCGCGGCGGCGGGGGGCGCGGGGGCGCCGGCCGCGGGCCAGCCGGCGGCCCCACCGTACAACTTCAAGGTCGTGCTGCAGACGATGGCGCAGCAGGGTGGGTCCGACCTCCACCTGAAGATCGGCCGGCCGCCCACCATGCGGCTCAACGGCGAGCTCGTCGCCATGGACATGGCGCCGCTGCGCCCAGAGGATCTGCGGTCCATCGGCGAGCAGATCATCCCGCCCAAGCAGCGTCGCGAGTTCGACGAGGCCAAGGACGCGGACTTCGCCATCGGCGTGCCCGGTGTGGGCCGCTTCCGCGTGAACGTCTACCAGCAGCGCGGCTCGCTGGCCTACGCGTTCCGCGCCATCGCCTTCCAGGCGCTCTCGATGGAGGAGCTCAACCTCCCGCCGGTGCTCAAGGAGATCGCCCTCAAGCCGCGCGGCCTGGTGCTCGTCACCGGCATCACGGGCTCGGGCAAGTCCACCGCGCTCGCGTCGATGATCCAGTACGTGAACGAGAACCGGCACGCGAACGTGATCACGATCGAGGACCCGATCGAGTTCCTGCATCGCGACATCAAGTGCCACATCAACCAGCGCGAGGTGGGCACCGACACCACGTCGTTCGCGCAGGCGTTGCGTCGCGTGCTGCGGCAGGACCCCGACATCATCATGATCGGCGAGATCCGCGACCTCGAGACGCTGGAGATCGCGCTCAAGGCCGCCGACACCGGCCACATGGTGTTCTCCACGCTGCACACCATGGATGCGACGCAGACCATCAACCGCATCCTGTCGTTCTATCCGCCGCACGAGCAGGCGGACATCCGCTTCCAGCTCTCCACCGCGCTCCAGGCGGTGGTCTGCCTCCGCCTCGTGCCACGTGCGGACAAACCGGGACGCATTCCGGCCACCGAGATCCTCGTCAACAGCGCCGCCGTCGCCGAGAACATCCGCGACGCGTCCAAGGCGCTGGCCATCCCCGACCTCATCCGTGAAGGCACGGTGCAGTACGGGATGCAGTCCTTCGATCAGTCCCTGCTCAACTGGTACAAGCAGGGTGTGATCTCCTACGAATCGGCGCTGTTCGCCTCGTCGAGCCCCAGCGAGTTCGCCCTGCGCGTGCAGGGCATCGCCGGCTCCTCGGAAGGCGATTGGAGCCAGGTCAACCAGGGCGCGCGCTAAGTGTTCAAGAAAGTCCTGATCGCCAACCGCGGGGAGATCGCGCTGCGTGTCGTGCGCGCCTGCCGCGAGCTCGGGGTGGAGACCGTCGCCGTCTACTCGGAGGCGGACCGCGAGTCCCTGCACGTGCGCTTCGCCGACGACGATGTCTGCATCGGCCCGGCACCGGCGCGTGACTCCTACCTGCGCATCCCGCGCCTCATCGCGGCAGCGGAGATCACCGGGGCGGACGCCATCCACCCGGGCTACGGCTTCCTCGCCGAGAACGCGGAGTTCGCGGAGACCTGCGCGGCCAGCGGCATCACGTTCATCGGGCCCACGCCGCACCAGATCCGCACGATGGGCGACAAGGCGGCCGCCCGCGCGGCGATGATCGCCAACGAGGTGCCTGTCGTGCCGGGCACGCCCGGACCGGTGGAGGACGTGGACGAGGCGCTCGCGTACGCCGAGAAGATGGGCTTCCCGGTGATCATCAAGGCGGCCGCGGGCGGTGGCGGCAAGGGCATGCGCGTCGCACGCGATGCGGACGACTTCGCCCGCTCGTTCCAGCTCGCCCGCTCCGAGGCGCTCTCCGCCTTCGGCAACGGGTCGGTGTACGTCGAGAAGTACCTCGAGCGGCCGCGCCACGTGGAGTTCCAGATCCTCGGCGACACGCACGGGAACGTCATCCACCTGGGCGAGCGTGACTGCTCCGTGCAGCGCCGCCACCAGAAGCTGGTCGAGGAAGCCCCGTGCCCGGTGATGACGCCCGACCTGCGCGAGCGTATGGGCGCGGCGGCCGTGAAGGGTGCCAAGGCCATCGACTACGTCGGCGCCGGCACCATCGAGATGCTGCTCGATGAGGACGGCTCGTTCTACTTCATGGAGATGAACACCCGCATCCAGGTGGAGCATCCGGTCACCGAGATGCTCACCGGTGTGGATCTCGTGAAGGAGCAGATCCGGGTCGCGGCAGGGTTGCCGCTCTCGGTGACCAAGACGCCAGAGCTTCGCGGGCATGTGATCGAGTGCCGGGTGAATGCGGAGGACCCGGCGCGCAACTTCCAGCCGAGTCCCGGCCGGGTCGAGGTCTTCCACATGCCGGGCGGCAATGGGGTCCGCGTGGACACGCACGCATACGCGGGCTACACGGTGCCGCCGTTCTACGACTCCATGATCGCCAAGCTCATCGTGCACGGCCGCGACCGGGACGAGGCGCTGGCGAAGATGCGGCTCGCGCTCGACACCTTCATCATCCAGGGCGTGACGACGACCATCCCGTTCCTGGGCACGCTGATGAACCACCCGCGCTTCAAGGCGGGTGACGTCCACACCAAGTTCCTCGAGAAGGAAGGCGCGGACCTGTTCGAGGTCGCGGCGGCCAAGAAGGGGTAACCGGCTGTCGCGTCCCGTGGCGCTCCGCACGTTCCTGCGCTGGCAAGACGTCCCCCCGGGTGCGCTCGCGGGGGACGTTGTCGTCGTGATCGACGTGTTGCGCTGGTCGTCGGTGGTGATCACGGCGCTGGCCAACGGAGCGGAGGCGGTGGAGGCCTACGCCACGCCGGAGGAGGTCCGCGCCCGCTCGGCAGCATTGCCCGGCGGCACCACCGTGTCGGGTGGCGAACGCGGCAACCTGCCACTCCCGGGCTTCGACGTGGGGAACTCGCCGCTCGAGTACGACGCCGTGCGCGTGCGTGGGCGCGTGGTGCTCACCACCACCACCAACGGCACGCAGGCACTGCGGGCCGCTGTGGCGGCGCGCGTCCGATTCGTGGGGGCCTTCGTCAATCTGGGCGCGACGGTCGACGCCATCCGACGCGAACTCGCAGCCGCGGCCGCGGGTGGCGCGACCCCGGGCGTGACCCTGCTGTGCGCGGGGCAGGAGGGTCGCGAGACCGCCGAGGACAGCCTCTGCGCCGGGGCCTTCGCGGAGGCGCTGCTGGCGCGGGACGCGAGGGTCGTCGGGGCGGAGCGGGCGCCCGACGACGAGGCCACCGCGCAGGTGCGGCGGCGTTGGCACGCCGCCGGTGCGGATGCGGCGCGCGCCGTTTGTGACGCAGCGCACGCGGCGACGCTGCGGGCCCAGGGCTTCGGTGCCGATGTCGATTGGTGCGGTGGCATCGACCGGGTTCCACTCGCCGTTCGGGAGCAAAACGGACAGCTTCGGTGTTGGTGACGGGTCGCGGAATCGCGATCCTTCACCCGTGATCGGTGTACGATCCGTACCGCCGACGCCGTCCGCGCGCGTCCGACCCCACCAGCACTGAGCCGCTCCTGACGTCGCCCGATCTCCAACTCACCGAGTCGCTGCTCGACCGCCTGCGCCGCGCGACCATCGGCCGGTACGACGTGTACGCCGAACTCGGGTCCGGTGGCATGGCGTCGGTGTTCCTGGCCCTCGACCTCGCTCTCGACCGGAAGGTGGCGATCAAAGTGATGTCGCCCGCGCTGATGGCGTCGCCGGGCGCGATCGAGCGGTTCCGGCGCGAGGCGCGGGTGGCCGCGGGGCTCAGCCACCCGCACATCGTGCCGATCCACGCGATCGGCGAGGAGCCCGGCCTCGCGTACTACGTCATGAAGTACATCGAGGGCAGTTCGCTCGACGCCGTGCTCCGGCGCGAAGGCGCACAGTCGCTCGCCTTCGCGCAGGCGATCATCGGGTACATGGGCCACGCCCTGCACTACGCCCATCAGCGCGGCGTGGTGCACCGGGATGTGAAGCCGGCGAACGTGATGCTCGACCGCGAGGGATGGGTCTACGTCACCGATTTCGGCATCGCCAAGCAGGTGGACGGCGCCGGCCTCACGCACTCGGGCGTCATCATCGGGACGCCGCACTACATGAGCCCGGAGCAGTTCAATGGGCATCCGGTTGCGGGGGCCGCCGACCAATACGCCCTCGGGGTCGTCGCCTACGAGTTGCTCACGGGCAGCACGCCGTATGCCGGACCCTCCATCGGCGAGGTGATGAAGGGGCACCTCTTCGAGCCCGTGCCGCCGATGCAGACGCCGGGCGCGATCCCCGCCGCGGTCGAGGACTGCGTTCGTCGCATGCTCGCCAAGGACCCAACACAGCGGTTTGCCAGCGTCGCGGAGGCCGTCGCGGCGTTCGGTGCCGTCTCCGCCACCACCGAGTTCGAGACCAAGTCGCAGATCGTGCGCTTCGCCGAAGCCGGTGCACGCGAGAAGCCGCAGGTGAGCGTGCCGACGAGTCCGGTGCCTTCATTCCACCCGACGGTGCACAGCGCCGCGCTCGCCGCAGACACGCGACCGATGACGTCGCCCAACCTCACGCCCCGCGAGCCGATGCCGGCGGCCTCGACGCCGGCGCGCTCGCGCGCTGTGATCGCCGTGGCGCTGCTCGGCGTGGCGGCGGCGTCGGTGACGGCCCTCGCGCTCTGGCCACGGAGCGGTGTCGAGCGCTCGGGCGTGCCCGCAGCGGCCGTCGCGGATTCCGCAGCCGTGCCCCGCGCGCCGGTCGTCTCCTCATTCGTGGACTCCACTCGCGCCTCGGGCGCCGGGTCGACCCCGGTGCAGACGGAGGCGACGCCGTCGCCCGCGACGCCCCCTCGACCCGCTCCGACGCCGGTGGCCGCCGCCGCAGCGGACTCGGGCGCCGAGCCCGCGGCCAGCGGGGGGCCTCGCAGCCAGGGCAAGGCGCCGGGCATCCGCGACCGGCGGCCGCTCAACGGGGCAGCCGCCAACAAGCTCCTCGATCGGCTCGACCAGCGGAACGAGCAGCGACGCGCACAGGGCAGGGAGCCCATCGAGGTGCCGGTCGCGCTGGTCAGGATCGGCAGCCGCATTCCGCTCGCCGGCCTGTACGTGAACGATCAGTTCGCGGCGACCATCGGCGGCAAGGGCGCACGGTTCATTCCCGTGCGCTCGGGCGAGGTCCGGCTCTCGCTGCGCGCCGACGGCTGTGCCAGCTGGGATACCACCGTCACGCTCGCCCCCCGCGACACACTCGTCATCGGCAACCGGGCCCCGCGATGCAACTGAGTTCCCTCGCACGACGCGCCGCAGCGCGCGTCGCCGTCGCGTGGCTCAGTGTGCTGCTGGGCGCCCGCGCCATGCCCGCGCAACAACGTTCCCCGGTGGACGACGCCATCGCGGCGATCACCCGTGCCGTGAACGACCTGCGGTACGTGGAGGCCATCCGGCTCGCGCGCGACCTCGAGCCGGACGTCGCGCGCATGCGGCTGGCCCAAGCGGCGCGCTACCGCCAGGTCTTCGCGCTCGCCTTCTTCCCCGAGGAGCCCGAGTTCCAGCGCCCCGATTCCGCCTTGCGCCAGTTGCAGGCGCTCGTCCGCATCAGACCCGACGCGGAGTTCGAGCCCGAACTGAAGTGGGACGGGCTCGACTCGCTGCTCCGCGTGGCGCGCCGCCGGACCTTCGCCGTCGGCATCGACGCCCCTCCGAGCGCACAACTCGCGGGCGCGTCCCCCACGGCGGACATCGCCGTGGTCGTCAGTCGTCCGGCACGCCTGCGGCTGACGACCGTGCACCGCGTGAGCGGCCGGACCTTCGCGCACGACTCGGCGCTCGTCACCGAGCGCGGCGTGCTGCGCGTGCGCTCGCACGACGGCGTGGCGGCGTGGATCGCCACCGGCGAGTACGACCTCCGCGTCACCGGTTTCGACATCAACGGACGCGACTCGGTCGTCGCCAGCCGACGCCTCACGGCGACGGCAACCGCGCTCGAACTCGCGACACCGCCGGACTTCGACTCGACGGCCCTGCAGGCGGAGTTCGAGAAGCCGAGGCGGGTGCTGACGGCGGCCAAAGGCCTCGCGTTCGGCGTGCTGACCTCCGCCATCGCCACCGCGCCGCGGGGCGGGGGATTGCTCGCTCGCTTCTACGACCCCGACAAGCGTGCCGGTGAACTCGGCGGCGCCATCGTCCTTGGCGGCATCGTCGCCGCTGCCCTCGAGAAAGGGCGGCCCGTGCCGGCGGCGGTGCAGGCGAACGCCGAGCGGCGGCGTGCGCATGCTGACCGGGTCGCCGTGACGCTCAGCGAGAACGGTCGGCGGCTCGCGACCTATCGCGTCACGATCCGCATCAGCGAGGAAGTCCCGTGAGGGCGCAGCGGTGGCTGCTCCTCGCGTCGGTCGCCGTCCTTGCGGCCACTCCGGCGCTCACGCCGGCGGCGGCACAGGACGCGGCACCCGGTCGGTTCGAGGGTCGCATCGGCCTCCTGCTGCAGACCTTCCGCCTGCTCTCCAACGTCGACGGCGCGTTCCCGACCGCCCTCGATGAAACCGCCAGCGGCATCGAGGCGACCGTGCGCCTGCGCAACTCGCCGTTCGGCGCGGAGTTCGCGTTCGTCGGCGCGCAGTCCGCGGCGCCCAACACCGGCAAGTACTCCCTGCTCACGCTGCGCGGAGTGTACGGCGGCGACCCGCTCGCGGCGGAGATCGCCGTCAGCCGCCGCCCGGCCCTTAACGAGGCGACGAACGTCGACCTCGACCGCCTCGTCTCCGTCCTCGCCGTCGGGGTCCGTGGCTCGACGCCGCTCGGCTCGACGCCCGTCTCGCTCGGCGCCCGCGGCAGCGTGTATCTGCCGCTCGGTGACGAGGCCACGCGCGGTACCGGATTCGATCTCCAGACCGAGGTGCGCTGGACCGCCCGCACGCATCCCGTGGGTGCCGCGGTCGGCTACCGGTTCGAGCGCTTCAACGTCCGCCGGGCGGAGCAGGAGTTCGGCGCGGTCGTCGCGAGCGTGAGTTACGTGTTCGGCCGCCGGTAGTCGGTGCACCTGTCGGCGTTTCTCCGGGGGGGGCCGGATCGTCTCGGAAGTATCCAACTGCAGCCCCGAGACCGATGCCGCGGAAACTCCCTCAGGAAGACCCGCTCCTCCTCGATTCGCCCCTGGCCCCGCAGCCGCGCCGCACCCGCGTGCGGCGCTCGGTCTCGGACGCGATCGGGGTGCCGGCCATCAGCACTGACGATGTGGTGAGCCGGCCCACGCGGCGCAGCGCCGCCACGGCGACGGTGACCGACGTCGAGGACATCATCGCCGCCAACGCGGCTTCGCGACCCGAAAGCACGCTCCGGAACGAGATCGTCGGCATCGTGCTGCTGGTGGGCGCGGCGTTCCTGGCCGGCGCCCTGGTCTTCGGCCGCGCGCCCGAGGCGTTCGAATCCTGCAGCGCGGCGGGCGGTGCGTTCGGCCCGGTCGGCGGCTGCCTGCGGTGGGGGATCCTCGGACTGGTCGGTGCCGTGGCCGCCGTGCTGGTACCGCTCATCCCCGCCGTCCGTGCGCTCCGTGCGCTCGGCCGACTGGAGCAGTCCGCGCGCCAACACTTCGACCTCTTCCCGCTCGGCCTCGTGGTGCTGGTGCCCATCGCGACCGGACTCGCGCGGCTCGGCGCCGTGCCGGCCGGCACGGGTGACCCGCTCGCGGGGCTCTGGGGTTCGTTCGCCGGCTACTATCTCGCCGAGACGTTCGGGCGCGGCGGCGCGTGGTTCGCCATCGTGCTCGCGCTGTCCATCCTCACGGCCGTCACGCTCGGCTGGAATCCGCTGCGCGCGCTCGTGGCCGTCGGTCACCGGACCGCCGCCCAGCAGGCCGCGCGGGACGCCCTCACCAAGGCGGAGTCGCTCGAGCCGGATGCCAAGGAGATGCCGGCCGTCGATCTCTCGCTGATGGGGCTCGCCACGTCGGACACCACACCGCCGCCGACGCAGCCGATGGTCGCGGCCGTCGATTCGGACGCCGAGATAGATGCGGCGCTGGATGAACTCATCGAGGACCCCAACAACCGCAAGCCGGTGCGGGCCAAACGCACGCGCAAGCCCACCGGCGAGCCGGTGGAGATCGTCGGACACGTCGCGCCGGTGGTCATCACGAACTCCGAGGAGCTGCCGAGTCCGGCGCTGCTCACGCGTGCTCCCGAGCGGAACGTCGAGGCCGGCAAGGCGCAGCTCGACGCCATGGGCGCCAAGCTCATCGAGTCGCTGCGCACGTTCAAGGTGGACGGCGTGCTCACCGGCCGCACCAGCGGCCCGACGGTCACGCAGTACGAGATCGAACCGGCGCCCGGTGTGAAGGTCCGGCAGTTCGCGAACCTCGCCAACGACCTCGCCCTCGCCATGCGGGCACCGTCGATCCGCGTCGTCGCGCCCATCCCCGGCAAGGGCGCCGTGGGCGTCGAGGTGCCCAATCCGTCGCCGGAGATGGTCGCCTTCCGCGAGATGCTCGAGAGCGCCGACTATCAGAACAAGCCGATGGCCCTGCCGATCGCGCTCGGCAAGGACCTCGAGGGCAGCGCCGTGATCGCCGACCTGGCGAAGATGCCGCACCTGCTCATCGCCGGTGCGACGGGGTCCGGCAAGTCCGTCTGCGTGAACACCATCATCACCTCGCTGATCTTCCGGCACACGCCCAAGACGCTGCGTTTCCTCATGGTCGACCCCAAGATGGTCGAGCTCAGCGTGTACAACGTGCTGCCGCACCTCCGGCACAAGGTGGTGACCGACAATCGCGACGCTGCTGCGGTGCTCAAGTGGGCCGTGCTCGAGATGCAGGAGCGCTATGCGCTCCTCGCCGAGAACGGCGCACGCAACATCCAGGATTTCAACGCGAAGGTGCGGGCGGGTGCCGCCCTCAAGAAGCCCAAGGATCCCAACGTCGGGTTCGAGAACCGCGAGTACACCGGCGGCATCCTGCCGTACATCGTGGTGGTCATCGACGAACTCGCCGACCTCATGATGACGGTGGCCGCCGAGGTCGAGACGCCGCTCGCGATGCTCGCCCAGAAGGCGCGTGCGATCGGCATCCACCTGATCCTCGCGACGCAGCGGCCCAGCGTGAACGTCATCACCGGCCTGATCAAGGCGAACTTCCCGAGCCGCATCGCGTTCCGGGTCGCGAGCCAGATCGACAGCCGCACGATCATCGACGGGATGGGTGCCGAGAGCCTGCTCGGCAACGGCGACATGCTCTTCATCCCGCCGGGCAAGAGCGAGCCGAGCCGGCTCCAGGGCGCCTTCCTGTCGAACGATGACACGGAGCGCCTCATGACCTGGTACACGGAGCAGAAGGAGGCGCGGCGGAAGGCGATGGAAGCGCAGGGACTGATCGCGATCGAGGAGCAGGCCGCCGAGGCGGACATCCTCGAGACCGTCCGTGCGCGCGAGGCACTCGAAGCCGGCGGCGGCGAGGACCCGGCCGAGGCCCAGGGCGATCGCGACAAGCTGTTCCGCGAGGCGGCCGAGGTCTGCGTGCAGCACCAGGGCGGTTCCACTTCGCTCCTGCAGCGCCGACTCAAGATCGGTTACGGCCGTGCCGCGCGGATCATCGATCAGCTGCACCTGGCGGGTGTGCTGGGCCCGCCGGACGGCTCCAAGCCGCGCGACGTGCTGATCGGCCTCGAGGACCTCGACCGCATCGCCGGCGAGCGGACCGCGGCGGCGTAGCCCTACTCCGCGCGCAACACCGCCGTCGGGTCCCGGCGCGTGGCCGCCCAGGCCGGCCACGCGCTCGCCGCCAACGTCGCGGTCGTGAGCAGCCCGGCGACCACCACGTACGCCCACGGATCGCCGGGCGAGACCTCGAACAGGTACTCCTGGAGTGCCCGGGCCGTCAGCAGGGAGGCCGGGATCCCGAGGACGAGGCCGATGGCGACGCCTCGCATGGCGTCACCCACGAGCAGCCGCACCACGCTCCCGGCGGTGCCGCCGACGGCCATGCGGATCCCCACTTCGCGCAACCGACGCGCGGCGGCCCGTGCACTCACACCGTACAGTCCCACGGCGGCCAGCAGCGTCGCCAGCACGCCGAAGGCCGTGAACAGCACCGTGCGGTAGCGCTGCAGGCCGTACGAGCGCGCGATGGCCTCCTGGAGCGGCGTGACGCTGCGGAGCACCAACTGCGGGTCGAGCTCGCGGAGCATCGTCCGCAGCGCGGCCGCGTCCAGCGCCGCCGTCGACCCACGGACCAGGAAGCTGGGGCCGGAGTTCGGGTGTTGGTCGAACGGGATGAAGATGCCGGCACCATCCGTGGTCGCGAGCGAGCGCCCGCGCACGTCGGCGACGACGCCGACCACCGTGCGCCACACGCCTTGGTGCCGTACCCGCTGTCCGAGCGGCGGCGTCGTCCCGAAGTCGCGCCGGACCATGGCCTCGGTCACGACGGCCACGGGTTCGCCACCGAAGCGGTCGTCCGCCTCGAAGCCGCGCCCCGCCACCACGCGGATGCCCATCGCCGCGAAGTAGTCGCTGGACACGGAATGCTGGAGCGTATGCTGCGCACTCCGGTCCCCCGCGATGGCGGGATCGAGCGCGACGGGAGAGCTGCTGCTCGAGACGCCGAAGGGTGGTGCGCTGCTCACGGAGACGGAGAGCACGCCGGGCAGGCCGGCGAGCCGCGACCGGGTGGCCTCCACGAGCGCCCGCACCTGCTCGTCCGGGTAGCGCCATGGCATCGTGATGCGGAGCGCCGTCAGCGACTCCGGGCGGAATCCGGGGTCCACCGCGGTGAGCCTGGCGAGGCTGCGTCCCAACAGCACGCTCATGACGAGCAGCACCATCGACATCGCGATCTGGGCGGCGAGCAGCGACCGCTGCACCAGCATCGCGCCGCGCGCACTCTGTCCGCCACCACTCCGGACGACGCTGCTGGGGCCGCTGCGCCCGACCAGCCACGCGGGCACGATGCCGAACAGCAGACCCGTGACCACGGCGAGCAGCAGCGCAAAACCGAGCACGCGGCCGTCGATCTGCACGCCGTCGAGGCCGGGCAGGCGTTCCGGGGCGAGCGCGACCAGGCCACGGAGCATGGCCCAGGCGAGCAGCGCACCGGTGACCGACGAGACCAGTGCGAGCACCAGACTCTCGCCGAGCAGCTGACGGACGAGGCGCCCCTGGCCGGCGCCCAATGCGACCCGCACGCTGATCTCGTTGCGGCGTGCACTCACCTCCCCGAGCTGCAGCAGCGCCACGTTGACGCAGGCGATGAGGAGCAGGAGGCTGGCCGCGCCCAGCAGGATGAGCACGGGACCGCTCGCCTGGCGTCCCTCGTCCTCCTGCCACCGCGCGACGCGCGCGACGAGGGAGGTGTCGCCGCTCACGGCGCGCAGCGCGGGCGTCGCCTGCAACGCCGCACCGGCGAACGACGATCCGCCGCTCAGGCGGGCCAACGCGCGATAGTTGCGGTTCCGGCGCTCCGGGAGGTCCGACGAATCGCGAAGGGCCGGCAGCCAGAGGAACGGCGGATCCACCGTGCGGTCGAGCCGGAACCGCGGCGGCATCACGCCGATCACCGTGTACGGTGCGCCACCCAGCACGATCCGGCGCCCGAGGATGGCGGTGTCGCCACCGAATCGCCCGCGCCAAGTCTCCCAGCTGAGGACCGCGACGTCCGGACCACCCAGCGCGTCCTCCCCGAGCGTGAACGTCCGGCCGAGCACCGGCGCCACGCGCAGCAGCTCGAACGTCGATTGCGTCGCGACCCCCACCGGCACCGGCTCCGCGCCGTCTTCCGTGACCAGTGTCTGCGAACCCATGCCCCAGAGTCCGATCTGGGCGAAGCTGGTCGTGGCGCTGCGGATCGCCTGATACTCCGCGAAGCCCACCGGCGTGGCCTCGGCGTACCCACGGAGCACCGGGTCGTCGGCAAGCGAAGGCTGACCGATCCAGACCGCGGCCACACGATCCGGCTCGGGGAACGGCAGCGGCCGCAGCAGCACGGCGTCCACCACGCTGAAGATCGCCGTCGTCGCCCCGATGCCGAGCGCCAGCACGGCGACCATGAGGAGGGTCGCGGCGCGACGGCGCGTGACCATCCGCCACGCGAAGCGGGCGTCCTGCACGGCTTCCGCGATGATGCGGGTGCGGCGTGCGGCACCCTCCGAGGCCTGACCGATCCGTGCGAGTTCCGCGCGCACGCCGCCGAAATCCCCGAACCCAGCGAGCGCGCGCTCGCGTGCCTCGGCCTCCGGCACGCCGCGCGCGACGAGCTCTCGTGTCCGCATCTCGAGGTGGAACGCCAGCTCGGCGTCCACCTTGTCGTCGACCGCCCGCGGCAGGATCTCGCGTTCGATGTCGCCCTCGCGCGGTTGCCTCACGGCGCGGCCTCCAGCACGAGTGCCACCGAGGCCGCGAAAGCGCGCCACTCCGCGGTCTCGCGCCGCAGCTCGCGGCGACCGGCGGCGGTCAGCTGGTAGAACTTGGCCGGCCGACCGAGCTCGGAGACCCGCCAGTCGCTCTGGATGAGCTTCCGCTGTTCCATGCGGTGCAGGGCGGGGTAGAGGGTGCCTTCCTCCGCGCGGAACCCGTCCTGGGATTTCTCCTCGAGCCAGCGGGCGATCGCGTAGCCATGTCGCGGGCCCCAGGCGAGGGTGGAGAGGATGAGCATCTCGATGGTGCCGCGGAGTCGGTCGTGGCGGGGCATGGGGGTCCTATACCTAGGGTTCGAGGTATAGGACAAGTGCAGGACGGGAATGGTTGCGTGGGGGAGGTCGGAGGGCGGGACGCGGGCGGCGGAGCGGCGAAATGCGCCGCACCGCAATGCATCAGTCCCGCCGGCGCACTGCCGCTGCGTACCCTGTGCGCGTGACCCAACACAATCAGCAACTCGGCGCACTGGGCGAGCGAATCGCGGAGCGCTGGCTCACGCGCAAAGGCTGGCGCGTCGTGTATCGACGGTTCCGCAACGGGCACCGCGATATCGACCTGGTGGTGCGGCGTGACTCGATCGTCGCGTTCGTCGAGGTGAAGGCGCGGAGCGGCGCGCAGTTCGGCGATCCGGTCGAGTCCGTGCATCACCAGAAACAACGCGAGCTCGCGCGCAGTGCCCGCGTGTGGATCGATCGTCACGGCCGAGCCGATGAGTCGTACCGATTTGACGTCGTTGGGGTGCTCATGGCGCAGGACCGAGTCCTCATCAAGCACGTCGAGGATGCGTTTCGGGTGTCTTGATCGCGTGGAAAAGGTGCCTCGCGGCCGTGGACGGGATGTGGATAACTCCCACTTGTTCACTCGGAGTACACGCGCAATCAACACGCTATTCACAAGTCAAGATGTTGCAGTAAAACGTGTTACCTTGATTGTCGAAAAGTCTGATTCGTGATGTCGCCGCCGGCGGGTGAATCCAGCCTTCGACATGCCCTCCGCACCTTGCATCTTGGTCGCTGGTTCGTAGTTTGTTCGGTGTCAGCAAGCAGCACGGATTTTCGTTGTTCGTTCGGGATGGCCCCCACCCTCTCTGGGGCTAGATTCCCTCCACGAGCCGGCCTCGCCGGCGATACAGGCAGGACCTACTGAGGCAGAGATGGCCACCACGGCTGCACAGCAAGCGGATCGTACGAAGGCGCTGGGCCTGGCTGTATCGCAGATCGAGAAGTCGTTCGGCAAGGGCGCCATCATGAAGCTCGGCGCCGAAGGCATGCGGGTGAAGATCGATGCGATTCCGACCGGCGCGATCAACCTCGACGCGGCGATCGGCATCGGCGGGATCCCGAAGGGGCGCATCACCGAGATCTACGGCCCCGAGAGCAGCGGCAAGACGACGGTCTGCTTGCACGTCGTGGCGAACGCACAGCGGCAGGGCGGGACGGCGGCCTTCATCGACGCCGAACATGCGCTGGACACGGACTACGCCGCGAAGCTTGGCGTGGACGTCGAGAAGTTGCTCGTTTCGCAGCCGGACACCGGGGAGCAGGCCCTCGAGATCTGCGAGATCCTGGTCCGCAGCGGTGCGGTGG
>CADEDA010000006.1:20708-189379 GCA_902825965.1 uncultured Gemmatimonadota bacterium | reverse complement strand
ACCGGGGAGCAGGCCCTCGAGATCTGCGAGATCCTGGTCCGCAGCGGTGCGGTGGATGTGATCGTGGTGGACTCGGTCGCGGCGCTGGTGCCGAAGGCCGAGATCGAGGGGGAGATGGGCGACTCGCACGTGGGTCTGCAGGCCCGTCTGATGAGCCAGGCGCTCCGCAAGCTGACTGGTGCCATCGCCCGCTCGAACTGTTCGGTGGTGTTCATCAACCAGCTGCGTGAGAAGATCGGGGTGATGTTCGGCAACCCCGAGACGACCACCGGCGGCAAGGCACTCAAGTTCTACGCGTCGCTGCGGCTCGACATCCGCCGCATCGGCCCGGTGAAGGAAAAGGAGGACGTGATCGGGTCGCACGTCCGGGTGAAGGTGGTGAAGAACAAGGTCGCGCCGCCGTTCAAGCAGGCCGAGTTCGACATCATGTACGCGGAAGGCATCTCGCATACCTCGCTCCTCGTCGACATCGGGGCGGAGTCGGGGATCATCGAGAAGTCGGGGGCCTGGTACAGCTACGGCACGCAGCGCATCGGTCAGGGCCGCGAGAACGCCAAGCTGTTCCTCAAGGACAACCCGGCGGTCATGGCGGAGATCGAGGAGAAGGTGAAGGGGGTACTCGGCGTGAACAAGCCGGTCGTCGCCGAGGACACCGAGGAGTAGCAGTCGACCGCAGACCAATGCGGTGTGCAGGATGACAACGTGAGTCGGGCGTCCGGGACGTGAGCTCTCCGCTCTCCCAGCTTCCCTCTCACATCGGCCCTAAGTCGGGGGTGCGATCTGCGGTGAGTCGTCGGGGCCCGGAATCCCCGCCGTTCCACTCTGGTCCACCCCCGGCGTCGTTTCCGACCTCCGGTATGCAACCACGTTCCCATCGCCCCGGGCGTCCCATGGAGGCCCTCGCGGCTCCGCCCCCTCCCGGCCCGGTCCGCGTCATCGCCGACCTGCCGCGGCGACCCGGCCGCTATGCGGTCACGATCGGCGATGTGAGACTGGCGCCGGTGTCGGTGGAGACGATCGCCGAGTTGCGGCTGCGCGTGGGTGCAGACGTCACGGCTGAGGTGGTGCAGCGGCTCGTTGCGGCGAGCCGCGCGACGGCCTGTTACGACGCCGCCGCCGCGGCACTCGCCAGGAAGGGGCGGCCCCGGCGGGACCTTGAACGCTGGCTCTCGCAACGCGATCATGACGCCGCCGACATCGCCTGGGCCTGCGACCGTCTGGCGGGACTCGGCCTCCTCGACGACGAGGCGTTCGCACGCGCGTTCGTCTCCGGGCCGGCCAAGACGCGCGGCTACGGACCGCGGCGCATCGTCGCGGAACTTCGGCGTCGCGGGGTCTCGGGTTCGCTCGTCGATCGCGTGATGGCTTCGCGTGGCGAGGACGCCCTTGAGGCGGACGTCACATCGCTCGACGTGGCGGCGGCCCGGAGGGCCCGGTCGCTCCGTGGGCTCGAACCGGCCGTTGCCTCCCGACGGCTGACCGCGTGGCTGGTCCGCCGGGGGTTCGGGGCGGGCGACGCGTCACGTGCCGCACGCCGGGCACTCGCGGCCGAGGCGTGAGATGTCCGGCATGAGTCGCCTCGGTCGACTGGCCGGCATGGCCGCCTTGGGGCTCCCGCTGCTGGCCGGGGCGACGGAAGGACAGAGCGTCGAGGGAGGGTCGCGGGTCAAGATCGGGGCAACCACGCTCGCGGGAATCCCGAGCGTGGGCTTCGAACGCGACCGGGCGCGTGCGGGACGCACGTTCCAGTGGGACGTGATGCTGTCGCCGTGGCGCTCGATCGATCATGCGCCGTTCACCTTCATCATCGGCACCGCCGAATGGCGTTATTATCGGCGCGCGCAGGCCGAGGGGTGGTACTCGGCCCTGCACGTGGGCGGAACGGTCTTCCGCATGCAGCGGCCCGCTTACCGTGACTCCACGCTGTTCCAGGAGGGTGCCGGCTTCATGCTCGGCGGGAGCGTGGGCCACGTGTGGCGCACGCCGAAGGGATGGACCGTCGACGCTTTCCTCGGCGGCGGCACCGTGCAGTCGTTGTACAAGGGCTACGACCGCGCCACGGGCCGCCGCTACGACGGCGCGAGACTCTGGAACATCAGCGGGGAGATCCTGCCGTATCGCACCGGAATCGCGGTGGGTCTGCCTCCGCGACGCCGGTGAGCGCGCTCACGCGCGCCGGAACTCGCCCGAGACGCGTTTGGTGAGCGGCAGGACGTCGTTACGCTTCTCGGGGAAGATGAAGTCGGGCACCATGCCGGTGACGCTGTCCCGGAGCGTCGCGTCGTCCAGCAGCTGCAGGGCCACGGCGCGGAGCAGTTCGTCGATCTTGCTGACCATGGCCGTGTCCGGGTCCTCGGCGAGCACGCGCAGCACCTTGGCGTGTTCGGTGCTCCGCACATCCTCGTCGCCGAACAGGACCTCCTCGTACAGCTTCTCGCCGGGACGCATGCCGGTGTAGCGGATCTCGATGTCCGTCCCCTCCTCGAGGCCGGAGAGGCGGATGAGATCGCGGGCGAGGTCGGCGATCTTGACCGGTTCGCCCATGTCGAGCACGAACAGCTCGCCACCCTGTCCCTGCGCACCCGCCTGCAGCACGAGCTGCACCGCCTCCGGGATGGTCATGAAGTAGCGACGCATGTCGGGGTGCGTGACCGTGACCGGGCCCCCGCGCTCGATCTGTGCCATGAAGGTCGGCACCACGGATCCCCGCGAACCGAGCACGTTGCCGAACCGCACGACGACGAAGTGCCGCTGCGCACGCGCGGCGGCCGCGCGGACGAGCGCCTCCGCGAGCCGCTTGGTGGCCCCCATGATGGAGGTCGGCCGCACGGCCTTGTCGGTCGAGATCAGCACGAAGTGCGTGACGCCCGTGTCGACGGCAGCCTCGACGACGTTGCGCGTGCCGAGCACGTTGTTGGTGACCGACTCCACGACGTTCTCTTCCATGAGCGGCACGTGCTTGTGGGCGGCCGCATGGAAGACGGCGAAGGGCTGGAACCGCTCGAAGGTCCGGCGGATGCGCGACTCGTCCCGCACGTCGGCGATCACCGGTGCCAGCTTGAGGGCCGGGAAGCGTCGACGCAGCTCTCCCTCGATCTCGAAGATCTGGTTCTCGGAGTGATCGAGCAGCACGAGCAGCTTGGGCTCCAGCGCGGCGATCTGCCGGCAGAGCTCCGACCCGATGCTGCCTCCCGCGCCCGTGACCAGCACGGTCCGGTCCTTCGCGAGGGAGCTGACCTTGGTGATGTCCGTGCTGATCGGTGCGCGACGGAGGAGGTCCTGGATCTCCACTGGACGAAGCGCGCTCACCTCGATCCGGCCGGACACGATGTCGGTGATGCTCGGGATCGTCCGCGTCCGGGCGCCGGCCTGCGAGGCGAGTTCCACGACGCGACGGATCTCGGTGCCACGGGCGGAGGGCATCGCGATGATGACTTCCTTGGCCCCGAGGCTCCGGATGAGACGCGGAAGCTCGTCCACGCGGCCGACGACACGGATGCCGTGGAGCATCTGTCCGTACTTCTTGTGGTCGTCGTCCACGAAGCCCACGATCTCGAAGTGCGCCCGCTCGCTGGCCAGCGCCTCGCGCGCGACCACCTGCGCGGCGGAGCCGGCACCCACGACGATCGTGCGGACCGCCTCACCCTCGCGGCGGCGGCGCAGTTGCATCACGCGCGATGCCAGTCGCGGGCCGGCGAGGACCGCCACGGAGAGCATCGCATCCAAGGCCAGCGCGCCCAGCGGGATACGCTGGCCGAGGAAGGACGTGCCCACCGCGAACCCGATGGCGACGTTCACTCCGGCGATGAGTGCCCCGGCGATGAGAATCTTCTCGAGCTCGATGATGCTCGCGAAGCGCCAGATGCAGTTGTAGAGTCCCGTGAACCACGAGATCCCGAGGCGGAAGGGGAGCGTGACGCCGGCGTACCACAGCGTCGCCTCGAGGTATCCTGCGGGCCACTCCACCCCCTCCCACCTGAGCATCATCGCCACGAACGGCGCAACGCTCAGCCCCACCAAGTCCATCAAGAAGTAGTAGCGATTCCGCATGATTGGGTCGAAGGTCTCGGCAGCGGTCCCTTGGCTGCCACGGAAGGACTGGCACAGAACTGCGGCTCAAGTCTGACTACCAGACGACAGCAGACGTAAATCCGAGGTCGCCTCGGCCATCCGCCGCCGTTGTGACCCTGACACGCACTTGGGCTTATTCCCCCAGTACCCAACAACGCGAGTTTCGGTCACCGCGCGGTCAGCACGTTGTGAAAAGTAATGCCAACGCCTTATGTTACAACGATATGCATGCGTCCGAAATCCGCCGCCGTTTCCTGGATTACTTCGCACGTCAACAGCACGCCGTGCGCCCCTCCTCCCCCCTCATCCCGGGGGACGACCCGACCCTGCTGTTCACCAACGCGGGGATGGTGCAGTTCAAGAAGGTCTTCCTCGGGCAGGAGCCGCCGCCGGACGGCAACCGCCGCGCAACCACCTCGCAGAAGTGTGTCCGCGCCGGGGGCAAGCACAACGACCTCGAACAGGTCGGCCATACCGCGCGGCACCACACGTTCTTCGAGATGCTCGGCAACTTCTCGTTCGGCGACTACTTCAAGCGCGATGCGATCCGTTTCGCCTGGGAGTTCGTCACCGAGGAGTTGAAGCTCCCCAAGGAGCATCTCCGTGTGACGGTCTACAAAGACGACGAGGAGGCCCGCGCGCTATGGCGTGAGGTGACCGGCATCACCGACTCCCGCATCTACGGGCTCGGCGAGCGCGACAACTTCTGGCAGATGGCCGACACCGGCCCCTGCGGCCCGTGCACCGAGATCTACGTGGACCTCGCGCACATGGCGGCGGACTACACGTTCCCCGCCAACGCGACCGGCGAGTGGACCGATCGCAGCCGGTCGGAGTTCCCGACGGACGCCTTCGTGGAGGGTGCCGAGGCGGGCCGGTTCCTCGAGATCTGGAACCTGGTGTTCATGCAGTTCGACCGGCAGCCGGACGGCACGCTGGTGCCGCTGCCCCGGCCTTCGGTGGACACCGGCGCCGGCCTGGAGCGCATCGCCGCCGTCATGCAGGGCGTCGCGAACAACTACCACGTCGACCTCTTCGCGCCGCTGCTGGCGAAGGTCGCGGAGATCACGGGGAAACCCTACGCGTACGCCAACGCCGACTCGGTGTCGTACCGCGTGCTGGCGGACCATGCGCGGGCGGTCGCGTTCCTGCTCGCCGATGGCATCTTCCCCAGCAACGAGGGCCGGGGCTATGTGCTGCGCCGGATCCTGCGCCGCGCGGTGCGGCACGCCTGGCTGCTGGGTCGCCGGGAGCCGACACTCGTGCACGTCGTCGACGTCGTGGTCGCCACGATGGCCGAGCAGTTCCCGGAGCTCAGCGCGCGGCGGAAGCACATCCTCGACACGACGCGGGCCGAGGAGGAGCGGTTCCTTGCGACGATCGACGGCGGCATGTCGCGCTTCGAGCAGCTGGCACCGGCGGGTTCCACGCAGGGCTCCACGGCGGTGCGCGGTACGATCGCCGGAGACGATGCCTTCAAGCTGTACGACACCTTCGGGTTCCCGATCGACCTCACGGAGCTGATGGCCCGGGAGCGCGGGTATCTCGTGGACATCGCGGGGTTCGAACAGGCCCTCGACCTGCAGCGCAAGCAGTCGCAGGAGGAGCGCAAGGCCAAGAAGATCACCGTTGCGGCCGACGTCCTCGCCGACCTCTCGTCGTGGCAGTCGGCAGGCGCCGGCGCCATCGAGTGCGGCTTCGTGGGCTACGATGCGATCGAGACGGACACGGTGGTGACGGCGGTGCGGAACCTGGAGGACGGCCAGGTCGCGGTCATGCTGCGCGAGTCGCCGTTCTATGCGGAGTCCGGCGGACAGGTGTCCGATCGCGGCGAGATCCTCGGGTCGGATTGGTCGGTTGACGTCACCGAGGTGCGCAAGGTCGACGGCCGCGTCGCGGCGATCGGCCCGGCGCGCGGCGTGGTGCGGTTCGAGCGCGTGCGGGCCCGCGTGCCCGCGGACCGACGGCGCGACACCGAGCGCAACCATACCGGGACGCACCTGCTGCACGCCGCGCTGCGCGCGGTGCTCGGCGAACACGTGCATCAGGCGGGCTCGCTGGTCGCGCCCGACCGCCTGCGCTTCGACTTCACGCACCACGGGCCGATCGCGGCCGAGCAGTTGGAGCGCATCGAGGCGATGGTGAACGACGGCATCTGGGCGAACGTGGACGTGACCATCACCGAGAAGCCGTACAAGGAGGCGATCGCCAGCGGGGCGATGGCCCTGTTCGGGGAGAAGTACGGGGACGTGGTGCGGGTGGTGGAGATCCCCGGCCTCTCGGTGGAACTCTGCGGCGGCACACACGTGCGGAACACCGGGCAGATCGCATTGCTGCGCATCGTGTCCGAGAGTGGCGTGGCGGCCGGTGTGCGGCGCATCGAGGCGGTGACGGGGCGGGGCGCGTTCGCGCACCTGCGCGAGCGCGAACGGGCGCTCGAGGGCGTGGCGGAACGACTCAAGCTCAACGCACTGTCGCCGGATGCGGTCGCGCGCCGCCTGGACGCACTCCTCGGCGAGAAGCGGGCGCTCGAGAAGAAGCTCGAGGACGCGCTGCGTGGTGGTGGCGCACAGGGCGGCGACCTGTTCTCCGGGGCGGAGGCGGTGGGTGCGGCGAAGGTCCTCGCCAAGGTCGTGAAGGCAGAGTCGATGAAGGACCTGCAGGCGCTCGGCGACGTGGTGCGCGAGAAGCTGGGGAGTGGTATCGGCGCGATCGTCGCGGACTTCGGCGAGGACAAGGGCGGCTTGGTGGTCGTCGTGACCGACGACCTCCGCTCGAAGGGCGTGAACGCCGGCGGCATCATCAAGGCGCTCTCGGCCAAGACGGGGATCCGCGGGGGCGGCAAGGACCACATGGCGCAGGCGGGGGTCAGCGGCGCGCAGGTGCAGGCGATGCCGACGCTCGCCGCCGAGGCGGCGCGTGCCGCGCTCGCGGGGCTCGCATGACGCCGCTGACGCACGCCGAGTGGATCGCCAGCCGCCGGCCCGAGGCGCCCGAGCGGCTGGTCGCGCGGGTGCGCGAGGTGCTGGCATCACAGCCGGACTCGGCAGCGCTGTCGCACGCGGAGGCGCTTCTGCGCGCGGGGGAGGTGTTGCTCGCGCAGGTGCTGCGCAGCGATCGCGCGACGGCGCGGGACGACGCCCTGGACCTCCTGGCCGCCGATGCCTGTGTGACGTGGGCGTTCGAGGCGGCGGCCGACGAGCCGGCGACGCTGCGCGCGCGTGCGCGCGAGGCCATGGAGCGGATCGCGGGGGTGGCGGCATGACGCACGATCCGGTGGCGCACCTGCGCGAGTTGGCGGAGCTTGCCACCGCGACGGCGGACCGTCTGGGCGACGATATCCGGCGCGCCACGGCCATGGTGCGCGAGACCGTGGGGCGGGGGGGCACGCTCTTCTTCTGCGGCAACGGCGGCAGTGCGGCGGACGCCCAGCATCTCGCCACGGAGTACGTGGTGCGCTTCCGGCGGACGCGTCGGCCGCTGCGGGCGCTCGCACTCACGACCGACACCTCGTTGCTCACGGCCGCGGCGAACGATTTCTCATTCGACGAGATCTTCAGCCGGCAGATCGAGGCCCTAGGGCGCCCCGGCGACCTCTTGATGGCGCACACGACGAGTGGCAACTCGCCGAACTGCCTCCGGGCGGTCGAGGCGGCGCGGCGCCTCGGGCTGGCGACGATCGTGCTGACCGCGAAGGACGGGGGCAAGATCCGCGCGTTGGCCGACCTGACCTTGGTGGTGCCGACGCCCATCACCGATCTCTCGCAGGAGATCCACCTGAGCATCCAGCACGCGATCTGCGACGTGATCGACGCGGAGGTGGCGCAGTGAGCCTGCCTTCGGCGTTCTCGCTCGCCGGCAAGCGCGCGGTGGTCACTGGTGGCACCCGGGGCATCGGTGCGGCGGCGGCCGAACTCCTTGTGGACTGCGGGGCGGCCGTCTGCGTGGGCTACCGATCACGGCAGGCGGACGCTGAGGCGCTGGTCGCGCGGCTGGCCGCGCGCGGCGGGCGCGTGCTTGCCCACGCGGCTGATCTCGGCGAGGCGAGTGGAGCCGACTCGCTCGTCGCCGCGGCAGTGCAGGCGTTCGGCGGGCTCGACATCCTGATCCACAGCGCCGGCATCTGGCCGAGCGAGGATGTCCCAGTGCATGAGATGAGCGACGAGCGCTGGCACCGGACCATGCGGGAGAATGTCGATGCGATGTTCTTCGTGTCGCGCGCGGCCGCGCGGGCGATGTCGGACGGCGGGCGGATGGTGCACATCTCCTCGACGGCGGGGCAGCGCGGCGAGGCGTATCATGCGGACTATGGAGCGAGCAAGGGCGCGATGATCTCGTTCGTGAAGTCGCAGGCGATCGAGCTGGCGCGGCGCGGGATCACGGTGAACTGTGTGGCGCCCGGGTGGGTGGATACCGAGATGTGCGTGGACGCGTTTGCCGGGGGCGGGAAGGCGCGGATCGAGGGGGGGATCCCGAACGGGCGGGTGGCGACGGCGGGGGATGTGGCGTGGGCAGCGGTGGCGTTGTGTGCGCCGGGGGCGCGGCATCTGGTGGGGGAGATCGTGAATGTGAATGGGGGGAGCGTCCTTGCCGGCTGATCAAGTACAGGACACCACGGTGCGCGAGTTCACTCTCGCGGACATCGCCACGGCCGGCCGAGGATTTCTTCGCCGCTGCCTGCTACGACGGAAGCTGTTCGGGCTGTGGATGACGGTGTGCGTCGGGGTCGCTCTCGGCTACGCCTTCCTGAGCACGCCAGAGTACGAGGTCACCACGAAGGTCTTGCCATATCGTTCGGAGCGCTCTGCACTTGGTAGCTTAGGTGGACTCGCGGGACTCGCTGGCGTCAGTATTCCGCTCGGCTCGACCGCGCAGGTGGTCCCGTCTGACCTGTACCCGGAAGTGGCGGGCTCCATGGCGTTCCGCGCCGAACTCGCCGAACGGCCAATCCAGTTCTCCGTCGGGCGCCACTCCTACATCACCTATTTCGACTCGATCCATCGGCCCTCGGTCGTGGAGCTCTTCTCAAAGTACGTGCTGCAGGCTCCGCTGACGGCGTACGCAGCGCTTCGGAGCGCGCTGTCGCCGGCCTCGGAGGCCGGTTCGCCGCTGGATGCAGTACTCGACAGTCTTGGTATCCGGAAGTTGTCCGCTGGGGCAGTTCTGACGCTTGATGGGATGAAGGATCGTGTGACCACCGTGCTCAACAAGCGTACCGGCATTATTTCAGTCACGGTGCGCATGCCGGATCCCGTGGCGGCGGCGGACCTCGCGCGACTGACCGCGGAGCAACTGACGACGGCGATCATCCACTATGAATCGAAGAAGGCGTCTGAACAGGCTCGATTCCTCGGCGAGCAACAACGCGCATCGCAAGCACGATACCACGCCGCGCAACGGGCGCTGGCGGAGTTCCAGGATCGCAACAAGAGCCTGAACTCAGCCGTGAGGAGTATCGAAGGCCAGCGGCTGGAGAGCGAGTTCGCGCTAGCATCCGAGCTCTATCGCGGGATCACAACGCAGTACGAAGCCGCCCTCGTGGACGAACGAGAGGACACGCCGGTGTTCACCGTATTGGAGCCGAGTGTGGTCCCGAACCGACCGAGCTCGCCGCGCAAACTGCGGCTCCTCGTGCTGGCGCTCCTGATGGGTGTCGTGATTCCTGGTTGCTGGATCTTGGTGTCGCCGATCCGCGCGGTCGACGGCGCGGCGGAGCTCAATCCGTCGCCGCGTTGAAACCCGACGCGCGGGAATTGTCATGCATGTAGTCCTGCTCCCCTCGTGGTATCCGAAGGATGCAACGGATATCGGGGGGAGTTTCTTCCGTGAGCAGGCGCTTGCGCTCCATCGGAGTGGATGCCGGGTTGGCGTGGTGACACCGCAGTTCGATTCGCTTCGCGCGCTGTCACTCGGGTCCCTCTTCTCGCCGCGACTCACCACGGAAGTCGATGCCGGGGTCATCACCGTGCGCCGACACGCCGTCAATTGGACGCCGCGGCTCCGTGATGTCATTCGACGGCGGTGGACACGCATTGGCGAGGAGGCGTTCGAGGCATATCAGTCGGCGCACGGGGTGCCAGATGTGCTCCATGTGCACTCCGTGCTCGATGCCGGTGTGCTCGCTCGACGTCTCTCTGCGCGATTTCGAATTCCGTATGTTCTGACCGAGCACAGCACTGCATTCGCCCGAGGTCAGCTTCCGGCGGACGAGCTGCGCCTCGCGTCGGACATCGCGCAGTTCGCGTCGTGCCGGATCGCGGTCTCTCCTCAGCTTGCGGACCTTCTGGTGCGGACGCTGGACGTCGGTAGCGGGGACTGGGTGACCGTGCCGAACATCGTGGACGCCTCCTTCTTCTCGACGCCGCTCCGATCGATCCGCCAGGGGGCGTTCACGTTCATCAACGTGGCGCTCATGGACTACAAGAAGGGCCAGGACATCCTTCTGCAGGCATTTGCGATCGCGAGACGTGACGAACCACTGATGGCGCTCATCATCGTCGGCGACGGCGAAGAAGAGCCCCGACTGCGGCAGCTGGCGCAGAGCCTCGGCATCGACGGCGGTGTGACGTTTGCGGGCAGGCTGTCTCGCGCGGCGGTGAGGGAGCGCGTCGCCGCGGCCGACGGCTTCGTGTTGTCCAGCCGCGTGGAAACGTTCGGCGTCGTCGTGGCGGAAGCGCTGGCGCTCGGCAAGCCGGTGGTTGCGACGCGTTGCGGAGGTCCTGAGTCGATTGTCCGCGATGACGATGGAGAGTTGGTTCCGGTGGGCGACATCGAGGCCTTGGCGCGGGCGATGGTCCGCGTCGCCAAGGGCCGGGATCGCTTCGATCCGTCGGCGCTCCGAGAAGGTTGCCGAGCACGATTCGGGGAAGACGCGGTCATCCGCGCGATACGCGATTGCTACGCCGCGGTGGTCGGGCGGGCGATGCTTCCGGGGACCGCGTCGGCTCGGGAGGTCGGCGCGTGAACATTCGCAACGTCATCGGCTTCGCGATCGGCCCCGTGTTCACGGCGGCCGTCGGATTCGTCACGGTTCCCCTGATCGCGTGGACCTTCGCGGCCGAGGATGTGGCGCGGTACAACCTGTTCCAGCAAGCGATGTCATTCCTGCTGCTCTTCGCGACGCTCGGACTCGATCAGGCGTATGTTCGTGAGTACCATGAGCGCGCGGAGAAAGGGATTCTGCTCCGGACCTGTCTCGCACCAGGGTTGGTGCTCTCGGCTGCCGTGGCAGTGCTCGGCGCCTTCGGTGCGGGCCCGCTCTCCGGCTTCGTCTACGGTGTGGATCGCCCGGCGCTGGTCTTCCTCACGCTCGGGGCCTTTCTGCTCAGTGTGACGACGCGCTTCTTGTCGCTGACGCTGCGGATGCAGGAGCGCGGACTCGCGTACTCCCTGAGCGAACTGGCGCCGCGAATCTTGCTGTTGGCGCTCGTCGCGGTCGTCGCCGCAGGGGAAGGGCAGCCGGACTTCTTGGCCCTGCTCGCGATCGCGGTCACGTCGGCGGTCGCGGTCGCCGCGGCCACCGCCTGGGCCACGAAGGATACGTGGATTCCTGCGCTCTCGGCCGGCGCTTCCTCGGCGGAGCTTCGGTCCCTGCTTCGCCTGGCGCTCCCGCTCGCATTGGCGAGCCTCGTGTTCTGGGGCCTCACCGCCGTGAATGTCGTCGCGCTCCGCCGTTGGTCGACGCTCTCCGCGCTCGCGGAGTTCAGCCTCTCCGTGAGCATTGCGAACGGGGCGGCGCTGTTTCAAGCCGTCTTCACCGTCGTGTGGGCACCGGTGGTGTATCGCTGGGTCGCCTCCGGAGTCGACCTCCGTCGGGTCGACGAAGTGTCGGATCGGGTGCTCGCGCTGGTGTGCGCGATCTTCGTCATGGCGGGCGTAGCCGCGCCATTGATCGACTACCTGCTTCCAGAGCGGTACGTGCAGGTCAAGTCGCTCGTGCTGTGTTCCATCGTGCCCCCGCTCCTGTACACGCTGTCCGAGGTCACGGGAGTCGGAATCGTCGTGGCGCGCCGGACCATGTATTCGCTCGGCGTCACCACCGCTGCGCTCGTCGCGGCCATGTGCAGTGCGTACCTCCTCGTACCACCGTTCGGGGCTCGCGGCGCCGTCGTGAGCCACGCACTCGGATTCGTCGTGTTCTTCGTCGGACGCACGGAGGCATCCCGTGCGGTGTGGCGGCAGGCGCCGCGGCGACGACTCTACGTGGGTGTCGGAGGTTGCGTGACACTCTCGGTGGCGACTGCGTTCGGATGGATGGAGCGCACCGGGCTCTCGGTGGTCGTGTGGGCGCTGAGTGGCATCGTCGTGATCGTCGCCTTCGCCGATGTCTGGTCGAAGCTCCGCCAGGATGTGCTCCGCTTGCGGCGCGTCGCGTGACCAGCACTCCGACCTCGAGCGCGCCTGCCTCGGCCTCGGCCCGTGTGGTGCGTGTGGAGTCACTGCTCCACGGCGGATTCATCGCCGGCGTGTTCCTGCTCTGGCTCGGAGGGTTGGGTGGCAGCCTGCAGCCGAGTCGGTTGGTACTCCTCGCGATGCTTGCCCTGATCGCCCTCGTGTCCCGCATCGTCGTGCTCGTGCCCGCGGTGTATCCCGTGTACGTGGCGTACGCCGCGATCCTCGCGCTCGGCGTGCTCACGCTCCCGCTCTCGACCGACGTCCGGGCCGGCCTGGCGCTGATCTCCACGGTGTTGCTCGGGATGACGTCCATCCTGTTCATCCGTACCCGGATCTCGTGGCAGGGCGCGCGTCAGGTGCGTGATGCGTGGTCTGCCGCGCTTCTCTGTACGCTGCCGTTCGCACTCTACGAGATCGCGTCGGGGAACCACTTCGTCTACGCGCTGGAGCAGCGCGATGTGGGTGGCGATATCGGTGTGCTTCCGTTCGCGTCGGTGTTCTTCGGGAACTACAACAACTACAGCACCTTCGTGTGTCTGTCGTATCCCATGCTACTTGGGACGCTCTTGGAGACGCAATCGAAGCCACGTCGCGCGCTATTGTTGGTGGGCGCCGCGCTGAGTTTGGCGGTCACGCTCATCAACACCAGTCGCATCGCGACGCTGTTCGTCCTGCTTGCTGCCATTGTGATCGTCGCTGCCGCGTATCGGGGCAGTGTGCTCGGCTTGCTGGCGCTGGTCGGTATCACCGGCGCAGCGGTCTGGGCGAGCGGCTTCAATTTGCAGTACGCCCAGTTGCGTCTCGCGGTGGATCTCGTGCGGGATCAGTCCGCATCGGAACGCATCGACCTGATCGTGGCGGGAGCCCGCGCGCTTCAGGACTCGTACGGGCTCGGGCTCGGCCCCGGCGGCTTCGTCCCGTACATCTCTGAAAAGTACCCGGGACTGATCCCGAATCCGCATAACCTCTTGCTCGAACTCGCCGTCAACTTCTCACTCTACGCCTCGGTGGCGTTTGCGGCGATTCTCGTTCTGCTCTTCCTGCGCTTGATGCGGCGCCGTGACATACCGGTCGGGTTGCGGCTTCCTGTCTTGATCACGCTGCCCTTCGTGCCGCTCATCGGATCGCTGAACAGCCTTGCGGTCGGATACACATACTGGTGGTACTGGATGGCGACGGCGGTGCTGGTCAGTGTATCGAGACCCGTGGAGCCTGCGATACGCGCGGGCTAGGCCCGCGGCATCACGGGGATGGCGGCGCTTTCTCGCAGAGGATCGTCCCGTGGTAGCAGAACAGCTCGGTCGCGACTCGGCTCGAGAGGCGGAGCACGGCTTCCTTCATGTAGTATTGCAGGAGCCCTCGTTTGCCGCTGGTGAACGTGTAGGTGTCGCGCGGGGCGTTCGTCGTGATCTGGCGGATCACACGAAGCCCGCAGCTCTGTGCGAGACGCCGGAGCGTGGTCGGCGTGTAGTAGTTGATGTGCCCGACGGCGTCCCAATGGAAGTCACCGGTCAGTCGCAAGGTGTCCTCCATGGGTACTTCCACCACCAGATACCGGGCCACACGCGCCGATTCCACGAGCAGGCGTCGCGGGTGCTCGGCATGCTCGAGCACGTGACTCAAGATGGCGACGTCGAAGTGGTCGGTCGCGTAGGGAATCGTGTAGCCGTCGAACACCTGACAATCCGCCAGGCGCGGAATGCGTCGCTTATGGATGGCCGCCACACCGGATGGCGATATCTCGATCGCGTGCAACTGTCGTCCGAAATCCATCTCGGAGAGCCGCTGCAGGATGGAGCCGTCGCCAGCGCCGATCTCGAGCACCCGGTCAGGCGCCAAGTGCCCGCAGAGCGCGACTACGTTGTCCGCCGTGCCGATGGCGCCGAGTCGTCGCCATTCCGATGCGCCGTCGGAGTAATAGTCCGCGTAGTTGTCCAGGAGTGCTTTCGAGACGTCGATGTCACTCATCGCGATTCTTCTCTCGTCGAATTCTGGGGCCGCATCGTGGCCAAGGGTGCGTGCGGCGATTCTGAGGGGAATCTACACCGTTCTCGCGTTCCGGGCGTTCGGGGTCGCGACCGTGGGCGCCTGGCAGGTGCCGTTGCCGACAGCCGTTGACCTTGTCTGTCGAGCACCCGACTTTTACGGAGATCCGCGGCGCAGGTACCCCGAGTCCAATGTGAACGGAGTAACATGAAGATCGTGATGTTGTGTGACCTCTACGATGTCCGCGTCCAGTATCAGGAGAATCTGCTCGCGCGCTACTACGTCAAGAATGGGCACGAGGTCGTAGTGATTGCCGGTCCGTATGATGACGCCTTCGACTTTGTCGCAGAACGTCCGGCGAAGGACGTGTCACGACGGGAGATCTGGGACGGTCCGGTCCGCGTGGTCAAGCTCCCGTATCATGTCAACGTGCTCAATCGGCTTCGACGATTCGCCGGCGTCATGGAGATTCTCGAGCGCGAACGACCGGATCTCATCTTTGTCCACGACATCCATTTGAACTTGCGTGAGGCTGCGTTGTTCAAGCGGCGACATCCGGCGACGCGGGTGGTGATGGATTACCACGCGGACTTCAGCAACTCCGCGAAGAACTGGCTGTCGCTGCATGTGCTCCATCGGGGAATTCGACGTCCGTTCTTCTATCGATATCGTTGGGCGATCGATCGGATATTCCCCGTCGTTCCGCAGAGCGCCGAGTTCCTCCAACTAGTCTATGGTGTGCCGAGCGCAGAAATGGAGCTGCTGCCACTCGGGAGCGACGTCGACCTGATCGCGGAGGTGGCATCCCGAGGAGCCCGAGCCGACGTTCGGGCGTCGCTTGGCATTGCTCCGGCCGCGCGCGTTATCGTCAGCGGAGGACGGCTGGCGCCGCTGAAAGAGACCCATGTCCTACTCGAGGCGTTCCTCGCGCTGAACGCGCCCGACACACATCTCATCATCGTGGGCGAGGGCGGCCGCGAGCACGCCGACTACGTGGTCGCTCTGCGGGGCGCTGCGGCAGGCCACCCACAGGTTCACTTCCCGGGATGGCGCGAGGGCGCTGACCTCTTCGCCATGCTTCTGAGCGCCGATCTCGCCGTCTTTCCTGCCAGTCAGTCGGTGATGTGGCAGCACGCGTTGGCGTGTGGGGTACCACTGGTTGTCGGGGAGGGGACGAGTATCTGGGAGCAAGATCCATCCTACCTGAATCGCCACGACAACATGATCATTCTTCCGCGCCACGAGGTCACCGTTGAAGGTCTGCAGGGGCACCTGAACGCGTTGCTCGCGGACCCGGCAAGACTTGCGACGCTCACGGAAGGTGCGCGGAGGGTCGGTGGTGAGTTCCTCAGCTATCATCGCATCGTTGCGCAGACCTTGAGCCCGTGACCCCACGGCCCGACGAACGCGGGTCCTCGAGGGGCCAATCCGGGCCGAGCCGGATGTGGGCTCGAGATGCGACGCCGACACTTCGAAGTGGGGCAGACGGCAGATCCGCGCCGTACGGCAGGAATCGCTGTGCTGCGGCGGAAGCAGACCCGTCACGCGACGCCCGGTCCCATGAGGTGACCGGAGGGGTCGCCCTCACGCGCGCCGGCTCCGCGCGGAATCTGGCCGCCCACATCGACGGCTGATATTCTTCCTCAAGATGCAACTCGCATCTGGGCCTCGTGACGCTGGTTGCGTACGATTCGTTGCTACCCCGGGGTGGTGCGATCAGGCCTTCACGAACTCGAGGCCATCCCACCTGCGCAGCCGCCATGAATATTCTGTACATCGCGCCGGTACCTCCTCCTGTCACGGGCCAGTCGCTGGCCTGTGACGTTCTTCTCGCAGAGCTGCGACAGCATCACACGGTCGAGGTCGTCAACCTGAGCAAGACCGGACTCGCAAACGGCGCCGACTCCTTCCGTCGGTTGACGGAGGTCGCGCGTATCCTGTGGCAAGTGCTATGGCGTCGGCGTCACGCGGACCTCGTCTATTTCACGGTCTCGGAGTCGCGCGCCGGCAATGCGAAGGATCTGCTCGTCTTCTTCCTTTGCCTCGGCAAGCTGGATCGCGTGCTCATCCACCTGCATGGCGGTGCAGGAATGCGCGTGCTGCTCGCGGAACCCGGAGGCCTTCGGCTCCGACTGAACGAGTGGGTCTTGCGGCGCGTCGGTGGTGTGGTAGCGCTCGGGCCGAGTCTCTCTCCGATGTTCCATGGGCGGGTCCGCCCGGATCGACTGCACGAGGTCCCGAACTTCGCCCCGGACGGGTTATTCTGCCCGCCTGAGACGGTCGATCGCAAGTTTGCGGATAGCCGGCCACTGCGAGTGCTATTTCTGAGCAATTTGCTCGCAGGTAAGGGGTACCTCGAGCTGATCGCGGCGATTTCGCTGCTCACGCCGGTCGAGCGGTCACAGATGGAGTTCCACTTCGCGGGTGGCTTCGAGAATGCAGATGAAGAAGCCGGGTTCCGCACGGCCACCGCGCCGTACCCGGAAGTCAGCTATCATGGCGTGGTGCATGGCGAACAGAAGGCTCAGTTGTTCCGAGCAGCACATCTCTTCTGTCTCCCGACCTACTATCCGTACGAAGGTCAGCCCATCAGCATCCTTGAAGCGTACGCGTCCGGCTGCGCCGTCGTCACCACCGCCCACAGCGGGATCCCGGACGTATTCACAACTGACGTCAATGGCTTTGAGGTGGAGGCGCGGTCAGCTTCGTCTATCGCCCAGGTACTGCGGGCGTCCCTTCGGCAGTCGGAGCGCCTGCAGCGCATGGCGGCTCACAATCGTGACGTGGCGGATCGTCTCTACCGGCGAGACGTATTCGTTGCTCGCATGCGCGCGATCTGTGAGTCTGTTGGGCGGCTCCCGCGGAGGTAGTCGCCGTCCGGCCATCCCGACTGTCAGAGTGCATCCGCGCGACGTGACTCCTGCCGCGTGCGGCTCAGCATTTGAGGGAACCGGCCTTGGGCGATGTGTGCTCCGTCCGCTCCCCTCTGAGGCAGCGGCCGGGGGTCGCGCCTATGGATTTTGCGCACCTGCGGTGGCATCCTACCGTAGTCCGCAGTTGACCGAGCGCCGAGGGATGTCGCCGCGGCGGTCATGAAGTGGAGAACCAGTTGCACGTCCTTGTCGCGGCCGCGAGGCCGGACGTATTGAACCGATGCTGCGAAGCATCCGGGCCCCCTCGGACCGCCTTCAGATTCCCTCAGCGCATGCGCACACGGAGGTAGCACTTGGAGCCCTTGTCGATCGAGATGTCCGCTGTCGTCAGGCACGCGTTGGAGATCGACTCTTCAGCGCAGTTGCTTGGCGAGCACGTGCCTGATGCGACGGTCGGCAAGGCCGCCGCCCTCGAGGACCGTGATGCGGGCAGCCTCTGCTGGATTTCTGAGCGTCGGCTGAAGAATGCCGACGGCCTCCTGCATGGGCGTCGGGCCGGTCTGGTGGTTGGGCCGCGCTCCCTCGCCGGAAGTGAGTGGGCACCCTTTGCGCACCACGCGCTAATCTGTGATCAGCCGCGCCTGCTCTTCTCGATGCTTGTCACGCACTTCATGAAGCCTCACTATGAGATCGTCTGGCGTCTCCCCCGACCGGACGAGATTCCGTCGTCCACAAGTATCGCGCCGGGTGTGGTATTCGGGGGAGCAGTCACTTTGGGAGAGCGTGTGACCATCGGACCCAACACGGTCCTAGCCAACTGCAGCGTAGGAACGGGGTGTCGCATCGGCGCGAATTGCAGTATCGGACTGCCGGGCTTCGGCTACGAGAAGGATGCACGAGGAAGTTGGTTTCGTGTGCCGCACGTCGGTACCGTCGTGATTGGAGAGGACGTCGAGATTGGATCAGGGACCTGTATCGATCGGGGCACGCTAGGCAGTACCCGGATCCTCGAGCGCGCCAAGATCGACAATCTGGTGCATGTCGCGCACAACGTGTCAGTTGGACGTGACTCGGTCATCATTGCGAACGCCATGCTCGGTGGAAGCTGCACAATCGGCGACGGAGTGTGGGTGGCACCGAGTGCGTCACTGATGAATCAGCTGCACGTGGGAGACAAGTCGACGATTGGCATGGGGGCCGTCGTCATCCGCGATGTGGGTGATGCCGAGGTGGTGGTGGGCAATCCGGGTCGGAGGCTCGAGAAAAAGTGATGAGGATCAGCCGCGGCGCGCGTGTTCTGGTCGTGTGTCCGCATACGGATGATGAGTTCGGATGCGCCGGCAGCATTGCACGATTTCTCGACGAGGGGGCGGAGGTTCACTATTCCGCCCTCAGTCGCTGTGAGCAATCCGTACCGGACGGGTTGCCGCTCGATACGCTCGAACGTGAGTGCCGTTCGGCAACGAAGGCCTTGGGTATCCCGGAAGGCAACGTTTCTGTGCTGGACTACGAGGTGCGGCACTTTCCGTCAGTGCGGCAACAGATCCTGGAGTACTTCGTGCGCTTGAATCGAGAACTCAAGCCAACGGTGGTGCTGTTGCCTTCGGCGAGCGACACGCATCAGGACCATGCGACGGTTGCGCAAGAGGGTTTTCGCGCGTTCAAGAATTCGACGATTCTAGGTTATGAGTTGCCGCAGAATCTGGTTTCATTCAACAACTCGGCGTTCGTCCAGCTGACGTCCGAGCACCTTGACCGGAAGCTACGAGCCCTCGCCATGTATGAGAGCCAGACCTTCCGTCCATATGCGTCGGAGCAGTTCATCCGAAGTCTGGCGACGGTGCGGGGTGCGCAGGTGCGGGCGGAGTATGCCGAGGCGTTCGAACTCGTCAGGCTGATCCTGTAAAGCGTCCAACGGTCGCAGCTCCGCCCGCTCTGGTCTGGCGGTGGGCCCATCGGTTCACGAGGGAGCCTGCAGGAATCAGCCTCGGCGACGCTGGAATCTCCCGGACCGGTCGCGTTGACTCGACGGCGGTCTCCCTTTCGAGCGGCTCGAGAGCAGTCATCTCGAACCGAGGGACTGCGCTGGCGTGGTCTCCTTGCGGAGTTAGTCCTGCCAGCGAGCAGTGGACGCGAACCTCGACGAGCGGGGGTTGCCGTCTGCCGCCCCGTCCGCACGGTCTGTTCCCGCGATATGCCGCGTCTGCTGGTCGCAGGCCGAACCGGAGGCGCGCATCTCCGTCGGACGAGCGGAGGGACGTTGCGAACGGTGCAGGGCATAGTCGACGGTGATGCCCGAGGCATGCGACGAATTGATGCCGAGGGCGTGCGGGCGAGACGACGGACGCGCGTCCGAGGGTGACTCGAGGTGAAAGCCATCGGTCAGCTGTCGCGCGACTCCCTGGTGTTGCTCGCCCGCATTCGGTGCTGGCCGACGAGGGTTCGTACCGTACGACCGGCCGCGCCCCCCGGGCGGTTCCGCAGAGATACCTCTCGCCGTCTTGCCCGCTACGGTCGCCGACCAGAACTTATATTTCGCCTGCGGCGAAGTGACCCGCTTTCAGCTAGGTTTCTCGCAGCTGTGCCGACAACCGCGAACAGCGTCCTGCGGCAAGGCGAACCAATTCTCAATTCGGATGCAATGACGCTTCGGCAGCACGCCAGACCCTACCAGATCTGCACCAACTGCATCATGGACACCTCGGACTCGAACATCACGTTCGACGCCCGCGGCTGGTGCGACTACTGCAACAACTACCACACCAATATCCTCCCCAACTGGCACACCGACGCCCGCGGCGCGGCAGAGATCGATCGCCAGATGGACGAGGTCCGCAAGCGCGGCAAAGGCCGCGACCACGACTGCCTGATCGGCATCAGCGGCGGCGTCGACAGCTCCTACGTCACGTACCTCGCCAAGGAGCGATTCGGCCTCCGCCCGCTGCTCTTCCACGTGGATGCCGGTTGGAACTCCCAGCAGGCCGTCAATAACGTCGAGAAGCTCGTCGACGGACTCGGGGTCGACCTCCATACCGAGGTCGTCGATTGGCTCGAGATGCAGGACCTGCAGCTCGCCTTCTTCAAGGCGCAGGTCCCGCACGTCGACACCCCGCAGGACCACGCCTTCTTCGCCGGACTCTACAATTTCGCCGCCGAGCACGACTTCAAGTACATCCTGACCGGCGCGAACTACTCCACCGAGTGCGTCCGCGAGCCGCTCGAATGGCACTACCACGCCTCCGACCTGCGGCAGCTCAAGGATATCCACGCCCGCTTCGGGACCCGGCCGCTGCGCACGTTCCCCACCGCGGACATCCTGACCTTCAAGGTCTACTACCGCTACGTGAAGGGTGTGCAGGTCCTCAAGCCGCTCAACTATGTCCCGTACATCAAAGAGGATGCCATGCAGCTCCTCGTCGACAAGTACGGCTGGCAGAAGTACGCGCACAAGCACTACGAGTCCCGCTTCACGCGCTTCTATGAGGGGTACTGGCTCCCCACCAAGTTCGGCTATGACAAGCGCCGGGCCCACTTCTCGAGCCTGATCCTCACCGGGCAACTCACCCGCGACGAGGCGCTCAGGAAGATCGCGCAGCGGGCCTACGACGCCGAGACCATCGCGCAGGACTTCGAGTACATCGCGACCAAACTCGATCTCAGCGTCGACGAGCTCAAGGCCATCATGGCCGGTCCCAACAAGACGTTCCGGGACTACAAGAACGCGATGGGCCTCATGGACCTCGGGGCGAAGGTGCTGCGGGCGGTCGGCGCCCAGCGCGCCATCATCCGATGATCCACATCGTCGACTACGGCCTCGGCAACATCCGGGCCTTCGTGAACGTCTACCGTCGGCTCAACATCGAGGCCCGCACCGCCGAGACTGCGGACGCGCTCCGCGGAGCGACGCGTGTCATCCTGCCCGGCGTCGGGCATTTCGACCACGCCATGGATCGCCTGCAGTCGTCGGGGATGCGCGAGCCCCTCGAAGACCTGGTGCGCGACCGGCAGGTCCCGGTGCTGGGGATCTGCGTCGGCATGCAGATCCTCGCGGCGTCGAGCGACGAAGGCACGCGGCCCGGCCTCGGATGGATCGACGCCCACGTCCGCGCGTTCTCCGGCTGGGCGCCGACCCAGACGCTCCCGATGCCGCACATGGGCTGGAACGACGTGACCCCGCGTGGCAAGCACCCACTGTTCGCCAAGATGGACGGGGACTGCCGATTCTATTTCCTGCACTCCTATTTCTTCGAATGCCGGGACGGGGACGACGTCCTTGCCGAGGCAGAGTATGGAGCGCCGTTCGCGTGTGCGGTGCGCCGTGGCAACGTCATGGGCGTCCAGTTCCACCCCGAGAAGAGCCACCATTTCGGGACTCAGCTCCTCCAGAACTTCGCGGAACTCTGAGATGCTTCGCCCGCGCATCATCCCTTGCCTCCTGATCCACAAGGGCGGCCTCGTCAAGACCGTCCGCTTTGCCGAGCCCAAGTACGTCGGCGACCCGGTCAATGCCATCAAGATCTTCAACGAGAAGGAAGCTGACGAACTCATCGTCGTCGACATCGACGCGTCGGCACAGGGGCGGGAGCCGAACGAGCGCTTGATCTCGCAGTTCGCCGTCGAGTGTCGCATGCCGCTCTGCTACGGCGGCGGCATCCGCACCGCGGAGCAGGCGAAGCGCATCATCGGACTCGGCGTGGAGAAGATCTCGCTGAGCGCCGCCGCGTTCGAACTCCCCGGACTGGTCTCGGAGGCCGCACGCGAGATCGGCTCGCAGAGTGTGGTGGTGGTGCTCGATGTCCGCAAGAACCGCTCGGGCGCCTACGAGGTCTTCACCCACAACGGCACCAAGAGCACCGGGCTCGACCCCGTGACAGCAGCGCGGCAGGCGGAGGAGCGTGGCGCGGGTGAGATCGTGGTCAACTCGATCGATCAGGACGGTATGATGAAGGGGTACGATCTCGACCTGGCCCGGACCGTCCGCCAGGCCACGCGTCTGCCCGTGACCGTGCTCGGCGGGGCGGGGAAGCTCGACGACCTGGCGGCGCTCGTCCGCACGTGTGGCGTCGTGGGTGCCGCCGCCGGGAGCTTGTTCGTCTTCAAGGGTGCCTACAAAGCCGTCCTGATCAACTACCCCAACGCGGCCCAGAAAGACACGATCATTGCGGCCGCGACTCGCTGACCTCTCTCCGACGATGACCCCTTCTGCTGTCGACTCACTCAACGGCGTGCTGCTGATCACCGGTGGGACCGGATCATTCGGTCACGCGGTACTCCGGCGATTCCTCGCGTCCGGCATCCGCGAGATCCGGATCTTCAGTCGCGACGAGAAGAAGCAGGACGACATGCGGAAGCACTATGCGAGCGACAAGCTGAGCTTCTACCTCGGCGACGTGCGCGATCCGCGGAGCCTCGCGGCGGCGTTCCACGGGGTCGACTACTGCTTCCACGCGGCGGCCCTCAAGCAGGTGCCGTCGTGCGAGTTCCATCCCATGGAGGCGGTCCGGACGAACGTGCTCGGGACGGAGAACGTCATCGAGGCGGCGGTGGCGGCGCGCGTGAAGCGGCTTGTCTGTCTGAGCACCGACAAAGCCGTGTATCCGATCAACGCGATGGGCATCTCCAAGGCGCTCATGGAGAAGGTCATGGTGGCAGCCTCGCGGCACTCGGCTGGCACGACGATCTGCGGCACGCGATACGGCAACGTCATGGCTTCGCGAGGCTCGGTCATCCCTCTCTTCGTCGATCAAGTGCGCGCCGGCCAGCCGATCACGCTGACGGATCCGGCGATGACGCGCTTCATGATGACGCTCGATGATGCCGTGGACCTCGTACTCTATGCATTCACGCATGGCACGAGCGGGGATATCTTCGTGCAGAAGGCGCCTGCGGCCACCGTCGGCACGCTGGCCCGGGCGCTCCTCGACGTCCTGCAACGCCCGGACCACGAGGTCCGCGAGATCGGGACGCGGCATGGCGAGAAGCTCTACGAGACGCTGCTCAGCCGCGAGGAGATGGCGTCCGCCGAGGACCTCGGGTCCTACTTCCGCGTCCCCCCCGATGGGCGCGACCTCAACTACTCCAAGTACGTCGAGCAGGGCGAACGCCGCATCACGCTGGCGGGCGAGTACAACTCGCACAACACCGAGCAGTTGGACCACGAGGGCATGAAGCGGCTGCTGCGCAAGCTCGACTTCATGCAGCGCGTCGTCCGCGGCGAGGCCGCCGCGGCGGAGTATTGAGCCCGGTGCAGGTCGCCATCACGGGGTCCGACGGTTTCGTCGGGCGCAACTTGGCGCTGCGGCTGCGCGAGCAGGGGCGGTGTACGGTGCTGCCGATCGAGGCCGGGACCCCCGGCTCGGAGCGTCGCGCGGCGCTGGCGCGCGCCGACGTCGTGGTGCATCTCGCCGGGGTGAACCGACCCAAGGAGGAGCGCGAGTTCGCGGAGGGCAACGCCGGCTTCACGGCGACCCTCTGCGAGGAGCTGCGCGCCGCGGGCCGTGCGGTCCCGGTGATTTTCACGAGCTCGGCCCAGGCGGTGCGCGACAATGCCTACGGTCGTTCGAAGCGCGAGGCCGAGGTGACGCTGGAGGCCTACGCCCAGGCCACGGGGGCACGGGTCGCGGTCCTGCGCCTGTGGAACGTCTTCGGAAAGTGGGCGCGTCCCAACTACAACTCGGCTGTCGCCACCTTCTGCCACAACATCGCGCGGGGTTTGCCTATCCGCGTCGACGACCCGGCGGCGGTGGTCCGCCTCGTCTACATCGACGACGTCGTCGATGCCATGGTGGCGATGATCGACGCGGCGGTGCCGGCCAGTGGCCTGATCGACGTGGGGCCGGTGCATGAGACCACCGTCGGCGAACTGGCCGCGCTCATCAACCGGTTCGCGCAGAGCCGGACGGACCTGCACATCGAGCGCGTGGGCACCGGCTTCGTCCGCGCCCTGTATGCGACCTACGTGTCGTATCTCCCGCCGGAGTCCTTCGCGTACGGCCTTACGCGGCATGCCGACCCGCGAGGCGTATTCGCGGAGATGCTTCGTACGCCCGACACCGGGCAGTTCTCGTTCTTCACGGCGTTGCCGGGCGTGACGCGTGGCGGACACTATCACCACACCAAGACCGAGAAGTTCCTGGTCGTGCAGGGCGAGGCGCGCTTCGGCTTCCGCCACGTCCTCACGGGCGAGCGGGTGGACCTTGTCGTCCGTGCTGCGGACGCGCGGGTGGTCGAGACGGTGCCCGGTTGGGTGCACGATATCACGAACATCGGAGCGGACGTCGTGGTGGTCCTGCTCTGGGCCAACGAAGTCTTCGACCCTCAACGCCCCGACACGATCGCGGCCAAGGTGGACGCATGAAGCGGCTCAAGGTGATGACCGTCGTCGGCACGCGGCCGGAGATCATCAGGCTCTCACGGGTGATGGCGAGGCTCGATGCGGCCTGTCAGCACGTGCTCGTGCATACCGGGCAGAACTACGACTACGAACTCAACGAGGTGTTCTTCTCCGACCTCGGCGTTCGGAAGCCGGACCACTTCCTCGCCAGCGCCGGCGCCAACGCGGCCGAGACCATCGGCCAGGTGATCATCGCCGTGGACCGGGTGCTCGCGGAGGTGAAGCCGGAGGCGCTCCTTGTGCTCGGCGACACGAACAGTTGCCTGAGCGTCATCCCCGCGAAGCGTCGCCGCATCCCCATCTTCCATATGGAGGCCGGCAATCGCTGCTTCGACCAGCGGGTGCCGGAGGAGACGAATCGGCGCATCGTCGACCACACGGCGGACGTCAATCTCACTTACAGCGACATCGCGCGCGAATACCTGCTGCGCGAGGGACTCCGTCCCGACCTCGTCATCAAGACGGGCAGTCCCATGTATGAAGTGCTCACGCATTATGCTGCGCAGATCGACGCCTCGGACGTGCTCACGCGACTCGGCCTCGACGACGGCCGCTACTTCGTCGTCAGCGCGCACCGGGAGGAGAATGTCGATTCCGACCGGAGCTTCGCCAAGCTGGCGGCCGTGCTCAACGCGGTGGCGGAGGATCACGGTCTCCCGCTCATCGTCTCCACGCACCCGCGCACCTTGAAGCGGGTCGAGGCGACCCAGACGGCTTTCCATCCGAATGTGCGGCTGCTCAAGCCACTCGGCTTCCACGACTACGTGCGATTGCAGCGGACCGCGCGCGCCGTGCTCTCCGATTCGGGGACGATCTCCGAGGAGTCGTCGATCCTCAACTTCCCGGCCCTCAACCTCCGCGAGGCGCACGAACGTCCGGAGGCGATGGAAGAGGCCTCGGTGATGATGGTGGGGCTCGACGTCGAGCGCGTGCGCCAGGGACTGGGCATCCTCGCGTCCCAGCGTCGCGGCGCGGAGCGGGACCTTCGGCTCGTCGCGGACTACGGCATGCCCAACGTCTCGGAGAAGGTCGTCCGGATCCTCCACAGCTACACCGACTACGTGCAGCGTGTGGTCTGGCGACGCGCCGACTGACCGTCGGCCGATGCGGATCCTGGTCTTCAGCCAGTACTTCTGGCCCGAGAACTTCCGGGTCAATGACCTGGTCACGGCGCTGCGGGACCGTGGGCACGAGGTCACCGTGCTCACCGGCGAGCCGAACTACCCGGACGGCCGGATCTTCCCGGAGTACCTGGCCGCTCCGGAGCGCTTCACGCGGTATTCCGGCGTCGAGGTGGTCCGCGTACCCTTGCTGCCGCGCGGCCGCGGCGCCGCGCGCCTGGTGCTGAACTACCTCAGCTTCGTGCTCAGCGCCGGAGCCGGCGCGCCGTGGAAGCTCCGGGCACGCGACTTCGACGTGATCTTCGTGTATCAGCCCTCACCCATCACGTCCTGCCTGCCGGCGATCGCCCTGGGGCGCCTCAAACGGGTCCCGGTGATCCTCTGGACCCTGGATCTCTGGCCGGAGACGCTCCAGGCGATCGGGGTTGTCCAGTCGCCGCGACTCCTCGCGGCGGTCGGTCGGATGGTGAGCTTCATCTACCGCCGCTGCGCCCTCGTGCTCGGCCAGTCCCGCGCCTGCGAGTCCAACGTGGCCCGGTACGCGGGGTCCACCGAAAAGTACCGCTACTTTCCGCAGTGGTCCGAAGCGCTGTTCGATGCGAGCGGGATGCTGCCCGAGATGGCCGAAGAGGTGCGGCCGTTCGCCGGGACGTTCAACGTGGTATTCGCCGGCAACATCGGCGACTCGCAGGATTTTCCGGCCATCCTCGCTGCGGCCGAGCGACTCAAGGACGACGCGCGCATCCGATGGCTCATCGTGGGCGACGGACGCGCAGCTGCGTCGGTGCGGGCGGACATCCTCGCGCGCGGCCTGCAGGATCGCGTCGTCCTGCTCGGTCGGCATCCGATCGAGCGCATGCCGTCGTTCTTCGCTGCCGCCGGGGCGCTGCTGGTCTCGCTCAAGCGCGACCCTATCTTCGCGATGACCATCCCGGGCAAGGTGCAGACCTACCTGGCCGCCGGGCGGCCGATTGTTGCGATGCTGGACGGAGAAGGGGGCCGCGTCATCCGCGAGTCCGGCGCAGGTCTGGTGGCGGCGGCCGGTGATAGCGTCGGTCTCGCTGATGCCGTGCGGCGACTGGCCGACCTCTCGGCACCCGAGCGCGCCGCGATGGGCGCGCATGGACGAGCGTATGCGGCGAAGGAGTTCGGGCGCGATCACCTGCTCGCACAACTCGAGCGCTTCATGGAGGACGTGCGGCGCCCCTTGGAGCGCAGCGCATGAGCGCATCGACGGCGAGGAGCACCCTCGTCACCGGTGCCACGGGCTTCGTCGGTGGCGCCGTCGTGGACCGCCTGGTCCACGACGGCGTGCCCGTCACCGCCGCCGTGCGCCGCGAGCCGGTGGAGCGGCGCGGCGTGCGCGAGGTCCGCGTCGCGGACCTCGGTCCGGACACCGACTGGTCGCGCGCGCTGGAGGGATGCGAAAGCGTCATCCACTGTGCGGCCCGCGTGCATGTGATGCGCGATACGAGCGCCGACCCGCTCGCCGCGTTCCGCACGGCGAACGTCGACGGCTCGGTCGCCCTCGCCAAGCAGGCCGCCGCAGCCGGCGTCCGGCGGCTGGTCTTCATCTCGTCCATCAAGGTGAACGGCGAGGGCACCGCCGCCGGACGGCCCTACCGGGCCAGCGATGTCCCGGCGCCGCGTGATCCGTACGGCGTCTCCAAGTACGAGGCGGAGCAGGCACTGCAGGCACTGACCGCGCGCAGTCCACTTGAACTCGTGGTCATTCGACCACCCCTCGTCTATGGCCCGGGGGTCAAGGCCAACTTCCTGAGCATGGCGCGCTGGATCGCACGCGGGGTGCCGTTGCCGTTCGGCGGCGTGAACGACAATCGCCGCTCGTTCGTGGCGCTGGCGAACCTCGTTGACCTCATCGCGACCTGTCGTCTGCACCCTGCCGCCGCGGGACAAGTGTTCCTCGTCAGCGATGGCGAGGACCTCTCGACGAGCGAACTGCTCCGCCGGACCGCGCGCGCCCTCGGGGCGGCCCCACGCCTGCTCCCCGTGCCCGCGTGGATGCTCGCCGCCGGCGCGCGGGCCCTCGGACGCGGCGACCTGTGGCAGCGGTTGGGCGGGACGCTGCAGGTCGACAGTACGCCCACCCGTGAGCGCTTGGGCTGGGCGCCGCCGGTGTCGGTGGACGCCGGCCTCCGCGCTGCCGTCGCGGCCCTGCGCGCGGGAGCATCGCCGTGATCAAACGCATGCTGGATCTCGTGCTCGCGGGCGCCGCCGCGTTGCTGCTGCTCGTGCCGTTCCTGCTCGTGGCGCTGCTGGTCCGGTTGACCTCTCCCGGGCCGGCGCTCTATTGGTCGGACCGGGTCGGCCGGCACAACCGCATCTTCAAGATGCCCAAGTTCCGCACCATGCGCGTCGGCACTCCCGCCGTGGCGACGCACCTGCTGTCGGACGCTACGCGGCACCTCACGCCGATCGGTGGGTTCCTCCGGCGGACGAGTCTGGACGAGCTGCCGCAGTTGTGGAGTATCCTGCGCGGCGACATGAGCATCGTCGGGCCGCGTCCGGCGCTCTACAACCAGGACGACTTGATCGCGCTGCGCACCGAGCTCGGGGTGCACGAACTCACGCCGGGGCTCACCGGCTGGGCGCAGGTCAACGGACGCGACGAACTGGCGATTCCCGAGAAGGTGAAGCTCGACGCCGAGTACAAGCGCCGAGCCTCTCTGTGGTTCGACCTCACGATCATCGCGCGGACGGCGTCACAGGCCTTCTTCGGACGTGGCGTCTCCCACTGACCTGCCGACTACCGCGTCAACGCCACGATGGCGGCCAGCGACGCGAGCAGCTGCGTGACCACCGCGATGTTCGCCAGCGTATTCGTCGCGGGCACCACCTCGCCGCGCTCCGGCACCACCACCGTCGCGCCGGGACGGGGCGTCGGATCGACACGGATGAAACCGAGCCAGGTCCGCCGGCTCTCGATCTTCCCGTTGGGCTGGATCACGTACGCGCGGCGCGTCCGGGCCCGTTCCGTGGTCCCGCCGGCGGCATCGATGTAGTAGCCAAGGCGCTTGCCGGCGTGGGCCAGCGCGGTCGCGGCGTTCACCCCGCCGCGCACGCTCACCGTCTGCAGGCGCTTGGGCACGTTGATGGAGTCGCCATGCTCGAGCAGCAGGTCGTCGCTGCGCCCGCGCTCACGTAGCGCCTCCTGCAAGTCGATGCCCACACGGATGCGGTCGCCGACGCCATCGAACGCGCGTTGGGCGGCCGCGGCCGAGTCCACGGTGTCTCCGGGCGCCATGCGGCGCGCCTGCGACTCTTGCAACCGCTTGCTCTCCTCCGCACCCACCAGCCGCGCGAAGTACGCGCCATCCGGGTCCGCCTCGGTCGTCAGTCCGCCGGCGCGCCGGATGATGTCGGACAACCGCTCCGAACGGCTGAGCAGGGTGAAACGACCCGGGAACCGGACCTCGCCGAACAACTGCACGGTCCGTGGCTCGCGCCAGTTGGGGTCGCGCATGATCAGGACATTGTCGAACGGCTCGAGCGGGAACTCGGAGGCGCCCGTGCCGCCGCCGGCACCGAGGGCCGATGCCGCGTCGAAGAGGTAGCTGCTGTCGAGCGGCACCCGGATCGAGCGCGCCGTGATCCGCGGGTCGCCCTGCAACGGGATGCGCGCCACCTCGGCCTCCGCCAGGTACGCGTGCTCCTCCACACCGCCCGCCATGAGCGCCAGGTCGCGCAAGGTCATGCCGCTGCGGAAGGGGAATCGTCCGCCCTTCTTGACCGCGCCGCTGATGACCACGTAGCGGTCCGGCCGGAACGCCGTCCGGCTGTACACCGTGATCTCATCGTCTTCCTGCAGCAAGAGCGGGGTGAGCGTCGCGCCGGTGGTGTCGCGCAGGGTCGCGCGGAGCTGCACGCGCGTGCTGTCCGGCCGTAGCCGCGACACATGCACCGTGCCGAGGTACGCGTCGGACTTGAGCCCACCGGCGCGCGCCAACGCCTGCTCGAGAGTCAGGCCTGGGGTGAGACCCTGCAGGCCGCTCTGCCACACATGACCGCTGACGCGCACCCCTCCGCGCACGCGGTCGCCGACGCCGGGCACGCGGATCACATCCCCGTCCTCGACCGCGACGGCCGGCACCGTGCCGTCAGCAGCGAGCGAGACCTCGATCACGGCGCGTTCACGCCCCAAGGCGCGTTCGGCAGCGGGGAGCACCCGCTCCACGACCACGCGACGCCGCGTCGCTTCGGCCGTGAGGCCGCCGGCGGCACGCACGAGGTCGGCGAGGCTCTCACCGGGCTTGATCTCGTAAGTCGCCGGGCGCGTCACCGCGCCGAGGATCCGGGCGCGGCGCCCGTGGACGGGGACGAAGACCACATCTCCCTGGCGCAGCCGCACGTCCTTGGAGCCGTCGCCGCGGAGTAGATAATCATAGACGTCCAGGGTCGACACCAGCACACCGCCCCGACGGACTTCCACGGAGCGCAGCGAGCCCTGCGCCGACGGCCCCCCGGCCGCGTACAGCGCGGTGAGCGCGGTGCCGGCACTCGTCACGCGGTACGACCCGGGCGCGACGACGTCGCCCGCCACGAAGACCTGATTGGAGCGGAGGCGCGAGACGGACACGCTGAAGCGCGTCGTGGCGCCCGCGCCGCGCCGGATGCCGCTGTACGCACGTCCCAATCGCACATACAGCAGATCCTCGAGCTCGCCGAGCGTGAGGTTGGCGACGCCGATCTGGCCGACCTGCGGGATCACGAGGAATCCCTCGCGGGTGACGTCGAGCGTGTGCGCCAGTTCGACGTCGCCGGTGAGGATCAGCACCAACTGGTCACCGGGACCGAGGCGATAAGTCGCGTCCACCGGGCCGTCGAGATTCGGCATGAAGAGCGACGACTTGTCGCGGAAGAGCGAGAGACCGAAGATCACGAGCCCGGAATCCGCCGCGGCCGAGTCGGCGGCGAGTGCTGCCTGGCGCGCCGCGTTCGTGCCACTCAGAGCCATCAACTCCTCGAGGTCCGACTCGCTCACCAGTCCGAGGGCCCGGACCGCCTCGATCACATCCGCGCTCGGCGCCGTTCCGCTCCCGGCACCCTGGCCGAGGAACGAATCCAGCAGCGACGACGGGTACCCCTCGGCCACCAGCCGCGCCCGGATCTGCTCCGCGGACATCCCGGAGCTCGAGATGCTCTGGCGAAGCTGCGCGAGCAACTCCGGGCGGGCCTGCAGCAGCGCTTGGGCCTGCGCCGCCGTCGGGCGCGATTGCGCCGACGACGTGGACGGAGCGGCGAACGCGAGGCCCGCGAAGAGGGCGACGAACTGAAAGCGACGCAAGGACATAGGCAGGGATGAAGTCACCGGAATCTACGGCTGCGCACTCGCAGCGACAATGCGACGAGTGCGCGCTCGGCGGTACCGGCCACCCGACGAGAAAAGGGGGGTCGTCCGCTCGCGGACGCCCCCCCCTCGAAGATCCTTCTGTGCTGCACCGAACGTCGGAAGTGGGCGCGGAGGGACTCGAACCCCCGACCTCTGCTGTGTGAAAGCAGCGCTCTAACCAGCTGAGCTACGCGCCCTGAGCCATGCAATGTAGCCGAGCGAGTAGTGAGCCTCAAGGGTCCCGCAGTCCCTCCCACCTCCCACCTCACCCCTCCCACCTGTGGTTCAAGTGGGCCCAGCAGGATTCGAACCTGCGCACTTCGGATTATGAGTCCGCCGCTCTAACCGCTGAGCTATGGGCCCGAGACCGAAGTCTCGCCCGCAGAGCCCGGACGGGCAAGCAGGGCATACATTCCTTCGCGTGAGCGCCCCACCGAGACCGACTCCCCGCATCGCGATCGTCGCCGACTGGCTGCACCAAGTCGGCGGCGCCGAACTCGTCGTGCGCGAGATCCTCCGGGCGTTCCCGCAAGCGTCGCTCTTCGCCCTCTTCGACACGATGCGACCTGACGACCGCGCGCGCATCGCCGATCGACCCGCCGTCACCAGCTACCTGCAGCGTATCCCCGACATCGGGACGCGCTACCGCGCGCTGCTGCCGGTGATGGTGCATGCCATCGGCACGCTCGACCTGCGCGCGTTCGACGTGATCGTCTCGAGCCATCACTCGGTCGCCAAGGGCGTTCGCACCCGGCCCGGGCAGTTCCATCTCTGCTACTGCCACTCTCCCATGCGGTACGCCTGGGACAAGCGCGAGACCTACCTCGAGGACCACGGCATCCGCGGCGTGAAGGCGGCGGTCGCGCGGGCGCTGCTTGAGCGGATCCGTCGCTGGGACCTGAGCACGGCCGCCCGCGTCGACCGCTTCGTCGTGAACTCGCGCTACGTCGCCGAGCGCGTGCGACGGCACTACGGCCGCGACAGCGTCGTCCTCCATCCGCCCGTCGACGTCGGGTTCTTCGCGCCGGCCGACGTGGTCCGCGAACCGGATCTCTACGTGACCGCCTCGCGCCAGGTCCCGTACAAGCGGATCGATCGCATCGTCGAGGCCTTCCGGGCGTTGCCGGATCGTCGGCTCGTCGTGATCGGCGACGGACCGCAGCACGCTCGCCTGCGCGACCTCGCCGCCGGTGCGGCACACATCCAGTTGCTCGGAGAGCTCCCGCGTGAGGCGCTTCGCGACTGGCTGCGCCGCGCGCACGCCTTCGTCTTTGCCGCCGACGAGGACTTCGGGATCGTGCCGCTCGAGGCGCAGGCCTGCGGGACCCCCGTGCTTGCGCTGGGGCAGGGCGGGGCCCTCGAGACCGTGAACGGGTACGAAGGCCTCGATCGCACGGGGATGTTCTTCCCCGACGATCAGCCCGCCAGCATCGCCGACGCGGTCCGGCGGTTCGAGGCCCTCACGGTCGCGCCGCGCGCGGAAGCCTGTCGCGCCAACGCCGAGCGCTTCCACGTCGAGCGGTTCCGCGCGGCGCTCCGGCACGAGGTCGAGATGGGCTGGGCGGCGGTCGGGACGCCCTGAGTCCGGCCCACCGCGGACGCCGCGCTCAGCCCTCGTCGTATCCCGCGAGGATCTCCGCGGGCGTCACGGTCGCGGCGCCGGCCTTTCCCACCTCGATCCCGGCGGCGAAGTTCGCGACCACCGCGGCCTCGAGCGCAGTCGCCCCGCAGGCCAGCATCGCCGCCAGCCAGGCCGTGACGGTGTCGCCGGCACCGACGACGTCGAACACCTCGCGTGCGGTCGTCGGGATCCGATGGATCGCGCCGTCCGGTTCGATGAGCGCCATCCCGCGCTCGCTCAGTGTCAGCAACAGCCGCTGCGCGCCGAGCCGACCGAGCACCGCGGGCAGCGCTTCCGGATGCTCGAGGTCCACCGCCGCCCCCAAGGCCGCCTCGAGCTCACGGCGGTTGGGCTTGAACACGGTTGCACCGCGGTACGCGAAGAAGTTCCGGTACTTGGGGTCGACCACCACGGGGATGCCCTTGGCGTTGGCTGCCGCGATGGCGCGCCGGATGACCGACTCCACCAGCACACCCTTGTTGTAGTCCTCGAGGACCAAGGCGTCCGCATCGGCCACCGCGCGGTCCACGGCCGCATGCAACGCCTCCACCTCTCGGCCCACGAGATCGCTGTCCACTTCCTCGTCGACGCGCACCACCTGCTGGCCCCGCGCGACCACGCGCGTCTTGGTAGTGGTGGGGCGATCGGTGACGATCAGGCCACGCGGATCCGCCCCCAGCGCGATGAGCATGTTCCGCAGGCGCTCGCCGGCCGCGTCCGCGCCGATGGCCGCGACGAGTTCCGTGCGCGCGCCGAGTGCCGCGGTATTCGCCGCGACGTTGGCGGCGCCGCCCAGGGCGTCCTTGCGCTCGCGCACCCGCACGACCGGCACCGGTGCCTCGGGTGAGATCCGCTCGACGTCGCCGCGGAGATACAGGTCGAGCATGGCGTCGCCGAGGATCGCGATGCGTGTCTGCGCGCGCGCGGGAGCCGCGAGCAACTCGGCGAGACGGTCGCGGGTGATCAGGGCTTTCGGCATGGGACGAAAGATGCGTAAACTCCCGCGGTGCGCCACGGCCCTCCTCCGCGAATCCTCCCGGTCGTGCTCGGCGCGGCGATCGTCGGGATCTCCGTCAGCGGACCGCTCGCGCGGCTCTCCAGCGCGGCACCCATCGCGATCGCGGCATGGCGGCTCGGCCTCACCCTGCTGGTCGTGGGCCTGGTGCTCACGGCCACCCGGGCGTGGGGGGCCTTCCGGACCCTGTCGCGGCGCGACCTCGGCATCGCGTTCCTGGCCGGTACCATGCTCGCGCTCCACTTCTGGACGTGGATCGCGTCGCTCAGCCTCACGACGATCGCCGCCAGCGTCGTCCTCGTGAACCTGCACCCGCTCGTGATCGTCACGGGCTCCGCACTCTGGTTGCGCGAGCGACCCTCGTCTCGGCAGGTGCTCGGCCTCGCCATCGCCATGCTCGGCGGGGTGGTCGTCGCGCTGGGCGACACGGGTCCGGGGCAGCGCGCCGAGGACGCACTCGTCGGTGACCTGCTCGCGTTCATCGGCGCGATCACCGTCGGCGTCTATTACCTCGTCGGCCGAGACCTGCGGCAGCGGCTCGCACTCTGGAACTACGTGGGGCTCGTCTACAGTGCCTGCTTCGTCGTGGTGGTCGCGATCGCGCTTGCCACGCACGTACCGCTCTGGCCGCAGCCCGCCCGGGACCTGTGGATCTTCGTCGGCATCGCGGTCGGTCCCATGCTCCTCGGGCACACCGGGTTCAACTGGTCCCTGCGCTACGTGCCGGCGTACGTGGTCAGCCTGGCGATCCTGGCCGAACCGGTCGGCGCGACGCTGCTCGCCGCCGTCCTCCCGGGGATCGCCGAGCGGCCGTCGGCGTGGACGCTGGCCGGGGGCAGCATCATCCTCGCCGGACTCGTGCTGGGGACTGTCGTGCGCAAGCCGACCGCGGGCATCTTAGAGGAGTGACCACACCGCGCATCCGTCCGCCCCACGCCATCCGGGAGATCTGCGCCACGCTCGAGAAGGCGGGGCACGAGGCCTGGTGCGTCGGCGGTGCCGTGCGCGACGCGCTGCTCGGCGGTGCAGGGCAGGCGGTCGCGGCGCTCGACTGGGACATCGCCACGTCGGCGCACCCCGAGGTGGTGCAGCGGCTCTTCAGGCGTACGGTGCCCGTGGGGCTCAAGTTCGGGACCGTCGGCGTGTTCGACCGCGCCGGCGTGCTCCACGAAGTGACGACCTTCCGGCATGACGTCGAGACCGACGGCCGCCACGCGGTGGTGCGATTCGGGGCCTCGCTCGACGAGGACTTGGCGCGCCGCGACTTCACCATCAATGCGATCGCGTTGCATCCCGAGACCCTGGAACTCCGCGATCCGTTCGGGGGCCGGGCGGACCTTGAGCGCGGGGTGGTGCGCGCCGTCGGGGACCCGGCCGAACGCATGCGCGAGGACCGTCTCCGCGCGTTGCGCGCGCTGCGCTTCGCCGGCCGATTCGGGTTCGGCATCGACCCGGCCACCTGGGACGCGATCCGCGAGAGCGCTCCCCACCTCGGTCGGCTCTCGATGGAGCGGGTGAAGCAGGAACTCGAGAAGGTGATGGAACAGGTGGCGCGGCCGTCGGCGACCATCGAACGCTACCGTGAGGCCGGCGTCTTCGACGCGCTGATCCCGAGCCTCGCGAGCGCTCCGGCCGCACGCTTTGCGGCGCTCGACTACCTCGCACGCCCCGGCCTGGGCGGCCGTCCGGACCGCCGGACCTTGCGTCTCGCCGGCCTGTTCGTGGAGCCGGCGAGTGTGACGGGGCGGGACCTCGAGCAGACGCTCCGGATGCTCAAGTGCTCCAACCACGAGGTGAAGGCGATCCTCGGGTGGGCCGACGGCGTCGCTGCGCTCGCGATCGACGTCGTCGAGCTCTCCGACGCCGAGCTCCGCCGCCGCATCGCGCGCGTGGGGCGGCTCGCGGTGCCCGCCATCGGGCGGCTGCTCTGGGCCCGAGGCGCCGCGCAGGCGGTCATGGGCATCCCGGTGGTCGGCGAGGGGGGAGACGCCCGGGCGACCGCGCGGCGCGCCGCCCGGCTGCTCTATCGGCGTGCCCTGCGGATCGCGTGGCGCGACCCCCTGTCGATCGCCGACCTCGCGGTGGACGGCGAGGACCTGCAGCATGCCGGGATCGAACCGGGGCGGGCCATCGGCGCAGCACTCGCGACCCTGCTCGAGGCGGTGCTGGAGGACCCGGCACGCAACACGCGCGAGCAGTTGTTGGGCCGGCTCGCACGTTAAGCGGCCGCGTCCGCCGCGCGCCGCCGCCGACCCGAGCGGTCGGGTCCCTTCGCCCGTTCTCGGGGCCCGGTTAGTCTTCAGGGTATGCTGGCACTGAATCTCGACGTGGAGGTGACGCGTGGCGACGTGGTCGAGTCGCTGCATCGCGTCCACGCGGCCGTCATCGGGCCCGACGAGGTGCTGTTGTCCGCGGCGCGCGATGCCCAGTTCGTCAGCATGTGGCGCTCCTGCGCGAAGTTCTTCCAGATCCTGCCTTTCCTCGCCGAGGGCGGCATGGAGACCTCGGCGTGGACGGACGAGGAACTGGCCCTCGCGGTCGCGTCGCACGGCGGCGAACCCGAGCACGTTGCCATCGCCGCCCGGATGCTCGCCTCGCTGGGACTCGAGGAGGGTGATCTCGCCTGCGGCGTGCACGAGCCGCTGTCGTCGCGGGGCGTGAAGCTCTGGCGCGAGAGCGGCGCACCGCTGAGCCGGCTGCACAACAACTGCTCCGGCAAACACGCGGCGATGCTCGCCCGCGCGAAGTTCGCAGGCTGGGCCACCCGCGGCTACGAGCAGCCTGACCATCCTGTCCAGCGCGCCTGCCTCGGGGAAGTCTCCGCGTGGACCGGGGTGCCCTTGGACGACCTCCCGGTCGCCGTCGACGGCTGCGGGGTCGCGGTGATGGCGCTGGCCCTCGATCGGATGGCGCTGGCCTACTCGCGGTGGGGGCGTGCGGTCGCGGCGGGCGAGGAACACCCGACGCGCGTGGCCACGGCCATCCGGGCACATCCGCATCTGCTGGGCGGCACCGACCGCTTCGACACCGTGCTGCTGCAGGAGACCGGCGGGGAGGTGATCGCCAAGGTGGGCGCGGAGGGCGTGCACTCCGTGGCGGTCCCGGCGCGCGGGATCGGGCTCGCGCTCAAGGTCGAGGACGGCGCGCAGCGGGCCCAGCACATCGCCGTGCTCTCGGCGCTGCAGCACCTCGGTGTGCTGCCGGCCGAGCTGCCGCCGCGACTCGCGGACTTCGCGATCCGCCCGGTGCGCAACACACGCGGCGAGCGGGTCGGTGAGGTGCGTGCGGTGGCGGCCGTTCGCGCCGGCATGCGCTGATCCGATGTCCGGCGCCGCTCCCGCAGGCGACATCCTGACGCTCGACGCCGGGCGCGCCGCCCTCGTCCGGTTCGCCGCGCGCATCGCCGGTGGGACCGAGGAGGCGATGCGGGCCGGGGCGCACGAATGCATGGCCGAGGGCACGCCGACAGACTGGGTCGAGGAGCTGCTGCTGCAATCGTATCTCTTCTGCGGCTTCCCGCGCACCCTGAACGCGACGCGCGAATGGCGGCGAATCAGCCAGCGGCCGGCGCCCGCACGCTCGCCAGTGTCCCCGGACGACCTCAGCCGGTGGCGGGCCGACGGCGAGCGCACGTGTGCCGTGGTCTACGGTCCGTTCTACGCGAAGCTGCGCCACAACATCGAGGCACTGCATCCCGATCTCGACGAGTGGATGATCGCCGAAGGGTACGGGAAGATCCTCTCGCGCCCGGGGATGCCGCTGCGGGAGCGCGAACTCTGCATCGTTGCGGCCTGCGTGGCGAGCGGGCAGGAGCGACAGCTGCACTCGCACTTGCACGGTGCCCTGAACGCCGGCGCCGCGCCGGCGCTCGTGCGGGCGACGTTGTCGGTGCTCGAGGCGCTCGTCGGCCCCGACGACCATCGCAGGGCGCTACTGTTATTCGAGCGGGTGCTGGGCAAAGCCTGATCGCCGCTCTCCTCTCCTCATTCCCCACCGATGTTCATCGATCTCGTCACCGTGCGTGTGACTGCCGGCACCGGCGGCTCCGGCTGCACGTCGTTCCGTCGCGAGAAGTTCGCGCCCATGGGTGGCCCGGACGGCGGCGACGGCGGCAAGGGCGGCGACGTGTTCGTGCGCGGAGACTCCAACTTGGCCACCCTCCTCGATTTCACCTACCGCGATCATTGGGAAGCGGAGCGTGGTGAGCACGGGATGGGTTCCAACAAGACCGGGCGTTCGGGGTCCGACGTCGTACTCCCGGTGCCACCGGGGACGGTGATCCGCGACCGCGACAGCGGCGAGCGCCTTGGCGAGATCCTCGAGCACGGCCAGGAGATGCGCGTTGCCAAGGGCGGGCGGGGTGGCAAGGGCAACACCTTCTTCGCCACGGCCACCCATCAGGCGCCCCGCGAGTGGCAACCGGGCGAAGAGGGCGAGATCCGGACCCTCGAGTTCGAGCTCAAGCTCATCGCCGACATCGGACTCGTCGGACAGCCCAACGCGGGCAAGTCGACGCTGCTCTCGGTCATCTCCGCCGCGCGTCCCAAGATCGCCGACTACCCCTTCACGACCCTGCAACCCAACCTCGGCGTCGTCCAGCTGAGCGACTCCCGCACCTTCGTCGTCGCGGACATCCCCGGGATCATCGAAGGGGCGCACGAGGGCCGCGGGCTCGGCCTCCAGTTCCTTCGCCACATCGAGCGCACGCGGATCCTCGCGTTCATGATTCCCATCGACGCCATGGATTGGCAGGCCGAGTATGACCAGTTGCGGCGGGAGATCGAGCAGTATTCGCCCGAACTCGCATCCAAGCCGCACTGCGTGGTCTTCACCAAGTTGGACCTGCTCGGCGAGCCCTACGTGCCGGAGATCCAAGCCCCTCGCGCCTTCGGCATGTGGTCCATCTCCGCCGCCGGTCGGCTCGGCTTGGACGAGTTGAAGGCCGCCTGGTGGACCCAGTTGCTCCATCTGAAGAAGGTGGCCGGATGACACGGCCCGGGAGCGCCGGGGACGCGATCTGGATCGGCGCTCCCGACCTCCCTGCGGCTCTTGGCGAGCTTTCGCGCCGACCGGAAGGACTCTGGTGCCTGGGTGACCCGGCAGGACTCGCCGGCGCCTCGGCCTGCCACGTCGCCATCGTCGGCACCCGCGAGGCGTCACCGTACGGGGTCCGGGTCGCCGAGCGGCTCGCGGCGGCAGCGGTTCGGGCGGGCTTGGTCGTGGTGAGCGGATTGGCCCGCGGCATCGATGCGGCCGCACATCGCGCGGCGCTGTCCGCGGGTGGGCGGACCGTGGGGGTTCAGGGGACCGGCGTGGACGTACCCTATCCGGCCTCGCACCGAGCACTCCACGCCGCCTTGGTGGAGCGGGGGACCGTGCTCTCGGAAATGGAGCCCGGCACTACCGCCACACCGGGCTGCTTTCCACGACGAAACCGACTCATCGCGGGGCTCTGCCGAGTCACGGTGGTCGTGGAGGCGCCCTTCAAATCGGGGGCGATCAACACCGCGACACAGGCGCTCGAACTCGGCCGCGTGGTGGCGGCGGTGCCAGGCCGGATTGATGACCCGTCGGCCCAAGGGTCAAACCTGCTGATCAGAGATGGGGCCCAAGTGATCTCGGAGACGGCGGATCTGCTCGCATTGTTCGGGATCGGACCTGGACAGCGACTGCGCGCCGACGGGACGATGGAGGCTGCTGAGTCGATGGGCCCCCGAGCCGCGTTCGCGGAGCTCGGAGGAATCAGCGAGGAAACACCTGGTACGCCACTGATCGAAGACGTGCGCGCGATCTCCGTGGCCGCACTCCGGCGCGAACTCGAGTGAGACGCAACGGACCCCGCGCGCGCGGATTCTCGCGCCAGAACTGTGCTCATAGGATTTGTGACATTCTCTCCGGACGGCAGAAAGCTGCTGAACTCGTGATCTCGCTGTCGCCAACACGCGACGCAGTGGTGCTTCAGCCCGGCGTTGAACCATGCGTCCCGTACCGTGCGTCAAAACGACCGTATCTTCGGATCACGATCCCGTGCGAAGGCGGCGCCAGCGGGGGAGGGAAGCTCTCGATCGGGGCTCCCGCACGCGTTCATAGATTGACCGCGGCTGGCGTGGAATGACCATCCACCCAACTGACCGGCGTCCTCACTTGGCGGGCGCTTCGGACGCAAGGCCCATCGCGGGACTGGCCGCGTCGGGCTACATGGTCGTCATTGACGGTCGGCAGGACCTGCCGCCCAGCCGGTGAAACGAGGGAACGATGGCTCATGCGGATGTTGGTTATCATTGCAACTTCAAACCTTTGTCAGGTAATGGTTTGAGAATTTACTTTAAGTCGTTCTCAGTCTGTGGATTCGGGCTCGCTCGCCTGGTTTGCTGTTGCGACTCGGCGCGTCGCGGAATTCTTCGTCGATCGCGCCTCGCGGTTATCCACACGCGAGAGTTTTCCACATTCACTCGTTGAACGTGAGCACTGGATCGGCTTCACCCCAGCACGTCTACGTCCACGTCCCGTTCTGCGGGCGGCGATGCTCGTACTGCGACTTTGCGATCGCGGTGCGGCGTGAAGTTCCTGTGAGTCGGTACAATGACGCCATAATGGCTGAATTCGCAACACGCGGAGAACCCATCGCGCCAGGACTCATTCGCTCTCTCTACCTCGGTGGTGGGACACCGTCCAAGCTCGGCGGCGACGGTGTGGAAAACCTCGTTTCGAGGCTCATTGATCGATTGAATGTTGATAATTCGCGAGGTTTGACGCCGACTCCCGAGATCACCATCGAGGCCAATCCGGAGGATGTCGACTTGGCGTCGGCACGGCGCTGGGTGGAGACCGGCGTGAATCGAGTCTCTCTTGGGGTCCAGTCGTTCGACGAGTCCGTGCTGGCGTGGATGCACCGGGAGCATGGGGCGGAGGCACCTGGACAGGCCGTGCGGAACCTACGCGAGGTCGGTATTGAGGACGTGTCGATTGACCTGATCTTCGCGCTTCCCGAGGTGCTGCGCCGCGACTGGGATCGGGACCTCGACCTGGCGCTCGCCCTCTCTCCCACGCACATCTCGCTGTACGGCCTGACCGTCGAGCCGCGGACGCCTTTGGGGCGTTGGGCCGAGCGCGGAACCGTGAGCCCCGCGCTCGAGGATCGCTACGAGGTCGAGTACCTCCGAGCCCACGACCGCCTGCGCGCCTCCGGATTCGACCACTACGAGGTCTCGAACTTCTCCCAACCCGGGAGGCGCGCCGTGCACAACTCCGCGTACTGGAGTGGTGCCGCCTATCTCGGACTCGGACCCGGCGCGCACGGGTTCGACGGGCGCAGAAGGCGCTGGAATCCGGACGCATATGTGGAATGGCTGCGGCGCGTCGAGGCGGGCAGCGACCCCGTCGAAGGTTCAGAGGAACTGACCGCCGAGAACCGGGTCGCCGAGGAGGTGTACCTGGGACTTCGGACGGACCGCGGGCTAACTGTCCGTCAAAATGAGTTAAAGACGGTTACTTCATGGATTGAGCAAGGCTGGGGCTCGCTGCAGGACTCGGTGCTGCGGCTCACCGCGTTGGGATGGCTCCGGCTAGACAGTCTCGCCACAACCTTGACAGCGCTCCGAAGTCGTTCGTAATCTGACACTTATGGCTCTCCACGAACTCAACGAGCGGGAACGACGTGTCCTTGAGGCCGTCGTGCGCTCCTATGTGGAGACCGCTGAACCGGCAGGCTCTCGGACCATCTCCCGTCGGTTCGGGCTCGGCGTCTCGCCCGCCACCATCCGGAACACGATGGCGGACCTCGAGGAGAAGGGGTTCCTGTTCCATCCCCACACGTCTGCGGGCCGCATCCCGACGGAAAAGGCGTACCGGGTCTACGTCGATGCGCTCATTCGGGTCGAGCCGCTCGCCGCCGTCGAGCGTGAACGCCTGGCGGAGGACATCTCCGCCGGCGGATCCGCCATCGAGACCATCCTGCGCCGGGCGGCGCAGTCGTTGGGAGTGCTCACGCAGGAGCTTGGCCTCGCGCTCGGCCCGCGTCTGGACCAGACCATCCTCCAAAAGCTCGAACTCGTCCGCCTGACCTCGGCGAAGCTCATCCTCGTACTGACCCTCCGGGGCGGCACGGTGCGGACGATCTTCATCGAAATCAGTGGCGAGATCGCGGACGATGCGATCGCCGAGGTGCAGCAGGTGCTGAACGAACGGTTGGCCGGGCACTCGCTCGCGGAGATCCGTGCCACGCTGGGATCCCGCCTGCGCGATGCCACCGGGCTGGGGGGGGCGACCGAGCTGCTGAACATCTTCCTTCAGGAAGGGGAGCAGCTGTTCGACGTCGGGACGGCGGCCGAGGACCAAGCCGTGGTGCTAGGGCAGGCGTCGGTGCTGGCGGAGAAGCCGGAGTTCGCGAGCGGCGAATCGATGAAGCGCCTGCTCACCCTCACCGAAACCCGGACCCAACTTGCCGCCGTACTGCGGGATCGGGCGTCCACGCCGGGCGTCTCGATCACCATCGGTGACGAGCACGGGTCCGCCCTGCTCGGCGGCTTCACGCTGGTGACGGCCGAATACAAGGCGGGCAGCCTCGCCGGCGTGATCGGCGTGATCGGTCCCACGCGCATGCCGTACGAGAAAGTGATCTCGCTGGTCACGCACACCTCCTCGCTCGTCACCGACCTCCTGACCTGAGACGGATCCCATGACGCGCCCCGGGGCGGACGTCGATCGGTTGTTGCTCGAGTTCCAACTCGCGCTGGCCGGACGATTCGCCATCGAGCGCGAGCTGGGTCGTGGCGGAATGGGGATCGTGTATCTCGCACGCGAGGTGCAGCTCGATCGCCTGGTGGCCATCAAGCTCCTGCCGCCGGAGCGCGCACTCGACGACGACCAGCGCGAGCGATTCCTCCGCGAGGCACGGCTGGCGGCGCGCCTCTCGCACCCGCACATCATCCCGATCTTCGCCGTCGACACGGTGGACCAGTTCGTGTTCTATGTCATGGCGTACGTCGAGGGCGAGAACCTCGGAGAACGCGTGCGCCAGCGCGGACCGATCGCGGCCGCGGAAGGGACGCGGATCCTCCGCGAGGTGAGTTGGGCGCTCGGCCATGCACACGCCAATGGGCTGGTCCATCGCGACGTGAAGCCGGAGAACGTGCTGCTGGAGTCGTCCTCTGGCCGCGCGCTGGTGACGGACTTCGGCATCGCGGCGGCGGGAGAGAGCGCCGACCTGGACTCGGTCGCCGGGACGCCGGAGTACATGAGCCCGGAGCAGGCCATGGGTGGCGTGGTGGATGCCCGGAGCGATCTCTACGGCCTCGGGGCGACCGCGTACTTCATTTTCACGGGACGCCCGCCGTACACGGGATCGGGCGCGGTGGAGGTGCTGGCGCAGCAGGTGACCGCGCCGGTGCCCGTCCTCGGCGGGACGGGGGTCGCCGTGCCACGGCGGCTGGCCGGGACCATCGAACGCTGTCTTGCCAAATCGCCCGACGAGCGCCCGGCCAGCGCCGCCGTCCTGGCGGATCTGCTGGTCGGCGCGGCCGACGCGCGACGGGAGATCCCGCCGGCGCTGCGCGCGTTCGTCAAACGCGAAGGGCGCCTGAGTACCGGCGTGTTCGTGGGGCTCAGCTGGATCGCGATGACGACCATCCTCCCCTTCGGGTTCCTGCTCGGGCCGATCAGCGGCGTGGCCATCGTGCTCGCCGGGATGGTCGCGATCCCGGGTGTGTTGATGAGCATCGCCGCCCACCGGCTCATCCGCCTGGGCTACGACCGCCGCGACCTCGATGCGGCGTTCCGCCATGAGGCGGCCGAGCTCCGAGAGGAGTTCCTGGCGACGGGTCACCGCGAACGCACCACCGCGGAGCGCCGTTTGGGCATCGTCGCGGCGAGCAGTGCCGTCGGTGCCATCGGATTCTCGGCGATGACCCTGATCGCGCCCGCCGAATCGTGGGCACTCGCGATGGAGCAGCTGTCACCGATCGCGATGGCGGTAGGTGTCATCTCGCTGGGTGCGCGGATGATCCTGCGGTCGCGACGTCCGCAGGCCGCCGTCGAAGGCTGGGGCAAGTTCTGGCGTGGTCGGGCGGGCAAGATCGCATTCGCGCTGGCGCGCCTGTTCGGTGCGCGACCCAAGGTGGCGGCGGGGACGATGACGCATCGCCCGACGGAGATCGCGATCGGCATGGCGGCGGAGGAGCTCTTCGCCTCACTGCCCGCCGCGTCCCGCTCGGCCTTGTCCGCCGTGCCCGCGCTGCTCACCAAGTTGCAGTCCGATGCCACGGGCCTGCGGGATCGGCTGGAGACGCTCGATCGCGCGCTCGAGGTGGGGCGGACGGTGGAATCGGCGGAGCGGGAGCCGTTCGTCGCGCACCGGGAGGAGGTCGCGCGCCGGCTGCGCGACGTGACATCGACGTTGGAATCGACGCGCCTGAACCTCCTGCGCCTCCACGCGGGGGCATTGTCCGTGCAAGGATTCACGACGCACTTCGAGGACGCGGCAGGCGTGTCGCAGGACGTGCGGCGGCTGCTCGAGGCGCGCGGTGAGGTCGAGCGGTTCCTGCAGTTCCCGTCCGTCGAGAGCCGGACCCCCGCATGAGCATCGACCACACCTTCATCGCGTTCCAAGGAGTGTTGGCCGGGCGCTACTCGCTCGACCGGGAACTCGGGCGCGGCGGCATGGGCATCGTGTACCTCGCGCGCGAGGTGCACCTCGACCGACTGGTGGCGATCAAGCTGCTTCCGCCCGAGCGCGCCGTCGAAGGGGACCTGCGCGAGCGTTTCCTGCGCGAGGCCCGGCTGGCGGCCAAGCTCTCGCATCCCAACATCATCCCGATCCACGCCGTCGACGACGTCGAAGGCTTCGTGTTCTTCGTGATGTCCTACGTGGACGGCGAGACGCTCGCCGATCGGGTGCGCACGCGCGGCCCGCTGCCCGCCGGCGACGGCACGCGGATCCTGCGCGAGGTCGCCTGGGCGCTCGCGTATGCGCACGGGCAGGGTCTGGTGCATCGCGACGTGAAGCCGGACAACATCCTGCTCGAGTCCGGCAGTGGGCGCGCGCTGGTCGCGGATTTCGGGATCGCCGCCGCGGCAGGGGATGCCGGCGTCGACGGCATCGCGGGTACGCCGGAGTTCATGAGTCCCGAGCAGGTCATGGGCCAACCGATGGATGCCCGCAGCGACCTGTACTCGCTCGGCGCCACGGCGTTCTACGCGTTCACGGGGCGACTCATCTTCGAGGGCAAGACGGCGACCGAAGTGCTCGCGAAGCAGGTCGCCGAGGCGGCGCCGCCCATCGCGTCGCTGGGCACTCCGCTGCCGCGCCGGCTGGGTGCGATCATCGACCGCTGCCTCGCCAAGCTGCCGGCCGAGCGACCCGCGAACGCCGGCGTGCTCGCCGAGCAACTCGCCGCGGCGCTCGAACAGCGTCGTGAGGTCCCCGCGGCACTCCGCAGCTTCGTGAAGCGGGACGGCCGCGTGGACGGCGCCGGCGCGTTGTTGGGATCGCTCGGCACCTTCGTCGGCGGCGTGCTGGGTGCGGCCGCCTTCGGCCCATGGGTCGGGTTCTCGATCATCGGGGCAGGGCTCGTCCTCATGCCGCTCACCTACCTGACCTTCGCGGCCCGAGGACTGGCGCGTGCCGGATTCACGCAGCGCGACCTCGAACCCGCCTTCCGCGCCGAATCGGAGATCGCGCGCGAGGAGCGGTTGGCGGCCAACGGCATCGCCTCGACGCGGGGCGAGGCGTTGCTCGGCAGCGTGGTGCGGATCTCGGCACCGGTGGCGGGCGTCTCGTTGCTCACGTTCCTGACCTCGTTCGCGATCTTCGACGTGAATCTCGTGTTCGCCCGCGGCTCCTTCGCGCAGTTCGCCGGACTGGTCGCGGGCATCTCGATGCCCACCTTCATGGCATCGGCCATCGCCCTCACCCTGCGCATGCAGCGCCGGAGCGACGTCGACACGGAGTTCTGGGGTGGGGTGTGGAAGGGCAGGATCGGGCGGACGCTGTTCGCGATCGCGGAGAGGCTCGCGCCGCAGCGGCAACGCTCGAGTGCGATGACCCATCGCGCGACCGAGCTCTCGCTGGGACTCGCCGCCGAGCAGTTGTTCGCCCAGCTCCCCAAGGAGTCGCGCGAGGCCCTCGCCGAGCTGCCGGACGTGCTGCGTCGGCTTCAGGCGGACGCCGCGGAGCTCCGGCAGCGGCACGACGAGCTCGCGGACGCGCTCAGTGGCGCCCCCGGCGCCGACCACGGCGCCGAGTACGATGCGATCCGGGCCCTCCGCGACGAGACACGCGCGAAGCAGGTGCAGGCCATCGGCGCACTCGAGACCATCCGGCTCGGTCTCCTGCGCATGCACGCCGGCGTGGCGACGGTCGAGAGCCTGACGACGCATCTGGGAGCGGCGGCGGACGTGGCGGCGGACGTGGAGCGCCTCATCGCGGCCCGACAGGAGGTGGAACGGGCGCTGCGGTTCCCCCGCGAGATCAGTCCCACGCCCGCCTAGCAGCCGCCCTCCCGGCCGCCGACGACTGGCACCGAGGTTGCTCAAGGACGATTAGGTTCCACTCTCGGCCCCGCCACCGCGGCAGGGGTCGGTCACCTTGGCGTCCATTATGGCCGATTTCTACTCCACGCTCGGTGTCTCCAAGACGGCGAGCGACGACGAGATCAAGCAGGCGTACCGCAAGCTCGCGATGCAGTATCACCCCGACCGCAACGGGGGATCGAAGGAGGCGGAGGAGAAGTTCAAGGCGATCACCGAGGCCTATGATGTGCTCCGGGATCCCCAGAAACGCGCGGCCTTCGACCGCTACGGCGAGGCCGGACTACGCGGCGGTGGCGGAGCCGGGGGATTCCATCACGTGGACCTCTCCGAGGCGCTCAACATCTTCATGCGCGACTTCGGGCTCGGGGACCTGTTCGGCGGCGGTGGACGCCAGCAGAGCTCCCCGCGCGCCGGGGCGGACGTCAAGGTGGATCTCGACCTCACGATGATCGAGGTGGCCACCGGGGTGACCAAGAAGGTGAAGCTCAAGCTGCTCGATCCCTGCGACCGGTGCTCGGGCGTGGGTGCCGAGCCCGGAACGCAGACCCAGCGCTGCTCCACCTGCGCCGGCCAGGGTGAAGTGCGCCGGGCGCAGCAGAGCTTCTTCGGGCAGTTCGTCAGCGTGGCGCCATGCCCGACCTGCCGCGGCGAGGGGGTGATGATCCCGACCCCCTGCAAGTCCTGCCGCGGCGAGGGGCGGCAGCGCGGCGAGCAGACACTCGACATCAAGGTGCCGGCCGGCGTCTCCACGGGTCAGTACATGCATCTTCGCGGCGTGGGGAACGCGGGAGTCCGGGGCGGGCCACGCGGCGACGTGATCGTGGTGTTCGAGGTGGTGGAGGACGAACGCTTCGAACGGGACGGCGAGGACCTCTACTGCGAGGTGCTGGTGACCTACCCGCAGGTCGTGCTTGGCGCCGACGTCGAGGCACCGGGTGTGACCGGTCCGTTGTCCCTGCGCATTCCCAAGGGCACGCAGAGCGGCCAGGTCTTCACGCTCCGCGGCCGTGGCCTCCCGCGCGTCAACGCCAGCGGCGTCGGCGATCTGCACGTGCGCGTGCAGGTGTGGACGCCGCAGAGCCTCGGCCGCGAGGAAGAGCGGTTGATCGAACAGCTGCATGAGGCCGGATCCGCCCCTCCCGACAAGCGCGAGAAGGGATTCTGGGCGAAGATGAAGGAAGCCATCACGGGGTAGCCGCCGCCGCGCGGATCGCCCTGCATCGCCGTTCCCTCCCGCATCGCCCTCCCAATGTGGCATCGCGTCGTCATCGTTCCCTCCACCCCGCATCTCACGCCGCCCGTCACCGCCGCGATGTTCACGGCCGGCGCCGAGGGCGTACACGAGGACGGCGAGCGACTGATCACGCACCTTCCAGCCGAGCAGGATCCTCGGCGGTTCATCGATGCGGTGCGCGTCGCGGACCCGGCGCTCGAGTCCGAGCACTCGGAGCTGGAGGACGTGGATTGGTCGACCAAGTGGCGCGAACGGATCACCGCCCACCGCTTGGGGGCGCTCACGGTCACGCCACCCTGGTTGGCGGACGGCCTCGATCCATCGAGCACGGTCGTCATCGAACCCGCGATGGCCTTCGGGACCGGCGAGCATCCCACGACGCGGGGAGTCGTGCGGCTGATGCAGGCGGTCATCCGCCCCGGTGACGCGGTTGCGGATCTCGGCGCGGGCAGCGCCGTACTCGCCATCGCGGCGGTGAAGCTGGGGGCGTCGCGTGCGTTCGCCATCGAACTCGATCACGACTCCATCGCGAACGCCGAGGAGAACGTCGAACGCAACGGCGTCGGCGATCGCGTCGCGGTGCTCGAAGGGGACGCCGCCGGACTCCTCCCGCTGGTCGCGCCCGTGCGCATCATCCTCGCGAACATCATCTCGTCCGTGCTCAAGGAGATCCTCCCGGCACTCCCTGCGGCGCTGGCGCCCGACGGCGTCGTGATCCTGAGCGGCATCCTGGCCGAGGAGCGGCCGATGATGCTCGCGGTGCTGGCGGCCGGTGGCTGGCGCGTCGACGCCGAGGATCACGAAGAACAGTGGTGGAGCGTCCGGGTGTCGCGGTGAGCATCGCGACGTTCGTCACCGACGAGCCGTTCAGCGCGCCAGGAACCGTCACGCTCGGGGAGGACGCCGCACATCACATGCGGGTGCGGCGGTTGGAAACCGGTGTCCGCGTGGGGTTGGTGGACGGGCAGGGGACGCGCGGCGAGGGCGTCCTCACGCAACTGGCCAAGCGCCACGCGACGGTGAGCGTCGAGCGGGCCGAGTCGGTCGATGCGGCCGCGCCCATCCATCTTCTCGTGCCGGTCGCCGACCGCGATCGCATGCTCTGGCTCGCGGAGAAGGCGACGGAACTCGAGTTGAGCAGCTGGCGCCCCGTGCTCTTCCGTCGGTCGAAGCACGTGAATCCGCGGGGAGAGGGACCCACCTTCCAACAGAAGGTCCGCGCGCGGATGGTGGCCGCGCTCGAACAGAGCCGCGGTGCCTACCTCCCGACGCTCTTCCCCGAAGCGAGCGTGGAAGCCGCGATCGCGGCCTGCCCCAGCGGACGTCGTTTCGTGCTCGACCGCGACGCCCCGAGCCTTGGCGAACTCCTCCGCGAAGGAGCTCGGGGGAGCGACTCCGGTCCGCTGACCTTCGCACTCGGACCGGAAGGCGGCTTCGAGGCACCGGAACTGGAGGCACTGGTCGAGGCCGGCTTCGTGGGCGCCTCAATCGGCCGCGGGATCCTTCGCTTCGAGACCGCGGGGCTCGCGGCACTCGCTGCGGGCAGGGCGGCGTTGTAACGCCGCGTTCCAGCGTTGGATCGTTTCGTTCCGGGGCAGATTTCACCGCAGTTTTATAACGTGTTTATTGGCAAATACTTGCGCCGATAGTTCACGTGGAAAGTTTCTTGCTTGGTCATACGAGTGTCCCCCCTCACTCGTAGCCTACCATCACGGAGCGATCCACCATGCACTCTCGGTCATCACTCGTTGCCGCTCTCTCGCTCGCCCTGCTCGGGGCGGCCTGCGCCGACTCCGCCTCGCCCGTCGGACCGACGGAACAGGTGACGACATTCGCCTCGGCCAAGGGCAACGGCGCCGAGGACGCGACCGGCGGCGGTGGTGGTGGTGGCGGTGGTGGTGGTGGTGGTGGTGGTGGTGGCGGTGGTGGCGGGGCGTCGGCGCCGGCCGTGGGGAAGATCCGAGCGGCGTCCGCCGCCGCGACCTGCGACGCGGGCACGACCATCGGCGTGACCATCCGCAAGGGCATTCAGGATCGTTCCGAGATCGTGATGGCCATTAACGGCGCGCTGCCGGGGCCGGTCGCCGCGCCCGGGAAGTTCCTCTACTGGTCGTTCACGATCGTGGATGAGGCGAGCGGTGCGCGTCTGCTCGGCTACGGCACCAGTGGTCAGTACGCCGGTGTGAGCGCGCTCGTGACGATCTCCGGAGCGGCGACGACGCCCGGCGTCCACACCTTCCGATTCCTCGCGCAGAATCACGAGATCCCGTCGCTGCTCGACTTCAACGCTCTGCTGGCGTCGCCGGCGGTGGAGACCTGTACCGCGACCCTCGTCGTCACGGCCCGCTGAGCGGACCCAGGGGGCTCGGCGCACGCGCGCCGAGCCCCCGCTGTCGCGGCATGGCTTGGCGAACCCGGCGAGATGCGCGATCTTCGCGTGTCCGCGCAGCACTGCGATTCCCGTCAACGCCGTGTCATGACTGATTGCCTGTTCTGTCGAATCGTGCGCGGTGAGATCCCCGCGCAGAAGGTCGCCGAGTCCGAGGACTGCCTCGCATTCCGCGACATCGCGCCGAAGGCGCCCGTGCACGTCCTCGTGATCCCCAAGGCGCACTTCGCGTCGCTGGATGCCGTTCCGACGGCAGCGGTGATCGGTGCGATGGGGATGCTGGCGCAGCGTGTGGCGCGCGAGGAGGGAATCGCCGGCAGCGGATATCGCTGTGTCATCAATACCGGTGACGACGGTGGTCAGACGGTGGGGCACGTCCATATGCACGTGCTGGGCGGTCGTGCGCTGGGGTGGCCTCCGGGCTGAGGTCGGACCGGCGGGGCGACAGCCAGTGCCTGCGGGTCTGTAGATGCCTTGACAGGTATATACGTGATGTTGTATATATCGGTCCATGGAATCCGTCTTCGCCGTGCTCTCCGAGCGCCATCGACTCGCGATCGTGTCGCTCCTCCTCGAGGAGGAGCACTCCGTCGGTGAGCTCGAGCGGCGCCTGAGGCTGCCGCAGCCGACGGTGTCCAAGCACCTGCGGGTGCTTCGGGACGCTGGCTTCGTCGAGGTCACCCCCGATGCGCAGCGGCGGGTCTACCGCCTCCGTCCCGAGCCGCTGCAGTCGCTGGATGCGTGGTTGGCGCCGTTCCGGCGATTCTGGGCGCCGCACCTCGACGCGCTCGAGCGCCATCTGGACCGGCAGCTCGACGGCGAGCTCGACGCCCCCCGCGGCGCACCACTCGGCCCAGCGCCTGGCTCGGACACTCCTCCCCGTCGCCGCGAGCCGCGTGCGACTTCCTCCACCCCCCGCAAAGGGTCTCCCCGATGAACACGATGCTCTGGGTCCTTCAGGCGCTTCTCGCACTCCTCCTGGTGGCCGGTGGTGGTTACAAGGCCATGAGCGCGGCCGATCTCGCCACGCAGTTTCCCGCGCTGTCCCTTGTCCTCTGGAGGATCCTCGGAATCGTTGAGCTCATGGGGGGCCTGCTGCTGGTGGTGCCAGGCGCCATGCGCTGGATGCCGGCGCTGACGCCCATCGCCGCAGCGATCCTCTGCGTCGAGGCGTTCGCGATCTCGCTGGTATACGCGCGGGTGTCGACGCGGCTCTCGGCCGAGAACCCGCTCGTGTGGAGCGTCGCCATGGTGCTGCTGCTCGCGATCGTGGCCTACGGCCGCTTCGCGACGACGCGTCTGGAGGCCTGAGCCGCCGATGTCGGACGCTGCCGATGACGCGCGCGAGCCGGACACCACGGCCCAGGTCCGCAAGGATGCCGGCGATACATGGGGGCTGATCATCGAACGTCGGCTCCGGCATGCCCCGGAGCGGGTCTGGTCCGCGCTCACCGATCCGGCCCAGCTTCGTGAGTGGGCCCCGTTCGATGCGGACGGGTCACTGGCTGTCGCGGGGGTACGGGTGCAGCTCTCCACCGTGAACGCGCCGTCGCCGATGGTCACCGAGACGACGGTGCAACGGGCCGAGCGCGCGCGGCTTCTCGAGTACGAGTGGGGCGGGCATCGGCTCCGCTGGGAGCTGGAGCCGCTGGGCGAGGGGACCCGGCTGACGTTGTGGACGGCCATCGACCGCCGGTACATCGCAATGGGGGCTGCGGGGTGGCACCGCTGCTTCGACGTCATGGATCAGCTGCTCCAGGGGCAGCCGATCGGTCGGCTGGCCGGGATGGATGCGCTCCAGGACTCCCGGTGGCGCGAGTTGCACGCCCGGTACGCGGCCGCGTTCGCGGACTGACACCATTGCCCGCCGCGGGATCCCGGCCTAACTTGCAAGGCTACCACCCACGATTCCCTAGCCGGCGCACAAACGCCACGAAGGGGGGAAGACCAGTTTGTCAGAAGTCATCATCCACGAAGATGAAAACTTCGAGCGCGCGCTGAAGCGCTTCAAGAAGAAGTGCGAGAAGGCCGGGATCCTCGCGGACCTCCGGAAGCATCGTCACTACGAGAAGCCGAGCGAGAAGCGGAAGCGGAAGCTGAATGCCGCGCAGCGCAAGAACCGCCGTACGCGCACGCACTGATGTCGGCGCTGATGGCGCGAGTCCAGGGCGAGTTGACTGACGCCCGCAAGGCGCAGGACAAGGAGCGCGTCCTGCTGCTGGGAACCGTGCTGTCGGAGGTCAAGAACCGTGAGATCGAACTGAAGCGCGCCCTCGTCGACGACGACGTCGTCGAGGTCGTGCGGAAGGCGATCAAGCGGCGTCGCGAATCAGTGGAGATGTACGAGCAGGCGGGGCGCAACGAACTGGCGGCGACCGAGCGCCGGGAAGCGGAGGCGTTGGAGGTGTACCTCCCCGCCGCACCCTCGGATGACGAGGTGCGGGCGGCGGTCCGCGAGGCGGTCACCGGCGGGGCCAAGAACATCGGCGCCGTGATGGGCAAGGTGATGCCGCGCTTCAAGGGCCGTCTCGACGGCGCGGTGATCAATCGCATCGCACGCGAGGAGCTCGGGACGCCCTCGTGACGTTCCAGGCCCACGCCCTCGAGGTCCTCGAGTTCGCGCGGCTCCTGGATCATGTGGCTGGACACGCGTCAAGCACACCGGGCGCAGAGCGCATTCGCGCCCTGCGCCCGTTGCGCGTCGGCGGGACGCACCTCGACCGCGACGAGGCCCTCGAGGCGCTGCGGCGCGAACACGCCCGCGTGGCGGCGATGCGCGCGCTCGTCAGCGGAGACGGCGGCTGGCGTCCGGAGCCGGTACCGGACCTCACGGACGCGCTCGGGCGCCTGCGCGTGATCGGCACCGTGTGGAGCGGGCGCGAGCTGCGGTCCGCGGTCACGTTGCTCGTCTCCTCCCGGCGGACGCAGGCGGCGCTGCGCGACGAGGCGCGGCACCCCGCGGCGCGCGCGCCGCTCGCCCACTACGCCGATGCGCTGCTCGCGCGGCCTGCGCTGGAGCGGCGGCTCGAGTCCGTTCTCACCGACGACGGCGAGCTCAAGGACGACGCCTCGCCGGCGCTCCGGCGGATCCGGCGCGAGCTGCGCGGGGCGGAAGGCGAGCTGGTCCGCCTGCTCGAGCGCGTGATGGCGAAGCTCGAGGCGCACCACCGCGTGGACGATGCCTCGGTCACGCTGCGCAACGGCCGCTACGTCATCCCCGTGCGCCGCGAAGGGCGCGCGGCCCTCGGCGGCATCGTGCACGACGCCTCGCAGTCCGGTCAGACCGTGTTCGTCGAGCCGCCAGCTGCGGTGGAGGCGGGGAACCGGATCCGCGAGCTCGAGGCCGAGGAGGCGGATGAGTGCGACCGGATCCTCCGCGAGTTGACCGAGGAGCTGCGCCCGGAACGGGATGCGCTGGCCGACGCGCTGGAGGCGTTGATCGCGCTCGACGCCCTGTACGGACGCGCACGGTACGCGGTCGCCGCGCGCTGCACCGATGCCGAGCTCGTGCCGGCGAGTGCCGGCTTCCACGTCCGCGATGGGCGGCATCCGCTGCTGCTCGCGCAGGGGGTCGCCGTGGTGCCGTTCGACCTGGCGATGCAGGCCGACGAGCGCACGCTGCTCGTCTCGGGCCCCAACACCGGCGGCAAGACGGTCCTGCTCAAGGCGCTCGCGCTCTGTGCGCTCATGGTGCAGTGCGGGATCCCGGCGCCGGTCGGCCCCGAGAGCCGCGTGCCCTGCTTCGACGACGTCTTCGCCGACATCGGCGACGAACAGAGCCTCGCGGCCTCGCTCTCGACGTTCAGTGCGCACCTCAAGCACCTCACCGAGATCCTCGAGCATGCGAGCTCGGACGCCCTGGTGCTGGTGGACGAGCTCGGGTCTGGCACCGATCCCCTCGAGGGTGCGGCCCTGGGCGGGGCGATCCTCGAGGAGCTGACGCGGCGCGGCACGACCACGATCGCCACCACGCATCTCGGTGCCCTGAAGGAGCTGGCCGGCGAGGTCGCCGGGGTGGTGAACGCCTCGCTGCAGTTCGATGCCGAGCGCCTGGCGCCGACCTACCGGCTCATCAAGGGCATCCCGGGCCGCTCGTACGGGCTCGCGATCGCGCAACGGCTGCGCATGCCCACGCAGGTGCTGCAGCGCGCGGAGGCACGGGTTCCCCGCATCGAACGGGACCTCGCGGCGCTGCTGGCGGACGTGGAGCGGCGCGCCGCGGCGCTCGAACAGCGGGAGCGCGAGGTCGCGGCCCAGCAGGACGACCACCGACATCGCGCGGCACGGCTGGCCGAGCGTGAGCTGGCGGTCAAGGAGAAGGAGCGTGCGCTGGAACGCGAGGCGCGCAAGGACACGCGGCGCTACCTGCTCGACGTCCGACGCGAGGTGGAGCGCACCATCCAGGAGCTCAAGGCGGCGGGTGCGGCGGGGCTGGAGGCACGTGCGGCGGAGGTGCGGCGCGGGATCGAGCAGCGCGCGGCCCAGGAAGCGGCCGAGCTGGACCGACTCGACGCGGCGGAGCGGGTGGCGGCCCTCGCGGCGGCGGCGGCCAAGGCGGAACTGGAGGGCGAGCGTCAGGAGGACCGCCGCGGGGTGGCGCTGGCGATCGGTGACGCGGTCGCGGTCGGCACGCTGGGCGGGAAGACCGGGCAGTTGGTGGAACGTCGGGGCGAGGACGCCGTCGTGGTGGTGGGCGGCCTCAAGCTCACGGTGCCGTTCGCGACCCTGCGCCGCGTGGCAGCGAAGCACCTGCGCGACGAGCGCGTGGAGGTGGCGATCATCGACGTGCCGGAGCCGGAAGCGCGCACCGAGGTGGACGTCCGCGGGATGCGTGTGCACGAGGTGGACGACGCGGTGCTGCAGGCACTGGACAGCGCGATCCGCGCGGATCTCGGGGCGCTGCGGATCATCCACGGCAAGGGGACGGGTGCGCTCCGCGAACGGGTGAACCAGCTGCTCAAGCGTGAGAAGCGGGTGAAGCAGTTCCGGCTCGGCTTGTGGAACGAAGGTGGTGCCGGCGTGACCGTCGCGGAGTTCGCGTGATCCCGGACGAGGTCGTCGACCAGGTCGCCCAGTCCGCGGACATCGTCGCGATCATCGGCGAACACGTGCGCCTGAAGAAGACCGGTTCGGTGTGGCGGGGCCCGTGCCCGTTCCACCAGGGCACGAACGCCAACTTCTCCGTTGTGCCCGGACGGGGCTACACCTGCTTCGTGTGCGGCGAGAAGGGATCCGTCTTCACCTTCGTGCAGAAGCGCCTGGGGATGAGCTTCGCGGAAGCGGTGAAGTACGTCGGCGAGAAGGCCGGCGTCGAGGTCCGCGAGGTGGAGCGCAAGCGCGAGGGACCGGATCCGCGCGAGCCGATGTGGGAGTTGCAGGCGACCGTCGGGGAGTTCTTCCAGCGCGCGCTGTGGAACTCGCCCGGCGCGGCAGCCGCCCGCGAGTACCTCGCCAGCCGCGAAGTCCCGCGGGCGCTGGCCGAGCGATTCGGTCTCGGGTTCGCGCCCAAGGAAGTGGGGGCGATGCGCACGCATCTGAACGGACTCGGCTACGACGACGCCCGTCTGCTGGCAGCCGGATTGCTCGTGAAGCGGGACGAGCAGGAGGAACCGCGCCCACGGTTCCGGGATCGGTTGATGTTCCCGATCCACGACGGCAGCGGGCATCCGGTGGGATTCGGCGGACGGCTGCTGGGACCGGGCGAACCCAAGTATCTCAACTCGGCCGAGTCGGAGATCTTCCAGAAGGGGAAGATCCTGTACCTGCTCGACAAGTCGCGGAACGCCATTCGGCGCGATGAACGCGCGGTGTTGGTGGAGGGCTACTTCGACGCGATGCGGCTCGTGTCGGTGGGGATCGAGTCCGTGGTGGCGCCGATGGGCACGGCTCTCACGGAGGCGCAGGCGGAGCTGCTGGGGCGCCTCACGCGGCAGGTGGTGCTGCTCTACGATTCGGACGCGCCCGGCCAGAAGGCCACGTTCCGCGCCGCGGACGTGCTCCTCGCGAAGGGGCTCGAAGTGCGCGTCGTGACGCTGCCCGAGGGTGAGGACCCGGACAGTTTCGCGCAGAAGCATGGCAAGGAGGCGGTCGAGCGGCTCCTCGAGCAGTCGATGGACGTGTTCGACCGGAAGGTGCAGCTGCTCGAGCGCGCGGGCTGGTTCAAGGACCTGCAGCACAAGCGCCGGGCGCTGGACCGTCTGCTGCCGACGATCCGCGCGGCGACCGATGCGGTGACGCGGGACCTGTACTTGGCGCGCGCCGCCGACGCGGCGGGCATCGCACGCGAGGTGCTGCTGAGCGAACTGCACGCCGTCCGTCGCGGCACCGGCACCCGAGGCGCGGCGCCGAGGGCTGCGGGGGCACCGGCCCGTCAGGCGCCCTCCGCCGACCCGGGGCCGCCGCCCAACGTCCCGATCGACAGCGCGCCGCTCCCGACAGGCCCGTATCGGTCCGCCGTGGAGCAGGGCAATGCGGAGCAGACGCTGCTCCGCGTGGTGCTCACGCAACCCGTGTGGCTCGACCAGGTCATCGAGGAACTCGGGAAGATCGAGGCCGAGGAGTCCCCGGCGAGTGCCGACGGTGATGCGCTCGGTGAGGACTCGCCAGGGGTGCTGCGCGATCCGGTCTACGCCGACATCTACGAGGCGCTGGTCGCGCTCGGCGAGCACGCGAATCCCGAGGCGATGGCGGAGCAACTCGGCCCGCTGGCCATCCGCGTCTACGAGGACCTGCGGGGCGAGCCGGATGCCGTGGTGGACGCCAAGAAGTCCATCGCGGATGCCCTGCGGCAACTCCGGGCGCGGTCGGTGGACGCGCGCGTGCGCTCGTTGGAATCGTTGCTGCGGATCGCCGGCGCCGCCGAGAAGGATGCGATCAATGTGCAGATCAAGCGCTTGACCGACGAGAAGCGTGCCCTCGGGGTCCAGCACTGGGGCAGTGTGCGCCGCGGCCGATGAATCCCACGCGGTGGTGGAGGTTCCGCGCCGAAATCGCCACTATTAAGGGGCCGATGGCGGATGTGTCGACCCTCGCCCGCCGTCTCCTTCCTCCCAACTCCTGAGCAATGTCCGACATCGAGTCCCTGCTGGCGCTCCAGAACGACGATCTCGCGATCCACGCCCTCGAGACGCGCCTTGCGGCGCTGGAGCCGCGGATCAAGGCCCTCGACGCCCGGCGTCAGCGGATCGTCGACACCATCGAGCGGCAGGGGGCGTTGGTCGCGACCGAGGAGAAGAAGCAAGCGTTCCTGCGCGACAAGATCCAGGAGCACCGCGCGCTGATCGACCGCAACCAGGCGCAGTTGGACGCCGTGAAGACGATGCGCCAGGCGACGGCGGCCGCGGCGCAGATGGAGCAGGCGAAGAAGATCGTCGCCGGCGAGGAGAGCGACCTGCTCGCGCTGAGCCGCAAGCTCGAGGAACTGCGTGGCGCGCTGAACGCCGCGAAGGCGGACCTGGCCGCCTGCGAGGCCGAGCAGGCGACCGCCCGCACCGAGGTGGCGAGCGAGCGCGCGGCGATCGAAGGCGAGCTCGCCCAGGCGCAGCAGCAGCGCGCCCGGACGGCGTCGGCGGTGCCGGACGCGCTGCGATCGCGCTACGACCGCATCCGCAACAAGAAGCGGCAGCACGTGGTCGTCGCGCTGAACGCGATGGCCTGCGGGGCCTGCGACACCGCCATCCCGATGCAGCGCCGGCACGCGATGATGTCCGGGACGGTCATCGAGCTGTGTGAGGTCTGCGGCGTGCTGATGTACCACGCGGGGTGAGTCGGTCCCGTCCGGCGGCACGCTGGCTCGCGCCGGCCGCCGCCCCCGATGCGGTGGTGGCCCTGTTGGCGGCCGGACTGCAGCCTGATGGATCGCGTGCCGGACAGGCCGCGGTGCCGGCGGCAGTGTGCGCGTTGCTGGCCGCGCGCGGCCTCCACACCCTCGACGCCGCCAAGCGCTTCCTCCGTCCCGCCCTCGAGCACCTCGAGCCGCCGGAGGCGATCGCCGACCTCGGCCGCGCGGCGGATCGTCTGGCCGCAGCCGTGCGCGCGGGCGAGACGATCCTGGTGCACGGCGACTACGACGTGGACGGCATCTGCTCGACCACGCTGATGACGCGGGCGTTGCGAGCGCTCGGGGGCCGCGTGACGCCGTTCATCCCGGACCGCCTGAGCGACGGATACGATCTGGGGCCGGCGGGCGTCGCCGCGGCCGCCCGCGCGGGGGCGACGGTCGTGCTCACCTGCGACTGCGGCACGACGGCCGTGGAGCCAGCGCGCACACTCGCCGCGGCGGGTGTCGATCTCATCGTCTCCGACCACCACCTGCCCGGCGCGGCGCTCCCGCCGTGCTACGCGCTGGTGAACCCGCGCCGGGCGGACTGCCCGTCGGTGGACAAGGACCTCGCGGCCGTCGGTGTCGCCTGGAAACTCGCCCTCGCCGTGACCGCACGGCTCGGCGGTGACGCCCGCATCGTGCACGAGATGCTCGACCTCGTCGCTCTCGCGACGGTCGCGGACGTCGCGCCCCTGCGCGGGGAGAATCGCATCCTCGTGCGGCACGGCCTGCGCCGGCTCGGCGAGACGACGAACCTCGGCTTGCGCGCGCTGATCCGTGCGGGGCGGCTCGACGGCAAGCCGTTGACGGCCGGCCGGGTGGGGTTCACGCTCGCGCCGCGGCTCAATGCACTCGGGCGACTGCGCCAGGCGATCCGTGGGGTGGAGCTGCTCCTCGCCGAGGACGACGCCACGGCGAACCGGATCGCGCGGGAGTGCGAGGAACTGAACGAAGCGCGGCAGGCCATGGATCGGCGCATCCTCGACGAGGCGCTGCTCCGAATCGACCAGCTCGACCTGGGGGCGACGTACGGGATCGTGCTCGATTCCACCGAGTGGCATGCCGGCGTGATCGGGATCGTGGCGTCGCGCGTGGTGGAGCGGACCGCGCGGCCGGCGATGATGATCGCGGTGCAGGACGGGGTGGGGAAGGGGTCGGGACGCTCGATCAGCGCCTTCGACCTGCACGCCGCGCTGCACGAGTGCAGCGACCTGCTGGTGAAGCACGGTGGGCATCGCGCGGCGGCGGGGTTGACCATCGAGCCCGGGCGGATCGCGGCGTTCGCCGAGCGGTTCAACGCGGTCGCGCGGGCGCGCCTCACACCCGACGACCTGGTGCCGGAGCTGCGCACGGACCTCGCGCTCCCGCTCGAGGCGGCCGACGAGTCGCTGGAGCGCGCGCTCCGCCACCTCGAGCCCTTCGGGGTCGGCAATCCCGGGCCGGTGTTCGTCGCGCGGGGCGTGGAGGTGATCGCCACGCCGCGGAAGGTGGGCACCGACGGCCTCAAGCTGCAGTTGCGCACCGCCGGCGGCGCGATGGATGGCGTGGGCTGGGGTCTCGCGGCCCGCGCGGGCGAACTGCGCGCGGGCGCGCGCATCGACCTCGCGTACAAGCTGGACATCAACGAGTACCAAGGGGCGCGCACGCTGCAGGCCGTGGTGCAGGACTTCCGAGCGCATGACCCGTCCGCCGCGGCGTCGGCATGAGTGAGCTGCGGATCGTCGCGGGCGAGTGGCGGGGGCGGCGGATCAAGGTGCCGCGGGGCAAGGTCCGCCCGACGGCGGACAAGGTGCGCGAGGCCTGGATGAGCATCGTGCAGCCGCACCTCGTCGACGCGCGCGTGGTGGACCTCTGCGCCGGGTCGGGGGCGCTGGGACTCGAGGCACTCTCGCGCGGCGCCGCGCACTGCGACTTCGTGGAGCAGGACGCCACGGTGCTGCGCACGCTCGGGGAGAACATCGCCACGCTGGGGGCGACGAGCCGCGCGACCGTGCACCGCGCATCGGCGCTCACGCTCGTGGCCGCGCGGATGCCCGACGGGGCGCCGGCCCCGTGGGACCTGGCGTTCGCGGACCCGCCCTACGACTCCGACCTCGCGCAGCGGCTGGCGGAGCGCTGGCTCCACGCGCCGTTCGCGACGATCTTTGGGGTGGAGCACGCGGCCTCGCTGGTCCTGCCGGTGCCGGCGGCCGGCGCCGACCGCCGCCAGTACGGGATCACCGCCCTCACCTTCTACCGCACGGACCGCTGACGATGCCCAAGGTGGCGCTGTACGCCGGGAGCTTCGACCCGATCACGAACGGGCACGCCGACCTGATCAAACGGTCGTTGCGCTTCGTCGATCGGCTGGTGGTGGGGGTCGCGATCAACGTCTCCAAGCAGCCGTTGTTCAGCATCGAGGAGCGGATGCAGCTGATCCGCGCGGCGGTGGAGGATGATGCCCGCGTCGAGGTGCAGTCGTTCCGCGGCCTGGTGGTGGACTTCGCCCGGGCGGCGGGCGCCTCGGTGGTGCTGCGCGGACTGCGCGCCGTCGCGGACTTCGAGTACGAGTACCAGATGGCCCTCATGAACCGGCATCTCGCCCCGACGCTGGAGACGATGTTCATGGTGCCGTCGCTGGAGGTGAGCTACGTGAGCTCCTCGCTCGTGCGGGAGGTCGCCCGGTTCGGTGGCGACATCGATGCACTGGTGCATCCGGCCGTCGCCGAGGCGTTGCGCCGGAAGTACGAGGCCCCATCTTTCACACCGAACCCCGGCCCGAGTACGCCATGAGTCTGCAGGTCACCAAGCACGGCGACATCGTCGTCATCGACGTGGACGGTCAGCTGATCGTCGGCAATCGCCAGGAACTGAAGCAACGCGTGCTCGACGAGGCCGAGGGCGGGGCGCGCCGCATCCTGATCGACTTCGCCAAGACGGCGTACATCGACTCCTCCGGGCTCGGCGTGCTCGTGTCCTTGGCCAAGCGCCTCCGGGAACTGGGCGGCGACCTCCGACTGGCCAACCTCAACGACGACCTGCAGACGCTGTTCGAGCTCACCAAGCTCGATTCGCTGTTCCAGATCGCCGATACCCGCGAGCGCGCCCTCGAGAGCTTCTGAATGGCGTCGAACGCGGCGTTGGACATCCGGATCCCCAGTGATGTCCAGCAGATCGAAGGCATCGTCGCCGAGGTCGTGCATCGCTGCCGGGAGCACCGCTTCAACGGGCGGCAACTCAGCCTGAACGTGCCGGTCGCGCTCACCGAGGCGCTGTCGAACGCCATCCTGCGCGGCAACGGCGAGGACGCCGGCAAACACGTGCGCGTCCGTGCGGAGGTGAGCGAGCTCCGGTTGGTGCTCGAGGTCGAGGACGAAGGGAACGGGTTCGACCTCGATGCCTGCACGATGGACCCCACGACCCCCGACAACCTCGAGCGCGAAACCGGGCGCGGCCTGTTCCTGATGCGCTCCCTCATGGACCAGGTCGAGCGGTTCCGCGCCGACGGCAACGTCGTGCGGCTCACCCTGCTGCGGCGATGAGTCGGCCGCGGTGAGCGAGGTCGCACGCGTCCTCGAGGCCTTCAGCGAGGCCTACGGCTGCGGAGCCGTGCTCTGGACGCAGAGCCACCCCGACGAGCCGCTCGACGTGCTCGCGACCTCCGGGGGCGAGGTCACCCCGCCCGCCATCGCCACACTGCGCGACGAGCATGGACCCGCGAGTCGCGACACCGCACTCGGACGGCAGTTGGTCTCACGTGTTCCCGGCCGCACTCGCGCCTGGCTCGGCGTGGGCCCGGTGGCCGACGACGACGCGGACGCCCGACGCTGGATCACCGTGCTCGTGCCGGTGCTCTCGCAGATGCTGCAGAGCCAGTGGGAGGCGCGCCGCGCGGCGGATGAACTCGCCGAACGCTACGAGGAGATCAATCTCCTCTATTCCATCAGCGAGATCCTCGGCCGCACCGTGACGCTGGAGGACGCGGCCCGGACCATCCTCATGGAGGTCGCGGAGACCGTCGGGGCCGAGTACGGCGCGCTGCTGGTGCACGATGCGGGGCCCGGCCTCCTGCGTCCCGTGACCACGCTGCGCGTCGACCCCAAGGCGACGCCGCTGCCGATCCCTACCGACGATCCCATCTCGGTGACCGCGCGCGTGTTCCGCACGCGGCATGCGTTGCTGGTGAACGGCGGGGTGCTCGAGAGCGAGTACGAGGCGGCGTTCCGCTCGGGGGCGATGCTCACCGTGCCGATCGTGTGGACGACGCCCGACGGCGGTATCCCCCTCGGCGTCGTGAGCCTGTCCGGGCGCCGCGGCGGCGCCGTGTTCACGGCCGGCGACGAGAAGCTGGTGGCCGCGGTGGGATCGCAGATCGGCACGGCGATCCAGAACGCGCGCCTCGTGCGGGCGTCCATCGACCAGGAGCGGCTGGCCTCCGAGATGCGACTCGCGCATGACCTGCAACTGCGCCTCCTCCCCTCCGGGCAGGCGGTGGCACCCGAGGCCCTCTGCGCCGCGCGCGTGGAAGCGGCGGACGGTGTCGGCGGGGACTTCTACAACCTCTTCCGCCTCGGCGGCGGACGCACCGGCGTGCTCGTGGGCGACGTGTCGGGGCACGGCTATCGTGCGGCGTTGATCATGGCGCTCGTGATGAGTGCGGCGGCGATCCATGCGCAGACCACGGCGGACCCCGCGGAGACGGTGCAGGCCCTGCTCGCGACGGTCGAGGAGGAGCTCCGCGAGACGGAGATGTTCCTGAGCCTGTGCTACGCCGTGATCGACCGCGACGCCGGCAGCATCCGCTGGACCAACACGGGACACCCGCACGCCTTCGTGATCGACGCGGATGGGGTGGTGACGCGGCTCGCGGCCACGGACCCGCCGCTGGGTCTTGGTCCGGAGGGCCTGCACGTGCAGGCGCGCGCGTGGGCCCCGAGTGACCTGCTGGTCATCTTCACCGACGGCGTGAGTGATGCGCGCGACGCGCGCGGCCAGTCGCTGGGCGAGGCGCGCGTGCTCGAGGTCCTGCGGGCGCGTCGCAAGGAAGTGCCGTCGCGCATCGTGGACGGCGTGTTCGCCCTCGTGGAAGGGCACATGGGCCGCCTGCGCCCGCACGACGACCAGGCCGTCGTCGTCCTGCGCTCCCGCTGAGCGGCCGATGGCGCTGCCGCGCCCCAAGAAGCGACTCGGGCAGCATTTCCTGACCGACCCCCGTCTGCTCGGCCGGATCGCGGACGCCGTCGGCGCGACGCGCGACGACACCGTGATCGAGATCGGTCCGGGCCGCGGCGCGCTGACCGCCGCGCTGCTCGAACGGGCGGGGCGGGTGATCGCGATCGAGCTGGACCGTGAGCTCGCGCCGCTGCTCGCCGACCGCTGGCGCAGCGAACCGCGCTTCACGCTGGTGGAAGGTGACGTGCTGGCGCAGGACCTGGGCGCCCTCGCGGCGGGGCCGTACCTGCTCGCCGGGAACGTGCCCTACAACATCACGACGCCGATCCTCTTCCACGCGCTGCGACGCCCGCGCCCCGCGCGCGCCGTCTACCTGGTGCAGCGCGAGGTGGCCGAGCGGATCGTGGCGGCACCGGGCAGCGAGGCGTACGGTGCCCTCTCCGTGAACGTGCAGGCCGTCGCGTCGGCGGAGTTGCTGTTCGGTGTCGCTGCGCGCGCGTTCACGCCGCCACCCAAGGTGGAGTCTGCCGTGGTGCGGATCACCCCGCGGCCCGATCCCGTGGTCGCGGAGGACGAGGAGGAGCCGTTCCGGGTCTTCGTGCAAGGCGCGTTCGGGCTCCGGCGCAAGCAACTGCGTCGCGTGCTGCGCACGCTGTGGTCACTCGATGCGGAGGCGGCAGAGCGGATCCTCGAGCAGGCCGGACTCGATGGCGCGCTGCGTCCCGAGGTGCTCGCGCCGGCGCAGTTCGCGGCGCTGCTGCGGGTCAACGCACCGGCAGCGCGCCGTCGTTCGTGAGGCCGAAGGCGAGGATCTCGAGTTCGGTCGCCATGTTCACGGCGCGCAGTGCGACCCCCTTGGGCACCTTGAGCGGCGTGGGCGCGAAGTTGAGCACCGCATGGATGCCGGCGGCGGTCACGCGATCCGCCAGCGCCTGCGCCGCGTCTCCCGGCACGCAGAGCACCGCGATGTCGGGCTTGAGTTTGGCGATGTCGCGCTCGAGGTCCGACTCGGCGCGGACCGTCACGCCCTCGAGCTTGGTGCCGATGCGCGCCGGGTCGCGGTCGTAGACGCCGACGACACGGAAGCCGCGTGTGGTGAAGCCGCGGTACTGGGCGAGTGCGGCGCCGATCTTCCCGGCGCCGATGATGATCACGCTCCACGGGCGCTGGAGGCCGAGGATCTCGCGGATCGCGATGCTGAGGTCGCGGACCGTGTAGCCCATGCCGCGCTTGCCGAAGGACCCGAAGAACGAGAGGTCCTTGCGGACCTGGGCCGACGTGGTGCCGCCGGACTCCGCGAGTTCGCCGCTCGAGATGGTGGCATGCCCGGTGGCCTCGTACTCCTCGAGGAACCGGAGATACAAGGAGAGACGACGGACGGTGGACTCAGCGATGTGTTTCACGAGGGAGGTCGAGTGCTTGTGAAATCATTCACAAGCTAAGTCCTCCCGCCGCGCTCCTCAATGGGTCCCGGCCAGCCGCGGTTACCTTGTGGCATGGATCTGGACACGCTGCCGTACGTGGTCGTGGACGTGGAGACGACGGGGGGGCAGCCCGGGGGCGCGGACCGTGTCACGGAGGTGGCGGCGGTCCACGTGGACGGGGCGGACGTCCGCTTGGCCTTCCATTCGCTGGTCAATCCGGAGCGTCCCATCCCGTGGCAGATCACGCAGCTGACCGGGATCGACGATGCGCTGGTGCGCGACGCGCCGACCTTCCGCGACATCGCCGGGGAGTTCGCGGCGCAGCTGGTGGGGCGTGTCTTCGTCGCCCACAATGCGCCGTTCGATTTCGGCTTCCTCGCGGCGGAGTTCGGACGGGTGGCGCCGACGCCGCTGGAGGAGATCATCGCCGGTCGGTTGTGCACGGTGCGGCTGGCGCGCCGCGTGCTCGCGCACCTGCCGCGGCGGAACCTGGACGCGGTCTCGCATCACTACGGCGTGTCGATCGAGGCACGGCACCGCGCCTCCGGCGATGCCATGGCGACGGCACACGTCCTGCGGGGCCTCATCCGAGACATCGAGCGACGCGGGGTCCATACCTGGGAGGAGCTGCAGCTCCTGTTGGGCGGGCGCACGGCGCGATCGCGGACGCGCCGCGGGTTGCCGAGCTGGAGTGAGGGAGCCGACGGGCTCTAGGCGCGGGCGTAGACCCCCAGAGATGACGCTGGGGTGACGGGGCGTGGTGATCCTTGGGGACCTCCCATCCCCACGCGATGCCATCCGCCCACGCCTCTGCGTCCCTCGCCCCGCCACGCCCACTATCCCTCGTCGCCGGGAGCGGTCGTCCGCAGGCCGAGGGTCCACGGCCGGTGCCACGCGGCGTGGCGTCGGCCTCGCGTCCGGACCGTCCCGTCCTGCTGGCGCTCTGTGCGGACTACACGGCAGTGGAACGCATCCGCCGTGGGGTGGGGCAGGAGTTCGCCCTCGTGCGTTGCGCGACCGTCGCGCAGGCGCGTGAGGCCCTCGCACTGGGCAAGCCTGCCGCGCTGCTCTGCTCGGCGAGCGACGGCGACAGTCGCCCCACCGCGCCGTTCGTCCTGCAGCTGCGCAGCGTCTGCGGGGACGTGCCGGTGATCGCGTTGCTGCGTCGCGCCGAGGCGCTGTCCCCAGCTGCGGTGTCCTTGCTGGCGACCGGCCCGGCGGCGACCGCGACCGTGGAGGACTTGGACCTGGCGTCGGTGCAGCGTGTGCTGGCGAGCCGCGTGTGGCGCGCGGAGTTCGTGGCCTGCGTGTGGCCGATGCTGGAACCGGACGTGCCGTACGCGCTGCGCGCCGTGCTGCGGTACGCGCTGGCGCGGGCGGGGGAACCGCTGCGCGTGCAGACCATCGCCGACGCGTTGGGGCTGCACCGCAAGACGCTGTGGACGCGGTGCCGACGGCACGGCATGGGCAACATGCGTGCCCTCACGCGGTGGTGCCGGTTGCTGGCGGCGGCGCACGCGCTGCGCACGTTGCCGCGGACGGTCGATGCGGTGGCGGACGAGTTGCGCTTCCCGTCTCCGACGGCGCTGCGCAACGCGGTGCGCCGTCATCTGCGCACGACGCCGAGCGCCTTGCGCGCATCGGGCGGGGAGCGTGTGGCGTGCGCCGCGTTCCGGGCCTGGATCCGTGCGCACCTGACGCCCCCTGTGGTCACGCGCTGCGACGTCGCGTGACGGATGCGCGGTATTCGCACCGGTACGATGACGCCCGCGTGACCGGTGGCGTGTCGAGGTCACGTGGAGTGTCGCGCGACACGCGTCACCGGTGGGAAGGAGGGAGCGATGAGAATGCGCAGGTGGGTGGTGGTCGGCGCGCTGGCGGCGTCGGCCGGGGCGGGTGCGTGTGCGGACGCGCTGGCACCGGACGCGGCGGCGGTGGGGCGGGACCTCGACGTGTTCGTGCCGTCGGTGCTGGTGTCGCCGGAGGGGGCGCCGGTCGACGAGGGGGGGGCGTTGCGGCCGGTGCGGGTGACCGAGGGTACGGCGCCGATCAGCGAACTCAAGCGTGCGTTCGCGGATCTGAGCGGGTTCGAGACGGTCAATCCGGAGACGGCGCCGACGGACGAGACGGCGGCGCTCCCCATCATCGCCAGCAGCTTCCTGACGATGTCCATCAACGGCACGAGGCTCGTCGTCGAGTACGGATTCTTCGGCGGCGGATGGGGCTACGAGATGGGCTTCGGCGGTGCGGTGTGGGGCGCGGAGGGGAACCTGCTGCGACCCCTCGATCAGAGCAGCCGTGCCGAGCACGTGCCGATCTGGTGGTACATGCGACCGACCCGCAAGGAGGAGTTCCACATTCCGGCGCCGTGCGGGGCGACGGCCGAGGGCGTGGCCAAGTTCACCGTGTACAACGGCTTCCCCGGCGTCCGGGCCATGCAGGTGCAGGATTCCCGCCGTGCACACGCACAGCAAGCGGTCTGCGAGCCGCCGTCGAGCGGCAGTGGTGCGCCCGACCCGACTCCGTTCCAGACCAACGATGGACTGCAGATCTGCTATTACGAGGTGTGGGTCGATGGTAACGGCGCAGTCGTCGACGTGTTCCTGATCCGTTGCGAGTCACTCGGCGGTGGCGGGATCCCTTGGGCGGAATCGCGCAGTTCGCTGGCCCGCCGCGCGCCCTGACCTCACCCCCCTCGACACCACAATCGGAGCACACCCATGATCACACGTATGTTGATTTCCGCCGTCGCACTCGTGGCTGCCCTGCTCGCCCTGGGCTCTCGGCCGCTGCTCGCACAACAGCGCCGCGCGGTGCAGGTCGCGCTGGTGGACGCGCTCTCGGTGCCCAATGCGCGGGCCGAACTCATCCGGTTCGCCGAGCCCGGGCGGTCCGATCTGATCCTCCTGCGCGCCGATGCCGCATCGGTGGAGGATCTCGCCGCCGCGCTCGCGGCGCTCGCGGCCGCGGAGTCGCGGCGACCGACGAAGCCGGGGACACTCTCGCGCACCACGATCGTGAGCGTCGGGCAGATCGCGCCCGGGGCCTCGGGCTTGCGGCAACAGGCTGGCGAGATGCTGCGCGAGGTGCGGCGCGCCCCGATCGCGCGCATCGGGAACCTCGGGCGCGGCCGGTGGAGCGAGTTCAATGCCTTGCGGTGAGGTCGGCCTTGCGGTCACGGCCGGCTGGAGGGGCGATGCGCCCCTCCAGCCGGCCGGGCAGCGCACTGGGCACCAAGCCGGGCAGCGGCGCGGGCGATCGGTGCGTCGTGTCGCACTGCTGTCGATGCTGCTCTTCACGAGTGGGGTCGGTGTGCGATCGCTGCAGGCGCAGTCCGATCGCGCGTGCGTCGCTCTTGCGGCAACGCGCCTGCCGCGTCGTCATTTCGTCACCCCGTCTGCGGTACTCGCGCCCCGACCGAGCGAGCGGTTGATCCTTGGCTCATGGGGCTACGACTTCGGCGCCGACTCCCTGCCGCGGACGAGCCTGCGCGAGGACAGTGTCGCGGGGCTGTGGCTTCGTGCGGGCCGCCTGCGCGTGATCGAGCGTCCCGCTGGAGCAGCCGAGTTCGAAGAGCCGCACCCGATCGCGCGCGCCGACGGAGACGTTGACGTACTGTGGTTCGTGACCACGCCGATCGATTCCAGCGGAATCGTGCAGGCGCTCGAGGGCTGGACGGGCCGGCTCGGTGCGACCGGCTGGTCCCGTGTCACGCGCCTGTTCGCGGAGACCACGACGGCGGTGATCGGGCGACGGAGCTCGAGTGGCGTGGTGCAGGTCGGGGACGACCACCTCGTCGCGTTCGCCGGGAGCGGACGGGGGCCGGCGCGTGGCGTGGTCAACCTCATCTGGTACCGCGCGGGACGGTGGCGGCTCGAACAGGTCCGCACGGACGTGGGGACCACGGGAGTCGTGTCGGTGGCCGCGGTCGGTGGCACGTTGGCCCTGGTGTTCGATGCGGGCGGCCCCGACCAGGCCGCGCGTCGCGCGGCAGGTGAGGAGTATCTCTCGGGCATCCGCCTGATGCTGCGAGGACCCGACGGCCGGTGGGGGCCGCAGCGGCTGCTGGTCGATCCGCAGCGTGAGACGATCTGGACGCCGCGCGTCGCCCGCGCAGGCGGCGCGTTCCTGTTGTTCTGGCTGGCGGAGCAGGGGAGCACGTCATTGCGGTGGGCATCACTCTCGCGCGCGGGTGTGCTCGGCGAGATCCGGGAGGACGCCGACGTCCGCGACTTCACGTGGGTGCCGTGGGAGTCCGGAGTGCTCCTCTCTGCGGTCGACGCGGGAGGCGAGGCACGACTGCTGTCGCTGGACTCTGCGGGGTTTGCTCCCCAGCGATCGTCGGCATCCCCCGGGGACGTGCTTCCGACGCTCTTCACGGCCGAGGGGCGCGTCTTCGCGCTCCAGGTCGAGATGCGGAACGATCCGCGGAAGCCATGGGTGCAGGTCTCCCTCCACGACATCACCTGCCGCCTGCGCCCCCGATAGATTGGTCGCATGAGCGCCCCGACCCCCCTCCACGAATCGCGGCTCCTGGGCCGCACCCGCATCCACGCCCTGCAGGCCGGCGGCCAGCGCCTCGACGGGGGTGCGATGTTCGGCGTCGTGCCGAAGCCGCTCTGGGAGAAGCGCATCCCGTCCGACGAGCGCAACCGGATCGCCCTCGGCATGCGTTGCCTCCTCATCGAACACGAGGACGGGCTCGTGCTGCTCGACACGGGCATCGGCAACAAGGAGAACGCGAAGTTCCTCGACATCTACGGGGTCGAGGCGACCGTCGCCGGGCACCGCAGCATGCTCGATGCCGCGCTCGCGGCGGCGGGTTTCGCGGCGGCGGACGTCAGGGTCGTGATCAACACGCACCTGCACTTCGACCACGCCGGGGGGAACACCAGCCGCGTGGAAGGTGCGGACGCGGCGACGGTGGTCCCCACCTTCCCCAACGCGCGCTACATCGCACACGTGGGCGAGCACCACTACGCCACGCACCCCAACGAACGGACCGCCGCGAGCTACTTCATCGCGAACTGGGAACCCCTGCTCGCGTCGGGCCGGATGGAGCTCGTCGATGGCAGCCGCGAACTCGTGCCGGGCATCCGCTTCCGCGCGACGCCGGGCCACACGCCGCATCATCAGAGCATCGTGGTGGACGGCGGCGGCGAGACCGCGGTCTTCCTGGGCGACGTGTGTCCCACCGCGGCGCACCTCCCCCTGCCGTGGATCATGGGGTACGACGTCGAGCCGCTGGTCACACTCGAATCCAAGCGGGCGCTGTGGGGCGAGGCATCCGCGAACGGCTGGCTCCTGGTCTTCGAGCACGACGCGAGCACTGCGTGGGGGCGGTTGGAGCACGGTGCGAAAGGGTACTCACTGGCTTCCCCCTGACGGCTCCATTGATGGCTGCCTTGTAGGCTCCCGGGACGGCTTCCGGAACGTCTCCCTTGACCTAAGCTGCCGACCGGCCTAGGTTTAGGGCACAACCAGCAAGTGGGTGAGCGCCTGCTCGCCCCACCCTCTGGCCTTCACTCACCCGAGTGTCGTGCTGCAGGAGTCCTCGACTTCGATCACCCACGGCGTGCACGCTGGTGGGTCGTCGTGCGCGACGCGGACTCCGGCATCGGGGTCCGCGTTCTGTTTTTCCTTCGCCAGGAGCCGTCGTATCCAGGACACCACCAAGCGGGGCCCGCGCATCAACCGTCAGATCCGCATCAGTCCGCTCCGTGTGATCGGGGCCGACGGCGCCCAGTTGGGCGTGCTCGAAGTGGACGTGGCGTTGAACATGGCGGCGGAAGCCGGCCTCGACCTCGTCGAAGTCGCCCCGATGGCCCGGCCCCCGGTGGTCCGCATCATGGACTACGGGAAGTACAAGTTCGAGCAGGCCAAGCAGGCGCGGCAGGCGAAGAAGAAGCAGCACGTGATCCAGCTGAAGGAAGTGAAGTACCGTCCCGGCATCGAGAAGCACGACTTCGACACGAAGACCAATCACGCCCGGTCGTTCATCGGAGACGGCAACAAGGTGAAGGTGACGCTGATGTACCGTGGCCGGCAGATCGCGCATCCCGAGATCGGCATGGCTGTGGTGGAGCGGGTCGCCCAGGCGCTCGCCGACGTCGCGAAGATCGAGACGCCGGCACGCCTCGAAGGGAAGGCCCTTACGATGATCCTCACGCCGAAATAGGAAACGAGGCGGACCGATGCCGAAGATGAAGACCCACAAGGGCGCCAAGAAGCGCTTCTCCGTCACGGGGAAGGGCAAGGTGCGTCGCCTGAAGGCTTTCAAGAGCCACATCCTCACCAAGAAGACCTCCAAGCGGAAGCGCAATCTCCGCCGTCCGACCACGGTCGCGACGAACGGGGAAGCCAAGAACCTCAAGCGCCTGCTGCAGGCATAAGGAGGCGGGACCATGCCACGCGTCAAGTCGAATTCGGTGCGCCTGAAGCGCAAGAAGCAGATCATGAAGGCCGCCAAGGGAGCCTTCGGCGGCCGGTCCAAGCTCTGGAAGGCCGCGAAGGAGACGGTCGAACGCGGTTGGGTCTACGCGTACCGGGACCGCAAGGCCAAGAAGCGCGATTTCCGCAAGCTCTGGATCATGCGCATCAACGCCGCCGCCCGTCTCAACGGGATGAGCTACAGCACGTTCATCGCCGGTGTGCAGGCCGCCGGCATCGAAGTCGATCGCAAGATCCTCGCGGATCTCGCCGTGCATGACGCGGCGGCCTTCGCCCTCATCGCCGAGAAGGCGCAGGCGGCGTCCAAGAAGGTGTGAGGTGTGAGGTGTGAGGCGTAAGGGCGGCGGGGACGGAGGTCACTCCGCTCCCGCCGCGCTCGCGTCTGACCCCTTACTTTTCCCTCACCTCACCCTCCTCCCCTCCGCATGTCGCTGAACGAGTTCCTCGCCGCACTGGACGCGCTCGCCGCCGAGGCACCGGACCGCATCGCGGCCGCGGCCGACCTCGAGGCCTGGACCGAGGTGCGCAATGCGCTCGTCGGGCGGCAAGCCGGCCGGCTCACCGAGATCCTGGCAGGACTCGGGGCGCTGCCCAAGGAGGATCGCCGCGAGGCTGGCCAGCGCGCGAATGCCGTGAAGGTCGGCATCGAGGAGGCCCTCGACACCCGCCGCGCGGCACTCGCCGCCGCGGCGGCCACGAGCGGACCGGCGCTCGACCTCAGCATGCCGGCGCGCGCGCGCTGGATCGGGGCCGTCCACCCGGTCTCGCTCGTCATCGACGACGTCATCGAGATCTTCCGGGAACTCGGCTTCTCCATCGCCATCGGCCCCGAGGCCGAGCACGCCTGGTACAACTTCGGCGCGCTCAACTTCCCGGCGGACCACCCGGCGATGGACATGCATGACACGCTCTACCTCGGCGACGAGCAGGTGCTGCGCACGCACACCTCGCCGGTGCAGGTGCGGACCATGCAGCGCTACCGGCCGCCGATCCGCGTGCTCGCCCCCGGCAACGTGTACCGCCGCGACTTCTTCGATCCCTCGCACGCGCCGATGTTCTCGCAGATCGAGGGCCTGGTCGTCGACGAGGGCGTGTCGTTCGCGGACCTCAAGGCCACGCTGTCGCACTTCGCACGGCGCTTCTTCGGTGCGTCCACGCGCACCCGCTTCCGGCCGAGCTACTTCCCGTTCACCGAGCCGTCGGCCGAGATGGACGTGCAGTGCGGCGTCTGCGGCGGCGGCGGCTGCGCCGTCTGCAAGCAGTCGGGCTGGGTGGAGATCCTGGGGTCGGGCATGGTGCATCCGGCCGTGCTCGAGCACGCGGGCATCGACAGCGAACGCTACACCGGCTGGGCGTTCGGCATGGGCCCGGCCCGCACCGCGATCTCGCGGCACGGCATCCCCGACATCCGCATCCTCTACGATTCCGACGTGCGCTTCCTGGAGCAGTTCGCCCGATGAACATCTCGCACGAATGGCTGCAGCGGTTCGCGCCGCACGGGCGCAGCGCCGAACAGGTCCGCGACCTCCTCACCGCACACGTCGCGACGGTGGAGGGGTTCGAACGGCTGCGCGCCGATCTCGCCCCGTTCGTCGTGGGGCGGGTGGTGGAGACGCAGAGGATCCCCGAGACCAAGCTCTCGTTCAACAAGGTCGATGACGGCTCGGGCACCTTGCTCGACGTCGTGTGCGGCGCGCCCAACGTCACCGTGGGAGCGACGTACCCATTCGCGCGCAGCGGCACCCGCGTGCCGCCGAGCGCGAAGAATCCCGAGGGGCTGCTCATCGAGAAGCGGAAGATCCGCGGCTTCACGTCGAACGGCATGCTCTGCTCGGCGCAGGAGCTCAATCTCGGTGCGGACGCCGACGGCATCCTCGAGCTTCAGACGGATGCCCCGCCGGGCACCGCGCTGCTTGACGTCCTGCCGGTCGGCGACGTGCGCCTCGTGGTGGATGTCACGCCCAACCGCCCGGAACTGCTCTCGCATCTCGGTGTCGCCCGCGAGGTCGCGGCGCTCACCGGGGTCGCGCTGCAGCGGCCGGCGGAACTGCAGGCGCTCCCGGCGTTCGGAGGCACCACGTCCTGGGCGACGCAGGAACTCCTGGTCGGCGGATTCACGGTCCGCGTGACGGACGCGGCGGATGCACCGCGGTATGGCGTCGCGGTGATCGACGGCGTCCGCGTCGGCGAGAGCCCCGCGTGGCTCAAGGCCTGTGTGGAGGCGGTCGGCGGCCGCTCGATCAACAACGTCGTGGACGCGACGAACTACATGCTGCACGGGTTCGGCCAGCCGATGCACGCGTTCGACGCCGCCACGCTCGGCGCATCCACGGTCCTCGTGCGTCGCGCGCGGGCCGGCGAGACGCTCGTGACGCTCGACGGCGTGACACGCACGCTCGACCCGAGCATGCTCGTCAACGCGGACGCACACCAGGCGATCGGCCTGGCCGGCGTGATGGGTGGCAAGGCCACCGAGGTGAGCGCCTCCACCACGCGCGTTCTGCTCGAGGTCGCGGAGTTCGCCCCGGCGGTGGTGCGCACCACGCGTCGGCGTGCGGCGCTCTCCACCGATGCGTCGTACCGGTTCGAGCGCGGCATCGATGGGGGCGCAACGGCCGAGATGCTCGCGCTGGGCGCCGCCCTCATTGCGGCGGTCGGCGGGGGGACCGTGATCGCGCAGGGCGTCGTGGGCACGGCGGCCGCGGCGCGCCCCGCGGTGCGCCTGCGCCCCTCGCGTGTCGCTCGACTGCTGGGCGACGCGGTGCCCGGCGCCGAGATCACGGCGTTGTTGCGCGGCATCGGCTTCGCGGTCGCCGATGCCGGCGCCGACGCACTCGACGTCGTGCCACCCACCTGGCGGCACGACATCGCGCGGGAGGTGGACCTCATCGAGGAGGTCGCGCGGCTGCGCGGCTTCGACCGGCTGCCGGACGCGTTGCAGGGTGCACGCCCCGGGACGGTGCCCGACCATCCGCTCTTCACGGCGTATCGGCGGGTGCGTGACGCGCTCGTCGCGGAGGGCCTGCACGAACTGCGGCCGCTGCCGTTCACGGCCGGCGCGGGCGAGGATCCGGCCACGCTGGTGCGCGTGACGAATCCGCTCGCGGAGGACGAACCCTTCCTGCGGGCGCGGGTGCTCGACACACTGGCCCGGCGCGCGGAGTACAACCTCAACCGCATGCAGGGCAACGTGCGCGTGTTCGAGGTCGGTGCGGTGTTCCGGGCACAGGGGCGGGGATTGCCGCGGGAAGCGCAGCACGTCGGGGCACTCATCATGGGCGCGCGCCGGCCGGTGCATTTCAGTGAGCCGCAGCCGCCGGCCTTCGACGCCTGGGATGCCAAGTCGCTCGCCGAGGTGATGGCGCGCGCGGCGCACCCCGCCGCCGCGATCACGCTGGTGCCCGGTGACGGGGCCGTGCTGTGGCAGATCGAGGCCGACGCGGTGCGCATCGGTCGGGTGGAGCGCATCACGCTCGACGCGCCGGTGTGGGCCAAGCCGGCGTTCGGCGTGGAGCTGCTGCTGGGCGACGTGCACAACGTGCCCGTCGCGGCGCCGTCAACCAACGTCCACGACGTCGCGCCCGTGCCGGCGACGCACCGTGAGCCGGTGCGCTATCGGGCCCTGCCGACCACGCCGGCCGCCGAGTTCGACCTCGCGCTGCTCGTCCCCGACGCGGTCGCGGCAGGCGCGGTGGAACGGGTGCTGCGTGAGGTGTCCGGCGCGCAGCTGGAACGACTCGAGTTGTTCGACGAGTTCCGCGGTGCCGGCGTGCCCGAGGGCACGCGCTCCCTCGCGTGGCGGTTGACGTTCCGGCACCCGGAGCGCACACTCCGCGACAAGGAGATCGAAGGTCGGCGCGTGCAGCTCCTCAAGTCGGTGGAGGCCCAACTCGGTGTCCGAGCCCGTACGAACTGACGCCTCGGCGCAGGCGTTCCGCGAACTCGAGTTCCTCGTCCGCAACGTGGGCGAGGAGCTCGCGGCGTTCCGCAAGCGGGCGCACCAGGCGGAGACGCGGCTCAAGTCGCTCGGCGGCACGGGGAGCGGCGATGTCGCGGCCGAGGAGCGTGTGGCCCAGCTCGAGGCCGAGAATGCGCGGCTGCGCGCCCGGCTCGCGCAGGCCACCGAACGCACGCGGTTGATGCTCGATCGGGTGCGGTTCCTGCGTCAACAACATGCCTTGGGCGGTGAACCGTGAGCACGCACTCGACGCGGGTGCGGATCGTGGGCGAGGAGTACACGATCCGGTCGGACGTCCCGCCCGAGCACACGCGGGCGATCGCGGCGCACGTTGACGCCGCCATCCGGAAGGTGCTCGAGAGCCCGGCGATCACCGATCCGGGCAAGGCGGCCATCCTGGCCGCGATGTCGATCACCGACGAGCTGTTCCGGGAGCGCGACGCGCAGGCCGCGCTGGCCGATGAGATGCGGAGCCTGTCCGGCGAGCTGCGTCGCTGGCTGCCGCCGGGCAAGCGCGGCGAAGCGCTCTAGCAGGTCACTCGCTCGGTCCCAGGACCGAGGCGACCGCATCGGACAGCGCACGGACCGTGAACGGCTTCTGCAGGAACCCGATGCCTGGGCGCTCGGGGAACCGGCCGCGCATCTCCTCCTCGCTGTAGCCGCTGTAGAGGATCCCCGCGAGGTCCGATCGGATGGCGAGGATGCGCTCCAGCGCGACATCGCCTGAGAGCGAGGGCATGGTCATGTCGAGCACCACGAGCCGCCACCGGGCTGGCTCGGCCTGCACCAAGGCCAGCGCCTCTCGTCCGTCCGCACACTGCGTGACCGTCAGGCCGAGGCGCTGAAGGGCCCGCGCAGCGACTGTACGAACGGTCGGTTCGTCGTCCGCGAGGATGACCTCGCCGCTGCCTTTCCACGAGAAGATGCTCGACTCGCTCACCGCTGGGGTCGGGGTCGATGGTTGGCTGCGCGCAGGCTCCAATGGCATCACTGAAATACGCAGGTTCGATCCGACAGCGCAATATGTAGGGCGAAGGTCACAAATCGGCGCATTCCGGCCGGACCGCCGATCACGTTGCGCTTTGTGAAAAAGCACCCTAGCTTCACGAGCACGTGGGTGCAGAAAGCCCGTAGGTGTTTGCGCTCCCGAGACTTACCTCATCCCTCCCGCCCCCTACGCCGGGGCCGGATCGGTGGGCCGAATCTCGGCGAGTCGCATGACCGATCGGACTCGCGTGCCCTCATTCGTTACGCGATGCATCGAGCATCGCCTTGCGCATAGAGTGTCGAAATGGAGACCCCGTTCCTCATCGCGATCGCGATAGGCGCCGTGCTCGCTGGTGCCATCCCGGTCGCGTTCGTTTTCGGGCGCAAGTCCGGCCGTGGTGCGGTCGAAGCGGCGCAGCGTGCGGCGGGGCAGTCCGCCGAGCAGGTGGCCAAGCGGATCGTGTCCGACGCGGAGCGCGAGGCCGACTCCGCCAAGAAGCAGGCGCTGTTGTCCGGCAAGGAAGAGGTCATGAAGGTGCGCGAGGCCTGGGAACTGGAGGCCCGCAAGCGGCGCGAGGAGATCGAGCGCGAGGAGAAGCGCCTGGTCGAGCGCGAACAGCAGCTCGACAAGAAGGTGGACCTGGTCGACGGCAAGGAACGGGACCTCGGGCGCCGCGCGAGCGAACTGGGCCGCCGTGAGAAGTTGCAGGAGGAGCGCCAGCAGGAACTCGACTCGCTGGTCGGCGAGGAGCGGCGCCGGCTCGAACAGCTCGCCGGGTTGTCCGCCACCGAGGCCAAGGCGGAGCTCATCCGCCGGCTCGAGGAGGAGGCGCAGGCCGACGCGGGCAATCGCATCCGCGAGATCCGCGAGACGGCCAAGCGGAACGCCGACCGCGAGGCCAAGAAGATCGTCGCACTCGCCGTGCAGCGCATCGCCGCCGAGCACACGGCGGAGATCACCGCGAGTGCGGTGGCGCTGCCGAAGGACGACATGAAGGGCCGCATCATCGGGCGCGAGGGGCGCAACATCCGCGCCTTCGAGCTCGCCACGGGCGTGGACGTCATCATCGACGACACACCGGACACCGTGGTGGTCTCCTGCTTCGACCCGGTCCGTCGCGAGGTCGCCCGGCTGGCACTCGAGAAGCTGGTCGCCGACGGGCGCATCCATCCGGGGCGCATCGAGGAGGTCGTCGAGAAGTCGCGCAAGGAAGTGGATGCCTCGATCATCGAGACCGGCGAGCAGGCCGCGTACGAGGTCGGCGTGCACGGGCTGCATCCGGAGATCATCAAGCTGATCGGCCGCATGAAGTGGCGCACGAGCTACGGGCAGAACATCCTGTTCCACTCCAAGGAAGTGGCCTTCCTCGCCGGGATCATGGCGGCGGAGCTCGGACTCGACGTGGCGATGGCCAAGCGCGGCGCCCTGCTGCACGACATCGGCAAGGTGCTCACGCACGACCACGAGGGCACGCACGTGCAGCTCGGCGTGGAGGTGGCGACCAAGTACGGGGAGAACCCCATGGTCATCAACTGCATCGCGGCGCATCACGACGACGTGCCGCACGAGAGCGAGGTGTCGGTGCTCGTGCAGGCGGCCGACGCGATCTCGGGGTCGCGCCCGGGAGCGCGTCGCGAGGCGTTCGAGACCTACGTGAAGCGGCTGGAGGGGCTGGAGAAGATCGCGTCGAGCTACAAGGGCGTCGATCGCGTGTTCGCGATCCAGGCGGGCCGCGAGGTCCGCGTGATCGTGGACCCGGAGAACGTGGACGACAACCGCATGCAATCACTCACCGAGGAGATCGCCCGCCGGGTCGAGTCCGAGCTGCAGTACCCGGGCCAGATCAAGGTCGTGGCGATCCGCGAGAAGAGGGCCACCGACATTGCCCGCTGAACGGATCGACGGCGTCGCGATCGCGGCGCGTGTGCGCGCGACGGTCGCCGCGGATGCGGCGGCCCTGAAGGCCGCCCGCGGGGTCACGCCCGGCCTCACCGTGGTGCTCGTGGGCGACGACCCCGCGAGCGCCGTCTACGTGGCCAGCAAGGAGAAGGCCTGCAAGGAAGCCGGCATGAACGGCGAGACCATCCGTCTCGCGGCGTCGACGCCGGAGGCGGAGTTGCTGGCCGTGATCGACCGGCTCAACGCCGATGCGACGGTGCACGGGATCCTCGTGCAGATGCCGGTGCCCAAGCACATCGATGCGCAGAAGGTCATCCGCCGCATCGATCCGCGAAAGGACGTCGATGGGTTCCACCCGGTGAACGCGGGCAAGGTGCTGATCGGCGACGCCGACGGCTTCGCACCCTGCACGCCGGCCGGCGTGCAGGTGATGCTCGTGGAGAGCGGGGTCGACACCGCGGGCAAGGAGGCCGTGATCCTCGGCCGTTCGACGATCGTCGGCAAGCCCATGGCGGCGCTCCTCATCCAGTCAGGGAAGGGGGCGGACTGCACGGTCACCATCTGCCACTCGCGCACCAAGGACCTCAAGGCGCACACGCGCCGTGCCGACATCCTCATCGCGGCGATCGGCAAGCCGGAGATGGTCACCGCCGACATGGTGAAGCCGGGGGCGGTGGTGATCGACGTCGGGATCAACCGGGTGGACGATCCCACGGCCAAGAAGGGCTACCGGATCGTGGGCGACGTGCAGTACGACACGGTGCGCGAGGTCGCCTCCAAGATCACGCCCGTGCCGGGCGGCGTGGGGCCGATGACGATCGCGATGTTGCTGGCGAACACCGTGCGCGCCGCGCGCCTCTCGGTCGGCGCCTGAGTCCGTCCGTGTCGGCGCCGGGCGAGTCTCCCGAGGCGGCCATCAGCGTCCTCGAGCTCAATGAGGCCGCGAAGGCGATCATCGAGGGAGCGATCCAGCGCCTCTGGGTGCGGGGCGAGGTCTCCAACTTCACGAAGCACCGCAACGGGCACTGGTACTTCTCGCTCAAGGATGCGAGCGCGCAGTTGCCCTGCGTCATCTGGTCGCGCGACGTGCGACGCCTGCCGGCCGCGCCGACGGAAGGCATGACCGTGATGGCCCGCGGCCAACTGACGGTCTACCCCGCGCAGGGGAAGATGCAGTTCATGGTGGACGCGCTCGAGGCCGAGGGCGAGGGGTTGTGGAAGAAGGCCTTCGACGAGACGAAGGCGCGCCTGACCAAGGAGGGCCTCACCGATCCGGCGCGGAAACGCCGATTGCCCCGGTTCCCGCGCACCGTCGCGGTCATCACGAGCCCCGACGGGGCCGCGCTGCGCGACGTGATCGCCGTGATCCGGCGGCGGCAGCCCGGGGTCTCGGTCGTGGTGATCCCCGCCGCCGTGCAGGGGGAGGCCGCGCCGGACTCGCTGGTGTGGGCCCTGGACCGCCTCGCCCGCTGGGTGCGCGAGAGCCGCGGCGACTCGCCGCTCGTGAGCGAGGCGGCGCGCGCCCTGGCACCCGATGTGCTCATCATCGGGCGCGGTGGCGGCTCACGCGAGGACCTGTGGGCATTCAACGACGAACGGGTCGCGCGCGCGATCGCGGCCTGTCCCATCCCCACCATCTCCGCCGTCGGTCACGAGACGGATGTCACCATCGCCGACCTCGTCGCGGACCTGCGCGCGGCGACGCCGTCGGTGGCCGCGGAGTCGGCGGTGCCGGTGCTCGCCGAGCTGCGCCAGGCGGTGCGTGCCCTGGGGGGGGCACTCGCCGATGCGCTGGAGGACCGCGTCGCCGAGGGGGCGCGGGTGCTGCAGCAGCGCGCCGACGGCCTCTCGCTGCGCGCCGGGCGCGTGGTCGAGCGCCGCCGGGCGCGGCTGCAGCAGCTCGCCGGGCGGATCGAGGCCCTCTCCCCGGTCGCGGTGCTCGCCCGCGGCTTCGCCGTGGCGCGGGGGGCCGACGGCGGCACTTTGGGGAGGCGCGCCGCGTTCACCGTGGGTGGTACATTCGACCTGCTGCTGCACGACGGGCGGATCCGCGCGCGCACCGAGAGCGTGCATGCGGATGCCCCTCACCTGCCGGAGTCCCCGTGACGTTCGAACAGACGCTGACGCGCCTCGAGGAGATCGCCGTCGCGCTCGACCGCGACGACCTGCCGCTGGAGCAGGCGCTCGCGCTCTTCGAGGAAGGGATCGCGAAGCTGCGCGAGGCGTCGGCGACGCTCGCCACGGCCGAGGGCAAGGTGCGGACGCTCGTGGAGGAGGCCGAGGGCGTGTTCGAGGTGCGCGAGTGAGTGCGACGGGGGTGACGCCGATCGACTTCGCCGCCGACCGCGCGGCCGTGGCGCGGGCGATCGACGCGCTGGTGGCCCGCACCCTGGCGGGGCAGCAGGGCGCGGTCTCCGACGCCATCCGCTACAGCCTCGCGGGTGAGGGCAAGCGGTTGCGCGGGATCCTCGTGCGCGCCGCCTACCGCGCGGCCGGCGGGACGCAGGATGTGAGCGCCCTCGCGGCGGCGGTGGAGGTGGTGCACGCCTACTCGCTGGTGCACGACGACCTGCCCTGCATGGACGACGATGACATGCGCCGCGGGCGTGCCACGGTGCACAAGGTGTACGGGGTGCCGGCGGCCACGGCTGCGGGCATGGCGATGGTGCCGCTCGCCGCCGAAGCGGCGGAGCACGCCGCCGTCACGCTCGGCCTGCGGGACGAGGTGCGCGGCGAGATCGTGCGGACGCTCATGCGGGCCTCGGGTGCCGGTGGCATGATCGGCGGCCAGCTGCTCGACCTCGAGGGGGAGGGACTGTCGCTCGACCTCGCCCAGCTGGAGCGCATCCACCGGTGCAAGACCGGTGCGCTCATCGAGGCCGCCATGCGCATCGGCGGGCTCGCGGCCGACGCGGACCCGGCGTTGCTGGAAGCGTTCTCGCGCTACGGCGCGAGCATCGGGCTGGCGTTCCAGATCGCGGACGACGTGCTCGACATCACGGCCACCACCGACCAACTCGGCAAGACGGCAGGGAAGGACCTGCAGTTCCGCAAGAGCACGTACCCGGCGCTGCTCGGCATCGCCGGCGCCAAGGCCCGGGCGGAGTCGCTGGTCCGTGAGGCCTGCAGCGGACTCGAGGCGCAGCAGGCGCTCACACCCGAGCTGGAGTTCCTCGCCCGATTCGTGGTCGCCCGGCGTTCGTAGGGCTGGCGCCACCCGCCTGCGCATGACAACCTACCAGAGTTCCTCCCCCAACTTTCCGTGCCGATGAAGCTGCTCGATCGCGTCCAGAGTCCCGCCGACCTCCGAGGCCTGTCCCCGGAGGAGCTGCGGCAGCTCGCGCAGGAAGTGCGGGAGTTCCTCATCGCCACCTGTTCCGTCACGGGCGGTCACATCGGGGCGGGCCTGGGTGTCGTCGAACTCACCATCGCCTTGCACTACGCGTTCGACACGCCGCGCGACCAGCTCGTGTGGGACGTGGGACACCAGGGCTACCCGCACAAGGTGCTCACCGGTCGCAAGGACCAGATGCACACGCTGCGCCAGGAGAACGGCATCTCGGGCTTCCTGAAGCGCACCGAGAGCGAGTACGACACCTTCGGCGCGGGCCACGCGGCCACGTCGATCTCCGCGGCGCTCGGCATCGCGGCCGGCCGGGACCTCAATGGGCAGGACTTCAAGGTCGCGGCGATCATCGGTGACGGCTCGCTCGGGTCGGGCCTGGCCTACGAGGCGCTCAACAACGCCGGGGCCTCCGATCGCGATTTCATCGTCGTGCTCAACGACAACGAGATGAGCATCGCGCCGAACGTCGGCGCGATGCACAAGTACCTCACCTCGGTGCAGCGCAATCCCATCTACAACCGCCTGCGCAGCGCGATCGGCGACTGGGCCGACCACGCGAAGGGTGTGTTCAAGGATGCGGGTACACTCGTCCGCCGCTGGGAGGAGTCGGTGAAGGCCTTCCTCACGCCGGGCGTGTTGTTCGAGGAGCTGGGCTTCCGCTACTTCGGCCCGATCGACGGGCACGACATCCCGCAGATGATCGAGACGTTCAAGGCGATGCGGGAGTTCAAGGGCCCGCGCCTCGTCCACGTGATCACCACCAAGGGCAAGGGATTCCCCGCCGGCGAACACGGCGAGAAATGGCACGCCCTGCCGCCGGGACACGACCCCACGACGGGCAAGCCGCTCAAGGCCTCGACGGCGAATCCCAACTACACCGCGGTGTTCGGCAAGGCGCTCGGCGAGCTCATGGACGAGTACGAGCGACTCGTCGTGATCACGGCGGCGATGCCGAGCGGCACCGGCACCGGCACGGCGGCCAAGCAGCATCCCTCGCGCTTCCACGACGTGGGGATCGCCGAGGGGCACGGCGTCACGTTCGCCGCGGGCATGGCCACGCAGGGTGCACGCCCGGTGGTCGCGATCTACTCGACGTTCCTGCAGCGTGCCTTCGACGGCATCGTGCACGACGTGGCGATCCAGAACCTGCCCGTGGTCTTCGCGATGGACCGCGCGGGGCTGGTGGGCGAGGACGGGGAGACACATGCCGGCCTCTATGACATCGCCTACATGCTCGCCGTCCCGAACATGACGGTCACGGCGCCGAAGGATGGCCGCGAACTCGTCGCGCTGCTGCGCACGGCGGTCGAGCACGAGTCGGGGCCGTTCGCATTGCGGTACCCCCGCGACGTGCCGCCGGACCTCGTCCCGCACGCCAAGGAGATCCCGGTCGTGCCGCATGCGACCTGGGAGGTGCTGCGCAAGGGCGAGAACGTCGCCATCCTCGCCGTGGGCACGATGGTCGGTGAGTCGCTCAAGGCCGCCGATGCACTCGCGGCCGAGGGGCTGCCCGTGACCGTGGTGAACTGCCGCTACCTCAAGCCGTACGACGCCACCACGCTGGCGGCGCTGCTGGCCACGCACCAGCAGCTGGTGGTGGTGGAGGAGGGCACGGTGGTGAACGGATTCGGTGCGTTCATGGCCTCCGTCGTCGCCGCGCATGATCCTGCGGTGCGCGTGCACGCGCTCGGCGTGCCCGACCGCATCGTGTATGCGGCGTCGCGGGCCCGCCAGCTCGCGCAGTGCGGGCTCGACGCCGCGGGCATCGCCGCCCGTGTCCGCGCGCTGCACGAGACCGAGGCCCTCGCCGGGTGACCACCCGCCTCGGGGTCATCGGGCACGACGGGTACGACGGACTCGCGGAGATCATCGCGCTGCTGCTCCGCGAGGCGCCGGCGCACGGCTACAGCCTCGCCTTCGAGCAGGACCTCGCCACCTATGCACCCGGGCAACCGCGGCTCTCGCGTCCCGACGACGTCGACGCGCTCATCGCGCTCGGGGGCGACGGCACGCTGCTGCGGGCCGGACGCTTCCTGTCCGGCGCCGCCGCCCCCATCCTCGGCGTGAACCTGGGGAAGCTCGGGTTCCTCACGTCCTGCAGCCACGAGGAGTTCGCCGTCGCCTTCGCCGCCTTCGCCCGCGGCGAGTACACGGTCCAGTCACGCATGGCCATCGACGCGACCACGCGCAGCGATGCCGGCGCGGTGGGCGTGCGACTGCGGGCGCTCAACGACGTGGTGGTGCACAAGGGCGGCTTCGCGCGCGTGCTGCGCATGCGCGTGTTCGCGAACGACGAGTTGGTGAGCTCCTTCGCGGCCGATGGCCTGGTGGTGGCCACGCCGACCGGCTCCACCGCGTACTCGCTGAGTGCCTCGGGCCCCATCGTGGTCCCGACCTTTGATTCGCTCATCGTCACACCGGTCGCGCCGCACACCTTGGCCCTGCGGCCGACCATCCTGCCGCCGGACGCCGTGCTGCGGATCGAGGTGGAGGATGCGCCGGAGGAGGTGCTGGTGACGGCGGACGGCCAGGTCGGCACCTCGCTGGCCGGCGGACAGCACCTGGTGGTGCAGCGCAGTGCGCACCCGGTGCGGCTGGTGCGCTTCAGCGGCAACAGCTTCTTCACCCGGCTGCGGCGCAAGCTCAACTGGGGCGGGCTCGCCGACCGCGACCAATGACCGCAGGCGCGCGACGATCCGCGCCGTCGGGCGGCCGGACGATGCCGCGACGGTCCGCGACCGAGTAAGCTTGGGGCATGCTCTCCGAGCTGCGCATCCGGAACCTCGCGATCATCGACGCGGTCACCCTGCCGCTGGCCCCGGGGTTCAACGCCCTCACGGGTGAGACCGGGGCGGGCAAGTCGATCATCGTCGGTGCGCTCGGCCTGCTCATCGGCGAGCGCGCCTCAAGCGACCTCGTCCGCACGGGCGCCGACAAGGCGACGGTCGAGGGCGTGTTCGATATCGGCGACCGCAAGGACCTCGTCACGGCGCTGGACGAGCGCGGGATCGAGACCGACGGTACGCTCGTGCTCAAGCGCGAGGTCCCGGCGGGGGCGGGAGGTCGCGCCCGGGCCTGGGTGAACGGCTCGCCCGTGACCGCCAGCGTTCTCGCGGAGATCGGCCGGCAGCTGGTGAACGTGCACGGGCAGCACGAGGCCCAGGCGCTGCTCGAGCCCGACGCCCAACTCAGCATCCTCGACGCCTTCGGCGAGGCCGCCGAGGAGCGAACGGCGGTGGCGGCCACGCATCATCGGCTGGCCGAGGCGCGGAGCGCCATCGCCGCCCTGGCGACGCGCCGCGCCGATGCCGAGAAGCGCGCCGACTGGCTCGCCCACGTCGCGAAGGAGATCGCCGAGGCGGCGCTCAAGGAAGGCGAGGACGAGCGCCTCGACGAGGAGGCCCGGCGGCTGACGCACGCGGAGGAACTCCGCGCACTGGTCGGTGAGCTCAATGAGGCGCTCGACGGAGACGGCGGGGCGCTCGGGCGCATCGGACACCTGCAGAAGCCACTCGGCGCCCTGCAGCGCATCGATCCCTCCACCGCGCGGCTCCAGGAGCTCTTCGACGCGGCGTGGTACGCGCTGGAGGAGGTCGCCCGCGAGGCCCGCGAGTACGGCGACGGCATCGAACACGACCCGGCGCGCCTCGACGAGGTGGAGCGCCGACGCGACGTGATCTTCCGCCTCACCAAGAAGTACGGTGGCAGCATCGCGAGTACGCTTGCGGCCGGTCGCGAAGCCCGAGCCGAGCTCGACCTGCTCGACACCGCCGGACTCGACCTCCGTGGACTCGAGCAGCGCGTGAAGGACGCGGAGTCGGAGTACCGCGCTGCCGCCGCGAAGCTCACCGCCAAGCGGCAGAAGGCGGCCAAGGCGCTCGCCGCAGCCGTGGAGCAGCGCCTCCCCGACCTCGGCATGCCCGACGGACGGTTCCTCGTGCAGCTCACGGCGCGCGGCGAGCCCTCGGCGTACGGCGGCGAGGAGGTGGAGTTCCGGGTGGCCCTCAACCTCGGGCACGAGGCGCGACCGCTGGCCCGGGTCGCGTCGGGCGGCGAGTTGGCGCGTGTGATGCTCGCCCTCAAGACCATCCTCGCGCGGCTCGACGGTGTGCCGACGTTGATCTTCGACGAGGTGGACGCGGGCATCGGTGGCCGGACCGGGCTGATGGTCGGCGATGCGATGCGCGACGTCGCCGGCTCGCACCAGGTCTTCGCGATCACGCACCTGCCGCAGATCGCGGCCCGCGCACACCATCACATCGTCGTGCGGAAGGCCGCGAAGGGCGGGGTCACCACCTCCGACGTGTCACTCGTGACGGCGGAGGACCGGGTGGACGAGATCGCGCGGATGCTCGGGGGTGACGCCGAGAGCGCGACGAGCAGGGAACACGCGCGGGAGCTGCTGGCCTCGGCTTCGGCGTCCGCCCTCTCGGCGTCGGCGAGCGGTGCGGTCCGCGGCGCGGCGGGTGAGACTCAGCGGCGGAAGAAGCGCGTGTAGTACCGGAGGGTCAGCCGATCCTCCCAGCGCTTGGGCACCACACCCATGCCGCTCGCCAACGACTGCAGGTGCTGGTACGACACTTCGAGCGCGAGCCCGTCGCGTCCGCGCGCCTTGGCGGCCAACGTCGAGAACGTCGCGTTCAACCCGAACGCATGCTCCTCGGCCTCGGTCGCCGCGTCGAGGGCCGACGCGAGGAGCGGGATCGGGTTGCCGTCCGGGTCCGCCGCGGTGCCCGGCGTGCTGTGGACGTCAGCGGCCCAACGACGCCATTGGTAGCTCGCGCCGACGCCGAGGTAGTCGTTGAGCATCCACTGCGGCGTCACCGCTGCGTCGAGCCGCAGGCCCGGATCGACGTCCACGTCGGCCTCGCGCCAGGCTTCGAGGAAGACGAAGCCATCGGCGGACGGCACGCGCATGCGCCGCGTCTGGGCGAAGCCCTGAACGGCACCGACCGAGACCGAGACCCAGGCCCGCCGGTTCCACACCAGGTCCGTCACGGAGCGCAGCCCGATGGCGTCGGTGCCGGTGCCGGAGCCTTGGTCAAGCAGCGCATCCGGACGTTCGACGGTTCCCGTGCCGATCCGCCCCGTCACCACGAGGGTCTGGCGCAGCCCGCGTCCGGTGGACGCGAACCGCTCCGCGTGATCAGGGCCGAACGAGTCGAACAGTTTGATGCGCGCCTGCAGCTCGAGGTCGCCGATCGCGGTCAGCCCGCCATCGGAGAGATCCCGCGCGCCGAATCCGTCCGTGCTGTCACGCACCAGGGCGTCCAGATCCGCGGCCGTCAGCGGCGTCTGGGCGGCGAGCGGCAACGTGGTGGTCGGTGTGATGTCCCCGATCCCGTAGCGTGTGAGCGCGCTGCGCAACGAGTCCACACGCGCCAGCAGTGCCGCCTCGGCGGCCGAGCCGGCGCGCGGGACGTAGCGCTGTCCGGCGGCCGCGCCGCCCCCGTAGAGCGTCGAGAGCCCGGTCGCGAACTGCGAGGTCCGCGTAGCCAACTGCGCGACGGCCGCGAGTTCGGCGAGGATGGTCGGGCATTCCGCCGCCGCGCCCGGGTTCGCCTGGCAGGCGTTGCGCCGGGCGGTGAGGTTGTTCGCGGCGGCGACGTAGGCGTTGATGGTGGCGAGGTTCGCGGCGGCGACCCCGCTGCCGAGGCGGATGGGATTCAGCCCGAGGTTCGCCCGCCCGCTGTCGCCGTCCACGGTGAGCCGGGCCTCCGTGCGCGTGCGGACGAGCGGCGCGCGTACGCCGAGGGTGAACCACGACGCCAGTCCGTATTCGATCGACAGCGGCGTCACGAACACGCGCTGCCGTGCATCGAGCCGCGGGGCGCCGAGGGACGCGCTGAAGTCCGCGACCCCCAGGTCTCGGACCAACTGCTGCGTGCCCGCGAGGCGCGAGAGCTGCGCCGCGCCGAGCTGCGGTCCGGTGAAGGTGCCGGCGAGACCCCCGAGCGTCCCGTCGCGCCAGCCATCGCGTTGCATGCGGCTCTCGCCGGCGATGCTGATCCGGAATGCGCCGCGCGGCAAGGTCACCGCATCCTCGCCGGCGCCAAGGATGCGCTGGGCGTGGAGCGGAGCGGCCATCAGGACGAGGACGGCGAACCCGCCGAGGCGGGTGAGGCGGTCGGACACGAGGGTGAGCGAGAGGAGGGGGCGCGACAGCCCCGACGGTCGGCTAGTTTAGCGTCGTACCCCGAACAAAGTAACGTGACTCCCTCCGAATCCACGTCCGGTCTCGCCCCGCTGCCCGCCGTCCCGTGGCAGGTGACCGGGAACCACTGGCTCGCACTGCCGTGCATCCATCCTGCCGACGGCGGGATCCACGCGGTGAGCCTGCTGCACCGCGGGGCGCGCGCGGCGATCGAGTTCGCGGGAGCTCCGGGCTTCCTGGACTGCGTGGGGGCGGCGCTCGCGCGCCCGGTGATCGCGCTCGACGGGAAGCCGGTCGCCCTCGCCACCAACGGGATCGCCTGGGAGCGGGCGCTGCATTGGCTCCCGACGTTCACGAGCCAGGCCGAGGATGTGGTGATCCGTGGCACCATCTTCGCGCCGTTCGGGCGCGACTCCGACATCGCCGGTGCGGTGTACGCCTTGGCGTTCGAGAACCGTGGGCCCGCGACCCGTCGCGTGCGCGTCGGGCTCGACGGCGCGCTCGGGCACCGGCAGCTGCGTGTGCGAACGCCGCGCCCGGCCGACGATGCGCATCGCGTGGAGCGGGTGGGACAGGACGTCGTCGTGCTGGATGGCGCCGCGGCACCCGGGGTCTGCGCGCTCGCGATCGCCGCCGAGGGCAGCGCAACCGTGGACGTGCAGGGCGGGTCGACGCCGACCTATTCGCTCACGCGCGAGCTGGTGCTCGGCCCGGGGGAGCGCGCCGAGGCGGCGTTCTACCTCGCCGCCGGACCGGAACGGGATGGCGCCGAGGCCACGGTGGGGGTCATGCGCCGGCGTGGCTGGCGGGCGCTCCTCACGGCGACGCGCGAGGCGCTGCGCACCTTGGAGCAGGGCACCGGACTCGACTCGCTCGACGCCCTGATCAATCGCAACCTGCTCTTCGCGTACTTCTTCGGCGTGGGGCGCGCACTCGACGACGCCCACTTCTACCTCGTGCGGAGTCGCGCCCCGTGGTGTGCCTGGGGCGTGACCGTCCGGGACTGGGAGGCGCTGGCGTGGACGGTGCCGGCCGTGCAACTCGCCGATCCGGCGTTGGCGCGCGAGCTGATCCTCCGCGCCTGCGAAGTGCACGGGTACGCGCCGGGGCGCGGGGTGCACTACCTCGACGGGACGCTGTTCGAACCGGGATTCACGCTCGAAGGTGCGGCGTCGTACGCGGTCGCCACGGAGCGCTACATCCGGGAGACCGGCGATGACCAGATCGTCGAGGAGAACGTGCTCGCCGACACGCTGTATGTGCTGCACGACGACCTCGCCGCCCGCCGCGACGAGGAGCATCCGCTGTACCACACGGAGGTCACGCTCGACCGCCAGCCTGCCGCGCATCCGTTCACGCTGCACGGCAACGCCGTGGTGGCGTTCGCCTTGGATGCCCTCAAGAAGACGCTCGACGAGGACGCCGCCAAGGACGTGCAGGACCCCTCGGCGGTGCGGGCCGCGCTGAGGCGGCACTTCGCGACCGGGTCGGAGGGACGCACGACGTTCGCCGCCACCACCAACCTCAAGGGGGACCGCACGCTCGAGGACGACGTGGTCGGCTCCGCGTTGTGGCTGCCGCTGTGGGAGGCGGTGGAGCGCACGGACTCCGTGCACCGCCGCACCGCCAAGCGCATCGGGACCTCGGATCGGCTCGTAGTGCAGATCGCGCGCTTGTTCGGTCCCGATGCGTCGGAGATGGTGGAGTGGCTCCGCCGCGCACCGCTCGACCAGGGGTTCGCCGCGGAGCTCGTGGACGCGGACGGCAAGGCGCGCTCGCATGGCGGCGACGCCTCCCTGAGCGGCCTGCTGGCCTACGCGCTGTGGTTCACCGTGCACGCGCACGGCGTGCGGCCCTAGCTGCGCGCCAGCGCGAACCCGGCCGCGACGGCCGCCAGGGTGAGCACCAGGCTGAGCAACGTGTAGAAGCCCGCGCGCACGAACGCGCCGTCCTGCACGAGGGCGTAGTGCTCGAGCGCGAAGGTGGAGAACGTCGTGAACCCGCCACAGAGCCCGATCGCCACGAACGCCCGTAGCGCCGGCGTCGCCTCGTGCTGCAGCGCCCAGCGCGTGAAGTACCCGAGCACGAACGAGCCGAGCACGTTGACCGCCAAGGTGCCCCAGGGGATGCCCGCGCTCCCCAGCAGGCGTCGCGCCGCTTCGCCGAGGCCGAAGCGCAGGACCGATCCGAGAGCCCCACCCAGGGCGACCCAACACACGGCGGCAGCGGTGAACGCGCTCGGGGCGGACATCAGGCGGGACGCTGTGGCGCGGGGAGCACGCGACATGCCGGGGGTGGGAATCGAACCCACATGGGAGTTGCCTCCCAACGGATTTTAAGTCCGTCGCGTCTAGCCAATTTCGCCACCCCGGCCGAGGGAAAGACGAACGGGAGCGGCGCAGCCGCTCCCGGGGGGTCCTGCATCCGACATCAGAGCGGGAAACGGGACTCGAACCCGCGACCCCAACCTTGGCAAGGTTGTGCTCTACCAACTGAGCTATTCCCGCATAGGGCGAACGATAGGCGGCCAACGGAGTCGGGGCAAGTCGGTAGAGCGGCCACGGTCCTGCTCTTATGTTTGAACCACGCCCATGACTGACGTCGTCGCCCTCGCCACCGAACTCCTCGCCATCCCGTCCACCACCCGCGACGAAGGTGCCGCGGTCGATTTCGTCGCGCGCTGGCTGGTCGCGCGGAACTGGAACGTGACGGTGCAGGAGGTCACGCCGGGACGCGGCAACATCTGGGCGTCGCGCAAGGGACGCGGCGTGACGCTCTCCACGCACCTCGACACGGTGCCGCCGTACGTGCCGCCGCGGCGCGCCGAGGGCCGCTTGTGGGGGCGGGGGGCCTGTGACGCCAAGGGCATCGCGGCCGCGATGCTCGTCGCGGCCGATCGCCTCGCGCAGGGCGGCGAGGAGCGTGTCGACCTGCTCTTCGTCGTCGGCGAGGAACGCGGCAGCGATGGGGCGCGACTCGCGAACCAGCTGCCGGCCACGAGCAAGTGGTTGATCAATGGCGAACCCACCGAGTCCATCCTCGCCTCCGGGTGCAAGGGCGCGCAGCGCGTGATCGTGCGCACCGCCGGCCGCGAAGCCCATTCGGCGTATCCGCACCTGGGACAGTCCGCCATCGCGCCGATGCTGCGCATGCTGCCGGAACTCGAGACGCTCGCGTTGCCGGTCGATCCGGTCCTCGGCCCCACCACGGTAAACGTCGGCCTGATCCGCGGCGGCACCGAGGCCAACATCGTGCCCGGGGCCTGTGAGGCGGAGATGATGGTGCGTCTGGTCGGCGACGTCGCGCCCGTGCGCCGCGCCCTCGATGGCTGGGCCGCCGGACGCGCCGAGTTGGAGTACGGTTCGTTCATCCCGGCGCAGCACTTCCACACCGTCCCCGGCTTCAAGTCGGCGCCGGTGGCGTACACCTCCGACATCCCCTTGCTCACCAACTGGGGGACGCCGCTGCTGTTCGGGCCGGGGTCCATCCACGTGGCGCACACGCCCGACGAATACGTGGACGAAGCCGAACTCCGCGCCAGCGTCGACAGCTACGAGCAACTCGTCCGCACGTTGTTGAAGTGAGCCGGACGCCGCGCCGGTCGCGCGCGCCCGTGCTCCGTTCCGCCCACCTCCCACCGCTCCCCTCTCACCTCGCCTCCCGTGCTCTCGCTCCCCGTCGCCGTCCTCGGCGCCACCGGCGCCGTCGGTCAGACCTTCATCCGCCTGCTCGCTGACCATCCCTGGTTCCGCCTCACGGAAGTGGCGGCCTCGGAGCGGTCCGCGGGCAAACGGTACGGCGATGTGGTGAAATGGATCGAGGGGGCCATGCCGGCCGAAGTCGCCGACATGACGGTGACGTTGTGCGACCCCAAGACGGTGCGCGCACCGCTGGTGTTCTCGGCGCTCGACGCGGCCGCCGCCGCCGACCTCGAACCGGCGTTCGCGCGCGATGGCCGCTTCGTGCTCAGCAACGCGAAGAACTTCCGGATGGAGCCGGACGTCCCGCTCGTGATCCCCGAGGTGAACGCGGACCACCTCGCCATGCTCGACGCGCAGAAGGCGCGCGGTTGGACCGGGGGCGTGGTCACCAACGCCAACTGCGCCGCCACCGTGGCCGCCATGGCGCTCGCGCCGCTGCACGAGGCGTTCGGGTTGCGCGCCCTCTTCCTCGCAACGATGCAGGCGGTGTCCGGCGCAGGTTACCCGGGCGTGCCGTCGCTCGACATCCTGGGCAACGTCATCCCGTACATCGGCGATGAGGAGCCCAAGCTCGAACGCGAGATGCAGAAGATGCTCGGCCGCGTGACGGGCTCGACGCTCGCGCCGGCACCGTTCGTCGTGAGCGCGCACGCCAACCGCGTGCCGGTGGAGCACGGGCACACGGTGGTGTGCGCGGCTCGCTTCGAGCAGACGCCGACGGTCGAACTCGCCCTCCAGGTCCTCAGCCAGTGGCGCGGGGCGCCGGCCGTCCGCGGACTGCCCAGCGCGCCCAAGTTCCCGCTCGTGGTCACGGACGCCGTGGATCGCCCGCAGCCGCGCCGCGACGTCACCCTCGGCAAGGGCATGACCGTCACCGTGGGGCGCGTGCGCGCCGACACGCTGTTCGACCTCAAGCTCGTCGCCCTGGGGCACAACACCATCCGCGGCGCGGCCGGGGGCTCCATCCTCAACGCCGAGTTGCTCGCCGCCACCGGCCGACTGGGGTGGACACCCCCGGCGCGCCCGTGATCGTCACCAAGTTCGGTGGCACGTCGGTCGGCGATGCGGCCGCGATCGCCCGCACGGCGGGCATCGTGCGCGCGCGCATGGAGCGGCAACCCGTGGTGGTCACCAGTGCGCTGGCCGGCACGACCAACCGCCTGATCGAGATCGCCGAGCAGGCGGCGGCCGGCCAGCTCATCGTCGCGCTCTCCATCATCGAGGAACTGCGCGCCCGGCACTTCGCCGCCATCGACGAACTGCTCGGCGGCGACGCCAGTGCCGACGAGATCACGGTGGAGACGGGAGCCATGTTCGACGAGCTCGCGCACCTCGCCGAGGCCCTGTCCGTGCTCGGTGACCTCACCCCGCGCTCGCACGACGCCGTCGCGGCGATGGGGGAACGCCTCTCGGCGCCGATCGTGGCGGCGGCACTCGCCAAGGTCGGCGTGCCGGCGGTGTTCGTCGATGCGCGGCGCGTCATGGCCACCACCGCCGACCACGGCAAGGCGGAACCGCGGCTCGACGAGATCGCGATCCACTGCCGGACACTGGTCGCGCCGCTCGTGCGGCAGGGCAAGGTGCCCGTGCTGGGGGGGTACATCGGTGCGACGGCCGACGGTGTCACGACGACACTCGGGCGCGGCGGCAGCGACTACTCCGCATCGCTGTTCGGTGCCGCGATGGACGCCGAGGCGATCGAGATCTGGACCGACGTGGACGGCATGCTCACCGCCGACCCGCGTGTCATCCCCGACGCGCGGCTCATCGAGCACATCCGGTTCGACGAGGCCGCGGAGCTGGCGACCTTCGGCGCGAAGGTGCTACACCCCAACACGATCGCGCCGGCCGTGCGCCGCGGCATCCCCGTGTACGTGTTCAACTCGCGCAACCCGGCCGGCAAGGGCACGCGGATCACGTTCGATGCGCCGCGGCTGCCGGTGCGGGCCATCGCGGGCAAGGCGCGCACCGTGGTGGTGAAGATCCGCTCCCCGCGCATGCTGGCGACGCCCGGCGCGATGCGCGCGATCTTCGAGGTGTTCGAGCGGAACCGCACGTCCATCGACGTCGTCGCGACCTCCGAGGTCTCGGTGAGCGTGACCGTGGACGATGACCAGCACCTCGAAGCCGTCGTGGCGCAGCTCTCCGCGTTCGGCGACGTCACCGTCGAGCGGGGGCGCGGCATCGTCGCGCTCGTCGGCGCCGGCCTCGGCGAGAGCACCGAGACCATGGCCCGGGCGCTCACGGGACTGGGCGACCTGCGCCTGCACATGGTGTCGCTGTCGGCCACCGGCATCAACCTCACGCTCATCGTGGACGGGGACAGTGTGCATGAGGCGATGCGCCGCCTGCATCGCACCTTCTTCAGCCCGGAGTCGGCATGACGCGTCTCGCGATCCTCGGCGACGGCCGGATGGGACAGCTCGTGGCTGCGCTCGCCCGCGAGGCCGGCGACACGGTCGTGGCGCATCTCGGGCCGGCCGAGACCATGCAGACCCTCGACCGTCAGGTGCTCGGCGACCCGGACGTGGTGATCGAGTTCACCGTGCCACATGCCGCGGCACGCCTGGTGCGCGAGTGCATCGACGCCGGGGTGCCCGTGGTGAGCGGCACGACCGGCTGGGACAGCGAGCGCGTGCATCTCGAGCAGCAGGTCCGGACTCGCGGGGGCACACTGCTGTGGGCGCCGAACTTCGCCCTCGGTGTCCATCTCTTCGCGAAGGTCGTCGCGGACGCGGCACGGCGCTTCGCGCAGCCGGAGGCGGGGTTCGCGGCGCACCTGGTGGAGACCCACCACGCGCAGAAGCTCGACGCCCCGAGCGGCACGGCGAAGCTATTGGCCCAGGCCGCCGCGCGCAGCAGCGGGAGCGACATCCCCATCACCAGCGTGCGCGTCGGCCACGTACCGGGGACACACGAGCTCGTGTTCGATGCCGCGTTCGAACAGGTCCGCTTGGTGCACGAGGCGCGCGACCGTCGGGTGTTCGCGGCCGGTGCGCTCGCGGCCGCGCGCTGGGTCGTCGGACGCCAGGGCGTGCTCACGCTCGATGACTTCCTGGGAGGCGCGGGCGCATGACGAATCCCCTTCGCGGTGCGATCACCGCGCTCATCACGCCCTTCACGGCCGAGGGTCGCGTGGACGAGTCGGCGTTCGCGGCCCTCGTCGCCTGGCAACTGGCCGAAGGCATCCATGGAGTGGTGCCGGTCGGTTCCACGGGCGAGGCGGTCACGCTGTCGCTCGCGGAGCGGGAGCGCATCGTGCGCCTCGCGGTCGAGCATGCCGCGGGGCGCGTGCCGGTGATCGCCGGCGCGGGTTCCAACGACACCGCGGCCGCCATCGAGACCTCGCGCGTGCTGGCGGCGGCCGGTGCGACGCAGCTGCTGCATGTCTCGCCGATGTACAACAAACCTCCGCAACGCGGCATCCTCGCGCACTTCCGCGCCGTCGCGGACGCCGCACCGGTGCCGGTGGTGGTGTACAACGTGCCGGGACGCACCGGCAACAACCTGCTGGCCGAGACCACGCTCGCGCTCGCGGAACATCCCAACATCTGTGCGGTCAAGGAGGCCAGCGGCAACCTCGCGCAGATCGACGAGATCCTGCGGCACCGCCCGCGCGGGTTCCGCGTGCTCTCGGGTGATGACGGACTCACGCTCGCCGTGATGGCCAGCGGCGGCGACGGCGTGGTCTCGGTGATCTCGAACGCGGTCCCGCGGGCCTGCGCGGCACTGGTCGATGCCGCCGCGGCCGGCGACTTCGCGACGGCGCGCAGCTGGCACCATCGGCTCGCTCCGCTCGTCGAGGCTGCGTTCGTCGAGTCGAATCCGCTGCCCATCAAGGCCGCGCTCGCACTGATGGGCAAGGCCGGGAATCGGCTGCGCCTGCCGCTCGTGCCCATGGACCCCCGCCACGAGCCCGCGTTGCGTGCCGCGCTCACCACCGCCGGAGTCGTCCTCTGATGCGCCACGATGTCTCGTCGCTCGAAGAGCGGATCGAATCCCTGTTCCCGCTGGCCGCGGATGCCCTGCCCAGTGACACCGAGGACGTGGTGGCCGTGCTGCTGGCGGGGCTCGAGTCGGGCGTCATCCGGTCGGCCGTGCGCGATACCGATGGCTCCTGGCACGCGGTGCCGTGGGTCAAGCGCGGCATCCTGCTCGGGTTCCGGGCCGGGCGCATCATCTCGCACGGGATCCCGGCGACGCCGTTCCACTTCTTCGACAAACACACGTACCCGGCTCGGGCGCTGACACTCGCGGACGGCGTGCGGATGGTGCCGGGCGGCTCGACCGTGCGGCGCGGTGCCCACCTCGCGCCGGGCGTGGTGTGCATGCCGCCCATGTTCGTGAACGTCGGCGCGTTCGTCGGCGCGGGCACCATGATCGACTCCCACGCACTGGTCGGCTCGTGCGCGCAGGTGGGGGCGCGGGTGCACCTGAGTGCGGCGGCGCAGATCGGCGGCGTGCTGGAGCCGGTGAACGCATCCCCGGTGGTCATCGAGGACGACGTCACCGTGGGCGGCAACTGCGGCGTGTACGAGGGCACGGTGGTCCGCAGCAAGGCGGTGCTCGCCGCCGGTGTGGTACTGACGCGCGGCACGCCGGTCTTCGACCTGGTGCGCGAGCAGGTCTACCGCGGCAGCGCGGACCGGCCGCTGGAGATCCCCGAAGGCGCGGTGGTCGTGCCGGGCGCGCGCGCCGTCACGGGCGGCTTCGCGGCAGAGCAGGGGCTGTCGCTGCAGACGCCGGTGATCGTGAAGTACCGTGACGAGAAGACGGACCTCGCCACCGCCCTCGAGGCCTGGCTCCGCTGAGAGTCCCCGGCGACAAGTCGATCTCGCACCGCGCGCTGATGCTCGCGGCGCTCGGGCGGGGGCCCTCGCGGATCCGCGGGATCCTGGGGAGCGCCGACGTGCAGTCCACCGCCGGCGTCCTGCGCGCGCTGGGCGTCGGCGTCCCCAGCCTCGCCGCGGAGCTCACGATCGCGGGGGTCGGTCTGCGCGGGCTGCGCGCGCCATCCGCGCCGCTGGACTGCGGCAACAGCGGCACTACCACGCGACTCATGGCAGGGATCGTTGCCGGTGCCGCGCTCACCGGCACCTTTGTCGGTGACGCGAGCCTGTCCGCGCGGCCGATGCGGCGTGTCGCGCGGCCACTGGAGGCGATGGGCGCAGGGGTCCAGCTGCCGGCGCACGGGGGACTGCCGATGACCGTCGCGGGTGCCCCGCTCCGCGGGCTCACCTGGCACAGCGAGGTCGCGAGCGCGCAGGTCAAGAGCGCGATCCTGCTCGCCGGTCTCGTGGCGGACGTCCCGGTGGAAGTGCACGAACCGGCGGCCACGCGCGACCACACCGAACGTCTGCTCCGCGCGCGGGGGGTGGACCTGCGGGTGGAAGGCGACGTCGTCACGCTGCTGCCGACCGCGCGGCTCGATGCTGGCGACCTCGACGTCCCGGGTGACCCCTCCAGCGCCGCGTTCCTCGCGGGCCTGGTCGCACTCGGCGCGAGCGGGCCGCTCGCGATCGAGCACGTGGGCATCAATCCGGCGCGCGTCGGGGCCTTCCGGGTGCTCAAACGCATGGGACTGGACCTCGGCTACGACGCCGTGGCGGACGCGGGCGGCGAGCCGGTCGCCACCGTCCGGCTCGGCGGCGCCACCACGCTCCGTGGCACCTCCGTGACCGCCGACGAGGTGCCGTCGCTCATCGACGAGCTCCCCCTGATCGCCTGCGTGGCGGCGCGTGCGGAGGGCGAGACGCGCGTGACGGGCGCGGCCGAGTTGCGGGTGAAGGAGAGTGACCGCATCGCGGCGGTCGTCGGCAACCTGCGCACGCTCGGGGTGGAGGCGGAGGAGCTTCCCGACGGCTTCGTGGTCCGCGGGAGTGACCGTCCGCTCGCCGGCCGCGTCGTGACCCACGGGGACCACCGCATCGCCATGGCATTCGCCGTGCTCGGCGCCGGGCGTGGCCAAGCCATCAGCATCGATGATCCCGCCTGCGTCTCCGTCTCGTATCCGACCTTCTGGGATGACCTCGCCCGTGTCCGAATCGCCTGAGCGCCGCGTCCGTCCCCTCGTCGTCGCGATCGATGGTCCCGCGGCGTCGGGCAAGTCGTCCACCGCCAAGTGGGTCGCCCGGGAGCTCGGCTTCCGGCACGTGGACTCCGGCGCGTTGTACCGCGCCGCGACGGCAGCGACGCTGCGCGCGCACCCGGACAGCGGCGTCTGGACCGAGGACAGGGTGCTGGCGGCGGCCGCATCGGTGTCGCTGGCGGCCACGGACACGTCGTTCCAGGCCCGGGTGGCGGGGCGCGAGGCGGAGGCGGAACTCCGCGGCGCCGAGGTGACCTCGCGCGTCTCGATCGTCGCCAAGATGCCGCGGGTGCGCGCCTGGGTGAACGATCGGGTCCGGGAGGCGGCCGAGGGCCATGCGATCGTCGTGGACGGGCGCGACATGGGAACCGCCGTCTTCCCGCAGGCCCGGGTGAAGATCTTCCTGGTCGCGGACCCCTGGGAGCGGGCGCGCCGCCGGTTGCTGCAGCGGCTCGAGCGGCTGCCCACCGAGGAGGAGATCGCCGAGGAGACGGACGCCCTGGTGCAGCGCGACGCGAAGGACGAGTCGCAGACGCAGCGGGCGAACGACGCCGTGCTGATCGACACGACCTACCTGACACAGGAGGAGCAGGTGGAGCGCATCGTGGCGCTGGCCCGTCGGGCGCAGAAGGGCCGGAGTCCCGACCCGGCGGGGTGAACCGGCTCCTGCGATTCGGTTGACCTCCCCCTGAGGGCCCTCTATGTTTCAAGGCTCCCGCAGACCGGATCCGCCGGCCGGGAGCCTTGTCGTACCCACCCACGCCTCGTCGCGGCGAGCCGAACCCTCCGCGAGCTGGAGAAACACGATGACCACCACCGAAGACATCCTGTCGCCCGAGATGATCGCGCGCCAGAAGCGCGACGCCCAGAAGGCGCAGTTGCGCCCCCTCGCCAACCGCCGCCCCGAGCTCTACGACGAGGACGAGCTCTCGTCGGACGAGTTCGACGCGATGATGGACATGTACAACGGCACCCTCGCCTCCATCGAGGAAGGGGAGATCGTCAAGTCCACCGTGCTCGAGATCCGCGAGAACCTCGTGGTGCTGGACATCGGGTTCAAGTCCGAAGGGACGATCCCGCTCGAAGAGTTCAAGGACATGCCCGACCTCAAGCCTGGTGACCAGGTCGAGGTCCTCCTCGAGCACCTCGAGGACAGCGAGGGCTCGGTCGTCCTGTCGAAGAAGAAGGCCGACTTCATGCGCGTGTGGGAGCGGATCCGCGTCGCGTACGAGTCCGACCAGCCGGTGGAGGGTGTGCTCGTCAAGAAGATCAAGGGCGGCGTGGTCGTCGACCTCATGGGCGTCGACGCCTTCCTCCCGGGTTCGCAGATCGCACTCCGTCGCGTCCCGAACATCGACGAGCTGCTCGGCCAGAAGTACGAGTTCAAGATCATCAAGCTCAACAAGCGCCGCCGCAACATCGTCGTCTCGCGCCGCGTGATCCTCGAGACCGAGCGTGCCGGCAAGCGCGAGAAGCTCATGAAGGAGCTCGCGAAGGACCAGGTGCGGAAGGGCGTGGTCAAGAACATCACGGACTTCGGTGCCTTCATCGACCTCGGCGGCGTGGACGGCCTGCTCCACATCACCGACATGTCGTGGGGCCGCATCTCGCATCCGAGCGAGATGGTCCAGATCGGCATGGAGCTCGAGATCAAGGTCCTCGACATCGATTGGGAGCGCGAGCGCATCTCGCTCGGCCTCAAGCAGCTGCAGGCGTATCCGTGGAAGGACGTGGCGGACAAGTTCCCGGTCGGCACGCGCGTCTCGGGCAAGGTCGTCTCGATCACCAACTACGGCGCCTTCATCGAGCTGCAGCCGGGCATCGAGGGCCTCGTGCACATCTCCGAGATGAGCTGGACGCGCAACGTCCGGCACCCCTCGAAGCTCGTCAGCATCGGCGAGTCGATCGAGGCGGTGGTGCTCAAGGTCGACCCGTCCGAGGAGAAGATCTCGCTCGGCATGAAGCAGACCGAGCAGGACCCGTGGATGGTGCTGCCGCTCAAGTACCCGGTCGGCACCCGCCTCAACGGCAAGGTCCGCAACCTCACCTCGTTCGGCGCCTTCGTCGAGATCGAGCCGGGCATCGACGGCCTCATCCACATCTCCGACATGTCGTGGACCAAGCGGGTCCAGCACCCGTCGGAAGTGGTCAAGAAGGGTGATGCGGTCGACGTCGTGATCCTGAACATCGATTCCGACAACAAGCGCATCTCGCTCGGCCTCAAGCAGGCCTCCGAGGATCCCTGGCTCCGCATCGGCGAGACCTACCCGGTCGGCACCGAGCTCGCGGGCAAGGTCGCCCGCCTGATGGACAAGGGTGTCGTGGTCGACATCGGAAACGACATCGAAGGCTTCGTGCCGCTCTCGCACCTCAACCTCACCGGGCAGCAGATCAACAGCCCGGCGGATGTGGCCTGGGAAGGCATGGCCATGAACGTGCGGATCCTCGAGGTCGATCCGATCCATCGCCGCATCGTGCTGGGCGTGATCGACATCCCGGCGGGACAGGAACGTCCGGCCGAGCCGTCCAAGGTGCACACCGAGGACGAACTCGCCGCGATCCCGGCGGACCTGGACGCCGATCTCGACGCCTGAGCGGCACACCGGCGCCGCAGTGCACGGGCCCCGCGCGACCTCGGTCGCGCGGGGCCTGTCACATCGGGCGAGCCGCGTGGCCGGTCGTGCATGGCCGCGTGACGATACCCCGGTGCCACGGGTAGTACGGGCATGAAGACGCCTGCCGACCTCCTCCGCTCCCCGTCGCGCCGCATCCTGGCCGCGGCGCTGCTCCTGATCGCGGCCGCCTGCGGTGAATCCACCACCGGCGTGATCGTCGGCGAACCGCTCGTCGAGGTCCTCGACGCGTCGGCGACGCCGGGCTCGCTCGTGGATGTGCGCCTGCACAACCCCACCTTCGCGCGGTTCTCGTACAATCTGTGCATCTCCTCCCGCCTCGAGCGGCGCGAGGGCGAGTCGTGGGTCGCCACGCCGGATCCGCTGCGGATCTGCGCCTTGGCTGCCTACCTCCTCCCGGCGGGCTCGACGACCGAGAGCGCCGTGCATGTCCCCCTCGGCACGGTCGCCGGGACCTACCGCGTGGTCGTCACCTTCACCCGGTCCGACGGCGATCGCGTCACGTCCGCCAGCGGGGCGTTCACGGTGGAGTAGTCCGCGCAGGGGGGCTAGGTTTCTCCGCATGTCCATGCGTGAGAAACTCGAGCTCCTCGAGCGCCGGCGCGCCGAGTCCGAGCTAGGTGGCGGTGCCGAGAAGCTGAAGCAGCAGCACGCGAAGGGGAAACTGTCGGCGCGCGAGCGCCTCGACGTCCTCCTCGACGAGGGGTCGTTCGTCGAACTCGACCGCTTCGTCACCCATCGGTCGCACGACTTCGGGCTCGAGGCGCAGCGCCCCTACGGGGACGGCGTCGTCACCGGCTACGGGCGCGTCGACGGTCGGCTCGTCTACGTGTTCTCCCAGGACTTCACGGTCTTCGGCGGCTCGCTCTCGGAGGCCCACGCCTCCAAGATCTGCAAGGTGCTCGACCTCGCCATGCAGAACGGGGCACCCGTGATCGGCCTGAACGACTCGGGCGGCGCGCGCATCCAGGAAGGAGTGGTCTCGCTCGGCGGCTACGCCGACATCTTCCTGCGCAACACGCTCGCCTCGGGCGTCGTGCCGCAGATCTCCGCCATCCTCGGTCCCTGTGCCGGCGGCGCGGTGTACTCGCCGGCCATCACCGACTTCGTGTACATGGTGCGCGGTACCTCGTACATGTTCGTCACGGGGCCCAACGTCGTGAAGACGGTGACCCACGAGGACATCTCCATGGAAGGCCTCGGCGGCGCCGACACGCACGGGGGCACCTCGGGGGTGTCGCACTTCACGGCCGCGTCCGAGCTGGAATGCCTGCAGGGCATCCGCACGCTGCTGCGCTACATCCCGAGCAACAACGTGGATGCCGCGCCCCGCGGTCCCGCGCGCGACCCTCGCGACCGGCGCGACGAGGCCCTGCTCGACGTGCTCCCCGACAGCGCCAACAAGCCCTACGACATGCACGACGTGCTGCGGCGCGTGGTGGACGACGGCGACTTCCTCGAGGTGCAGAAGGACTTCGCCGGCAACATCCTCTGCGGCTTCGCCCACCTCGGCGGCCACGCCGTCGGCATCGTGGCGAACCAACCGGCGGTGCTCGCCGGCGTGCTCGACATCAGTGCCAGCGTGAAGGCGGCGCGCTTCATCCGCTTCTGCGATGCGTTCAACATCCCGCTCGTGACCTTCGAGGACGTGCCCGGCTTCCTGCCGGGGGTCGCGCAGGAGCACGGCGGCATCATCAAGCACGGCGCCAAGCTGCTGTACGCGTACTGCGAGGCCACCGTGCCCAAGCTCACCGTCATCACGCGCAAGGCCTACGGCGGCGCGTACGACGTCATGAGCTCCAAGCACATCCGTGGCGACGTGAACCTGGCCTGGCCCACGGCGGAGATCGCGGTGATGGGGCCGAAGGGCGCGGTGGAGATCCTGTTCCGGAGGGAGATCGCGGACGCGAAGGACCCGCAGGCCGCGATGGACGCCCGGGTCGCCGAGTACACGGACAAGTTCGCCAATCCCTACGTGGCAGCGGCCCGGGGCTACGTGGACGACGTGATCGACCCGCGGGAGACGCGGCCGCGCCTCATCGACGCCCTCGACATGCTGCAGGGCAAGCGCGCCAAGAACCCGCCCAAGAAGCACGGGTGCATCCCGCTATGATCCGCAAAGTGCTCATCGCCAATCGCGGCGAGATCGCCCTGCGCATCGTGCGGGCCTGCCAGGAACTCGGGGTGCGGGCCGTCGCGGTGTACTCCGATGCGGACGCGCAGGCGCCGCACGTGCGCGAAGCCGACGAGGCCGTGCACATCGGACCCGCGCCCGCGAGCGAGAGCTACCTGCGCGGCGACCACCTCATCGCCGTGGCGAAGCAGGTCGGGGCGGATGCCGTGCACCCGGGCTACGGGTTCCTCTCCGAGCGGGAGTGGTTCGCCCGCGCAGTCCGCGATGCCGGCCTGGTGTGGATCGGCCCGCCGGCGGAGGCGATCGCCGCGATGGGCTCCAAGACCGCGGCGCGCACGCTCGCCATCTCGGCGGGCACGCCCGTCGTGCCCGGCACGACCGAGCCGCTGCGTGATGCGGCCGAGGCCGCGGCCACCGCCGCCAGGTTCGGCTATCCCGTGCTGCTCAAGGCGGCGGCCGGCGGCGGCGGGAAGGGCATGCGGGTGGTCCGCGAGGAATCCGAGATCGCCGGGGCGCTGGCGTCCGCGCAGCGCGAGGCCAAGAACGCCTTCGGCGACGACGCGGTGTACGTCGAGAAGTACATCGAGGGGCCGCGGCACGTCGAGATCCAGGTCCTCGCCGACGCACACGGCAACTGCATCGCGCTCGGCGAGCGCGAGTGCTCGATCCAGCGCCGCCACCAGAAGATGGTCGAGGAGGCCCCGAGCGTCGCCGTCACGCCCGAGCTGCGCCAGCGGATGGGTGATGCGGCGGTGGCGGCGGCCAAGGCCGCCGGCTACGTGAATGCCGGCACCTGCGAGTTCCTGCTCGACCGGCACGGGAACTTCTACTTCCTCGAGATGAACACGCGCATCCAGGTCGAGCACCCCGTCACCGAGCTGGTGATGGGCATCGACCTGGTGCAGTGGCAGCTGCGCATCGCGTCGGGCGAGCGCCTGCCGTTCACCACGTCACCCGAGCCGAAGGGCTGGGCGATCGAGTGCCGGATCACCAGCGAGGATCCGGCGAACGGCTTCCTGCCGTCCACGGGACGGATCGCGCATCTGCACCTGCCGAGCGGACCGGGCGTGCGGTGGGACGGCGGCATCGAGGTCGGCAGCGTCGTCGGCCTGTCGTACGACCCCATGCTCGCCAAGCTGATCGTCTTCGCGCCCACGCGCGAGGCCGCGATCGCCCGCATGGAGCGCGCACTCAAGGAGCTGGTGATCGACGGCGTCGAGACGTCACGGGAGTTCCATCTCCGCGTGATGGCGGACGCCGACTACCGCGCCGGCCGGGTGGATATCCAGTGGCTCGAGTCGCGCCTGCCCACGCTGCTCGCGCAGCAGGCGCCGCGCGAGACGCGGCAGGCGGCCGCCATCGCGGCGGCGCTGCTGGCCGACCGGGATCGCGGGTCGCGGCGCACGGGCACCCCGAGCGGCGGTTCCGCCACCGTGCCGGGCCACACGAACGGTGCACCGGCCCCCGCGGGGGTCGCCGGCTCCTGGGCGCAGCTCGCGCGGCTCGAGAACCTGCGGCGCGGTTGAGTCGCATCGCGCCGCAGGTGAGCACCGCGATCCTCGACATCACCGGCCTCGCGGCCGGTGGGGACGGCGTCGCGCGGCACGAGGGCCTCGTGGTCTTCACGCCGCGTACCGCCCCGGGCGACCGCGTGCGGGTGCGGCTGCGTGTCGAGGGGCGCGTGGGACGTGGCGCGCTCGAGTCCGTGGAGCACGCCGGCGGCACGCGCGTGGACGCCCGCTGCGCGCACTACGCGCCGCCGGACCGTTGTGGGGGCTGCCAGTGGCAGCACGTCGACCTCGCGGCGCAGCGCCAGGCCAAGGCGGAGATGGTGCGCGACGCCTTCCAGCGCATCGCCAGACAGCAAGTCCCGCTGCCGGAGGTCGTCGGTGGTGCGCCGTGGCGCTACCGGCGCACACTGACGCTCGCGATCCGTCGTGCGGGCGATCGCACCTGGGCCGGACTCCGTGCCTACGACGACCCCGAGGCGGTGTTCGCACTCGAGGATTGCCACATCACCGCCGAGTCGGTGCTGGCGGCGTGGCGGTCGATCCTCGCGGCGGCGTCGACGTTGCCCGAGGCTGCGCGGCTGCGCGGCACCGTGCGCCTGCTCGACGCGCGTCCGCTGTTCGTGCTCGAGGGCGGTCGCGAGTGGCCGCGTCTGGCCGAGTTCATGGCGGCCGTGCCCGCACTCGCGGCGGTCTGGTGGCAGGCCGAGGGCAAACGCCGCCGCCTCGTCGTCGATCGACGCGGGGCGGAACTGCCGGGCGCCTCGTTCACGCAAGTCAACGCGGAGATGGCCGCCGCCATGCTCCGCCACGTCGTCGCGAGTGTCCGTGCCCACGCGCCGCGGTACGTGGTCGATGGGTACAGCGGCGCGGGCGACCTCGCCGCGGTGCTCGACGCGGACGGCGTGCGCGTGACCGCGATCGAACTCGACGAGGAGGCGACGGCGTTCGCGCGCCAGCGCCTCCGCGCGCCGTCGCGGGCCATCGCCGCCCGCGTCGAGGACGTCCTCGCGGCGCAGCTCCCGGCGGACGTCGTGGTGCTCAATCCGCCGCGGGCCGGCGTGGATGCCAAGGCCATCGAGGCCGTCCTCACCGCGGAGGCACGGCGCGCCGGTCCGCGCGCCGTCATCTACGTGAGCTGCGACCCGGCGACGCTCGCCCGCGACGTCGCGCGCCTGCGCGGCTGGCGCGTGCAGTCGCTGCGCTGCTTCGACATGTTTCCCCAGACCGCACACATCGAGACCGTGTGCGAACTCGTTCCGGAGGCGTCGTGAAGTACCTGGTGGATCTCAGTGGTGAGCGGGTCGAGGTGCAGCTCGATGCCGACGGCGCCACGGTGGACGGGACGCGCACGAGCGCGCACCTCGCCGACGTCGAGGGAACCTCGGTGCGCCTCGTGACGATCGGTGGGGTGCAGCATCGGGTGGTGGCCCGCCGCGGCGCGGGCAAGGGTGCCTACACGCTGTGGATCGACGGCTGGCGGTTCGACGCCGAGGCGCTCGATGAACGCACGCGGGCCATCCGCGAACTCTCGGCGCTGGCGGCGGGACCGGTGGGTCCCGCGCCGGTGATCGCCCCGATGCCCGGCTTGATCGTGCGGGTGCATGTGGCCGCGGGTGACACCGTGCAGGCCGGGCAGGGGGTCGTGGTGATGGAAGCGATGAAGATGGAGAACGAACTGCGCGCGCCGGCGAGCGGTGTCGTGAAGGCCATCCACGCGACGCCGGGAGTGGCGGTGGAGAAGGGCAGCGTCCTCGTGGAGTTCGAACCCCAGGCCGGCGCGTAGCGCCGGCGGCGGCGCCGCCCGCCCTCAGCGCGCCGCGTGGGCGGCGTCGATCGCGTGGCGTACGCGCTGCAGGAAGTCGGGAAACCGGAACGGTTTCGCGATCAACCGGTCGGGCGCCCACGGGGCCTCCGGGTCGGCGTCCGCACCGAACTCCTGCTCCACGTGCCCCGACATGCATAGGATCGGCAGTGCGGGATGGCGCCGCAGCAACTCGCGCGCGAACTCGCGCCCGCTCATGCGTGGCATGACCATGTCGGTCACCACGAGGTCCACTTGCCAGCGTCGGGCGTCGAGCAGGGCGAGACCCTCCGGCGCGGACCCCGCGGAGAGCACCACGAAGTCGTGCTTCTCGAGGAAGCGCTCCAGTGCGCGCCGCAGGCCGGCCTCGTCGTCCACGATCAGCACCACTGGCCGCCCGATGGTTGCGACCGCGGTCGGGGTCTCGCGCCGCACCGGGACGGCGACCTCGGCGCCCACCGCCGGCAACAGGACGCGCATCGTGGTGCCGCGCCCCGGCGCACTCTCGGCGAACACGTGACCGCCCAGCGTGCGCAGGATGCCGCGCACCGTGGTCAGCCCGAGACCGGTGCCCAGTCCGCTGGGCTTGGTGGTGAAGAAGGGTTCGAACAGTCGGGCGAGTGTCTCGTCGTCCATCCCAACGCCGTCGTCGTGCACCGACAGTTCCGCCCAGCGGCCGGGCAGGACTCCCGGCGCGTCGCCACGGGACTCCCCCGGCTTGATCGTGCGCATCGAGAGGGCGATCCGCACCACGCCGCCCTCGGGCATCGCATCGCGGGCATTGATCGCGAGGTTCATCAGGATCTGCTCCAGCTGTCCCTCGGCCGCGCGCACCCAGAGTTCCTCGGTGGGCAGGAGCAGCTCGAGCTCCACCTGGCTCACCAGCAGGCGGCGGAGCATCGGCTCCATCCCCTCGATGACGGGGCGCAACGGCTGCACGTGCGTCTCGCCCACGTCGGGACGGCTGAAGGAGAGCAGGCGCCGCGTGAGCGCCGCACCGCGTTGCGCCGTCTGTTCGATCTCGAGCAGGTCCGCGGCGCGTTCGTCGTTGGGGTCCAGTTCGTCGCGGACGAGCTGGGCGTGCGTGATGATGGCCGCGAGGATGTTGTTGAAGTCGTGTGCGATGCCGCCGGCCAGGCGCCCGACCGCCTCGAGCTTCTGCGCCTGCCGCAGCTGCTGCTCGAGCCGGACGCGCTCGGTCACGTTGCGCGTGTTGAGCACGAACGACCGCACGTCATCGTCCCGCGTCAGGTCCGTCACCACGCTTTCGACGTCGTGCCAGTGCTCGGCGCGGCCCAGGCGCCAGCGCAGCGCGGCGTTGCGCGCGAAGGGTTTGCGGGCGTTGGCGAGGAAGGTCGCGAGCGCGTCGCGGTCGTCAGGGTGGGCCAGGTCCGCCAGGCGGCGCCCGGCCAACAGCGCGGGGATGGTGCCGGCGAGCTCGCCGGCCGATGGGCTGGCCCACTCGATGACCTGCTCCGTGGACACCTGCAGGATGGCGTCCGAGGAGCGCTGCACGAGCGAGCGGAAACGCGCGTCGGCGGCCATGCGCTCGCGCGCGAGGCGCACGGTCTCGCGGCGGGCGATGTGCTGGCGGAGCAGCACGAGGACCAGGAGGATCGTGATGCCGGTGACGTGGAAGGCCAGGTGGTCCGCCTCGTGCGCCGCCGTCCAGGCGAGTTGCAGGAGCGGGACGGTGGCCGCCATGATCGCGATCGGGGCCACGATGTGCCGCCCCTGCCGGATCGCCGTCCGCGGTTCCTCGGCCACCGGCAGGTGACGACGTTGGCGGTCGAGCCCGAGGAGCAGGAGCGTGAACGAGAGGGCGACCAGCGCGTCCGTCAGGCCCCCGTTCACCGCCGTGCCGGTCCGGATCTGCTGGTCGAAGCGCAGGTCCATGATCGAGATCAGGGCGAATCCCAACGTCATCCAGCCCAGACCGGCCCGCGAGACGCCCTCCGGCCGACGGAACCACACGGTGCCCACCAGCAGCAGGGACGCCAGGTCGGAGACCAGGAACACCACGAACAGCCACCGCCGGGGATTGAACTCGCCCGAGTCGAACGGGCTGCCACCCGAGACGAAATGCGCCGTGAGGAGGAATCCGGCGATGACGATCACCGCGGAGTCGAGCCAGTCGGCGCCGCGGCCCGGGTCCGCGCGGAGGCGCGCGAGACGCCAGAGCCCGCCGATCATCGCGACGCCCTGCGGGATCGCCAGCGCCACCGAGAGCAGGGGGGACGTCGGTCCGCCACCGGCGAGCAGGAGCCGCAGGAGGTTGGCCAGGGCGCCGAACGCGAAGCCGATGCCCATCCAGCGCCACGCCGCGGCCGCGCGGGCGGATCGATCCTCCTGTCTCGCGAGCTGCCAGGCCAGGAGGGCACAGCCCAGACGCAGCGGGAGGAGCGCGGCCTCATCGACCCAGCGCTCCCAGCGGGTGTCGAACGGGGGCGCGAGGGCGCTCCAGACCGCGTACGCCGCCATGAGGCCGAGCGCGGAGCCCGCGATCAGTCCGAAGCGCGTCGGCCCATCATCCGGGCTTGGGCCACCCGTGGGGGAGTTTCGGGGGGCAGTCACAGGCATAGTATCGGTCGGGGAACCGATTACGGCGAGTCCGGTCGAATGGAGCTACGTGACGGTGGGACAGAGGGTTGACCGGCCTCGGGACCCCCGGTATCCTTCTTGTCTGTATCAAAACGCCCTTGGGCGGCCGAGACCCGGGTTGCATCCCGCACCGGTGAGGCGCAGGACCTCTCGTTCCACATCAGAAGATGAAGACGACGTACACGGCGAAGCCTGCCGACATCGAACACAAGTGGTTCGTGGTCGATGCAGAAGGCATGATCCTCGGGCGCCTGGCCACCGAGGTGGCGCGGATCATCCGCGGCAAACACAAGGCGATGTTCACGCCGCACATGGACACCGGTGACAACGTCATCGTGATCAACGCGTCCAAGGTGAAGGTGACCGGACGCAAGGCCGAGCAGAAGAACTACTTCCGGCACACCGGCTACATGGGCCACGAGCTCTACACGCCGTTCGCGTCGATGCTCGCCAAGCATCCGGAGCGCGTGATCGAGAAGGCGGTCTACGGCATGCTGCCCAAGACGGCCCTCGGCCGCCAGAAGCTGCGCATCAAGCTGCGCGTGTACGCCGGCGCGACGCACCCGCACGGGGCGCAGCAGCCTGAGACGCTCACCTTCGCGAAGGCAGGGGCCAAGTAATGGCGGACAACTCGATGACCCATACGATCGGCCGCCGCAAGGAAGCCGTCTGCCGTGTGTTCCTCACGCCCGGGTCGGGCAAGTGGAGCCTCAACGGCCGCACGCTGGGCGACTACTTCCCGCGCCCCGCGCTGGTGACCGCGATCCAGCAGCCGTTCACGGCCACCGACACGCTCGGTTCGTACGACGTGCAGGCGAACCTCACCGGCGGTGGCCAGACCGGCCAGGCCGGGGCGCTCCGCCTCGCGATCGCGCGTGCCCTCGTGAAGATCGACGAGACGCACCGCCGCAAGCTGCGCGATCTCGGCCTGCTCACGCGCGACGCCCGCGCGGTCGAGCGCAAGAAGCCGGGCCGTCCGAAGGCCCGCAAGCGGTTCCAGTTCAGCAAGCGCTAGTCGCAGGGCAGCGGGGAACGGGGAGAGGGGAGCACCGGCGGTCCGCCGGTCTCCCGCTCCCGAACCCGCTGAATCTCACAGTCGGTCGGAGTGGCGCCTCGGTGCCGTGCCTGCGGGTGCGGTGGGGACCACGATGAGGACCGGCGACGCCTCCAACCACTCCTTCGGTCATTCCCCATGCCGCAACCCACGCTCGACGAACTCCTCAAGGCCGGTGTCCACTTCGGGCACCAGACCCGCCGTTGGAACCCCAAGATGCGCCGCTTCATCTTCGCGGAGCGCAACGGGATCCACATCATCGACCTCCAGAAGACGCTCAAGCAGATCGAACTCGCGCAGAAGCTCGCGCGTGAGGTCGTGCTCCGTGGCGAGAACGTCCTCTTCGTCTGCACCAAGCGCCAGCTCGCGCAGATCGTCACCTCCGAGGCGGAGCGGGCCGGCGCGATGTACGTCACCGAGCGCTGGCTCGGCGGCCTGCTGACGAACTTCGCGACCGTCAAGAAGCAGATCAAGAAGCTCAAGGAGCTCGAGGCAGGCTCCGAGGCGGGCGGTGCCTTCGAGAACTACACGAAGAAGGAACAGCTCATGATGACCCGGCAGCGCGACAAGCTCGCGAAGAACCTGTCGGGCATCAAGCCGATGGGGCGGTTGCCGGGGCTGCTGTTCATCGTCGACGCCAAGAAGGAGCGGATCGCCGTCGATGAGGCGAACAAGCTCGGCATCCCGATCGTGGCGATCTGCGACACGAACTCCGATCCGGACCTCATCACGGTGCCGATCGCGGGCAACGACGACGCGATCCGCTCGGTGGAGCTGATCACGGCCGCGTTCGCGGAGGCGGTGGCCGAGGCGCGTCGCGAGGCCCCGGTGCGCAACGAGGTCGAGGAGGCCGGCGAGTCGACGACCTGGTCGTCGGAGCGCGGGACCGAGAAGGAGAGCGACGAGGATCGCCGGCGGAAGCGCCGCCCGCGCCGCCGCCGTGCGAAGCCGGAAGCGATCGCGGCCCGCCTCAAGGGCGGCGCCGAAGCCGCTGGCGACGCCGAGGGCGACGACGCCGCGGAGTGAACGGCCGTTCGGTAGTGCAGGGGATGCTCCCTGAGTAACTTTCCGTCGCCGCCGGTTGAGTCTCACCACTCCCCGGCGGCGATCTCACACGTACTGTCACGCATCACTGAGAGATATCGATGGCTGTCACTGCGAAGGATGTGGCCGAACTGCGCGCGCGGACCGGCGCCGGCATGATGGATTGCAAGAAGGCGCTCGAGGAGTCGAACGGCGACATGGAAGCCGCGGCCGACCTGCTGCGCAAGAAGGGCATCGCGAAGGCCGACAAGCGCGCCGACCGTGCGGCGTCCGAGGGCCAGATCGTCACGTGGACGAGCCCGGACGGCGCCGTCGCGGCGATGATCGAGGTCAACTGCGAGACCGACTTCGTGGGGCGCAATGACGAGTTCATCGCGCTCTCCAAGCAGCTCGTCGAGCATGTGGCCAAGGACAGCGCCGTCGACGGCCTGGTCGCCGTGGGCGCCGAGGGCGCGTATCTCGGCACGCCCTGGTACGCCGACAAGTCGCAGACGGTCGGCGAGATCGTGAAGGCCGCCTCGGCCAAGACGGGCGAGAAGGTCGAGCTGCGCCGCGTGGCGCGGTTCCAGACGACGGGCACGGTGGGCTCCTACCTGCACTTCAACGGCAAGGCGGGCGTCATCGCCGAGATCGCCGGCGGCAAGGGGCCGCAGGCCGAGCAGCTGGGCAAGCACGTCGCCGAGCATGTCGCTGCGGGCGTGCCCACGGTCGCCATCGCGGTGGACAAGGACGGCGTGAGCGCCGAGTTCATCGAGCGCGAGCGGCAGATCTTCATCGCCCAGGCGATCGAGTCGGGCAAGCCCGAGGCCATCGCGCAGAAGATGGTGGATGGCCGCATCCAGAAGCTCTACAGCGAGATCACGCTGCTCGGGCAGCCCTGGGTGCGCGACGACAAGCAGACGGTCGGGGACCTCGTGAAGGCCACGGCGAAGGAAGCCGGCGCGCCGCTCGCGGTGAAGCGGTTCGTCCGCTTCAAGATGGGCGAGTCCTGATCCGCGCCCGCTGATGTCCTCGCTGCGCTATCCGCGCGTCCTGCTCAAGCTCTCCGGCGAAGCCCTCGCCGGCGACAAAGGCTTCGGCTTCGATTTCGACTCGCTGCGCAACTTCGCCCGCGAGGTGAAGGCGGTGAGCGACCTCGGCGTGCAGGTGGGGATGGTGATCGGCGGGGGCAACATCATCCGCGGCTCGCAGATCTCCAAGATGGGCATGGACCGGGTCTCGGCCGACTACATGGGCATGCTCGGGACGGTCATCAACGCCCTCGCGTTCCAGGACGTGCTGGAGCGCGAGGGGCTGGACACGCGCGTGATGACGGCCATCCGGATGGAGGAGGTCGCCGAACCGTACATCCGGCGTCGCGCCATCCGTCACCTCGAGAAGGGGCGCTGCGTCATCTGCGCAGCGGGGACCGGGAATCCGTACTTCTCCACCGACACCGCCGCCGTGCTGCGTGCCATCCAGATGAAGGCGAACGTCATCATCAAGGCCACCAGCGTGGACGGGGTGTACTCGGCCGATCCCAAGAAGGACGCCAACGCCAAGCGCTACGACCGGATCTCGTATCGCGACGTGATGGCGGGTGAACTCGGCGTGATGGACCAGACGGCGATCACGCTGTGCAAGGAAAACGCGCTTCCCCTGATCGTCCTCAACATCCACACACCCGGCATCGTCGCCCAGGCGCTGCGCGGCGAACCCGTGGGGACCCTCGTCTCATGAACACCATCCAGTCGATCCTGAAGGACTGCCGCGCGGCCATGGACAAGGGCGTCGAGGCCGCCAAGCGCGAGTTCGCCTCGGTGCGCTCCGGCAAGGCGTCGCCGGCCATGCTCGACACCGTCAAGGTGGAGATGTACGGGCAGTACATGGCCATGAACCAAGTGGCCAACGTCTCGGCGCCGGAGCCGCGGCTCCTCGTGGTGACGCCGTTCGACAAGGGCCAGGTGAAGGCGGTGGAGAAGGCCATCCGCGAGTCGAACCTCGGGCTCGACCCGTCGGTGCAGGGCCACATCATCCGCGTGCCCCTGCCGGCGATGAACGAGCAGCGGCGCAAGGAACTCGCGAAGCAGGTGCACAAGTACGCCGAGGACGGCCGCATCGCCGTGCGGCACGCCCGCACGAACGCGCGCGACCTGCTCAAGAAGCTCGACGGCGTCTCCGAGGACGAAGTGAAGCATGCGGAGAAGGACCTGCAGAAGCTGCACGACGAGGAGATCGCGAAGATCGACGCGTCGATGAAGGCCAAGGAAGCGGAGCTGCTGGAGGTCTGACCGGCGCAGGCCGGCCCCTCACCCACCGATGACCGCACCAGCACTCCTCGACCAGATCCGCGAGAGCGGGGCCGTTCCGCGGCACGTTGCCATCATCATGGATGGCAACGGACGGTGGGCGCGCGAGCGGATGCTGCCACGGCCGCTGGGACACCGCAGCGGGATGAAGTCGGTGCGCGAGGTGGTCGAGGCGTCGCTCGAGGCGGGCATCGAGGTGCTCTCGCTCTTCGCGTTCTCGCAGGAGAACTGGCAGCGGCCGCCGGTCGAGATCAACGCCCTCATGTCGCTGCTCGAGGAGTACATCCAGAAGGAAGCGGATGACCTCGAGGAACAGGGTGTGCGCGTGCGGGTGCTCGGCGAGACCGAGCGACTGGCGCCGGCGGCGCGCGAGGCGGTGGCCCGTGTGACGCAGCAGACGGCGCACAACCGCAAGCTGACGCTCAACCTCTTCATCTCGTACGGCTCGCGCGCCGAGATCGTGCGCGCGGCGCGTCGGGTGGCGGAGGAGGTGCAGGCCGGCACCCTCCGGCCCGAGCAGGTGGACGAGGCCGCGATCAGCGCCCGCCTCTACACCGCGGACTGCCCGGATCCCGACCTCCTGATCCGCACCTCCGGGGAGCAGCGGATCTCCAATTTCCTGCTCTGGCAGCTCGCGTACACGGAGTTGCACATCTCGCCGGTGCTCTGGCCCGACTTCGGCCGCAGCAACCTGTTCGAAGCCATCCTCGACTACCAGAATCGGGACCGCCGCTTCGGCCGCGTCCCGGTCTGAGCCCGTCGTGAGCGAACTCACGAAGCGCGTCCTCTTCGCCGTGGCCGCGATCCCGGTGGTCGCCGCCGCCGTCTGGTTCGGCGATGCGCCGCTGGCGATCCTCCTCTCCCTCGCGGCGGCCCTGGGCGCGTGGGAGTTCGGCCGGATGGCCGAGGCCGCCGGCGCACGGCCGTTCACCGTGCTCATGATCGCGCTCGCCGCAGCGGTCCCGCTGGCCGTACACGGCGTACGGCTGGGCCTCTGGGTCCCGCCGCTGAGCCTGGTCGCGATGGCGGTCCCCGCGCTGCTCACCGTGGCGCTGTTCGTCCGCGGCGTGGACGGCAAGCCCCTCGCGGCGGTGGCCGCGACGCTGCTCGGCGTGTGGTACACCGGCGGGATGCTCGCGTTCGCGTATGCGCTGCGGTACCACCGCTTCGCGATCGGCGCCGTGGCGGGTACGCTGCTGCTCATGTTCCCGCTGCTGCTGACCTGGGCGAACGACGCGGGCGCGTTCTTCGTCGGCAAGCGATTCGGGCGCACCAAACTCATGCCCTCGGTGAGCCCGGGGAAGACGATCGCCGGCGGCGTCGGGGGGCTGCTGCTCACCATCGCCGTCACCTGGGGCTACGTGCGGTGGGCGCTGCAACCGCAGGCCGGACTCGGCCTCACGCTGCCCGGGATCCTCGTCTTCGGCGCGGTGATGAGCGTGGCAGCGCAGGTCGGGGACCTGGTCGAGAGCCTGCTCAAGCGCGAAGCCGGCGTGAAGGACAGCTCCACACTGATCCCCGGGCATGGCGGCGTGCTCGACCGCACGGATTCGCTGCTCTTCACGATTCCCATCGCGTACGTGCTGCTCGACCTCCTGCTGGCGGTGGGCGGGTGACCGTGGGCCGGGGCCCGCAGGGCATCGCGTTGCTGGGCGCCACGGGCTCGATCGGCGAGACGGCCCAGCGTGTGGTGGCCCGGCACCGCGAACGCTTCCGGTTCGTCGCAATGACCGCGCACGGCAACCTCGCGGGCCTCAAGACGGCTGCGGCCACCTGGAACCCGGGCTTCGTGGGCCTGGTGGAACCCGGCGCCGAGTCGCTCCCGGCCGGCTGGGGCCGGGGTGCGGATTGCTTGATCGAGGCGGCCCGGCATCCCGACGCGTCCGTGGTGCTCAATGCCGTCGTCGGGGCGGCCGGGCTGGGTGCGACCCTCGCGGCGCTCGGGGCAGGCAAGCGCGTCGCGCTGGCGAACAAGGAGTCGCTCGTCGTCGGCGGCGCGCTCGTCCAGCGGGCGGCCATCGCGGGTGGTGGCGAGGTCATTCCGGTCGATTCCGAACATTCCGCGCTGCTCCAGTGCCTCGCTGGACGGGTGGGGCGGGCCGGTCGGGACGGCGCGGGCCTGCTGCCGGTGGCAGGGGTCCGGCGGTTCATCATCACCGCCTCGGGCGGTCCGTTCCGCACCTGGGACGTCGAGCGCATCCGGGCGGCCCGCCTCGCGGACGCCTTGAACCACCCGACGTGGGCCATGGGCAAGAAGATCACGGTGGACAGTGCGTCGTTGGCGAACAAGGCGCTCGAGGTGATCGAGGCCCACGTGCTGTACGGGGTGCCGTACGAGCGGATCGAGGTGGTGGTGCATCCCCAGAGCATCGTGCACTCGATGGTGGAGTTCGAGGACGGGAGCATTCTGGCGCAGTTGGGCGTTCCGACCATGGAGCTGCCGGTGCTGTACGCGCTGGGCTACCCGGACCGGGTGGAGGACCATGGGGTACCACGCTTCGACCCGGTGGCGGCGGCAGCGCTGACGTTCGAGGCCGTGCGGCACGATGCCTTCCCCACGTTGGAACTGGGGATCGCGGCCGGCCGTCGTGGTGGGGCGGCCCCGGCGGTCTTCAACGCGGCCAACGAGGCCGCAGTCTCGCGCTTCCTCGGCGGGACCTTGTCGTTCGCCGGCATCCCGGCGGCCATCGCGGCCTCGCTCGAGCGCCACGGTGACCTGCCGGGCGAGGACTTACCGGCGTTGCTCGCGGCGGACGCCGCGGCGCGCACTTACGTGCAGGAGTTCCGCTGATGTTGTCATGGCTCGCATGGATCCTCGTCCTCGGCATCGTGATCTTCGTGCACGAGCTCGGGCATTTCCTCGCCGCGAAATGGGCCGGCGTGTACGCGCCGCGCTTCTCGATGGGCTGGGGGTCGCCACTCTGGAGCTTCCGCCGCGGGGAGACCGAGTATGCCCTGAGTTGGCTGCCGATCGGTGGCTACGTGCGGATGGCATCCAAGGAGGACGAGACGGCCGCCGTGCTCGAGGGCGGCGGCGAGTCGGGCGAGGTGGAGCGGTCCAAGCATTGGGATGAGCACTCGATGATCCCGCACGGGCCGCACCCGATCCCGGCCGATCGGTGGTTCGAATCCAAGCCGCTGTACAAGCGCGTGGTGATCCTGCTGGCCGGTGTGTTCATGAACGTGGTGCTGGCCGTCGGCGTCGCGACGGGCATCCGGCTGCACGTGGGGGATGTCCATCGGGTGGCCGTGATCGACACCCTGATCGCCGACAAGCCGGCGGTCCGCGCCGGCATGCTGAAGGGCGACTCCATCGCGACCATCGATGGTGTGGCCGTGGCGTCGTGGGAGGACATGTTCGCCACCATCTCCGGCGCGGCCGGGAAGCCGCTGACGTTCGGCCTGGTGCGCGAAGGCGTGCCGCTCACGATCGTGGTGACGCCGGAGGCCCAGCAGGCGCAGGGCGCGGCCGGCGAGCCGATCACCGTGGGCCGCATCGGAGTGGGCCCGGTGAGTGCCGCGACGCGGACGCCCATCTCCCTCGGTCGGGCGTTCGTCGAGGGCTGGGACCGGACCTGGGAACTGGCGGGCTCGGTGCTCGGCGTGCTGAAGAGCCTCTTTACCGGCCAAGTCTCGGTCACCCAGCTGGGTGGCCCGATCGAGATCGCGCGGCAGAGCGTGGCCGCGGCCCAGGAGGGCGTGCTCCAGCTCTGGGGGCTGATCGCGTTCCTGAGCATCAACCTGGCGGTGCTGAACCTCCTGCCGATCCCGCTGTTGGACGGCGGACAGATCCTGCTGCAGTTGGCGGAATCGGCCTACCGGAAACCCCTGCCGATGATGGTGAAGGAGTGGTACGCGCGGATCGGCCTGGTCATGATCGGGGCGCTGTTCATCACCGTGACCTTCAACGACCTGAAGCGGATGGTGCTGGGCTGGATCGGGGCGTAAAAAGGGGGTTTGCGGGGGGTTTACAGGCGGCCCAACCCCGCCTAACTTACCGTGCTACAACGGAATCGGCATTTTCAACGCACTGCGCGCGCAGGCAAGGATTCAGGGATGGCGTTCGTCAAGACGGCGGCGATCGAGAAGCATCGCCAGCACGAGACCGACACGGGGTCGACGAAGGTGCAGGTCGCGATGCTCACGGAGCGGATCAACTACCTCACTGAGCACTTCCGCACCCACGCGAAGGACCACCACGGTCGTCGTGGGCTCCTCAAGATGGTCGGGCAGCGCAAGCGCCTCCTCAAGTACATGCAGAGGACCGACATCGAGGGGTACCGCAAGATCATCGCCGACCTCGGCCTGCGCTACTGAGCGCATCACCCACACCAGCGCGCGACCGCACCGACGCGGATCGCGCGCTTCGTGTACAGATCAGAGACAAAACCGAATGATGCATCGTATCGAGCGGACCTTCGCCGGTCGCCCCCTCGTCATCGAGACCGGGCGCATGGCCAAGCAGGCCGCCGGGTCCGCCCTCGTCACCTACGGCGAGACCGTCCTCCTTGCGGCCGTCACCGTCAGCGACAAGAAGAGCCCGCTGCCCTTCTTCCCGCTCACCGTCGAGTACAAGGAGAAGACCTACGCCGCGGGCAAGATCCCGGGCGGCTTCATCAAGCGCGAAGGCCGTCCGCGCGATGAGGAGATCCTCTCCTGCCGGATCATCGACCGCTCCATCCGGCCCCTGTTCCCGGAAGGCTTCCAGAACGAAGTCCAGGTCGTCATCTACGTCCTCTCCGCCGACCAGGAGAACGACCATGACGTGCTCGGCCTCATCGCCACCTCGTTCGCGCTGAGCGCGAGCAAGATCCCGTGGGCCGGCCCGATCGCCGGCGTCCGCGTGGGCCGCGTGGAAGGCAAGTGGGTGCTCAACCCCACGTTCCAGGCGCTCGAGTTCTCCGACATGGACATGATCGTCGCCGGTTCGGCGGACTCGATCATGATGGTCGAAGGCGGCGCGCTCGAAGTCTCCGAGGACGACGTCGTCGACGCGCTCAAGATCGCCCAGAAGGGCATCGGCGAGATCGTCGCGATGCAGGAAGAGCTGCTCAAGAAGCTCGGCAAGATCGAGAAGATGGCGTGGACCGGCACCGAGATCCCGGACGACGTGCGCAAGACGGTCACCAAGGCCGCCGAGAAGCGCATCGAAGCCGCGATCAACCAGAAGGACAAGGCCACGCGCATCCAGGCCGTGGAGAAGGTGAAGGAAGAGGTGAAGGCCGAGATGGCGACGGTGCTCGACCCGGCGCACCATGGCCTCGTGGGCATGATCGTCGGCGACATCGAGTACAACGCGCTCCGCGCGCAGGTGCTCGACACCGGCCTCCGCGTCGACGGCCGCAAGCCGAACGTCGTGCGCGACATCTCGGTGGACACCGCGCTGCTCCCGCGTGCGCACGGCTCGGCGCTCTTCACGCGCGGCCAGACGCAGGCGCTGGTGGTCGCGACCCTCGGTACGGCGAATGACGTCCAGCGCATGGACAACATCGACGACCCGAAGGAGACCACCAAGTCGTTCATGCTGCACTACAACTTCCCGCCGTTCTCGACGGGTGAAGCCAAGCCGATGCGTGGCACGGGCCGGCGCGAGATCGGCCACGGTGCCCTCGCCGAACGCGCGATCCAGGCCGTGCTCCCGGCGTTCGAGGAGTTCCCGTACACCATCCGCATCGTCTCCGAGATCCTCGAGTCCAACGGCTCGTCGTCGATGGCGTCGATCTGCGGTGGCTCGCTGGCCTGCTTCGATGCCGGCATCCCGCTCAAGGCCCCCGTGGCCGGCGTGGCGATGGGCCTCATCAAGGAAGGCAAGAAGTACGCGATCCTCACGGACATCCTCGGCACCGAGGACCACCTCGGCGACATGGACTTCAAGGTCGCGGGCACGACCGCTGGCATCACGTCCATCCAGATGGACATCAAGATCCAGGGGCTCGACCTCAAGATCATGACCGAGGCCTTGGCGCAGGCGAAGGAAGGCCGGCTGCACATCCTCGGCGAGATGAACAAGGCGCTGCCGACCGTGCGCCCGGACCTCTCGAAGTACGCGCCGCGCATCGTGACGATGATGATCAATCCCGAGAAGATCGGCGATCTCATCGGTCCGAAGGGCAAGACCATCCGTGGCATCCAGGACGAGACCGGCGCCGAGCTCTCGGTGGACGATTCGGGCCTGGTCACCATCGCCGCCGTCGGCGGCGAGGCGATGGAGCGGGCGCGCCAGATGGTGCAGGCGATCACGGCCGAGCCGGTGGTGGGCGAGAACTACACGGGCACGGTGAAGTCGGTGACGGCGTTCGGCGCCTTCATCGAGATCATGCCGGGCACCGAGGCCCTCCTGCACGTCTCCGAGATGCGCCACACGCGCGTCGAGAAGCCGGAAGACGTGGTGAAGAAGGGCGAGCAGGTCACGGTGAAGCTCATCGACCGCGACGAGCGTGGCCGTCTGCGCCTGTCGATGAAGGCGCTGCTGCCGAAGCCGGAAGGCATGCCGGAGGCTCCGGCCTCGGGCGGCGAAGGTGGCGCGGGCAGTGAAGGCGGCGACGACCGGCCGCGCGGGGACCGTCCCCGTGGTGGCGAGCGTCGTGGCGGCCGCGGAGGCCGCCCGCGCGAGTGACCGACGCGTCCGTGGCCGTCGCCGGGTCGTCCGACCGCGGCGTGCAGCGGACCGTCCTGCCGAACGGACTGACCGTACTCTCGGAGCATATGCCGGGAGTACGGTCTGTTGCGTTGGGGGCCTGGGTGCGCGCGGCGTCGATGCACGAGCCGCGCGAGAAGATGGGCGTCTCGCATCTGCTCGAACACATGGTCTTCAAGGGCTCGGAGCGGCGGTCCGCGAAGGACCTCGCGCTCGCGCTCGAATCGCTGGGCGGCTCGTTGGACGCGTACACGGGGCGTGAACACACGAGTTTCCAGGCGCGGGTGCTGGATGAGCACCTGCCGCAGGCGGCGGACGTGCTGCTGGACCTCATGTTCCGGCCGGCGCTGCGCCAGGCGGACCTGGACCTCGAGCGCGGCGTCGTGCTCGAGGAGATCGCGATGGTGGATGACACCCCCGATGACGTGGTGTTCGAGATCCACAACGCGGCGCTCTGGGGCCAGCACCCGCTGGGGTACTCGATCCTCGGGACCGAGGAGTCCGTCGGTGCGCTCGAGGTCGCGGACCTGCAGGAGCTGCATGGCCGTGCCTACCGGCCGGGCAACGTGATCCTGGCGGCGGCCGGGAACCTGACGCACGAGCGGCTGATCGCCGTGCTGCTCGAGGCCGGATGGGGCGACTTGCCCGCGGGCGACCCGGCGCTGGCGACGGTGCCGCGGGTTCCGCCGCCGCGTGCGGCCGCGCCACAGGACCTCGCGGTGGAGCGCGACACGCAGCAGATGCACCTGGTGTTCGGCAACGTGATCGTGCCGCACGGGGACCCGCGGCGCTACCCGCTGATGTTGGTCAACACGCTGTTCGGAGGCGGGATGAGCTCCCGGCTCTTCCAGCGGGTCCGGGAGGAGCTGGGGCTGGCATACTCCGTGCACTCGTTCCAGAGCTATCATGTCACGGCCGGCGCCCAGGGGATCTACGTCGGCTGTGCGCCGGAGCGGGCGGACGAGGCGGTCGAGGTCGTCCGCGAGGAACTGGCCAGTCTGGTCCGCAGCGGGATCCCGGACGCCGAGCTGGCCATGGGCAAGCAGCAGTTGAAGGGGCAGATGACGCTTTCGATGGAGAGTGTCTCGTCCCGGATGTACCGGGCGGCCGCGGTGGAACTGTACCGTGAGCCGTATCGGCCGTTGGACGAGGTCTTGCGGAAGGTCGACGCGATCACGTCGCAGGACGTGGCGACCGTCTGCCGGGACTTCTATGGCGTCGACCTGCAGACCGTGGTGCGCTTGGGGCCGTCCTAGGCCGCCCGCGCCCCACCTCTCCCATCCCACATCTCACATCTGCCCTTTATGAAGATCGGTATCCCGAAGGAGATCAAGACGAACGAGAACCGCGTCTCGCTCGTCCCCGCCGGAGCGGAAGCACTCGTCGCCGCCGGGCACAACGTGTTCGTCGAGCAGGGCGCGGGCGAAGGCTCGGGTTTCTCGGACGACCAGTACACGGCGGTCGGCGCGAAGATCCTGTCCACGGCGGACGCGGTCTGGAAGGAAGCCGAGATGATCATCAAGGTGAAGGAGCCGATCGCGGTGGAGTGGCCGCGCATGAAGAAGGGGCAGACCATCTTCACGTACTTCCACTTCGCGGCCGATGAGAAGCTCACCAAGGCGCACATGGACTCCGGTGCGACCTGCATCGCGTACGAGACGGTGGAGCTGCCCAACCGCGACCTGCCGCTGCTGATCCCGATGTCCGAGGTCGCCGGCCGCATGGCGGTGCAAGAAGGCGCCAAGTACCTCGAGAAGCTGTACGGCGGGCGTGGCGTGCTCCTGGGCGGCGTCCCTGGCGTGCCGCCGGCCAAGGTCGTGATCCTCGGCGGTGGCGTGGTGGGCGTGAACTCGGCGAAGATGGCGGCCGGCCTCGGGGCCAAGGTGACGATCCTCGACACCTCGCTGCCGCGCCTCCGCTACCTGAGCGACGTGATGCCGGCCAACGTGCAGCTCATCTACTCGAACCGGGCGAACATCCTGGAGCAGATCGCGACGGCCGACCTGGTGGTCGGCGGCGTGCTCCTGCCGGGCGCGAAGGCGCCCAAGTTGATCCGCCGCGAGGACCTGAAGCTCATGCGGCCCGGCTCGGTGATCGTGGACGTCGCGATCGACCAGGGCGGCTGCGTGGAGACCATCAAGGCGACGACGCACGAGAACCCGGTGTACACCGTGGACGGCATCATCCACTACGGCGTGGCCAACATGCCGGGCGGCGTGCCGCGCACGTCGACGCTGGCGCTCACCAACGCGACCTTCCCCTACGCGTTCAAGCTCGCGAACAAGGGCTGGAAGCAGGCGCTCCGCGAGGACCCCGCACTGGTGAAGGGGCTCAACGTCGTGGACGGCAAGGTGACCTACCAGGGCGTGGCCGAGGCGTTCGGGATGGAGTACCACGCACCGGAGCAGTTCCTGAAGTAGCGGGTGGGAGGTGTGAGGTGGGAGGGGCGCGCCGGGGACTGCCTGGCGCGCCTCTTTTTCGTGCGCCGGTTCGCGCGGCTCGGCGCGACCTCCCACCTCCCACCTCACACCTCCCATCTCCAAGACTGGCTTTGGCTTGTCCCACCCAGCGCCCGCGGGTAGCTTCCTCCTGTCCCCCGGTTGCGAGAGCGCTTCCTCAGCCGTCTAGATAGTCCAGACGAGCGAGAGCAAATACACGATGCGTTGGCCGTTCTTCCAAAAAGGTGGTTTCCTTTCGGCGAATGCGATCGCCGTGGATCTTGGAACGGCGAACACGCTCGTGTATGTGAAGGGGCAGGGCATCGTGCTGAACGAGCCGTCGGTGGTCGCGATCGACCGCGACACCAAGAAGATCAAGGGTGTCGGCCTCGAGGCGAAGCGCATGCTCGGTCGCACGCCCGATGGCGTGATCGCCGTGCGCCCGATGAAGGACGGCGTGATCGCCGACTTCGACGTGACCGAGAAGATGCTGCGCTACTTCCTCACGTTGATCATCGACAACAACGTGTTCCGCGTGAAGCCGCGCGTGATCGTGTGCGTGCCCTCGGGCATCACCGAGGTGGAGCGGCGCGCGGTGCGCGACTCCGCGCTCGGCGCCGGGGCGAAGGAAGTGTTCATGGTGGCCGAGCCGATGGCGGCGGCGATCGGCGTGGGGCTCCCGGTGGAGACACCCACGGGCAACATGGTGATCGACATCGGCGGCGGCACGACCGAGATCGCGGTGATCGCGCTCTCGGGCATCGTGTCCGACACCTCGATCCGCACGGGCGGTGACGAGCTGGACGCCAGCATCGTGCAGTTCATGCGCAAGAGCTACAACCTGCTGATCGGCGAGCCGACAGCGGAGCTGATCAAGATCCAGATCGGGTCGGCCGCGCCGATGGGCGAGGAGCGGGAGATGGAGGTGAAGGGCCGCGACCTCGTCTCGGGCATCCCCAAGACGGTGCGTGTGCACTCGGCCGAGATCCGGGAGGCCGTGCAGGAGCCCATCCAGCAGATCGTGAACGCCGTGCGTCGCGCGCTGGAGATCACGCCACCGGAGCTGGCGTCGGACATCGTGGATCGCGGCATCGTGATGACCGGCGGCGGGGCGCTCATCCGCGGGCTCGACGTGCTGCTCACACAAGAGACCGGCCTGCCGATCCACGTGGACGAGGACCCGTTGACCTGCGTCGTGCGCGGCACGGGCCGGATCCTCGACGACGAGGCGAAGTACTGGTCGGTGCTCACCACCTGAGCGGAGGCACTCCGTGCCCCGCGGCGCCCGGACGGATTCGCGAGCGGACACGGCGATCGCCATCGCCTGCGTAGCCGTCTCGCTGCTGCTGTTGATCCTCCCGAACGGCGCGCGCGATCGTACGGCGGCGGTGATCCGCGGGACGGTGGTGGCTCCCTTGGCGGCGATGCAGGAGCGCGCGGCACTCGCGCGCCGCGCCTTCGTGGACTACGACAGCCTGGTGCGCGTCGCCGACAGCACGATCCGCCGCTCGCAGCAGCTTGACGCGGTCGCGGCCGAGAACGCGCGGCTCCGGAGCCTGCTCGGCCTGGGCCGCAGCCTCTCGTGGGGGTTCGTGCCGGCGGAGGCGCTCGCGGGGCGCGGCATGGGCGATGACCGTACACTCGTGCTCTCGGCCGGATCGCGGGCGGGGGTGGAGCGATTCAGTGCGGTGGTGACGGCCGACGGACTGGTCGGGCTCGTCGACCAGGTGGACGCGACGACGAGCGTGGCCATCACCTGGCCGCACCCGGAGTTCCGCGTGAGTGCGACCAGCGCCGATGGCACGGCGTTCGGCATCGTCGCGGCGCATCAGGCGCTCGGGGTGGATGGCTGGCTGCTCGAGTTGCGCGGGGTGCCGTTCCGTTCGTCGCTCCGCGCGGGCACGCCGATCGTGAGTTCCGGCCTCGGCGGGATCTACCCGCGCGGCATCCTGATCGGCACCGTGATCGAGGAGCTGCGATCGACGGCCGGCTGGGCACGGACCTACCTGCTGCGTCCGGCGGTACGACCGAGCGACATCACCTCGGTGATGATCCTCAATCCGGAGCGCAACGCCGAAGGCGTGGAGAGTGTCTGGGCGGCGCAGGTGGAGAGCATGAGCAAGCGGGTGGTGTCGGCCGGGGACAGCCTGCAGCGGCGGCAGCGGGATTCGCTGGCGGCCGTCGCGGCCCGTGCCGACTCCATCGCACGCGCGGCGCGCCCCGATTCGGGCGCCCGGGTCGTGCGCCCCGATTCGGCGGCACGTCGGTCACCGACCGACTCGGCGAGGCGCCCATGAACAGCGGACGGTCCTGGCTCACGGCGCTCATGTTCGCCTTCCTGGTGGGCCTGCACTTCACCGTGCGCCCCATCCTCGATTGGCGCTCGGGCATCGACTTCATGGTCGTGGCGGTGCTGCTGGTGGCGGTGCGGGTGCGCCCAGGCACGGCGGCGCTCGTGGGCTTCCTGCTCGGCCTCATCGCCGACGCCCTCACACCCGAGGCGTTCGGGGCCGGGGCCTTGGCCATGACGATCGTCGGGTTCGGGGCCTCCTCGCTGAAGGCCGCGTTCTTCGCCGAGAACGTGGCGCTCAATGCCGTGTTCGTGTTTGTCGGGAAGCTGGTGCACGACATCGTCTTCGTCGTGGCCGAGCGGCGCCTGGGCGGGATGACGCTGCTGACGCAGTTGGTGTGGTGGACTCCCTTGGCCGCGCTGGCGACGGCGCTCGTGGGCCTGCTGGTGATGACGCTGCTGCGCCCGACGCTCGAGCGGCGGCGCACATGAGCTTCCATCCGAACGAGGTGCAGCGCCGAGCCCGGGTGGCCTCGGCGATCCTGGCCGGGGCGTTCGTCTTCCTCGGCGGCGCATTCTTCCGGACGCAGGTGCTGCAGAACGCACGGTACGTGCTCGCCTCGGAGGAGAACCGGCTGCGTGAGGTGCCGTTGCCGGCGCCGCGGGGCATCATCTACGACCGCAACGGGCAGATCATCGCCGAGAACCTGCCGGGCTATTCGATCTCGCTGCTGCCGAAGAACGCGGCCTCGCGCAGCGAGGACTCGCTGCGCGCGGTGATGAAGCGCATCGGCACCCTGGTGCCCGTGAGTGCGGAGGCGATCGGCGCCGCGGTGCGTCGGTTCCGCCGCGACCCGATCCGGCCGACGGTGCTGTTCGCCGACGCGCCGTTCGAACTCGTGTCGGTGCTGGAGGAGCGGCGCGTCGAGTTCCCGGGGCTGATCATCCAGTCGGCGCCCAAGCGGTTCTATCCGGATGGTCCCGCCGTCTCGGCGCTGGTCGGCTACACCGGCGAGATCAGCGATGCCGAGCTCGGACAGGACCGCTTCGTGGACTACAAGCCGGGCCAGCAGGTGGGCAAGGACGGGATCGAGCGCCAGTACGAGTCACGACTGCGCGGTCGCGAGGGCACCCGTTTCGTCGAGGTGGACGCGCGCGGGCGCGTGGTGCGCGAGGACGCGCGCGAGGACCTGCTCCCCGAGGCCCCACCGGCCCTGTGGACGAACATCGACCTGGACCTGCAGCGCTTCGTGGCCGGCATCTTCGGCGACTCGCTGATCGGTGGGGTGGTGGCGATGGAGCCCAAGTCGGGCGAGGTGCTCGCGCTGCACTCGGCGCCGACGTTCGACCCCAACCGGTTCATCGGCGGGATCCCGCGCAGCTATTGGGACGCGCTGCAGGACGACAAGCGGAAGCCGCTGTACAACAAGGCGATCAAGGGCACGTATCCCCCGGGTTCGGTCTGGAAGCTCCAGACGGCGATCATCGCGATGGAGGCGGGCCTGGTGGACATGGACGACCACATGTCCACACCCTGTACCGGCGGGTACCAGTTCGGCAATCGCTACTTCCGCTGCTGGGACAAGAAAGGGCACGGGGACGTGACACTCGCCGGCGCCATCGAACACTCCTGCGACGTGTACTTCTACCAGCTCGGGCTCAAGATCGGGTTGCAGAACCTGGTCGCCGGCGGCATCCGGCTCGGCTCGCGGGAGCGCACGGGGATCGACCTGCCCGCGGAGAACCGGCCGCTGTTCCCCGAGGAGTCCGCGAAGCAGTACTACGACAAGCTCTTCGGCCCACAGGGCTGGAGCAACGCCGTGGTGCTCAACCTCTCGATCGGGCAGGGCGAGAACTCGCAGACCGTGGTGAACATGGCGCGCTTCTACACGGCGCTGGCCACGGATGGCCAGGCGGCGCGTCCCGAGATCGTGCGCGGGCAGGCCGAGCGGACGCCGTTGTTCAAGCTCACGCCCAAGCAGATGCAGGGCATCCAGGATGCACTCGCGAACGTGGTCGGACGCGGCACGGCGGCCGGCTCACGGCTGCAGGGCATCGCGGTGGCGGGCAAGACCGGTACCGCGCAGAACGCGCAGGACCAAGTGAACGACCATGCGTGGTTCGTCGGCTATGCGCCGGCGGGTGACCCCAAGATCGTGGTGGCCGTGATGCTGGAGTTCGGCGGCCACGGCTCGCGTGCGGCGCGTATCGCCACGAAGATCATGGAGCGCTACCTGAAGCAGCAGGTCACCTCGATGCCAGAGGTGGACGGCTGATGCAGCCGACGCGCCTGCCCTCGGACTGGCCGCTGGTGCTGCTGGCGCTGGGCCTCACGACGTTCGGCGTGTCGATGGTCTACTCGGCCGGGCAGACCGACGTGCCGACCTTCGTGGCGGGGATCTGGCGCACGCAGCTCGTCTGGTTCTTCCTGGGGCTGGGCATGGCGTACGCCATCTCGCGCACCTCGGTGCGGCTGCTCGAGTGGGGCTCGCTGCCCGTGTACCTCGGCTCGACGTTCCTCCTGCTCCTGCTGGTGTTCATCGGCAAGGGAGCGGGGACGGCCGCCTCCACCAAGAGCTGGCTGGCCATCGGCGGCGTGCGACTGGGGCAGCCGTCGGAGCTGGCGAAGATCGCGGTGGTGCTCATGCTGGCGCGGGTGCTGAGCGCGCAGCGCATCGCACCGACCTCGCTGTTCGGCCTGTGGCGGCCGGCGTTGATCGTGCTCGTCCCGTGGTTGCTGATCATGGCGCAGCCGGACCTGGGGACGGGCATCGTGTTCATCGGCATCTTCTTCGCGATGCTGTTCTGGAGCGGCGTGAGCTGGCCGCTGCTGCTGATGGCCGCGAGCCCGGCGATCAGCCTGATCCTCGCGTTCAGCACCGGCGCCTGGGGCATGTGGTTCTTCCTGCTGCTCGCCCTCATCTACTGGAAGTGGCCGGGCTGGCTCGAGGGCGCCACGCTGGTGGGCGCGAACCTGGTGATGGGGGTGCTCGCCCCGCTGCTGTGGGACAAGCTCAACCCGTACCAGCAGAAGCGCCTCCTCGTCTTCCTCGATCCCTCCGCCGACCCGCGGGCCTCGGGCTACCACGTGATCCAGTCCCAGGTGGCGATCGGGTCGGGCGGGTTCTTCGGCAAGGGATTCACCGAGGGGTCGCAGAAGCGGCTCAACTTCCTGCCCGAGCAGCAGACGGACTTCATCTACGCCGTGGTCGGTGAGGAGCTCGGATTCCTGGGCGTGATGCTCGCGCTCGGGCTGTTCTGCGTGCTGCTGCTGCGCACGACGCGCATCGCGGCGCGGTCGTCGAACCCGTTCGCGTCGCTCGTCGCGTTCGGGCTGACCGCGGCCTGGTTCACCCACATCCTCGTGAACGTGGGCATGACGATCGGGCTGATGCCCATCACGGGTATCCCGCTGCCGTTCTTCAGCTACGGCGGCTCGTTCATGCTGTCGTGCTGGATCGGGGTGGGTATCCTGGTGCTGATCAGCGCGGAAGGCCGGGGCCAGGCCGATGGACTGGTGATTTAGGGAGAGGCGCGTCACCTTTCCCCCCATGGCTTGGTTCCGAAAAGACAAGAAGCCCCGGGAGCCGCGCGCCGCCCGGCTCGAGATCCCGCCTGACGTCTGGGAGAAGTGCGAGGCCTGCGGGCACACGGACATCCGCGAGAAGTTCATGCGGAACCACAACGTGTGTCCCAGCTGCGACTATCACCGTCGCTTCCGGGCCCACGAGTACGCCGGGCTGCTGCTCGACGAGGGTTCGCTCGACGAGAAGGACGCGGAACTGACCTCCGTGGATCCCCTGGAGTTCCACGAGTATCCGGCCCGGCTCAAAAAGGCGCTCAAGAACGCCGGTGAGCATGACGCCATCCTCACGCTCTCGGGCACCATGGACCAGATGCCGGTGAACCTCGGCATCATGGACTTCGCGTTCATGGGCGGGTCCATGGGCTCGGTGGTCGGCGAGAAGATCGCACGCCTCGGCCAGCGGTCGCTCGAGAAGAAATGGCCACCCATCGTGCTCTCCGTCCCGGGCGGGTCTCGCCTGCAGGAAGGCCTGCTTTCGCTCATGCAGATGGCCAAGACCTCGGCGATGCTGTCGCAGTTGGCCGAGCGTCGCATCCCCTACGTCTCCATCCTCACCAACCCGACGACGGGTGGCGTGAGTGCCAGTTACGCCATGCTCGGGGACGCGATCCTCGCGGAACCGGGTGCGGTGATCGGGTTCGCGGGGCCGCGCGTGATCAAGCAGACGCTGGGCCAGGACCTGCCCGAGGGCTTCCAGACCGCCGAGTTCCTGCTCACGCACGGCATGGTGGACAGCGTCGTGCACCGGCACCAGCTCAAGCGGACCGTGGGCCAGTTGCTGCGGCACATGAGCGGCAAGCCGGCGGCTACGGGTTGGGCCTCCAGCTGAGGCATCGCGACTACCGCGCCGCGCTCGACTTCCTCTTCGCGCGGACCACGGGCCAATGGAAACTCGGGCTTGAGCGCGTCGAGGGGTTCCTCGGCGCGCTCGGCGACCCGCATCGGCGGCTCCGGACCCTGCACGTCGCAGGCACCAACGGCAAGGGCAGCGTCTGCGCGTCGATCGAGGCGGTGCTGCGTGCCCGTGGCCTCCGGGTGGCCAAGTACACGTCGCCGCACCTCGTGGACTTCCGCGAACGGTTCCTCATCGACGGCGCGCCGGTCCCGGAGGAGGCCATCATCGACTTCCTCGAGCGCTGGACGCCGACGGTGGAGAAGCTGGGCGCGACGTTCTTCGAGGCCACGACGGCGATGGCGTTCCAGCTCTTCGTGGACGCCAGGGTGGATGTGGCGGTGATCGAGACCGGCCTCGGTGGCCGCCTGGACGCGACGAACGTGCTCACGCCGATGGTCGCCGGGGTGACCGGCATCGCGATCGACCATGTGGAATGGCTGGGGACCACACGCGAGGCGATCGCACCGGAGAAGGCCGGCATCTACAAGGCCGGCGTGCCGGCGGTGGTGGGGGAGCGTGACGAGGGCATCCGTCGGCTGCTCGCGACGGAGGCGGCCCGCCGTGGTGCCTCGCCGGTGCGCCTGGTGGCCGAGGAAGGCTACGCGGACGGGGTGACGGTCACGGGCCGCGGCACCTCGTTCCAGTGGGTGCGCGGGGGGCGCGGCCTGCCGGTGACGACCGGCCTTCCGGGGCGCCATCAGGCCAGCAATGCCATGGTCGCCCTGACCATGATCGACGCGCTGCCGTCCGACCTGCGGGTGGAGGCGGAGACGGCGGCGCGGGCGCTGGAAGGGCTGACCCTGCCGGGGCGGTTCTCACGCCACGGCGCCTGGATCTTCGACGTCGCGCACAACCCCGACGGTGCCGGGGTGACAGCCGAGACGCTCCGGGCGGTGGCGCCCCCCGGGCCGGTGGTGGCGTTGGTGAGCGTGCTCGGCGACAAGGACTGGCGGGGGATCCTGAGCGCGCTGTCCGGCGCGGTCCAGCGGTTCATCCTCACCAACGCGCCGACGGCCCCGAGCAGCCGGACCTGGGTGGCCACGGAGGCCCTGGAGTACGCCCGGGCACGCGGCTGGGAGGCAGAGCTGATCGCCGATTTCGACGAGGCGCTCGCGCGGGCCCCCGGCCTGGGGGCGACGGTGCTGGTCACCGGGTCGTTCCATACGGTCGGCGACGCGATGGCGCGGTTGCAGGTGTCTCCGACGACCGGGTAAATTGCCCGGATGAGTAGTGGAGCACTGCCTGGATTCCGCGATTTCTATCCTGACGAACTGGCCCGCCGCGCGCACATCTTCCGCGCCTGGCGGGCCGTAGCGCGCAAGTACGCCTTCGTCGAGTACGACGGGCCCCCGCTGGAGCCCCTGGACCTCTACACCAAGAAGAGCGGCGACGAGATCGTCGGGCAGCTCTACAACTTCGTGGACAAGGGCGGGCGCGAGGTGGCGCTGCGACCGGAGATGACCCCGACGTTCGCGCGCATGGTGGGCGCGCGCGCGAACGCGCTGCGCAAGCCGGTGCGCTGGTTCTCGACGCCGCAGTTGTTCCGCTACGAGCGCGCGCAGCGCGGACGCCTGCGGGAGCACTACCAGCTGAACGTCGACATCGTCGGCGAGCAGAGCGAGGTCGCGGACGCCGAACTGCTCTGTGTCGCGCTCGAGATCATGCAGCAGCTGGGCCTCACGAGCGCCGACGTGCGGGCGCGGGTGAGCGATCGGCGGCTGCTGAACGGCATCCTGCTCACGATCGGCGTGACCGAGGCGCAGGTGCCGGCGGTGTACGCGGTGGTGGACAAGATCGCGCGGCAACCCCGGGAGGTATCGGCCGCCAAGCTGACCGAGGCGGGGCTCGCCTCCGCGCTGGCTGATCGCGTGCTCGCGCTGGCCAGTGGGGTGAGTTTCGAGGCGCTGCGCGCCGAGTTCGGTGCGGCGCCGGCGGCGGCCGAGCACATCGCCCGGTTCGCGAGCTACCGCAGCCACCTCGCTGCGCTCGGCTTCGGCGACTGGGTGGACCTCGACCTCTCGATCGTGCGTGGCCTCGCGTACTACACGGGCATCGTGTTCGAGCTGTTCGACGCCAAGGGGGAGCTCCGCGCGATCTGCGGCGGCGGGCGGTACGACACGCTGCTCAAGTCGCTCGGCGGCGTGGACCTGCCGGCGCTCGGCTTCGGCATGGGCGACGTGGTGCTCGGCGAGCTGCTGCAGGACCGCGGGCTCTTCGCGGCGGCTGACGAGGACGCGGTGGAACTGCATCTCGTCGCCGGCAACGGCGCGGGGGCGGCGGGCTATCCCAAGGCCCTCGCGCTGGTCACCGCGTTGCGCCGTGCGGGATTCAGCGTGAACCACGGCATGAACGCCGAGCGCTACCTCGGGCAGGCGACCCGCAACCAGGTGGACAGCGCACGGAAGTCCGGGGCCGTCGCCGCCGTCTCGTTCAACGAGAAGGGCGAGACCGAGGTGACTTCGTTGCTGGGCAAGATGAGCGGGGCGGCGACGCTCGTGCTCGATACGACCCGCGTGCTCGCGGGGGACGACACGACGCGGCAGACGCTCCGTACGTGGCTGCATGAGCAGCGCCAAACCGCAAGGCAATCCCATGGCTGACGACAAGAAGCTGACGACACGCGCCGAGGACTTCAGCGCCTGGTACAACGAACTCGTGCTCCGCGCCGAGCTCGCCGACTACTCGCCCGTGAAGGGCTCGATGGTGATCCGTCCCAACGGCTACGGCATCTGGGAGCGCATGCAGCGCGCCCTCGACGACCGGTTCAAGGAGACGGGGCATCAGAACGCGTACTTCCCCCTGTTCATCCCGCAGAGCTTCCTGCAGAAGGAAGCCAGCCACGTCGAGGGCTTCGCGCCCGAGGTGGCGGTGGTCACGCACGGCGGCGGCAAGCCGCTCGAGGAACCGCTGATCGTCCGCCCGACGTCGGAGACGATCATCTACCACATGTTCGCGAAGTGGACGCAGAGCTACCGCGACCTGCCGATCCTCATCAACCAGTGGGCGAACGTCGTCCGCTGGGAGATGCGCACGCGGCTCTTCCTGCGCACGCTCGAGTTCCTGTGGCAGGAAGGGCACACGGCACACGCCACGCACGACGAGGCGGAGGCGGAGGCGCGCCAGATGCTGGGCGTGTATCGCGGCTTCATGGAGGACTGGATCGCGATGCCCGTGGTCACCGGCCAGAAGTCCGAGAGCGAGAAGTTCGCGGGGGCGCTGCGCACCTACTCCTGCGAGGCGATGATGCAGGACAACAAGGCGCTGCAGGCCGGCACGTCGCACAACCTCGGCCAGAACTTCGCCAAGGCCTTCGACCTCACGTTCCAGGCCGAGAACGGCGAGACGGCGCATGCCTGGAACACGTCGTGGGGCGTGTCGACGCGTATGGTCGGCGGGCTGGTGATGACGCACTCCGACGACAACGGTCTGGTGACGCCGCCACGCCTCGCGCCCATCGAGGTCGTGATCGTGCCGATCTACAAGACGGACGAGGAGCGCGGGCGCGTGGTGGAGGCGGCGCACAAGGTGAAGGCGGACCTCGGCGCCTGGACCGGCCGCGGCGCGACCGACCGCCTGCGCGTGAAGGTGGATGATCGCGACGGCGTGAAGCCTGGCGCCAAGTACTACGAATGGGAGCTGCGCGGCGTGCCGCTGCGGCTGGAGATCGGCCCGAAGGACCTCGAGAAGGGCTCAGTGTTCTCGGCGCGCCGCGACACGCGGGCGAAGGCCGCGATCCCCATGGCGGGCCTGCCCGAGGCGGTGGCGCGGCTGCTGGAGACCATCCAGACGGACCTGCTGGCGGCCGCACGTGCGCGCCGCGAGGCGAACTCGCACCGCCACGTGACGAGTTACGCGCAGTTCAAGGAGATCATGGACGGGCCCGGCGGGTTCGTGTACGCCGGGTGGAACGGCGATCCGGCCAGCGAGGCGAAGGTGAAGGAGGAGACCAAGGCCACCATCCGCTGCATCCCCGACCCGGAGTTCCGGTCGGCGGAGGCGCCGCGGACCTGCCTCGTCACCGGCGAGCCGGCGAAGCACGAGGTGATCTGGGCCAAGGCGTATTGATGCAGGGCTTCCCGCGGCGCGACGGCGTCCTGTACGCGGAGGGTGTTGACGCCGACCGGCTCGCACACGAGGTGGGCACGCCGGCATACGTGTACTCCGCCGGCGTCGTCCGCGACCGGTACACGCGGCTCACGGCGGCGCTGGCCGATGCGCCGCACCGCGTGCACTACTCGCTCAAGGCCAACGCCTGCCGCGGCATCCTCGAGGTGCTCCGACAGGCCGGCTCGGGGGTGGACGTCGTCTCGGGTGGCGAGTTGTTCAAGGCGCTGCGCGCCGGATTCCGCGGCGAGGACATCCTGTTCGGGGGCGTGGGCAAGCAGGCGCACGAGCTGCGCGAGGCGATCCACGCGGGCGTCAAGCTCATCAACGTCGAGTCCGAAGCCGAGCTGCGCATGGTCTCGGCGATCGCCGAGGAGCTGGGCCGGCCGGCGACCGTGGGCCTGCGGATCAATCCCGAAGTGGACGTCAAGAACGCCCACGCGTACATCGCGACCGGCGAGAAGGGGCACAAGTTCGGCATCCCGATCGGCGACGCGGAGGCGGTGGGTCGCCTCGCGCTGACGCTGCCGCACCTCACCCTCGCGGCGCTGGACATGCACGTGGGCTCGCAGCTGCATTCGTTCGAGGCGTATCGCGCCGGGACCGAACGCCTGGTGGAGCTGTCGCTGCGCCTGCGCAAGGCCGGCGCCCCGATCCGCTACCTCGATGCCGGCGGCGGCCTGCCGGTGCCGTACGACGATGAGTCCGAGCCGGACCTCCGCGCGTACGGCGCCATCGTCACGGCGGCGGCCAACACGCTGGGCGCCGAACTGCTGGTGGAGCCCGGGCGGTTCTTCGTCGCGGCCGCCGGCGTGCTGCTCACGCGCGTGTTGTACCGCAAGGCGAGCGGGGCCAAGCAGTACCTGATCTGTGACGCGGGTATGACGGAGCTGCTCCGTCCGTCGCACTACGACGCGTTCCACCGCATCGAGCCGGTGCAGCCGCGGGCCGGACGCATCGTCGCCGACGTGGTGGGCCCGGTGTGCGAGACCGGCGATTTCCTTGCGCTCGACCGGGAGTTGCCGGACGTGGGGCCGGGTGACCTGCTGGCGATCCATACCACGGGCGCGTACGGTTACGTGATGAGTTCGCATTACAACGCGCGCCCGCGGGTGCGCGAGGTGCTCGTCGACGGGGCCCGCTGGGCCGTGGTGACGGAGCGTGAGGACTATGAGGATCTCGTGCGGCTCGAAGCCGCGTCCCCGGTTTGGAGGAACGCCTGATGCGCGTCGGACTGCTGGCGGATTCCCACGATCGCGTCCCGGCGATCGCGGCGCTCCTGAAGGAGATGCTGGCGCGGGACGTGAACTTCGTCCTGCACGCCGGCGACTACTGCGCGCCGTTCTCGCTCAAGCCCTTCCAGGACCTCGGCATCGCGATGGCGGGCGTGTTCGGCCGCAATGACGGCGACCCGGAGGGCCTGCGGTCCTTCGCGGAGCAGGGCATGGGCATGGAGCTGTTCGAGTCGCCGCATTCCATCACGCTGCTCGAGAAGAAGATCCTCATCGTGCACGACATCGGGGACGTGGTGGAGCGCTCCGTCCTGGCGCACAGCATCGTCATCCACGGGCACACGCACCTGCAGGAGATGAAGACCCGCGGCGAGACCCTGATCGTGAATCCGGGGGAGGCCTGCGGGTGGCTGTACGGCGCGCCGAGCGGCGCGATCCTCGACCTCGATACCAAGCACGTCGAGTTCATCAAGCTCGACGGCGCGGAGTGGAAGACGTGACCGTGTCGCACGGCAGCTCGCGGGTCCTGATCCTCGATTGCGGGTCGCAGTTCACGCAGCTCATCGCGCGGCGGGTGCGCGAGGCGCGGGTGTTCTCGGAGATCCACCCGCCGACGCGCTCCCTCGCGTGGATCCGCGAGTGGAAGCCCACGGCGATCATCCTCTCCGGCGGCCCGAGTTCGGTCACCGACGAGGGGGCGCCGACCTTCGACCCGGCGATCCTCGACCTCGCGCCGGTGCTCGGCGTCTGCTACGGCATGCAGTGGATCGCACTCCACGCCGGCGCCGCAGTGAAGGGTGGCGGCCGCCGCGAGTACGGCCGGGCGGAGATGGAAGTGAAGGAGACCGCCGGCCTCTTCGCCGGGTTCGCCGCGGGCGAACGCACGCAGGTATGGATGAGCCATGGCGACCACGTGGACAGCGTACCCGCCGGCTACGTGCTCACAGCGTCGAGCGACGGCAATCCGGTGGTCGGCTTCCGGCACGTGAGCAAGCCGATCCACGCGATCCAGTTCCACGCCGAGGTGATGCACACCGTGCGGGGGGCGGAGATCATCCAGAACTTCCTGTTCGGCATCGCCGGCTGCACGCCCGACTGGACCCCGGGACACTTCATCGAGCAGGAGGTCGCGCGCATCCGCGCGCTGGTGGGGGACGCGCAGGTGATCTGCGGACTCTCCGGCGGCGTGGACTCGTCCGTGGCGGCGGCGCTGGTGCACAAGGCGATCGGCGACCAGCTCACGTGCATCTTCGTGGACACCGGCCTGTTGCGGCTGCACGAGCGCGAGCAAGTGGAGCGCACGATGGGGCAGCATCTGGGCATCCGGCTGATCACCGTGCGCGCCGAGGACCGCTTCCTCAACGCACTCAAGGGGCTCGATGACCCGGAGAAGAAGCGCAAGGCCATCGGCCACACGTTCATCGACGTGTTCGAGGATGCGTCGTCGGATGCGGGCAAGGACGCCAAGTTCCTCGTGCAGGGGACGCTCTACCCCGACGTGATCGAGTCGGTGAGTGCGAAGGGCGGTCCGAGCGCGGTGATCAAGACGCACCACAACGTGGGCGGGCTCAAGCCGGACATGAAGTTCCAGCTCATCGAGCCGCTGCGCGAGCTGTTCAAGGACGAGGTCCGCAACGTCGGGCGCGAACTGGGGCTGCCGGAGGAGATGGTGGGACGGCACCCGTTCCCCGGTCCGGGGCTCGCCATCCGGGTGCTTGGCGCGGTGGATCCGGTGAACGTCGAGACCCTGCGCCGCGCGGATGCGATCTACCTCGAGGAGATCCGTGCCGCAGGGCTGTACAACGACATCTGGCAGGCCTTCGCCGTGTTCCTGCCGATCCGTTCCGTGGGCGTGATGGGCGACGGGCGGACGTACGAGCACGTGATCGCGCTGCGCGCCGTGACGAGCACCGACGGCATGACGGCCGACTGGTTCAACTTCCCGCAGGACGTGATGGCGCGGATCTCCAACCGCATCATCAACGAGGTGAAGGGGATCAATCGCGTGGTGTACGACGTGAGCTCCAAGCCGCCCGCGACGATCGAGTGGGAGTAGCGTGAGCCGGTTCGCGCAGCTCCGCCCGACGACGGCCGAGCTGCGCGAGATGGCGCAGCTCGCCGCGCCGATCGTGCTCGTGAACGTCGGCATGCACCTGATGGGTGTGATCGACGCGGTCATGCTCGGGCGTGTCTCCGCCGCCGACCTCGCCGCCGGGGCGCTCGGCAACTTCTACTTCTACGTGACCGCGATCATCGGGATCGGGGTGCTCATGGCGCTCGACCCGGTGATCGCACAGGGCGTGGGTGCCAAGGACGAGGTCGCGATCGCGCGGGGTGTGCAGCGGGGCGTGTGGCTCTCCCTGCTCGTGAGTGTGGTGGTCTCCGCGACGTTCCTCGGTGCGGGTCCCGTGCTGCGGCTGCTGCGTCAGCCTGAGGAGGTCACGCCGCTCGCCGTGGGCTACGTGCTGTGGAGCATCCCCGGCATGATCCCGTTCTTCGCGTTCAACATGATGCGGCAGGTGCTGCAGGCGTTCACGACGATCCGTCCGGTGATGATCGCGGTGATCGTGGGCAACCTCGCGAACGTGGGATTCAATTGGGTGCTGATCTACGGCAACCTGGGGTTCGCGCCGGGCGGCGTGGTGGGCTCGGCGCAAGGGACGTCGCTGGCGCGCTGGGTGATGGCCATCGTCCTCGTGGCGTTGTCGTGGCGCCTGATCAAGCCGCGCCTCGTGCCGTGGCACCCGGAGTCGAATCAGTTGCGGCCGCTCGGCCGCATGCTGGCGTTGGGACTTCCGATCGGCCTGCAGTTCTTCGCCGAGGCCAATGCGTTCGGGTTGGTGACCGTGATGACCGGATGGATGGGCACGACGACGCTCGCGGGCCACGAGATCGCGCTGAGCCTGGCCTCGCTGACGTTCATGGTGCCGATGGGCGTGGCCGGCGCTGCGGCGGTGATGGTCGGGCACGCCGTCGGGGCGGGTGACATCGCGGAGTCGCGGCGCGATGCCGTGGCCGCGCTCGCGGTGGGCGTGGGATTCATGGCGCTGATGGCCATCGGATTCTGGTGCTTCCCCGACGCACTCGCGAACGCGTACACCACCGACCCGGACACGCGCCTCATGGCGGCAACCCTGATCCCCATCGCGGCGGTGTTCCAGGTGTTCGATGGCACGCAGGTCATCTCGACGTCGATCCTGCGAGGGGCGGGTGACACCCGCGTCGCGATGATCCTGCACATGCTGAGTTTCTGGGCGGTGGGGATCCCGCTCGGCGCGTTGATCGCATTCCGCTTCGATGGGGGGGCGCCGGGGCTCTGGTGGGGGCTGACGGCCGGACTGGCCGCGGCCGCGGTCATGCAGGTGCTACGCGTGCGGTGGAAGCTCGGGGGGCCGGTAGAGCGCGTGCGGGTCGATCACCTGTCCTGAATGGGGAGCAGGGACGCGGGGGACAGCTGGGGAACGGCTGCTGCAACAGTCACTGCCTCTGCTCCGGCAACTGCAACGGCGGTGTGGTGGCTGCCTGCGATCTGAACTCGTGCTTGCAGGCACACTAGGGAGTAGGATCCGCCCAGCTGTAACTCAGGCCGATCCCGTGCGTGAAGCCAGTGCTGAGCCTCTCGACGGTTCCGGTGGTCGTCTCACCGCCCCAGAACCGCAAGAACGGCCCCGCCTCGCCGAACACGGACAGGCGGTCCGCCAGCCGGATGTGTGCTCCCACCGCGAGGCTGGCGATCTGTCCGATCTCCGCGTCGCTCGAACCAAGGCGCTGGTATGTCACGCTGTGACGCAACGCGGAGTACAGCCAGCCGCGTTCTGACGGCTCCGTGCGGCGCAGCAGGCTGAGGCCGATCGTGCCGTGCACGCCGTCGTCTCCGGGGCGGAAGGAGAGGGTGCGCACGCCGACGTCCGGCCGAAGCATCCAGCGCTTCGAGAGCGGGATCAGCAGGCCGGCGCCTTCGAAACTGTCGAAGCCGTCGTTCGCGAGGTAGCCGCCGAAGATCCATGACGGCCGTTCGTCGTCCGCCGGTCGGCGTTCCGTGCGCGGTGACGCGGTCGCTGTCCGCGACGGTCGTCGCAGCGTCACGCCCAAGCTCGTGGTCAGGCCCGCCTGCGTGATGATCCGCGTCCCGCCGCCAATCGCCCGGTCGTCCTGATGGTAGCTGAAGAACGGCCCTGCTTCTCCGAACACCCCGAGCCAGTCGATCACGTGTGCGTGGCCGCCGATCGCGAGGGACACGGTGTGAATCGTGTAGGGATCGTCGAACAGGTTCCCGTTGGCGACCGCGAGGCTGTACCGTGCGGCGCCGTACGTCCCGCCGCGCTCGGCGGGGGCGTTGCGGCGGAGCATCGAGATGCCGAGTTCGTGGAAACCGAAATCGAGCTCGCGCTCGGTGTACGACGAGTTGCCCCGAAGGTCGGGACGCAGCACCCATCGATCGCCCAGCGGGACGAGCAGCCCGAGTCGGTTGGGTGCGAAGAAGACGAAGGAGATCCGTTCGCGTTCTTCGGCAGGTGGGGCGGTGTCCTGTGCGTCGGTGCTGCCCGGCATGAGCAGCGCGAGGGCTGACAGGAGGTACCGCCGATCGATCAGACGCCCTTCTCCTCGAGCAATCGCATGAACTGGGCGGGCTCCGTGAGTTCGAGCATCCGCGCCGGCACATCGCTCTCCTTGGAGAACTGCGCGATCTTCCCGAGGACGGGGAGGTACTGGTTGCTCACCTCGAGCGGCGGTGCGACGATGAGGAAGAAGAACTGCACCGGCTTGTCGTCGATGGCCTTGAAGTCCACGCCGGCCCTCTTGCGGCCGAAGGCCACCCGCAGCTTGGACACGACCAGGGAGCGGCAGTGGGGGATCGCGATGCCGCGCCCGATGCCCGTCGAGCCCAGGTTCTCGCGGCGCTTGAGCATCTTGAACAGCATGCCCTCGTCCTTCTCGCCCAGGTTGAGCAGGGCGATGAGTTCCTTGAGGATGTCGTCCTTGGTGCTGCCCTCAAGGTCGAGCTTGACGGCGTCTTCGGAGAAGAATTCGCGGAGTTCCATGCCCCAATGTTAGCCGCCGTGCACAACCGCGTCAAACCCAGTCGTTGCAAGCGTTTGGGGCCCTCCCTAGCTTTCCCGTGATGCGTTTTCCGTACCCCCACGACCACGCGGTCCCGCTCTTCCTCGCCCCCATGGCCGGGGTGTCGGAAAGCCCCTTCCGCCGGCTCTGCCGGTCGTGGGGGGCCGACGTCGTCGTGACCGAGTTCCTGTCGGCGGAAGGCATCCGCCGCGAGAACGAGGCGACGCTGTCCAAACTGCGCTTCGGGCCCGACGAACGGCCGATCGGCGTGCAGATCTTCGGCTCCGACCCGCAGGCCATGCAGGACGCGGCTGCGTTCGTGACCGACGTGTTCCAGCCGGACTTCATCGACATCAACTTCGGCTGTCCGGTGAAGAAGGTCGTCAAGCGGAACGGTGGCTCCGGCTGCCTCAAGGACCTTTCGCTGGTCCAGGACATCATCCGGGCGGTGGTGCGGGGCACGCCGTTGCCGGTGACCTGCAAGATCCGCAGCGGTTGGAGCGAGGAGATGCGCGACCCGGTCACGATCGCGCTGCGTTGCCAAGACGCCGGCGTCCGGGCGATCGCGCTGCACCCGCGGACGCGCACGCAGATGTACACCGGGCACGCGCACTGGGACGAGATCGCAGCGGTCAAGGCGGCGCTGTCGATCCCGGTGATCGGCAACGGCGACATCAAGACCGCGGAGGACGCCGCGCGTATGCGGCGCGAGACGGGCTGCGACGGCGTGATGATCGCGCGCGGCTCGTTCGGACAGCCCTGGATCTTCAAGCAGGCCCGCGCGCTGCTCGAGGGCACCCCCGTGCCGGCCACGCCGAGCGTGGAGGAGCGGTTCGCCATCGCGCTCGCGCATGCGCGGATGGTGCAGTCCTACGAGGCGGACCTGGTCGGGGCGGCACTGGAGTTCCGCAAGCACCTCGGCTGGTACGTGAAGGGGCTGCCCAACTCCGCCGAACTCCGCAAGAAGCTGCACGCGGTGAACAACTTCGCCGAGGTCGAGGGGATCTTCGCGGAGTACCTCGCGAGCGGATGGATGCGCGAAGTCGGGGCCGCGTGAGGCGCGACCGCGTCCGGTCGCTGCTCGACGAGCTGGCGGCCGGCCGGCTCAGCGTGGAGGCGGCGCTGCAGCAGCTCGATGACGCACCGGTCGACGAGTTGCCGTTCGCCACGCTCGACCGACATCGGGCGCTGCGCCAGGGCTTCCCCGAGGTGGTGTTCGGGCAAGGGAAGACTCCCGAGCAGGTGCGCGGCATCACCGAGCGCCTCGCCGCACATGGCGACGGATTCCTGGTGACGCGCGCCGAGCCCGCGGTGCTGGACACCCTGCGCGCGGCGTTCCCCGCGGTGGAGGTCAACGCCGTCGCGCGGACGGCACTCCTGCGCGGCGCAACACCGGTGCCGCGGGGCACGCGTGCGGTGGCGGTGGTGACGGCCGGCACCAGCGACCTGCCGGTGGCCGAGGAGGCCTGCGTGACGCTCGACGCCACGGGGCATCCCGTGCTCCGCGTGACGGACGTGGGGGTCGCCGGACTGCATCGCATCCTCGCCAAGCGCGAGACGCTGCACGACGCCGCCGTCGTCATCGTGGTGGCGGGCATGGACGGCGCGTTGCCCTCGGTGGTCGGCGGACTCGTGCGCTGTCCCGTGATCGCGGTGCCGACGAGCGTGGGGTACGGTGCCGCGTTCGGCGGCCTCGCGCCGCTCCTGACGATGCTCAACTCCTGCGCGGCCGGTGTGACCGTCTGCAACATCGACAACGGCTTCGGGGCCGCGGTGGCTGCGGCGCGCATCCTGGACGGCTGACCGTGCTGTACCTGGTGACGTTCCTGGTGGGCCTGTTCATCGGTGGCGGTGCCTTCGCGCTCGCGCTGCGCCAGATGCGGCGGCCGCGCGAGGAAGCGCCGCGCGGCGCACCGAAGCCGCTGCGCCGGAACAGCATGCCGATCAGCCGCGAGCGTACGCAGGAAGCGCTGCTCGCGGCGTTCCGCCCTGATGCGATGCCCGAGCCGGAGGACGTCCTGCGGGAGGACCAGCGCATCCTCGCCGATGCCCTCCGCGAGATCGTCAAGCGCCGCGGTGCCGTGGCGGCGGTGCTCTGGGTGATCGACACCATCCACGGCGGCATCGCCTGTCCGGTGGCGTCCAGTGCGGACGAGGAGCGCTCGAGCGCGTCGCCGGCGTTCGTGCCGGTGATCGCCTCGACCGATCGCGAGCTCGTCGAGTGGGCCGCGCGTGAGAAGCAGCTGACGTTCGACGCGAACGAGCCCACGCGGCTGGCGGTGATGCCGCTCGAGGCCTTCGACCTCCCGGGCGCGCTGAGCCTGCACTTCGATGAGCGCTCGACGGTCACGCGCGAGGCCATGCGCGACTGGATGCCACATCACGCGAGGATGATGCAGTCCTGGTACACACTCGTCCGCACCCGCGCCGACGTCGCGCGCCAGAACTTCCGGCTGCGCGGCCTCATCCGGACCGCCGGGACGCTGCAGGCGACGCGTGATCCCCTCGAACTCGAACGGATCCTCGTGAACGACGTGCTGACCGTCGCCGGTGCGGAGTGGGCGGTGCTCGTGCGCTGGGACGGCGTGAACGAGGTGGGCGAGATCCGCGCGGCCACCGACAGCGCCGTGCAGCTGGGGATCGACGTCGAGCGCACGCGCGTGGGCGCCGAGACGCTGGTGGGTGACGTCTGCATCGGCGGGCGACCTGCGGTGCACGTGGACGCCCGGGCATTGGTGCGCGGCGAGGAACTCGTCTTCGGCGGCCGATCACGCTTGGGGCCGGTCGGCTCCCTGCTCATCGTGCCGTTGACGCGGGACGACAAGCCGCCGGCCGTCGGCGCGATCGTCTGCGGGCATCGCGATCTGGCCGCGCTGCGGGTGCCCGACGCACGCAACGCACGCAACCTGGGCGTCATCGCGGCCGGGGCGCTGGAGACGGCGTGGGCGGTGGAGGATGCGCGGCGCAATGCGCGGACCGATCCGCTCACCGGGCTCGCGAACCGGCGCGGCTTCCAGGAGCGCTTCGAGCAGGTCGTTGCGGAGACCGACCGCTACGGCGGTGCGGCCGCGCTCATCCTGCTCGACATCGACTATTTCAAGAAGGTGAACGACACCTACGGGCACGAGGCCGGCGACCTGGTCCTCGTGGCGGTCGCGAACTCCATCGCTGACGGCCGGCGTACGGTGGACTCGGTGGCGCGGCTCGGCGGAGAGGAGATGGCGATCCTGTTGCCGCAGACGGATGCGAACGGCGCGCGGGAGGTGGCCGAGCGCTTGCGCCAGCGCATCGAGGCGACGACCGTCCGGACGCCGATGGCGGAGGTCCGTGTCACGGCGAGCTTCGGGATCGCGGAGTACGAGGCGCGGGCCGGGGACGGTGCGAAGGTGCTGGAACGCGCGGACCAGGCCCTCTACGCCGCGAAGCGGAACGGCCGGAACCTGGTCGAAGTGGCCTGAGCGGCTGGAACCTTCCCTGCGCCTCCGGTATACTTCAGGCGTAGTGCACGGGGGCGACCGGTTTCGATTGTGTGAGTGGCTCCGTGGCTGCGCGCCCAGGTCCTCGGGTTCCTGGTAAAACACTCGGGAAACGTTAACTGCGAACAACAACTTCGCTCTCGCCGCGTAAGTCCTAGGACTTGCTGTGGCAGTGCCTGAGAGGTAGCCCGCCCGGGGCGACACTCAGGTATCGCAAATCTGGGCTGGCCCTGTGGCGCGTCCGCGGTCACAGGGTGAGACAACAGCGGTCTCATCCGTTCGTGGGCTTCCCGTTGGCCAGCGGGCGGAGACATCAATCAATGGGATACGCGCGTAGACGCTGCGGACGATCGCATGCAAGACGGGAGTTCGAATCTCCCCGCCTCCACTGCTGTTGAGTGCGATACGCAGAACGGCCGCCCTCTCGGGCGGCCGTTCTGCGTTCACCTCGTCGGCCTGCGCGACGCGCTCACCTAACGCAGCGCGGCGACGTCCTCGATCCGCTCCACCACCGCCTTGGCGTTCCGCCCGACACCGATGAGTGTCGCCGACGCGAACCCCGTCCAGTCGCCATAGCCGAGCAGATGGATGCCGGGATGGCCCGTGCGCCCGTCGAGGAGCGGGATGCGGCCGCTGTGGTCCGTCGTGAGCGCGGGGGCGAGGTGGCGCAGCGCGGGGCGGAATCCGGTGGCGGCGATGATGGCGTCCACCGGCTCCTCGCGGCCATCGGGCCAGAGCACACCGTGGCGGGTCAGGCGCTGCGGCAGCCGTCTCCACGTGAGCCGACCCGCGTCGCGCGCGGCGCGCACGGGCGGTACCATCACCACGTCGCCGAGCGAGCGCGGCGGGGCCGGTGTACGGCCTTCCTGCAGCGCCTTGTAGCGCGCGGTGCCCTGTTCAAAGAGGTATTGACCGTCCACGTCGTCGGGCAGGAAGGTCGGCTCGTCGCGCAGACACCACTGCACCTCGGCGACGTCCAGTAGGTCGGCGAAGATCTGTGCACCGGAGTTGCCACCGCCGATCACCAGCACGCGCTTGCCGCGATACCGCTCGGCGCCCGGATAGGTCGCGGAGTGGATGCACTGTCCGGTGAAGCCCTCGCGCCCCGGCAGCTCGGGCCAGACGGGATTGCTCCACGTCCCGGTCGCCGAGATCACGTGGCGCGCGTGCATCTCGCCCTGCGAGGTCACCAGGCGCAGCGGGGACCAGTCCGGCGCGTCGTTCGCCGCCGGCGTGCCGTCCGTGTGCACGGCAAGCACGCGCACGTTGCGCCGGATGGGGAGTGCGTAGCGGCGTTCGTACTCCGTGAGGTACGCGATCGTCTCGTCGCGGGTGGGATAGATGCCGTTCGCGGCGTCGGGCATCAGCCAGCCGGGCAGGGAGCTGTGCCGCGCCGGAGAGAAGAGCCGCAGGCTCGGCCATCCGTGGCGCCACGCACCTCCCGGCTGCGCCTGGTCATCCACGAGCGTGAACTCCAGCCCCGTGCGGCGCAGGTAGAAGCCAGCCGCGAGGGCCGCTTGGCCGCCGCCGATCACGATGACGTCGTGCATGTGAGGATCGGACTCCGCCGTGCGTGTTCCGGTGCGGGTCAGAGTGTGCGCGCCATCACGGTCGCCGACGCGGGACAGGCGCTCGTGAACTCGACGCTCTGCCGGATGCTGGCTGGCACCGCGTCGCGCCCGATGACCTGGAAGCCGAAGCGCGGGAACCACTCGGCCGCGGTCGTAGTGAGCAGGACGAGCTGCGGCACGCGCTCCTGCTGCGCACGGCGCACGAGGGCCTGCACGAGCGCCTCGCCTACGCCGCGGCCGCGCTCCGCGGGATCCACCACCGCGGAGCGGAGCAGGGCACCCTCGGCGTAGTGCTCGAGCCCGATGGCGCCCACCACCCGCGCATCCCGTTCGGCGACGAGGAACGCCGCGAGGTCGTCGGGCACGCCGTCGAGTGGCAACTCGGCGGCGCGGAGCAGGTCACACACGGCGTCGCGGTCGCTCGTGCGTGCGGCGCGGATGGTGGGCAGGGACATCAGGACCTCAGGCCGGGTTTGATCGCCCGCACGAAGGCACTGCAGAACGATCCGTCGAGGGAATCTGCGATGCGGTCCGTGTCGAGACCAGCATCCTTCAGGAAGGCGCGGGCGTCCTCCGCCTTGTAGATGCGCGTCGGCTCGATGGACGGCGACAGGAACCCGACTTCGCCGAGCAGGCGCACGAACTCCCGCTCCTCGAGGGCGCCGGCGATGCAGCCGACCCAGAGCTCCATCGACTTGCGCACGTCGGGCGGGACCTCGCCGCGCACGACCACGTCGCTGACCGCGAACCGACCACCCGGCTTGAGCACGCGGAATGCCTCGCGCAGCACCTGCGGCTTGTCCACCGCGAGGTTGATGACGCAGTTGGAGATGATCACGTCGACCGAGTTGTCGGGCAGCGGGATGTGCTCGATCTGGCCCTTGAGGAAGGTCACGTTGGACACCTCGGCCGCCTCGGCGTTCTTGCGCGCGAGCGCGAGCATCTCATCGGTCATGTCGAGGCCGTAGACGTGGCCCGTGGGACCGACGCGCTGTGCCGAGAGGAGCACATCGATGCCGCCGCCCGAGCCGAGGTCCAGCACGGTCTCCCCCGCCGAGAGCGAGGCGAGCGCTGTCGGGTTCCCGCAGCCGAGCGAGGCGAGCACCGCCGCGGCGGGGATCCCCTGGACCTCGGCGGCGTGGTACAGGTCGGACGTGATGGGGTCCTTCGCGTCGTCGGTGCCGCAGCAGGACGCGCCGCAGCAGGACGAGCTCGCCCCGCTGTCGGCGCGGGTGGCGGCGGCGCCGTAGCGCTCGCGGACGATCTGGTGGACATCGACGGGTGCGGACGGCAGTGCGGAACGGGACATGGAACGACTCCGGAGGAGGTGAAGTGGACTGCGTGGATCGGACCACTTCGGGGGTCCGCGTTCATCCGTCTACAGGTGCTACGCTGGGTGCCGTGCTCAGGCGCAGCAGGCGACCGGGAGCTTGCGTCGCTCGCTGGCGGGGACGCGATACGCTGCGGCCGCCTGTTCGGCGTGTTCGAAGGTGGCGGGGACGAGACTATAGAAGGACCAGCGACCCTCGCGGCGTTGGGCGATGAACCCGGCGTCTCGAAGGGTCTTGAGATGGAAGGAGAGCAGGGACTGCCCGCAGTCGAGCGCCGCCTGCAGGTCGCAGACGCACTGCTCGCCACCGCGGAGGAGGTCCAGGATCCGCAGGCGCCGAGGGTCGGAGAGGGCGCGAAAGAACGCCGCGTGCGTTTCGAGATGGCTGTTGAGCATGAATCAATATAACAAGATTCGTTGATGGATGCAAGGGGCGCACGTGCGGCCGGATGCCGGGTCCGGCGCAGCGGGGTAGATTCGACCCTTCACCAGTCACCGAACCCGCGATGTCCATCGATTCCGCTTCCACCCACGCCTGGCGCTTCTTCCGCGCCGGCGGCTCCGACCAGGTTGCGCTGGAGCGCGGCGCCGACCTCCTCAATCTGCACACGCTCGACCCCAAGCTCTGGGTCGCGCTGGCCTGCCCCGTCGAGGGGCTTGAGCTCGATCCGGCGACCCTGCGCCTCATGGACAGTGACGGAGACGGTCGTCTGCGTGTCCCCGAGATCCTCGCGGCGGTGCGCTGGGCTACCGGGCTGCTCCGGGACCCGGAGTCGCTCATGCGCGGCGGGGACCTGCCGCTGGCCATGATCGACGACTCCACCGCCGAGGGCAAGGCGATCGCGGCATCGGCGCGGGAGATCCTCGCCGGGCTCGGCAAAGACGGGCAAGCCACGATCGCCGTGGCCGACACGATGGCGACGGCCCAGTTGTTCGCCGAGACCCGATTCAATGGCGACGGGGTGGTGCCGGCGGACCAGATCGAGGACGCTGCGCTCAGGGCGTTGGCCGAGCGGGTGATGGCGAACGCCGGCGCGACACAGGACCGCAGCGGCAAGGCGGGAATCGCCCAGCCGGCGATCGACACGTTCTTCGAGCGCTGTGCGGCCTATGATGCGTGGTACAAGGAAGGCGAGGCGAACGCTTCCACGCTCCTGCCGCTCGGCGACAGGACCGTCGCCGCCGCGGCGGCGCTGGCCGCGGTGCGGACGAAGGTCGATGACTATTTCGCGCGTTGCCGGCTCGCGGCGTTCGACGCGCGCGCGCTGAACGCTGTGAACCGGCGCGAGGAGGAGTACCTGGAGCTCGCGGCCGGCGACCTCTCGATCACGGCGCAGGAGGTCGCGGGTTTCCCCTTGGCGCGGATCGAGGCCTGGCGTCCGCTGCCCTTGGCGGCCCAGCGCTCCCAGGCGCACGAGACCGTGGAGGGCATCAATCCCGCCTGGGCCGCTGCGGTGGAGACCTTCCGCACGGCGACGGTGGCGCCGCTGCTCGGTGGGGACCCGCTGCAACTCACCGAAGCGCAGTGGGAGACCCTCAAGGCCAAGCTCGCCGCGCACGAGGCGTGGGCGGCCCGGAAGGCCGCCCCCGATCTGGAATCCCTCGGCATTGCGGGGGTGCGCGGGCTGCTTGCGGGCGGCGGGCGCGCGGCTCTCACGGCGCTGGTGGCGCAGGACGCAGCGCGCGAACCGGAGATGAGTGCCATCGCCGCCGTGGAACGCCTCGCCCGATACCATCGCGACCTGTTCCAGCTGCTCAACAACTTCGTGGCGTTCCGGGACTTCTACTCGCGGGAGCGGCCGGCGGTGTTCCAGGTGGGCACGCTCTTCCTCGATGGGCGGAGCTGCGACCTCTGCGTCCGCGTGGATGACGCCGGCAAGCACGCGGCGCTGGCCGGTCTCGCGAAGAGTTATCTGGCCTACTGCGACCTGGCGCGGCCCGGCGAGACGATGACCATCGCGGCGGCGTTCACCGACGGTGACAGCGACAACCTCATGGTGGGTCGCAACGGCGTCTTCTACGACCGGCAGGGGCGCGACTGGGATGCGACCATCACCAAGGTGATCGAGAATCCGATCAGCATCCGCCAGGCGTTCTGGTCACCCTACAAGAAGGCCGTGCGATTGGTGGAGGAGATGGTGGCCAAACGTGCGGCGGCGGGAGAGGCGGCGGCCGATGCGCGGTTGGCCGGCGGGGCCGAGGCCGTCGCCCACGCCGACACGAAGTTGGCGGAACCGAAGAAGATCGACGTGGGCACCGTGGCTGCGCTGGGAGTGGCGTTCGGTGCCATCGGGACGCTGCTCGCGACGATCGTCGGCGGGCTGCTGGGTATCCTCGCGCTCCCGTTCTGGAAGGTCGTGCTCGCCGTCGGCGGGATCCTGCTGCTGATCTCGACTCCCTCGATGCTCATCGCCTGGCTCAAGCTGCGGCAGCGCAACCTCGGGCCGATCCTCGACGCGAACGGATGGGCCGTGAATGGACGCGTGCAGATGAACGTGCCGTTCGGTGGCTCGTTGACCAAGGTCGCGACCATCCCGGCCAACGCGGGCAGCTCCCTGCAGGTGCGCTATCCCGAGCCGCCCACGGCGCTGCCGAAGTTCGTGCTCTCGGCGGTCGTGATCCTGTTCTTGCTCAGCCTGCTCAACCACTTCGGCGTGATCCACACCCTGAGCGGTGGGCGGCTCGGCTCCGTCGCCGGGGCGGATGCGTCGGCGGCGAAGGTACGGTCGACGCGAGGGCGTACCGTAGCGCCTTAGCGCCGGCGGGCGGCCCGGCGCTCGTCCTGCCACGCGGCGAGCGCGAATGCGATGAGCGCGGCGAAGAGTGCCGGCGCGAACATGACGGCGCCGATCTGGATCATGCCCTCGATGAGCGGGCCGGCCGAGTGATCGGCGCCTGCGCCGATGCGGAAGGTGCGGCCGAAGGCAAGGCCGCGCCACACGGTGAGCGGGATCCACGTGGCGAGGAACACCACGAACGCCAGCCGGGCGCTGCGTCGCATCTCAGTGCCCAGCGAGTGCCGCTGCGCTCATGGCGTGTCCTCGCGCAGGCGCATGAGGCCCTCCTGCGCGACGGAGGCGACCATGACGCCGCTCTGGGTGTAGACCGCGCCGCGCACGAAGCCCCGCGCCCCGAACGCCGACGGCGCATCGCAGGTGTAGAGCAGCCACTCGTCCGCACGGAACGGCCGATGGAACCAGATGGTGTGGTCGAGCGAGGCGATGAACAGGCGCGGATCCCGGAAGCCGATGCCGTGCGGGATCAGCGCGGTGGGCAGGAAACCATAATCCGAGGCGTAGGCGAGCACCGCCTGGTGCAGCATCGGTGAATCGCCGATCCGTTCGGTGACGCGGAACCAGACCTGCCGCCGCGCATCCTCGGCAGGTCCGGCCTGCGGCGCGCGGAAGGGGTCCGCCGGGACGATGGGCCGCACGTCGAGCGGCCGATCCTGCGTGAGGATGCCGCGGAGCGGCTCGGGGATGCGGTCCGCACGCGCGCGGATGGTGTCGAGTTCGTTGGTGAGCGTCTCGGGAGCGGGAACGCTCGGCATGCCGAGTTGATGGTCGAGTCCGGGCTCCTCGATGTGGAACGAGGCGGAGAGGTGGAAGATCGCCTCGCCGTGCTGGATCGCCGTGACGCGGCGGCTCGTGAAGCTGCGGCCGTCGCGCGGGCGGTCGACGAAGTACACGATCGGAGCGCGGAAGTCGCCTTCGCGGAGGAAGTACCCGTGCACCGAATGGGTCTCACGCCCTTCGCCCACCGTCCGTCGGGCGGCGACGAGGGCCTGGGCGAACACCTGGCCGCCGTACACGCGCCCGGTGCCGACGTCCCGGTTGGCCCCGCGGTAGATGTTGTGCTCGAGCGGTTCCAGCTCGAGGAGGTTCATGAAGTCAGCGACGACGGACATGGGCAGGAGTGGGAGGGTGCTCGGAGTCTAATCGGTCGCGGCGGCGCCTGCCGAGCGCTCGGTCCGGTGTCGCCGTCCAGGTGCGGACGCGCGGTGGGTTGCCCATGGATCGTGCCGGACGGGATATTGGGTTGACTCCCGGAGGGACGCATGAAGACGCAGTTCTACACGGCCGCCTCGCTCGATGGATTCCTGGCGGATGAGCGGCATTCGATCGACTGGCTGTACACTTGCGGGGACGTCGAGCCCGACGGGTACCTCGAGTTCATCCAGCAGGTCGGCGCGCTGGCGATGGGGTCCGCCACCTACGCGTGGATGATGAAGCACATCATCGAACCCGGGGCGGATCATCCCGGACCGTGGCCGTACGTGCAGCCGACCTGGGTGTTCACGACACGGCAGTGGCGCACGCCGCCGGGCGCGGACGTGCGGTTCGTGCGCGGTGATGTCCGCCCCGTGTATGAGGAGATGCGCGCGGCCGCTGGGGGGAAGAACCTCTGGGTGGTCGGTGGTGGGGAACTCGTCGGGCAGTTCCACGACGCAGGCTTGCTCGACGAGCTGATCGTCACCGTGGCGTCGGTGACGCTGGGCAAGGGCGCGCCGCTCCTGCCGCGCCGCATCACCGTGCCGCCGCTCCGGCTGCGCTCCGCGCGCGCGATCGGGACGGGGTTCGCGGAGCTGATCTACGACGTGCCCAAGCCCGCCGCGTCGTGACTCGGGCGTTGCGGCGGCTGCTGACGCGGCGCGGCTGGTCGTTCCTCTTCTCGGCGGCGTCACTCGCCGTGCCCTGTGTGCGTCCAGGTGACGCTCCACGGCATTTCATCTACTTCGGCGCGGCGCGCGCACGGATCGAGGAACCGTCGTTCCTCGCGCATCCAACCCTGGCGGGTGCACAGCTCCGCTTCACGTGGCGGGAGCTGGAACCGGAGCGCGACCGTTACGAGTTCGGTGAACTCCGTGCGCGACTGGAGTTGCTGGAGCGGCACGGCAAGCGGCTGTGGATCCAGGTGCAGGACGCATCCTTCGGTGAGACGGACCTGACGCCGGCGTACCTGCGCGCCGATAGCAGCTTCCACGGGGGATCGGCGCGGAAGTACGAGGGCGAGGGCGAGGCGGCGCGGTTCGATGGTTGGGTGGCGCGTCGCTGGGACCCGGCCGTGCGCACGCGGTACCTGCGCCTGCTGCAGGCGTTGGCCAGGGAGTTCGATGGGCGGCTCGAGGGTGTGAACCTGCCCGAGACCGCCGTGAGCTTCGACCATCCGTCGCATCGGCCTGTGGATTTCACCGATTCCGCGTACGCGGCGGCCATCCGCACAGTGGCGGCCGACGCACGCGCCGCATTCACCCGGAGCTGCGTGGTCCTGTAAGCCAACTTCATGCCGGGCGAGTGGCTGCCGGGGAACGACCGCGGCTACCTGCGCACCCTGTACGCCGACGCGGCGCGCGTCGGGTTCGGCGTCGGCGGACCGGACATCCTGCCGCATCGACGTGGGCAGCAGAACCACAGCCTCGCGCTGGTGGCCGCGCGCCCTGCAGGCGTGATCGCCGCGATGGCGGTGCAGGACGGCAACCTGCAGGAGATCGACCCTGCGACCGGCCAGCCCGTGACCGCCGCGGACCTGTTGGCGTTCGCGCGCGGGCGCTTGCGGCTCGACTATGTGTTCTGGGGGACCGAGGAACCCTTCTACACACGGGACGTCCTCCCACTCCTGCGGACCCTGCCGTCGGCGACGCCGGAGCGACCGCGCGATTGACGCCGCTCAGCCCTCGGCGATCGGGAGGCCGCGCACCGGCTCGTCGGGCTGGTTCCGCATGAAGTCGGCGAGCTGTCGCAGTCGCACCCGGAGGAACTCACGTGTCTCGTCCGGCATCGCATGCTCGGCGAGCGCGCGGTCCATGCACCACAGCCACTGGTCGCGCTCGCGGGTCCCGATGGCGAAGGGCATGTGCCGCTGCCGCAGCCGAGGGTGCCCGTACTTGGACTCGTACAGCGGCGGCCCCCCGGTCCATCCCGTGAGGTACTCGAAGAGCTTCTCACGGGAGCGTTTCAGCGACGCGGCGTGCAAGCGGCGGATGTCCGCGGCCTCCGGGGCCGAGTCCATGAGATCGTAGAAGCGGTCCACGAGGGTGCGGACGCCGGGCTCACCGCCCAAGGCGTCGAAAGGCGGGGTGGGGGAGGACATGCGCGGAAGATACGCAGCGCAGGGGTCTTCGCGTGACGGGTCGAGAACGGGGAACGTCTGTCCCCGGAGAACCCGCGACCCCTTCCACGTCCGTTGACGACCTCCCGTATGCCCCACCCGACTGGCCGGATCGGCCGCGCGCGCGTCATCCTCGCCGCGCTCCTCGCTCTCACTGCGTGCGAACCGGATGCGATCCCCGCAACCGCGCGGCCGGTCGCGGCCGACCCGGCGTTCTGCGCCGAGGTCCAACGGGGACGGCAGAGCCTCTCGCAGCATCTGGCGCCGGTGGACTCGCTCATGCGACGCCGCACCGGGGTCTACACCCTCGAGGAGGGAGACGTCTCGATGGTCGCGCGCGCGTGGCTGAGCGACGCGGCGGAGGAGCGGATCGACGTCCAGTACTTCATCTTCACGGCCGACAACGTCGGCCTCATCGCCGTCGACTACCTGCTGCGCGCGGCGGCGCGCGGGGTGCGCGTGCGTCTGCTCGTCGACGACTTCATGGTGGCGGCCGACGCCGAGGCACTGCTCGCGCTCGATGCGCACCCGAACTTCGAGATCCGGCTCTACAACCCGACGACCAACATCGGGAAGAAGCTGCCGTCGAAGATGTTCAACCTCGCGACCGACTTCCGCGGGTTCAACCAGCGGATGCACAACAAGACGTTCATCGTCGACGGCCGGGTCGTGATCACCGGTGGCCGCAACATCGCCGACGAGTACTTCGACTACGACCACGAGTACAACTTCCGCGATCGGGACGTGCTCCTGCTGGGTGGGGCCGCGGCGGACGTGCAGCGATCGTTCGAGACCTTCTGGTCGGACTCGCTCTCGGTCCCGGTGGCGCGCCTGGTGCGGCCGGACGTCGCGCCGATCGACACGGCGACCGCGTACCGCTTCCTGCATGACTACGCCTGTGATCCGCGGAACTTCTGGCCGCAGGTGCGTGCGCGCATCCGCGAGGTCCCGGCGGCCTTCGAGCGCATCCAGGCGTCCGGTGCCCTCGTGTGGTCGGACAGCGTGCGCTTCGTCACGGACGCGCCCGGCAAGAACGACGGTCGTGCGGGGCTCGGCGGCGGCGGGGCGAGCACGGACGAGCTCCTCCGCCTGATCCGCGCGGCGCGGCGTTCGGTCACGATCCAGTCGCCCTACCTGGTGACGACAGCCGTGAGCCAGGAGTTGTTCAAGGCGGCAGTGGACCGTGGGGTGCGGGTGCGCATCCTGACCAACAGCCTCGCGGCCACCGACAACCTCGAGGCGTTCAGCGGCTACCAGCGGGACCGCGCGGCGCTGCTCGCGATCGGCATCGAACTGTACGAGTTCCGTCCCGACGCCGCGGTGCGCCGCGAGGTCATGACCGGTGCGCTCGCCTCGACGCTCACGCACGAGCCGGTGTTCGGCCTGCACGCGAAATCGATGGTGGTCGATGACGAGGTCGCCGTGATCGGGACCTTCAACCTCGACCCGCGCAGCGCAAACCTGAACACCGAGTGCCTGGCGGTGATCCACGATGTGCGAGTGGCGAAGGCACTCGCGCAGGCGATGGAGACCGACATGCAGCCGGAGAACGCCTGGCGCACCACCGCGGACTTCAACCCGGACGGCGAGGTCGGTTGGGGCAAGCGGTTCGCGGTCTGGTGGCGTCGCATCGTGCCGAAGGCCGTGCTCTGATCCATGGGGCACGCGGCCCGGCGGTGCGCGCCGGCAGCCCCGAATGGATGACGCGTGAACTGCGTTACGGCACGTGTCGCACCGGGGTAGATTGGCCAAGAGGAGGCTCCCATGCGCACTCGCATCCAACTGCTCACGACTTCATTGGCGCTGCTGCTCCTGACTGGCTGCGACGCGTCCACCCTGCCGCTGCCGGTCGAGGAGGTCGAGCGACTCGAACTCGAGCGCGGGGTGCCCGGCACCGTCCGTTGGTACGGCATCGAAGGCGGGTTCTGGGCGGTGCAGCTCCAGGACGGGCGCGTGCTCGATCCACACGCATCGCTGCCCGCGGACTTCCGTGCGGATGGCCTGCGCGTCACCGTCGAGGCGCGGCTGCTCCGGGACGTCGCGTGCATCCACATGGTCGGCAGCATCGTCGAGATCACCAGGATCACCCGGCGGCCGTGACCATCGGGTTGCGCCGGCACGGCATCTGGGGCAAGTGCATGGGCGGTGTGGACGGTTGACGCTGGCCACTTGATGGCATAAAGTACTTGGCACCACCCGCTGCCTCGGCGGGTCCCTCCTCTGCCCGGGTGCCCGATGGAGCTGCATATCCGCGATGTCGCAAAGGCCTATCCCAACGGAGTGCAGGCCCTCAAGCACGTCTCGCTGACCATCCCCTTCGGCATGTACGGGCTGCTCGGCCCCAACGGCGCCGGCAAGTCCACGCTCATGCGGATCCTCGCCACGCTGCAGGACGCCGATGCCGGCAGCGTCCGGCTCGGCGAGATCGATGTCCTCACGCAGAAGGACGCCGTGCGGCAGACCCTCGGCTACCTGCCGCAGGAGTTCGGGGTGTACCCGAACATCAGCGCCGAGGCGATGCTCGACCACTTCGCGCTGCTCAAGGGGATCACGGAACGAGCGGCGCGGCGCGAGGTCGTGCACGCGTTGCTCAAGCAAGTGAACCTCTGGGACGTGCGCCGGCAGAAACTCGGTGGCTACTCGGGCGGCATGCGGCAGCGTTTCGGGGTCGCCGTGGCGCTGCTCGGCGAGCCCACGCTGCTCATCGTCGACGAACCCACGGCGGGCCTGGATCCCGCCGAGCGGGTCCGCTTCCTCAACCTGCTCAGCGAGCTGGGGGAGCGTGCGGTGGTGCTGCTCTCCACGCACATCGTGGACGACGTGAGCGAACTCTGTACGCGGATGGCGATCATCGACCAAGGCGAGATCCTGCTGGAAGCCGAACCACTGCGGGCGGTAGCCGACCTCGGAGGCCAGGTCTGGCGGCGCGTCATCGCCAAGACGGAGCTCGCGGCGGTGCAGCGGGAGCAGGCGGTGATCTCGACCAAGTTGCTGGCCGGGCGGACGCTGGTGCGCGTACACGCCGCGACCTCCCCGGGCCCGGGTTGGGAGACGGCGGAACCGGACCTCGAGGATGTGTACTTCGCCGCGCTGGCCGGTCGCATCGGGCGTCGCGCGTCGGCGGACGGGGGCGGCCGATGAAGCTCTGGGCGATCTATCGCTTCGAGCTCGCGTACCAGCTGCGACGGGCGTTCCCGTGGGTGCTGCTGGCGGCGATGTTCGTCATCGGGTTCCTGCTCGCGCGCGATGGGTCGCTGTCGGTTGCGCTCCACGACGAGTTCTTCATCAACTCGTCGTTCGCCGTGGCCAAGAGCACGGTGGTGGGCTCGCTGGCCTGGTTGCTGTTCGGTGCGGCGGTGGCGGGTGACGCGGGCGCTCGCGATATCGCGTCCGGCATGGCCCCGCTGGCCTTCACGACGCCGGTGACGCGGTGGCAGTACCTGGGCGGCCGCTTCCTCGCGGCCCTCAGCATCAACGTGCTCGCGCAGCTCACCGTGCAGCTCGGGATCATCGTGAGTGTCTACGCACCCGGCGTCGACCCCGGGATGGTCGGCCCCTTCCGCGCAGCGACCTACCTCACCGCGTTCTGCTACATCGCGCTCCCCAACCTGATCGTCGCGACCGCCGTGCAGTTCGCGGTATCGGTGCGCAGCGGCCGTCCCATGTCGGCCTACATCGGCTCGGTGAGCCTACTCTTCCTGTCGTTCATCCTCGGGATCTTCCTCTTCCAGCAGGGGCGCCTGGATCTCGCGCGGCTGTTCGATCCCATCGGCGTCCAGTTCATCCTCTCGGACCTCTCGCACCTGTGGACGGCGTACGAGAAGCGTTGGCGGATGCTCGCGCTCGAGGGACGCTTGCTGGAGAATCGACTCGCCTGGCTGGGTGTCGCGGCCGCGGTGTGTGCATGGACGTACGCGACGTTCCGGTTCGCCCATCGCAGCGGCGGAGGTTGGGTGGCGCGCTGGCGCCGTCGCCGTGCCGCGTCGGAGCCGGCCGGCACGGACGAGGCCGCGATGCGGGCCGTTGCGACCACGCCGATCGTCGTGCCGCGGGCCCGGCGACAGTTCGGCGTCATCGGCCAATGCCGCCAGACCCTCGCGATCGCGTCGGCTTCGTTCCGCGCCGTCGCGACGAGTCGCCCCGGACTGGCGATGTTGATCGGCATCCCGCTGCTCACGGTGCTGGTGGTCCTCGACCAGATGAGTCTCGACGGCGTGCCGTTGATCCCGACGACGGTGCAGGTGCTGGAGGAGCTGACCGCGCCGGTGTCGGCCGAGATGAGCCGCTGGGTGATCGTGCCGATGCTGCTGATCTACTTCGCCGGCGAGCTCCTCTGGCGTGAGCGCGATGCGGGCTTGAGCGACGTGACGGACGCGATGCCCGGTTCGGAGTGGGTCGGCGTGCTCGGCAAGTTCCTCGGCCTGGCGGCCGTACTCGTGGCGTTCACGACGATGCAACTGGGTGCCGCGGTGCTGGCCCAGCGGATCCTCGACTACTCGCAGTTCGAGTGGGGGCTCTATGTGATCGCCCTCTTCGGCCTGCAGTTGCCCGAGTACCTGCTGTTCGCGATGCTGGCGCTCGCGTTGCACGTCGTGGTGAACCAGAAGTACCTCGGCCATCTGGTGGCCGTGGCGGCGTACGTCATGATCACGCTGGCCCCGGTCTTCGGACTCGAGCACAACCTGCTGATCTACGGTGCGGGGCCGTTCTGGGACTACACGGAGTTGCGGGGCTTCGGCGTGTCGTTGGCACCATGGTTCTGGTTCAAGGCGTACTGGGCCGCGTGGGCAGTGCTGCTCGCCGTCGTCGCGCGGCTGCTGTGGCGGCGGAGCCGGGACGACACTTGGCGCGCGCGGCTGGCGCTCGCGCGCGCGCGCCGGACACCGGCGACGATGCGGGTCGCGACGGCCGCGGCCGTCGCGGTGCTTGGGACGGGCGGCTACGTGTTCTACAACACCAACGTGCTCCACGCGTACGAGAACGCGGAGCAGCTCACGCGGGATGCGGTGGAGTACGAGCGACGCTACGCCGGCTTCGCCGCGACCCCGCAGCCCGTCATCGCCGCGACCTCGTTGCGGATCGAGATCCACCCGGAGACCCGGTCGGCGGAGATCCGGGGCAGCTACCGGCTGGTGAACCGCACGGGTGTCGCGGTGGATACCCTGCACGTGGCGATGGCCCGGCGCGTGGAGACGCAGGGACTGATGCTGCGCGGCGTCGATGTGCCGGCAAGCGTCGACGCGGCGCTGGGACACGCGATCATCCCGCTCTCGGCGCCGTTGGCGCCGGGCGACAGCGCCGAGCTCACCTTCACGGTGCGGGCGGCGGCACGCGGGTTCCGCGAGAGTGGGGCCGACCAGGCCATCCTGCCGAACGGGACGGCGTTCCAGAGTGCGTGGTTGCCGCTGATCGGGTACCAGCGGCTCCGCGAGGTCTCGAGCGCGAGCGCCCGACGGCAGTTCGGGTTGCCGACGCGGCCGTTGATCCCGTCGCTCTACGACGAACGCGAGTGGGTCGCCCGCGGTCGTGGTGCCATGTTCGACGCGACCATCGGCACGCCCGAGGATCTCGTCGCCGTCGCGCCCGGCGCCCTGCGTCGCAGCTGGACGGAGAACGGACGGCGCTATGTGCACTTCGCGACGTCGGCGCCGATCGGGGAGGAGTACATCATCACCGCCGCGCGCTATGCCGTGCGCCGCTCCCGGGCCGGTGGTGTCGAGGTGCGGATGTACCACAATCCGGCGCGTGACGCGCATCTGGAGCGCATGGAGCGCAGTGTTCATGCGTCGATCGCCACCTACACGGAGTTGTTCGGACCGTACCCGTACGATCACCTCACCGTGGTGGAGCGTCCGCCACGCGGCACCGGCATGCATGCCGACCCCAGTGTCATCTCCCACGGCGAGGGGTTCCCGCTCTGGCAGCCGCATGAGCGTCCGGGAAGCCTCGACCTGCCGTTCGCGGTCGTCGCGCACGAGATGGGGCACGAATGGGGCGTGCCGTACGCCTACGTCGAGGGGATTCCGATCATGTCGGAGTCGCTGGCGTGGTACTATGCCATGCAGGTCATCCGCCGCGAGCGCGGCGAGGCGCAGGTCCGCCGCCTGCTCACGTTCATGCGGCAGCCGCACGTGTATCCGCCGATCCGCCGTGGCGAACCCCTGCTGCGCGGCCTGGATCCCTATCTCAGCTACCGGAAGGGCCCGTTCGCGCTGCATGCCCTGAGCGAGTATGCGGGTGCCGATCGGGTGAATCTCGCCCTGCGCCGTCTGCGTGAGCGGCACCGGCAGGCGGATGCCCCGTTGGCGACCACGCTCGACCTCTACCGCGAACTGCGCACGGCCATCCCGGATTCGCTCCATCCGCTGCTGCATGACCTCTTCGAGGTGAACACCTTCTGGGAGTTCGAGGCGGAGCGGGCGCGGGCGGAACCGCTCGGCGACGGTCGCTGGCGCGTCACGCTCGAGGCGCGGGCACGCAAAGTCGTCGCCGACAGCAGCGGGACCGAGCGGGAGGTGCCGTTGGACGAGTGGATCGACGTCGGGGTCTTCGCGCAGGCGCCGAGTGGAGCGGCGGAACGACTCGCGCCGCTGGTGCTGGAGCGTCGGCGCATCCGGAGCGGGCGGCAGACGCTGGTGTTCGACGTGGCCGGCAAGCCGGACCTCGCGGGCATCGATCCACGCCACGTCCTCGACTGGGTGGAGGAGGAGGATGACAGCAACCTCGTGCCGGTGACGTTGCCGCCGACGCGCTAGATTCCGCTGCGCGTGGGTGTTCCCTGGACCCGGTTGAGGCCCCCTGCCGTGGCGATCGATCGCGCGTACGACCGTTGGGCAGCCAGCTACGACCACGACGTGAACCGCACGCGTGACCTCGATGCCGAGGTCACGCGGCGCCTGCATGCCTCGCGACGGGTGGCCGTGGCGGTGGAGGCGGGCTGCGGCACGGGGAAGAACACCGGATTCTTCGCCGAGCGGGCGACGCTGCTCCACGCGCTCGACTTCTCCCCGGCGATGCTCGCCGCAGCGCGTGCGAAGCACACCGCCGCGCACATCCGGTTCGCCGAGCAGGATCTCGCCGCGCCGTGGGCGCTGCCCGACGCGACGGCCGATCTCGTGAGCTTCAACCTCGTGCTGGAGCATCTCGCGGACCTGCGGTCGGTGTTCCGTGAGGCCGCACGCGTCGCGCGCGCCGGGGCATTGCTGGCGGTGAGCGAACTGCACCCGGCGCGGCAGTACCGCGGTGGGCAGGCGCACTTCACTGCGGCCGACGGCGAGGAGGTCCGCGTACCGGCGTTCGTGCACCACGTGAGCGAGTTCCTCGACGCGGCCGAGGCGGCGGGACTGCGGTTGGAACGATTGGAGGAGTGGTGGCACGAGGCGGACGCAGGCGCGCCGCCCCGGCTGCTCACCTTGCAGTTCCGGCGGCAGTGACCTCCGCGATGTAGAGCCCGATCCCGTCGAGCACCCGCTGCAGACCGAAGTCGAACGACTCCTCCAGCGATTTGGGGGTCCCGCTCGCCGGGGTCGTGATGATGGCGGCGAAGCACGGGAATCGTGGGTCGCCGATCGCCCGACCCAGGTCCGCCCCGACCCCCGCCGCCCATTCGGCGGCTGAGACGCCGCGCGCCTCCGCGCGCGCAAGCGAGACGGCGGTGTCCGACGCGCCCCGTGTGTAGCCGTCGATCACGCTGATCATCTGCCCGACGTCCGCCGGCTCCAGCCCGGTGCGCGTGAAGGAGTTCGCGAGCGCTTCGAGCCAGAGCAACCAGTTGGGGCCATGCGGGGCGGCGACGAAGGGGAGTTCGGCGAGCCAGGGCCGCGCGCAGAGCATGCGGCGCTTGGCATGGGACCAGCGCGCGACTTCGCTGCGCCAGTCGTCGCGTGGCGAGCGGAAGGCCGGGGGACGCCCGGTGCCGGCATCGATGACGGCGTCGAGCAGTGTCTCCTTGTTGGGGAAGTAGCGGTAGAGCGCCATCGTCGTGAAACCCACGCGTGCCGCCACGGCATGCATGGTCACCGCGCCCAGGCCTTCGGCGTCGGCGATCGCGATGGCGGCCTGCACGACATCGTCGGGCGCGAGCGCGGCCTTCGGGCCTCGCGTCGCGGGTGCGCGCTCCTCCCAGAGCAACTGGCTCCGGCGCTGCAACTCCGGGTCAGGCCGGGCGGCGGCCGCCATGACGTCGTCGTGCCGGAGCACGCGCCGGTCGCTGCCGGCGCGCGTGGCTGCGGCGGGAGGGCTCTTCTTGCGGGGCATGCGGGGATCCGGGTGTAGGGCTTGACAAGTTCGAAACTGTGTATATCGTACACTCAAACAGTGTACGTTGTACACTAATACCGGGGCCGGCCGAGTGGAAGGGTCCACGTCGTCCGCTGCTGCCCCTTCATCCGAGGTCACCTTCCATGGAATACCGTCTCGCTGCGCGGCCACGTGGCACCCCTTTGGCACCGCTGGCGCTTGCACTGCCCGCCGTACCGCCCGCCATCCTGCTTGCCGTACTGATCGCCGGTCTGATCGCCGTGCTCACGGCCGCGCTGCCTGTCGCACTGCGCGCCCAGGTGAGCCCCCGGCGCTGGGAGGTCCGCGTGGCGAGCGGGGCGATGCTGCCGGTCGCGGAGTTCAACCGATCGATCGCGCGGGGGCACCTTACGGCCGCACAGGTCGCCTGGCTGCCGGATCCTTCGTTGGCGCTGGTCACCACGCTCGGCTGGGCCAAGAGCCGAGACCTCGTGACCGCCGGTGAACCCACGCTGCACGCGTATACCGTCGACTTCGGTCTCGAGGTGCGTCCCGAGGGTTGGGTGCAGGGCGGACGCCTGCAGCTCAGCCCGTTCGTCGGTGCCGGGGCGGGTGCGCGCCGCTATGACGGCGCCGGGCGCGCCGGGTCGTTGCCGTCGACGATCGCTGGCTATGGCAGTGTGGGAGGTGAACTCGGCATGGGGAGGATCGGACTGCGCCTCGAGGCCCGCCACTACCTGAGCGCCTTCGCGGCCGACGCGCGTGACGGTGCCCGAGACCCACGGCGGGACGTGCAGCTCCTCGCGACGTTTCGCTTCAATCGCCGCGCCGACACCCATCGTTGACCCCAACCGGAATCCTCCCATGCAGAACTCGACGCGGGATCGCTGGATCGTCGCCGGATTGATCGCCCTGAGTGTCGTGCCCGCCATCGCGGGCTCGGTGCGTGTCGGGCAGTTGATCGGCGGAGTGGCGGTGACGCCGGAGAATGCGCGCTTCGTGCATGCGCCGTGGCCGATACTGCTCCATCTCCCCGCCGCCGTCCTGTACAGCATCGCGGGCGCGCTGCAGTTCTCGACGACGCTGCGACGCCGGCGGGCGGGCTGGCATCGGATGGCCGGTCGTCTGCTGCTGCCCATGGGTGCCCTCGTGGCCGCCACTGGGTTGTGGATGACCCTGACGTATCCCTGGCCGGCGGGCGACGGATGGATGGTGTTCGTGGAACGCATGGTCGTCGGCGTCGCGATGCTCGCCTTCCTCGCGCTGGGTCTGCGCGCGATCCAGCGGCGCGCCTTTGCGGTGCACGGGGAGTGGATGATCCGCGCGTACGCGCTCGGCCTCGGCGCCGGCACACAGGTGCTCACGCACCTGCCGTGGTTCGTCCTGATGGAGCGTGCGCCCGACGAGCTGGCTCGCGGCGTGATGATGGGGGCGGGCTGGGTGATCAACGCGGTCGTCGCCGAGTGGGCGATCCGCCGCGTACGCGCGGGTCAGACCGTGACCCGCGCGACCACCCGTCGCACCAGCGGCGCGACCACGGCGACGGTGGGGAATGCCACCGGCCAAGTCGTCGCGCAGTTGCGCAGCCAGGTGCTGACGAATCCCTGATGCCAGCCCTGGGCCGTGAACTGCACGAAGCCGGAGACGATGGCGACCATGATGGCGGACAGCAGGGCACTGAAGACGAGTGGGGCGAACCGGGCGGGAATGCGCATGGGCGTGTGGGATGGAGGTGGCGTCGGCGCTCAAGCGCCGACCGGGAGCACCGCGGCGGCGATCTGCGCGCCGAGGTAGAGTCCGAATCCGAAGACGAGGTGGGTGAGGATGCTCTGCAGGCGCACGACGCGTGGATTGGGCGTGCGCGATCCGGCGATGCCAGCGCCCATGCCCGGCTGCAGCACGAGGAATGGGGCGAGGACGGTGAGCAGTCCGAGCGTGAGTGCCGGGCCCACGGTCGGTGTGGCGAGCCAGGTGGCGCCGCCGACGTGGACCATCAGTGCCGCGAACGTGAAGCCGACGCCATAGTGGGCCATCCAGCCGATCGCGTGCTCGTACGGAAGGGGGGCTGACGCCGCGATGGCGGGGTGTACGAACCGTCCACGCAGCAGGTACGCGAACCAGCGTCCGATGAGGCGGTAGTCGGCGCGCGGGAGACCGAAGATGGGCGCGCGTGCGTAGCCCCAGAGGTCCATGGTGCCGGTGGCCACGGCGCCGATGGTGGCGATGTGTGTCCAGTGTGTCCAGGCTGTCCAGTGGGTCACGCGGTGCTCCGTCGGTCGCGGTGTCGGTTGACGCACCAGTCGCTGCGTCGGTGGTACGCGAGCCAGTCTACAACGTGAAGTCGACTTGAGGTCAAGGGGGCGAGGGTGGATATCGCAGAGGTCGCGCGGTTGTCCGGCGTGCGCGCGTCAGCGCTGCGCTTCTACGAAGCGAAGGGGCTGCTCCGATCGACCGGTCGCGTCGGGGCCCGGCGGACGTTCGCGCCGGACGTCCTCGAACGTCTCTCGCTCATCGCCCTCGGGCGGGCGGCCGGGCTCGCCCTCGCGGAGATCGCCGAGATGCTCTCGGGTGAAGGTCCGCCGCGCATCGACCGAGCGCTCCTCGATCGTCGCGCGGATGAACTGGACCTGCGCATCCGACAGCTCACGTCGATGCGCGACGGGCTGCGCCATGCGGCGCGCTGTGGGGCGGCGAGTCACCTTGAGTGTCCGACGTTCCGCCGGCTCCTCGCCGCCGCGGCGAGCGCCGGCGGGCGGAAGTCGCCCCCGCCGTGGTCAGCCGATCGTCGCTGATCTGGGGAGGCGCCGGTTACCGTCGCAAGCGCTCGGCGATCACCCGGCTCTCCGCCGCCGGTCGTGACTGCAGTTCCTCGCGCAGCAGGCGTTCGAACCGCTCGTAGCGCTTGAGGGCGCGAGCGGGTTCGCCGAGTGCCTCGAGTGATTCCAGCAGGGTCCGCAGCGCCGACTCCCGGAACGGCTCGCGTTCCAGCAGCGCCTCGCAGCGCGCGACCACCTCCGCGTGCCGCTCGGCGACGCGCTCGAGCGACGCCAGACCTTCCATGGCATCGCACCAAAGCAGATGCACGCGATCCTGGGCCGCCACCAGCCAATCTCCCGCCGGGCTGCCTTCGGCGAGTGCACCGTGCACGCGGGCCAGCACCGCGTGCTCGGCGTCCAAGCGCTCGGGACTCCAGCGTTCGCGACGACGCGCGGCCTGGCGGATGCGCGTCGCGGCGGCGGTCACGAGGTCGAGGTCGCACTCGAGTTGCGCGCCGGGTGCGGGCGCACGGTCGACACGGTACACGCCGCGTTCGAAGGTGATCCAGCGCTCCGGGCCGAGTTGCTGCCGCAATCCGTGCAGGGCGACGTGGAACAGGTTCTTCACCTGCGCGGGCGAGGCGTCAGGCCAGATGGCGAGTCCGATCTGCTCCTTCGTCGACGATTCGTGGATGAGCAGGAAGAGGAGGATCTCGCGCGCCTTGCCGCTCGGCAGCCTGCCGGGCCCCAGCGATGCGCCGTCGCGTCGGACCGCGAACGGACCGCACAGGTCGATCGCGAGTCGCGGGGGTCCGATCACGGGCGCCGGCACCGCGGCGGCAGGGTACTCCCCCGTGGCGCCGTCCGGTGCGACGCCCAGCCGGGCCGCCATCCCCGGCAACGTCGTGAACACGTCCTCGAGCGACCGCGTCCTGCCGGTCTCGACCTCCGCGGCGAATCGCGTCGTCCCGAGTCGCGTGCGCAGCGCGGCGGTGGTCTGTTCGTGTCGTTCCACATCGGGGCCGATGATGCCCGCGCCACAGCGCAACCGCAGCGCCTCCGCGGTGCCGAGCCATTGCGCGGCGATGACCGCCGCGTCGTCGCCGGCGAGCACGCTGCGCCCGCCCGCGGCGGCGGCGATGATCGTCGCCAGCGCGTCGAGCGAACGCGAGACGAACCAGGCGTCGGGTTCGTCGCGCAGCACTTCGATGCTGTCCACCCCGTGCAGCATCGCCTGCGGCAGGTCGCCGACGATGAGCGCGTTCACGGCCATGCCTTCGAGTGCGAGCGAGAGGAACCACGACTCCCCCATCGCGCGGAGTGCCTCGGCGCCGCCGGCGTACTCCCGTGCGGCGTCGGCGTGGTCGCCCACGTAGAGCAGGGCCAGGGCGCGACGGATGCGCATGACCGCGAAGAGCCAGCGGTCTCCGGACGCCTCGGCGGTCGCCACGCAGCGCGCCGCCGTGCGGCGGGCCTCCTCGGGCGCGCCGGTGAAGGCGAGCGCGAGGCTCCGCAGCTGGTAGGCGAGTGCGCGCTCACGCTCGGCGGTGAGGCGCTGCGCCGGGTCGAGCGGCGTGGCGGCGAGCGAGTCCCAGAGCAGCAACGCGCGGCCCGTGAGCGCGAGCATGCGGGCGGGGTCGCCCGCGAAGAACGCCAGCCCGATGCGCGGATAGAACGACTGGCCGAGGGCGATGCGCTCGGGTACCGGCCGCGCCTCGTCCGCGATGCCTTGGGCGTCCGCAGCGGCGAGGCTGCGGTCCACGAGGGCGATCGCCTCGTCCCACGAGACGCCGGAGATCCAGAACCAGCCGAGGGCGCCGGTGATGTGCAGCGCCAGCGCGATGTCGCCGCCCTCGTCCGTCGCCCATGCGAGTGCCGTGCGGATCTCGTCGATCACGCCGCGGAAGCGCAGCACCGTGCGACCGCGCGCCGGGCTGAAGAACAGGTCGACCGCGGTCGTGGCCTCGCGCGCGACCCACTCGGCGTGCCGGCGACGCGTGCGCGCATCGTCCGCGGTGCCGGCCCGCAGCGCCGCAGCGTATTGCCGCACCGTCTCGAGGAGACGATAGCGTGCCTCCCCGTCGTCGTCGCGCACCTCCACCAGCGAGTGTTCGACCAACCGCCCGAGCGCGGTCACCACGTCACCGTAGCCGCACACGAACTCGATGGCGTCGAGCGGGATCGCGCCGCGGAACACGGCAAGGCGACGCAGCAGCTGGCGCTCCGGGTCCGCCAGCAGGTCGTAGCTCCAGTCGAGCACGGCGCGGAGGGTGCGGTGCCGGTCCTCGGTGCCGCGGCGGGAACGCGAGAGGAGGCCGACCGCGTCATCGAGTCGCGTGACGAGCGTTTCGACATCGAGCGCCGCGACCATGGCGGCGGCCAACTCGATCGCGAGCGGCAGGCCGTCGAGCCGCGCGCAGATGCCCGCAACGGCCGCCGCGTTGGCGTCGGTGAGGGCGAAACGCGGCGTGACCGCGTGCGCGCGGTCGACGAACAACCGGATGGCGTCGGCAGCGGCGACGTCCAGGGCGCGCAGCGGCTGCGCGGCCGCAGGGCGCACCGGCAGGCTGAGCGGCGGGACGAGCCAGGCGACCTCACCGTCGATCGCGAGGGGCTCGCGGCTCGTGGCGAGGATGCTCACATCGCTGGCGCGCCGGAGCAGCGTGGCGATGAGGGTCGCCGCCGCGTCGATGACATGCTCGCAGTTGTCGAACACGAGGAGCAGCCCGCGGCCACGGACCGCCTCAACGAGCGCCTCCGTGAGATCGCGTCCCACCCCGGCGTTGACATCGAGCACCGCCGCGAGCGCGGCGCCGACCTCAGCACCGACCTCAGCGCCCACCTCGGCGCGGTCCGCGATGCCGGCACGGATGGGGGCGAGTTCGACCCAGCGAACCGAGTCGCCGCGGGTGGCGCGCCGTTCGGCGACCTCGCGCGCGAGGCGCGTCTTGCCGGCGCCGCCGGGACCCACGAGGGTGACAAGCCGACGCGCGTCGAGCGCTTCGACGAGCTCTGCGAGCTCCGCCGCCCGTCCGATGAACGAGGAGACTGCCGCGGGAACCGCGTGACCGTCGGTGAAGAACTGCGGCGGGGCAGTCGTACTGGCGTCGGTCATCGCGTGCGAAGGGGAGTACGGACGACAAGAGTTATCCTCCGGCGCAGGGAATGGGAAGCACCATGCGCGGCACGGCTGCGCGTCCCCTGTCCCGGGAGTACCTTGAGCGGCCATGACCGACGCCGGGGTGCTGCGGATTCGTGGACCGGCGAAGTGTTCCGTTTCCCGCTCGGATGATGACGACGATCGATCGGCTGCTGGCCCAGCGGCTGGAACGCGCGGAGGGCGCGACGAATGCGGCCTACGTCGAAGCCCGTGCCCAGGTGGAGCCCGGTGTGGGTGCGACCTGGACCGAGGTCGCCGGCGCCTACGCCATGTTCGACGGCGTCGGCTCACCGCTGACCCAGACGTTCGGGGTGGGCATGTTCGGCCGATTCGGTCCCGCGGAGTTCGATGCGGTGGAGGTGTTCTTCGAGTCGCGCCGTGCCGCCACGCAGCATGAGCTCGCCGCACACGCCGCTGCGGAGACGACGCAGTTGCTGCCCTCACGCGGCTATGTCCCCATCGAGCAGTCCGTGGTCCTCATCCGCGAGACGGCGGCCGCGCTCCCGGGCTCGGCGAGCGGCATCAGCGTGCGCCGGATCCGCGAGCACGAGTCGGAGCACTGGGCGCGGGTGTCGGCGGCCGGATGGAAGAGCGAAGGGGACGGGCTCAGTGCCTTCGTCGAACAGATGGGACGCATGATCGCTGCGGCCCGCGGGGCGCACTGCTTTCTCGCGGAGCTTGCCGGCGAGCCGATCGCGGCCGCTGCGCTGAGTCTGGCCAGCAACGTGGCGTTGCTCGCCGGGGCGAGCACGGTGCCGACCGCGCGGGGTCGCGGCGCCCAGCGGGCGCTGCTGGACGCGCGGTTGCGGTTCGCGGCAGCGCACGGGGCCAACCTCGCGATGGTGGTGACGGCACCCGACAGTGGGTCACAGCGCAATGCCGAGCGCGCGGGGTTCCGCGTCGCCTACCAGCGCACCAAGTGGGAGCGGAATCCGTTCCGCGCCTGATCCCGAGTGGGAGCCTAGGCTTCGCGCGCCCAGCGCAACGTCTCCGCCAGCGTCGGCTCCTTGCCGTACAGGAGCACGCCGGCGGCGAAGATCTTTCCTGCCGCGCGCCGGAACGCCCACACCGAGGCCGCCAGCAGGGCGATCGCCAGCGCAGGCTCCCACCACGGCACCGCCGTCGAGAGCAGCCGCACCGGCAATACCGCCATTGACGTCAGCGGGAAGATCGCGAGCACCTGCGCCACCGTGGACTCGGCGCGCGACACCAGCACGAAGGCGAGTGTCGTCGGCAGCACCGGGATCATCAGCATCGCGCCGCGCGGGGACGAGTTCGGGTCGTCGATGGTCGCGGCGATGGCCGCCATGAATGCGAACCACATGGCGGTGCCGAGCAGGGTCACGAGGGCGATCATCGCGAGGAGTCCGAGCTCGGTGGGCGGCGGCGGCAGGGTAGGGACGGAGCCTCCGAAGATGCGCGGAAGCATCAGGAACGCGACCAGAGCCGTGGCGACCATCATCACCGTGCCGACGACGGCGGCGGCAGCGAGCCCGAGGATCTTCCCGTCGATCCAGGACTGTGGCGAGACCATCGACAGCATCTGCTCCGTGATGCGCTGCTGCTTCTCGCCCGTGATGCCGACGAACAGCGACGCGAATCCGTTGAACAGCACCACGAGGCCGATGCCGAGCAGGATGTTGGCGTAGAGCCGGCTGCTGCCGGCGCTCGCGCCACCTCCGGTGCCCAGGGCCGTGATCCGCACGGCGAAGGGTGCCTCCAATGCGCGACGCTGCTCCGCCGAGAGTGGGAGCTGCCCGAAGGCTGCGGCCTGGTGCGCCAGCGTGAAGGCGGGGGCGACCCGGGTCGTCCATGCCGACTTGCGCCGCACCAGCACTTCGCCGCCGCCATCGGCCGCGATGATCAACCCACCACCCACGGAATCGGCGGCGACCGCTGCCCGCAGCGCCTCGGCGTCGCCGTAGCGCTCCGGGAGCCACGTCACGCCGTCCACGTCGGGCAGCGGGAAGCCAAGCGTCGCGGCCCCCACCACCGCGACCTCCACCTGCTTGCCACGCGCGCCGGTGATCAGCTTGGTGACGCCGCCGATCATCGCGCTGAGGCCGAGCATGACGGCGATGCCGATGAACTGCTGGCGCCACTTCACGAAGCGATTGAACTCCCACCACGCGATGATGCGGACCTGCTGGGCACGGGTCATGCGGCCTCCGCGGGCGTCGCAGGGGCGGCGGTGCCCACCACGTCGATGTAGACGTCGTGCAGCGAGGGTTGTTCGGTGCGGACACTCACGATGCTCAGGCGACTCGCACAGAGCGCCATGAGGTCCCCGACATGCTGCCCGCGGGCCAGGGCGATCACCACCGCCGCATCCTCACCGCGGGACACGCCGACCACCGCCGGATGCGCCGCGATCGCCGCGAGGGCCTCGGTCTGGCTGCCGACACCGGCGGCGGTGCCGTCCACCGTGAGGATGAGGCGCACGCCGGTCCCCCAACGCTCGCGGATCTCCGGCATGGTGCCGGCAAGGACCTCGCGCCCATGCTGCATCACGAACACGCGGTCCGCGAGGCGTTCCACCAGCGACATCTGGTGCGCACTGAGGATCACCGTGGTCCCCTCCGCGCGCAGGTCGCGGACGAGGCCGAGGAACAGCTCCTGGTTGAGCGGATCGAGCCCGCTGAACGGTTCGTCGAGGATCGCGCAGCGTGGACGATGCAGCACGGCGGCCGCGAACTGCACCTTCTGCTGATTGCCCTTGGACAGCGACCCGACCTTGTCCTTGGCGCGCGGCAGCAGCTCGAGGCGGTCGAGCCAACGTTCGCCGGCCTGCTGCGCGTCCCGAGGCGCGAGGCCACGCAGGGACCCGAAGTAGGTCAGCACCGCGATCAGCGGCATGTCCTGATAGAGCCCACGGTCCTCCGGCAGGTAGCCCAACTGCACGCCGGGCAGCTGTCCGCCAGGCATCGTCGGCCACTGGATGCGCCCCTCATCGGGGCGCGTGATGCCGACGAGCATGCGCAGCAGCGTGGACTTGCCGGCGCCGTTGGGGCCGAGCAGCGCGAAGATCTCCCCGGGGGCGACCGCGAGGGAGATGTCGGCGACCGCGTGCACGCGCGCGAAGCGTTTGTGCACACGGGCGACGTCGAGGAACGCCGAGGATGAGGCCATGATGAACGCTAAAGCTCGCGCGGCACGCGCGGCAACGGGCGCCCCGAGGGCTGTCCATACTATGTTTGTACAACTCCTCGTCCTTCTGGCGGCCGGTCGCAGACACGCCGACCACCTGCCTCGGGCGCGCGGGCTCCACCGTTCCTCGACATGACTCCGACATCGCGTTTCGGCACGTTCTTCCTGCCAGGGCCCACCGAGGTCCGCCACGAGGTGCTCGAGGCGATGCTGCAGCCCATGCTGCCGCACCGCAGTTCCGCGTACGAGGCGCTGCATGCGCGGATCTGCAGCGGGCTGCAGCAGGTGTTCCGGACGCACCGCCCGGTCTACCTGATGAGCTGCTCGGCCACCGGCGCGATGGAGATGGCGATCCGGGGCGCGCCGGAGGGCCCGATCCTCGCCTTGGTGAACGGCGCGTTCTCGGAGCGCTTCGCCCGCATCGCCCAGGCCTGCGACCGCTCAACGCGCGTGCTCTCCGTGCCCTTGGGTGACACCGCGCACCTCGAACAGGTGGAGGAGGTGCTGGTGGAGGGCGGGTTCGGTGGAGCACACTTCGCGGCGGTGACCGTCGTCCACTCCGAGACCAGCACCGGCGCGCTCACCGACATCCACGCCATCACGCAGCTCGCCCATCGGCA
>CADEDA010000006.1:3827-20698 GCA_902825965.1 uncultured Gemmatimonadota bacterium | reverse complement strand
GAGATCGATGCCTGGGGCATGGACTTCGTGCTCACGGGATCCCAGAAGGCGCTCGCGCTGCCGCCGGGGCTCGCGTTCGCGGTGGCGAGCGAGGCGTTCGTGCTGCAGGCCAGCGTCGCCCCGTCGCGCGGACGCTACCTCGACGTCGTGGAGTACGAGGAGTTCGCGCGTCGCTCCCAGACGCCCAATACGCCCGCGCTCTCACTCCTGTACGCGACGGCGCGCCAGTTGGATGCGATCGCCGTCGAAGGCATCGAGGCGCGCTGGGCCCGGCACGCCGCCATGCTCACGCGCACGGAGCAGTGGGTGGAGTCGCAGCGCGCCACCGGGGTGGAGATCGCGTACCTCTGCCGGCCCGGAGAACGCTCCCCGACGGTGAGTGCACTCACGCTGCCCGCCGGCGTGTCGGCGAAGGCGGTCGTGGGGCGCGTGGCCGAACTCGGCTACGTCATCGGCACGGGGTACGGCGCGCTCAAGGAGTCGACGATCCGCATCGGCCACATGGGCGACCATTCGGTGGACACCCTCGAGCCCTGCCTCGACGCCGTCGAGCGGGCCCTTCGCGAGACCGGAGCCGCACGATGAATCCCGAGACCCTCCGCTACAACGCCGCGCAGTCGGCCGCGTACGCCCCGATCTGCGACCTGCTGGCGACGGAGATCGGCAAGGGCCTGAAGGGCGCCGAGAACCGGGTGTGGCATGGGCATCCGGTCTGGTTCCTCGATGGCAACCCGACGGTGGGCTACAGCGTGCAGAAGCCCGGTGTGCGACTCATGTTCTGGAGCGGCGCGGATTTCGGCGAACCGCGGCTCGACGTCGTCGGCAAGCGGTTCAAGGACGCGTCGGTGTTCTACGCCGACGTGACCGAGGTGCGGAAGTCCGAGCTCAAGCGCTGGCTGTCGCTCTCCCGCCGCATCCAGTGGGACTACAAGAACCTCGTGCGGCGGAAGGGGCGTCTGGAGCGGCTGCCGTAAGCGGCAGCATCGGCGGAATCGGGTCGCGGGACCACCATCGTACGGAGGCGGCGTCATGGATCGTCGACAGTTCGTGCACTCGGTTGCGGCAGCGGTCGCGCTGCCCTCGGCGTGGCCTGGCGCGCGCGGCCACGCGGCGCGCGCGGGACGGTTGGGCCTCGAGCTGTACTCGGTCCGCGGCGCGATGCGTGCGGATCCGGAGCGCACCATGGCTGCGGTGCGCGAGGCCGGCTATGAGGACGTCGAGTTGCTGTGGTCCTTCGGCAACTTCGGGCGCACGGCGGCGCAGGTGCGCGCCACGCTCGACCGTACGGGCCTCAAGGCACCGGCCTGCCACCTGGCCCCCAGCGCGCTCCTGAAGGACTGGGACAAATCGCTGGCGATGGCCCACGAGATCGGACAGCAGTATCTGATCGTGCCCTCGCTGCCGTCGGAGACGAACACCTCGCTCGACGCCTGGAAGACCTGGGCCGAGCACTTCAACACCGCAGGCACGGAGGCGCGAAAGGCGGGACTCTGGCTCGCATTCCACAACGAGCCCAACCATCAGAAGCCCATCGACGGGGTGATCCCGTACGATGTCTTCATCGAACGCACGGACCCGGCCGTGGTGCGGTTGCAGCTCGACACCGGCAACATGCTGATGGGTGGCGGCGACCCCTTCGCCTACCTCGCAAGGCATCGGGCGCGCTACTGGTCGTTCCACCTGAAGGATGTGGTCCCCGACCGCTCGCACGACACCGACCTCGGTCAGGGCATCCTCGACATCCCGCGGTTCCTCCGCGAGGTTGGCGATCTCGCGGAGAAGCCGTTGTTCGTCGAACAGGAGGGATCCGCCGAGCCGATGGAGAGTGCGCGACGCAACGCGCAGTACCTGCGCGCGCGAGGCTACTAGTCGTCGCCCCGGGTGACGCCGGCGAGCGCTGGGCGCCCCGTCAGCGCCCGCCGGGCGGTGCCTTCTCCACGTCGAGTTCGGTGATGTTCGCGTTCCAGCGCGTGTCCCCGAGCAGGTGCCGCACGAAGTACTCGGCGCGGAGCCAGTGCCAGTAGTCGCTCATCGTGCCGTAGCCGTGCCGCTGGCCCGGGAACACGAAGAAATCGAAACGCTTGTTGGCCTTGATGAGCGCCTCCGCCATCCGGTAGGTGCCCGCCGGATGGACGTTGTTGTCGATGTCGCCCGTGGTGAGCATCAAGTGCCCCTTGAGGTTCGCCGCGAGCTGCGAGTTGCGCTCGATCGCGTACTCGAACGTCACGGTGTCCCCCTTCTGCGTCTGCTTGATGCCGTGGTGCTTCTCGGACCAGTTGAGGTTGTAGACGTCGTTCTCGTGGTTGCCCGACGACGACACGGCCACCTTGAAGAAGTCCGGGTACACGAGCATCGCGGCGGTGGACATGAAGCCGCCGCCGGAATGCCCATAGATGCCGACTCGGTCGAGGTCGATGAACCGGTGCCGGTCGCCGAGCTGCTCGGCCGCGACCTTCTTGTCCTCCAGTCCGTAGTCGCGCAGGTCGCCGTAGCCGTAGTTGTGGTACCACTTGGAGCGATCCGGGTGTCCGCCGCGGTTGCCGATCGTGATCACGATCATGCCGAACTGGGCGAGCGAGACCTCGGACGCACTCGAAGTGAACGCCTTGGCGACCGACTCGGTCTGCGGCCCGGGATAGACGTACTCCACCAGCGGGTACCGCTTGGTCGAGTCGAAGTCGAACGGCTTGTACATCACCCCGTAGAGGTCCGTGATGCCGTCGGCCGCCTTGACGGTGAACACCTCGGGGAACTTGAAGCCCGCCTCGAGGAGCTTGGAGAAGTCGGCCGTCTCGAGGTCCATGACCTTCCGTCCGGTGACGACGTCGTGCAGCGTCGAGCCCGGCACGGTGTTGACGCGCGAGAAGTTGTCCACCGCGAAGCGGTTCGATTCGCCGAGCACGACCGTGTGGTCGAAGTTGCCGGCGTTGAGCAACGTGAGGCCGCTGCCGTCCAGTCCCACCCGGTAGGCGTGCCCGTAGTACGGGTCCTCGCCCTTCTCGCGGCCGTTCGCGTCGAAGTACACCAGCCCGCGCGTCTCGTCGATGCCGGAGATGCCGCTGACATGGAACGGGCCCTCCGTGAGTCGGTTCTTGAGGCTGCCGTCCTTGCCGAAGCGGTACAGGTGCGCCCAGCCGTCACGCTCCGACCACCAGAGCAGGTCGCCGGACTTGAGCAGCTCGAGGCGCTGGTGCTCGACGTACGTGTTCAGGCGTTCCTCGATCACCACGCGCACCGCGCCGGTGGTGGCGTCCGCGACGAGCACGTCCACGCTGTGCTGGTCGCGGCTGCGCCGCCAGAACCAGACCTCGTTGGCGTTCTCGGACAGCCAGAGGGCGCGCTGCGGCTCGTCGGAGTCCGGGTACACGAACTGCCGCGCCGTGAACACCCCCATCGTCTGGTCCTTGAACTTCGCGCTCTGCAGCATGACCATCGCGTTCGCCGCCAGATCGAACACGCCGATCTCGGGTTGGCTCACGTCCTTCTCGCCGGGCATGTCGTACTTGTAGGTCTCGAGCTGCGGCCGCTTGTTGCCCACCGACCGGATCACCCAGAGGTCACCGACCTTCCGCTGGTCGCTGCGCTGCGCGGTGAAGCGCCGGGAGTCGCGCGACCAGGTGATGTTGGCCCGCTTGCGCCGGTCCTTCGCCTTCTCGGCCTCGTCGTCGGTCGAGCCGAAGTCGTTCTGCATCCAGCTGTACCACTTCTCGCCATTGGTGGTGAGCTGGGTCTCCGTCACCGTGACGCGCCAGTCCGCGCTGTCCGCGGCCGCGCCGGTCTTGCCGCGCCGCGCGTCGAGGATCTTCTGGTACTCGGCGCGCGTCATCTTGTAGAGGTTGTGCTGCCGGCCGTAGATGATGGTCTGCCCGTCCGGGGAGACCGAGGCCCACTGCGGATGGTTGTCCGGATGCTTCCAGTCCGGGATCTCGGTGAGCGACTGCGTGGTCACGTCGTACGAGAAGTGCCAGACCTTCTTCCGGGTGCGCGGCCGCCGTGCGCCCTGCGTGCCTCCCTGTTGATTGCCGCGTTCCGCCTCGGCGTCGACGATCTCCTCATCCTGCGACGATTCGACCTCGAACTGCAGCGTGGTCGGGTTGATGAACTTGATGGACCGGATGGGCAGGTGCCGGCCGTCCCACGGATCCTTGGTGAGGCGCGTGAGTTCGGCGGCGATACGGTCGTTGTCGAACAGCACCCGCTTCGTGCCCGCCACCGGATCGACGAGCATGTAGCGCTTGCCCTCGGCCGTATCCCACTCGTACCAGAAGCGTTCGCTGCCCTTGATCCACCGCGGCGTGACCGACGTGGAGTAGATCAGCCGTCGCATCTTGTACGGCGCGAAGCGCGCGGCCAGGCGGTAGTTCGCCTCGCCGGTCGCGGCGCTGGCCGACGCGGCCGTGGGCAACTGAGCGAGGACGGGGGCCGCGGGAGCGGTCCACGCAAGCGCGACGGTGAGCCAGAGGGCAGCGGACGTGCGACGGTGCATCGGCGGGGTCTCCAAGGGGCGATCCACAGGGAACAGCCAGCGGGGATTCTAGCCCGTAACGTCCGGCAGCCGCCAGACGCTGAGTGGGGGTGCACCACCCGTCGGACGGCGCTTCGCCCCACCCGACGCGCGGCTCATCACCGGGCGTGACGAGCGCTGCGGCGTGCTGGGTATCGTCCGCATCATGCACACACTCCGAATCCGCCTGACCCATGCGCTGCTCGGCTGCGCCGCCATCGCCGTCGCGGCCTGCACGTCCGTCACCGGGCCGCTGCCGGACGCGCGCCCGACCATCGAGGTGCTGCCCGGCGAGGTACTCGTGCGCAACGAGACGCCCACCACCCTCTACGTGGAGCTGTATCCCACCTCGTGGCTGGTCTCGCTGCGCGTCGGGACCTGTGTCGCGCCCGCCTGCGAGGGTCTGGCGCCGGGGGCCAGCCGGCGCTTCGCCAACCCGGTCGTGGAGGCGCAGGCCACCGTCTACTGGTGGCAGGCCGAGCGGAAGGGGTTCGGGCCCGCCGTGCCCACCCTGCTGCGGCAGGAGGTCGTGCAGCTGTTGCGGCCCTGAGGCGCGCGGGGCGCGCCGCCGCGTTATGCGATCACGTAGGCTTCCATCGCGAAGTACTCCGCGAGGCCCAGCTGGTCGAGCTCGGCGGCCGTCCCCTTGTTGCGTTGTTCGACGCGTTGCCAGAACTCGCGCTCGTCCTGGCCGGGGAAGGGCATGGAGTCCTTCTGTGACTGGTGCTTGAAGATCGCCTGGATCTTCAGCGTGAGCTCCTCCTGCGACATCGGGCAGAGCACCGTCGCCTCGGTGATCGGCCATTCCTGCCAGGCCCCGCGGTACAGCCAGATCTCCGGGCGTGCCGCGGCTTTGCTGCCGGCGTAGACCTCGGCGACCGCCGCGTCGATCGCCTCCTTGCACATGCGGTGCGTGCCGTGCGGGTCCGAGAGGTCACCGGCGACGAAGATGATCTCGGGTTGGAGTTCGCGGAGCAACGCCGCGACGATGGCGACGTCGGCAGGGCCGATCGGATCCTTGCGGACCTTGCCGGTCTGGTAGAAGGGGAGGTTGAGGAAGCGCGCGTGCGCCCGCGACAGGCCCATCACCTCGATGCCGCTGACCGCCTCGGACTCGCGGATCACGCGCTTGATGTCCTGCACCTCGGCGATGTCCACCTCACCCGGCTGCTTCGCATCGAGGAAGGCGTCCACCTTGCCGGCCAGTGCGGTCACGGCTTCCGCGCCGATCCCGCCGCCGGCGTTCCCGGCGATCCGCTCGGCCTCGAGCCGCTGCAGGAAGTCCATGTAGCGTCGCACGTCGTGGTCGAACACGGCGATGTTGCCGCTCGTCATGTAGGCGACCGTCATGCGATTGTCGTTCTCGACGAACTTGCGCAGGATGCCGCCCATCGAGATCACATCGTCGTCGGGGTGCGGCGAGAAGCAGATCACGCGCTTGCCGCGTGGCAACTTGCTCTTGCCGCGGATCTTGGCGCCGAGGGCATTGAAGACGTGTCCGTTGACCGCGCCGGGACTGCCGCGCAGACCAACCAACGAGCTGAGGTGATGCTCGGCGTAGTCACGCTCGGTGAGCTTGAGGATGGCCTTGCGGGTGGTGCGGGCCAGCCAGGTCACGGCGCGCAGTTCGAGCGCCGGGGTCCAGGCGATCTCGTCGAGCAGCCAGGGCGTGGCGACCCGCGTGAGCTCGGCCGCCGCGGCCTCGTCCACGTAGAACGTGGTGTTGGCATGCCGTTGCAGGAAGGTGGCGGCGACCGCACGGTCGATCTCGCCCTCGACCGCGCGACGGACGATCCCGGCCTTGTGTTCGCCCGTTGCGAGGATGGCGATCTCGCGCGCACCGAGGATGGTCGCGATGCCCATCGTGATCGCCTCGCGCGGCACGTTCGCCTCGCCGAAGAAGTCCGCGGCGGCGTCGCGACGCGTGACGGCGTCGAGGTGGATCAGGCGGGTGCGGCTCCCCTCGCCGGAGCCCGGTTCGTTGAAGCCGATGTGGCCGGTCTTGCCGATGCCGAGCAGCTGGAAGTCGATGCCACCCGCCGCGGCGATCGCGTCCTCATAGGCCTGGCAACGGGCAGCGAGTGCGTCGCGTGTCCACGTGCCGTCCGGGATGTGGACACGGGAGGGATCGATGTCGACGTGGGAGAAGAGGTTCTCCCACATGAAGCGGTGGTACGAGTGGATGCTCGACGCCGGCATGGGCCAGTACTCGTCGAGGTTGAACGTGATCACGTTCCGGAAGCTCAGCCCCTCCTCCCGGTGCAGGCGGATCAGCTCGCGGTAGACGCCGATGGGGGTGGACCCTGTCGCCAAGCCGAGGACGACGGGACGTCCATCGGCCCGCGGGGTACGGATGAGCGTGGCGATGCGGCCGGCGACACGGCGCGCGAGCGCATCATGGGTCTCCACGACGATGGTCGGGATCCGTTCACGGGCGGTCGATGTCATGTGCTAAAGCTGGTGGGACGAACGGTACGCGTCGAGGGGAGTGACGCGGGTGCGGGCGTCGGAGTAGAGTAGGCGAATGGCACTGTGTTCCCCAAGCGGAGACTACTCGATGATGCGCAAGCGATGGTGGCTGGGCCTCGTCCTCAGCGTCGTGACGGCCGGATGCACCAGTGAACCCGACGCACCGCTGACACCGCCGGTGATCCAGCGCGCGACCATCCAATCCATCACGGGGCCGACGTCGTCCGTCAGTGGGCAACCCGTGGTCGTCACGGTCCGCTATGGCATCGGTGCCTGCGAGGAGTTCGTCGGCGTCCCGCGGGTCGTCGCCGGCGCGTTGGTGGACCTCGAGGTGCAGAAGCGGGTGACCGCCCGGGCTGGCGTGGCCTGCCCGGACCTCCTGCGCATCGTCGACGTGCCCGTGACCCTCGGGGTGTTCTCCGCCGGTGAGCTGCGGGTGCGTGGCCTGCAGCCGTTCAACCGGACCCCGGTCGAGGCCACGGTGACCGTCACGCCCTGATGGCGTCGCCCGTGTTGACCGACATCCTTCGTCCCCTGTCGCGGTCGCAGGCCCGCCGCGGGCTCGTCGGGCTCGCGATGACCGCCGCGTGCGTGATGACGGCCTGCGTGTCGTCCCGGGTCGCGGTGGTGGAGGAACCGAGCCCGGCATACGTGGAACCCTGCCCGATGCCGACCGACGGGTCGTTCGGCAGTTGGCGCCTGGTGCGTGCGGAGCGATTCACGCTCTGTGTGCCGATGGAGTGGAAGGTCACCGGCAGCCGCCTCACGCACCGCACCGGCAGCATCCAGTGGCGGTGGGGCCGCTATGTGCCGGAGCGCGTCCCGTTCGTGGTGGGACAGCGTTCCAGCGTCGATGCGATGGCGGCTCCGCCCGGCCGCTCGGCGCGCGGGAATCGCGTGCTCGAGGAGATCGACGGTCAGATGGTCGACCTGTTCTGGAATGCCACCGGCGCGCGTGCGGCGACAGGGGCCGTGTGGCAGACGCCGGAGTTCCACATGCTGGGAGAGGCCACATCGCCCGAGGCCGCTGAGGCGCACTGGGCGATCTTCCGCACGCTCAGGTTCACGCCGACGCAGTGATCGCTGCGCGGAGATCCTCGCGCACGGCGCGCAGGACCCAGAGCGCGATGAGCAGGCTGCTCGCCCCCCTGATCACGCTCACGGCCAGCCCGGGCAGGCCGAGTGCGGCGCTGATGAGCGGGGCGCTCACCCAGTAGTACAGCACGCCGCTGACGGCCCCGAGGGCCAGCGTCGCCCGGAGCGGCGGGATGGCCAGCGCATCGATGAGGACGCGCACGCTCCAGTACGACGCGAGTGAGGCGCCGAGTGTGGTCGCGTACACCGTGGCCCACTGCCCAGGCGCGCCGTCCGGCAGCACGCTGTACGCCACGATGAAGCCCGGCAGCGAGCCGGCGAAGAGCCCGAAGGGGGTGTGCAACCAGTCGGTGTGCCGGCGCGACGGCCCCAGGAGCTGTCGCATCGCCTTGCGGTCGGCGAGGTCGATGCAGGCGCGCGGGGTGCACACGGTGCAGCTGGCACAGCGGCCACGGTTCACGTCGACGATCGGTGCCTGCCCGTACAGTCGTTCGATCGGCAGGACCGGGCACAACGCGTTGCAGAACGCGCTGCGGGACGAGAACCCGGCGCCGGCCGCGAGGGCCACCAGTGCGAGCGCCACGATCACGCCGGCCAGCGCGGTGCCATCGGTGTTGAACGCCAGGTGGCGTGCCGGCACCAGCAGGTGGAAGAGCACGAGCCCGGCAACGCCCAAGCGCCACGCCGTACGCTCGGGCAGCTCGCGCGGCGTCCCGAGGTGGTTGCCCCAGGCGTTCACGGTCGAGAGCGGACAGACGCCGCGCCACAGAGCCGGATTGATGAAGAACGAGGCAGGTAGCAGCGGCACCGCGATGTGCCACAGCGTGAGCAGGGCGACGCGCGGGGTGACGAGCAGCGCGACGATGAGCGCCACGACCCCGAGCACACCGCCCCAGCGCCCGACGCTCCATGCCAGCGCGCGCTGGGGCGGGACGGGGAGCACGTGGAGTCGGGCCATGCGCGGGAAGATGCGGCTTCGGCGCAATGGTCGGGATACGGGATTTCCTCACAGCATGTGCGGAATCCGCCCGATGCGGCGCGTCGCGCCGCAGGGTCAAGTCGCGGGACCCATCGGCCGATACCGAGTTCGGAGGGTTCCACGTGCCGACCGACACCACCAGCCACGACCCGCTCGCGCAACGCCTCGCCGAGGCGACCGCGGGGGAGTACGACATCCTGCAGGAACTCGGTCGTGGCGGGATGGCGACGGTCTTCCTGGCACACGACCGGGCGCTCGACCGGCGCGTCGCCATCAAGGTCATGGCGCCGCAGTTGTTGGCGGTGGAAGGCATGGCCGAGCGCTTCGTGCAGGAAGCCCGCGTCGCGGCCGCGCTCGCGCACCCGCACATCATCCCCATCTACGCGGTCAAACGCGCGGGGGACCTGCTCTACTTCGTGATGAAGTACGTCGCAGGCCGCTCCCTCGACGTCGTGCTGGCGCACGCCGGTCCGCTCACGGTGCCGCAGCTGCGTGCCATCCTCACGCAGGTCGGCGCCGCGCTCGACGCCGCGCACCGCCGGGGCATCATCCATCGCGACATCAAGCCGGCGAACATCCTGCTGGATGAGCACGGCGACGCGGTGGTGGCGGACTTCGGCATCGCGCGGTTGGCCGAGCAGCCGGGGCGCACGCAGGTCGGGCAGACGGTCGGTACGCCCGCCTACATGAGTCCCGAGCAGTGCGGCGGCGAGACACTCACCGGTGCCGCCGATCAGTATTCGCTCGGCGTCGTCGCCTACGAACTGCTCACGGGCGCACCACCGTTCACCGGCGACTCGCTCATGCAGGTGGTCTGGAAGATGGTGCACGAACCCTTCGTCTCGCTCGAGACCGCGCGTCCGGACTGCGCCGGGAGCATCGCGAGTGCGGTACACGGGATGCTGGCCCGTCGCGCGGACGAGCGCTGGCCCTCGGTGGCCGACGCGGTGCAGGCACTGCCGGCGCTCACGCTGGGGCCGCAGGACCCGGTGCGGCAGTCACTCATGCGCCTGGCCACGGCACCGCTCGTGTCGGGCAGCCTGCCGGCGACGAGCGACCGGACCGCGGTCATGCCGGCCCCGGAGGCGTACGCCATCGCGTTGCCGATGCCTGCCGGGACCATGACCATCGACGACGCCATCGACGTGCAGGCGCTGGTGCGTACGCACGACGGCGCGCCGGTGGATCACGTGGAGGTGTGCTGGTCCAGCTCGGATCCCGGGGTCGCCAAGGTCACCGCAGCCGGTCGTGTGACGGCGATCGGGACCGGACGGGCGGAGGTGACGGCGGCGCTGGCGGACGGTGACGGCGGCCCCGCAAGCTCGGCGACGATGACCGTCACGGTGACGCGTGCCGGGGTGCGCCAGCTCGCCATCACTCCGCGACTCAGTTCCGTGGAGGTGGGCGACCGCATCGCGCTCACGGTCGATACGGGTGAGAGCCGGGGACTCATCGCCGACCCGCGGCTCGTCGCGTGGCGGACGTCGGACCCGTCGGTGGCGCAGATCGACAACCAAGGGTGCCTGCACGTGCGCGGCGAGGGCAACGTGGAAGTCATCGCGCGCACGGGCGGCGCGGAGGCTCGGATGCCGGTGCGCGCGACGCGGGCCGTGATCGCCGCGGTCGCCGTGCGCGCCCCCGCGCCGCGCCTCAGCATCGGGGAGCGCATGCGCTTCGATGCTGCACCCGCCAATACCAAGGGGCACCCGCTCGATGGTCTCGACGTGCGCTGGGAGGTCTCGGACCCCGGCATCGCCGCGATCTCGCCCGACGGGGTGCTGACGGCCCTCAAGTCCGGCCAGGTGCTCGTGGCGGCCCGCGTCGGTGGCAAGGTCGGGACGACGAAGATCAACGTCGACGCCGCCCCGATCCCGTCACCGGTTCATCGCGGCTCGGCCGCCGTCATCTCGCGCCCGAGTTCCGCCACCATCCGCGTGTAGTACGCCTTCTGCTCCGCCTGCAGGCCCGTGAGCGGTCCCACGGCGCCTGCGACGTCGGCATAGAGGCGCTGGCTCCGCGCGGCGAGCTCGGTCGCCTGCCGAGCGAACTCGACGACGGTGGCGCGTCGTGCCGCGGGGGCGTCGGCGCCCAAGCCGCGGACCGCCGCCGCCGCGCGCCCGGCCAGCGCGCGGGTGTCGGCGCGCAGCGTCGCCAGCACGCGCATCTCGGCGTCCCACGCACGACGCACGGTCGCGGGCACCGTGATCCGCGGGTCCTCACGCACCTCGAGTGTGCCGGTCGCGGTGTGTGTGGCCGATCGCACCGTGACCGTGTAGCGACCGAGCGGGACCAGCGGCCCCGTGGGCGCCCGATCGATCGGGGTGCCGGCCTCGGAGTACTGGAGGTTCCAGACGGCACGATTGAGTCCCGCCCGGCCGTTCACCTGCAGTTCGGCCACTGGCGCACCCGCGGCATCCGTGAAGCTGAGCCGCGTGGTGCCTGCCTCTTTCAACCAGAAGTCGACGATGCCGCCGGCCGGGGCGTTCTCGCCGGTGAAGAAGACGTCGCCCACGTGGCCGAGCGCGTCGCGCAAGCGCACTTGTTCGGCCGGGCGCGTGCTGAAGACATGGATCGGCGATGCGGCGACGCGTGCAGTGAGTTCGCTGAGGGCCCGGATGTTGTCGAGGATGTAGATGCCGCGGGAGTGCGTGCCGAGCACGAGGTCGTGCTCGCGTGGGTGGATCACGAGGTCGTTGAAGGCCATGAGCGGCATGCCGCTGCGGAGCTCGGCCCAGGTCGACCCCCGATCGTTGCTCCAGAACAAGCCGAGCTCGGTGCCCAGGAACACGACGTCGGCGCTGCGGGGGTCCTCGCGCAGGGTGCGGGCCACCCGCCGGGCCGGCAGGCCGCCGTCGATCCGTGTCCAGGTGCGGCCGTTGTCGTCGCTGCGAAACACGTAGTTGGCGAAGTCGCCGTTGCGGTAGTTGTTGGCCACCACGTACACGCGGCCGTCCACGTGCCGCGACGGCTCCACGCCGCTGAGCCAGCTGCCGCGCGGCAGGCCGGGGAGGTTGCCGGCGAGTTCGGTCCAAGTGCGGCCATCATCGGTGCTGCGCTGCAGGTTGCCGTCGTCCGTGCCCACCCAGAGCAGGCCCTTCCGCCGCGGCGATTCCGCTATCGCACTCACGGACGGCCAGTACGGCACGCCGTCGTCGAGCGACCGTGTCTGCGCGGTCGGCCGCTCGCCCATGATCGGCAGGGTGCGACGGTCGATGCCGGTGGTCCGGTCGCCGAGCGCGGTCCAGGTATCGCCGCGGTCACTGCTCTTCCAGAGGATGTTGGTGCCGGCGTACAGCGTCTTGCTGTCGTGCGGCGAGAGGATGACCGGCGCGTCCCAGTTGGCGGGTGCCATGGCATTGCCCAGCCGCTGCGCCGGCGCCGAAGGGTCGCCCCAGGTCGTCCAGTTGCGGCGCGCCGCGATCGCGCCGGTGGGATCGCCCGGGCGGATGCTGCGTTCCTCGCCGGTGAGCAGGTCGATGCGCGAGAGGCCGAGGAACTGGCTCGCCGAATAGAGCGTGCGGTTGTCGCTGGTGTCGACGACGTTGAAGAAGCCGTCCCCGCCGCCCCATTTCACCCAGTCCGCGTTGGTGATGCCTTCGGCGCGATACACCGCGGAGGGCCCGGCCCAGCTGCCGTTGTCCTGCAGCCCACCGTACACGTGGTACGGCTTCCGCATGTCGACGGCGACGCGGTACCACTGGCTCACGGGCAGGTGCGCCATGAAGTGCCAGGTGACCGCGCGGTCGTAGCTCACGCCGATGCCGCCATCGTCGGCCTTGATGAGGTGCAGCGGGTTGGCCGGGTTGATCCACAGGAATCGATCGTCGCCGTGCAGGCTCTGGCGCAGCTGCCGGGAGGTCTTGCCGCAGTCGGTGGACGTCGAGAAGAAGTTGATCATGTAGATCCGGCAGGGATCCACCGGGTCCACGATCACCTGACTGCCGTACATGGGACGCGGATTCCAGGTGCTCTGCTGCGTGAACGACTCGCCGCGGTCCTCCGAGCGGTAGAGGCCGGCTTCGGGCTGCTCGTAGTTGGTCGAGGCGGTGTAACGCTGGCCCTGCTCGATGCTCACGTAGACGATCCTCGGGTCGGCACGGAACACGGCGATGCCGATGCGTCCGTAGTCACCGGCCGGGAGCCCGCGGCTGAGCTTGCGCCAGGTCTCACCGCCGTCTTCGGACTTGTAGAGTGCGCTGCCCGGTCCTCCGCCGTTGAAGCCGAAGGCGGTGCGACGGCGCTGGTACGCCGCGGCGTACAGGATGCGCGGGTCGGTCGGATCCATCGCGACGTCCACGACCCCCGTGTGGTCATCGATGTACAGCAGGCGCTTCCACGTCGCGCCGAAATCCTCCGTGCGATACAGACCGCGCTCGTTGTTGGCGCTCCACAGCTGTCCCATCGCCGCGACGTACGCGACCTCGGGGCGCGAGGGATGCAGCAGCAGGCGGCCGATGTGCCCGGACTCCCGCAGGCCGGTGTTGCGCCAGCTCCGTCCGCCGTCGCGGGACAGGTAGACGCCGTCGCCCCACGAGGAGCTCTGTCGGTTGGCGCGCTCGCCGGAGCCGAGCCACACGATCGACGTGTCGCGCTGGTTGAGGGCGATCGCGCCGATTGAATGGGTGCCTTCGGCCGTGAAGTGCACGGTCCACGAGGCGCCGTTGTTGGTGGTCTTCCAGAGTCCACCGGTCGAACTCGCGGCATAGAAGACGTGCGGCGCAGATTCCATCACGGCGAGGTCCACGAAGCGGCCCGACATGGCGGCCGGCCCGATGGTCCGGGCCCGGAGGCCGTTCGTGAGGTCCACGGAGGGCGTCTGCGCGGCGCTCTCGGTGGCGATGGGAAGCAGCGCGGCGGCGAGCGCGGCGAGGACGGGCAGCGTGGGGCGCATGAGCGGTGGGCGGAGGGTGGGGGACATCCGACGTCCGATAACGTGCGACGTCGCCGGAGCGCTCGCCACCCACGCCTCCGGCTCTAGATTTCGCGTGGTGAAACCCCTGCCCGCGATCAGCAGCACCTTCGACGAGGGACGCTACTTCGACCTCTGGATGCTCGTGCACGCACTCGGCGGCGTGACCGGGGGGTTCTCCAACCTGTTCTTCGCCCTCAGCACGCCGCGCGTCTATGCGGTCGGCGCCGCGCTGATGATCGCGTGGGAGGGGGCCGAGTACCTGCGCGGCATCCGCGAGAGTTGGGAGAATCGCGTGCTCGACATCGTGCTCGGGCTGCTCGGGGTCGCGTTCGCGCTGGCGGTCGCGGCGCGCCTGGGCCCGCAGGGCCAGCTCATCGCGTTCGTGTCGAGCGGGTCGCTGTTCGCGTGGGGGAGCTGGCGAGGCTGGCTGGCGTACCGGCGGCGGCTCCAGGATCCTTCGTAGCCCCCTTCCGGGTGTCGATCTTCACCTCCACGGTCGACACTGCCGCTCGCCGCACACGGATGCGGCTCGACATCACCGGCTCGTATCCGTCCACGAGCACCCGCACCCGGTAGTCGCCGGGAGGCACGGAGTCGAACTGCGCCTTGCCGTCCGGGGCGTTGATGCGGGCGACTTCGCGCTGCCCCTTGGTGTCGATGAAGATCAGACGCACGTGACCGCCGCGCACCGGAGCGCCGCCGTCCTTCTCCACGATGCTGATCTCGATCTTCGCCGTGTGCCCGAGGATGCCCACCACCGGGTCGACCATTTGCGCCCGGGCGGCAGGCGCGGCGAGCATCGACAGCAGCGCCAGGCCGGCGACCGTCAATGCGGAGCGGAGCGGGGCAGCAGGCATCGGGATTCCTCGGCGATGGCGTGGGGCCAGGCACCGGCCGCGGGGCGTACCGGCCGGGACACCGCAGAATACCCACGCCCCCGTGTCGGGTTCAATCCTCTCGGCTCACGCGCCCACGGCCTGGGCCGCAGCGAGCCGGGCGATCGGCACGCGGAACGGTGAACAGCTCACGTAATCGAGGCCGGTGGTGTGGCAGAAGGCCACCGAGCGCGGTTCGCCACCGTGCTCGCCGCAGATGCCCACCTTGAGCCCGGCGCGTGCGGCGCGACCATCGCTGGTCGCCATCTGGATCAAGCGGCCGACGCCCTCCACGTCGAGCACCTGGAAGGGATCGTCGCGGTAGATCCCGCGCTCGACGTAGAGCGGGAGGAATCGACCGGCGTCGTCGCGGCTCAACCCCAGCGTCGTCTGCGTGAGGTCGTTGGTCCCGAACGAGAAGAACTCCGCCTCGCCGGCGATCTGGCGCGCGGTCAGCGCCGCGCGCGGGAGCTCGATCATGGTGCCGACCAGGTACTTCACGCTGGTGCCGGTCTCCTTGGCCACCTGCGCCGCCATGCGGTCCACGATCGCGCGCTGGTTCGTGAACTCCTTCACCGTCGACACGAGCGGGATCATCACCTCCGGCAGCACGATGACGCCGCGCTTCGCCATGGCCGACGCGGCCTCGAAGATCGCGCGGGCCTGCATCTCGGTGATCTCGGGATACGTCACGCCCAGGCGGCAGCCGCGGTGGCCCAGCATCGGGTTGGACTCGCGCAGCGCCTCGACGATGCGTCCCATCTCGCGGCGGGTGACCCCCACGCGTCGCGCAAGGAGCTTGGCCTCCTCGCCGCCGTGCGGGAGGAACTCGTGCAGCGGGGGATCCAGGAGGCGGATGGTGACGGGGTAGCCGTCCATCGCCTCGAAGATCCCCTCGAAGTCCGCCCGCTGCATCGGCAACAGCTTGGCCAGCGCGCGCCGGCGACCGCCCTCATCGTGCGCCACGATCATCTCGCGCATCGAGTGGATGCGGTCGCCGTCGAAGAACATGTGCTCGGTGCGGCAGAGGCCAATGCCCTCGGCGCCGAAGCCGCGCGCGACGCGTGCGTCGTGCGGGGCGTCCGCATTGGCCCGCACCTTGAGCCGCCGCCGGGCGTCCGCCCAACCGAGCAGCTCGGCGAAGCCGCGGTACACCGGGGCATCATCCTGCGAGAGCGTGCCGGCATTCACCTGCATCACCTCGCTCGGCATCGTCGGCAGGTCCCCGAGGAACACCTCGCCGGTCCCGCCGTCGAGGGTGATCCACTCGCCCTCGTGGACCTCGGTCTCGCCCACCAGGAAGCGGCGGTGCGTCGCGTCCACGCGGATCGCGCCGCAGCCGACCACGGCGCACTTGCCCATGCCGCGCGCCACCACGGCGGCGTGGCTGGTCATGCCGCCGCGGGCGGTGAGGACCGCCCGCGCGGCCACGATGCCGTGGAAATCCTCGGGCGTGGTCTCGTCGCGCACCAGGATCACGGACTCGCCGCGCGCGGCCTTGAACTCCGCCTCGTCGGCATCGAACACCGCGATGCCGCTCGCGGCGCCGGGACTCGCCGGCAGTCCGACACAGAGCACGTCCGGCTTGGCGGACGGATCGATGATCGGGTGCAGCAGCTGGTCGAGCTGGCTCGCCGGCACGCGCTGGATGGCCTCGGGGCGGGAGATGAGGCCTTCGTTCACGAGGTCGCGCGCGATGCGCACGGCCGCCGCGGCCGTGCGCTTGCCGATCCGCGTCTGCAGCAGGTACAGCTTGCCGCGTTCGACGGTGAACTCGAGGTCCTGCATGTCGCGGAAGTGACGCTCGAGCAGCGACTGCGTGCGGAGCAGGTCGCCGTAGGCCTCCGGCAGCCGATTCGCCATCTCGGTGATCGGTTGCGGCGTGCGGATGCCGGCGACCACGTCCTCACCCTGCGCGTTCACGAGGAACTCGCCGTAGAAGATCTTCTCGCCGGTCGAGGGGTCGCGCGTGAAGGCGACACCGGTGCCGGAGTCCTCGCCCAGGTTGCCGAACACCATCGCCACGATGTTCACCGC
>CADEDA010000006.1:0-3727 GCA_902825965.1 uncultured Gemmatimonadota bacterium | reverse complement strand
CACGGTCTCGTCGTTGAGCCCGAGGTTGAGGATGGTCTCCATCATGCCGGGCATGGAGACGCGCGCGCCGGAGCGCACGGAGACGAGCAGTGGGTTCGCGGGGTCGCCGAAGCGCTTGCCGGAGGCCTCCTCGAGGCGGGCGAGCGCGCGCTCCACCTCGTCGTTGAGGCCGTCGGGGATGGTCCGCGTGGCGAGGTACGCATCGCAGAGCGTGCACGCGATGGTGAATCCCGGCGGCACCGGCACCCCGAGATTCGTCATCTCGGCGAGGTTCGCGCCCTTGCCGCCCAGGAGATCCTTGTCGTCCTTGGTCGCTTCGGCCTTCCCGTTGCCGAAGAAGAAAACGGACTGCGTCACGACGGCCCCTCCGCGATCGCGGTGGTGCGCCGCTAGCCGAGCCGGTGTTTCTCCGGGACGGACGGCGGCTGAGTTGGGTACTGCCCACTGAAGCAGGCGTGGCAGAAGCCGTCAGGGCCGTTGGGGACCGAGCGCAACATCCCATCCAGCGAGATGTAGCCGAGCGAATCCACCCCGATCTTCTTGGCGATCTCCGCCACGCTGTTGTTCGCCGCGATCAACTGCTCGCGGTCCGGCGTATCGATGCCGTAATAGCAGGGTCCCGTGATCGGGGGGGACGAGACCCGCATATGGACCTCGCGCGCACCAGCGGCACGCACGAGCGCGACGAGCCCACGAGTCGTGGTCCCCCGGACGATCGAGTCATCGACCATCACGACGGACTTGCCCTCGAGGATCTCCCGCACGGCATTGTACTTCACCTTCACCTTCGCATCCCGCCCGCTCTGCGTGGGCTGGATGAACGTCCGGCCCACGTAGTGGTTGCGGATCAGCGCCAGCTCCACCGGCAGGCCACTCGCCTCCGCGAACCCGAGTGCCGCCGAGTTGGACGAGTCCGGCACCGAGAAGACGAAGTCCGCACCCGGGGCGGGATGTTCCTGCGCGAGGCGCCGTCCCAGCGCGCGCCGCGCCCGGTCCACCGACCCCCCGAACACCCGCGAGTCCGGCCGCGCGAAATACACGTACTCGAACACGCAGCGGTGCAAGTTCGGTGCCGCCTGCCGCCGAAGGGTCCGGAAGCTGCCATCCGGTTCCACCGCCACGACTTCGCCCGGCTGGATCTCGCGTTCCACGGTCGCGCCGACGATGTCCAGCGCGCAGGTCTCGGAGGCGAACACGATCGCGTCGTTGAGCCGACCCATCACCAGCGGCCGCCACCCGAACGGGTCCCGGGCGGCCACGAGCGTGTCGCCGATGATCACCAGCAGCGAGTACGCCCCCTCCACCCCTTCCAACGCCTCCGCCAGCTTCTCCTCCGGCTTCACGGCCCGCGACTTCGCGAGGCGATGCACGATCACCTCGGAGTCCATCGTGGAACTGAAGATCGAGCCCTCGTCCTCCAGTCCCTGCCGGATCTCGGTTGCGTTGGTCAGGTTGCCGTTGTGGGCCAGCGAGATGTGCCCGCCCTTGAACCGCACCAGCGCAGGCTGGGCGTTCTCGATGGTGCTCGACCCCGCGGTGGAGTAGCGCGTGTGGCCCATGGCGACGGGCCCCACCAGCGTCCGCATCTTCTCGGGGGAGAACTGTTCGGACACGAGGCCCATCGCGCGGATCGCGTGGATGTCCCCGTGCTCCGTCGCCACGATGCCGGCCGACTCCTGTCCGCGGTGCTGCAGCGAGTAGAGTCCGAGGTGTGTCAACGCCGCCGCGTCCTTGTGGCCGCTGATTCCGAAGATGCCGCACATCAGGCCGTCCCTCCCGCAAGCGCCGGGTCCTTGCCGACCGCCTCGGCCGCCGCGCGCGCCATCGCGCGCGGCAGCGCCTCATGATAGGCCTCGGCCAACGTCGCCACGCTCGCGCGCAGCGCCGTCGTGGCCCCGTGGATCGCGAAGCCCTCCGCCGCCGCCGTCACCTGTCCGATGACCCGGGCCGGCACGCCGTGCCGCGTGGCGATCGCCAGCACGGCCTCCGGCTGCGCGGTGGAGACGACGATGCGTCCCTGCGCCTCGCCGAACAACAGCGCGCGCGTCGGCAGCGCGGCCCAGGCCCCGAGGTCCACCTGCGCGCCCATGGGGCGCTCGCGGTCGGCGATGCAACTCTCCGCCAACGCGACGGCCAGTCCGCCCTCGGAGCAGTCGTGCGCGGAGCGGACCTGTCCGGCGCGGATCGCCTCGAGGATGGCGGCGATCAGTCGCTTCTCGCCCTCGAGGTCACAGGCCGGTGGGGCACCGGCGACCACGCCGTGGATCCACGCCAGGTACTCGGATCCGCCGATCTCGTCCGTGTTGTCGCCGAGCAGCACGATCGCGTCGCCGGGCGTGGTGAAGGTCATGCGTGTCGCATGGGCCGCGTCGTCGAGCACGCCGACCATGCCGATGGTCGGCGTCGGGTACACCGCACCCTGCGGGTTCTCGTTGTACAGCGAGACGTTGCCGCCGGTGACCGGCGTGTCGAGCACGCGGCAGGCGTCGCCCATGCCGTAGACGGCCTCGCGGAACTGGAAGAACACCTCGGGCTTCTTCGGATTGCCGAAGTTGAGGCAGTTGGTGACGGCGCGCGGGGTGCCGCCGGTGCAGGCGACGTTGCGCGCCGCCTCGGCCACCGCGATCCGCCCCCCGACGCGCGGGTCGAGGAACACGTAGCGGCCATTGCAGTCCGTCTTGAGGGCGAGGGCCTTGCGGCTGCCGCGCACGCGCACGACCGCCGCATCCGCGTGCCCGGGGCCCGCCACCGTGCTCGTCCGCACGGTCGAGTCGTACTGCCGGTGGATCCAGTGCTTGCTGGCGATGGTGGGTGCCTGCAGCAGGCGCTCCAACGTCCAGGCCGGGTCCTGCTCGCTCGGCAGCGGGGCGATGGCATGTACGTCCCGGGCGCGACGCGCGACCGCCTCGGCGCTCTCCTTCGCTTCGGGGTGGTACTGCGGGCAGTCCGTGACCAGGCGCGTGCCCGGGAACTCCGCCACCACCCGGTCGTGCTCCGTCACGCGATACACCGGCTCCGCGATCACCTCGCCGATCACCTCGGCCACCAGGTCCCACTTGTTCAGGATCCGCTTCACCTCGGCCTCGTGGCCGCGCTTGGCGACCACCAGCATCCGCTCCTGCGATTCCGAGAGCAGGATCTCGTATGGCGTCATCCCGGTCTCGCGGACCGGCACCTTCATGGTGTCGATCGTCACGCCGACGTCGCCGCGTTCGGCCATCTCGGCGCTCGAGGACGTCAGGCCCGCCGCCCCCATGTCCTGGATGGCGACGATGTGGCCCGAACGGATCAGCTCGAGCGAGGCCTCCAGCAGCAGCTTCTCCGTGAACGGGTCGCCCACCTGCACGCGCGGGCGCTTCGCCTCGTTCTCCTCCGAGAGGTCCTCCGACGCGAACGACGCGCCGTGGATGCCGTCGCGCCCGGTCCGCGCACCCACCGCGATGACCGGGTTCCCGACGCCCTCCGCCTTGGCGCGGATGAGTTCCTCCTCCTTGAGCACGCCGACGCACATCGCGTTCACCAGCGGATTGCCCTCGTATGCCGCGTCGAACATCACGTCGCCGGCCACGGTGGGGATGCCCACGCAGTTGCCGTAGTCGCCGATGCCCTTCACGACGCCGGCCACGAGGTAGCGGACGCGGGGCGTCTCGAGCGAACCGAAGCGCAGCGAGTTGAGCATCGCGATGGGACGTGCCCCCATCGTGAAGACGTCGCGCAGGATGCCGCC
>CADEDA010000005.1:3408-223636 GCA_902825965.1 uncultured Gemmatimonadota bacterium | reverse complement strand
CCGCCCTTGCCGTAGATCGCGATGATCTGCGTCTCCTTGGTCGGCTTGGCGGTGTTCACCGCGGCGGGCTCGGCGGCGGCTTCATCGCGGACGTTGCGATGCAGCTGCACGAGCGCTTCACCGGTGCGGGTGCCAGTGTCGATCATGAGCGCGTTCTCCAGTCGAGGACCATCTTGAGGCAGGAGGGATCGTCGAAGGCGGCGCGGTAGGCGTCGGCTGCGCGATCGGCGGGGGAGAGATCGGTGATGAGCCCGTCGAGCGAGAGGGCACCCGCACGGACGAGGTCGAGCACGGCGGCGAGGTCGCCGGGCGCCCACTCCGCGGCGACCCGGAGTCGCGCCTCCTTCATGAAGGCGGGCGGGAAGGCGAAGCTGATGGGTGTGGCGTAGAACCCGGCGAGCACGATCTCGCCGCCCTTCGCCAGGCGCAGGATCAGCGTGTCGAGCAGCGCTGCGTCGCCGCTCGCATCGAAGACACAGTGATAGTCGCGCCGCGGATCGTCTGCCGCGTCGGTCACGCGGTAGTCGAGTGCGCCGCCGCGGCGCAGCGGCTGCCGCTCCCACACGGTGAGCTCACCACCGAGTGCGCGCGTGATGCGCGCGGCCAGCCGTCCGAAGATGCCGTGCCCGACGATCAGGTCCGGCAACCGCGCGCCGGCCCGGATCGCGTGATACGCGGTGGCCCCGAGTGCGAGCAGCGTGGCGCGCTCGCCGAGGGCTGCATCGACGGCGATGAGTCGCGCGGCAGGCGAGACGATGCGTCGTGCCGCGCCGCCGAAGAGTCCGCGCACATCGCCGAAGCAGTTCGCCCCCGGCACGAAGACCGTGGTGCCCACGGCGACGCGGGCGTCGGGCCCCGCGTCGACGACACGTCCGACGGACTCGTATCCGGGCACCAGCGGGTATCCGAGCCCGGGGAACGCCGGCATGCGTCCTTCCCATAGAAGGCGCTCGGTGCCAGCGCTGATCGAGGACCAGTCGATGTCGACGACGACGTCCGCCGCTCCCACCGACGCGAGCGTGAGCTCGCGCAGCGAGAGCTGGCGTGGCTGGTCGAAGACGACGGCGAGTGTTTGCACAGCAGCCTTGCAGAAGGGGACAGCGAGAACAGTAACGTGCAGCTTACACCATTATCCGTCAAGTAACTCTGACAGTTGAGGCAGTCCGAGACTCCGGTCTGGGTAGTTCGATGTTCAGTGGGTGGCGGAAATGAGGCCGGCGTACACCGGATACCGGGTCCGGTGCACGCGCGATCGGCCGAATCCGGCCTTGGCGAGCAAGGCGCGCAGCTCGTCTGCACGCCTCGCGCGACCGCGGCCCATCGCCCGGAGGTACAGGCCGAAGTACGCGTCACCCACGGTCTCCGCTCCGCGCACACCGGAGAACGGCTCCACGATGAGCAACACACCGCCTGGCTCGAGCGCCCGCTTCACCTTGTGCAGCAGCTGCAGGACCGAGTCGTCGTCATGGTCGAGCAGCACTCGCACCAAGGTGATTACGTCGGCACCGACTGGGAGAGGGTCCTGATGAAAGTTCCCCCCGGACAATTCCACCCGCCCTACAAGCCCCAGCCGGGCCAGACGTACCTTCGCTCCCTCAACCACTGCAGGGAGGTCGAACAGCTTCAACTTCAGCCCCTGATACCGCCACGCGACCTCGGCCAGAAACGCACCCTCACCTCCCCCGACGTCCAGCAGGGTGCTCCGGCCATTCAATGAAAAGCGGTCCAAGATGTCGTCCGCCAACGGGCGGACGGTCTCGGCCATGAGCGCAGAGTAGTCTGCGACCACCTCACGACCGAAGTTCTCCGGATTCGCTACACTAGTGTACGGAAAGTGCTGCAAAACTGCCTTGTTACTGCTCGATGAACTGCGAAAGAACGCGATCGGGTCGGCTAAGTCGTTGTAGAGCAGCGAGTTGTGCTCGATCATGCGAACCAACCCTTCATTCCCGATGAGCGGTGCGCCCATCGGCCCGCACCCATACCGATCGTTCGAACGTCCCTGCACCAGGCGCAACGCGACGGCAGCTCGCAGTAGCCGCTCGGTTTCCTCCACCGGGATCCCGATGTGCGCCGAGATCTCGGCGCGGGTCCTCGGACGCTCGGCGAGGAAGTCGAACAGCCCCACACGCACACATGCCGTGAGGGTCTGCGTGTACACGAACCCCGCCGTCAGGTCGAACAACGCTCGCGAACGGCGGAGCGCGATCGCCCGAGTGAACGGGAACGAAGCCGCCCACCGCTGGAACCGCGGACTCGACTGGATGGCGTCGCGCCAGGCGAGCAGCCGATCACGCCAAGTCAGCGGGACGGGATCGTCTCGAAGCGACACTCCTGCGATCGCTGACTCTCGGGATCCCATCGTTCCGCATGCGGTGGGGGGAAACGAGCGCCCCAGGACCTGCGGGGCCGTTCGCGCTGCGCGACATTAGGGTCGAAATCCCATTGTGTCAAGAGACCCAGACGTTTTGTACTGTCAGACTATTGCGACAATGGCGCCGCGGCCGTAAACTCGTCCTGCCACCCTTCCCCCGGAGACGCGGTGCACAGCCCATTCCCCTTCTCGGCCATCGTCGGACAGGACGAGATGAAGCGGGCGATCCTGCTGACGGCGGTGGACCCTTCCATAGGAGGGGTCCTCATCCTCGGCCATCGCGGGACCGCCAAGTCCACCGCCGTGCGGGCGCTGCCCGCGCTGCTTCCCAGCATCCCGGTCGTTGCAGGCTGTCGCTACGGCTGCGATCCCAAAGCCAACGGACGCAAGTGCACCGAGTGCCAGGCGCGTGAGCGCGAGGGCACGCGACTGCGCAGCGAATCGCGGACGGTGCCGGTGGTGGACCTCCCGCTCGGCGCCACCGAGGACCGTGTCGTGGGCGCACTCGATCTCGAGCGCGCGCTCACCAAGGGCGAGAAGGCCTTCGAGCCGGGACTGCTCGCCCGCGCCCACCGCGGCTACCTCTACGTCGACGAGATCAACCTGCTCGAGGACCACCTCGTGGACCTGCTGCTCGACGTCGCGGCCACGGGCGAGAATGTGGTGGAGCGCGAAGGCATCAGCATCCGGCATCCGGCGCGATTCGTCTTGGTGGGCAGCGGCAACCCTGAGGAGGGCGACCTGCGTCCACAATTGCTCGATCGCTTCGGGCTCTCGGTGGAGGTCACGACCACGACCGACCTGGCCGAACGCGTGGAGGTCATCAAGCGACGCGACGCCTTCGATCGGGATCCGGACGGGTTCGCCGCGGCGTGGGCCGGCTCCGACGACGCCACGCGCCAACGCGTGGAGAAGGCGCGCAAGCGGCTCGAGAGACTCACGGTGCCGGACGAGGTGCTGCACCATGCTGCCGCGTTGTGCGCCGCGGTGGGGACGGACGGCGTGCGTGGGGAGCTCGCGCTGCTGCGCGCGGCTCGGGCGACGGCGGCGTTGGACGGCGCACGGACGGTGACGTCGTCGCACCTGCGTGCGATCGCCGCGAGTGCGCTCCGCCATCGCTTGCGGCGCAACGTGCTCGATGATGTCGGCTCCACGGCGCGCATCGAACGGGCGCTGCAGGAGCGCTTCGGCGCGTGAGTGCCGGACCGGTCGTCGCGGCGCGGCTGCTTGCCGTCGACCCTGCCGGGCTCGGTGGGGTGTGGCTGCGCGCGCTCCGCTATGACCACAGCGAGGCGTGGCTGGAGACCCTTCGCGCGGCCTTGCCCCACGGCACCGTGACCCGACGATTGCCGGTCACCATCCCCGATGACCGTCTGTTGGGTGGGATCGACCTCGCACGTACGCTGGCCGAGGGGCGGCCGGTTGCCGAGCACGGATTGCTGGCGGCGACCGACGGCGGCGTGCTCGTGCTCCCGAGCGCGGAGCGCGCGAGCGAGGGGTTGGTGGCGCGACTCGGCCAGGCGCTCGACACGCAGATGGCTCCGGCACCTCGCGGACTCGCCGCGGATCGCGTGCCGGCACGCATCGCCGTGATCGCGTTGGACGAAGGCGACGGCGTGGACGAGCGCGCCCATCCGGCCTTGGCCGACCGACTCGCCTTCCACCTCTCGCTCGACGGACGCCCGCAGGAGGATGCGCCGGACGACGCGCAGGCGCGTGCCGCGCTGCCGGGCATGATCGCCTCCGCGCGCGCGCGATTGCCGCACGTCGAGATCGGTGGCGAAGGCATGCAGGCGCTGGTCGTGCTTGCCGCTCGCCTGGGGATCGACTCCCTGCGGGCCGTGCTCTTCGCGATGCGTGCCGCGCGCGCGCACGCGGCACTCGAGGGCCGCCGGCTGGTGGGCGACGATGATCTCGCGGTCGCTGCGGCGCTGGTGCTCGGGCCTCGCGCGACGCGAATCCCCGCGCCCGACGATGTGCGCGACGACGCGCCGGATCCGCCACCAGCGGAACCGGAGTCGCGCGAGGAGCGCGACGATGCCGCGGCGCCGTCGCAGGACGAGGTCCGCGAACTCGAGGAGTTGATGGTCCGGGCAGCTCGCACGACGCTGCCGGTGTCGCTGACCACGGGTGGTGACGCGCCGGCCGCTCGGCGCACGACGGGCGGTCGCGCGGGTGCGGACCGCGCCGGCGGGACGCGCGGCCGGCAAGTGGGTACGCGCCGCGGTGACCCGCGCTCCGGTGGAAGGCTGGACCTGCTCGAGACGCTGCGTGCCGCTGCGCCGTGGCAGACGATCCGGCGTCGGCAGCGGACCGGCGCCGTGGGCGTGCAGGTGCGGCGGGACGACTTCCGGCTCCGGCGCTTGTTCGAACCCGCGGGGACCACGGCGCTGTTCTGCGTGGACGCCTCCGGATCGGCGGCGGTGCACCGCATGGCGGAGGCCAAGGGCGCGGTGGAGCTGCTGCTGGCCGAGTCGTATGCGCGTCGCGATGAGGTGGGGTTGGTCGCCTTCCGCGGCACGCGCGCGGATGTCCTGCTGCCGCCGACGCGCGCGATCGCGGCCGCGAAGCGCGCGCTGGCGGCGCTGCCGGGCGGCGGCGGTACGCCGCTGGCGAGTGCGATCGACCGCATGCGTGAACTGGTGGCGCAGGCACGTCGTGCGGGCCAGGAGACGGTGGCCGTGTTCCTGACCGACGCGCGGGCGAACATCGCGCGTGATGGCACACCAGGCCGCCCCGCTGCGGAGGCGGACGCACTGGCCTCCGCGGCCGCGCTGCGAGCGCTGGGCGGCAGCAGCATCCTCATCGACACCGCGCCGCGCCCGAGTGCCGTGGCCGAGCGGCTCGCGGCCGCGATGGGCGCGCGGTACGTGACCCTCCCGCGGAACGATGCTCGCGAGATCCACGAGGCGGTGAAGGCCGTGATGCCGGTGCGTGGCTGATGCACGAGCGTGTCGTCGTGCTGCCGGTCCCGTTGGAGGCCGACCGCGCCGCGGATGCGGCATCCGCGTCGCGTGGGACGCTCTGGCGACGCGGCATCGCGCTGGTGGTCGTCTTCTGGTGGGTCGCCACCGGGCTCATCATCGCGATGCAGCGGAGTGGCGCGACGCGCAGCGCGGCCGTGTTGCTCGCGACGGGGCTGGCGCTGCTGGGCTGGCACGAGATGCGCGCGACGCGTGCGGAACTGACGCCACCTGCGGTGCGGCGGTCGTTCCTGGGTGGTGCGCTGCTGTGGGGTTGGATCTCGGTGCTGTTCTACGGCGGCGTACTCACCGGGATCGCGCCGCAGGGCGCATTGCCGGCGGCGCCGGCCTGGGCATTGGTGCCATCGGCGATCGCGGCGACGCTGTGGAGTGACCTCGCCAGCATCGCACTGATCGGGCTCGCGGCCTGGGGCACGCGTGGCGCGGCGAATCGCACCGGTGCATGGGCCTTGGCGCTCTTCTGGGCGGTGCAGCAGGTCGCGAAGCTGAACGTGTTCTTCGGCGTGGAGAATCCGGCGGCGAACTTCCTGCCACCGCACCTCGCCCATCTCGCGCGGTTCTTCGGGCCGCCGGAGAACTCCGTCTTCCTCGCCGTCAGCATCGCGGTGGTGTCGGTCGCCGCGTGCTGGGTGGGTTGGCGCGCGTGCACGGGGGGCTCGAGCGGGGCGCGCCAGGCGCAGGTGCTCCATGCGACCATCCTCGCGCTCGCCGTGCTGGAGTTCCTCGTGCTTGGCGTCGCCCTCGACACCACGCCGTGGGACTCCTTCCTCAAGGTGCGGGGGACCTGATGCCGGCGTCGCGGTGGCGCCGTCCGCTCAGCTTCGAGGTCCAGTGCTGGATCGCCTGGAGCGGGCTCGCGTCGTTCGGGGCGAGTGGCCTGCTGACCTGGCGCGCCGTGGGTGCGTACCCGCCGCTGGAACTCGGCGCCGTGGTGCTTGCGGCCTGCTGGGCGATCGACCTGTTGCGGACGGGCCGGGCGCTGCGGCGCGCACGGCCCGACGCGGACGTCAACGCGCGAGCTTGAGTGCGGCGCGACGTTCGCGCTGCTCGGCTTCGATGCGGCCGCACATGAGGTCACAGAGCTGGAACACGTCCGCGTCCGCGAGGGCGTAGTACGCGAACGTGCCTTCCTTGCGTCGCGAGATGAACCCCGCCGCGCAGAGGAGCTGCAGGTGCTTGGACACGTTGGCCTGGCCGAGTCCGGTGGACGCGACGAGATCGGAGACGCTCTGCTCCCCGGCGCGGAGCGCGGCCAGGAGCTGCAGTCGCGCGGGCTCGCCGAGCGCCTTGAAGCGCTCGGAGAGCTCGCGGAGCAGGGCCGGGGTCATCACCTTGGGGACCATGCTCAGACCCCTACCGCGTCGCGGTCGCGCACGACCTCGAAGCCCGCCGACTGCCAGGCTGCGTAGCCGCCGACGAGGTCGGTCGCGTGCGTGACACCGAGTCGCTGGAGCACCGAGGTCGCGATGGCCGAGCGCGCGCCGCTCTGGCACTGCACGACGATGGGTTTGTCGCGCGGGATCTCGGCCAGGCGTTCCGCGAGGTAGCCGATGGGGATGTGGACCGCGCCGGGCAGGTGTCCGGCCTCCCACTCGCTCCGGTTGCGGACGTCGATCACGGTGACGTCGTGCTGCGTGAGCTGCGGTGCGAGCGCGGACACGGTGGTCTTGGCGATGGTCCCCACCGGGCCGCCGGCGGCGCGCCACTCCTCGACGATCGCGGAGGCGTACCACGTGGTGACGCGGTCGAGGCCGATCATCGCGAGCTCGCGCACCGCTCGGGTGACGGTCGCCTCGTCGTCGGCGATGAGATGGATGTCGAGGTCGTAGCGTACGAGCCACCCGGCCCACGTCGAGAAGGTCTTGGACATGGGGACGTTGAGCGTGCCGGGCACATGCGCCGTGGCGTATGCCGCCGCTGCACGCGTGTCGATGACGACGACGCCCTGGCCGAACGCCCGGGCGAGCGTGGCGCGGTCGCCGCGCGCCGGTTTGGGGAATCCGCCGAGCACGCGTGGGCCGTCGCGATTGATACGCTTCATCTCGGCGAAGTAGAGCGGGGGCTCCGGCTGGCCGGCGAGCACCATCGCCACGAAGTCGGACTCGACCGTGGTGGCGACACCCCAGTTGAAGCGCTTCTCGTACCCGACGGTGGAGGTGGGCACCGCGCCGAGGGCCTTGCCGCAGGCGGAGCCGGCGCCGTGGCCGGGCCAGACCTGGATGTAGTCGGGGAGGGCGCGGAAGCGGTCGAGTGACCGGAAGAGTTGCTTGGCACCGGCTTCCATGGTGTTCGCCACCTTCGCGGCCTTCTCGAGCAGGTCCGGTCGGCCCACGTCGCCCACGAACACGAAGTCGCCCGAGAGGATGCCCATGGGTTCGGTGGCGCCGGCGGTGTCGGTGACGAGGAACGAGAGGTGCTCCGGGGTGTGCCCGGGCGTGTGCATCACCTCGAGACGGATGTTGCCGACGGTGATCACGTCGCCGTCGCGCACGAGCACCGCGCCATCGTCCTCGGCGAAGCGGTACTGCCAGTCCTTGCCGCCTTCGGCGCTGAGGTACAGGCGACCGCCGCTGGCGCGCGCGAGTTCGCGCGAGCCGGAGACGTAGTCGGCGTGGATGTGCGTCTCCGTGATGTGGGTGATGCGCAGCTTCTCGGCCGCGGCCGCGTCGAGGTACGGGGCGATGTCGCGATTGGCATCGATGACGATGGCTTCGCCCGTCTTGGCGCAGCCGATGAGGTACGAGGCCTGGGCGAGGCCATCGTCGTAGAAGCGCTTGAGGAGCATGGCAGACCTCCGAGGGTCAGATGGTGCCGTATTGGAACAGGATCCAGGAACCGATGAGGACGAGGAGCAGCGAGAACGCGTACTTGAGCGCCCGTTGGGGGACGTGTGCGACCATGGCGGTGCCGCCCAGGATGCCCACGGCCGTGAGCGCCGCGAAGGAGCCGACGAGCGGCCAGTCGATGTCCACGCTGCCCTGGTAGCCCACGAAGCCCGAGAGCGTGTTCATGGCGATCACGAGCAGCGAGGTGCCCACCGCGTGGTGCATGGGGAGCCCGCCGAGGACGACCAGGGCCGGCACGATGAGGAATCCGCCGCCCGCGCCCACGAGTCCGGTGACGGCCCCGACGAGGACACCGATGACGAGCAACGCGCTCCAGGTGGGCTGCGCGCGTGGCGTGGCGGGTTCGCGGCGCCGTGCGCTGCGGAACATCGAGACAGCGGCGCCGAGCATCACCACCGCGAACATCGCCAGCTGGTAGTGCCCGTTGATGTCGCTGGAGAGTCGCGCCCCGAGGAAGGCACCGAGCATCGCGGCGGCGCCGAAGGGAACCGCGGTGCGCAGCACCACATTTCCCTTGCGCCAGTGCTGCACCGCGCCGACGAGGGCAGCCCCGCCGACGACCGGGAGGCTCATGGCGATGGCGCGCTTGGGGTCGAGGCCCAGCGCGTAGACGAAGACCGGGACGGTGAGGATGGAGCCCCCGCCGCCCAGGAGGCCGAGCGTGATGCCGATGAGCAGGGCGAGGAGGGCGGCCAGTGGCGTCATATATAACTGAATAGTAGAATACTCGACGGCAGGGCGCAACGGGAGGCGCGATGGCGGGTGGCGTGTGGGGGATGGTGCTGGTGGGCGCGGTCCTCGCGATCGGGCTGCTGTTCGCGTTGTGGGTGCTGCACCTGCGCTGGCGGAACGCGGCGGTGGTGGATGTGGGCTGGACGCTGGCGATCGGGTTGCAGGCCCTGGTGGCGGCCGGGCTGGGCCCCGGCGACCTGACCCGTCGGCTGCTCGTGGGCGCGGTGGGTGGACTGTGGAGCGCACGACTCGCGCTGCACCTGGCGCGCCGGGTGGTGTCGGAGCCCGAGGATCCGCGGTACCAGGAGTTGCGGGCACGCTGGGGTGGCAACCTCCGCCTCAAGTTCCTCGCGTTCTTCCTCTTCCAGGGCGTGCTGGCGGTCGCGCTGTCGGCGCCGTTCTTCGTGGCGGCGGCGGATCCGTCGCCGACCCTCTCCCCGCTGCTGTGGGCGGGTGTGGCACTCGCGCTGGTGTCAGTGGCCGGCGAAGGGGTGGCTGACGCGCAGCTGCGCCGCTTCAAGGCCGAGGAGCAGCATCGGGGTCTCGTGTGCCGCGTGGGATTGTGGGGCTGGTCCCGGCACCCGAACTACTTCTTCGACTGGCTCATCTGGTGCGCATTCGTGCTGCTCGCACTCGGGTCGCCGCATGGCTGGCTGACGGTGGGCAGTCCGTTGCTGATGCTGTACTTCCTGCTGCGGGTGACCGGCATCCCTGCCACCGAGGCGCACGCACTGCGGTCCCGCGGCGAGGCGTACCGACGCTATCAGCAGGAGGTGAGCGCCTTCGTGCCGTGGCCGCCACGTCGGGGCGCGTGAGCGCGTATCTTTGGGCGTGATGCGACGATTGTTGTTGGCAACCGTCCTCGTGGCGGGATGCTCCCCAGCGCCGATGCACGGCACGGTCATGGACCCGCCGTCGGCGGCCCCGCCGCTCGTCGCGGCGGGGGACACGAGCGTCCCGGCCTGGTCGCTGAAGGACGTGGCGGGTCGGACGACGCTGCTGTTCTTCGGCTACACGTCCTGTCCGGACGTCTGTCCCACCGTGCTCGCGGATTGGGCGCGCGCGAAGCGCGCGCTCGGGAGCGACACGGCGGACTACGCGTTCGTGTTCGTCGCGGTGGATCCGGCGCGGGACAGTCCCGAGACGACTCGGCGCCACGCGCGGCAGTTCGACGCGGGGTTCCTCGGCGTGGCCTTGAGCGACGCCGAGGTGGCGACGGTGACGCGGGACTGGGGGTTCGCGGTGTACCCGGAGGGCGACCCGCGGCAGCCGAACTACACGGTCGCGCACCCGGCGCATGCGTTCGTGGTGGATCGACGCGGTCGCCTGCGTCTCATGTTGCGTCCAGGAGTCCGTGGTGAGGATATCGCGAGCGATCTCCGTCGCATCCGTTAGCGCGTTCGCGCTGGGGTTGTCCGGCTGCAGCGGCGGTGACGCGGCGCCTGCGGCCGCGCCGACGCGCGCGTCGAGCCCGTTGGCGGCGCACGCGGCCTGGTCGCGGAGCGCGGACAGCGGGGCGACGGCGGCGGTGTACTTCTCGCTGGTGAATCGCTCGACCGTCGCCGACACGCTCACCGGCGCGCGCAGCGAGCTCGCCGAGGAGACCACGCTGCACGTCTCGATGGAACACGGCGGCACGATGCACATGGCCGCGGTCGCGTCGCTGCCCGTGCCGGCGAAGGACAGTGTCGCATTCCAGCCGCTCGGCGCCCACGTGATGCTCCGTGGCCTGCGCCGCCCCTTGGTGGACGGTGATACCGTCGCCCTCACGCTCACGTTCGCATCGGGACGCAGCATCCCGGTGCGGTCCGGTGTACGACTTCCGTGATGCTCCCGTTGATGCCCTCGCTGTCGCTCCCGACCCTCGCCCTCGGGCTCGCGCTCGCCGCCGTGCCGGAGCCGTGCCCCCTCACGGACGCGAGCTGCATCCCGCCGAGCGTGGCGCGCGAGTTCCGGGGCATGTGGGTGGCGTCGGTGGACAACATCGACTGGCCGTCGAAGCCCGGCCTGCCCGTGGCGGTCGCCAAGCGCGAGTTGCTCACGATCCTCGAGCGTGCGCGGCTGAGCGGACTGAACGCGGTGATCCTGCAGGTCCGGCCTTCGGGTGATGCGCTGTACGCGAGCAGCATCGAACCGTGGTCGGAGTACCTCACGGGCGCGCAGGGCCGTGCGCCCTCGCCGCGGTGGGATCCGCTCGCGTTCGCGGTCGACGAGGCCCACAAGCGCGGGCTCGAACTGCATGCGTGGTTCAACCCGTACCGGGCGCGGCACCCCTCGGCGGAGACGCCGCAGTCGGCGCGGCACCTGTCACGCCGCATGCCGGCCCTGGTGAAGCCGTACGGCAAGCACCTGTGGATGGACCCGGGGGAGGACGCGGTGCGCGAGCAGACGCTGCGCGTGATCCTCGACGTGGTGAAGCGCTACGACATCGACGGCGTGCACATCGATGACTACTTCTACCCGTACAAGGAGAAGGACCGGCGCGGGAACACGATCGAGTTCCCCGATTCGGCGAGTTATGCGCGCTACCGGTTCGCCGGTGGCATGCTGGGTCGCGAGGACTGGCGGCGGCAGAACGTGGACCGCCTGGTGGAGGCGCTGTACCACGGGATCCACGACGTGAAGCCGTGGGTGAAGTTCGGCGTGAGTCCGTTCGGGATCTGGCGGCCCGGCTTCCCGAGCGTGGTCAGCGGGTTCGATGCGTACACGGAGCTCTACGCCGACGCGCGCCGCTGGCTGCAGGAAGGGTGGGTGGACTACTTCGCACCGCAGCTCTACTGGTCGGTGTCGTCGGCCGCGCAGCCCTACCCGACGCTGCTGCGCTGGTGGGCGGAGCAGAACCAGTACGGGCGGCACATCTGGCCCGGGAACTACACGAGCCGCATCGGCGACAGCTCGCGGACGGCGTGGCGCAGCGCAGAGATCCTCGCGCAGATCGACGCGACGCGGGCCGAGGCCGGCGCCACGGGCAACATCCACTTCTCCGCCAAGGTGTTCCTGCAGGACCGCGACTCCATCGCCTCGCGCGTGGCGACGAGTGCGTACGCCGAGCCGGCCCTGGTGCCGCCGTCCCCGTGGATGGACGTCGTGCCGCACGAGGCGCCGAAGGTGGAGCTGCGCCGCGCGGCGCGCGGTGCCTGGACCGCCCGCCTCACGTCGGCGGACGGCTCGGTGCCCAAGTGGTGGCTGGTACAGGTGCGCGTGGATTCCGCCCGCTGGGTGAGTCGCGTGGTGCGGGGCAGCACCCGGGACGTGCCGATCGTCGCGGCCGCCGACCGGGTCGCGGTCAGGGCCGTGGATCGCGCCGCGGTGGAGGGACCGATGCAGGTGCTGAAGCTGCGCGATTGAGCAGCTCGGGCAGCGCGTGCAGCTGGTCCACGTGGTCCGGCGCGCTGTTGCCCGCGTACCCCAGCAACTCGAAGCCGCCGGCGACCACGTGGCTGGTCTGCTGCATCCCGCGTGGTCCCCACTCGAGCACCGCGCGTCGGCGCAGGCCGAGGGCGGCGAGCATCCAGTCCGCGGTCTCGGTGGTGCTCGCGAACGTCCCCGGGAAGATCTCGGAGTGCGTGACGAGGAAACGCTTGCGCCCCTGCGTGGCCTCCCGCGCGAACGCCGCGAGTGCGACGAGATTCGTGGTGTCGAGGGTCCCCGAATCGGCGAGCACGCGGCCCTCGGGCACGTAGGAGGTGTGCATCCCGTCGATGAGCAGCACCGCATCCACGCGCGCGGCGTGCCGCGGCTCGAGCAGGATGGCGCGGATGGCGCCATGCCCCGCCGACCAGCCGGAGAGCGTGATGCGTCGCAACGTGACGGCGCCGCCGCGCGCGAGGCTGAGCTCACGCGTGATGCCGGCGAGCAGCGAGTCGAAGACGGCGGCGTCCGCGAACGGGCGATGGTAGGTGCCCGATCCGGACCCGAGGTTGAGCACGGCAGCGACGCTCGGACCCGGCAGTGACGCGACCGCGTGTTCGGCGATCCAGGCCGCGCCGTGGAAGTGGACCACGAGGTCCACGACGGCACTGCCTGCCGCCGCCGCGGGCACGCGCAACTCGACGCGACGGTCCGCCGGGCCGGTGAAGCCCAGCGACCGACCATCGAACGCGCGCTGCACCAGCCGCTCGTGCGCGCGGGTCGACTCGGTCATCGGCGAGGGATTCTGCCCGCTCGCCGGCCGCGGGGCCTGCGCGGCGAGTGGTGCGACACCCACGCATCCGAGCAGCACTGCCACCGTCAGGAGCGAAACGGGCATCACCGGGACCTCGCGGCAGACATGGGCAGATCGTCGCGGACGCGACGACGCTCCACCTTAGTCCAGCGACCCCACTCGGCGCCAGCGATGAGTCCCGAAGCGGATGGTGGCCTCAATGGTCTCGGGCTGGACGGTGATCCGCGCAGCGGGCGGCAGCTCACAGGCCAGGTCGCTCGGGCAGTCGGGACGTTGCTGCAGGACCGGGCCGGTTGCCGTCTCGTCGATGGTGAACGGCACCTCGAGCGCCGAGACGGAGAGCGGGCCTCCGGCGGTCCGCCAGCGGTAGTGACTGCGCCACACTCCCGTCCCGTCGGATTGGAGCAGCAACGTGTCGGCGATCACTTCGATGAAGAGCTCGGTGTCGTCGATCACCACGTGCGGGATCGGCACGGCATTGACGCTGGCGAGCGCGAAGCGCCCGGAACGGTCGGGGGCGGCGAGCGGGTCACTGCACGCGAGCGCGGTGGCGGCGACGGCGAGCAAGGCGAGGCGGAGCACGGGAGAGGACGGCATGTGCGACGGAGTCAGGGGTAGGACCGCGACTCCTCATGCGTGCCGGTACGCCGACCCCCGACATCCGACCGCCGACCCGCGACCCGACTATCCGGTCGCTGTCCCGAGTGACGCGGCGAGGTCGCGCAGGTAGCCGTCGATGCTGCGCGTGTGCCCGAGCAGGTAGGTCCCCACGAAGCGGAACAGTGCCGAGTGCACGACGCCATCCTCGCGGATGGTGAGGCGCGCCTGCGCCGGCCCGAGGGAGTCGATGGTGAAGGTCCATTGTCCCCCGAACGGCAGCGCATCGGTGTCGATGACCGACGTGAAGCGGCGGTCAGTGCTGTTCTCGACGAACCGGAACGGGATCGCGCCATTGGTCCCGTGTTCGGTGTAGCGGAGGCCGCTTGCGCTGCGCTCGTGGATCTCGATCCGGCTCACCCCGCCCCGCCAGCGTGGCTGCGCCTCGACGTCGCGGACCGCTGCGGCGACGCGGGTGGCGGCGACGGCGAACTCCCGGCTGCCCTCCGCGACATGCCGCGCGGGCAAGCGGCGGCCGATCAGCACCGCGACGAGGCCGGCGAGCACGCAGAGCACGGCGAGCGCGGCGAGTCCCATCAGGAGCGTCCTCATGCCTGTCCCCTGCGCACGGTGAGGCGCTGTGCGGCGGCCGCCAGGATAACGAGTCCGCGCACCGCGCGCGCGCGGTCGCGGGCGGGGACCTCGGCCAGCAGTGCCGCCACGCGTCCGGTGTCGAGCACGGCATCGGCGCGGAGGGAGGCGCGACCCGCCTCGGTGAGGCGGATGAGACGTCGACGCTTGTCGCCCCGCGCGACGGTGTTCTCGAGGAGGCCGAGCCCCGCGAGCCGCGTGAGGTGCGCACTCAGCGTGGACTTGGCGATGCCGAGGTGCCGGGCGAGCGGTCCGGGCTCGACGGCGTCCAGTCCGATGTGCGCGAGGATCCCCGATTCGCGGTCGGTGAGCCCGCTGCGATGCGGGCGTCCGCGCGTGCGGTGCTCGACGTGGCAGGCGTGCCAGAGCCGCGGATAGGACTGCTGGATTCGGTCGATGAGGTCGGTGTCGGCCATGTGCGAAGCATGGGCCGCACCGGATGGTTCGTCAAACCGAACGATTCAGGGCGTCGCGTCGAGGTGCCACGAGGTGTGGACCCAGCGTCCATCGCTGCGCACGAACACCTCGGTCGCACGGCCGCGCAGCTCCTGGGGCACGCCGCCCTTCGTGGTGGTGACGTGGTATCGCGAGAACATGACCACGGTCTCGCCGAAACGGTGCACCGTGCTGGAGTCGAACGCCACCGAGACGAATCGGCCGCCCGAGGCGCGGAACGCCGCCGACGCGGCCAGCGACTCCTCGAGTGATTCCCAATAACGCGCGCCGGTGCTCATGGCGACCAGTTCCGGGCCGAGGGCACGCCGCAGCGCCGCCGTGTCCCCCGAGAACCAGTCCACCCAGACCGCACGACGCAGGTCCTCGAGGTGGGCGAGTTCGCGTGGGGGAAGTGTGCTGGAGACGCGCGGTGCTGGGGTCGCTGCCGACTGGGCGAGTACGACGGTGCGCGGAACCACGAGAGCGGCTGCAGCGACGAACAGCGTGCGGAGCGAGCGTGCCGACGACATGGGTCCTCCGAGGGTGGAGGACGGACGTTAGCTCCGCTGGCGGAGCAAGTCTTGCACTTTCCGTCGTCTTTCCGCGAGTGCCAGTGCGGGCCATGCGGACGCCCGCACGCCGAACGCGCGCTGGAAGCTGCGCGAGAAATGGCTGAGGTTCTCGAACCCGGCGCGGAAGCAGCTCTCGCTCACGTTCCAGCCCTCGGAGCGGAGCTCGGCCGCCCGCGCGAGGCGCAAGCGGATCACCACTTGGTGCGGGGACTCGCCGAGGTAGCGACGGAAGGCGTGCGTGAGTTGTGTGCTGCTGCGTCCGACCGCGCGTGCCCGCTCGGCGATGCTGCGCCGCGCACCCGGGTCGGCCTCGATGGCTTCGCAGGCCGCGACGACGGCGTCCACGTCGTGCGGGTCGGCCGCATAGCGCCCGCGGCCGCCCGCGCGACCGTCCGCCTGCAGTGCGTCGAGGGTGGCCAGTGCCCAGCGCTCGAGCTCGAACGGGTCCTGCGCGCGGGCGGCCCTCGCGAGGCGGCGATCGACGTAGGCGAGGTGCGGGGTGGCGACCACACGCGCCTGCCAGCCGGTGGTCTGCCAGGCCGATTCGAACGGCGCCACCGCAGCGGGTGCGAACCCCACCGACACGCAGACGTCGCGCGGGCAGCACTCGTCGTGCGCACAGCGGCTCACCTGACCGGGTCGCGTGAGCAGCACGCTCCCCGGCCGCAGCGCGTGGCTGCGGCGCCCGTGCGAAATGCGGAACGATCCCTCCCACACGAACGCGACCGCCCAGCGCTGCGAGACCTCCTCATCGGGATCCTCGTGGACCTCGTGCGGGGGATGGTCGAAGCGGCTGACGCTGACGTCGGATGTCGCGAAGAGGGATTCGTACCGGTTCACGGGAGCGACCCGCGCGGGTCAGGCAGAGAGCACGAAGAGGATACTCGCCGCGACCAGCAGGCCGGCGCAATGGTAGCCGCCGGTCACCGCCGCGTAGAGTGCCGGGCGCGGCATGTTGGGCGCGATCGCGTTCACACCGGTGATGGCGGCGCCGTACCCGAGCCCGACCACCGCACCCAAGGTGACCGCGTCGCGGAGCGTCGCCGGCTCGGCGATGCGGAACAGCACTGCAGTGGCGGTGGTGGCGATGAGGCAGCCGAGGAGCGGTCCGAGGTAGTACTCGGCGGCGGGCCGCCACTTGGGTGGCCGCGCGAAGCCGACCGCGCGGTCCCACTGCGTGCCGAACAGTGGGGTGAACCACAGGCCGCCGAGCGCGAAGTATGCGAGCCCGGCGACGAGGATGGCGATCCAATCCATGTGGGGGATGGTGACGGGGTGAGTGTCACCTCAGTTGCGCCAAGCGCTCCCCGCTGCCGACATCGCCGCCCGTCCGCCGTCGCCGGCTCAGGACGAAGGCCGAGATGAGCGTGAACAGCAGCCCGATCGGCAGCGGCTCGATGAGCGTGATCGCGACGTTCACCCACGGCTTCCGGTAGCTCACGAGGAACGCGGCGAGCTCCTCCTGCTTGGCGGCGATCTCCGCCGCGCTGGCGCCGCTGGCCTTCATGCTCTCGGCCGTGGCGGTGAGCATCTTGTCGCCGATCGTGGGGTCGAGCTTGTAGAAGATCAGTTCCCAGGTGGCGACGTAGCAGGCCGCCGCGACCAGCGTGATCAACAGCCCGACGCTGAACGCCCGGCCGAACGAGACCTGCCCGCCGGCGACATTGTCGCGGTACGTCTTGACGCCGACGAACACCATCAGGAATGCGAGGACCATCGTCGTGTAGCCGATCAGCTCGCCGTTCTCGATGCCGATCTGCTCCTGGAACGGGAGGGTGATCAGCAGCATGGCCGAGAGGACCGTGCCGGCGATGAGGCCGAAGGTGAGGACGACTTGGCGCATGGAGACTCCGGGTGGGTGGTGGAGCGGCGAGTCTAGCCGTCACCAGGGGCGCGGCACATCACCCGAAGGGGTGATTTTCACCTGCGGGGCCGAAAATCATCCGAAAGTCCTACACTCCGTGGCCCGTTCAGGGGATCAGGCGCAGGGATTTCCCGAGCTGGACCGCCTGGGTGCGTCGCCGGGCGCCCAGCTTGTCGAAGACCCGGCTCGTGTGGGTCTTCACCGTGTTCTCGCTCACGAACACGCGGTCCGCGATCTCCTTGTTGCTCAGTCCCTCGGCCATGAGCTCCAGGATCTCGAGTTCGCGCGCGGTGAGCCCAAGGGCCTGGCGCTGTTCCTCGTCGCGGACGAACGGTGCGCCGTCCGGCACGCGGACTTCGCGCAGCACGACGGTCTCCTTGATCGTCTCCTTGGGGCGGGTCAGCCGGAGGCCGAGCCAGATGCCGACTCCGGAGAAAACCGCGGCGATGAGGCCGCCGTATATCTCGAAGGAGTGTTCGATCACGAGCCAGCGATATTCGATGAACCGCAGCGCCGCGATGAGCGCGCCGCACAGCACACCATAGAGGAGCACTGTCTTCCGCATGCCGGATTCTACGCAGTCTCGTTGCGGAGGGGAACGACCGATGCGAGCACGAACCAACCACATCTCCCGCACGATCCTCGGCGCGACCGTGCTCGCCGTGGCGGCCTGCGCCGACTCGGCGACCGCGCCCGACTGGCCTTCGACCACCACCCGTGATCCGGCCCAGGCGCAGATCGTCACGGCGGACATCCCGCGCTACTGGGAGGCCGTGGATGCCGGCGGCAGCGCGACCGACTTCGAGACACGCTACCTCCAGCGCGGCAGCGCGGGGCTGCGCGACTTCACGCAGCGGCGCCAGCTCTCCGGCGCGGCGATGCGCGCCGCGTTCGTCGCCGCGCCGCAGTACCTCGCGTCCATAAGACCCACCAGCCTGAGCCTCGCGACGGACACCGCCGTCCGCAACCGGATCCGCCGCAACTTCGCCGTGATGCAACAGCGGTATCCGGACGCGATCTTCCCGCCGGTGACGTTCCTGATCGGTCGGTTCTCGACCGGCGGGACCGTGGGTGCGTCGGGCATCCTGATCGGCGCGGAGTTCTACACCAAGACCGCGACCTCGCCACTGCACGAGCTCAATCCCTTCGTGCGCAACAATGCGCGGCCGATCGACAGCATCGCCATCATCGTCGCGCACGAGCACGTACACGTGCTGCAGCTCGCGTCGGGCGGGTTGTACGCGCGCGGGACGCTCACGCTGCTCGAGCAGGCGTTGCTCGAAGGCAGCGCGGACTTCCTGGGTGAGCTGGTTTCCGGGTCGCAGATCAACGCCGGACTGCACGTCTGGGCACTGCCGCGGGAGGACTCGCTCTGGACCGCGTTCCGCGCCGCGATGCACGGGACGAACATCTCGCAATGGCTGTACAACCAGAGCACGGCGACCGCGGAGCGGCCGGGCGACCTCGGGTACTTCATCGGATACCGCATCGCGCAGGCGTACTACGACGCGGCCACCGACAAGACGGCGGCCATCCGTGACATCATCCGTGTGCGCGACGCCGACGCGTTCCTGGCCGCCAGCGGCTACGATCCGTCGGGTGCGGCCCTCAGCAGCCCGGTGAGCGCTCGCCGATCGAGTAGCGGCGGCCCGCCGTCGCCGTGAAGGTGGTGTCCCAGTCGCGGCAGTTGAGTCGCCGCACGGACACCGAGACCGGGCCCGGCGCGACGGTGGTGGCGACCAGTCCCCGTGCGCCGATGATGCCGAGCTGACGGCCGTTGATGAAGAGCACCGTCTCCGGAGTCTGGCTGCCGACCCGGATGACCACGGAATCCTCCGGTGCTTCGGTGTCGACGACCGGCGCGGCCGCGACGCGCGCGGCGAAGGCGGCGATGGCGGAATCGAGGTTCGCCGTGCCGCTTCCGGCGTCCGCGGAGTCGCCCGCTGCGGCGCTGTCCGGTTGCGCCGCGAGGACGGAGTCAGGCGGGGCCGCGGGCTCCGGTGCCGATACCAGCGCGGCCGGCGGGGAGCCATTCGCCGCGGGGTCCGACGCCGCGCTGCCGCGCTGACCTTCCATCACGTACCAGCCTCCCGCGCCTGCCGCCGCGAGCAGCAGCAGCACGAGCAACGCCGGCGCGGCGCTCGACTTCGCGGGCTCCGGCTCCGGACGCGGTTGCGCCGCGGTCACCGGCCGGCGGGCGCCTGACGTCTGGAGGGAAGGGTTGGACCGTGACTTCGGGATGGGTGTCGTGGGGTTCGCCTGCGCGGCCGCGACCCCGGGGACCATCGTGGGGCGATTGCTCGCGCCCTTCACGGCGGCGGCCGCCGCCTCGAGTGCCGTCGCGGCGTCGGCCAATGTCGCAAAACGCTTGTCGGCCTCCTTCTCGAGCATACGCGTGACGATGTCGGCGATCGCCGTCGGCACGTCGATACGCAGCGTGCGGATGGGAGGTACGGGGTCCAGCAAGTGCCCCCGCATGACCTCGCCGAGCGACGGGCCATCGAACGGCGCACGTCCGGTGAGCATCTCGTAGGCGACGATGCCGAGCGAGTACTGGTCCGCCGCGCCGGTGATCGGCAGTCCGTTGAACTGCTCGGGGGACATGTACGCCGGCGTGCCGATGACCGTGCCGGCCTGCGTCAGTGCGTGCGCGTCGTCGCGCTTGGCGATGCCGAAGTCGGTGACGTAGGTCCAGTCGTCGTTGCCGACCATGATGTTGGCCGGCTTGACGTCACGGTGCACGACGCCACGTTCGTGCGCGTAGTGCAGCGCCTTGCCGACGGTGCCGATGATGCGTGCGACGGTCGCGATCGACTGCGCGCCCTCCTTGCGGAGGATCGCGTCGAGGCCGCGTCCCTCGATGAACTTCATCGCGAAGTAGGCGAGTGCGGGATCCTCGCCGATGGCGTAGATGGGCACGATGTGCGGGTGGCTGAGCGCCGCCGCCACGCGGGCTTCGCGGCGGAAGCGCTCGAACGCGCCCGGGGAGGCGGCCACGTCGGCCGCCATCACCTTGATGGCCACCTCGCGCTCCAGCGCGATCTCGGTCGCGCGGAACACCGTGGCCATGCCACCGGCGCCGAGCTCGCCGTGGATCGTGTAGCGTCCCGCCGTCGACGCGCGCAGGCGCTCGAGGAGCGGGAGCTCTCGGGGGATGTTCGGTGGGGGAGGGGTCGTCATGTGCAGTGGGCTGGGCCCACTACACAGGACGAACCGAGGCCGGCTCAGGCCACGCGGGGGTCACTCCGTCGTGGTGCCGAGCTCCGGGAACAGGAGGCCGATCAGGGCGAGGATGAGCGTGATCCCGCCGACGGCACCGAGCAGGATGTTGACCAGCGAGAACGAGCGGTTCATGCCCTCGCGTGCGCCGGCGACGGTGTTGATCCTCTCGATGGTGACCACGGCCGGCAGCAGGGGGAAGACGCTCAGGAAGTAGAGCAGCCACCAGGGCTCCGGTAGGCGCTGGAGCGCGTTGCCGATGAGATAGAGCAGCGCGAGCAGCTGGCCGTTCCAGGTGGCCACCACGCGCCGGCTCCCGGCCGTCTCCTGGATGATGGGCAGCAGGCTGAACATCCAGATGACGGCGAAGAACGCGCGCCAGAACGGGCGGATGTCCGAATCCTCGCGTGCCCGGATGCGCTGCCACTGCTTGTACGACCAGTAGATCGGGTACGCCCCGAAGGTGCAGAACGACATCACGGTGAACTTGAACGGGCTCACCGGGAAGAACGGATGCTGCTCCGGGCGGCCATTCGCGCCTGTGGGATCGACACTCTCCGTGCGCACGCTCAGCATTGCCCGTTCTCCGGTTGAAGTGCGCGGAGTCTGGCGTCGGGACCAGCGTGCGTCAACTACAGCGCCGCGCGGCGCAGCGTGAACAGCGTCACCTCGGGGCGCACATTGAATCGCGCCTGGATGAGGTGTCCCACGCCGCGGCTGATGTACAACGTGCGCCCGGCGTCCACGGACACGGCACCCGCCACGTAGCGACGGTTCCTGACCGGCAGCAGTGGCGGCGGGAGGAAGGGCGCCTTGCACTGCCCGCCGTGCGTGTGACCGGCGAGCATCCAGCCACGATAGTCCCCCCAGCGCGGCTCGTCGGCCGCGTCGGGGTTGTGCACGAGCACCAGCGCAGCCGATTGCGATCGCGCGCGAAGGGCACGTGGAGGGTCACCCTGTCCCGCCCAGAGGTCGTCGACGCCGATCACATCCAACCCGCCGGCGACCGTGACCGCCTCATTGCGCAGGATCCGGATGCCCGCGCGTTCGGCCGCCTCCACCACGCGGTGTGCTACCACCACTTCGCGCCACCCGTGCCCGTAGTCGTGGTTGCCGAGGATGCCGAGCGTGGCAAGGCCACCGCGCGGTGCCTCGGCCAGGAGCGCATGCAGTTGCTGGTACTGCGCCTCGCCGCGGACCTCGGAGTAGCTCAGGAAGTCGCCCGTGTACACGACGACGTCGGGCGCGAGCGCGCGCACGGTGGCGAAGGTCTCGCGCAGGTAGGTGTCGCTCACCTGCGGCCCGATGTGCAGGTCGCTGAGCTGCGCGAGGGTCGCGCCCTCGAGCGCCGGCGGCAGCGCGTCGATCGGCAGGTCGCGGCGGGTCAGCTCCAGCCAGTGCGGTTCGATGCCGAGCGTGTAGGCCACGCTGCCCACGCCACCGACGGCGAGTCCCGCGAGTCCCACCTTGATGAAGGTGCGTCGATTCACCGCGGGATGGTCCGGGGGTGGGGCAGCAACCGTGATCCGGTCTCCGAGTGCCGAACATCAGTGTCGGGCCGCGTCGGGTCAAGCCGACCCGCACGATATCCGTACAGCTCCACCGCGACGGCGTCGTCCGCTGCGCCTAGATTCCCGCGACCATCATCGAAAGGGGACCACCATGACCATCCGTGCACTCGCCTGCGGCGTACTGCTCGCCCTCGCGCCCGCCACCAGCGCCGCCCAGTCCGACTCGGCCACCGTGGTCGCTACGCTCGACCGCTTCCTGCGGGCGCTCTACGTGCGTGACACCGCGGCGATGAAGGCGGAGTTCGACGCCGACGCCCGCATGACGCTGCTGCGACCGGACCCGAACGGTGGCGTGCGGGTGGTCGCCCTCACGGCCGATGGATTCGTGAAGGCGGCGACGAATCCCAACGGGCCCGCGCTGGACGAGCCGCTGCGGAACCTCCGTGTCTTCGTGGACGGGGACCTCGCCAGCGTGTGGGGGGAGTACCAGGTCCGGGTGGCCGGTGCGGTCAGTCATTGCGGATACGACGCGTTCCACCTGGTGCGACGTGGTGGCGTCTGGCGCATCCTCAATGTCTCCGACACGTTCCGGCGCGAGGGCTGCGGTGCGCCCTGGACGTCGAGCCCCATCGACCCGTCGCGTCGTCCGCAGTGACGCGCGTCAGGCCGGTGGATCTCCATCGACGAACTCCATGGTGGACTGCCGGCGGCGGTCCACCACGAGTCGCGTGACATCCGGCCGCGAATAGTGGCCCGCGGGATCGAAGTTCTGCCGTTCGCGCCGCACCAACGTGTGGTGCAGGGTCACGGCAATCAGGCACTCGGCGTCGGCCACCGGCGCCACCACCCAACGGCCGTCGGGGCCGGCGACGCAGGAGCCACCGTCGGCCATCACCGGATCGCAGGCCTCGCGCAATGCGGCCGCCTGCGGCAGCGCGTCGCCGATGTGCTCGCGTCGGAGCAGCGCCGAGGCCGAGAGGACATACGAGCGGCTCTCCCGGGCGATGAAACGCGTGATGTCGCTCGTGTTCCGCACGTTGCCGGGCCACAGCGCGACATGCAGGTCCTCACCCTGCGCATACAGCGCCGCGCGGGGGAGCGGCATCCAGTTCTCCCAGCAGTTGAGCGCGCCCACCGTGAACGGCTCCAGCGCGTGCGTCACGAGTCCATGCCCATCGCCGGTGGCCCAGGCGAGGCGCTCCTCGTACGTGGGCATCAGCTTGCGGTGCACCGATCGGATGCGGCCGTCGGCGCCGATCTGCACCGCGCTGCAGTAGGCGCTGTGGCCGCCGCGATCGGTCGCCCGCTCGATGCAGCCGATGACGACGTGTACGCCCGCGTCGGCGGCCGCCTCCTGCACACGGAAGAGCCCGTTCCCGGCGATGTCCACGGCCTGGTCGAGATAGTGCGCGTGGAGTTCCTTCTGCCGCGGTGAGTCGAACCGCGCGGCGTCGGTGCGCTCCAGCCAGAAGGGGTAGCCCGGCACCAGGGCCTCGCCGAACGCGACCAGCGCACACGCATCGTTCGCCGCGCCGTCGATCCACTCCGTGACCTTCGTGATCGTGGCATCGCGGTCGAGCCAGACGGGTGCGATCTGTGCGATCGCGACCCGCAGCGTGTCGGGGGTCGGCATCGTCAGCGTTTCAGCATCGCCGCGCGCGGGACACGCGAGGTGTCCCCGACGAAGGCGTACTGGATGTTGATGCCATAGGTCTTGATGATGCGGCGGATGTCCGGATAGCGCACCTTCGCCATCACCTCCGCGCGCGTGGCCGCGGTGCGGTAGTCGCCCTGGTAGAGCTGCGCCCGCGCCAGCATGTCCGCGTGGCTCGCCGAGGTCTCCATGCCGTACAGGTAGCTCGTGCGGTAGCCCTCCGCGGCGCGCTTGAGCGCACTCGCCGGGATGCGCACCTCGTCCTCGTAGAGGTCGAAGATGAAGTTCACCAGCTTGGCGACGGTGTCGGGTCGCGTGGTGCTCACGAAGATCGCGGCACCGGCGACGCCGCGTTCCATCACCGGCACGTAGGCGGCGTACGACAGGCCCTCCCGCTCGCGGATGACCGACGACACGACGTCGCCGAGGATCAGCATCGCGTACTCGAACGCGGGATAGTCGGGACTCGAGATCTGCGGCCCGTGGATGAAGCCGTAGAGGTAGTTGGTGGCGAGGTTGCGGTGCGCGCTCGCCACCGCGGGCGCCATGGCCCGCGCGACCGGCGGCAGGCTCCACACGTAGCTGCCACGCGGCAGCGTGCCGAGGCTGCCCGTGACCAGGCGGTCGAGGTGCTCGCGGGCGATGTCACCCACGACCACGAGCAGCATGCGGGACTTCACCAGCTGCTGCTGGGCGTAGGCGCGCAGGTCGTCGGCGCTGAGTCGCGCGAGCGAGGCTTCGTTACCGGCGACGGGCACGCCGTACGGATGGTCCACATACGCCAGGCTCTCGGCCAGGAACCCGGCCTGCACGTCGGGCGAGCTCTGTTGGCGACGCACGGCCGCGAGCATGCGGCCGCGCACCACCGTCATCGCCGCGGAATCGAGTGTCGGACGCAGCAACCGACTCGTGAAGACGGCCCAGGTGGAGTCGAAGTCCTCGCGCAGTCCGGTGAGCGCGAAGGTGGTCCAGTCGTAGTCCGGCGCGACCGTGATCGAGCTGCCGGTGCGTGCGGTGGCGCGTCGCGTCTCCTCGGCCGGGTAGTCCTTGGTGCCGTAGGCCGAGGCGTGCAGGAGGAAAGCCTCGATCCCGGCCGTGCTGGCCGTGAGCTGGCGCGCGCCGCCGAGCAGATACAGGTTCGCGCTGACCACACGCGAACCGGTCCGCCGGTGCAGGATGCGGAGTCCGTCGAGCTCGTAGCTCACCGTGAGCGTGTCCTGCAGCGCCTGGGTGGCGGCGCTCGCGGGCAGCAGCAGTCCCAGCGCTGCGCCGAGGAGGCGGAGTGTGCGGCTCATGGGACCTTCCAGGCAGCCAACGCCCGCTGCAACGGGGCGGCGATCGCCTGCTGCGTCGGGACCGACATCATCACGGTCACGGCCATGGGTTTGCCCTTCAGGTAGGTGTCCACGAAGCGCCGGACGTCCTGGGGTGTCCGCGAGGCGAGCGAATCGACGTAGCCGAGCTGGTACCCGAGGTCGGCCGAACTCCACATGTCGGCGAGCGTGTGGGCGAAGTCGGAGGCGCTCTCGGCGCGGAACTCCGCGTACACCTGTTGCCGCTTGAGCGCGAAGCCGAGGTCCGCGTCGTCGAAGTAGTCGGCCGCGGCGAGCCGCGAGAGCTCCGCCCCGAGCGCCGTGGCGGCCGCCACCGCCTGTTCGGGCGTGGTCTTGGCGTAGAGTTCGATCGGCCCGACGAAGTTCTTGGTGTCGTAGGAGAGCGAGAGCCGCTCGAACAGTCCGGTGTCCACCAGCCGTCGTTGCGTGCCCGAGAGTGGCTGGTTCACGAGCCCCGCGAACATGTCCGCGGCGTAGGTGGCGCTGCGGTCCGTGCCCACGCTGGGCCCGTGCCAGCGCACGAGGAAGGTCACGTCGCGGACCGATGCCGTGAGGGTCTCGTGCTTGATCGCCTTGAGCGGGGTGATCTGGAGCGGCGGGACCGTCGCGAGCGGATCGGGGCCGCGCTTCCATCCGCGGAACTTCCGCTCCACGAACAGGAACACCTCGTCCGCGTTCACGTCGCCGGTGACGATGATCGCGGCGTTGTTGGGGACGTAGAAGCGCTTGTGCAGCTCCTTGAGTTGGTCCACCGAGGCCCCCATGATCGCGATCATGTTGCCGCCGGCGTTCTTGCGGGCCCAGCCGGCGTCGGTCCACAGCTGGCGGTCGTTCACGACCCGCAGCAGCAGCTCCGGCTCGGCCGCACGGCGCTCGAGCTCGCCGCGCACCACGCCGCGCTCCACGTCGAGCCCGTCCGCCGTGAAATCCCCGCGGCGCACGAGGTCGGACATGAGGTCGATCTGCTTCTCCAGATGCTTCGACGGCCCGACGAGGTAGTATCGCACCGCCTCATCCGTCGTGACGCCGTTCCACTGGACGTCGATCGCGGCGGCGCGCCGCGCGAACGAACCCTCGCTGCTGCGGTCCGTCTTGCGGAAGAGCATGTGCTCGAGCAGGTGCGGTACGCCGAGTTCCGTCGGCTCGAGCTGCGTGAACGCACCCGCGCGCAGCACCACCTCGGTGGTCGCGAAGGGGATCACGTCGCTGCGCACGACGATGACCACCAGGCCGTTCTCGAGCGTGCGGGACTGGATGCTGCCGTCGCGGAGCGCGCGCGGTGCGGCGGCGGTGTCCTGGGCGGGCAGCCCGGCGGTGTGGAGGCAGCCGGCCACGACCAGGGCGGCCAGTGCGGTACGGAGCGTCGCCATGATCTCGCTCGAGTGGGGGTCAACCGAGGCGGCATACGCTACGACCGGGTACCGGCGGGCGCAATGACGCAGCGCCCACCGGCAGGGGTCAGCCGCCGCCGTTCGCCCGGAGCTCGTTCATGCCACGCACCCACCAGTTGAACTTGCGCGGCGGGTTCACGCGATAGCGCGGCAGGTACGTGGTGGTCCGGGTCGCGTTCTCGAAGGCGCGTTGGGCCGTCACCTTCATCTCGGCCAGGCGGCTCTGGGCGGCGGCCGTGGGCAGGCCCAGCGCCTGCTTGGCGCGGATCGCGAAGGCGATGAATCCCGCCACGTCGAGCGCATGGTCCATGTGCGCGGCGTCGGCGCCGGCATCCCCGATGGTCGTGCCGCCGGCGAGATAGGCGGGGAACACGAGACCGACGTACTGCGGGTGGGCATCGGTGCCCGCATAGAAGCCGCGATTGGAGGGGACGTTGAGCCAATCGAAGTACGCACTGGCCTGCTGGTGCACCTGCGCCGCTGCCGACGGCACGCGGGCGATGTAGAGCCGCGCCGCCTGGAAGTAGAGCGCCGCCATCCACGGGCTGGTGACCAGGTCGGTGGGCGAGCTGCCACCGGGCCCGCCGCCTTCGTGCTGCGTGTAGGTCACCAGCGGCGCACCGCGCCCGGCGGTGACCTGGTCCCACTGGTTGACCATCGCCTGGGCCCGGACGAGGGCCGCGCTGTCGTTGGTGAGCGTGTGGTACTTCACGGCCGCGTCGAGTCCCACCCAGAGTTCGCGCTCCGTCCACAACGCACCGGGCGCGAGGTTCGCCGAGTTGGGGAACCCGTCCCGCGTGGCGATGTACGCCGCGAGTTGCTTGGGCGCGTTGCCGCTCCAGGTGTGGACGTAGCTGTACTTGGTGTCGTCGCCGCGGTTGAGGAACAGCCCCTGGGCGTCGAGCCGCGATTCGTAGTAGGTGAGGTCGCTGTTCGCCTGCGTGAGCCAGCGCGCATCGCCGGTCATCACCGAGAGCATGCGGAACACCTCCGGACGATCGAACAGCCACGGCTCGTACGTGGTGTTGGTGTAGTCCCAGCGCCCCTGGCTCTCGTCGAATCGCGCGTCGATGCTGTGGCCGCCGTGGTTCCAGCTGCGCACGGCCGTCTCGGCGAAGTTCACGAGGTAACCCAAGAGGTCGCCCTGCTGGTACACGAACAGCCGGGCCTCGCTGCTCGTGACCGAGCCGCGGCTGTTGCTGACCGCGACGGTGAACACCGCGCCGCTGTCGCCGGCGACCGTGCTGGCGATCGTGAGGATCGAATCCGTCGCGCCGGCGATGTCCACACCGCCGCGCTTCCACTGGAACGTGAGTGGACGCGCACCCTCGGCGGAGACGCGAAGCTGTGCCGGGCTGCCGACGATGCTCGACACGCTCAGCGGCTGCGTGGTGATGGTCGGCGCGGCTGCACCCACGGGGCCGTCACCCTTGCAGGCGACGGTGAGCAGGGCGAGTGCGGCGACGGAGAGCGAGCGGCGGGAGAACGGCATGAGGGGAGCGCCTCGGTGGACGGCGGGTGGTCGTGGGGCGAAGTCGGGCAGCGCCATGAATACGACTCGAGGACCCCGCGAGTCATGACCCACGTCACAGCGTGTGATTGGCTGGAACTGCTAGTATCCGCGCCACCCCCATCGGCCCCCTCGTCCCTCCGGAGACCCCGTGTCCGTCGCCACGCTGCACCGTGCCTGCCTGCTCGTGTTCCTCTGCTCCCTGACGGCCTGCGGCACGAAGGACGCCGAGCGCCCGGCCGCGACCCCGGCATCCGGCACGGGATTCGACCTCGCGACGATCCCGATGACGACGGACTCGCTGGGCGCGTTCCCGTTCGTCGACTGGCCGGCGTCGGTGCCGGCGGCGGCGCGGAACGTCGAGGCGCACTCGGCGCGCGACGCGATCCGGGTTATCGCGGGGACCCAACTGCTCACCGTCGAGGGGCGGCTGGAACGTCGTGGCTTCAGCATCCCCGCAGGCCAGTCCACGCTCGAGATGCGACGGCACTACCGCGATCGCATCAGTGCACTCGGCGGCGTGCAGGTGAATCGCCTGCAGCCGACCAACGACGCGGCGGTGGTGGTCGACGCCGTGCGGCAGCTGTTCCCGGCGGACGCCGATCCCGCGAAGCAGCTGGGGCTCGCCGCGTACGACGAGGGACAGTACCAGTACGAGGTGTACGTCGTGCGCAGCCCGCGCGAGACTGCGTGGTTCGTGGTGCAGACGTCGACGTACAGCGTGACCGTGACGACGCTCGCCGCGCCGGTGGCGCCGTAGCGCGACCCCGGCCGTGCGGGCCGTGCGGGCCGCGCCGGCCGCGCCGGCCGCGGCGGCGTCGCGGCCTCGCAGAACCGCGGGTCCTTGACAGGCGTTGGCGGCGTCCCTAACGTACAACCACATGGTTGCACGTTTTCAGCTCTCCGACGCGGACCTCGACCGACTCTTCCGCGCGCTCGCCGACACCACCCGGCGCGACATCGTCGCGCGCGTGATGGCGGGTGAGCAGGCGTCGGTCTCCGCACTCGCGGCGCGCTACGACATGTCGTTCGCCGCCGTGCAGAAACACGTCGCCGTCCTGGAGGATGCCGGACTCGTGACCAAACACGTGCAGGGCCGCGAACGCATCGTGCGCGGCAACCCGGAACAGCTCGCGCGGGCCCGCGACCTGCTGTCCCGGCTGGAACAACTGTGGTTCGAGCGCTTCAGCCAGCTCGACGCCGTCCTCGCCGCTCCCCGACCCTCCAAGAGGTAGTCATGCCGATCACGTCCGTCACGTCCGATCCCTCCGCCCTCACGCTCACCGTCGTCGCCGACTACCCCGTGACGCTCGAGCGTTTGTGGGATGCCTACGCCGACCCGCGGCAGCTCGAGCGTTTCTGGGGTCCCAAGGAATGGCCCGCCACGTTCACGCGCCACGACATGGCCGTCGGCGGCTACTCGCACTACTACATGACCGGCCCCGACGGGACCAAGTCCAGCGGCTGGTTCCGCTTCCTGGCCGTCGAGCCCAACAAGCGCTTCGAGGTGGAGGACGGCTTCGCCGACGAGTCCGGCAAGCCCAACGACGCCATGCCCACCATGCGCATGGTCTTCAACTTCGAGAAGACCACCAACGGGGCGCGCATGACGAGTGTCACGCAGTTCGCGAGCCTCGAGTCCATGGACCAGCTGGCGAAGATGGGCATGATGGAGGGCATGAAGTCGGCGATGAGCCAGATCGACGAGTGCCTCGCCGACCTCAAGCGCTTCGCCGCGGATCGCGCGACCGAGGCACAGTTGCTCAGCGACACGCAGGTGCGCATCAGCCGCGTGGTCCGCGGGACGGTGGAGCAGGTCTGGCGCGCGCATCACGACGCGGCGCTCATGCAGCGCTGGCTGCTCGGTCCCGACGGCTGGACGATGCCGGTCTGCCAGGTCGCCACGAAGGTGGGCGAGGCGTATCGCTACGAGTGGGAGACGCTCGACAAGACGCAGCGCTTCGGCTTCGAGGGCGAGCTGCTCGAATCCGCCGCGCCGTACCGGGCGGTGACCTCGGAGCGCATGATCGGCATGGAGGGGCCCGGCGTCCGCAACGAGCTCTCGCTCGTGCCGGTGAAGGGCGGGACGCTCATCGCCCTCGTGATCACGTATCCCGACAAGGCGATGCGCGACATGATCCTCGGCACCGGCATGACCACCGGCATGGAGACGAGCTACCTGCGGCTCGAACGCGAGGTGCTCGCCGCGCGGTAGTCACACCAACAGGTCCGGAAGCGGCGAGCACCGCTTCCGGACCGCCGTTAGCATCCTCGCGACCCACACTCCGAGGATGGATGTACCCGCGATTCCGGCGCGCGATGACACTCGCGCTCGGCGGTCTGGCCCTGCAGGCCTGCACGCCACCCGATGGCAAGATCCCCGTCACCACGTCGTCCGCGCCGGCGCGCGCCCTGTACCTGGAGGGGCGCGCCCTGAACGAGAAGCTCCAGCCGCACGACGCACACCAGCGCTTCGCGGAGGCGTTCGCCCTCGACTCCGGCTTCGCACTCGCGGCGTACGGCCTTGCGGCGACCGCCGCGACGGCGCGTGACGGTGCCGTGCACCTCGCGCGGGCGCTCACGCTCGCCGTGACGGCGTCCGCCGGCGAGCGCCTGCTCATCCAGAGCCTGCACGCGCGGCGCAGCGGCGACCCCGACGCCGCGCGGCAGGTCGCGGAGTCCCTCGTCGCGCTGTACCCCGGCGATGAACGCGCCCACTGGACCCTGGCCAATGCCCTCGCCGCACAGCAGCAGTACGACCGCGCGATCGCCGAGTTCCGTGCCGCGATCGCGATCGAGCCGCAGTACGCCCTCGCGTACAATCAGCTCGGGTACGCCTACCGTGCCGCCGGCCGCCTGTCGGCGGCGGAGGACGCCTTCGCGCAGTACGTGCGCCTCGTACCCGACGATCCGAATCCCTACGACTCGTATGCGGAGCTGCTGCTCCTGCTCGGACGGTTCGACGAGAGCATCGCGCAGTACCGCAAGGCCCTGAGGCTCGACGCACACTTCGCCGGCGCATTCACCGGCATCACGGCGGGGCAGATGCTCGCCGGGCGCCACGATGACGCGATCGCCACGTCGGAACTGCAGCTCGCCGAAGCCCGGGATGACGGCGAGCGTCGTACAGCGCTGCTCAACCTCGCGATGGTGCACATCGACCGGGGAGCGACCGCCAAGGCGCTCGACGCGATGGCGAAGCGCGAGGCGCTGGCGCGCGCGATCGCGGACACGGTGAACCTCGCGGCGGACGGAGCGATCATCGCGGAGATCCTGCTGCACGCCGGGCAGCCCGCAGCGGCCGCGTCGCGCTTCGCCGCGGCGCACGCCCTGCTCGCCGCCTCGAGCGTGAGCGCCGAGCAGAAGGCGGATGATGCACTGGCCGCACTGTACGACGAAGGCCGGGTGGCGGTGGCGCATGCGGCGACGGACCCTGCGGCACTCGCGGTCGCGCGCGCCCGGGCGCTGGCGTACGCGACCGGCGCCGAGGCGCGGAAGAACGACGCGCGGCAGCGCCAGGCCCAGGAGCTGCACGCCGCGGTCTCACTCGCGATGGCCGCGCCCGACGAGGCGTTGTCGGCGCTGGACCGCGCCGATCAGCAGATCCCGGCGGTGTGGCTCGCCAGATCGCGTGCGTTCGCCGCGCGGGGCGACCGTGCCGCCGCGGACGCGGCGCGGGTCAAGGCGCGCGACATGAACATCCTGCCGACGCTCGCCTACGTGTTCACCCGCGCGACGATCGCCGGCGCCACGCCGTCGGCGACATCGCGAACTGCGCGCGGAACGCCGCATTGAATCGGCGCAGGCTCTGGAAGCCGCTGGTGTAGGCGACCTGTGTGACCGTCCGCCGTGGGTCCGCGAGCAAGGCGGTCGCGCGGCGGAGGCGTTGCGCCACCGCGAGGCGCTTGGGTGAGGCGCCGAGCTCGCGTTCGACCGCGCGACGGACGTGACGCTCGCTCATGCCCATGGTGGAGGCCAGCTCGCGCAGCGAGCCGCGGTCGAGGGCACCGGCGGAAATCCGCGCGGCCACGTGTTTGGCGAGGCGCGGCACGGCGTCGACCGGGGCCTCGCCCGGGCACAGCTCCGGTCGGCAGCGACGGCAGGCGCGGAACCCTGCGGCCGCGGCATCGACGGCGGTGGCGAAGAAGCGTCGGTTCTCCGGCCGCGCAAGCCGCGACGGACAGACCGGACGGCAATAGATGCCCGTGGACACGAGCGCGACGATGAACCGCCCGTCGTAGGCGGCGTCGCGGGTGTTCACGGCATGGTGCCAGCGTTCCAGGTCGGTCTGCTCGTGCATCCCCCAAACTTACGCCATCCGCCGCCGGCGGACCCGCCGTAAGCGGACCTCGATTCGCACCGTCCGCGGCACGCGGCGCACCACTCGTCCCGTGTCGTGCGACGCCTCGGTCCCGCGCATAGACTGTCTTGACCATGCGGATCCCGAGGATCGAACGGTTCGCGTCGTCTGTCCTGTGCGTCGTGGGGCTGGCGGCCTGCGGGGGTGAGTCGGATCCACCGACCACGCCGGCCAAGACCATGAGCGTCACCTTGGCACCGGTCGCTCCCCAGACCGCCGCGCTGACGACCGTCAGCATCGCCGGCGAGGTCAGCGGCAGCGCTCGCGTGGACAGCGTCGTGCTGACGTACCAGGCGCAGCGTCATGTCCTGCTCGAGGCGCGATTCCGGACGGAGCTCCTGGCCACGCAGGTCGGTCCCGCGACCGTGCGTGTGGATGCGTTCTCGAGCGAGGCGGCGACGGTGAGCGCCACGTCCTCGCACCAGGTGACCGCGTCCGACGCGGCGGCGCCGGTCTTGGCGTTCTTCGACCGCCTTGCGGCGTCCCAGCGCGTGCTGCGGCAGCAACTGCTCGACGCCCTGCCGCGGAATCCCGGGAACGCGGAGTACCTGCAGCAGAAACTCCGCATCGTGGGGGATGCCGGCATGCTGGCCGCGATGGCCGCGGCCGGTCGCTACCACTGGGTCACGGCGGCGCACGGCAACGGGGATCCCCTGCAAGTGGTGCTCGGGTTCCCTGAGGAGTCGATGCGCGCGGAGGCCGCCGCCGCGCTGCAGCGGGCGCTCGCGGTGCTGCCCCATCTCGAGGAGTTGCTGCAGCGCCGGTTCCCGCACGACGCCGTGCACATCCAATACGGATTCGTCGTGGGGTCCTCGGGTGGCGGCGGGATGCTGAGTCTCGAGGACCGCGGCACGTACGACGCGCGCTGGCGCACGGGGATGATGGGCTTCCAGCAGATCATCCCGCATGAGCTCGGCCACTCCTACATGGGGCACGAGCGGATCACGCAGTACATCGAGCTCTACGGGCACAACCGCGCCAACGGCCACTCGGCCGATCCCGCCAGTTGGACGGAGACCCGCGGTTGGGTCCCTGGCCTTGCGACCAACAGCGGGCTCCATGCGATCCTCGATATCGCCGACCTCGTCGGACCCGAGGCGATGTCGCGCATCCTGCTGCGATTGCACCTGCTGGGCCCGCCGTACGGCACGAGCCTGAGCGCGGCCGGGCAGGCGATCTTCGTCGAGGAATCGCCGGCGGAGCACCGCCCCGCCGTCGCCGCACTGGCGGCGCGCATCGGGGCCTGAGGGGAGCGTCCGCGGCCGGCGGGTGGCGTCCCCACCCGCAACGTTTGCCGCGCCTCGTCCGTTACCCCCATACTATAGAAGAAGCGTCCACCCCGACGCGTCCTCAGGCGAAGCAGGCGCCGCGATTCCCCGACCCTCTGACGGTCGCCCTGCGGTCACGACCGTCACGCACGGAGTACCACGTGAGAGCATTCCGTCCGCTCCTGGGCCTCGGCCTCCTCCTCGCCGGTGCGCTGCCGGCCGGTGGACTCGCCGCCCAGCAATCCTCGCGACTCGAACCCGTCACCGGACTCCGCGACAACGGGACCGGCTACCACGCACTGGTCGGTGCGCGCGTGGTCACGGCACCGGGGCAGGTGCTCGACAGCGCGACCGTCGTCATCCGGAACGGTCTCATCACGGCCGTCGGCCGGAACCTCCGCGCCCCTGCGGGCGCGCGGGTGTGGGACCTCAAGGGCCAGACCATCTACCCCGGCTTCATCGACGCGCACGCCGATCTCGGCATGGATGCGGTGCCGCAGGGGGGCGACGTGGGGCCCACGCACTGGAATCCGCAGGTGCGCGCGTGGTTCAGCACCACCACCAACCTCAAGGATGACTCGACGCGGCGCGTTGCCCTGCGCTCGCTCGGGTTCGGCGCCGCCCTTGCCGTCCCCAAGCAGGGCATCTTCCGCGGCACGGCCTCGGTGGTGAACCTCTCCGATGCCGGCGTGCGTGAGCGCGTGCTGCGCGCCGACCTCGTGCAGGCCATCGGCTTCCAGCGTTCGTTCCAGCTCGGCGGGATGTATCCCAACTCGAGCATGGGCACCGTCGCCCTCATGCGGCAGACGCTGATGGACGCCGAGTGGTACATCCGGGCGAACGCCGCGTACGAGGCGAGCGGCCGGGCGATCCTGCCGCCGGAGCGCAGCGAGGCGCTGGGCGCGCTCGCCCCGGTGGTGCAGGGCAAGCAGCCGGTGCTGTTCCAGACCGAGAGCGAGGAGGACTACCTGCGGGCGCAGCGCATCGCGACCGAGTACAAGCTCACGCCCTGGTTCCGCGGGAACGGCACGGAGTATCGGCTCGTCGACGTGCTCAAGGGCCGCACCCAGCCGCTGATCCTGCCGCTGAACTTCCCCGACGCGCCGGACGTCTCGAGCCCCGAGCTCGCGCTGAACGCGTCGCTGACCACGTTGCGGCACTGGTACCTCGCGCCGACCAACCCGGCGCAGCTGGCCAACGCCGGCGTGTCGTTCGCGCTCACGACCGACGGCCTCTCGACGCTCACGCAGTTCCTGCCCAACCTGCGCATCGCCGTGGCGCGCGGCCTCGCCGCCGACAAGGCGCTGGCCGCCCTCACGACGACGCCGGCCGCCTGGCTCGGCATCGAGCGCACGCACGGCACCATCGCTGTGGGCAAGGTCGCCAACCTCGTCGTCAGCGAGGGCGACCTGTTCACGGAGGATGCGACGGTGCGTGACGTGTGGGTGCAGGGCACGCGTTACGGCATCACCCGCCCGCCGCAGATCGATCCGCGCGGCACCTGGGCCATCACCTCCGATGACGCGGATGGCTTCAAGGCCACGCTGCGGCTCGAAGGTCCGATCAACCGCATCCGCGGCACGATCGAACGCGAGGGACGTCGTCCGATCAATCTCGCGAACGTCCGGGTGGTCTCGGAGACGGGGCGTCTCGAGGTCACCTTCCCCGGCGAGCAGCTCGGCTACGAAGGCACCGTGCTCATGGCCGGGTCGGTGAGTGGTGAGCAGGTGTACGGCTGGACCTCGCTGCCCAACGGCACCGATCCCTCGTTCAAGGGCACGCGCACCGAGACGGTCGAGACGGCCGCGCGCGGCACGGTCGCGAAGAAGGTGCCGCAGATCGACCTGCCGTGGATCCGCCCGATGATGGAGTACGGCCGCGCGACGGCGCCGGAGCAGCCGGCCGTGGTCCTGGTGCGCAACGCCACCGTGTGGACGCAGGGTGCGCAGGGCAAGCTGGAGAACGCCGACCTGCTCGTGCGTGCCGGCAAGGTCGCCCAGGTGGGCAAGGGGCTCAGCGCGCCGCGCGGCGCCGTGGTGATCGACGCCACGGGCAAGCACGTGACGCCGGGGCTCATCGATCCGCACTCGCACGCCGGCGTGAGCTCGGTGAACGAGTCCGGCTTCGCGATCGTGCCGGAAGTGCGCATGGGCGACGTGGTGACGCACAACAACATCTGGATGTACCGCCAGTTGGCGGGCGGACTCACGACGGCCATGGTGAAGCACGGGTCCGCCAACCCGATCGGCGGCGAGAACGTGTTCATCAAGTCGCGCTGGGGCCTGCTGCCCGACGAGCTCAAGATCGACGGGGCGCCGCGCACGGTGAAGTTCGCCCTCGGCGAGAACCCCAAGCGCAGCCCGAATCGCTACCCGAACACCCGCATGGGCGTGCAGGAGATCATCCGCGACCACTTCCTCGCGGCGCGGGACTACGAGAAGGAGTGGAAGCGTTGGGAGACCGAGAAGACCGGGCTGCCGCCCCGCCGCGACCTGCGCATGGAGGCGATCCTCGACATCCTCAACCAGAAGCTCCTCGTCTCGTCGCACGGCTACCGCGCCGACGAGTTCCTGGCGCTGGTGCGGCTGGCGCAGGAGTTCGGCTTCCGCATCCAGACGCTGCAGCACGGCGTGGAGGCGTACAAGATCGCCAATGAACTCAAGGACGCCGGGGTCGCGGCCGTGGTGTGGAGCGACTGGGGCGCCTTCAAGCTCGAGTCGTACGACGCCACGTCGTACAACGCGCGCCTGCTCATGGAGGCGGGGGTCGTCACCTCGCTGCATTCCGACGACGCCGAGATCTCCACGCGCATGAACTGGGAGGCGGGCAAGCTCCTGCGCTCGGGCCTCACGGACGTGCAGGCACTGTCGACGGTGACCAACCAGGCGGCGAAGGCCGTCGCGATCGACAACCGCATCGGCTCGCTCGAGGCCGGCAAGGATGCCGACTTCGTGATCTGGAACGGCAACCCGCTCTCGCAGTTCACCAAGGCCGAGCAGACCTGGGTGGAAGGGCGCATGTACTTCTCGCTCGAGGAGGACGCGAAGCTGCGGACGGAGATCGCGAAGCAGCGCGCGCAGCTCATCCAGGCGATCCTCACCGCCGGGGCGTCGGAGCCGCCGGCCGGCGCCGGCCCGGCGCGCGGCCGCACACCGGGGCGCAACTGACCATGACCCTCAACACGACAACGACCATGAACGGAACCGAGAGCACGACCCGCCGCGCGATGCGGCACGGGATGCACCGGGTCGCGACGCGGGCGATGGCGCTTGCGCTCACCGCGGTGGCCTCCACGGCCCTCGTGAGCCGGGACGCGGTGGCGCAGGTCGGCATGACGATGCCCCCGCAGACCGAGCCGGTGGTGCTGCGGGGTGCCACCATCCACACAGTGACCAAGGGCACGATCCAGAACGGCACCATCGTGCTCGACCGCGGCAAGATCACCGCCATCGGGGGTGCGGAGGTGGCCGCGCCGCGTGGTGCCAAGATCGTCGACGTGTCCGGGAAGCACATCTATCCCGGACTCATCGACGCCTACAGCACGGTCGGCATCACCGAGATCGGTGCGGTCGAGGTCTCCAACGACATCACCGAGCTCGGCGACTTCAACCCCAACGTGCGGGCCGAGATCGCGGTGAATGCCGAGAGCCGGCACATCGGCACGACGCGGTCGGCCGGTGTGCTCGTCGCGTTCAGCACGCCCGAAGGCGGCCTCATCTCCGGCCTCTCCTCGGCGATGTCGCTCGAGGGCTGGACCTGGGAGGAGATGTCGATGAAGGGCGCGGCCGCGCTCAACGTCAACTGGCCGGATCCCAATGCGCGTCCGCGGCGCTTCGGTGGCGGCCCGCCGCCGGGAGCGCCGGGCGCGCGCCCGCAGCCGGCACCCAAGACCTACGCCGAGCAGGTGCAGTCGATCAAGGACTTCTTCGCCGAGGCGCGGGCCTACGGTGATGCGATCGCCGCCGGCCAGGCGGTGCGCACGGATTCGCGCTACGCGGCGATGCTGCCGGCCATCAAGGGCGAGATCCCGGTCGTGGTCGCGGCCGAGGGCGTCGCGCAGATCAACGACGCGATCACCTGGGCGAAGGAGGAGAAGGTGCGCCTCGTGATCCGCGGCGGGCGCGATGCGATCCACGTGGCCGAGCGGCTCAAGGCCGAGAACATCCCGGTGATCCTCACCTCCACGATGGCCGCACCGGAACGCAACCACGAGGGCTACGACGGCGCGTACAGTACACCGGCCAAGCTCTACGAGGCGGGGGTGCGCTTCGCGATCGCCGGCGGGTCGGGCGGTCTCTACAGCTATCGCCTGCCCTGGGAAGCCGGTGTCGCCGTGGCGTTCGGACTGCCTGAGGACGAGGCACTCAAGGCCGTCACGATCAACGCGGCGCAGTTCATGGGCATCGACGACAAGGTGGGCTCGCTCGAGGTCGGCAAGCAGGCCACGCTGCTCATCACCAGCGGCACGCCGCTGGACATGACGTCGGAGATCATCCAGTCCTACATCCAGGGCCGCGAGATCGACATGAACGACATCCAGAAGCACTTCTTCAAGAAGTACATGGAGAAGATCAAGCAGCAGTCGAAGAAGATCACGTTCTGATTCCACGCGCGCCTCACGGCGCGCGACGGTACGCAGGACCGAACGCCCGCCGGGATCCGGCGGGCGTTCGTGCGTTCATGCACTCATGCGTCGTGCGTTCGTGCGGCGGCGTGCACGACATCGCGCGGGCGAGGTCTGTCGGTCGCTGCGGGTATCCGGCGCAACTCCCTCTGACATGCGGCGGCGATGCCCGCCGTCTCCCGCACATCCCACACCGTCCAGGTGCTCCCATGATCCGCGTCCGCCTTGGCGCGCGTCGGTGGTCGCTCGCGCGCTTCAGCGCGCCCGTCCTCGCCGCCAGCCTCAGCTGCATCGTTCCCGCACTCGCCGCCCAACCGGCGGCCACCGCCGCCCCGCTCGCCCTGCTCGATGCCCCCGACCGCTACATGACGACACGCGCGGTGCGGATCCGCTATCGCGAGGTGGGCCAGGGGACACCGGTGCTCCTGCTGCACGGCTATACCGACCGCGTCGAGATGTGGGCCGCGATGGCGGACTCGCTCGCGCGCAGCCACCGCGTGATCGTGCCCGACCTCCGCGGCTTCGGCAAGAGCAGCAAGTTCGCGCAGCCATCGGACTACGGTCACCGGATGGTGGACGACGTGCTGGCCCTGATGGACCATCTCGGCGTCGACGCGGCACACGTCGTCGGCTACTCCATGGGAGCGGTGATCACGGCGAACGTCGCGCTGCGTGCGCCCCGGCGTGTCCACAGTGCGGCGTTGGTCGCGGGACCGTTCTGGCCCGACTCCGCCGCGCTCGCAACCTGGATCGCGCCGCATCTCCGCGAGCTGCAGCGCGGCAACGGCCTGACCTCGTTCTTCACGGAGATCTTGCCGACCTGGCCCGACTCCGTGATCGTGCCGGTGGCCAAGGAGCTCGAGACGCTCAATGACGGGCCGTCGCTCATCGCGTCCATCGCGGCGCTCCCGGCGCTCGTGCCGGACTCGGCCCGCATCGCGGCACTGCGTGTCCCCGCGCTGGCGATCGTCGGCCGCGACGACCGCGCGCTCGTTCCCGGCACGGAGCGCATCGCGCGCTGGTGGCCGAACGTCCGCAAGGTGGTGTTGCCGCGTGGCGATCACGCGGACATCGCGATGTTGCCGGAGGTCATCGCCGAGGTGCGACGCCTGCTGCAGCCGTAGTCACCGGGGGGCGGGCGCAGGTCCGGGCCGAGGGCTGGGCGAAACCCAGCCTCGGCTCGGGCCGTACCAGCCAGAACCCGCAACGCGTCCTTCGCCCCCCGACGATGGCATCCCACCTCCGTCTCTCGCGCGCCGGCTTGCACGCCCTCGCGCTGATGGTCCTCACGCTGCTGTCGTTCGGCGGCTGTTCCGAAGGGCACGCCGAGGTCGTGCGTCTGCGCGAGGCCTGTGCCGCGGGGACCGCGGCGGACTGCAGTACGCTCGGAGGCCGATATCGTGACGGTCACCACGTGTTGCGCGACGAGGCCGAGGCCGCGCGATTGTTCCAGCTCGCCTGCGAGCAGCGATTCGGCGACGGATGTGCGTCGCTGGGCCTCATGCAGCTCGTCGGGCGTGGGGTGAAGCGCGACACCGCGCAAGCGCGCGCCTTGCTGGCCCGCGGTTGCGAGGCCGGGGCCCCATCCGGATGCGCCAACCTCGGCCGCCTCATGGTCCGCGACACGGGCAGCACGCGCGACATCGGCGTCGCCGTCGGGTTGCTCACCAAGGCCTGCGACGCCGCCGATGCCTTGGGCTGCGCCGAGCTCGGAACGCTGCACCGGAGCGGCGACGGGGTGCGGCCGGACCCGGTACACGCCCGTGCGCTCTTCGAGCGGAGTTGCCGCGATGCGGCGACGGTCGGTTGCACCGGACTCGGCCAGCTACACGCTGACGGTGTGGGCACGCCGCGGAACGATTCGATCGCGAAGACACTGTTCACGCGTGGCTGTACGGACGATGCGGCGGCCTGTGTGCAACTCGGGCGCTTCGCCGAGGAGGGCCGCGCGGGGCCCGTGGACTACCAGATGGCGGCGCGGCAGTATCGCAGCGCCTGCCAGCGCCGGGACGGCGAAGGCTGCTATCGACTCTCGCTGCTGTACGAGACCGGCGCGGGGGCCTTCCGCGATGCCGAGCGCGCCACGCAGGCGCGCCAGCAGGCCTGCGACCTCGGATACCGCAAGGCCTGCCCGCCAGCGAGGGCCACACCATGACGGCACCGGGCATCCTCGCTGCCGAGCACCTCACCAAGGACTACCCGAACGGGGTGCGTGCGCTCGACGATGTGAGCTTCACCGTCGACGACGGCATCACGGGCATCCTGGGCGAGAACGGCGCGGGCAAGAGCACCGCGATCAAGATCCTGTTGGGCCTGCTGCGTCCTACCAGCGGCCGTGCGCTTGTACTCGGACAGGACGCCAATGCCGACATCACCGTGCGCGCGCGGCTGGGCTACATGCCGGAGCACGATTGCCTGCCGAGCCAGGTGAGCGCGGCCGAGTTCCTGACGCACATGGCGGAGGTGAGCGGGTTGCCGCCGAAGGTCGCGCGGACCCGTGCAGCGGACACGCTGCGGCACACCGGGCTGTTCGAGGAGCGCTACCGCGCGATCGGCGGCTACTCCACCGGCATGAAGCAGCGCGTGAAGCTCGCGCAGTCGCTCGTGCACGACCCCGCGGTGGTGTTCCTCGACGAACCGACGGCGGGGCTCGACCCGGCCGGGCGCGAGGAGATGCTCGACCTCATCCGGAAGACGCATCGCGAGTTCGGCATCAGCGTGCTGTTCTCGTCGCACCTGATGGGTGACGTGGAGCGCACCTGCGACCGCATCATCGTGATCAACGGCGGGCACGTGGTCCACCATGGCGAGGTCGCCGGATTCACGCGCGAGATGGAGACCGTGTTCATCGAGGTGGATCACGGGCGCGAGGGGTTGATCGCGGCGCTCGCGGCCCGCGGTGTCACGGCCAGCGAGGATGCCGGCGGCCTGGTCCTGTCGGGCGTGGATGAATCGATCTACGACATCGTGCGTGATGCGCTGGTGGCCTCGGGTGCGCCGCTGCGCCGCATGGCCCCGCGTCGGCGGGCGCTCACGGAACTCTTCGAGCGCGGAGGGGCCCCCGCATGAGCCGCGAACCACTGGTGCAGGGCGGTACCGTCTTCGACATCGGGTATCAGCGGTATGACGGTCCGCGCGAAGGCCGGCAGCGCCCGCGTCGAGCCGTCTTCAAGGATGGACTGCGCATCGCCTTCGGCCTCGGCCGCGGTCCGCGGGCCAAACTGCTGCCGTGGACGTTCATCAGCCTGCTCTGCCTGATTGCGCTGATCATGGCCCTCATCGCCGGCGCCGCGGACCGGATCGCCGGTCAGGGGGCGGCCGAGCGTGCGAACCTGCCCTCACACGGCGACTTCAACGCGTTCGCGAGCATGCTGCTCTTCGCGTTCGCGGCCCTGGCGGCTCCGGAGCTCCTCTGCCGCGACCGGCGCGACGGCGTGCTGAGCCTCTACCTGGTCCGCCCGCTCACCGGCAGCGACTACGTGATGGCCCGCTGGTCCGCGTTCCTCGTGGTGATGCTGCTCGCGGCGCTGCTGCCGCAGACCATCCTGTTCATCGGCCTGGTCCTCGGCGATCTCGAGCCGATGGTCTACTTCCGCACGCACTGGCTCGACGTGCCGCGGTTCCTGGGGGCCGGCGTGGCGATGGCGACGTACCTGACCTCGCTCGCGCTGCTCGTGGCGTCGTTCACCTCGCGACGGGCGTATGCGTCCGTCTTCCTCGTCGGCCTGTTCGCCATCACCACACCCTTCACGGCCGGACTCGCGCAGGAACTGCCCGGGGCGGTCGGCCAATGGGTCTCCATGTTCAATGTCACCAACATCCCGCTGCACGTGAACGACGTGTTCTTCGGCGCCACGACCGAGTTGACCGAGGACGCCCCCGCCCGGGAGCTGGGGAGCACGATGCTGGTGGGCTGGTGGGCCCTCACCACCGCACTCGCGACGACGGTCCTGTGGTCGCGCTACCGCCGGATGACGCCATGAGCGATCCCCGGGCGGCCGTGATCCGTGTGGAGGGTGTCTCGCGCTGGTACGGCAGCGTGGTGGCCGTGAGCGACGTGAGCTTCGACGTGCAGCCGGGCATCACCGGACTGCTCGGTCCCAACGGCGCCGGCAAGACGACGCTGCTGCGGATGATGACGGGGTTGGCGGAGGTGTCGAGCGGCCGCGTGACCATGTTCGGCGAACCCGTGCGCGATAACCCGGCGCTCTACCGCCGGATCGGCGTCATGTCGGAGCACGAGACGGTCTACGGCTTCATGACCGGGCGCCAGTTCGTGACGCTCATGGGGGAACTGCGCCGCGTGCCGGACCTCGAACAGGCGGTGGATCGGGCCATCGCGCTGGTGGACCTGGTGGATGCCCAGCATCGCCGCATGGACACGTACTCCCGCGGCATGCGCCAGCGCATGCGGCTCGCCGCGACCGTGGTGCACTCGCCGGAGGTGCTCATCCTCGACGAGCCGCTCAACGGCGCCGATCCGCGGCAGCGCGTGCACTTCAAGCGGCTGCTGCAGCATCTCGCCGGCACGGGCTGCACCATCGTGCTCTCGTCGCACATCCTCGAGGAGGTCGAGGAGCTCGCCGACACCGTGCTGCTCATCGTGAACGGCAAGCTGGCGGCGTCGGGCGGGTTCCGCGCGATCCGTGCGGCGCTGGACCAACGGCCGTATCACGTGCGCATCGTCGCCGATGCCCCGCGGGCGCTCGCGGCGGCGATCGTCGGGCTGCCCTCGGTGGAAGCCGTGCAGGTGGATCCGGACGGCGCGCTGGTGGTGTTGAGCCGACAGGTGCAGGCCCTGCAAGTGGAGTTGCCGCGTCTCGCCCAGCGCGAGGGGATCCGGCTGCGTCGGGTGGAACCACTCGACGACTCGCTGGAGAGCGTGTTCGGTTACCTGGTGGGGGGCTGAGCGATGAGTGCCGTGTACCATCTCACCCTGCGCCAGCTCACCGGGCGCTGGCGCCTGCTCGTGCTGACCGCCCTGTCGGCGATGCCGGTGGCGATCGCCGCGCTCATGCTGAGCCTCGACCGCGCCCCGTCGGTGCGCGAGTTCGAGGGCGGCGTGATCGGCGCGATGTTCGCCGGGGCGATCATCCCCTTGGTGGTGCTCGCGCTGGCCGGGGTCTCGTTCGCCAATGAGATCGAGGACCGTACCCTGGCCAACCTCGTGCTGTCGCCGGTGCCGCGCTGGCAGATCGCGATCCCCAAGCTGCTGGCGGCACTCACGGTGGCCGGCCCGTTCGTGGCGGTCAGTGCGGCCGTCACGGCGCACATCGCGTACGTGGGCGATCCGGTCGCGACCACGGCCCTGACCATCGGCATGCTGGTCGCGGTCGCGCTGTACGCGTCGCTCTTCACCTGGCTCGGGCTGGTGACCACGCAGGCGATCGGCATCGGACTGCTCTACGTGGTGATCTGGGAAGGGCTGTTCTCCGGGTTCGTGGCCGGCGTGCGCCTGCTCAGCCTGCGCCACTACGCACTCGCGGTGGTCAACGGACTCGACCCGCGGCGGTTCCCGTCACTCGCGCTGCCGCCGTTCCCGGTGGTGGTCGCGCTCTGCGTGGTCGCGGTGGTGGTGTTCACCTGGTTGACCGTGCGCCGGCTGCGGCGCATGGACGTGCCGTGAGCTGAGGCGCGCTCAGCGCGCGGGCAACGCCGCCGTGCGCAGGCGCGCCAGCTCCGCACGCAGTGCCGGCACCAGCGAGTCGCCGCGCGCCGTCCCCATCAGGTTGTCCAGCTGGTACGGATCGCGCTCCAGGTCGTAGAGCTCCTCCATGCCCGGCAGCTCGCGGTACTCGATGTACGTATGGCGCTCGGTGCGCACGGCATCGTAGCCCATGCGGCGGATGCGCGGGAAGACGATGTCGCTCGTGTACTCGAGCAGCAGCGAGTGCCGCCAGTCGGTGGCGCTGCCGTCGAGCACGGGCACCAAGGACAGGCCTTGCCGGGGCACGCTGTCCCTCACGCCGGCCACCGCCAGCACCGTGGACGCGAAGTCGATGGTCTGGACCAGCTGCGCCGGTGTGCTGCCGGCACGCGCGAGGCGCGGGAAGCGGATGAGCAGCGGGATGCGGGCCGTCTCCTCGTACGCGAGCCGGCGCTCCTGGTCGAGTCCGTGCTCGCCGTAGAAGTAGCCGTGGTCGCTGGTGAACACGATGAGGGTGTTGTCGAGCGCCTGCATCGCATCGAGCGTCGCGAGGATGCGGCCGAGGGATTCGTCCACGCCGAGCAGCATCTCGAGCCGCGCGCGGATGTCACGATCGCTGGTGCCGGTGGCCGGGGAGAGTGGCGGCAGGCCCGGGATCACCTGCGCGAGGGCGGGCTTCCGCGTCGGGGCGACGGTCGCGTTGGGCCGTCGTGGTACGGTGGCGTTCGCGTACCGACCGGCGTGCCGCGGAGCCGGCACGAATCCCTCGGGCTGCCCCGCCGCCATCGCACCGCGCGTGCCGTCGTTGCGCTGCAGGATGTTGGGATGCAGCGCCTTGTGGGCGAGGAACACCATGAACGGCGCCTCGCTCGGCGTACGCAGGAAGTCCAGTACCTGATCGGTGAGCACGTCGGTCACGTAGCCCGGCACCACGCGCCGCGCACCATCGACGTTGAGCGATGGATCCACGGCTTCCCCCTGCCCGCGCATCGCCACCCAGCGCGACCAGCCCGGCCGCGGCGAGTCGTCGTTGCCCATGTGCCACTTGCCGAAGAAGCCGGTGCGATAGCCTGCCGCGGCCAGCGGGATCGCGAACGTCGCCAGCCGATGGCTGGTGGAGTCGCGCGCCGTGTTGTCGAGGATGCCGTTGGTCCTCACGTACTGTCCGGTGAGGATGCTCGCGCGACTCGGCGAACACAGCGGGGTCGCCGCGAAGGCGTTGAGGAAGCGCGCGCCCTCCGCCGCCAGCCGGTCGATGTGCGGTGTCTCGACGAACGGATGCCCCGCCACGGCGATGTCGTCCCAGCGCAGGTCGTCCACGAGCACGAAGACGATGTTGGGGCGCGCCGCCGTCGCACGGCCGCAGGTGCCGAGGAGCGGCAGCAGGACCAGTAACGGAAGGAGTGCGCGGAGTCGCGGACGCATACGCGCGCAATCATAGCGTCCGCCGGGGGGTGGCCGCTACATTCGCGCAGTGCCTCACGTGTCCTGCCTGCACTCGCGCGTCGATGCGCCACGCGCGCTTGGAGCGACCGTCCTCTTGAGCGTCCTGCTCGGCAGCGTCCTGCTCGGCGGCGCGCTCGCGTGTTCGCCTGGCGCCGAGCCGGCGACGTCGCGCGACGAAGGGCCCGCGCCGCTGCCGGCGCCCGCAGGCATGGTGTGGGTGCCCGGGGGCACCTTCGAGATGGGTGACGACGGACCGTTCGCGCTCGCCCACGAGCGACCGGTGCACCGCGTGCGTGTCACGGGGTTCTACATGGGGGCGACGACCGTGACGAACGCGGAGTTCGCGCGATTCGTCGAGGCGACCGGGTACGTCACGGTGGCCGAGCGTGCCCCATCGCGCGAGGAGATCCTGCGCGGTCTGCCGGCGGGTACGCCGCCGCCTCCGGCGGAGCTGCTCGTGCCGGGATCGCTGGTCTTCACTCCGGTGACCGGTGCGGTCGACCTGCGGGCGGTGGATCGCTGGTGGCGCTGGGTGCCGGGCGCGAACTGGCGGCACCCGCGCGGCCCGCGCAGCGACCTGCAGGGCAAGGAACGATTCCCGGTCGTGCAGGTCGCGTGGGCGGACGCCATGGCGTACGCGCGGTGGCGGGGTGGCCGCCTGCCCACGGAAGCGGAATGGGAGTATGCGGCGCGTGGCGGTCGCCCACGTGCCGCGCATGCCTGGGGTGACGCCGCCCACGACTCCGCGCACCCGCAGGCGCATATCTACCAGGGCGACTTCCCGCAGCATCCGGCCGAACCGGTCGCGGTGGGGAGCTTCGCGCCGAACGCGTTCGGGTTGTACGACATGGCCGGCAACGTCTGGCAATGGACCGCGGACTGGTATCGCGCCGACACCTACGCGAGCCGCGCGGGCTCCGGCGTGACGCGGGACCCGCAGGGTCCCGCGACCGGCAGCGACCCGCGATCCGAGGGGGAGCCGATGCGCGTCATCCGTGGCGGGTCGTTCCTCTGCAGCGACGTCTACTGCCGTGGCTATCGCGTGAGTGCGCGTGGCACCGGGGCGCCCGACACCGGCGCGTCGCACATCGGGTTCCGTGTGGTGCTCACCGTCGACTCCCTGCGGGCGAGGAGCCCAGCGCCATGAAGGGCGTCAAGAAGTCCGACCTTCCCACCAAGACCTGCGCGCGCTGCGGACGTCCGTTCACCTGGCGCAAGAAGTGGGCACGCGACTGGCCGCAGGTGCGCTTCTGCAGCGAACGATGCCGGAGGACCAAATGAATCTCGAGCGGGTGTTCCAGTACAAGTTCGCGTCCATCTACCCGATGTACGTGCAGAAGGCCACCAAGAAGGGTCGCACGCAGGAGGAGGTGGACACGGTGGTCCGCTGGCTCACCGGGTACACGGCCGCCGGGCTGAAGCAGCAGATCACGCGCGGCGTCGACCTCCGCACCTTCTTCGCCGAGGCGCCGCGCCTCCACCCGAACGCGTCGCGCATCACCGGCGTCGTCTGCGGCGTGCGGGTGGAGGACGTCGCGGACCCGCTGATGCAGAAGATCCGCTACCTCGACAAACTCGTGGACGAGCTGGCGAAGGGAAAGGCGATGGAGAAGATCCTACGGGCGTAGGCGCCCGAGGAACGCGTCGGCGCACTCGAGGAACGCGAAGTGCCCGCACCGGGGCACGGACACGAGTTCGGCGTTGGGGAGCGCAGCTGCGATGCGCTGGGCGGCCAGCAGCATGAAGTCGTGCTCGCCGGCCACGACGAGCGTGCGGACCCGCAGGTTGCGGAGCTGCGGCGTGAGGTCGTACTCCGGGCGCGCCCAAGTGTCTGTCATGAGCCGGTCCTCGACCGCGCGAGCGGTGAGGATGCCCTGGCTGCCTTGCGCGATGAATCCCGCGCGCATGCGTGCCATCATGCGCTCGTAGTCCGCCTCCCGATACAGCGACGGCTTGAAGTGGATCCGGTACCGCGCCGCCACGGCCTCGGGGTCCGCCTGCTGGTATCCCGGGCTTGTGGCGATCGCACGTTGGCGGTCCATCTCCGTTCCCAGCCGCTCGAGATAGAGACGGCGGACGTCGGTGAGGACGCGGGCCTCGACCGGCGCCGGATTGAGCAGGATGAGTCCGGACACGTGCGCGGGGTATCGCGTCGCGTATTCGAGTGCGAGCACGGCGCCCCAGGAGTGCCCGAGCAACACCACCGAGTCGAGGCCGAAGTGGCGGCGGACACGGTCGAGATCCTCGAGGTCGGTCGCGAGGGACAGCTCCTCGGGCCGCACGTTCGCGGCGGACTTCCCGCGCCCGCGCTGGTCGTAGTAATGAAGCGTGTACCGGTCCGCCAGGCGATCGAGCTCGGGGAGCATGTAGCCGAGGTCGAAATCCGGTCCGCCGTGCAGCACGATCACCGGCGTGCCCCTGCCGGTCACCCGCGTGTACAGCGATGCGGCGCCGACGGCGATACGTCCCTCCACCACGGGCGCGGGTTGCTGTGCGTCGAGCGCTACCGGCAGCACCGACACGCCGAGCGCGAGGAGGAACGGGAGAATCCGTCGTGGCATCACGACCACCGGTGGGGGTTGGACCTGCGTGCGCGACCGCATGTGCCCGTACCCCTCTGTACCAAGGGTCGTCACAGCATTCCCACCAGTGACGCGGGTACTCGGAACACCACGGGAGGCGCCGGGCACCGCGGGATGCAGCTGGCACCACGGGATGCGCCGGGCACCACGGAATGCCGGGTCCGGTCGCGCTTTCCTGCGATGGTCGGCATCTTCCAGCGGGGCGCACGGCGCCCGCCGACCCGCATCGCACCGGAGCGCATGAAACTCTACTCCTGGAACGTCAACGGCCTGCGCGCCGTGATCAAGAAGGGCGACTTCGCCAAGTTCATCGCGAAGCACAGACCTGACATCCTCTGCCTCCAGGAGACCAAGGCGGAGCGCGACCAGGTGGTCGCCGACCTCCCGGACTACCACGAGTACTGGAACTCCGCCGCCACCAAGGGCTACTCGGGGACCGCGATCTTCACGCGCACGCGGCCGATCGCGGTGACCAACGGCTTCACGAAGGCCGTCGCGAAGAAGTACCCGCAGGTCGACGCGGCAGGCAACGATGCGGCCGACGAAGGGCGAGTCATCACGGCCGAGTACCCGAAGTACTACGTCGTCACGGTCTACACGCCCAACGCGAAGGACGACCTCAGCCGGCTGCCGCTGCGCCAGAAGCAGTGGGACCCCGCCTTCCTCGCCCACTGCAAGGCGCTGGAGAAGAAGAAGCCGGTCATCTTCTGCGGCGACCTCAACGTCGCGCACACCGAACTCGACCTCGCGAATCCCAAGCCGAACGTCGGCAACAAGGGTTTCACCGACGAGGAGCGCGCCGGCTTCCAGGCCTTCCTCGATGCCGGCTTCGTGGACACGCTGCGCCTGTTCAAGCAGGGCAACGGCCACTACTCCTGGTGGAGCCTGCGGGCGAACTGCCGCGCCCGGAACATCGGGTGGCGCATCGACTACGTCCTGGTGTCCAAGGCGCTCGCCAAGCAGGTGACGGCCGCCGCGATCCACGCCGACGTCATGGGCAGCGACCACTGCCCGGTGAGCATCACACTCAAGTAGCCGCCCCGCTACGCCTCCGCACGCATCGCGATGCTCGCCTCGATGGCGAGCACGCGCCGCATCGGGACCGCGCAGGACACCGCCGCCACCAGCAGCACGATGCCGAAGGCGAGGCCCGTGGCGATGAGCAGCGCCCACAGCGGTGACGCAGCCGACTCCCCGACGACGGTCGAGACGAAGTAGGCCGCGAGCGGCAATCCGAGTGCGGCGCCGAGCCCGATCTGCAGCAACGAGCGCCGCAACACGGTCCACACCAGCACGCGCGGACTCGCGCCGAGCGCCGCGCGGATGCCGATCTCGCGCGTGCGCTCGGTCACGGTGAGCGAGAGCATCGCGAACAACCCCGACGCGGCAAGCGCCACGAGCACGAAGGCGAGCACGCTGAGCCCACCGCCGAGTCCGAGCACCAGGTACCAGTCGCCCTGCCGGAATTCGGTGAGCGCGGTGGGACTCGCCATGTACAGGTCCGGCGCGACCGCCTGCGCGATCTCCCGGACGCGGGGTCCCAGACGCATCGGCGCGGCGCCCACGTGCAGTGCGACGTGCATCGGTGTGATCGCATCCAGTGCGGTCGGGACGTACACCGCCGCCCCGCGTTCGGCATTCACGGCATTGATCCCCAGGTGCGGCACCACACCGACGATCTCATGCCACGCACTCGCCGCCGCCGCACCGCGTGCGGCGAATCGCAGTCGCGCGCCGATCGGCTCGCGACCGCCGAGCAACTGCGTGACGAAGGCCGTGTTGACGATCACATGGCGATCCTGGCCTTCGAGGTCGTTCCGGTCGAAATCCCGGCCCTGCAGCACCACTTGCCCGAGTCCTCGGAAGTAGTCGACGTCGGCCGCGACGGTCCGCACCCACTCCTGTGCACCGGTGGCCTCGGCGTCGCCGCCTGCCACTTCGATCGGGCGCGAGGGCTGCTCCATCAACGGCAGCGCATTCGCGACCGCGACCCCGCGCACGCCGGGTTCGGCGCCGAGCGCGGTCACGAGTGCCCGTGCCGAGCGTCCGGAGTCTGTCGCGGCCGCGTCCGAGGGCCGGAACTCCACCGCGAGGTAGTCCGCCGCCGGGATCCCCGCTGCCGCGGCCAGGCCCTGCATGTCGGTCACCTGCCGCACGATCGCGAGCGACAGCCCGACCGCCGCCACGGCGACCGCGATGTCCGCGACCACGAGCACCCCCGTGAGGCGGCCGAATCGCACGCCGCTCCCGCCGCGCATGTGCTGATACACCGCACGACCGGTGATCCCGATCGCCGGGATCACACCCGCAGCCGTCGCACTGAGCGTCGCCAGGAGCACCGCGCGGACCACCGTGCCCGAGGTCACGCGCAGGGTCAACCAGTACGGCATCGCCGTCTGTCCGCCGATGGCCGCGAGGTTCACGTGCCCCAACGCCCAGTCCACGAGGAACACCCCCAGCGCCGCCGAGAGCAGCGCGAGCAGGAACGTCTCCGCGAAGATCTGCGACACGATGCGGGTGCGGCTCGCCCCGAGCGCCGACCGGACGGCGATCTCCTTGAAGCGCGTCGCCGTCTGCGCGAAGACGAGCATCGCGACGTTGCCGCAGGCCACCAGCAACACCACCAGCATGAGGAGCTGCGCGAGATAGTACTCGGGCATGGCGTCGAGGCCGCCGGCCGGGAGTCCCATGAACAGCAGGCCGAAGGGGACGACCTCCGGTCGCAGCCGTGCACGCCGCTCCGCGTCGCTCGCGTCCACCGTCAGTGGCGGCACAAGACGTTCCAGCTCGGCCTGCGCCTGTTCCGCGGTGTGTCCTTGGGCGAGCCGCCCGACGATCTGGACGGTGGCACCGCCGCCGGCCTGCGCCGTCGCGTCGAGTCGCATCGGCAGCCACAGTTGTGCGTACGACGGGAACCGGAACCCCTCGGGCATCACGCCGACGACGGTGCTCAACTCCCGCCCCACGCGGATCACGCGGCCGACCACCGCCGGGTCGCTCGCGAACCGCGTGCGCCACACTTGCGCACCGATGAGCACCACCGGGGCGGCCCCGGGAACGAAGTCGTCTGGATGCAGCGCCCGCCCGCGCTGCGGTACCACGCCGAGGACGGCGAAGGTCGCCGCCGAGACCTGGGCTGCCTCCAGCGGCTCGGGCCGACCATCGTCCAGCGCGACCTGGATGGGAGACGCGCGGAACGCCGCGAGTGCGCTGAAGCTCCGCAACTCGCGCGACCAGTACGCGAACTCGCTCGTGGTCGTCGCGGCGACCGCGACCGCCGCCGGGTCCCAATAGCGGATCGCGCGGATGCGATGCGCCGGATCGCCGGGCAACGGCGCTTCGACGGCCGCGGCGATGTGCGACGGTGCCAGCCCGACGGGGATGCCCACCGCGAGTGCGAGCACCGCGGCGACACTGATCACCGGGTGTTTGGCGAGCATGCGCAGCCCGAGCTTCACGTCGAGCGCGGAGACGCGCAGCTGGTCGTACCAGCGGAGTCCGCGCGATGCGCGTGCGTCCTCGCGATGCGACTCCGCATGCCCGAACGCCACACGCGCCTGCCGCGCTGCCGCGTCGGGTGCGAGGCCCTCGCGCACGAGGCGCTCGGTGTGCAGCGCGATGTGCTGCTCGAACTCCTCGCGGATCGCCCGCTCGGTGGCGTCGCGATGGACGATGCTCCGATACCAGGACCGCAGGCGCGCGAGCGCGCCGGCGACCGCTGCCCAACCCGGGGGCCCCGACACGCTCAGACTTCCTGCGGCGTTGCCGTGAGGGCGAGGGCGATCGCGTCGGCGAGCCGCGTCCAGCTCGTCCGCTGCTGCCGGAACTCGCGTTCGCCGAGGGCGGTGAGCCGATAGTACTTGGCGCGGCGGTTGTTCTCGGATGTGCCCCAGGTGCTGCTGATCAGCCCCCGGTGCTCGAGCCGGTAGAGGGCCGGATACAGCGCACCCTGCTGCACGAGGATCGCACCGTGGGAGATCTGTTCGATGCGCAACAGCACGCCGTAGCCGTGGACGTCACCGAGCGAGATGGCCTTGAGGATGACGAGGTCGAGGTTGCCGGGCAGCAGTTCGGCTTGCGTGGCCACACGTTCTCCTAAGCGGGATAGGAGAACAATGGCGAGTCTCTCCTAAGCCGTCAAGGAGAGCGTTCCGGTCAGCGGTACTCGGGCGGGATGGGGGGCGTGGCCGGCGGCTGCGAACGCACGTAGGCCGCGAGCGCGCAGGCCTTCGTCCCCACCTGGTCCAAGGAGAGGCCCTCGACCAGCCCCACCAAGAGTGCGGCCGTGAACGCCTCGCCCGACCCGACGAAATCGACCACGGGCAGCTGCGGCGCCGAGACCTCCACCGCGAGGGTGTGCGAGCGGAGCAGGGCGCCCCGTGTGCCGCGTGTGAGCACGGCGAGTCGCAACGCGAACTTGTCGCAGAGGGCGAGCAGCACGTCGGCATCGGTCGCACCGCGCACGCCGCAGCGGCGCGCGACCTCGGGGAGCTCGCGTTCGTTCATCTTGACCGCGTTCGCGAGCGTCAGCGAGGTCCGGATGGTCTCCGAATCGTAGAAATCCTGGCGTAGGTTCACGTCGAACAGTCGCCAGGCCCGCGGGGGCGTCGCCCCCGCCGCGTGCCGCACGGTGTCGCGCGACTGCAGGGTGCGTTGCGCGAGGGTCCCGAAGCTCAGTGCCTCGGCGCGCTTCACCACCCGCTCGACCTGCGGCGACCAGCTCATGTGGTCCCACGCGACGTTCTCGGCGAAGTCGTACTTCATCGTGCCCTTCGCATCGGGCTTCATGAGCACGGTGCCGGTGTGGTACGAGCGGATCTGCGGCACCGTCGCGCGGTGCACTCCCGCCTCGTCGAGCCGGTTGTACGCCATGTTGCCGAGCGAGTCGTTCCCGACCGCACTCACCAGCCACGACTCCGCGCCGAGCGCGGCCGCATGGATCGCGACGTTCGCCGGTGCGCCGCTCAGCTGCGCCTCCTTGGGGAAGCGGTCCCAGAGGATCTCGCCGACGCTCACGATGACCGGCTTGAGCTGGACGACCTTCTGCGATCGCCGCGAGCTGCGCGCGGGGCGGACGGGTTGGGACGGGCGGCCGGTCATGGGATCGCCGCGGAGCACATGGTCGCGCCGTCCAGGTTGCTGGTCATGATGCGGATGCGGCGCCGCGCTGACGGATCGGCTTCATCGGGCGTACACCGCCACACTGTCGGCCACGGCATCGAGTCGCACCCACAACGCGAGCCCAACCGCTGCGACGACGAGCGCCGCCGACGCCGTCAACGTGCGCGGGCGCGACCACTGGGGCATGATGGGCGCCAGCAGCGCGAGCGCGGGGATGAGCAGCGCGACGATCGCCGACGGCAGGTCCGCACCCACACCCAGCAGCAGGAAGTGTGCGAATCCGCCCAGCCACGCCAGCCCGATCGCGGCGATCACGGTCGAGACGAGCCGCGCGGCACCGGAGTCCGGCGCCGCCACGCTCTGCACGAAGAACGACAGTGCTGCCGCGAGCAGGGGCCAGCTGAACAGCGGACCGCCACCGGGGAGCACCATCTGCGTCACCGTGCCCAACACGAGGCTGAGGACGCCGGCCCCGAGCGCGCGGCTCGCGTCGCTGCGCGCCCAGGTCGCCGATGACGCGAGCACGGTCGCCAGCACCAGACAGCCCGCTTGCCACTCGAGGCGCGGCAACGCGGCGAGCCGGTCATAGTAGGCCGCTTCGGGGCGCAGGTCGGTGAGCGAGAGCAGGTTGACGGCGAACAGCAGCAGGCCCGCGACCACGCAGGCCGCGACGCCGTCGAACGCCGCGCCCGCGGCCGAACGGACCGACCAGTCGAACCGGCGGTGGTAGGCAGCGAAGCCGAGCAGTGTCGCCGCGACGGCGAGCAGGATCCATCCGGTGGCCGGGGCGTAGCTGATCATCAGCACGCCGAGGATGTCGCTGAACACCGCAGCGGTCGCGGCGGCCGGCAGCGTGTCGGCGGTGACGAGTGCGCGGGTGAGATCGAGTGCCTGCGCCCCCAGGTGTTGTACGGTGCCCGCGTCCACCGCGTCGGGCGTGGCCAGCGGTGAGTGGTAGAGCCGGGCATCGCCGAGGTTCGCGATGTTGTAGCCGCGTACGCCGCGCGCAAGCGCCGGCGTGAAGTCGGTGTTGTTGGGCAGGCGTTCGTAGATGCTCACCGCCACGGAGTTCGCCGCGGGGTCGTGCACGACGTCGCGGTACAGGCGCATCAGCCCCCCGTTCGCGGCATCGGTCTGGAACATCATCGCGCGACCGCTGCCGCCGCGTGACTCGAGGTTGATGAGCACGCCCAGCCGGGCGGCGAGCGGATCGGCCGTGCTGTCCGCGGCGAAGAAGGCTTCCGCACCCGAGAGGCCGATCTCCTCGGCGTCGGTGAAGATCAGGACGAGGTCGCGCCGTTGCGACTCGCGCGGGATCGCGCGTGCGATCTCGAGGGCCGCCGCCACGCCGAACGCGTCGTCCGCTGCGGCGGGAGAGCCCACCACGCCGTCGTAGTGCGCCATGAGGCCGACGGCCGGCGCGAGGGTGTCGGCGCCCCGTCGCCATGCCACGAGATTCACCCCCGTGGGCACGGAGTCGCCACCCATGCGGCGCAAGCGTGCCGCCGCCCGTGGTGGGACGGGAAAGGTGGTCTCCCGCCAGCTGAAGCCGAGCGCCGAGAGGCGTGTGCCGAGGTGCCGGCGCGCCTCGGCCAATGCCGGACTCCCGGTGGCGTGCGGCACACTGGCGATGGCGCGGATGTCCACCATCGCGCGCGCAGCGGAGAACTCGGCGGCCGGCGCGTCGAGCGGCAGCGGCGTCGGCGTGGCGGTCGACCACCAGCCGAGGACGGCGGCACCTGCGGCGGCGAGCAGGAAGGACTGGCTGCGATTGGGCATGCTGCAAACTACAGTCCCGTCGCGACCGGACTAGCGGTGCCGCCCGGGCTTGGCGGCAGGTGCGCAAGGACTCCGGGTCCCGGAAGACGAACACCCGGATCGGACAACGTCGTCCGATCCGGGTGCCGTGTGGTGCTGCGGCTGCGTGCGCGACTAGTGGCGGTCGCGCATCCAGCGCTCGTATGCCTTCATCATCTCCTCGACTTCGAAGGGGAAGCCGCTCGCGCCGCCGCCCGCGCGCCGTTCCACGCGCAGCGTCTGCTTGTAGGTCTGCCCGTCGACGGTCATCGACACGAGGTAGTCGCCCGGCTCCACCGCCCCCGCACCACCCCCACCGAATCCGCCGCCACCACCGCCGCCGCCCTGCGTCACGCCCACGGCGCGCATGATGTCGAACAGCTGAGACTGATCGAGGCCCATCGCGGCACCCGGGCCACCCGCACCGCCCGCCGCACCACCGCCTGCGCCTCCGGCCCCGCGACCACCGGCACCCGCCGCCGGGGTCGGAGCCGATTCACCGGGCCGCTCGACCCAGCGCTGCGGGCCGGCGCCGCCGCCGAATCCACCGCCACCACCACCGCCGCCGCCACCGCCGAAGCCGAACATGCGGGCCAACGCCTGCTGGCCCTGCGCGCCGCCTTCCATCGCACGACGGATCTGGTCGAGCGCCGGCTTCGGCACCGTGCCGGCCTTCTCGATCGAATCGAACGCCGCCACCATCCGGCGCGCCTGCAGGATCGAGTCACGCAGTGCCGCGCCCTTGAGTGCGGCGCGCGGGGCAGGCCGTCCCTGATAGCCCCAGGTCACACGATGCACGCCCGCACTGCCCAAGCCGGTGAGCGTCTGCAGCGTGTCGCCCTTCGCATCCTGGATCACGATGCGCGTGGGACCGCCGGCCTTCGTCAGCCGGTACCAGATGTCCGCGCCGTACTGTGGACTCGGCGCCTGGAACAGCTGGTGGCCCGTGCTCTCGCCACCCACCGGCGCTTCGCCCCACTGCATCGCCACCCGCGGCGCGAAGAGGTAGGCCGGCATCGCGGCCACGGTCTTCGTCATCTGCTGCAGCGGCGCGATGTCGACGATCATGATCGACCGGCCATGCGTGCCGGCGATCAGCTCCGCGTCCCGCGGATGGATCTGCAGGTCGTGCACCGGCACGTTCGGCAGGCCGGTCATGAACTTCTGCCAGCTGGCCCCGCGGTCGCCCGACACGTAGGCGCCCACGTCGGTGCCGACGAACAGCAGGTCGGGGTTCTTCCAGTCCTCGCGCACCACGTGCACGAAGTCCGGGCCGCCCTTGGGCAGGCCCCCCGCCAGCGAGCGGAAGCTGCGGCCGGCGTCGTTGGTCACGAACAGGTACGGCGTGAAGTCGCCACGACGATGGTTGTCGTAGCTCACGTAGAACGTGTTGAGGTCGTGGTGCGAGGGCTCGATGCGCGACACGTAGGTGCCGGCCGGCACCCCCTTCACATTGGCCGTGAGCTCCGTCCACGCGCCGCCGTCGTTCGCGGTCATCCACAGCCGTCCGTCATCGGTGCCGGCGTAGAGGTAGCCGGGGCGGATCGTCGATTCGTTGAGCGAGACGATCGTGCCGAAGGTCTCCGCGCCGGTCGCGTCGATGGTGATGCCGCCGGTGGTCCGCGTCGAGACGCGGATCTTCATGGTGTCCGCGTACGAGAGGTCGTCCGAGATGGGGAACATCTCGTCGCCCTGCTTGACGCTCTTCATCACGCGGTTCGATCCCATGTACAGGACCTTGTTGTTGTGCGCGGAGATGAAGAACGGCGTGTTCCAGTTCCAGCGCAGCGTGAGGCCGATGGAATCGGCCCGCTGCCGCGCGCGGAGCTCCCCGATCAGCTTGGCCTGCGCCGGCGTCGGCTTCACCATCGTGTCGCCGCGCACGTTCATGATGCTGTCCTCCCACATCATGTACGTGTCGCGGTAGTTCGGCTTGCGCAGCGCCGTGCGCTGGCCGGCCGAGATGATGTAGCGGCCCATGTTGCCGCCCTGCGACTCGCTGTACGCGACGTCCGGGTTGGTCGGGTCCTGCGCCGTCACGAACCCGTCGCCGCCGCCGATGGTGAACCACATCGCGTTGGTGATCGCGCCCTGCCGGCGCCGGCTCGGGCCGCACCACGAGCCGTTGTCCTGGAGGCCGCCGCACACGCGGTACGGCACGCCCAGGTCGTACGACACGTTGTAGAACTGCCCGATCGCGAACGTGTTGGGGAAGATGTAGTTGCCGCCGTTGTCGTTGGAGATGCCGATGCCGCCGTCGTTGCCGACGATGTGGCGCTGCGGATCCACCGGATCGATCCAGTGCGCATGATGGTCGACATGCAGGCCCACGGTCGCATTGCGCGCGTTCTTGCCGCCCTCGTCTGACACCTTCACCGGCGTGGACGAGAACCACACGCGGTCCGGGTTCTTGGGATGCACGCGCACCTGCGAGTAGTAGAACGGCCGCACGTTGTCGGGCGCGGTGCGCTCCCAGGTCTTCCCGCCGTCCGCCGAGCGGTACAGGCCGCTGTTCAGCGTCTGCGCCTTGCTGCCGGCCGCCGGCTTGGGGTTCGGCATGCTGTCGGCCTCGACCATCACGTACATGATGTCGCCGTTGGACGGGGCGATCGCGATCTCCATGCGACCCTTCATCGTCGCCGGGAACCCGCCTCCCTTCACCTCGGTCCAGGTCTCACCGCCGTCGGTGGACTTCCAGAGCGCCGACCCGGCGCCACCGGACCTGAGGAAGTAGGGGCCGCGCAGGCGCTGGTAGCTCGTCGCCCAGAGCACGTCCGGGTTGCGCGGGTCGAGGTCGACGTCCACGAAGCCCGTCGAGTCGTTGATGAACTTCTTGAGCTGCCAGGTGGTGCCGCCGTCCGTGGTCTTGTAGAGCCCCCGCTCCTTGTTCGTCGCCCAGGCCGCGCCGAGCGCCGCGACCCACGCGACGTTGGGATTGGTCGGATGGACCTGGATGCGACCGATGTGCTGCGTCTCCTTCAGGCCCGAGAACTTCCACGTCAGACCGCCGTCGACGGACTTGAACACCCCGCCGCCCGGCGAGATGGAGTTGCGCGAGTTGGGCTCGCCGGTGCCGAGGTACAGGATGTTCGTGTCACTCGGCGCGATCGCGAGGTCGCCGAGCGAGGCCACGCCGTAGTTGTCGAACACCGGGCGGAAGGTCACGCCGTTGTTCGTCGTCTTCCACACGCCGCCGGCAGCGGCGGCCACGAAGAAGGTCTTGGACGGGTGCGGGATGCCTTCGACATCCGCGATGCGGCCCGACATGTTCGCGGGACCGACTTGGCGCCATCGCAAGCCGTCGATGACGGCCTGGTCGATCGTCTGCGCGGCGACGGGCGCGGCAACGGGCGCGGCGACCAACGCCGCGGCGCCGGCGACGGCCGACAGATACCGGTGGAATCGCATACGGTGGTTCTCGGCTGGGGGTGGGAAACGACGACTGCGGGTGCAACCAGAAGCTACGTCATGCCGTGGGCGAGCGTTGGCGCCGTGCGGGGATCGCCGACGTGGCGCGCCAGTGGCGCGCGTGCTGGCCGCGCCGCGGCGCAGGACGCAGATTGGACGCGTTCCCCCCGTCACGCACCCCAGAGGACGTTCCGATGGTCCGTCGACGGTCCCCCGCGCTCGCCCTGTCCGCCGTCGCGCTGTGTCTCAGCGCGGCCTGCCTGCCGAACCGGCTCGAGAAGACCGAGTCCGATCTCCGCGACGCCATCGCCGCGGCGCTCGCGCGCGGCGACACCGCCACGCTGCGCGTGTTCATCGAGGTGCCCTTCGCGTTCGACCGACTCTACATCGCGGGACCGCGCGCGCAGGAGTCGACGCTCGCGGCGATCATGGGCGACGCCTGGCTCCCGGAGATGTCGCGGCGGATCGAGACCTCGGACCACTTCTATCTCATGGTGTTCGAGACGCGCGGGAAGATCATCCCCGCCGCGCTCACCCTGCGGACCGCCCGCATCGACTCCTCGCTGCTGAATCGGCAATACACGCCGGACAACGCCGTCTTCAGGGTCGAGCGCGCCCCGGGCGATTCGGTCCCGACGTTGCGCCCGCTGGAGCGCCGGAGCCTCCCGGCGCCGGCAGCAGCGCCCGAGGGATCCCCAGCTGTTCCGCCGTCGGGAGCTTCCGCTCCCGCGCGAACCGCCGGCGTGCCTGGTCCATCGCGTTGATCCGCTGCACCCAGGTCGCGATCTCCGCGTCGTAGCGCGCGAGGTTGTTCTGCAGCCAGTACGGGCGATTCTCCGCACGCCATGAACGTTCGAACAGCTCGCGTGTGAGCACATAGCCGTCGCGCATGTCCTGCAGCCGGCCGTTGATGCCCGAGAGCTCGGCCAGGTCCACCCAGCTCACATCGGTGCGCGTGGGGTCGGTGGCCTTCACGAACGCGGTGACGATCTCGTCCGCGAACTGGAACTTGGCCGCCGTCCAGTCGAGCCGGCGCGCGCCGAGCTCCATCGCATCCAGGACGTCGGGCTCGCGCAGGTGCCGCTGGGTCCGGGCCTGCGCGATGAGCACCAGCGCCGACTCGGCCTGCACCCGCACCGCGGCGAGATGCGGCCGGAGGCGCAGCAGCTCGAGCACACCCTCGTCCGTGAACGGATCCACGAAGAACAGGTAGCTCGACCCGTCGCCGGCCTTGGATTCCTGCAGCGCCTGGTGTGCCGCCGTCAGGTGGCGCTGCGCGGCGTCCAGCTTGCCGGTGGTGTCGCCGTGGAACTGCAGGCCGAACGCGTCCTGGAAGCGCGGGATGCTCGACTCCCCGGGCTGCCAGGCGGCCGCGGCACCGAAGGCCAGTCCGTACCAGGCCTGGTTGAAGATCGCGTCGCCGTTATCGTCCCACGTCGTGTTCAGCATGCCGGTCGCACCGCCCGCCTGGCCCTCGCGCGCGAAGCCCTGGATGTTGGGCAGCGCGGCGGCGTAGTTGGGCCACACGCGGTTCCAGTTGCTCACCCCCGGCGCGATCCAGGTCTCCATGCCCGCATCGCGGAACGGCTTGAGGTACTTGTCGAACTTGTCGCGCTGCCCGTAGTCCCAGCCCACCGCGATCATGTCCCGCGGCAACTCGGCGACGAGCTTCGGGTGGTTCATCGCGATGTCGCCCCAGAAGAGGAAGCGACGGCCTTCGCCCAGGCGGTTGGCGCGCAGCGTGGCCTCGATGTCCTTGAGGTACTGCACGTACACCGGGCCGATCGTGAGCGAGTCCACGCGGGCCTTGGTCTGTCCCTTGCCCAGCTCGAACGTCTCGTCCGCGCCGAGGTGGAGGAACGGTCCCGGGAACAACGAGTCGATCTCCGCGACCGTCTCGCGCACGAACTGCAACGAGCCCGGCTGCCCCGGGGCGAGCACGTGGCCGTGTGTCGTCTCGGCGAGCGGCGCGTAGAGCTCGTACTTGAGCGCGTGATGCAGGTGGCCGAACGTCTGCTGCTCGGGGATGATCAGCACGTGGTAGCGCTGCGCGTACTCGACCAGCTCGCGCACGTCGGCACGGGTCATCGCGCCGCCCGGCGGTGCGAGCAGCGGATGGCTGCGGAACGCGAGCGTGTGCTCGAAGTACGGCGAGAACACGTTCACCTTGAGCGAGGCGAGCAGCCGGATCTGCCGCTTCTGGTACTCGAGAGTCGGTACCGGACCGCGCGAGAGGTCGTCGTGCACGCCGCGCCAGCGCATCGCCGGCCAGTCGCGGATCGCCGCCGGGGTGAACTGCACCTGCTCCCCCGCACCGGTGAACAATTGCTTGAGCGTCTGCAGGCCGTAGAACACCCCGGCGTCCGTGGCGGCGACGAGGTTCGCCCCGCGCTCGGTGGCGATGAGCACGTACCCTTCGGCCTCCATCGCGGGTTCGAACGCCGTCATCGCCGCCGCGAGCACCTGCGCCGCACCCGAGGATCCCGTGCGGTGGATCTCGATCGGCCACGCGCGCTCCGTCGTCGAGAGGTCCGCCCGCACGCCGCGCTCCCGCATGCTGTCGATGAACTCGCGCGCCGCACTGCGGTCCGCGGCGTTGCCCAGCGCACCGAACGTCAGTGTGGCGCGGAACCGCAGCGGGGACTCGGCGCGGATGAGCTCACGCGGCGCCGGGAGGAGGCGCGGCGACTGCGCGAGCGCCGGTGAGGTGAGGAGGCAGAGCAGCACCAGGAGTCGTCGCGTCATCAGGGCAATGTGCGCGGTCACCCGAGCGTGGACAAGCGGACTCCACGCGTCGTAGGTTCCCCACGTCCATCGTCCCCGGAGAACCGATGTCCCCGTGGTCCCCGTCGCGCCGTGTCGTCGGCGCCGCGCTCTTCGCCCTCGCGCTCCTCGCGCCCGGCGCCGCCGCTCCCGCACAGGAGCGCACCCGCCTCCTCCGCCAACCCAGCGTGAGTGAACGCCACATCGCGTTCGCCTACGCCAACAACATCTGGGTCGTCGGCCGCGAGGGCGGCGACGCCAAGCGGCTCACCTCGTTCCAGGGGTCCACCGGCAATCCCGAGCTCTCGCCCGACGGCGCTTGGATCGCGTTCAGCGGCACCTATGGCGGCAACACCGACGTGTACCTGATCCCCGTCAGCGGCGGGGAGCCCAAGCGGCTCACTTGGCATTCGGCGGCGGACGTCGTGCAGGGCTGGTCGCCCGACGGTCGGCGGGTCGTGTTCACGTCGGGCCGCGCGGCCGCACCGAGCGGCACGGCGCAGACCTTCTGGACCGTGTCACGCGACGGCGGCATGCCGGAGCCGCTCGGCATCCCGCGCGGCAACCAGGGCAGCTACTCGCCCGACGGCAAGCGGTTCGCTTACCGCCTCACCACGTCATGGGACGAGGGGTGGCGCAACTATCGCGGCGGCCAGAACCGCCCGATCTGGATCACCAATGTCGGCACCTGGGAGGTGGAGACGCCGCCCTGGACCGACTCCAAGGACATCGAGCCCGTGTGGGTCGGCGAGACCGTGTACTTCCTCTCGGACCGCGACTGGCTCATGAACGTCTGGGCCTACGACACGCGCACCAAGCAGCTGCGGCAGATCACGCGCTTCAAGGACTACGACGTGAAGAGCATCGGCGCCGGCGCCGGTGTGGTGGTGTTCGAACAGGCGGGTGACCTGCACCAGTACGACCCGCGCAGCAACCAGACCACGCGTCTCGAGATCACGGCGCGCGGCGACTTCCCCTGGTTGGTGCCGCAGTGGCGCGAGGTCACGGGCCGCATCGCCGCCGCCGCGATCTCGCCGACCGGCAAGCGCGTGGCGATCGAGGCACGAGGGGACATCTTCTCCGTCCCCGCCGAGAAGGGGGATTGGCGCGCCGTCACCACGAGCTCCGGTGTCGCCGACCGCACCCCGGCGTTCTCGCCGGACGGCAAGTCGCTCTCGTGGTTCTCCGATGCCTCGGGCGAGTACCAGCTCATGATCGGCGCCGCCGACGGCAGCGGCGCACCGCGCGCCATCAGCCTGCCGGAGCCGAGCTTCTACTTCACGCCGGCGTGGTCGCCCGACAGCAAGAAGATCCTCTTCACCGACACGCACCTGCGCCTCTGGGTGCTCGACGTCGCCAGCGGCAAGGCGACACACGCGGACACCGACCAATACATGGTGCCCACGCGCTCGATGGATCCCCGCTGGAGCCCGGATTCGCGCTGGATCGCCTACGCCAAGCGCCTCCCCACGCAGTTGCACGCGATCTTCGTGTACGACACGCAGAACGGCCGCTCGACGCAGGTCACCGATGGCATGGCCGACGCCCTGGCTCCGGCGTGGGACGCGAACGGCAAGTGGCTCTACTTCCTCGCGTCCACGACGTTCGGTCTGCAGACCGGCTGGCTCGACATGACCTCCTACGACCGGCCGACGCGTCGCACGCTCTACATGGCGCTGCTGCGCGCGAACGAGAAGTCGCCCCTGCTGCCCGAGAGTGACGAGGAGTCCGTCGACACGCCGCGTCCGGCGCCGGCCGCGACGCCCGCCACACCGTCGGCCACACCACCGGCCACGCCGTCGGCGACACCCGCCGCGACCTCCGCCGCGGCGCCCGCTGTCCCGGCGGTGACCATCGACTTCGCCGGGATCGCCCAGCGCACGATCGCGATCGACGTGCCGGCGCGCGACTACACGGCGCTGCAGGCCGGACCCAACGGCATCGTGTTCTTCCTCGAGAACATCCCCGCCAACGGGGTCGGGGGCAATCCGACCTCGGTGCTGCATCGCTGGCAGCTGCGCGAGCGACGGGCCGCGCCGTTCGTGAGTGGCGCGGCGGCGTACGTGCTCTCGGCGGACCGCAAGAAGATCCTCTACTCCGCCGCCGGCGCCTGGGCGATCTTCGACACCGACAAGGCCGCCCCGACCGGCGCGGCCGGACGCGTGAACGTCGCCGAGGTCCGGCACCTGGTCGATCCCCGCGCCGAGTACAAGCAGATGCTGCATGAAGGGTGGCGCTTCATGCGCGACTTCCTGTACGTGAAGAACATGCACGGCGCGGACTACCGGAGGACCTTCGCGCTCTACGAGCCGTTGCTCCCGCACGTCGCGCATCGCGCCGACTTCAACGCGCTGCTCGACGACCTGAGCGCCGAGATCGCCGTGGGCCACTCGTACGTCAGCGGCGGCGACCTGCCCGCCGTGCCCAACGCCAACGTCGGGCTGCTCGGTGCCGACGTCGCGACCGTGAACGGCCGCGTGCGCATCACGCGCATCTATACGGGCGAGAGCTGGAACCCGCAGCTGCGCGCCCCGCTCGCCACGCCCGGCGTGGACGCACGCACCGGTGACTACATCCTCGCCGTGAACGGAGAGGAGCTGGCCGCCAACGACAATCTCTACCGGCTGCTCGAAGGCACCGCGAACCGGCAGACCGTGCTCACGCTGAACGACCGGCCCGTGCTCGACGGGGCACGGCGCGTGACCGTGGTCCCGACCACCAACGAAGGCGGACTGCGACAGTTCGCATGGATCGAGCGCAACCGACGGATCGTGGATTCGCTCTCGAACGGTGCGCTGGCGTACGTGTACGTGCCCAACACCGGTGACGGCGGCTACACCTACTTCAACCGCTACTTCTTCGCCCAGCAGGACCGGAAGGGCGTGGTGGTGGACGAGCGTTTCAACGGGGGCGGGTCGGCCGCCGACTACATCATCGAAGTGCTGGCCCGCGATTTCGACGGCTACTTCAACAACCCGGTGGGCGAGCGGAAGCCGTTCACGTCGCCGACGGCCGGCATCTGGGGCCCGAAGGTGATGGTCATCAATGAAATGGCCGGCTCGGGCGGCGACCTCATGCCCTACATGTTCAAGCGACGGAAGCTCGGTCCGTTGGTGGGCAAGCGCACCTGGGGCGGGCTGGTGGGCACCTGGGACACGCCCTCGCTGATCGATGGTGGGCGCATGATCGCGCCGCGCGGCGGGTTCTTCGACCGCGACGGCAAGTGGGCGGTGGAGAACGAGGGCATCGCGCCGGACATCGACGTGGAGAACTGGCCGAAGGACGAGGCCGCGGGACGCGACCCGCAGCTGGAGCGCGCCGTAGCGGAGGCGATGCGCATGTTGCGGGAGAAGCCGGTGGAGTTGAAGGCGGAGCCGGCGGCCCCGATCCGGTCTCGCCGCCCGCAATGACGGTTGACTGGTGAACTAACTAGATTATCTTATCAGTAAGATGAAAACCACCCAGAGCCCTACCGACCAACCCGCGGCACCGCCGGCCGATGTGCCGACGGCGACGGCGTTGAAGCTCTGGGTGATCCTCGCGCGGGCCGCGGCGTCAGTCACGGCACATTCGACGGCCGACATCGAACGGCACGGACTGACGCCCGCGGAGTTCGGTGTACTCGAGACCCTCTATCACAAAGGACCGCTGCTGCTCGGCGAAGTGCAGAAACGCACGCTCGTCTCGAGCGGCGGCACGACGTTCCTGGTGGACCGCCTGGAGAAGCGCGGCTACGTGGAACGCCGTCTCTGCGAGAGCGACCGTCGTGCGCGCTACGCGGCCCTCACCCCGGCCGGCAAGGCGTTCATGGCGGAGATCTTCCCGGCGCACGCCGAGGCCATTCGGCGGGCGATGAGTGGGCTGGGGCTCGCCCAGCAGCGGCAGGCGATCGACCTGCTCCGCACCCTTGGACACGAGGCGGAGGGCCTCAAGGACCGAGGGGCGGAGGAAGGGTGAGAGGGGCGGGCGGAGCGGACTCGCTCCACGTCCGCTCCCCAACCCATCGGCGGGAATCCGTCGTGCCCTTGACAGTCTTTCTTTCTGCACTTAATATCTCAGTCATAAGCTATTAACAAGCTGAGGTTATAATGCTGTCCACCCTCGGGTTCCACCACATCACGCTCGTCGCCTCCGACGCCCGGCGCACGCTCGCGTTCTACCACGACGTGCTCGGACTCCGCTTGGTGAAGCAGACCGTCAACTTCGACGATCCCGGGGCCTACCACCTCTACTTCGGCGACGAGACCGGCGCACCCGGCACCATCGTGACGTTCTTCGAGTGGGCGCAGGCACCCCGGGGACGCTACGGCGTGGGTGGCGTGCACCATCTCGCCTTCTCAGTGCCCACGTATGAGGCGCTGCTCAAGTGGAAGCGGCGGCTCACCGACCTGGGCATGCCCGTGAGCGGGCCCATGCCGCGCGGCTACTTCACGTCGCTGTACTTCCGTGACCCCGACGGTCAGGTGCTCGAGATCGCGACGGCCGGGCCGGGCTACACGCTCGATGAGCCCATCGAGGCGCTGGGCCGCGGTGTGATGCAGCAGAAGGATTCGCAGCTGCCCGGCGGGCGCAACGAAGCGCTGATCGCGGCGACCACGCATCCGGAACCCGTGCCAGGGATCACGCCGGACATGGTCCTCACGGGATTGCACCACATCACGGGCATGACCGACGACATCGAGCGCGCGAGCGACTTCTACGAACAGGCGCTGGGCCTGAAGCTCGTGAAGAAGACCATCAATCAGGACGATCCCGACACGCCGCACTGGTTCTGGGCGAACTACGAAGGCACTCGCGTGCTCCCGGGCAGCGCGTGGACGCTCTTCGGTTGGTCGCCGCGGCATCCCAAGGCCCGCGGGGGCATCGGCCAAACGCACCACGTCGCGTTCCGCGCCAAGGACGCGACGGAGCAGCTCGCCTGGCGGGAGCACCTGCTGTCCATCGGCCTCGAGGTCTCGCCGGTCATGGATCGCCAGTACTTCCAGTCGATCTACTTCTCGGCGCCGGATGGCCAGCTGCTCGAGATCGCGACCGACGGACCCGGCTTCGCCGTGGACGAACCCGTCGCCACGCTCGGCGAATCACTCAAGCTGCCCGCGTGGCTCGAGCCGCACCGTGCCGCGATCGAAGGGGAGCTCGGACCGCTCAAGTAGCAGCACGAAGGGCGGTCGGCGGAGCATCGGTCGTCGCACCCAAGGGGGAGCCACCACGGCGCGCAGATACCACAGCGCACACGCTGCCTCACACGTCACACCACACCACCCACACCTCACCACACGAGCCCCGAATCATGCTTTGGACCATTGACCCCACCCACGCCCTCGTCGAGTTCTCCGTCAAGCACATGGCGATCTCCACCGTCAAGGGCCGCTTCAACAGCTTCACCGCCACCGGCGAGACCAACGACGCCGGCGTGCCGACCGCGGTCGCGATGGAGATCGACGCAGCGAGCGTGTTCACCAACAACGAGCAGCGCGATGGGCATCTCAAGTCGCCGGACTTCTTCGATGTGGCCAACCACCCGAAGCTGACGTTCAAGTCGACCCGGATCACGGGCAGCGGCGACGACCTCACGATCGTCGGCGACATGACCATCCGCGGCGTCACCAAGTCGATCACGCTCACGGGCGGCATCTCGCAGACCGTGACGGATCCCTGGGGCAACAAGCGCACCTCGCTGGCCGCGTCGGGCAAGCTCTCCCGCGAGGACTTCGGGCTCACGTGGAACCAGGCACTCGAGTTCGGCGGTGTCCTCGTCTCCAACGAGGTGAAGCTCCACATCGAAGCGCAGGCCGTGGCGGCGGCACCGGCGACGGTGTGAGTACGGGAGGGCGGGCGGCGGCGACTTCCGCCGTCCGCCCTCCGTCCCTATCCTTTGGCTCCACCCTTCGGAGCCAGGTCCTTGCGCCGTCACGTCCTTTCCCTCGTCGCCGGCGCGGCTGCGCTGAGCGCGGTCGCTTCCTCGACGCTGGCGGCGCAGGGCACGCCCGCCGCGCGCCACAACGCCAAGGTCGCACGGCTCGCGATCCGCAACGCGACGATCGTCGACGGCAACGGCACGCCGGCCCGCGGACCCGCCGACATCCTCATCGTCGGCGACACGATCGCGCAGATCGTCTACCTCGACCCGGTGGCGGTGGCCTCGGGCCGCGCGCGGCGCCCGCAGGCGGACGCCGAGATCGACGCCAGCGGCAAGTTCGTGCTCCCGGGGCTCATCAACGCGCATGCGCACCTGCAGTCGGAGCGCGCCGGCCGCGCGCAGCCGTACGACTACACCCTCAAGCTCTGGCTCGCCTCCGGCATCACGACGGTGCGCGAGGTGGGCGCGGACAACAACCAGCAGCTGCTGGCCGCGCGCGAAGCCGAGAAGTCCGGCGCCGTGTCGCCGCGGATCCACGCGTACCTGCGGTTCGGCGGTGCGCGCACGCCGACGCAGGCACGCGAACGGGTACGGGCCCTCAAGGCGCAGGGCGCCGACGGCATCAAGATCACGGGGCTGGACCGCGACATCCTGCGCGCGATGCTCGACGAGGCGAAGCAGGTCGGGCTGCGCGTCGCGCACCACGTGGGCGTCGAGGAGACCAACGTCTGGGACGACATCGCCGGCGGGACGACGACGATCGAGCACTGGTACGGCATCCCGGACGCGGCGATCCGCAGCAAGCGGCAGAACTTCCCCAGCGACTACAACTACAACGACGAGACCGATCGCTTCCGCTGGGCGGGCCGCCTCTGGCGCGAGGCCGACCCGGCGCTGCTCGACACGGTGCTGGCGTCCATGGTGAAGGCCAGCGTCGCCTGGGTGCCGACGCTCGACATCTACGAAGCCAGCCGCGACCTGCAGCGTGCGCAGACGCAGCCGTGGTTCCGCGACTACCTGCATCCCTCGCTCGAGGAGTACTTCAAGCCGGACCCGGCGAACCACGGCTCGTACTTCATCGGCTGGAGCTCGACGGACGAGGTCCATTGGAAGGAGAACTACCGCATCTGGATGGCGGCACTGCGGTCGTTCGAGCAGAAGGGCGGCACGATCGCCTGTGGTGACGACGCGGGCTTCATCTACCAGATGTACGGCTTCGGCCTCATCCGCGAGATGGAACTGCACGCCGAGGCCGGGTTCCATCCGCTCAAGATCATCGAGCACTGCACGGGCAATGCGGCGAAGGTCATGGGCGAGGAGCAGCGCCTCGGGCGCGTGCGCGCCGGCTACCTCGCGGACCTGATCGTCGTGGACGGCAATCCGCTCGAGGACCTCAAGGTCCTCTATCCGACGGGCACGACCAAGATCGTGGATGGCAGGGAAGTGCCGACCGGCGGCGTGCAGTGGACGGTGAAGGGCGGCACGCCCTATCACGGCCCCACGCTGCTGGCCGAGGTGAAGGAGATCGTGCGCCGCGCACGGGCCAAGTGAGGCCGGCGCGGCGCGCCCACCCATCCGACCCCCACGCGACGTGACCGATCCGACGTTCTCCCCCACACTGCTCCGCGACCGCCGCATCCTCATCACCGGCGGCGGCACGGGGCTCGGTCGCGCGATGGGCGAGCGCTTCCTGCAGCTCGGCGCGCGGGTGATCATCGCGTCGCGCCGCGAGGCCCTGCTGCGCACGGCGGCGGACGAGATGATGGCGGCGCACGGCGGGACGGTGCTGCCGATCGCGTGTGACGTGCGCGATCCCGAGGCCGTGGAGCGCATGGTCGCGACCGCGTGGGAGCACTTCGACGGCATCGATGGGCTCGTCAACAACGCCGCCGGCAACATCGCGTCGCCCACCGAGCGGCTCTCGCATCGGGCGGTGGATGCGGTGCTCGGCATCGTGCTGCACGGCTCGCTCTACTGCACCCTCGCGCTGGGCAAGCGCTGGCTCGCCGCGAACCGCAAGGGACGGGTGCTGAGCATCGTGACCACGTATGCCGAGGGTGGCTCGGCCTACGTGGTGCCATCGGCGGCCGCCAAGGCGGGCGTGCTCGCGATGACACGCTCGTTGGCGGTCGAGTGGGGACCGCGCGGCATCACCTGCAACGCGATCGCCCCGGGACCGTTCCCGACCAAGGGCGCCTGGGACCGCCTGCTGCCCGATCCCTCGCTGCTCGACGCGGCCATCGACCGCATCCCGCTGCGGCGGCCCGGTGCACTCGACGAACTCACCAGTCTCGCCGCGTTCCTCCTCTCGGATGCCGCGCAGTACATCAACGGGGACTGCATCACCATCGACGGCGGCGAGAAGCTGAAGGGCGCCGGCCAGTTCGCGTGGATGGGTTCGCTGACGCCGGAGCAGTGGGCCGCCCTCGAGGCGTCGGCGCGCAAGGCGACGTGAACACCGACGCGTTCCGCGCCTTCCTCGAGACCGAGGCCTTCCCGCTGGAGGCGGCGTTCCTGTCGCAACCGTTCCGCACGTTGCTGCCGACGCTGCGGGCGCTGCGCGACGAGGTGAAGCGACGCGGGCTCTGGGCGCCGCACCTGCCGCGCGCGCACGGGGGCATGGGGCTCTCGCTGGTGGAGTTCGCGCACGTGAGCGCCGTGCTCGGCGAGAGTCCCCTCGGGCACTACCTGTTCAACTGCAACGCCCCCGACATCGGCAACCAGGAGTTGCTGCTCGCGCACGGCAGCGCGGCGCAGCGGGACCGCTGGTTCGTGCCGCTCGCCCGGGGCGAGATCCGCAGTTGCTTCGCCATGACGGAACCGGCGTCCGCCGGCTCCAACCCGGTCTGGCTGGAGACGCGCGCCACGCGGGTGGGCGACGCGTACGAGCTCACCGGACACAAATGGTTCACCTCGTCGGCGGATGGCGCCGCCTTCGCCATCGTGATGGCGGTGACCGACCCCGCTGCCGCGCCGCATCGGCGCGCCAGCCAGATCATCGTGCCCATGGACAGTCCCGGGCTCACGTTCGTGCGCAACATCCCGGTGATGGGGGACGTCGGCAGCGACTACGCGAGCCACGCCGAGTTGCGGTTCGACCGGGTGTGCGTGCCGGTGGACCACCGCATCGGCGAGGAAGGGCAGGGCTTCGCCCTCGCGCAGGAGCGCCTGGGGCCGGGCCGCATCCACCACTGCATGCGCTGGCTCGGCATCAGCGAGCGGGCGTTCCGCTTGATGGTGCAACGCGCCGCGACGCGCGACCTCGCCCCGGGCGAGCGGTTGGGACGGCAGCAGGCGGTGCAGCACGGCATCGCCGAGTGCCGCGCGGAGCTGGACGCGGCGCGACTCCTCGTGCTCGACGTCGCGGCGCGCATCGCGCGCGATGGTGCACACGAGGCCCGCGACGGCATCTCGCTCATCAAGTTCCACGTCGCGGGCGTGCTGCAGCGGGTGCTCGACCGCGCGATCCAGGTGCACGGCGCACTCGGCATGACCGACGACACGCCGCTGGCCTACTGGTACCGGCACGAACGTGGCGCCCGCATCTACGACGGGCCTGATGAGGTGCACAAGAGTGCCGTGGCGCGGCGCATCCTCGAGGCCGCCGGCATGCCCAAGGCGGCGCGATGAGGGCGCGAGCATGACGACGCCGGCTGCGGGCGAGGATCTGCCACTCGACACGCTCAACGCGTGGCTCGCGGACGCCATGCCGTCACTGGGCCGTGTGCAGGCGGTGACGCGGTACCCGGGCGGATTCTCCAACCTCACGTACCTGCTGCGCACGAGCCGCGGGGAGGCGGTGCTCCGCCGGCCTCCGCTCGGCGTGCAGGGCGGGCGGGCACACGACATGCCGCGCGAGGCGCGCATCCTCTCGGTGCTCGAGCTCCGCGGCGTGCCGGCCCCGCGGGCCTTCGTCACCTGCGAGGACCCGTCGGTGATCGGCGCGCCGTTCTATGTGATGGAGCGCATGGAAGGCCTCATCCTGCGCGGCGCCACGGCGCCGGCGGGCTGGGGTGCGGCCGAGTTCGCGCGTCTGAGCGAAGCCTTCGTGGACACCCTCGTCGCGATCCACGGTGCGACGCCGTCGGATCCCGTGATCGGCGGCTTGGGACGGCCGATGGGGTACGTCGGCCGGCAGGTCGACGGCTGGACCGAGCGCTGGCAGCGCGCGCGCAGTGACGACGTGCCGATGATGGAATCGCTGGCCACCTGGCTCGCGGCGTCGCAACCGGGCGAGTCGGGCGCCTGCCTGGTGCACAATGACTACAAGTACGACAACCTCGTGCTCGACCCGGCGCAGCCGGGGCGCATCGTCGCCGTGCTCGACTGGGAGATGGCGACGCTGGGCGATCCGCTGCTCGACGTGGGCACATCGCTCGGGTACTGGGTGGAGTCCGGCGACCACCCGGCGTTCCAGGCGCTCGGGCTCGGCATGACCGCGCTGCCGGGCAACCTCACGCGTGCGCAGTTGTGGGCGCGCTATCTGGAGAAGTCCGGGCGCGCGATGCGCAGTGCGACCTGGTACCACGCGTTCGGCTTGTTCAAGATCGCCGTGATCGCGCAGCAGATCCACGCGCGGTACCGGCAGGGGCTGACGCGTGACGAGCGGTTCGCGCGCCTGGGCGACGCGGTGCGCTTGCTCGCGGAGATGGGCAGCGCCGTCGCGGCGCGCTGAATCAATCGAAGCGGCGCCGGGCGCGTGCGGGGGAGTCGCCGCCGCTGGGGCGCGGCGTGCGCTGGGCCGCGAGGGCGCGGTTGACGGCCTCGAGTGCCGCGAGGGCTCCCGGGAGCGCGGCGTGTTGCGTGCGGTCCAGGGTCGCCAACGCGGCCCCGAGCGCCTCGAGGCGCCGTGTACGACCGGCGTGCAGGAGGCGCTGCGCCTTCGCCGTCGCGTCCAGCTGCGCGCGTCGTGCATCGTTGCGGTCGATGCGGCGGCGCAGGTAGCCCTCGCGCTCGAGCTCGGCGACGAGCCGAGACATCGTCGGGGCACTGACCCCCTCGGCTGCGGCGAGCGCGCCCAGCGTGCAGGGGCCGCCGAACACGAGGACCGAGAGCGCGGAGAGCCGTGCCGGGGAGACGCCACTGGCGTCGTCGGCGCGGCGGAGGAGTCGCAGGAGGTGCAGGGCGGCCCGGTGCAGCGGTTCGGCGAGCGGGTGGGGCGCCGGCGGACGCGGCTGCGGGGGCCTTGCGCGCGGGGAAGCCATGTCCGATAATATTTAGCATTGCTAACTATCTGGCAAGTCCGTGCCGTCCGGTGCGGGGGCCGGATCCGCGGGGGAGGGGTGATGGACGGGATTCGACTGGGCCGCCTGCAGCAGATCGCCCTGGTGCAGCACGACGTGGACCGTGCCGTGCCGTTCTACCGGGACGGCCTCGGCCTTCCGCTGCAGTTCGCGATGTCGGGGATGGCGTTCTTCGACGCCGGCGGCGTGCGGTTGATGCTTACGACGCCGAGTGCGGCGGAGTTCGACCATCCGAACTCCATCCTGTACTTCGATGTCGCGGATTGCCGTGCGACCCACGCGGCGCTGCAGGCGCGGGGCGTCCCGTTCGACGACGAGCCGCACCTCGTGGGCAAGACGGCCACGCACGAGATCTGGATGTGCTTCTGCCGCGATCCCGAGCGGAACCTCATCGGGATCGCGGAGCAGCGGCCGATCGCTCAGGCCTCGTAGAGGTCGCGCACGAGGAGGAGTTGGATGTGCTCGCTCGACTCGCTCTCGATGGCCTGGACCGAGAGGGGCAGCGAGCCATCCGGCCGGACCATGCCCTTCACCTCGTCGTAGAGCGCGGCCGCGAAGTCGAGGACGTCGTCGCGGTTGCCCGCGATGCGCATCTGCGCCTGGTACACGGTGCGGATGGGCGGATTGGAGAGCGAGATGTGCAGTCGCGCGGCGGGCCGCGGTGCGCGTGCGCGGATCTCGGCTTCGATGGCGTCGAGGCGTTCGGCGCGCGCCATCGCGTTCGCGCGATCGGACGGCGTCGTGGTGAGGCGCGGGGGCGTGGCGACGGTGGCGCTGCTCATGTGCGGGGCTCCAGAGAGGGGTGGATCGACTTGTGAAACATTTCACAAGCCCTCTGGGCGGACAAGCGAGCCGGTCAGGTGGGGCGGCTACCTGAACGGGTGGGGCAGCGCCGAGACAGCGCGCGCACCCCACCCGTCGGACCATCCACGCGCAAGCTGGACAGGCTTAGCCCTCGTACATCTCCCGCGCGATCACGATCTGCAGGTGCTCGGAACTCTCGCTCTCGATGGCGCTGAGCGTGAGAGGCAGCGTGCCGTCGGGACGAACCATGCCCTTCACCTCGTCGAAGAGCACGGCGGCAAAATCCAGCACGTCCTCCTTTGGCCCGGCGAGGCGCACGTACGAGAGGAAGGCGCTGCGGCTCTCCACCGGGGAGAGCGACACGTGCACGCGCGCGGCGGGGCGCGGCGCGCGCGCCAGGATCTCCTGCTCGAGGGCATCGAGCTTCGCGGCGCGCGTCATCGCGGTGACGCGGGCGAGATGGTCCGGGCTGGCGATCTGGATCATGGCGTCGATGGGCGGAAGGAGGATGGCGGGTGGGGGTGGTCGGACGGCGCTCCACGAAGGAGCGGCAAGAAGCGCGCCGCGATTCCTACGAATAAACCTCGAAGATGCCAGCGGCTCCCATGCCACCGCCGATGCACATCGTCACCATCCCCGTGCCCCCACCGCGTCGCTTGAGTTCGTGCAGCAGCTGCACGGTCAGCTTCGCCCCGCTCGCCCCCAACGGGTGCCCCAGCGCGATCGCCCCACCGTTCACGTTCACGCGCGACGTGTCCATCTCGAGATCCTTGATCACCGCGAGCGCCTGCGCCGCGAACGCTTCATTGAACTCGATCACCTTCATGTCGTCGAGCTTCATCCCCGCGCGCGCGAGCGCCTTGGGCACGGCCTTCACCGGCCCGACACCCATCACGTCGGGCTCCACACCCGCCGTCGCGAACGTGACGAACCGCGCCATCGGCGTGAGCCCAAGCGACTCGGCCTTGGCGCGTGTCATCATCAACACACCCGCCGCACCATCCGAGAGCGGCGATGCGTTGCCCGCGGTGACGGTGCCACCCGGCTTGAAGGCGGGCGGCAACTTCGCGAGCCCCTCGATGGTCGTGCCCGCACGCACCATCTCGTCCGTGGCGAATGCGACCTTCTCCGTCGTCTTCTTCGCGCCGCTCCACTTCACCTTCTCCACGGTGATCGGCACGATCTGTTCATTGAAGACACCCGCGGCCTGCGCCGCTGCGGCCTTCTGCTGCGAACCCAGCGCGAACTCGTCCTGCATCTGCCGCGTGATGCCCCAGCGCTTGGCCACACGCTCCGCGGTGAAGCCCATGCCGATGTTCGCTTCGGTCATCTCGGGGTGCAGCCGCGTGTGAAATCCGGACATGGGCACGGCGCTCATCATCTCCACGCCGCCCGCCAGGATCACATCGTTCATGCCGCTCAGGATCGCCTGCGCGCCGAGTGCGATGGTCTGCAGGCCGCTCGAACAGAAGCGGTTCACCGTCATGGCGGAGACCTCCACCGGCAGTCCGGCGCGCAGCGCGGCGAGCCGCGCGTGATTCAAGCCCTGACCCGCCTCGGGCATGGCGCAGCCCCAGATCACATCATCGATCCGGCTCGCGTCGAACCTCACGCGCCCCACGATGGCCTTCATGACCTCGGCGGAGAGATCGACGGGGTGTGTGGCCGCGAGCGAACCATCCTTCTTGCCGCGAGCGACTGCGCTGCGAGCGGCCGATACGATCACGACTTCGTTGGTCATGGTCAGTTCCTCAGGGGCTTGCCGGTGGTCAGCATGTGCATGATCCGCTCCTGCGTCTCCTTGGTGCCGAGGAGTCGCAGGAAGGCATCGCGCTCGAGATCGAGCAGGTCCTGCTCCGTCACCTCGCGGGCGGGTCCATCCCCGCCACACAAGACGACGGCGATCTCGTGCCCCAGTCGAACATCGTACGCCGACGCCTGCCCCGCCTCCTGGAACGACCACAGTGCGTAATCGAGGTTGCCCACGCCCGCCTTGCCCAGTGCGGTCATCGTCCGCGGCAGTGGCGCGACGTAGTCCGCGGCGAGATCGATCACGCGCGCCTTGGCGTCGGCCAGCAGGGTGTCGCGATTCATCGAGATGCGGTCGGCGTGCGGCCGCAGGAAACCCATCGCCCGTGCTTCATGCGCCGAGGTGCTCGTCTGCGCGAGCGCGATGAGCTTGAACGCGCGCTTGATGCCCTCGAACGGATCGGCTTCGTCGTAGGCCTCGAGTGCCTTGGTGAAGCGGAAGGCGAGCTCCTTGGTGCCGCAGCCGCCGGGTATCAGGCCCACACCCACTTCCACCAAGCCCATGTACAGCTCGGCGTGCGCCTGGATGCGGTCGCAGTGCAGCGAGATCTCCGTGCCGCCGCCGAGTGTGAGACCGAACGGCGCCGCGACCACGGGGAACGGCGCGAAGCGGAACGACATCACGGTATCCTGGAACCGCTTCACCATCGCTTCGACGGTCTTCCAGTCGCCGGCCTGCACCACCTGACCCACACCGGCGAGATTCGCGCCGGCGGTGAAGGTGCGCGGGTCGTCGTTGCCGATGACGAGGCCGTGGTACTTGCCCTTGCCCACGGTGTCGAGCGCGATGGCGGCCATGTCCATCACGCCGGCGCCAAGCGTGTTCATCTTGCCGCAGAACTCGAGGCAGAGCACACCGTCGCCGAGGTCGACGAGGCGTGCCTCGGGATTCTCTTTCACGACCTTGTTGGCCTGGCGGAGCAGGGCGAGCGAGATCTGCCCGGGGATGGGCGGCACCGCGATGCGTGCGTCCTTGTCGAGTGCGGGGATCATCTCCACCGGTGCCGCACCCGTGGTGTCGACCGAGTAGAACGACGCGCCGGCCTTGGCGAGCATCGGCGGCACGGTCTTGCCGCGTTTGGTCATCTCGGCGCGGAGCCAGTCGAGGCCCATCGCATCCATGGTGCGGAAGGGGCCCATCTCCCAGCCGTAGCCCCACTCCATCGCGCGATCGATCGCGGCCACATCGTACGCGAGCTGCGGGGCGAGTGCGCACGCGTAGGTGAACTGCTCCACGAGCAGGTCGCGCAGGAACTCGCCGTGTTTGCCGCCGATGTCCTTGGCTTTCGCCACACGCGCGGCGGGCGGGAGCTTGGAGATCCGGTCGATCTCCTCGGTGGTGAAGCGTCCTTGATCCGTGTACTCGAGTGTCTTCCAGTCGAGCGCGAGGATCTCCTTGCCGTCCTTCTTGTAGAAGCCGGCCTTGGTCTTGTCACCCAAGCGACCGCTCTTCACGAGTTCGTGCACGAAGGGCACGAGGGCGAGATCCTCGCCCGTGGTCTGCGAGAGTCCGGCGGTGACGTGCACGAGCACGTCGAGTCCGGAGAGATCGCCGGTGCGGAAGGTCGCGGTCTTGGCGCGCGCGATGAACGCGCCGGTGAGCGTGTCGACCTCGGGGATGCTCAGGTCGTGCTGCACCATCAGTCGGCCGGCGACGACCATGCCGTGCACGCCGAGGCGATTGGCGACGAACCCGGGCACATCCTTCGCGAGCACGATGCCCTTGCCGAGGATGCGCTCCTGGAAGTGCCGCATGCTCTCGAGCACCTCGCGCGACGTCTCCCCCGTGGGGATGAGCTCGAGCAGGTGCATGTAGCGCGGCGGATTGAAGTAGTGCGTGCCGAGGAAGCGTTCGCGGAACTTCGCGTTGCGACCCTTGAGCAGGATCGCCATCGGGATGCCCGAGGTGTTGGACGTGACGATGGCCTCGGGCGCGATGCGTTCGAGCTTGGCGAAGAGTTCCTGCTTGGGCTCGGGCTTCTCGATGATCGCTTCGCAGATCCAGCTGCAGTCGGCGAGCAGTTCGAGATGGTCGGCGGTGTTGCCGACGGTGATGCGCGCGTGGGCGGCGGCATCGAGGAAGGCGGCGGGTTTGGCCTTCCGGGTGCGCTCGAGCCCCTCGCGGGCGGGCTTGGAGCGGTCGGGGAACTTGGGGTCGTCGCTGCCGGGGATGTCGAGCAGGACGACGGGCACACCGGCACTCGCGGCGAGGGCGGCGATGCCGGCCCCCATCGCGCCGGCGCCGATGACGCCGACTTTCGTGATCCGCATTACGAACTCCGAGATGGTGGTGATGCGGGGGGAGCGGCCAGGGACCGCCAGGCCGTCGCATGGCTCCGGACCTGTCACTGGAAGCTAGTGAGAACATGGCTGGTCGGCGCCTGTCCCCGGGGCTAGCTTGGGCCAACCGCAGTCACCCCCACCCGGATCGCATGCTCCGTCAACCTGCTGTCCAGCCCGCCTTGATGGATCGCGCCAAGGGGAGCCTGCTTGGGCTCGCCGTCGGTGATGCGTTGGGGGCGGCGGTGGAGTTCCAGGCGCCGGGCAGTTTCGAACCGGTCACGGGCATGCGCGGTGGTGGCTTCCACGGTCTGGGGCCCGGCGAGTGGACCGACGACACCTCGATGGCGCTCTGTCTGGCCGAGTCGCTGGTGACCTGTGGGCGCTTCGACGCACGCGACCAGATGGAGCGCTACCTGCGCTGGTACCGCCAGGGACACCTGAGCAGCACGGGCAAGTGCGTGGACATCGGCGACACGGTGCGGCAGGCGTTGGAGCGGTACGAGCGCTCGGGTGAGCCGTATGCCGGGCTCACGGACCCGCGCACGGCGGGCAACGGCTCGCTCATGCGCATCGCGCCGGTGGTGATCTGGCACGCCGGCAATCCCGCGTCGGCGATGGCGGCGGCGGCGGCGAGTTCGCGGACCACGCACGGCACGGCGGCGGCGATCGACGCCTGTCGCTACTTCGCGGGGCTCATCGCCGGCGCACTCAACAACGTGCCCAAGGCCACGCTGCTCTCCCCGCTCTGGTCGCCGGTGCCGAGTGCGTACCAGGACGAGCCGCTCATGGCCGAGGTCGCCGAGGTCGCACACGGATCGTATCACCGGCGCATGCCGCCGGACGTGCGCGGCAGCGGCTACGTGGTGGAGTCGCTGGAGGCCGCGCTGTGGGCGTTCGCCGCCACGGATGACTTCGCCACCGGCGTGCTCGCGGCCGCGAACCTCGGCGAGGACGCCGACACCACGGCAGCGGTCTACGGCCAGCTGGCCGGCGCCTACTACGGCGCCTCGGCGATCCCCGCAGAATGGCGGATCCAGCTCGTGAAGCGTTCGCTGATCGAGGAATACGCGGAGCGACTCGTGTTCGAGCGCCCGCGCAGCGACGCGTGAGCGTCGCTGGAGGCGCGGCGATGTCGCTGCCGATGGTACCGCGATGATCAAGTATCTCGGGTCCAAGCGCCGGCTGGTGCCGCAGATCGTCGCGTTGGCGCGTGCGATCCCGGGCGCGCGCCGCGCGCTCGACCTCTTCACGGGCACCACGCGCGTCGCGCAGGGCCTCAAGGCCGCCGGGTTCACGGTGACGGCCAACGACATCGCGACCTACAGCGCGGTGTTGGGCGAGACCTACATCGCGACGGACGCGGCGGCGGTGGACCCGGCCCGCGTGGACGCGTTGCTGCAGGAACTCGATGCACTGCCCGCGCACCGCGGGTACGTGACGCGCACCTTCTGCGAGGAGGCGCGCTACTTCCAGCCGGCGAACGGCGCGCGGATCGATGCGATCCGCGCCGGGATCGACCGCTTGGCGCGGACGCCGACGGAACGCGCGATCGCCTTGACGGCGCTGCTCGAGGCGGCTGACCGCGTGGACTCGACCACCGGGCTGCAGATGGCCTACCTCAAGCAGTGGTCCCCGCGCAGCCATCGGCCGCTGCGCCTGCGCGCACCGACCCTGCTCGCGGGCAGCGGCCGCGTGCACTGCGAGGACGCCCGCCGATGCGTGGCGCGCGACGTGGACTATGACGTCGCGTACCTCGACCCGCCGTACAACCAGCATTCGTACTACGCCAACTACCACATCTGGGAGACGGTGGTGCGTGGGGATGCGCCGGAACCCTACGGCGTGGCCCGCAAGCGCCTCGACGTGCGCACCACCAAGAGCGAGTTCAACCTCCGTGGGGCCGCGTGGGACGCGCTCCGGGCGGTGGTGCTCGGCCTGCGCGCACGGCACTGCATCCTCTCGTTCAGCAACGAGGGGTTCCTCACCGATGCCGCGATCCGCACGTTGCTCGCGGAGCGCTTCGGCGAGGTGGCGATGGTGCCGGTGGACTCGCCGCGCTACGTGGGCGCGCGGATCGGCATCCACAACCTGCGTGGCGAACGCGTGGGCGAGGTGAGCCACCTGCGCAACACGGAGTGGTTGTTCATCGCCGGCCCGGACGCGGCGGCGATCGCGGAACCGTTGCAGGCGGCGAGCTGAATGACGGACGCCACGGGACCGGTGCTCCCGACCGTGCTGGTCGTGGACGACGACGAGACCGTGCGCCGCGTGTTGCGCCTCTCGCTGGAGTTCGCGGGATTCCGCGTGCTCACGGCCGAGGACGGGCGACGCGCGCTGGACGTGATGCAGGCGGCGCTCGAGGTCGTGGACCTCATCCTCACGGACGTGGTGATGCCGGAGATGGACGGCGTGGCGCTGGCGCAGGCGGTGCTGGCGACGTCGCATCCGCCCACGGTCCTGATGATGAGCGGCTATCTCGACGACCGCGACCGCCTGCGCCGCGCGATCGGGGCCGATGTGGGGTTCGTGCAGAAGCCGTTCGACATGGATGAACTCGTCGCGCAGTTGCGCGACGCCCTGGAGACCGAGTGATGCCGCCACGGCATGCGAAGGCGATCGCCCACCTCACGTCCGTCGACCCGGTCCTCGGCCGCTGGATCGCCGAGGTGGGGCCCTGCACCCTCTCGGCCGAGCGCGCCGGGACCCATTTCGACCACATCGCGCGTTCGATCGTGTACCAACAGCTCTCCGGGGCCGCGGCCGGCACCATCTGGGCCCGGGTACTGGCGCTCTACGGCGGGACGATGCCGGCACCGGCGCGGGTGCTGCGGACGGCGGATGCGAAACTGCGCGCGGTCGGACTCTCCGGCCGCAAGGTGGAGTACATCAAGGACCTCGCGCGCCACGCGACCTCGGGCGCGTTCCCGGAACGGACGTTGCACACGCTCCAGGACCACGAGGTGATCGAGGCGCTCACGCAGGTGCGGGGCATCGGGGAGTGGACGGCGCAGATGTTCCTCATGTTCCGGCTCGGACGTCCGGACGTGCTGCCGGTGCTCGACCTGGGCGTGAAGAAGGCGGTGCAGCAGCTGTACGGTCTGCGGAAGCTCCCGTCCGAGGAGCGGCTGGCGAAGATCGGCGCGGTGTGGTCTCCCTATCGCACGGTGGCGTCGTGGTATCTCTGGAGAAGAGTGGACAATCCACCACAGTGAGTCGTCGCACGCCGATGCCGGTGTCGGCGGAGGCGTTGTTCGCCTGGCATGAACGGCCCGGCGCGTTCGAACGGCTCACCCCAGGGTTCATGCCGGCCCGTGTGCTCGACCGCGCCGGCGGCATCCGCGACGGCGCCACCGTCTCGTTGGCGGTGCCGGTGGGGCCGGTCACCACGCGCTGGGACCTGGAGCACCGCGGCTACGTCGCCGGGCGCGAGTTCTCCGACGTGCAGCGCCAGGGGCCCTTCGCCGCCTGGGAGCACCGCCACCTGATGGAGCCCGCCGGGCCGGACGCGAGCGTGCTCGAGGACCGCATCACCTACCGGCTGCCGCTGCCGCCGTTCGGCGCGCTGGTGGCCGACACGTTCACGCGCGAGCGCCTCGAGCGTCTCCTCGCCTGGCGGCACGCGCTCACCCGTGCCGACCTGGAGCGTCACGCCGCGTACGCGGCCCGCGGCCCACGCCACGTCGCGATCACGGGCGCGAGCGGGTTCCTCGGCGCCGCGCTGCTGCCGTTCCTCACCACCGGCGGGCATCGGGTGCGGCGGATCGGGCGTGGCAGCGGCAGCGACGTGCGATGGGACCCGGCAGCCGGCACCCTCGATGCCGCGGCGCTCGACGGCATCGACACGGTCATCCATCTCGCGGGGAGTTCGGTCGCGGAGCGCTGGACGGAGGCGAACCGTCGGGCGATCCGCGACAGCCGGGTGCGGGGCACGCGACTCCTCGCGGAGGCGATCGCACGATCGGCGGTGAAGCCGCGCGTGTTGGTGAGTGCGTCGGCGATCGGCATCTACGGCAGCCGCGGCGACGCGTGGCTCGACGAGACCAGCGCGAGCGGCGATGACTTCCTCGCCGAGGTCGGCCGCGAGTGGGAGGCCGCCACTGCGCCGGCGCGCGAGGCGGGAGTACGCGTGGTGCTCCTGCGCACGGGACTGGTGCTCAATCCTTCCGGGGGGGCGCTGGGGAAGATGCTGCTGCCGTTCCAGCTCGGTGCGGGCGGGCGCCTGGGCTCCGGTCGGCAGTGGATGAGCTGGATCTCGCGCGAGGACTGGGTGGGCGCCGTGCACCACGCGATCCAGGAGGAAGCGGTCGCGGGCGCGATGAACGTGGTGGGCCCGGAGCCGGTGACGAACGCGACGTTCACCGAGACGCTGGGCCGTGTGCTGCATCGACCGACGCTGGCGCCGGTGCCCGCGTTCGCCTTGCAGGCGCTGTTCGGTGCGATGGCGGAGGGAACGATCCTCGCCAGCCAGCGCGTGCGGCCCGCCGTACTCGAGCGCACCGGGTTCCGCTTCCTGCATCCGTCGCTGAGCTCGGCGCTGCGTTTCGAGCTCGGCCTGCTCTGATCACGGCCCCGTGGTGAGTGGCGCGCGCCGCCCGTAGATTGCGCGCATGGACCTGCGTGGCAAGCGCGTGGTGGTGACCGGAGGCTCCGGCTTCCTCGGGCGGCGCGTGGTCGCGGCATTGCGCGCCCGGGGCTGCGCCGAGGTGTTCGCGCCGCGCTCGGCCGAGTTCGACCTGCGTGAGAAGCAGCAGGTGATCGCGATGTACGGGACGCTGCGGCCCGACGTCGTCGTCCACCTGGCGGCGGTGGTGGGCGGCATCGGCGCGAACCGCGCGCATCCGGGTCGTTTCTTCTTCGACAACCTCGTGATGGGCGTGGAGACGCTCGAGCAGGCGCGCAAGCACGGCGTCGAGAAGTTCGTCGGCATCGGGACGATCTGCGCCTACCCCAAGTTCACGCCGGTGCCGTTCCGCGAGGAGGAGCTCTGGAACGGCTATCCGGAGGAGACCAACGCGCCGTACGGCCTCGCGAAGAAGATGTTGCTGGTGCAGTCGCAGGCCTACCGCGCCGAGTACGGAATGAACGCGATCCACCTGCTGCCGGTGAACCTCTACGGTCCGGGCGACAACTTCGACCCCGAGTCGTCGCACGTGATCCCCGCGATGATCCGCAAGATGGAGGAGGCGCGTCGGGCCGCGCGCGACGAGGTGGTGCTCTGGGGCGACGGGTCGGCGACGCGGGAGTTCCTCTACGTCGACGACGCGGCCGAGGGCATCGTGCGAGCGACGGAATCGTACGACGCGGGTGAGCCGATGAACCTCGGCAGCGGGATGGAGATCGCGATCCGCGACCTCGCGCCGGTGATCGCCGACGCGACGGGCTTCCGCGGGCGGATCGTGTGGGACACGAGCAAGCCCAACGGCCAACCGCGGCGCGGGCTCGACACCTCGCGGGCGGAACGGGCCTTCGGCTTCCGCGCCACGACGGACTTCGCGACCGGCCTCGCGAACACGGTGCAGTGGTTCCGCGCGAACGTCCCCCTCTGATGGCATCGGCGGCGCAGGGCTTCATCGACTTCCACAATCACCTCATGCCCGCCGTGGACGACGGCGCGCAGACGGCCGCGCAGGCCATCGAGGCGCTGCGGGCGTTCGCGGCGCAGGGCGCCGAGACGGTGCTCACCACGCCGCACTTCGACGCGTCGCTCACCAAGTCGCCGCCGGCCTTGGCGGCGCGGCTGGGCGCGTTCGACACGGCGTGGGCGGAGCTGAACGCCGCGCGCGATGCCGCGGTGCTCGCGGAGCCGGCGGTGAAGTTCCCGCGCCTCCTCCGCGGCGTGGAGCTCATGCTCGACGAACCCGACCCCGACCTCCGCGACCCGCGGATCCGGCTCGCGGGTGGTGCGTTCGTGCTCTGCGAGTTCCCGGCGATGCAGCTGCCGCCGAACGCGGAGTGGGCGATGCACAACCTGCGGCAGAAGGGCTGGCGCCCGGTGATCGCGCACCCCGAGCGGTACCGCAACCACGACACGCGGCTCTCCGTGCTCTCGCGGTGCCGGGCGGCGGGTGCCCTGCTGCAGGTGAACGCCGGGTCGTTGTTGGGGCAGCACGGCGACCGCGCGCAGCTGGTCGCGTTCGCGCTGCTGCAGTCCGGTTGGGTGGACTATCTCTCCAGCGACCACCACGCGCGCGGCACGCCCTCGACGGCGCGGGCGGTGGAGCTGCTCGAGAAGCGCGGGGCGGCGGCGCAGGCGACGCGCCTCACCGTGGAGAATCCGGCGCGGATGCTCGCGGGGCAGGGACCGTTGCCGGTCGCGCCGGTGGAGGCACGCGCGGCGCGGTCGATCTGGGAGCGCCTGCTGCGGAAGGTGGCCGGGAGCGACTGAACGCAGCGGCCGCACGTGGCCGCACGCGGCTGGCGGGCGTTCAGCGCCGCAGGCCGCGGAGTTGCAGTTCGAAGTCCAGCGAGTTGGTCGCGAGCGTGACGGCGACCTCGAACGACACCTGGCCGGCGATGACCCGGTCCGCGAGGTGCTGGTCGAAGGTCTGCGTGCCGTACTGCGCGCGTCCCTCGCTCAGCGTCTGGCGCAGTTCCGAGAGGCGGCCCGCGTCGGCGAGCACGTCACGCACCGCCGGCGTCATGAGCAGCACCTCGGCGGCGGCCACGCGGCCGCGACTGTCGGCCCGCGGCAGGAGGCGCTGTGCGACGACGCCGCGCAGCAGCTCGGTGAGCTGCAGCCGCGCGGAATCCTGGCGGTCGGGCGAGAAGTTCGCGAGCAGCGTGCGGATGGCGGTGGTGCTGTCCGTGGCACGCACCTTGGCGATCACCAGGCGGCCCTGCTCGGCCGCGCGCACGGCGAGCTCCACGAGTTCGGGGGTCGCGAGGTCGCCGATGACGATCACGTCGGCGTCCTGGTCCATCGCTGCCCGCACGCCGGTGAGGTAGGAGTCGGTGTCGATCCCGATCTCGCGCTGTGTCACCGCGCAGCCGTGGTTCTTGTGCAGGTAGCGGATCGCCTGCTCGACCGAGACGATGTGCCGGCGGCGCGGGCTCTTGGTGTTGAGATGGTTCACGAACGCCGCGACCGTCGAGGACCGCCCGGCGCCGGGGGTGCCGGCGACGAGGATGAGCCCGAAGTCGGCGAGTGCGATCGACGCGAGCGCCCCGGGGAGCGACAGGGAATCGAAGGTGGGGAGCGTGTCGGGGATGACCCGCAGCACGATCATGAAGCTCGAGCGCTGCTTGAGCAGGCTCAGCCGGAAGCGTCCGATGCCCGGCGCGCTCCACGGGCCAGAATAGTCGTGCACCTCGTCGATGTCGGGCGTGTTGGCCGACGTGGCGAGGATGTGCATCGTCATCTCGTACGTGTTGAGCGCCGAGAGCACGGAGGTGTCGAGCGGGACGAGGTCGCCGTCCACGCGGGCATACACGACGTCGCCGGCCCGGATATGGATGTCCGTGGCATTCCGCGACACCGCCTCCATGAGGATCTTGCGGAGGCGCTCGACCTCGGCGGGCGAGGCGCTGAGGCGCACGCGCGGGTCGATGGCCGCGGCGGGATCCACGCGGACCGGCTCGTTCCCCTTCTGCGAGTTGAGCACGATCGAGGTCGCGGGTTGGGTCGGGTGTTCGTCGGAAATGAGACGTTCAGCGCGTACTGTGCGTCTCGCTCGTAAGAACGGACGACTCGGTCGAGAGAAAGTAATCGCCGGCCGATAATTGAACACCTCCACTCCGCAGTCCGCGTCCCACCTGCGCATGCCGATCGAGACACCCCGCGACGGATCTGCCCACATCGCCCGGCTCGGCGCCCGCCACCGGGCGGTCCGCCTGCAGCGCCGACGGTTCTGGCGCGAGGTGTGGTACGGGGCGGTGATGGTCGCGTCGGACTTCGTCACGCTTGCCGGCGTCTTCGTGGTCCTGTCGATGCTGCCGCTCGCGGCGCTGGGGCCGCTGCTCGGACCGGACGGCGATGCCTTCCTCGGGTTCCTGCTCCCGGGCGAGCCCGTCCCGCTCGCGCGCCGCCTCACCGCACTCGTGTTCTGCCTCGTGGCCACGCGCAGCTACTCCTATACGGAGCGCGAGGCGCACTCCGGCCGGATCCTCGCGGCACTGCTGCTGGGGCTCGCGCTGCCGCGCTGGACGGAGATCTGGACCGCGTTCCTCGTGCCGCGCGCGACGGCGCTCACGCTCGTCCTCGCCGTGCTCGTGTTCGCGCTGATCATCCAGCGGCGCATCCTCGCGCACGCGTTGCGGGCGGTGGATCCGCGGGCGCTGGAGCCGGCCCGTACGCTCATCGTGGGGCCGGCGGGGGTGATCGACGGTGTGCGCGCCGACTGGCAGAAGCGCAGCGGCGACGGCACACCGGGCCACGGGACGCCGGCGTTCTTCGCGCTGTCGGCGGACTGGCCCACCGATCGGCCGCATGGCCCCGGCGAGCTCTACGAGGCGCTCTCGGCGTCGGGCGCGGACGCGATCGTGCTGGTGGGGCCGGTGGAGGACGCGGCGCTGCAGAGTCTCATGATCGCCGCATCCAGTGCGGGCTGCCGCGTCTTCGCGACGCGCCGTCGGGCGTTCCAGCGTCTCGACGAGCCGAGTTTCCTCCTGCGCCGCGCCGAGCCGCTGGCGTTGTTGAGCCGCCCGGCGCTGGTGGGCGTGCAGCTGGTGCTCAAGCGCCTCGTGGATACGGTCGGTGCGGTGGTGGGGCTCGTGGTGGGCGCGCCGCTGGTGCTGCTCATCGCACTCGCCATCCGGCTGACCTCGCGGGGCCCGGTGTTCTTCCTGCAGACGCGAGTGGGGCTGGGCGGCGACCCGTTCACCCTCTTCAAGTTCCGCACCATGGTGGCCGACGCTGAAGCACAGCAGGCCGCGTTGACGCAGGCGAACCAGTACGCGGCCGATCCGCTGTTCAAGATCAAGGGCGACCCACGGCTCACGGCCGTGGGGCGCTTCCTCCGCCGGTCGAGCCTCGACGAACTGCCGCAGCTCTGGAACGTGCTGCGCGGCGAGATGTCGCTGGTGGGTCCTCGACCGGCCCTGCCGTCGGAGGTGGAGCGGTACCAGCCGCACCATTTCATCCGGTTCGAGGTGCTGCCGGGCATCACCGGGCCGTGGCAGGTCAGCGGCCGGAACGCGATCACGGATTTCGAGGCGGTCGTGCGGCTCGATGCGGCCTACATCCGCGGCTGGACCGTGTGGCGCGACCTCTGGATCCTGGTGCGCACGATCCCGGCGGTGCTCTCCATGAAGGGGGCGTACTGACCGCCGGTCGGCGCGGCGCGTGGCGCGCGGGGGGTGTTTCGTCCGGTTCCGCTCAATCGTATTCCCCGTGATGCCGTCGTTTGTTCGCCCTCATGTGACCCTCTCCGCCATGCCCCCCATGCTCCGGCGGAGCGCGCTCGTGGCGAGCGCGCTCCTCATCGCTTGTGGCCCGTCCCGTCCGCGCCCGATCGCGCCGTTGCCGGCCGCGATGCTCGAGCCGTGGACGACGCAGCCGGGAGACCAGATCCGGATCAGCGTCTGGCGCGAGCCGGAGCTCTCGGGCGAGGTCTTCGTGCAGAACGACGGGACCGCGATCATCCCCGCCCTGGGCCGCATGAAGGTCGCGGGGCTCACGGGTGACTCCCTGAACAGCCTGCTGGTCGCGATGTACCGCACCCGCATCGTGGGCACGCCGGTGGATGCGCGCCTCATCCGGCCGCTGCCGATCTTCGGCTCGGTGCGCTCGCCGGGCGTGTATCCCGTGGACCCCACGTCCACCACGATCCAGTTGATCGCCCGCGCCGGTGGCACGGTGGGGGCGGAGGGCGTGCCGCGCGTGAAGCTGCTGCGCTACGACGGCACCGAGGTCGAACTCACGGTCGAGCAGTCGCTGGGCGCACTCAACATCCGCAGCGGCGACGCGATCTTCGTGCAGGACCAGTCCTGGTGGATCCGCAACCAGCGCCAGGTGACCACGGTCGCGGCCGTGTCGACGATCATCGCCTCGGTGGTGTCGATCGTGTTCCTCATCGGCCAGCAATGAGCGCACGATGACGAACCTCCCGATGCCCGTTCCGGTGGAACCGAACACCCCGCTCGACCTGCGCCGGGGTTGGCAGACGATCGCCCGCAGTGCCTGGATCATCGTGGTCTGCGTGGGCCTCGCGGTGGCCGCCGGTGTGGTGGCCGCACGCCGCGTCGAGCCGCTGTACCTCGCCGAGGTGACGGTCCGGATCGACGAACCCAACGCAGGCGCGATGTCCGGCCAGATGTTCTTCGGCACGGACTACCAGCAGCTGCTCGCGACCTCCACCGAGATCATCACGAGCCGCAACCTCGCCCTCGAGGTCGTCGACTCGCTCGGCCTGCGGCTCGCGGTGGTGCAGCCGCAGCGCACGCCGCGCTCCGCGGTGGTCGCCTGGGCCGTGATCGCGGACTCGGCGCCGAACCTGGAGTACCGGTTCCAGCGGCTGCGTGGCGGCTACGAGGTGCGCGCGTTCCCGCAGGACTCCGTGCTCGGGATCTTCTCCGACACCCTGCCGATCACCCTGCCGGGCATGCAGCTGCGGCTCTCCGCCGCCGGGCGCCTCGAGGAACGGCTCTCGTTCGTGCTGGTCGACCGCCTCTCGGTCGCGAACGCCCTCCGCGGCGCGCTGGAGGTCTCGCAGACCAATCGCGACGCCAACGTGCTGCGCATCGCGTTCCGCGGCACCGACCCCGAACTCACGCGCGAGATCCCCAACGTCGTCGCGCACCGTTTCGTGCAGCGCAAGATGGACCTCGAGCGGGTGAGTGCCCGCTCCACGGTCACCTACCTGCAGGCACAGCTGAGCTCGCTCAACGAACAGTTGTTCGACGCCGAGGGCCAGGTCCGCAACTACCTGCTCACGCAGGGCATCACCACGCCGACCGACCAGGCGCAGTACTTCTTCACCGAGATCAACGACCTCAAGAGCGCCGCGGCCACGTTGCGCGGCATCCGCGAGCAGTTGCAGATGGCGCTCACGGGACCGAGCGCGGTGGACTCGCTCACGCGCCGCCGCGAGCTGCTGGAGCGCATCCTGTCCACGGACGCGTTCAGCGACGCCCGCATCGCGGAGTCGGAGGTGGAACGCCTGGGCCTGCTCGTGGACGAGCGGAACATCCTGCTCGCGCGCCGCATGCCCACCGACCCCGACGTGCAGGCGCTCGACCGGCGCATCGACGCGGTGCAGGACGTCATCGAGGACCGGGCGCGGCGCTTCCTCGGGAGCGTGAACGCGCAGATCGCCGTGCTCGACGACCGCGTCTCCAGCCTCGAGGAGGCCCGCAAGAAGATCCCCGAGCAGCAGCTCACGTTCGAGCGTCTCGAACGCGGCCGCCGCGTGCTCGAGGACCTCTCGATGATGGTGCAGTCGCGGCTCAAGGAGGCGGAGATCACGGCCGCGGTGCAGGACTCGTCGGCGCAGGTGCTCGACGAGGCGGCCGGCGCGCCGGCGATGATCTCGCAGTCCAAGTCGATCATCTTCGCGATCGCGGTGCTGGCCGGCCTGGTGGTGGGCGTGAGCATCGCCTTCCTGCGGGAATGGCTCGACACGACGATCCGTACGGAGCAGGACCTCGCGGCCCTCGCGGGCGTCGCGGTGGTGGGCATCATCCCCAACCTGCAGCAGCAGATGAAGACGGGGATGTACCGATTGGGCCCACCGACCAGCGTCGGCAGCGGTGGTGATGCACCCCGCGAAGGCGGTCCGGCGGCCGGTCGCGACTACCACACGCCGGCGGCCGAGGCCTACCGCTCGCTGCGCACCAACCTCAACTACCTCACGCCGCCCAAGGCGCCGCGCGTCATCGTGGTGACCAGCGCGTTGCCGGGCGACGGCAAGACCACCACCGCGGTGAACCTCGCGGTGACGCTGGCCCACCAGGGCCAGCGTGTGATCCTGATCGACGCCGAGACGCGGCGTGGCACGGTGCACGATGTGTTCGGCATCCCGCCGGCCCCGGGTTTCTTCGACCTCATGTACGGGCAGGCCTCGCCGGGTGAGTGCATCCGGCGCGTGGCGATGGAAGGCGGCGGCACGATCGACGTGCTCCCGCTGGGCTCGGCGCCGAGCGTGAACCCCGCCGACCTGCTGGTCGCCCAGCGCCTGCAGCCGCTGTTCGAGCGCCTGCGTCAGCAGTACGACTACGTGCTGCTCGACACGCCGCCGCTGAACCTCTTCACGGATGGTGCGCTCATCGGCGCGCAGGCCGACGCACTGCTGCTCGTGGCGCGCGCGGACCGCACCGAACGCGAGGAGCTGCGGTTCGCGGTGGCGCAGTTGCGCAACGTGCAGGTCAACCTGGCCGGCGCGGTGCTGAACGACGTGGAGTTCCGGCGCAGCTCGCGGTACCGGCTCGGCTACGGCTACTACTACGACTATGGTCGCTGAGTTCGGGCCCGGTCGTCCGATGCGCCGCTCGCGCGGCGGCACGCCCGTCGTGGACGAGGCGGAGCCGGAACTCGTGCCGGACATCTTCGATGCCGGCGCCGACCGGCCCCCGTCGTCGGGGCAGTTCGGTGCGGCCACGCTGGTCGGTCTGGTGCTGCTCGCGGTGGAACTGCTCGCGGCACCGCTGGTGTTCGGCATCAGCCTCGTGGTGTCGTTCGCCACCTGGTGGCTACTCGACACCTCGTGGTCGGGACGCCGTCGCGCCCCGCGCCGCCGCGGGCTCAACTCGCGACTGCTGTACCTCAGCACGTTGATGCTGGTGGGGCTCTGGCTCGGCGTGATGTTCATCTTCCGTGCGAGCGATCCGGCCTTGTCGTCGGGATTCACCACCACCCTGCCGGTGATGATCTGGGGCGTGGATGTCTCGCTGTTGGAGCGGCTGAACGGCATGGCGACCCCGGCGACCCCGACCGGCGCACTGCCCGTGGAACTCGGCAACGGCGGATTCGCGCCGTTCTCGCTGTTCGTGCATGGCACGGCATCCACGGTGGCGATCAGCCTCCTCGGCTACGCGGTCTCCTCGGCCCGGCGGCGCTTGCGGCGCACGTTGCGCGAGCGCGGGTTGATGCCGGCGACGCGCGACTCGCGCCCGAAGAAGGTCCCGCCGACGGTCCGCTGAGGCACGGGTGACGATGCACCCGATGCCCGCCCCGACACTCGCCCCGACGCTGCCGGTGCCGCCCGCGCCGCCGCCGGCACCTGCGGTCGCCCGCGACCGCTCGTCGATCCCGTCGCTGCCCACCATCGCGCTGACGGCGTTCCTCGCCCTCACGGCCGCGGGACTCGCCGGGGCGGGGGGACGTGCGTTCGCGCCCCTCTGGGCCGTGGCCGCCGCGGCCACCGCCTTCGCGCTGGTGACGCGTCGCCCGAGCGGCTACCTCGCGTTCATCGTGACGCTGTGGTTCTACACGCCGCTGGTGCGGCGCATCCTCGACTTCCATCACGGCTACCTGCCGCAGAGCCTGGCGCTCGCGGCACCGGTGCTGGCCAGCACCGTCGCGGTGTGGACGGTGATCCGCTTCGCACGGGAGCTGCGCGGGACGCTGTTCGCGCCGGCGCTGCTCGTGATCGCGGCGGTGACCTACGGGTTCCTCGTGGGCGCACTGCGCAACGGCGTCGTGCCGGCGTTCTACGCGTATCTCGCGTGGCTGTCGCCGGCGCTGGTCGGCCTGCACACGGCGCTGCACTGGCGGTTGTATCCGGAGATGCGGCAGACCCTGCTGCGCACACTCGCCTGGGCCGCGGGGCCGGCCGCGCTGTACGGCATCGTGCAGTTCGCGATCCTGCCGCCCTGGGACCGGCTGTGGATGATCGGCACCGACCTGCAGTCGATCGGCGCGCCGGAGCCGTTCGCGCTCCGCGTGTTCGGCTCCATGACCATGCCCGGCACCTTCGCCGTGGTGATGGAGGTGGCCCTGCTCCTCCTGCTCTCGGCCGACGTGCGCGGACGCCTGCCGGCGCTGGTGCTGGGCTTCATCGGCCTGTTGCTCTCGCGCATCCGCACCGCCTGGCTCGGCTTCCTGCTCGGGCTGGTGCTGCAGTTCATCACGCAGCCGGTGCGTCGCCTGCCGCGCAACTGGATCACGATCGCCGTGGTCGCGATCCTCTCGTTGCCGGTGATCACCATCCCGCGGTTCCGCGAAGGCATCGCCTCGCGCATCACGTCGTTGACCACCGGTGGCGGTGACTCCTCGGTGCGCAGCCGCCTGCTCGTGGCCCGCGCCGGGTACGCGCTGGTGCTCGACTACGCCGAAGGTGCGGGGCTCGGCGCCACCGGCAGCGCCGTGACGGCGCGCCGCAGCGGCGGCATCCGCAACTTCGAGAACGGGCTGCTCGAGGTGTTCTACCTCTTCGGCTGGCCCGGCGGCCTCATGTTCTTCCTCGGCCTCTTCGGCATCGTCGTACAGGGCATGCGCCTGGCGGACGCACAGTTCGATCCCTTCGCCAACGCGGTGCGGTCGGGCGCGGCGGCGCTGCTGGCCAGCCTGCTCATCTCCGAGATCTTCACCGGTGCCGCAGGCACGCTGTTCTGGGTGCTCATCGGGTTCGGCGTCTCGGCCCACGCCTACAACCTCGCGTCGGGGGCCACCATGGCGTACCGCGCGTCGCAGATGCGATTCCGATGACCACGGCCGCGCGGCGTATCGCCGAGAACCGCGCGGCGCATGACAGGATCACGGGTGCGTACGATGCACGGCACCCGGAGATCTTCAACGACGTCGAGCAGGCACGCTTGGTGGCGGCCGTGGCGCGCGCGGTGGGCCTGGTCGCCACGGCGACCGCACCCGCGGAACGTGTGATGCTCGAGATCGGTGCCGGGACGGGCAACCTCACCGAGAAGTTGCTGGCGCACCCGGGCACCGTGCTCGCCACGGACCTCTCGACGGGCATGCTGGCCGCACTCGCGCAGCGGCTGGGCGGCGCGGGCCGCCTGCGCACGCAGCCACTCAACGGCAGCGACCTGCGCGAGTTCGCGACCGGGAGCATGGACCTGGTCGCCGCGTACTCGGTGCTGCACCATGTGCCGGACTACCTCGCGCTGGTGGAGGAGTGCGCGCGTGTGCTGCGGCCCGGCGGCGTGCTGCTGATCGAGCACGAGAAGGCGCCGGCGTACTGGGCGCCGAGTCCTGCGCTGGAGCGCTTCTTCGCGACCGCGGTGGTGTGGCCGGCCAAGTCATGGACGCGTTTCCTCGATCCGCGCCGATACTGGGCCCGGGTGCGGCCGCTCCTCGTCTGGCAGCGCTGGCGCGATCCGCGCTGGATGCCCGAGGGCGACCTGCACATCTGGCCGGACGATCACATCGAGTGGTCACAGGTGGAGTCCCGCCTGCAGGCCGCCGGCTGCCCCGCGCTGGTGGTCGAGGACCACCTCGCCTACGAACCGCGATTCGACCGCACCGTGTGGGAGCGCGCACGGCACGAGGTCGCGGACACCCGCCTGTTCATCGCAAGGAAAGTCGCATGACACCGCTGCTGACCGTCATCACGCCGTCCTACAACCAGGGGCAGTTCCTCGCCGAGACCATGGATTCCGTGCTGTCGCAAGGCATCACGGACCTGGAGTACATCGTCGTCGACGGCGGCAGCACCGACGACAGCGTCGAGGTGATCAAGCGCTACGAGGAGCACCTCACTTGGTGGGTCTCGGAGAAGGACCGCGGGCAGTCGCACGCGATCAACAAGGGCCTGGCGCTCGCCACCGGCACCTGGGTCGCGTACCTCAACAGCGACGACGTCTATCTCCCCGGTGCGCTCCAGTCGCTGCTCGACGCGCTCGCCCGGCATCCGGAGGCGAAATGGGTCGCGGGCGGGGTGATCGGCTTCGGTACCAGCGATGCGCCGGTGCACGAGTGGCACCTGCCGCAGGTGCCCGCCACCATGCTCGACCTGCTCACGTCGCGCTTCCAGATGGCGCAACCGGGGCACATCTGGTCGCGCGACCTGCTCAGCGCGGTCGGCGGGTTCGATGAGTCGCTGCGCTACCTGTTCGACATCAACCTCTACGCGTCCTTCATGGCGCGTGGCGAGCGCTGCCTGCCGCTCCAGCGTCCGGTCGCGGGCTACCGCTTCCACGCGGCGAGCAAGACGGTGGCCGAGGGGCAGCTGTTCGAGGCGGAGTGGGACATCATCCGTGCGCGCTACCTCAAGGCGCTCACCCCGTTCGACCGCTGGCGCGCGGAACAACGCATCGAGATGCTGAAGGCGCAGGCGATCATGGTCGAGGCCGCCCGAGCAGCCGAGGCCGGCGACCGCGAGGAAGCGTCGGCGGCGTTCGCGGCGGCGTTCCGTCGGTATCCGGGTGTGCTGTTCACGCGTGCGGCCGCCGGTGCGGCGCGCCGCTGGTTCCGTGCCTGATCCGATGGCGCCGCTGCGCGTCCACTTCGTCTGCACCGGGCTCGGGCGCGAGGCGCGCGGGTTCGAGACGTTCACGCGGAGCCTCGCGGCGGCGTTGCGGCACGAACCGTCCATCGCACTCACGGTGTTCGCGGGTGGATGGAACGGGCACCAGCCCGGTGAACGCGTGATCCGCAACCTGCCTCGGCGCTCCTGGGGCGCCCGGGCCCTCGGTGCACTCACGCGGCACGATCCCTATTATGTGGAGCAGGTGAGCTTCGCGGCCGCGTATCTGCCCACGCTGCGTCGCGAGGCGCCGGACCTGCTCTACTTCGCCGATCTCAACTTCGGCAACGCGATCTGGCACTGGCGCCGGCGCGTCGGTGGCGGCTGGCGCATGCTGTTCTACAACGGCGGCAACACCACCAAGCCGTTCACGCGTTGCGACCATGTGCAGCTGCTCACGCCCGCCGCGCGGGAGGCCGCACTGGCGCGCGGGGAGCCCGCCGATCGCCAGACCGCGCTGCCGCACGGGGTCGACTTCGATCCGGCGTGGCGACCACCCACGGCCGCGGAGCGGCTCGCGGCCCGGCGCACGCTGCACCTGCCGGAGCAGGGCGAGGTGCTGCTCAGCGTGGGCCAGCTGGACCGCGCGATCAAGCGCACGCACCTGCTCATCGACGCGGTCGCGGCCCTGCCGTCGCCGCGGCCGTTCCTGCATCTCGTCGGCGCGGACGGACCCGATCGACCGGGACTCAGTGCACATGCCACGGCTGCGCTCGGCACCCACTGGCGCTGGGAGATCCTGACCCGTGATCGGATGACACTCGCCTACGTCGCGGCCGACCGCGCCGCATTGCTGTCGCACGGCGAGGGCTTCGGGTTGGCGTACGTCGAGGCGATCGGCGCCGGGCTGCCCCTGCTCGCCCACGACGACGCCACCACGCGCTACGTGATCGCCGATGCGGGACTGCGGCACGCCATCACCGATGTCGCGTCGGCCACCGCGGGCCTGCAGCGCCTGCGACAGTGGCCGGTGGATGCCGCCAGTGCCCAAGCGCGGCACGACGACGTGCGACGGCGCTTCGCCTGGTCGGCGCTGGGCCCGGAGTACGTGGCGATGTTCCATCGCGCGGCGGCGCGCCCATGAGCACCGCCGCACACGCACCGCTCGGCGCTCCGCTCGGCGCATCGCCCGACGCTCCGTTCGGCGCTCCGCGCTGGTCGGTCGTGATCCCGACCTATGATCGCCACGCCACGCTCACCGCTTGTCTCGACCGCCTTGCGCCGGGCGCCCAGTCGCTCGACGCGGCGGCCTACGAGGTGATCGTCAGCGATGACGCGCGCAATCCGGCGACGCAGGCACTGCTCGCGAGGACATATCCCTGGGCACGGTGGCTGCCGGGACCGGCGCGTGGTCCGGCGGCGAACCGCAATCACGGTGCGAGTGCCGCGCGCGGGCGCTGGTTGGCCTTCACCGACGATGACACGCTGCCGTCGCGCGAATGGCTCGCCGCCTACGACCGTGCCGCCGCTGCCGATGCGGAGGTGGAGGCCCTCGAGGGGCGCACGACCTGCGCGGCGGGGTTCGGCACGCCGATGTTCTACGCGCCGGTCAACGAGCGCGGCGGACTCTTCTGGTCCTGCAACATCGCGCTGCGCGCCGCGCGCTTCCGCGCCCTCGGCGGATTCGACGAAGGATTCCGCGTCGCGCACATGGAAGACCAGGACCTGCGTGAACGCCTCAAGGCCGCCGGCGTGCGCATGCAGTGGGTGCCCGAGGCCCTGGTGGACCACCCGCCTCGTCGCCAGCCCTCCGGCGTGAAGCTGGGGATGCTGCGCGCGGCCGAGGTGCGCTACTTGGTGAAACACGGCGCGCCGGCGCCGCTCAAGTGGCGGCTGCTGCGCGGTGTCGCGTCGCTGCGCCTGGGCATCGTGCGGTCGCTGCCCTGGAGTGCGGACTCCCTCCGCGCCCTGGGGTCGTTGCTGGCCGAGTTGGGAACGGTCGAGTGGCACTTCGCCGCGTGGGAGCGCGTGGCACGGACGGAGTTCCCGCAGCCCGATCCGACGGCGGTCGCGCAGCAGCGGTTCGCGCCGGCGCCGGGGAGCTTGCCGCGATGAGCCCCGCCCCGCGCGCCACCATCGCAGTCGTGGTCCCGGCGTGGCAGCGACCGGAGGCCCTCGCGCGATGCCTCCGAGCGCTCAACGGACAACGCCGGCAACCCGACGAGGTCATCGTGGTGCTGCGCCACGGCGACGACGCGACCATCGCCGCCGCCAGGGCCGTGCGGTTCGACGCGGCAGTGCGTGTGCGGCTGGAGACCATCCACGCGCAGGGGGTGATCGCCGCGATGCGGCACGGCGTCGGCTGTGCGACGACGGCACTGATCGCCCTCACCGATGACGACGCCGAACCGCGCGAGGACTGGATCGAGCGGCTCATCGCGACCTTCGCGCGGGACCCGCGCATCGCCGGCGCCGGCGGGCGCGACTGGCAGCCGCTCGAGCGCGGCGACGCGCCTGTGGTGGGCCGCGTGCAATGGTTCGGCCGCGTGATCGGGAACCACCACCTCGGCGCGGGGCCGGCGCGCGACGTCGATGTCCTCAAGGGTGTGAACTGCGCGTTCCGCGCCGAGCTGCTGCGGGAGGTCGGGTTCGACGACCGCCTGCGCGGCAGCGGGGCACAGGTGCACTGGGAACTGGCGCTCTGCCTGCCGATGCGCCGCGCCGGTTGGCGGCTGGTGTACGACCCGGCGATCGCCGTCGAACACCACGTGGCGCCGCGCACGGGCGACGACCAGTTCCATCGCGGCACGTTCGGGGCGGCGGCGTTCGCGGATGCGGTGCACAACGAGACGCTCCTGCTGCTGGAGCATCAGCGGGGCGTGTACGGCCTCGTGTATCGCTGCTTCGCGGCTGCCGTCGGGACCACGTCCAACCCGGGCGTGCTCGCGGCACTGCGGCTCGCGCTGCAGGGGCATCCGTGGGCGCGCGATGCCTGGCAGGCCGCGCGCGCGGGGCGCGCGGCGGCGCGCCAGACCTTCCGGCATCCCCGGCGGGTCGCATGACGGATCTGCGCGTCCTCGTCGTCATGCCGCTCGGCGAACAGCTCGGCGGCGGCGAGATGATGTTCCGCCAACTCATGCAGCACGGGCGCGGCCGTGGCGTGGAGTGGATCGCCGTCTTCACCAAGGACGGGCCGATGGTCGCCGAGACGCGGGCACTCGGGGTGGAGACACATCTCGTGGAGGCGGGCCGCATCCGCGAGCTCTGGCGACGCTGGCAGGCGATCCGGCGGATCGCGGCGCTCGCGCGTGAACGGCAAGTGTCACTGGTGTTCGGGTGGATGGCGGCCTCACAGCTGCTCGCGGGCCCGGCGGCGTGGATCGCCGACATCCCGGCGGCTTGGTACCAGGTGGGACTGCCGGAGCCGGACTGGATCGACCGTATCGCCACGTTCTGCCGGGCACGCGGGGTGCTCGTGCTCTCGCGGGACGTCGCGGCCGCGCAGGCGCGCGTGTGGCCGCCGCGGGCGCAGCGGCTCGTGTATCCTGGCGCCTCGCTCGAGCGATTCGACGCCGTGCGCGGCGAGTCGCCCGCGGCACTGCGGCAACGACTCGGCCTGCCCGCGCAGGGGCCGCTCATCGGCATCGTCGGGCGCCTGCAGCGCTGGAAGGGCATGCACACGGTGATCGCGGCGCTACCGGCCGTGCGCGCGGGGCATCCCGACGCGACGCTCGTCGTGGTCGGCGGTGCACACGACACGGAGCCGGCGTACGGCGATGAGTTGCGCGCCCTCGCGCGGCGGCTCGGGGTGGAGCACGCCGTGCACTTCGCCGGGTTCCAGGCGGACGTGCCACGCTGGATGCAGGCGATGGACATCGTGGTGCATGCGTCGGACCGCGAACCCTTCGGCATCGTGGTGGTGGAAGCGATGGCGCTCGGGAAGCCGGTGATCGCCGGCGCCGCGGGCGGCCCCGCGGAGCTCATCGTCCACGGGGAGCAGGGCCTGCTGGTGCCGTTCGCGGACGAGCAGGCGATGGCCGCCGCGCTCCGGCGTTTCCTCGACGATCCCGCTCTCGCTGCGCGCTGCGCGTTGGCCGCGCGTGTGCGGGCACGGGAGTTCTCCGCCGAGCGCTACGCCGAGGCGGCCACCGCGGCGATCCTCGAGCTGGCGCTGGAGGAGGAGCCATGAGCGCCGCACCGCTCCGCATCCTGCACCTGCTCAACACCGTGCGCGAGACCGGCAACGGGATCATCAACACCGCGATCGATCTCGCGTGGGGCCAGGCCCGCGGGGGGCACGATGTCGCGATCGCGTCGGCGGGCGGGGAGTTCGAGTCCCGGCTCGCCGACTGGCGCATCGTGCACCACCGCATCGACCAGACGCGGCGCCCGCTCACGCTGTGGCGCGCCACGCGTGCGCTCCGGCAGCTCCTCGCCGCGTGGAGGCCGGACGTCGTACACGCCCACATGATGACGGGCGTGGTGCTCGCGGCCGCCGTGCGTGGGGGCCGCCCGCCGCTGCTGGTGGGGCACGTGCACAACGTCTACCAGCGCTCGGCGCGCGTGATGGGTGTCGCCGACGTCGTGCTCTGCTGCGGCACGGCGGTGGCCGAGACGATGCGCCGCCGCGGTGTCCGCCCGTCGAAGCTGCGCGTGGTGCTCAACGGCACCATCGGCTCGCCGCGGCTGCCGGCCCTCGCGCGTGCCACGCCTGCCGCCATCGCCAGGCCGGCGATCGTCACGGTCGCGGGCATGAACGAGCGGAAGGGGATCGCCGACCTCCTCACGGCCTTCGCGCAGGTGGCGGCCGCGCGGGCGGACGTGCAGCTGCACCTGGTGGGCGACGGACCGGACCGTGCGCGGTTCGAGGAGCAGGCGCGGCGCAGCGCTGTGGCGGACCGCGTGCACTTCCACGGCTTCCAGCGCGATCCGCAGCCGTTCCTCCGCGCGGCGGACGTGTTCGTGCTGGCCTCGCGGCGTGAATCGTTCCCGATCGTGATCGGCGAGGCGCGTGCCGCCGGCTGCGCGATCGTGGCGACGGCCGTGGACGGGGTGCCGGAGTCGCTCGACGGGGGGCGGGCGGGCCTGCTGGTGCCTGCCCTCGACCCGGGTGCGCTCGCGACCGCGCTCACGGCGCTGCTCGCGGATCCCGACCGCCGCCGTGCGCTGGCGCAGGCCGCCACGGAAGGCCTCGACCGCTACCACGTCTCGCGCATGGTGGACGAGACCCTCGCCCTCTACCGAACTTCCCTCCCGTGATCTCGCTCAGTTTCGTGGCGCTCGAGGTGCATCGGCGGGGCGGGCAGGAACGCGCCGCCGCCGAGGTGCTCACGCGACTCGCGCCCGTGCTCGACCTGCGGGTGATCGCGAGTGTCTGCGAGTTGCCCGAGGTGCCGCACCGGTTCGAGCGCGTCGCCGCGGGCGCCGGTCCCACCGTACTTCGCACCATGCGTTTCGCCCGCGCGGCGTCGCAGCGGGCCGCGGCCCTCGGCTCGACGCTCACGCAGAGCATCGGTGCGGCGGCACGCGAGGCGGACGTCATCACCGCGCAGTTCTGCCAAGCGGCCTTCACGCGCCGGTTCGGGGGCCTGCGGGGCGGTGGCGCGCTGCGGCGCGTCTGGCAGCGGGCGGTGCAGGCGCAGTTCGTGGCCAGCGAACGGCGCGCGTACGGCGCTTCGCGGCTCCGTCGCGTCATCGCGGTCTCCTCCGGCGTGGGTCGGGAGCTGCAGGAGGAGTACGGCGTCCCCGCGTCCAAGGTGACGGTCATCCCCAACGGCGTGGACCACGCCGTGTTCCGTCCGGTGGACGGCACCAACAAACGCCTGCTGCGCATGCAGCTCGGCGTGCCGCGCGACATGATGGTCGCGCTGTTCATCGGCGGTGACTGGGAGCGGAAGGGCCTGCGCGACGCCATCTCCGCCATCGCGGGCCTCGCGGACGTGATGCTCGTGGTCGTCGGCGCCGGGGACCAGGAGGTGATGCGCCAGCACGCCGCCAAGGTGGGCGCGGCCGCGCAGGTGCACTTCGCGGGCATGTCGCGCGAACCCGAACGCTGGTACCAGAGCGCGGACGTCCTGCTCTTCCCGTCGCGCTACGAGGCCTTCTCGCTGGTCACGCTCGAGGCGGCGGCCAGCGGACTGCCGATCATCGCGCATGCGATCAACGGCACCGAGGACCTCATCACGCCGGGCGTCAACGGGTTCCTGAGCGACTACGGCCCCGACGCCCTGCGCGTGCATCTCACGGCGCTGCGTGATGACGCGCGCCGCCGGCGCGTGATGAGTGACGCGGCGCTGGAATCCTCGCGGCGCTACGCCTGGGACCGCATCGCAGCGGAGCACCTGGCAGTGCTGCGCGAGGTGTGCGCGTGAGCGCGGACGCGACCGCCGCGCGCGCACCGCGCCTGCATACGCTGCAGATCGGGCTCGGCTGGCAGGGCGAGGAGGCCGGCGGGCTCAATCGCTACTTCGCGGCCCTCGCCGAACGCCTGCCGGCGCAGGGCGTGAGCGTGGAGGGCCTGGTAGCGGCGGCGCGGGCGCCCGGCACGCTGCGGCAGGATGGCGGCGAGGTCACGGCGCGCATCGCGTCGTTCGCGTCACCGGCCGCGTCCACGGTTGCGCGCGTGCTCGCGGCGCGGCGCGCCGTCCGTCGCGCGATCGCCGCGCGCCGCCCGGATGTGCTCGTCTCGCACTTCGCGCCGTACGGCGCTGCGCTGCTGCCGTATGCCGCGCGCATCCCGCTGGTGGTGCAGTTCCATGGGCCCTGGGCCGACGAGTCGCGCACCGAGGGGCGTGGTGCGGTGTCGGCGTGGTGGCGCGCGCGGCTCGAGCGCACGGTGTACCGGCGCGCAGCACGGTGCATCGTGCTCTCGGAGGCCTTCGCCACGCTGCTGCAGCAGCGGTACGGCGTCCCGCGCGAGCGGATCGTGGTGATCCCCGGCGGTGTGGACGTCGGCGCGATGCTCGCGCTGCCGAGCCGCGCCGACGCCCGCGCCGCGCTCGGCTGGCCCGCAACCGCGCCGACGGTGCTCGCCGTGCGCCGGCTCGTGCGGCGCACCGGCATCGACCGTCTGCTCGCGGCCGTGCCGCGCCTGCGGGCCGCCGTGCCGCAGGTCCAGGTGATGATCGCCGGCGATGGGCCCGAGCGCGCGGCCTATGCCGCGCGGATCGCGGACGCGGGACTCGACGGCTGTGTGCGCCTGCTCGGCTTCGTGCCCGAGGAGCGCCTCGCGCTGGCGTACCGCGCCGCCGATCTTTCCGTCGTGCCGACCGTCGCGCTCGAGGGGTTCGGACTGATCGTCCCGGAGTCACTCGCGGCGGGGACGCCGGCGCTGGTGACGCCGGTGGGCGGGCTGCCCGAGACCGTGCGCGCGCTCGATCCGCAGCTGGTGCTGCGCGACAGCACACCCGACGCGATCGCCGACGGCCTCATCGCCGCGCTGCGCGGGGTCCATCGCCTGCCGTCGGCCGACCGCTGCGTGGCGCACGCCCGCGCCCACTTCGACTGGACGACCATCGCGGCCCAGGTGGCGGACCAGCTGCGCGCGGTGGCCGCATGAGCGCGCCGCGCGTGCTGTTCCTGGCGCACAGCGCCGTGCTCGGCGGCGGCGAGCGCTCGCTGCTGGACCTCGCCGCGCACTGGCGCGGCGAGCGTGAGGTGATGGTGCTCGGCGACGGCCCGTTCATCGAGGCCCTGCGCAAGCGCGACGTGCCCACCGCCATCGAACCCCTGGGTGCCCTCGCGTCGGTGAAGCGCGAGTCGGGTGCACCGGGGCTCGGGGCACTCACGGACGTGGCGCGCCTCGCGACCCGCGTCGCCAAGAGCGCACGGGATGTCGACGTCATCCATGCCAACTCGCAGAAGTCCTTCGTGGTGGCCGCCGCGGCCGGCCTCCTCGCCCGGCGCCCCGTGGTCTGGCACCTGCGGGACATCCTGACCACCGCGCACTTCTCGTCGGCCAACATCCGCGCCGCCGTGCTGCTCGCGAACGCGCGGGCCGCGGCGGTCATCGCCAACTCGCAGGCCACGGCGGCGGCATTCATCGAGGCTGGCGGCAGCGCCGAACTCGTGCACGTGGTGCACAACGGCCTCTCGCCCGAGGCGTTCGACGCCGTGAGCCCGGCCGCCGCGGCCGCCGTGCGCCGACAGATCGCCCCGGACGGTGCCTACGTGCTCGCCGCCGTGGCGCGGCTGGCCCCGTGGAAGGGGCAGCACGTCGTCATCGCGGCGACGCAGGACCTGCCCGGCACGCAGACCTGGATCGTCGGGGCGCCGCTCTTCGGCGAGGACGACTACGCCGCCAAGCTGCACGCGCAAGTGAAGGGCCTCGAGCTCGGCTCGCGGGTGCAGTTCCTGGGGGAGCGGCAGGACGTGCCCACCATCCTGCGCGCGGCGGATGCCGTGGTGCACAGCGCAGTGGAGGCCGAGCCGTTCGGGCGCGTGGTGGTGGAGGCGATGCTGTCGCGGCGTCCGGTCATCGCCACCGACGCGGGCGGTGTCCGTGAGATCCTCCGCGACGGTGACACGGGCCTGCTCGTGAAGCCCGGCGATCCCGTCGCGCTCGCCGATGCGGTGCGTCGGCTCCGGGCGATGGCGCCCGCGCTGCGCGAGGCGATGGTGCAGCGGGCCTATGACGATGCGGTCGCGCGGTTCTCCGTGCGCGCGATGACGCGCAGCGTGGAGCAGCTCCTCGCCGCGGTGGTCAGCGACCGCCCACGCCGATCGTGAGGCGCAGCACCGGTCCGCTCGCCTGGTCCAGCGGCGTGCCCGTGACCGCGACGCCGCGATAGGTCCAGTCCGCGCGGTTCGGCGCCAGACGGTACCCGCCGCGCACGCCCACCGTGATCCCGCGCCGCGCGTCCGCGCGCCGCAACACCAACAACTCGGCGGCGAGCATCGGCTCGAACACCCAGTGCGACCCGCGGAGCGCACTCGTGCGTCCGGGCGTCGCGAGCACTTCCGCGAAGGTCGGTGCCGGTGCGGTAGGCGCCGCTGCGCCGCCGGCCCGATCGCCGACGCCGAGTGTCACCAGTCCGCGCCCCACGCCCAGTGCAGGCGCGAGACTGAGGCGGCCGCGCGGTCGGAAGTCCCAGCCGACGGTCGCCACCGTGTAGTGCGCCTCGAGACGCGCATGGCGACCGGCCGGCGTGCTCTCCTCACCCGCGTCCATCCGCACGTGCTCGACACCCAGGCGCAGCGGGCCCCAGGAGGTGAAGGCACCGCCGCCCACGCTGATGAGATCGTCCGACACCGCGAAGTAGTTGGCGGCACCGAGCAGTGCGTTGAGGCCGTCCGTCTGCGTGAGGGCCCCGCCGGTGCTCAGGAACAGCGACCAGCGCGTGGGCAGCACCGGCGCCGCGCAGCGGCACCGCTCGCCCCCCGCGTCCTGCGCCGCCACCGGCTGCGGACGCAGCACGAGCATGCTCACCACCACGGCTGCGGCGAGCGCGAGCAGCAGCAGCTCGGAGGCGCGGCGGGACGCGGTGCGGGTCGCGAGTCGCACGTGGGCAGTGTGGGAGCGGCGGCGTGTCGGCATCGGCGGCGGAAGAGGACTCCCGGAGTATCGGCGCTGCGACCCTGCGCCTGAACCGGGCGTCCCCCCCCGACGTCGCCTCAGAGCGCCGGGTGCTTCAGGTGATGCGGCGTCGCCTTCTGGTACGCGTGCGCCACGCGCAGCAGGGCCTCCTCGCCGAAGAGCCGCCCGAGGAAGGTGAGCGAGACCGGGGTGCCGTCCTCGCGGAACCCGTTCGGCAGGATCACCGCCGGATGCCCCGTGAGGTTGGTCGCGATCAACTGCGTCGACCCCGTGGGCGCCACGATCACGTCCACCTTCTGCATGAGCGCGTCCCACTGCTGGATGGCCAGCGTGCGCACGCGGTTGGCGTTGATGTAGTCCACCGCCGGGATGAAGCGCGCCGTGCGGAACGTGTTGGGCCAGGCACCGACGTTCTGCTGGACCAACTGGTTCACGCGCCCGCTGCGCGTGAGTTCATCGAACGCCGCGCCGGCCTCGGCCGTGAGGATCACGCGCATCGCGTCATAGTTGGCCTCCGGGATCTCCACGGGGATGAGGTCGATGCCGAGTCCGCGCAGCACCGTGAGTGCGGCGTCATCGAAGGGTTTCGTGGCGTGCCCACGGTCCACGGGCAGGTCGAACGCACTCTGCACGAACCCCACGCGCAGGCCGCGCAGTGGCGCATCGCCGTCCCAGTTGAATGGTGCGGCGTGCACCGTCTGGTCCACCTGGTCGGGGCCGTGGATCGCGGCGAACACCAGCGCGCAGTCCTCCACGGAGCGTGTCATGGGGCCGAGCTTGTCCATCGTCCAGCTCAGCGCCATCGCACCGGTGCGCGGCACGCGCCCGAACGTCGGGCGCAGGCCGGTCACACCACAGCGCGTGCTCGGCGACGAGATGGAGCCCAGCGTCTCCGAACCGATGGAGAAGCCGACGCAGCCGGCCGCCGTCGCGGAGGCCGGCCCCGCGGAGGAGCCACTCGATCCCTGGTCGAGCTTCCAGGGATTCCGCGTCATGCCGCCGTACCAGCGGTCGCCCTGTGCGAGTTCGCCCAGCGTGAGTTTGGCGATGAGCACCGCCCCCGCGGCATCGAGCCGCTGTACGACGGTGGCATCGTAGTCGAGGACCTGGTCCTTGTACGGCGGCGTACCCCAGGTGGTGGGATATCCCTTCACCGCGAGCAGGTCCTTCGCGCCCCACGGGATGCCGTGCAGCGGCCCCTTGTAGCGGCCACGCGCGATCTCGGCATCGGCCTCGCGGGCCTGCTTCAACGCCCGTTCGCGCGTGAGGGAGGTGGTGCAGAGCAGTTGCGGATCGAGCCGCGCGAGCCGATCGAGGTACATCGTCGTCAACTGCTCGCTGGTGACCTGCCGGCGCCGCACGCGGTCGGCGAGTTCGGTGAGCGGGGCGTAGGCGAGTCCCTCGGCGGCGGCCGGCAGCGGCGTCGCGGTCACGCGACTCGCGCGGACGGGGCGCTGCGGGCCCCTGGGCACCGCATCGGCCCGCGGCAGGGGCGTGAAGACGATCGCCGGTGCGACCGCGTTGTCGAGCGGGATCTTGTGCAGGGCGTCGAGCTGCGCCGTCTGCCGCTTGAGGCCCGCGAGCATCATGCTGCGCTCCTCCTCCGTGAACGTCACGCCGGCGATCTCCGCCGCCGCGACGATCGATGCGTCGGTGATCTCGACCCCGGCGGCGACCTTGGCCCAGAGCACGCCGGGGAAGAGCGTCGCGCCCACTCCGAGGGCGCTGCAGCGGGCGAGGAACTCACGACGGGCTTCGGCGAGCGCGATCGACACAAGGACTCCGGAGGAGGAAGACGCGTCGAATCTGTCACGCGGGGTGTCCCGCGGCGAGGGCAGCCCCGATATTGCGCGCATGGGAGAACCCACCGCCACCGCGTTCCTCCTCGTCCTCTTCGGATTGCTCCTCGCCGGCGGGGTGCTCTCCACGCGTGCGTCGGAACGCAGCGGGCTGCCCGCCGTGCTGGTCTTCCTCGCGGTGGGCATGCTCGCCGGGTCGGACGGGTTGCTCGGCATCCAGTTCAGCGACTACGGCTTCGCGTTCCGCGTGGGCACCATCGCGCTCGTGCTGATCCTGTTCGACGGCGGCCTCAACACGCCGATCGCGCGTGTGCAGCCGTACTGGAAACCCGCGGTGTCGCTCGCCACGCTCGGGGTGCTGATCACCGGCGCCGTGGTCGGGCTCGCGGCGCGACTGCTCGGGCTGTCCTGGGAACTCGCGCTCCTGCTCGGCGCCATCGTCTCCTCCACCGACGCGGCCGCGATCTTCAGCACGCTGCGCGGCAGCGGCATCACCGTGCAGCGGCGCGTCGCGTCCATCCTCGAGCTCGAGTCGGGGCTCAACGACCCGCTCGCCGTGCTGCTCACCATCGCGCTCACCGAGGCCGTCGCCGGTGGGCTCGGCGGCGTGGCCTGGGGCTGGGTCGTCGCCGACGTGCTGCGCGAGCTCGTGGTGGGCGGCCTCGTCGGTTGGGCCATGGGGCGCCTGGGTGTGCTCGTGCTCACGCGGGTGCGGCTGCGGGCCACCGGGCTGTACCCCGCGCTCACGCTGGCCCTTGCCCTCACCACGTACGGCGTCGCCACGCTCGTGGGCGGCAGCGGCTTCCTTGCCGCGTACGGTGCTGCCCTGCTGGTGGGTAATGCCGCGCTGCCGTACCGCGCCAGCCTCGAGCGCGTGCACGACGCCCTCGCCTGGCTGAGCCAGATCGGCATGTTCCTGCTGCTCGGCCTGCTCGTGTTCCCGTCGCGGCTCGGCGAGGTCGCGCTCCAGGGCATCGCGATCGCGCTCATCCTCGTCTTCATCGCGCGTCCGCTCGCGGTGGGCGTGCTGCTCGCCCCGTTCGGCTATCCGCGGCGCGACCGCTTGGCGATCGCCTGGGCCGGACTCAAGGGTGCGGTGCCCATCATCCTCGCCACCTTCCCCGTGCTGCGTGGGGTGCCGGGTGCGGAGCGGCTGTTCGACCTCGCGTTCTTCATCGTGGTGGTGAGTGTGCTGCTCTCGGGCGGGACGCTCACCTGGTTGCTGCGCCGCCTCGGGCTCGAGAGCGACGAGCCCCCGCCGCCACCGGCCGTGCTCGAGATCGTCTCCACGCAGCCGCTCACGGGTCAGCTGCTGTCGTTCTACGTCGAGGAGGCGCTCGACGTGACGGGCGTGCCGCTCAGCGAGATCCCGTTCCCCGAGACCACCGCCATCTCGCTGATCCTGCGCGACGGGGCCATCCTCGTGCCCAAGGGCAACACCGTGCTGCAGGCCGGTGACCACGTGTACGTCGCCACCGTGCCGGCGGACCTGCCGCTGGTGCAGCTGCTGTTCGGCCGCCCGGAGACGAGCTGATCCGCGGCAGCGCTGGACGGCGCGATTAGTTTCCCCTCCATGCCGCTCATCCCCTTCGCGGACCTCCCTGACGACGCGCGCCTGTGGATCTTCGCCGCGCGCGCCCCGCTCGACGACGTCGACGAACCGCGCCTGCTCGCCGCGGTCGATGGGTTCCTCAAGACGTGGAAGGCGCACGACCGGCCGCTCACCTGCGCCCGCGAGTTCCGCGACGAGCATTTCCTCGCCATCGGCGTGGACGAGCGGGCGAGTGACGCGTCCGGCTGCTCCATCGACGGGCTCTTCCGGGTGCTGCAGGGCATCGAGGAAGGCATCGGCACGTCGATGGTCGGCGGCGGGCTGGTGTACTTCCGCGCCGCCGGGGGCATGGTGCTCAGCTGTTCACGGCACCAGTTCGAGCTGATGGCGATCGAAGGGGAGGTCACCGGCGACACGACCATCTTCGACACCACCCTCACGACGGTGGGCGACTATCGCACGCGCTTCGAGCCGCGGGCCCGCGACTCCTGGGCCGCCGCCCTCCTGGGTCAGGCGCGCAGGTAGTCGGCCTGCCAGTCGGTGATCGCCGCCTTGATGTCCCGCGGCGTGGCGAACTCCCCCTTGAGGGTCCGCTCGACCAAGCCCGGCAACTCCGCATCCCCCGCGAAGCGCAGCGCGACCAGCTGACGCACCGTGAGCTCGCGGATGCGCGCGTGCATCGACGCCGGCAGGACCTCCTTGAGCCGCAAGCGCATCTCGAGCCGGATCACGCGGTTCTGCACGGTGAGCGCCATCACGCGGGAGGCGAACACCCCGGCCGCGATCGCGAACGCTGCCACGGTCTCGATCGCCTGCGCCGTGCTCGGCTCCCGCACGAGCCGCCACGCCTGCCAGGCGAACACCAGCATCGTGATCGGCGACGCGATGAAGTGGAACAGCGGGTAGTAGCGGGCGTGGCGGCGGAAGGTCTGTGCCATGGGAGCGAAGGGGGCGAGGGGAGGGGAAGTGCCGGGGTCAGGTCGCGGCGCGGGCGTGACGCTTCAAGCGCTGCACCATCGCCGTCAGACCGGTCTCCCGGGCGCTGAGGCCGAGCCCCTGCATCATGCGCGGGACGAAGTCGTCGGGGATGGCCAGCGTGACGGACGGCGGCTGTCCGTTGACGGCGGAGAAGACGATGGCGAGGAACGCGGCCACGGTGGGCGACTGCCGCACGTTGACGTCGGCGTAGAAGTGCATGCGGCCGTCCTGCACCTCGGGGAAGAGGTCCACGCGGGTCTGGCACTCGGGCACGGTGAACGCGGCCCGATCGAGCGCCGCGAGCGCCGGCGGCAGCGGTTCGAGCTTCTTCGCGTAGCCGACCAGCGCCTGCATCTTCTCCTCGCGCCCCATCGCCGCGAAGCGCTCGAGCACCTTGGCGATCGATGCCGGCAGTGCCGCGTCGCTCATCGTCCCTCCACGCGGATGCCGCGGTCGCTGTTGCGTTCGCTGTTGCGTTCGCTGTCGCGCCGCACGGCCGCCAGCAGCTTCGCGTGCGGGGCTCCCAGCGCGTAGCGCGCCGTGACACGTTCGCGCGCCGCATACCCGGCCGCCGGCCAGGCCGCGCGGGCGACCCAGGCGCGGGCCAGTGCGGCGCGGATCGCATCGACGGTCACCGCCGCCGCCACCCAACCGGTCTTGCCCTCCTCGACCACTTCATCGTTGCCGCCCACCGGTGTCACCACCGCCGCGCGCCCGTGGGCCATGCCTTCGACCAGGGCGAACGGCGTGCCCTCCGAACGCGACGGGAACACCAACAGGTCCGCCTCGGCGAACGCCGACGACACGTCGCCCGTGTGCGGGCGCAGGCGCACGCGTGAGTCGTCGAACCCGTAGCTCTGCGCCAGCCGCTGCAGCAGCCGTTCGTGCGAGCCGCCACCCTGCAGCGTCAGCACCCAGTCGCGGGTTCGCCACTCCGGGCTCGCCAAGGCCTCGAGCAGCAGGTCCTGGCCCTTGAACGTGGGGTCGAAGCGCGCCAGCGTCAGCAGGCGTACCGGTCCCTTGGTCTGGATGGGGTGCTCGGCCGCGACGCGTGCCCCGCGGGCGAGGGTCTCCGCGGTCACGCCGTTCACGGCGGCCTCGGTGTTGCCCAGCGCCGCGCCGAGCGCGCGTTCGAGCGCGCGGCGATTCCGCTCCGACACCGTGAAGAGCCGCGTGGCCCCGCGCGCCAGACCCAGTGCCGCGTCGGTGCGGTCGTCGTTCTCGAAGTGGTACTCCTCCTGTGCGTGCTGCAGCACGAGCCAGTACGGCAGGCCGCGCGCCGCGCAGGCCGCGCCGGCGGGCACACACCAGTTCATGTCGCCCAGCCCGGCGAGGTTGAACCACACGAGGTCCGGCGCCAGGGCGGCGAGTCGGGTCTCCCAGCGCGTCCGCTCGGGGACCACGGTGCCCGTCAGGCGGCTCAGCATGCGGGTGCGGAGCGGCGGTGGCAGCAGTTCGGTCATCGCGTGGAACTGCACCGCGCCCGAGCGGAACGGCTCGGGGTCGCGCTCCCGATACTCCGACGGCGCGAGCAGGTGCAGGTCGAGTGCGGGCGCCACCGCGGGGTCCTGCACGAAGTGCCGCCAGAGGTTGTGCGCGCCCCCCGGCACCGCGATGAAGCTCACGATCAGCACGCGCGGCCGGCTCACGGCGCCACCGTCCCGCGCTGCGCCTCGGCGCCCTCGCGCCGCAACTCCCATTGCGCGCTCTCCAGGTACGTGCAGTCCCCGGCGCTCCACGCGTAGTCGTCGCGATGCGTGCCGTCCATCGTCACCTCGAACGGGCAGAGGCCGTGCAACTCGTCGAACATCGCGTTGGTGCGCCGGTCGGACAGGAAGGCGCGCAGGGTGTAGGCCCCCTGGAAGAGCCGCGCCCGCGGCAGGTCGAAGCGCAGCGTGTACCGCCCGGCCTCGCGCCGGAACCGCGCCTCGGGCGCGAAGCACCAGAGGTGCACGATGTTGCGGTCCTCCGCGTCGACCAGCTTGCACGAGAAGCAGAGCGAGGACGTGGGCTCGGGGACCTCCAGGTCGAACTCGACGCGCAGCGGCTGGCCATGCCGATGCACGCCACCCGCGTCCGAGGTGTGCACACGGGCGCTGCGCACGTGGTTCCCGCGTCGTCCCTCCGCGACGTACTGCGCCGGCACCGCCTCCGCGCCGCCCTGCAGGGCACGGTACCGCGCGATCCCCTCGGCCGTGGGACCATCGAACCGGCAGCACCCGCCGTCGAGCAGCAGCACCCGCTGGGTGAGCGCCGAGACCGCAGCCATCGAGTGACTCACGAAGATCACCGTGCGCCCGCCGCCCGCGACCTCCCCCATCTTGCCGAGGCATTTGCGCTGGAACTCGGCGTCACCCACGGCGAGCACTTCGTCCACCACGAGGATCTCGGGCTCGAGGTGCGCGGCGACGGCGAAGGCCAGACGCACGTACATGCCGCTGGAGTAGCGCTTCACCGGCGTCTCGAGGAAGCGGTCCACCTCGGCGAACGCGACGATGGCGTCGAAGCGTGCGGCGATCTCCCGGCGCTTCATGCCGAGGATCGCGCCGTTGAGGAAGATGTTCTCGCGCCCCGTGAGTTCGGGATGGAAGCCCGTGCCCACCTCGAGCAGGCTGCCCACGCGCCCGCGCAGCCGCAGCTCGCCGCGGGTCGGCGGCGTGATGCGCGAGAGGATCTTGAGGAGCGTGCTCTTGCCCGCGCCGTTGCGCCCGATCACACCCACCGCCGAGCCCGCGGGGATGCGGAAGTCCACGTCGCGCAGCGCCCAGAGCTCCTCGCCCGCGGAGGCCGCGAACGGTGCGCGGACCAGCTGTCCCAAGCGCTCGGCCAGCGTCGTCGCCGCCGCGCGCGTGGAGATCACGTAGCGCTTGCCCAGTCCCTGCGCCTCGATCGCGAGCGGCTCAGATGACATCCGCGAACCTCCGCTCGAGCCGGCGGAACACCCAGGCACCCAGCGCGAGGGCGAGCAGCGTCGTGGTGAGTGCGGCCCACACGCTCCAGGCGGGCGGCATCGCCGTCCCGAGCAGCGAGGCCCGCAGGCCCTCGAGCAGCGGCGCCACCGGGTTCATCCAGTAGAGGTCGCGATGCCGCGCGGGCACCACCGCCGCGGCGTACGCCACCGGGCTCGCGTAGAGCAGCAACTGCATCGCCACCGGCAGGATGTGCTGCACGTCGCGGAAGCGCACCATGAGTGCGGCCCCGATCAGTCCGAGCCCCAGAGCCAGCGCCGCCAGTGCCGCGGCCCAGAGCGGCGCGAGCAGCATCGCGGCGGAGAATCCCACACCGTGCCAGGCCATCAGGGAGAGCAGCAGCGCGAGTGCCACCGCGAAGTCCAGTGCGGCCGCTGGCACCACCGAGCCCGGGATCACCGCGCGCGGGAACCACACCTTGGCGATGAGGCCGCTGTTCTGCACCAGCGAGCCGCTCGCGCGGGTGACGATCCCGCTGAACAGCCCCCATCCGGCGAGCGCCGTGAACGCGTAGATGAGGTATGGGACGCCGTCACTCGGCAGCCCGGCGATGGTGCCGAACACGAAGGTGAAGATGAGGGCGCCCAGCAGCGGTTGCAGGGCGACCCAGGCCACACCGAGGATGGTCTGTCGGTACCGCAGTGTGAGGTCGCGGCCGGCGAGTGTCCACAGCAGGTCACGGAACTCCCACAGGTCCGCGACCAGGCCGAGCGACCGAGCGCTGTCCGGCCGGATGACGAGGGTCGGTGGGGCAACGGGCCCGGGGCCTGGGGCGTTCATCAGGGAGAAATAGGCCATCCACCTTCCGGGAACACAATCCCGGCGCCGACAATAGATACTCCATGCCCCGACACGACTTGCAGTCCAGCGACATCACGCCGGAATCGGTCTACGTGGACCGTCGGCGCTTCCTTGCGGCCGCCGGTCTCGCCGGCGCCGGCGTCCTTGCCGCCGGCACACTCGCCCGCGCCGCCTTCGCCGCCGGGCGTCCGGGACAGCAGAAGTCGCTCGGCACGCCGTACGGGCTCCAGCCCAACGACACACCCACGCCCGAAGAGGACGTGACGAGTTACAACAACTTCTACGAGTTCGGCACGGGCAAGGACGATCCGGCCGCGAACGCGCAGGACTTCAAGACCAGGCCCTGGACCGTGAAGGTCGAAGGTATGGTCGCCAAGCCCGGCGACTATCAGCTCGAGGACTTCCTCAAGCCGAGCCGGATGGAGGACCGCATCTATCGGATGCGCTGCGTCGAAGCCTGGTCGATGGTGATCCCGTGGCGCGGCATCCCGCTCGCCGACGTGATCAAGCGCGCCCAGCCGACCTCGCAGGCCAAGTTCGTCGAGTTCACCACGCTGCTCGACCCCAAGCGGATGCCGGGCCAGCGGTATCCGGTGCTCGACTGGCCGTACAACGAAGGTCTGCGCCTCGATGAGGCCCTCCACCCGCTCACGCTGCTGGCTACGGGGGTGTACGGGAAGGACCTGCCCCCGCAGAACGGTGCGCCGCTGCGGTTGGTGGTGCCGTGGAAGTACGGCTTCAAGGGCATCAAGTCGATCGTGCGCATCCGCCTCACCGACCGGATGCCGCGCACGTCGTGGGCGCTCGCGAACCCCGGTGAGTACGGCTTCTATGCGAACGTGAACCCCGCCGTGGACCACCCGCGGTGGAGCCAAGCCACCGAGCGCCGCATCGGGAGCTTCCGTCGCCTGCAGACGCTGCCGTTCAACGGATACGCCGACCAGGTCGCGTCGCTCTACTCGGGCATGGACCTCGTCCGGAACTACTGAGTGCCGCCGCTCGGGGGGCTCGCGCGCGAGCCGCGCGGCTTCGCAACGGCGTTGCTCCTGCTCACGCCGCTGCCCGCGGTCCTCTACGTCGCGGCCATGATCGGCGACCTCTTCTACGGGTCGCGGTTCCTCGGCACCGATCCCGTCAAGGCCGGCGAGCATGCGCTCGGCGAGTGGTCGCTGCGCCTGCTGCTCGCCACGCTCGCCATCACGCCCCTGCGCCGCATCACCGGCTGGAACTGGCTGGCCAAGCATCGGCGCAGCCTCGGCCTCTACGCCTTCGCGTACGTCGCGCTGCATCTCCTCACGTGGACGCTGCTCGACGTGCAGCTGCTCATCAGCGAATTCGTCGGATGGGCCGACGTGCAGAAGGACCTGCTCAAGCGCCCCTACATCACCATCGGCATGCTCGCGTTCCTGCTGATGCTGCCGCTGGCGATCACGTCCACCAAGGCCATGATCGCGCGGCTGGGCAAGCGCTGGCGCGTGCTGCACCGGCTCGTCTACGGCATCGCGGTGCTGGGGGTGGTGCACTTCTTCATGGCGGTGAAGAAGGACATCCGCGAACCGCTCGTGTATGCGGTGGTGCTGGCCCTGCTGCTCGGTTGGCGGGTCCGGGAGGCCCGGCGCAGTAGATTGCAGCGTGCCTCCGCGCCCACGCCCGCCTGAGTACGACGCCTTTGCCATCGCGGCGCCGGGACTCGAACCCCTCGTCGCGGCCGAACTGACGGCGCTGGGCATCGCCGCCACGGCGATTCCCGGCGGGGCGACCTTCACGGCCGACGCCGCCATCCTCGCGCGCGCCCAGCTGCACGCGCGCATCGCCAGCCGTGTGGTGGTCCGCCTCGCGGAGTTCCGCGCGACCGCGTTCCATGCGCTCGAGCGCGCGGCCCGGCAGGTCGAGTGGCCGCGCTTCGTCGCCGCGCGGCGCCACGTCCGCCTCCGGGTCACCTGCCGCAAGTCACGGCTCTACCACTCGGACGCGGTGGCCGAACGAGTGGCCGCGGCCATCATCCGGGCCGTGCCCACGGCCGTGTGGGACGAACAGGCCGCGAGCGACGACGACGAGGCGGATGGGGACGCGCAGCTGTTCCTCGTCCGGCTCGATCACGACCGCTGCACCATCAGCGCGGACGCGTCGGGGGCGTTGCTGCACCGGCGCGGGTACCGGCTCGCGGTGGCCCGTGCGCCGCTGCGCGAGACCCTCGCCGCCGCGATGCTCGCCGGCGCGCGCTGGGACGCCACGCAGCCCTTGGTCGATCCACTCTGCGGCTCCGGGACCATCGCCATCGAGGCGGCGATGCGCGCCCGGCAGATCGCACCGGGGCTGCAGCGCAGCTTCGCGGCGGAGCACTGGCCCGAGGCGCATGCCCCCGCCTGGGCCAAGGCGCGCGAACGCGCGCAGGCCGCGGTGCGGCCCGCCGCCGGCGTGGCGATCATCGGCGCCGACCGCGACGCGGGTGCCATCGAGGCGGCACAGGCCAACGCCGCGCGTGCGGGTGTCGCGGCCGACATCACCTGGCGACAGGCACCGCTCTCCGCGCTCGAGCTGCCCGAGGGGCCGGGACTCGTCCTCACCAATCCACCCTATGGTGTGCGCGTCGGCGAGAAGGGGCCGCTGCGCGACCTGTTCGCGCGCTTCGGTCAGCTGCTCGCGACGCGCGCGGTCGGCTGGCAGGTGGGCCTGCTCAGCGCCGACCGCGCGCTCGAGTCACAGATGCAGCTGTCGTTCGACGAGCGGTTCAAGACCAACAACGGCGGCATCCCGGTGCGGCTGGTGGTCGCCGAGGTCAGAACTCGAAGCCGAGCGCGAGGTTGATGTGTTGGTTGCTGCGTGAGCCCACCGTGAACTCGGTGGCGATCTGTCGCCACTCCAGCCCGAGCAGCATGGGGCCGACGGGGCGCAGGTGGAGATGCGTCTCGGTGACCCGATTGTACACACGCCCGCCGGCCGCGATGTGGGCGTCGCGCGGATCGTCGAAGCCCGCACCCACGCCCCACAGGACCCGCGGACTGAACTGCACGTTCAGCTGACCCCAGCCGGCGCGGGTGCGCACCGGCTCGCCGCCTGCGCCGATGCCCTGTGCGATGCCGCCGCCGCCGAGCCCGCGGAGGCCGGCGCCCTGATACGCCTCGCCACGCAGCTCCAGCCGCGTGCCGACCGGGATCCGCAGGGTCGCGGCCACCGCCTCCGACGTCTTGGCGACGTCGAGCGCGTTCGCGATCCGTCCGCTGTGCACACCGAACGTGACGCTGCCCTCCCGCTCGGAGTCGCCCCACGAGAGGCGCAGCAAGCCCTGCAGGTACGGCGAGCTCGTGCGCTCGGCGGCGTCGAACTGCGTGTCGAACAACCCGTTGGGATCGCCACTCGTGGGCGCGAGCACGGCGCCCTCCAGTCCCACCCGCAGGCGGCCGCTGCTGTGCACACCGGCCCGGACCTGCGGCAGCCAGAGCCAGAGGTTGCCCGCGGCCGTGAACCCCGGAACCCCCACCGCTGCGAGCGACACCGGGTCGAGACCGGTGATGAGCGGCTGCTCCTGCCCGATCATCACGGAGCCCTTGCTCCAACTCAGCGTCGCACGCGCCGTGCGCAGCCGCACGAGCGGGAAGGTTCGTCCGCCGCTCGACGGCAGCTGTCCGCCGAAGAAGTCCACGTCCACGTCGCCGAGGAAACTCCCGCCGGCGACGTCCGAGGCGGTGACGGCGAGGCCGAGCGTCGTCTGCCGGATGCCCATCGCGACTCCGCCCTGCGGGCCGGTGCCGGAGTCCGGCCGGGCGAACACGGGCACATCCACGTTGTTGGTCCGGGCCGTATTCCCATAGGCGTTCATGAGCACGCGGCCGGAGAACTCCAACGCCAGGCGCGAGCGCGTGCGGACGCCGCTCGACGCCTCGGTCGCCAGCTGGTCGCGCAGCAGCTGGATCGCCGACTCCGCGTCCTCCAGCCGTCGGGCGAGGGAGTCGAGTCGGGCGCGGGTGCTGTCGCGGGTGCTGTCGCGGGTGCTGACCGGCGTCTGTGCGGTGCCCGTGACCGGGATCACCAGCAGTGTGCAGACGGTGAGGAACGCGGGCAGGATGCTTGACCCGCGCGAACGCCGGAGGGTAGCGTTCTCACCATGGATACGAGGGGAATGACGGGACATCGGGATTCTCGGCGCGATTGGTCTCGAGTGCTTGCACTGGGGGCTGCGGCCCTGCTGCTCGCGGCACCTGCCCCAGTTGCGTCACAGGGCTCTGTGAATGGACGCGTAGCCCTCACCGAACGTCCCGGCGAGGCCACCACGGACTTCAACGCCACCGTGGTCTACCTCGTCCCCGCCGACAGCGGCGCGGCCAAGACCAAGCCCACCAAGGCCGCCGTGTCGATGAACGGGCGGGCGTTCGTGCCGCACGTGCAGGTGGTCACCCCGGGGAGCAAGGTCGAGTTCCCCAATCAGGACCCCTTCAGCCACAACATCTTCTCCACCGCGGCGGGCGCGGCCTTCGACCTGGGGCTCTACGGCGCCGGCAAGTCCAAGGACGCCGTGTTCCGCCGGGCCGGGGCGTTCCCGATCTACTGCAACATCCATCCGCGCATGACGGCCTTCGTCGTCGTCGCGCCGTCGCCGTGGTATGCGCAGGCCGGCAACGACGGCCGCTGGAGCATCGCGGGGGTGCCGGCCGGCGAGTACACCCTCCACGTCTGGCACGAGCGCGCCACACCGGTCGCGCAGAAGGTCACGGTCCCCGCCACCGGACTCGGCGACCTCGCCACGACGCTCGACGCGCGCGGCTTCAAGTTCGCGCAGCACCGGAACAAGTTCGGCAAGGAATACGACAAGAACAGCGCGGTCCGGTACTGACGCACTCCCCACGACCCAGAACCACGTGAAGCCGCGCGGCCTCAGTCTCACGCTCAAGATCTTCCTCGGCACCGCCCTCGTGGTGGTGATCATCGTCGGGGCGACCCTGGCCATCACCGCGCAGCAGGCGAGCCGCACCGTGGACGAGTCGGTGACCCGCGTGCTCGCGTCGGCGCGCGAGGCCGTGAACGCGCAGCTCTCCGGCGGCGCCAAGGGCCTGCTGGAGTCGGCGACCACCTTCGCCGAGAACGCGCAGTTCCGCGCGATCGTCGAGCAGCGCGTCGGGACCGACGTGCTCGACCAGGCGCAGGAAGCTGCCACTTCGCTCAACGCGATCTGGGTGCAGATCACCGACGCCGAGGGCATCCGCATCGCCAAGAGCGACGAGCCCGGAGCGGCCGAGGTCGACATGTCGGGGTCGGCGGAGATCGCGTCGGCGCTCGGGGACAACGGGACCACCGGCTTCGGCGTGACGCGCGACAGCCTGGTCATCCAGGTCGCAGCGGTGCCGGTGTACGGAGCCGGCAAGGTCGCCGGCGCCATGCTGGTGGCCCGCGCGCTCGATGACGCGTTCGCGGCCGAGCTCAAGCAGCGCTCCGCGAGCGACGTCGAGATCATCTTCCACACCACCAACGGGTCGGGCGCCGCTGTCATCTCCGCCTCCACGCTCGGGCGGTCGCCGCAGGTGCTCGACGCGATCGAGACGCTGCCCGAGACCAACGATGCCACGGCGGAGATGCGCGTCGAGCGTGACTTCGAGGGTGTGCACTACGTCGGGCTCGCCGAGGTGCTCAGCAACTCGGCCGGGACGGCCGCCGGCGGTTACGTGATGCTCAAGAACCGCGACGCGGAGTTCGCCGGATTCCAGCGCCTGCAGCAGTCGCTGCTCCTCTCGGGCGGGATCGGCATCCTCGTGGCCGGCTTGCTCTCGCTGCTGCTCGCCCGCGGCATCACGCGGCCGGTGACCAAACTCGCCGAGGCCGCCCAGCGTGCCGCGGACGGTGACTACGCCACCGAGATCCCGCAGACCGGCGGGGACGAGATCGGCGTGCTGGCCGGTGCCTTCCGCAACCTGCTCGGCGACCTCAAGGAGAAGCAGGCGCTGGTGGAGTTCCTCTCCTCGGGCGACAGCGCCAAGACCGTGCAGCTGCAGGCGATGTCGGCCACCGCCGAGCAGCGGATCGCCGTGGGCGGCCTGGTGCCGGGCAGCCGCTTCGCCGGACGCTACGAGGTGAAGGAGATCCTCGGTGAGGGCGGCATGGGCACCGTGTTCAAGGCCGTCGATGGCGAGCTGGGCGAGGTGATCGCGATCAAGACGCTGCGTTCGCAGTTCCTCGCGCAGGACCCGACCGCCCTCGAGCGCTTCCGCTCGGAGATCCGCCTGGCGCGCAAGATCTCGCACCGCAACGTGGTGCGCACGCACGACATCGGCGAGCAGTCGGGCGTCTACTACATCACGATGGAGTTCGTCGAGGGCAAGTCGCTCAAGGATCTCATCAAGGCGCGTCGCCGGCTGCCGTTGGGTGTCACGCTCTCGGTGGGCAAGCAGCTCGCCCGCGCCCTCGAGGTCGCACACGAGATGGGCGTGATCCACCGCGACATCAAGCCGCAGAACATGGTGGTGGAGCCCGACGGCGTGCTCAAGGTGATGGACTTCGGCATCGCGCGGATGGCCTCGCGCAAGCCGGAGAGCGGCGTCACGCAGCAGGGCATGATCGTCGGCACGCCGGAGTACATGGCGCCGGAGCAGGTCACGGGCGGCGAGGTGGACCACCGCGTGGACATCTATGCCGCCGGCTGCGTGCTCTACGAGTGCCTCACGGGCAAGCCGCCGTTCCAGGCCGAGACGCCGTACCAGCTCATCGCCAAGCTGCTCGAGGACGTGCCCGAGCATCCGGCGAAGGTCAACGCCGATGTGCCCGCCGCACTCGACGCGCTGGTGATGGCGATGCTCTCCAAGGACCCGGCGGGACGCCCCCAGACGGCCCTCGCCCTGCACGACCGCTTGGCCCAGATCGGCTGACCGCCGATTAGATTGGTGGCATGTCCACCGAGCCCATCGCGAGCGTCTTCAACGACGCCTACGCTGCCGAGCAGTTCGAGGCATACCGCCGGGATCCGCAGTCCGTCGACGAGTCCTGGAGACAGTTCTTCCGCTTCGCCGAGCAGGCCGCCGGCATCGCCGCCGGCATCGCCGCCGGCATCGCACCGGCGGCCCCCGTGGGGACGGCGGCGCCGCTGCGCGCGGCGGCCGGCGACGACCCCGTCTTCGCCGCCAAGGTGGCCGGCATCGCCCGCTACACCACCGCGATCCGCACCTACGGCCACATGGCCGTGCAACTCGACCCGCTGGGCGAACCGCCACCGGGGGCACCGGAGCTGACGCTCGAGTTCTACGGACTCGTGGACGCCGACCTGGACCTCGTCACCGGCGCCTCACTCGGCTTCCCGCACTTGGCCACCGGCCGCGACGTCGCCGAACGCCTCAAGAAGCGCTACTGCACCAACCTCGCGGTCGAGGTCGGGCACCTTGCCTCGGAGGAGGAACGCGCCTGGTTCCGGCGGCTGTTCACCGAGGAGAAGCTCACGGCGCCGCTCACGGTGGAGGAGAAGAAGGCGGTGCTGCGCCGCCTCACTGAGGTGGACGGCTTCGAGCGGTTCCTCGGACGCGCCTTCGTGGGGTACAAGCGGTTCTCCATCGAGGGCACGGACGCGCTCGTGCCGCTGCTCGACACCGCGATCGAACGCGGCGCGGCCAGCGGCGCGCACCACGTGGCCATCGCGATGGCGCACCGCGGTCGCGTGAGCGTGCTCAACCACGTGCTGCGCAAGCCGACCGAGCAGATCTTCGCCGAGTTCCAGGGACGGCACGACCACCTCGCCGGCTCGTCCACGGGCGACGTGAAGTACCATCTGGGCTTCGAAGGCCGCACGCAGACGTCGAGCGGCGAGATCACCGTGTCGCTGGTGCCCAACCCCAGCCACCTCGAGGTGGTGAACCCGGTGCTGCAGGGACGGGCCCGGGCACTGCAGCGGACGGCGGACCGCCGCGTGCGGCGCGAACAGGATGTCGTGCCCGTGGTCATCCACGGCGACGCGGCGTTCCCCGGCGAGGGCATCGTCCCCGAGACGATGAACCTCTCGCGCCTCCGTGCGTACCGCGTCGGCGGGACGATCCACATCATCGCCAACAACCAGATCGGCTTCACCACCGACCCCATCGACGCACGCTCCACGCGCTACGCGAGCGACGTCGCCAAGGGGTTCGAGGTGCCGATCATCCACGTGAACGCCGACGACGCCGAGGCCGCGATCATCGCGATGCGCATCGCGATGGCCTACCGCGAGCGCTTCAGCAAGGACTTCCTCATCGACCTCGTCGGCTACCGCCGCTGGGGCCACAACGAGGGCGACGAACCCAACTTCACGCAGCCGCTGGTCTATGAGCGGGTCCGCGCGCACCCCACGCCGCGCCAGGTGTGGGGCGCACGGCTCGAGCGCGAAGGCATCGTCGCCAAGGGCGAGGTCGATGCCCTCGACGCCGAGGTCGCCGCGCGGTACCAGGCGGTGTTCGACGCGACCAAGGATGTGAAGGACGCCGGGCACCACAGCGAGCCCGCCGAACCCGCGGACGCCATGGTCTTCTCGGCCGTCCCCGAGGCCGAGCTCGTGAAGGTCAACGAGGCGATGCTCACGTACCCCGCGGACTTCACGCCGCACCCGCGGCTCGCCAAGCAGCTCGAGCGCCGTCGCGAGGCGATGGGCGCGGCCGGCGGCATCGACTGGGGTCACGCCGAGGCACTGGCGTTCGCGTCGATCCTCACCGACGGCATCAACATCCGCATCTCGGGCCAGGATGTCGAACGCGGCACCTTCTCGCACCGCCACGCCGTGCTCAACGACGTGCAGACGGCGCGGAAGTACGCCCCGCTCGCCAACCTGCCGGGCGTGACGGCGGCGTTCGAGGCGTACAACTCCGCGCTCTCCGAGACCGCGGTGATGGGCTTCGAGTACGGCTACAGCGTGGCCGCGCCCGACACGCTCACGCTGTGGGAGGGGCAGTTCGGCGACTTCGCGAACGTCGCGCAGCCCATCATCGACCAGTTCCTCGCCGCCGACCGCGCCAAGTGGGCGCAGGACTCGGGACTCGTGCTGCTGCTGCCGCACGGGTACGAGGGCCAGGGCCCCGAACATTCGAGTGCGCGGCTGGAGCGCTTCCTGCAGCTCTGCGCCGAGGGCAACCTCCGCGTCGCGTACCCCAGCACGCCGGCCCAGTACTTCCATATCCTCCGCCGGCAGGCGCTGCTCAAGCGGCGGCGTCCACTCGTGCTCATGCAGCCAAAGTCGCTGCTGCGGCTCGCACAGGCGGCGTCCCACGTGAAGGACCTCGCCGACGGCACGGTGTTCCAGCCGGTGATCGACGACCCGCAGGGCGCGAGCAAGCGCGCCAAGGTGCGGCGCCTCGTGTTCTGCACGGGCAAGGTCTACTACGACCTGCTCGCGAAGGGCATCCCGAAGAACGTCGCGGTGGTGCGGGTGGAGGAGTTGTATCCGTGGCCGCACGAGATGATCGCCAAGGTCGTCGACAGCTACCCGGAGATCGACGAGGTGGCCTGGGTGCAGGAAGAGCCGAAGAACCAGGGCGCCTGGAGCTTCGTCGCGCCGCGGCTGCGCGTCTCCACCGGCAACGCCCTCGTCATCAAGTACTACGGGCGGCCCGAGCGGGCGAGCCCGGCCGAGGGCTACCCGGCGGACCACGCAGCGGAACAGGCGCGGATCGTCGAAGAGGCGCTGCAGGAGTCGGCCAAGCCGGCCGGGCGGCGCAGCCAAGGTTCCATGGCCCGTGTGACCCCTTGAGCGTGGAGTCGTGATGTCGTCGCAGCGTCTGGTCCGGACGCTCCTCGCCTGCCTGCTCCTTCTCGCCGCGCCGCGCGCCGCCTTCGGGCAGGAACGCGGCGCGGCCGCGTTGGAGCAGCAGGTACGGGGACTGCCCGTCAATGCCCGCGTGCTCATCATCGGTGCGCACCCCGACGATGAGGACACGCAGCTCATCGCCTGGCTGGCCCGGCAGCATCGGGTACACACCGCCTACCTCTCGCTCACGCGCGGCGACGGCGGCCAGAACATCATCGGCACCGAACTCGGCGAGCCCCTCGGCGCCATCCGCACCGCCGAGTTGCTCGCCGCGCGGGCCATCGACGGCGGGCAACAGTTCTTCTCGCGCGCCTACGACTTCGGGTTCTCCAAGCACGCCGCCGAGACCTTCCAGCAGTGGGACCGTGAGGCGCTCACCACCGACGTCGTGCGTGTCATCCGCGCGTACCGTCCGCACGTGATCGTGGGCGTGTGGTCCGGCACCCGCGCCGACGGGCACGGACATCATGAGGCGGCGGGACTGCTCGCCCGCGACGGCTACGACGCCTCGGGCGACACCCTGCGATTCCCCGTGCGCCTCCATGGGCACGCCTGGACCGCGAGCAAGTTCTACCGCGGTGCCTGGGCGCGCAGCCTCGCGCCCACGCTCACGATGAACGTGGGGCAGTACGACCCGGTGCTCGGCCGCAGTCCCGCGGAACTGGCGGCGGTGAGCCGTTCCGCCCATCGCTCGCAGGGGCAGGGCGGGCTGGAGCGGCGGGGCGTGGTGATGTCGCGGCTCACGCGCGAACACAGCCGCGTGAACGCCGACACCCCCGCCGAGCAGGAGCGTTCGCTGTTCGACGGGATCGACACCAGCCTCGCACGCGTGGCATCGGTGGTGCCCCAGAACCGCGCCGTGCTCGAGCGCAGTGTCGCCCGGCTCGATTGGGTCCGGCGCCAACTCGACCTGCGGCGACCGGAGACCGTGGTGGACTCGCTCGCCCACGCCGTGAGCTCGCTCGAGTTCGCGCGCGGCATGGCGAAGCGCTGCGGCTGGGGTGCCGTGCGTCGCGAGCTCAGCGGTCCGGCCACGATGGTGGAGTGCACGGCCGAGGAGCTCGACCTCGATGCCACGCTGGACCGCATGATCGCGCGCAGCAAGCAGGCGCTCATGACCGCCGCCGGCATCGCCGTGGAGGTGACGGCGGAGCGGGAGCTGCTCGCGTTCGGCGATTCGATGATGGCGCGCGTCACCGTGCACAATCGCGGCAAGCAGAGCATCCGCTGGGACGACCTCGCGCTCACCAATGCGCCACGCCGCCCCTTCGAGGCCCTGACCCTGCCGCCGGATTCGAGTGCGACCGTGGCGCGCCAGATGATGGGGCTCGTGGACCATCGTCCCTGGTGGATCGGCGGCCGCGACGGCAAGCCGCTCTTCCCCGACACACGCTCGCCGGTCAACGGCGTGGCCCAGGTGAGCTACGGGGCGACCGCGCAGCTCGCGCCGAGCGTATCGCTCGCCGAGGACCAGCGCCGGCTCTCGGATGCGACCATCTGGCTGCAACTCGGCGAGGTCGCCGTCTCGCTGCCCGTCGGCGAGGTGTCGTACCGGTTCGCCGACCCCGTGCTCGGCGAGCAATGGCGGCCGGCCGGCGGTGTGCCGCCGGTGACGCTGACGCTCGACCGCGGGCTCCAGTGGCGTCGGGCCAACACGCCCATCGACCAGCGCATCCGGTTGAGCGTGAAGTCACACACCAGCAGCGACAAGGCGCTCACGTTCAAGTACCTCCTGCCCGCCGGGGCGCGAGTGGACGGCGTGCCGGATTCCATCACGCTCAAGGCCGGGGAATCGCGCGAGTTGTTCATCAACCTCAAGGGAGCGCTGCCCGCGGGCCGTCACGCGTTCGGCGTGGGTGCCACGTCCGATGCGGCGCTGTTCGCCGAGGGTTACCGCGAGGTGAACTACCCGCACATCCCGCCACTGCGGCTGTACCGCTCGTCGGCGAGTTATGTGCACGCGGTGGAGATCCAGGTGCCGCGTGCGCTCAGCGTCGCGTACGTCGCCACGCAGCCGGATGGCACGGCGCAGGCGTTGCGCGAGATCGGCATCCCGACCACCTACCTCACCCCCGAGGAGCTGCCGCTGGTCGACCTCGCCCGCTTCACCGCGGTCGTGATCGGTCCGCGCGAGTATGAGCGGGCGCCGGAACTGGCGGCCCTCAACCCCCGTTTGTTCGAGTGGGTGCGTGGTGGCGGGACCATGGTCGTGCAGTACGGGCAGTTCGAGATGGCGCAGCCCGGCATGATGCCGTTCCCCATCGGGCACACGCGTCCGGCGGCCCGCGTCACCCTCGAGGGGGCGCCGGTGAAGGTGCTGGAGCCGGGCTCGCGGCTGCTCACCTGGCCCAATCGCATCGCTGCGCAGGATTGGGCCGAGTGGGTGCAGGAGCGCGCGTTGTACATGCCCAGCACCATCGATTCGCGGTACCGCACGCCGATCGCGCTCAACGATCCCGACGAGCCCGAGAACCGCGGGGCGATCCTCGACGCGACGCTGGGCAAGGGCCGCTACATCTACACGTCGCTGGCCCTGTTCCGGCAGATCCCCGCCGGGGTCGAAGGCGGGCTGCGGTTGTTCGTGAACCTTCTCTCCGCGGGGCTGCCCCCGCAGTAAGGTCCTGTGGCTCGCACGCGTGTCGTCATCATCGGAGGAGGCTTCGGCGGCCTGAGCGCCGCGCGTGCCCTCGGCGGCTCCGACGTCGAGGTCCTGCTCATCGACCGCACCAACCATCACCTGTTCCAGCCGTTGCTGTACCAGGTGGCGACCACCTCGCTGGCGCCGAGCGAGATCACCGCTCCCATCCGCTGGGTGCTGCGGAAGCAGAAGAACGTGACCACGCTGCTCGGGACCGTGGAGACCATCGACCGGCGCTCGCGGGCCATCCGCGTGGTCGGGGAGCCCGATCCCATCCACTATGACTATCTCGTGGTGGCGAGCGGGACGCGGCACTCGTACTTCTCGCATCCCGAGTGGGAGAAGTGGGCGCCGGGCCTGAAGAGCATCGAGGACGCGCGTCGCATCCGGAAGCGCTTCCTGCTGGCGTTCGAGCGCGCCGAGTGGGAGGAGGATCCGGTGGCGCGTGCGGCGCTGCTGACCTTCGTGATCGTCGGGGGCGGGCCCACCGGCGTGGAGCTGGCCGGTGTGTTGCCGGAGATGTGCAAGCGCGCGTTCCGGCCGGACTTCCGCCGGATCGACACGGCGAGTGTGCGGGTGATCCTGCTGGAGGGTGGTCCGCGCATCCTGCCGAGCTTCCCGGAGTCGCTCTCGGAGCGCGCCACGCGCGACCTCGAGCGGCTGGGCGTGGAGGTGCGCCTCAACGCGATCGTCACCGGCATCGACGAGGACGGTGTGTCGATCGGCGCGGACCGCATCCGATCGCAGTCGGTGTTCTGGGCCGCCGGCAACGCGGCGTCGCCGCTGGGCAAGGCGTTGGCAACGCCGCTGGAGCGCACGGGTCGGGTGCTGCTCGACCCCGACCTGTCGGTGCCAGGTGACCAGCGGGTGTTCGTGGTGGGCGACCTCGCGGCCGTGCCATGGCAGGGCGAGGTCCCGGTGCCGGCGGTGGCGCCGGCGGCGAACCAGATGGGCGCCCATGCGGCGAAGAACATCCTGCGGCAACTGCGCGGGGAGCCGACCCTCGCGTTCCGGTACCTCAACAAGGGCGAGCTCGCGACGATCGGGCGCCACAAGGCGATCGCGTCACTCGGCGGCGGCAAGGTGAAGTTGACCGGTACGTTGGCGTGGGTGTTCTGGCTGTTCATCCACATCATGTACCTGGTGGGCTTCCGCAACCGGCTCAGCGTGATGCTGCAATGGGCGTACAACTATCTGTTCTGGGAGCGCGGGGTGCGGTTGATCACGGAGACGGAGGATGCGAGCATGTCCCGGCATCCGGCGACGACGGGGCGGACGGGGGAGTTCGAGCGGGCGAAGGCGGGGGGAGGGGGGTGACGTCGGCGCGCGGGCTACTTGTCTTCACGGTGAACCTCGGCGTCGCCTGACGCAGCTAGCGAAGTAGTAGTGGCGTGGCGGGACGCTCATGGTGCGGCTGCGCTGGATGGGTATGCGGATAACGCCGCGTGGAGAGTCCTCTGGCTCTCGGGGAGTGCGCCAGGCCTGACAGACATGCAGCGTCTGGGGAAGGCCTCGTTGCTTGCCGGAGCGCTCGGCCACGCGTGTGCGAAGTCGGCAGTGGTGCGGGAGCACGAGGAGTCGGCATGAATGCCGAGGCGCGATCGGTCTGAGGCTGGAGCGCCAGTTCGAGCGATGGTGCGACGCTGGGTCGCGAGGGTGATTCGACGGCGTTCGGATGCGCAATCCAGTGCCCGTCCTGTCTCATGACGCCATGAGATTCGCCCCAAGCACACAGAGGATAGGGGCGGCCGATGCACTGTCGCGCGCCCGACGAAGCGGGGGCAGAGCCAACCGGGCTCAGGAGTCGCCGTTCCCAGCATCGCTCCCGCCGGCGCACCCGCTCGTGAGTACGTCGAGCCGGCGATTGTCGATGGCGAAGTGTGCGTCATCGACGCGCTTCCCTCGCGATGAGTCGAGAGCCGTCGCATCTCAACCGGTGTGATGGTCGCGCGGGCGGATACGGAGGCAAGCGAGAGCACAGTCGCAGGATGTCTCGCACAGCGAAAGGGGCGCGCACGCACCGGTTCGAGAACGACCCACGCGTGCTCCGAGGTCGCGGCTCTCGGGCAAATAGATGCACACGGCCAGATGGTCCGCAGCATGAATGCCGTAATGGCACTTATGGAGCCTTCAGCGCTCGGCCCGACCCGAAGCGAGTCTCATCGCGAAACGCAGATCCTCGCCGGCGCTCGCGGCTACTTGCCGTGTACCGCCTCTTTCCGCCGCGGCAAGTGCGCCTCAATCCCCAACCCGAACACAATCGACCCCGCCGCCAGCGCCGCCCCCGTCATGTACGGCACCCCATGCCCCAGGTAGTCGAACGCGAACCCCGCCCACAGCGGCGCCACCACCCGCGCGAGCCCGCCGAAGGTCTGCTGCACGCCCATGTACAGCCCGCGCTCATGGTTCGGGATCACCTGTGACAGCATCGCCGTCGTGCACGGGAACGTGAACGCCGTGCCCAGCGGCACCAGGCCGATCGCCACCGCCAGCATCGCGTAGTTCGTCGAGAACGCGATCAGCAGCATGCCGAGCGCCAGCAGGCTCTGGCCGTAGCGCGAGAGCTTCGCCTCGCCGTACCGCTCCACGGCCGGACCGAGGAACACGGCGCGCAGCACCACCGACAGCACACCGATGTACGCGAACACGTAGCCGATGCTGCGCTCGTCGATCGCGAAGCGGCTCGCGAGGAACAGCGCGAGGATCGCGTTGGTCCCCTGGAACGCGCCCATGCCCACCGCGTACATCCAGATCATCCGCGATGCCGGCTCGCCGGGGTGCGACAGCACACGCTTGAGCGCCGTGCCCGACCGGCGCACCGCCGGATGCTCGCCGGTCTTGGCGCCCACCCGCTCGTTGGACTCGCTCAGGTACTTGAACGCGAATGCCATGGTCACCAGCGTGAGCGCCGCGGCGAGCAGCCCGGGTGCGGCCAGTCCCCACGCCGCCGAGGCCGAGCCGAGCACGGGGCCGATCGCCACGCCGGCATTGGTGGCGGCCGAGAGCCAGCCCAGCGTCTTCGCGCGGTCCTTGGGCTCGGTGGCGTCCGCCACATACGCCTGGATCACGCCCACCGTGCCGCCGCCCGCCCCCTGCACGATGCGCGACAGGAACAGCACCTCGAGCGAGTTCGCGAACGCGAACACGAGGTACGCCACACCGCTCGCCGCCATGCCGATCAACAAGGCCGGACGCCGTCCGAAGCGGTCCGACACCCGCCCCCACGTGGGCGCGCTCACCAGCTGCGCCACCGCATAACTCGAGACGAGCAACGCGATCACGGTGCCCTCGCCGCCCATGCCGAGCGAGTCGAAGAACCGCCACAGCGGTCCCTGCCCGATGAGCTTCTTCGCGTAGAACGGGAGCAAGGGGAGCACCATGAGGAGCCCCACCATGTCCAGGAACGCGGTGACCATCAGGACGACGAGTTTTCCCAGGAGCCGATCCTCTCGGACAGCATGTCGACAGAGTGCGGTGCGACACAAAGATAACCGGCGAAGCACCGAACGTCGGGGGCCGCCCGACGCGTTGTGAGGGCTGCCCTCTGGGGCCGGGCCCCGCGCTGCCGTAACTTCGACCCATGCTCGAGACCATCGGACGGGTCGCACGCGGATCGCTGGAGTCCTTCGGCGCGGCGGGGAACCTCACACTCGAGGCCACCCGTTCGCTTCGCGACGTCTCCACCTGGTGGCCGAACCTCTCGCAGCAGGCCCGCAAGCTCGGCGTGGACTCGCTGCCCATCGGCATCCTCATCGCCCTGTTCACGGGCGTCGTGCTCGCCCTGCTCGCCAGCTACAGCTTCACCAACGCGGTGCCGCGTTACCTCGTGGGCACGCTGGTGCAGAAGACGGTCATGATGGAGCTGGCTCCCGTGCTCACCGGTCTCGCCCTCGCCGGCCGCGTGGGTGCGAACATCGCCGCCGAACTCGGCACCATGCGCGTCACCGAGCAGGTGGACGCGCTCGAGACGCTGGCCTACAATCCCACCGCCTACCTCGTCACCCCGCGCATCCTCGCCGGCATCATCATGTTCCCGGTGGTGGTGGGCGTCGCGATGTTCGTGGGACTGGGCGCCGGCTGGGCGGCCTCGCTGCTGCTGCTCGATCTCTCGTCGGCGGAGTTCCTGAAGGGTGCCCGCTGGTTCTTCGACGCCTTCGACGTGCGCTATGGGCTGGTGAAGTCCGCGAGCTTCGGTTTCGCGGTCACCGTGCTCGGCTGCGTGAACGGCCTGCGTGCGCGCGGTGGCGCACAGGGTGTCGGTGCCGCGGCCACCAGCGCCGTGGTGCAATCCGCCGTGATGATCCTCGTACTCGACGCCTTCTGGGCGATGGTCTGGCTTCTCGGGAGGGCCAAGTGAAACACCGTTCGAACGACTGGCTGGTGGGCGCGGTGATCGTCGCCACGATGATCGGCATCGTCGCCGCGACACTCTTCCTCCAGGAGGCCGACCTCGGCGAGAAGCGCCAGGGCATCACGGCGCGCTTCCGCGACGTGGGCAACATGCAGGTGGGCAATGCGGTGGTGATCCGCGGCGTGCGCGCGGGGCGCGTGAAGGCGATCGAGCTCGCCGACCAGGGCTGGGTGGTCGCCGAGATGGACCTCGACGAAGGCATCGCGCTGCCCAAGGATCCGGTGGTACTCATCCAGGCGTCCACGCTGTTCGGCGAGTGGCAGGCGCTGATCACGGCGCGCGACGCCGCGCCGAGCATCCGCGACGTGGCCACGCAACTCGCCGACAACGCCGGCGCGCCGCCCAACGCGCTGCCCGGCGCGGTGCTGCCGGACATCGCGCAGCTCACGACCTACGCCGGCGGCATCGCCAACAACGTGGCCTCGGTCGCCGAACGCGTGCGTACGGCGTTCAATGACAGTGCGGCACTGGAGCTGCGGGCGTCCATCCGCAACTTCAGCGTGCTCTCCAACGACCTCGCCCGCGCGGTGCGGGTGCAGTCGCGGAACCTCGACTCCATCGCGATCCACGTGCGCGCCGGCGCCGCCGACCTCGCCAGCACCACCGAAGCGCTGCGCCGCACCGCCGGCCGCGCCGACAGTGCCACCGCGATGGGTGAGATCGGCCGCATCGTGGCCGAGACCGAACGCGCGTCGGCGAACCTGCGCCAGGCCACCGATCGGCTGAACGCACTCAGCGCCTCATTGATGTCCACCGAGCAATCGCTGAAGAGTGTGATCACGAAGGCCGACGGCGTGCTCGGCAAGGTCGACCGCGGTGAAGGCTCTCTCGGCCTGCTCGTCAACGACCCCAGCCTCTATAGGAACAGCGATTCCTTGCTGGTGGACCTGCGCGTGTTGATCCAGGACTTCAAGAAGGACCCGAAACGGTACTTCGCGCTACGGGTGTTCTAAGGGGGCGTTCTACAGGCACCAGAGGGCAGGAGGTGTGAAACGAGAAGGGCCGCCTGCACAGGCGGCCCCCTCCCACCTCCCACCTCCCCTCTGCCGTTACACGAGCATCCCCGCCAGCGACGCCGATGTGAACGCTGCGAGGTTGCCCGCCACCATCGCCCGCAGGCCGAGCGCGGCGATGTCCTTCCGCCGTTCGGGCGCCAGACCGCCGATGCCGCCGATCTGGATGGCGATCGACGAGAAGTTCGCGAAGCCCAGCAAGGCATACGTCAGGATGATCGCGCTGCGCGGTTCGAGCACCTGGTTGCCGCCCAAGTCGGTGGCGAACTGCGCGTAGGCGACGAACTCGTTGAGCGACGCCTTGAGGCCGATCAGGCTGCCCACGTACGGCGTATCCTGCCACGGCACACCCATCACCCAGGCGAGCGGGCGGAGCACGAAGCCGAGGATGGACTGCAGGCTCAGGCCCTCGATGCCCACCATGTTGCCGAAGCCACCGAGCATCGCGTTGAGCAGCGCCATGAGCGCGACGAACGCCATGAGCATCGCCGCGACGTTGATGGCGAGCTGCACACCCTGCCCGGCGCCGTTCGCGGCCGCCTCGATCACGCTGTTGTCGGACGTGTCGGAGGTGAGCAGTCGTGCGCGCCAGCCACCCATGTTGGGCGGGCGATCCACCACCGACTCGGCCGCCTTCACGCCTGCGGCCGTCTCCGGTGTCTCGGTCTCCGGGAGGATGATCTTGGAGAGTGCGAGCCCCGCCGGTGCGTTCATCACGCTCGCCGCGAGCAGGTGCGCGGCGATGCCGGGGAAGAACCCGGAGAGCATGCCCACGTAGGCCGCGAGCACGCCGCCCGCGACGGTCGCGAAGCCGCCGATCATCACGGTGTTCAGCTCGGAGCGCGTCATCTTGCCGACGAACGGCTTGATGAGCAGCGGCGCCTCGGTCTGGCCGAGGAAGATGTTGCCTGACGCCGACAGGGTCTCCGCCCCGGAGGTGCCCAGGGACTTCTGCATCACGAACGCGAGGCCCTTCACGATCAGCTGCATGATGCCGAGGTAGTACAGCACCGACATCAGCGCCGAGAAGAAGATGATGGTCGGCAGCACGTTGAAGGCGAAGTACGCGCCGGTCTGTGCGACCATGCCTTCGGCAGCGCCACCGCCGGTCACCGGCACCGTGGACTGCACGAGGTTGCCGAACACGAAGCGCGCACCCTGCTCCTGGAAGCCCAGGAGTCCGGTGATCATGTCACCCACCTTCTGGAACACCAGGCGGCCCGACTCGGTCTTGAGCACCACGATGCCGAACAGTGCCTGCAACCCGAAGCCCGCGCCGACGAGTTTCCAGTTGATCGCCTTGCGGTTGTACGACATCAGGTAGGCGAGGCCCACCATCGTCGCGATGCCGATCAGGCCGATCAGCCGCTGGCCCAGCGGGATGTCGAGGCCCGCCTGTGCCTGCGCGAGGCGCTCGGCGGCGGTCTGGTTCTGCAGCAGGACGGTCAGTCCGGCGGTGACGAGCATCAGGATCCTCCGGGGGAGCCGCAGCGCTCGCGGCAGGGAGTGGGGAACGGGGAGAAGCTACAGGTAGCCGTGGGGCGTCCGCTACTCGCGCTGGATGGGGCCCATGCGGGGCCACGACTCGCGGCCACCACTCGCGGCCACCACTCGCGGCGGCGCAGCGCCCCCCATTGATTGCAGGCATGCCAGACCGCATCCGTACCCGCTTCCTCGTCATCGGCTCGGGGATCGCGGGGCTCCAGTCCGCGTGGCGCGCCTCGGACCACGGCGACGTCGTCGTGATGACCAAGCGGACCCTGAAGGACTCGGCGACCGCGTACGCACAGGGTGGGATCGCCGCCGCGCTCGGGGCCGGGGACTCGCCCGACCTGCACAAGAGCGACACACTCGCCGCCGGGGCGGCGCTCTGTGATGCCGCCGCGGTCGAGGTGCTCGTGGCCGAGGGCCCCGAGCGGGTGCGCGAGCTCGCCTCCGCCGGCGCGCGTTTCGACACCGACGAGCGCGGCAAGTTCACGCTGGGGCGCGAGGCTGCACACTCGCGCAAGCGCATCGTGCACGCGAAGGGCGACCAGACCGGGGCGGAGGTCGCGCGCGCGCTGATCCATCGGGTCACGGAGCGCGAGAACATCGAGGTGCTCGAGACGGCGCGTGCCCTGGACCTCATCGTGGACAAGGGGCGCTGCGTGGGTGTCCGCGCGAACGTCGCCGGCAAGGCGGTGGAGATCATCGCCGACGCGACCATCCTCGCGACCGGGGGCTGCGGGCAGCTCTACCGCCACACCACCAACCCGTTGGTCGCCACGGGAGACGGCTATGCGATCGCCCACCGCGCGGGCGCGCGGCTCGCCGACATGGAGTTCGTGCAGTTCCACCCGACGGCGCTGGAGACGGTGGAGAATCCGCTCGCGCTGATCTCGGAGGCGGTGCGCGGCGAGGGGGCGGTGCTGCTGAACGAGCGCGGCACGCGCTTCATGCGCACGCGGCACAAGCTGGCCGAACTCGCGCCGCGCGACATCGTCGCGCGGGAGATCTTCCGCGAACAGATGGCGGGGAGCCGCGTGTACCTCGACGCCCGCAAGCTGCGCCGCACCTTCGCCAAGCGGTTCCCGGGCATCCTGCGTCTCTGCCTCGCACGCGGCATCGACCCGCGCAGGGATCTCATCCCGGTCACGCCGGCGGCGCACTACATGATGGGCGGGATCATCACCGACCTCGCCGGTCGCTCGACGCTCGACCGGCTGTATGCCTGCGGTGAGGTCTCGCGCACCGGGGTGCACGGCGCGAACCGCCTGGCGAGCAACTCGCTGCTCGAAGGACTGGTGTTCGCCGAGCGGGTCGCCCGCGACGCGGTGAACCAACCACGCCTGCCGCGGGTGCCGCGGCGCGGCGACTGGCGTGCCACGCCGCTGCGGGACCGCGGCGCCGCACAGGTGGCTGCCGAGGACATCCGTCGCATCATGTGGGAGCACGTGGGCATCTCGCGCGACGCGAGTGGGCTCCGCCTGGCCAAGCGTGCTCTCGAGCAGATCCGTGCGCGCCTCACGCCCGGCGCGACCGAGGAACTGAACATGGTCGACACGGCCCTGCTCATCGCGCAAGCCGCGCTCAAGCGCCGCGAGTCACGCGGCGGGCACTATCGGAGCGACTTCCCCAAGCCGAGTACCGCCTGGAAGGGAAGACACCTTGAGTGGTGAGGTGGGGAGTGGAAGGTCGTAGGTGTGAGGCGAAGCGTCACGCCCCTCTCACACCTCACACCTCACACCTCACACCTCACACCTCACTTCTCACATCTGCCCTTCCGGTGGTCCCACGCTGGTGAGCACACCAGTCACCACCAACACCACCAACGCAAAGAGCAGCTCCGTCCGCATGCTCCCGCGCAGCGTTTCGCGATTCCCGCTCGCTACCGCCTGCTCGCTCCCCTTCCAGTGGCGGTAGCCGAGCCACAGCACGCCGCCGAGGGCGAGCATCTTGGCCACCAGCAACCGGCCCCACGTGGACGTCCACAGCGCGCTCGGTGCGGGCAGCAGCGTCCAGGTGTGATAGAGCCCGGTGAGCGTCAGCGCCACGGCGGCGCCGAGCGCGACGCCATGGAACGCCTGCAGCAGCTTGGTCAGCGTCACCTCGCTCGCGGCACCCGCGGCGCGGTACAGGTGGAACAGCCCGCCGATCCATGCGCCGGCGGAGAGCACGTGTACGGTCGCAGCGGTCATCGCCGCGATCGGTTGCTCGGCCGCCGCGGGATGCCCGCCGAGCGCCGGCGTGAGGGAGCAGATCAGCACCGAGATCGCCGCCGCCGACCACCCGCGCTGGCGGCCCATGCGCGCGACGGAGAACGCCATGAGCGCGGTGGCGGACCAGATCGCCTGCAACTGCAGCGCCTTGCCGAGGCCCGTGTCGAGGATGGTCACGAGCACGGGCAACCAGGGCTCGCCGGGCTCGGCGAACGCCTGCACCTGCACGGCGGCACGGATCGGTGCGGCGAGCAGCACCAGTGCCATGCCGATCGCACCGCCACCGGCCGCGTGGCGCGCCGCCGGCGCGCGTTCGGAGACGGTGAGTCCGCTGCGCGTGAGCAGCAGGTACCGGAGCACCAGCGCCCCCACGGCGATGGTCAATCCGGTGAACAGCAGGATGTTCGCGAACGCGATCACAGCGGCGACCGATCGGGGGGAACGACGAAGGCGCGGGGGAGCGCGTCCAATCTACGCATCCCCCGCGCCTCGCCGCAGCCAGCGGAACCGCTATTTCGACTTGACGGTGAAGAAGAACGTCCCGCGCACCGGGTGGCCGTCCTTCGAGGCGGCCGTCCAGCGCACGGCATAGGCGCCGTCCGCGAGGTTGGTGACGAGCCGTCCCACCACCGGCGCATCCTTCTGCGCGTCATCGCGCGTGAGGTTCGACACGGGGATCGGCTTCTTCGCCGCGTCGAGCAGCTCGATCTTGCTCGGCCCCAGCTCGATCTTCTCGCTGAACCAGAGCTTGATCTCCATCGGCGACTCGCTGATGGTCGAGTCCGCCATCGGCCAGCTCTTCAGCAGGCGCGTGTGGCGGCGGGCGGCATCGGCGGTGCCGACCGACGCGGCGGTGAGGAGGACGATCGCCGAGAGGGCGGCGAGCGGGACACGCAGGGTCTTGAGCATGGTGGTCACGGGTGCTCCAGGTCAGCGCGGACGGCGTGCGCCGCGCCGCGGTAGGGTGTCGAGCCACGGATCGGAGAACCGCGGGTCGGTGAGGAAGCTGCTGTCGGTGAGGCTGTGCAGGAAGGCGACGAGGTCCAGTCGCTCGCGCGCCGTCAGTTCGAATCCGTTGATGAACTCGCTCTTGTTCGGGTTCCGGCTGCCGTCGCCGGCGTGCGGGCCACTGGAGATGGTACGCCCCCCGGCGGCGTAATGTTCGATCACGCCCTCCAGCGTGGGAATGCTGCCGTCGTGCATGTACGGTGCGGTGAGCGCGACGTTCCGCAGGGTCGGCGCCTTCATCTTGCCCTCGTCATCGGGGCGCTGCGTGAAGTCCATCAGGCCGGGGTTCTCCTTGGGGAAGCCCCCGCGGCCGCCGATGTTGTACAGCCCGGTGTTGTGGAACTCCACCTCCGCGAACGCGCGCCCCGCGTGGTCCACGGTGCCCGTGAAGTTGAATCCGCCGTGGCAGTGGAAGCACTCGAGTCGCTCGGAGAAGAACAGCTGCTCGCCGCGCTTCGCCTCGACCGACATCGCCGACGGGTCCCCGTGCGCCGCGCGGTCGTACGGGGAGCGCCCCGAGATGAGCGTACGCTGGAAGCTCGCGATCGCCCGCGTGATGTTCTGCAGCGTGATCGGCTCCGGCTCGGCCCCGAACGCCGATGCGAACATCGCTCGATACCGCGCGTCGGCACGCAGTCGGGCGTACAGCTCCTGCTCCTTGCCGGCGAGGCCCAGCTCCACCGGCTCCTCGCCGAACATCGGCACCAGCGCCTGCTGCTCGAGCGACTTCATGTTGGGGTTCACCCAGGTGAGCGCCGGGCTGTACGCGACGTTGGCGAGCGACATCGAGCCGCGCGGGTGTACCGCGCCGGTCGAACCCACGCCGCGCGGTCTCGCATCGGCGAAGGCACGAGATTGGATGTGGCAACTGGCGCAGGCGAAGGTCTGGTTGCCCGAGAGCCGCGTGTCGTAGAACAGATGGCGCCCCAGCGTCACCTTCTCGACGGTCATCGGGTTGTCGGCCGGCACCCGCGGCACGGGGAAGCCCGGCGGCAGCTCCCAGCGCCATTCAGCGCGCGGTGTGGCCGCGCCGAGCAGTCCGAAGCCGATCACGAGGGCGAGCGCGGCGGCGATGCCGCCGCGCACAGCGGTGCGGGGTCTCACGGGGTGCGCACCGTGCGCAGGCCCCCCGCCTGCACGCGGAGGAACCGCTGCGGGCCCGCGGGCGAGCCGTTGAACGGCAGGCCGAGCTTCGCGAAGATCGCCTGGCAGTCGCCGTCGGTGGGCCCGGACATGCAGCCCGCCGCCGTGCGCGGCTGGTTCTCCTCGAGGTTGCTGTCGGCGTACAGTGCGGCGACGTCCGCCAGCACCACGTCGCGCGCGGCGTCGAAGCGGTCGAACCGCACCGTCACGCGATTGCCGTTCGCACACTGGGCCGGCGGCGCCGTCGCGCTCTCGTTCGGCATGCAGCCGGTGCTGCCGAGGTGGAGCACCCAGTTCTTGCCCGTCTCCGTGCGCGCATCGAGGCGGACGAACTTGTGCCCCGAGTTCCACGCCCAGAACATGCGCGTCACCGAGAGCGGTGCGGGCTGCGTGGCGAGGTCGCGATGGTTGCGCTCGAACGGCACGCCGATGCTGAACGTGATGCCGGTGTAGGTCCCGGCCGGGGCGTCGCCCACGATGGTGGTGCGCCGCTCGCGCGTACCGTTGCTGCAGGGCCCGGTGCCGTCCTCGAAGTCGAGCATCGCCAGACCGTCGGACTGCCACATCCCGTCCTGCTCCAGCGCGAGCGGCACCGCCTTGCCGTCGGCGGTCAGGAGCCGCACGTCAGAGATGAACATGCGGAACTCGGACGGCGTGATGCTGCTCTTGGCCGTGCCGATGTCGGCGTAGCGCTGCCCGCAGGCGAAGGGCTGCTCGCCGACCACGGCTGCGAAGGTGATGGTGATGGGCTGACGCGGCGGCTCGCGGCGCGCGGCCCCGGTGAGCGGGAACACGGCGAGGAGCGGCGTGAGCGCGAGCGCACCGGCAGCGAGCCGGCGCGCGAACGGATGGTGATGCATTGGTGGACCCTCGGAATGGTTGATCGGCGGGCGCAGGATGCGGCCCGCGCCGGCGAGTACTGCCCGTGCCGGCGGTGACGGAAGCGCGCGCCTCAGCGCGCGGACATCAGCCGATCGACGTCGGGGGACCGTTGGCGAAGGGGAGCCGGAACGCGACGTCCGTCCGTGGGGCACTGATCGCCACTGCGCGCGGCCGGAGCTCCGCCGGCCACGCGGCCGCCTCGACCACCACCGTCTCGGCGGACGGGCGCGCGAACGTGGGCGCTGCGCAGCCGCAGTCCACGCAGTCGCATTCGTCGGCCGGCGCCGACGGTGTTGCGGGGGCCGTCGGCCCGCCGTGGTGCGCGTGCTCGCCCGCGACGTCGCCTGCAAGGTCACTTGCGATGTCGCTCCCGACGTCGCTCGCCGTGATCGCCGCACACGAATGCAGCGGCACGGGCGACGTGGTGGACACCAGGGTCCACATCGCGCCCAACAAGGCGAAGCCGGTTCGGAGCCGACGGAGCATGGGAATAGCATACCCCACAACCGCCCACGGGGACAATCCGGCCGCTATCTTTCGGGCGATGCCCACCCCCGCCGCCAGCCCGTCCGCGGTCGCCGAACTGCAGCGCCGCATCAAGGCGCTCGCCAAGGACCGCCGCGCCGTCATCCTCGCGCACAACTACGAACGGCCCGAGGTGCAGGATGTCGCCGACTACGTCGGCGATTCCCTCGGTCTCTCCCGCGAAGCCGCCCGCACAGACGCCGAAGTCATCGTCTTCTGCGGGGTGCATTTCATGGCCGAGACGGCCGCGATCCTCTCGCCGCAGAAAACGGTGCTGCTCCCCGATCTCGCGGCGGGCTGCTCCCTGGCCGCGACCATCGACGCGGCCCAACTGCGGCAGTGGAAGTCGGAACACCCGGGTGCGGTCGTCGTCGCCTACGTCAACACGACGGCCGACGTGAAGGCCGAGAGCGACTACTGCTGCACGTCGGGCAACGCGGTCGAGGTCGTCAACGCGATCCCGGCCGAGTCGCCGATCCTCTTCCTCCCCGACATGTTCCTCGGCGCGCACGTGCGCCGTGTGACCGGGCGCGAGAACATCCACGTGTGGATGGGCGAGTGCCATGTGCACGCGGGCATCGATCCCGAGAACATCCGCCTGCAGCGCAAGCTGCACCCCGAGGCCGAGTTCCTCATCCACCCGGAATGCGGCTGCGCGACCAGTGTCGTCGAGGCCGTGAGCGCGGGTGATGTCGATCCGGAGGGGGTGCACATCCTCTCCACCGAAGGGATGATCAAGCGGCCCGGCATCTCGCCCAACGACACCTTCATCGTGGCCACCGAGGTCGGCATCCTGCATCGCCTCCAGAAGGCGTATCCGGGCAAGACCTTCCACGCGGCGAACGAGCGCGCGTCCTGCGCCTACATGAAGGTCACCACGCTGCCCAAGGTGCTCAGCGCCCTCGAGCATCTCGAGCACCGCATCACGGTGCCGGCGGATGTCGCGGCCCGCGCGCGACGCTCCATCGAGCGCATGGTCGCGATCGGCGGCGGGGCACCGGTGCCTGCGTCGCCCGGGGTGGATCCCGGCGAATGACCGTCCGCGCGCCGCGCTTCCCGCTCGAACACGAGGCACTGGTCGCGCTGGTGCACGCGGCACTCGACGAGGATCGCGCGTTCGCGGATGTGACCACGCTGGGCACCGTGCCCGCGGACGTGCAGCGCCGCGCGCGCCTGGTGGCGCGCGGGACTGGACGGCTGGCCGGATTGCCGCTCGCGCGCACGGCGTTCCAGGTGCTCGACCCGTCGGTGGTGCTCCGCGCGTCACGCGAGGATGGGGCCGCGCTGGGTGCCGGCGAGACACTGCTCGAGATCCGCGGGCCGGCGCGCGCCCTGCTCAGCGCGGAGCGCGTCGCGCTCAACTTCGTGCAACGGCTCTCCGGCATCGCGACGCTCACCGCGCAGTACGTGGCCGCGGTCGCCGGGACCGGCGCCTACATCGTGGACACGCGCAAGACCACGCCGGGATGGCGCGACCTCGAGAAGTACGCGGTCACCTGCGGCGGCGGGCGCAACCACCGCCGCGACCTCTCCGATGCCGTGCTCATCAAGGACAATCACATCGCGGCCTGCGATGGCGATGTGGCCCTCGCCATCACCCGCGTGCGCGCCTTCGCGCCCCGCGGCCTGCTGGTCCAGGTGGAGTGTGACACCGTCGAACAGGCCCGCACGGCGATCGGCGCCGGCGCCGACGCGCTGCTGCTCGACAACATGTCGAACCCGGCGCTGCGCGAATGCGTTCAGTACGCGAAAGGCCACTGCTGGACGGAAGCCTCCGGGGGCGTCACGCTCGGCACGGTGCGGGCGATCGCCGAGACCGGCGTCGACCGCATCAGTGTGGGGGCGCTCACGCACTCGGCCCCGAGTCTCGACCTCGCGCTCGATTTCGATTGATCGGGTGATGTAGGCGCATCCGTTCGGTCGCGGTCTCCCACCTCCCTTCTCCCCTCTGCCGTTGGAAGACCTGCTCGCCGCCCGTGCCCAGATGGCGATGTCGCTCGCCTTCCACATCATCTTCGCGGTGATGGGGATCGGCATGCCGCTGCTCATGGTCCTCGCCGAGCGGCAGTGGATCCGGACGCGGCAGCCGGTCTGGCTCGACCTCGCCAAGCGCTGGAGCAAGGGCACGGCGATCCTCTTCGCGGTGGGGGCGGTGAGCGGCACGGTGCTGTCGTTCGAGCTGGGACTGCTCTGGCCCACGTTCATGGAGTACGCGGGGCCCATCATCGGGATGCCGTTCTCGCTCGAGGGCTTCGCGTTCTTCACCGAGGCGATCTTCCTCGGGGTCTACCTCTACGGGTGGACCCGACTCAGCGCCCGCGCCCATTGGTGGGCCGGCGTCGCCGTCGCCGTCAGCGGCACCGTGTCGGGTGTGTTCGTCGTCTTCGCGAACGCGTGGATGAACAGTCCCACCGGCTTCACGATGGCCGATGGAAAGCCGGTCGCCGTCGACCCCATCGCGGCGATGCTGAACCCCGCGGCGATCCCGCAGGCCGTGCACATGACGCTCGCGGCCTTCGCGACCACGGGCTTCGCGGTCGCCGGCATCCATGCATGGATGCTGCGCAAGGACCGCAGCAGCCCCTTCCACCGCGCCGCGCTCACGGTCGCGCTCTGGGTCGCGGTGCCGTCCGCCTTGCTGCAGGTCGTCAGTGGGGATCTCAGTGCGAAGTTCGTGGCCCAGTCCCAGCCGGTGAAGCTCGCCGCACTCGAAGGCCACTTCCGCACCGCACGCGGCGCCGCGCTGCGCATCGGCGGACTCCCGGACGAGGCCACGCGCGAGACTCGGTACGCGCTCGAGATCCCCAAGGCGCTCTCGTTCCTCGCCTTCGGGGACTTCGACGCCGAGGTGAAGGGGCTCGAGGAATGGCCCGAGGAGGACTGGCCGCCGGTCGCCGTCACCCACGTCGCCTTCCAGATCATGGTCGGCTTGGGGAGTCTCATGGCGTTGGCCGCGGCGTGGGTGCTGCTGCTCTGGGTGCGCCGTCGCGCACCCGCCGACGCCCCGCGATTGCTCACGCTGCTGGCGCTGCTCACACCCGCCGGGTTCATCGCCGTCGAGGCAGGTTGGGTGGTCACCGAGGTCGGCCGCCAGCCCTGGATCATCCAGGGCGTGATGCGCACACCGGATGCCGTCACGCCGATGCCCGGACTCGTGGTGCCGTTCATCGCGTTCACGCTGCTCTATCTCTTCCTCGGGGTGATCGTGGCCTGGCTGCTCTGGTCGCAGATCATCCGCACGCGGAGCGCCTGAGATGCCGGAGCCACTGCTGCCGCACCTGCTCGCCGGCGCCACGATGCTCGCGTTGAACGCCTACGTCGTGCTGGGCGGTGCTGACTTCGGGGCCGGGGTCTGGGACCTGCTCGCGACGGGGCCGCGCAAGGAGGCCCAGCGCGACACCATCGCCCATGGGATCGGCCCCATCTGGGAAGCGAACCACGTGTGGATCATCCTCGTGGTGGTCCTGCTGTTCACCTGTTTCCCGGCCGTCTACGCGACGCTCTCGGTCGCGCTGCATATCCCGCTGGTGCTCATGCTCATCGGGATCGTGCTGCGCGGCTCCGCCTTCACCTTCCGCGCGTACGACTCCACCGACTCGCCGGTGCAGCGTTGGTGGGGGCGCATCTTCTCCATCACGAGCACCGTCACACCGTTCGTCCTGGGCCTCAGCGTCGGCGCGCTGGTCTCGGGGGCGCTCGAGGTGCCGGCGACGGCGACCTTCGCGGAGCGCTTCGTCGCGCCGTGGCTCACGCCCTTCGCGCTCGCGCTCGGGGCCTTCACGCTCGCCATCTTCGCATTCCTCGCCGCGGTCTACCTCACCATCGAGGCCGAGACCCAGGCGCTGCAGGAGGATTTCCGCCGGCGCGCACTCGCCGCCGCGGCGGCGGTCGCGGTCTGTGCCATCGCCACGCTGCTCGCCGGGCGCGAGACGGTCTCGCAGCTCACCGACGCCCTCTTCACGCGGCGGCTCGCGCTGCCGCTGCAGCTGGTCACGGCGGTCGCGGCACTCACGGCCATCGCGGCACTCTGGACCCGTCGCTACCACCTCGCGCGCGCGGCCGCGGTCCTGCAGGTGAGCGGCATCGTCTGGGGCTGGGCGCTGGTGCAGTATCCGTGGATGGTCCCCGGCGTGCACTCCATCACGAGTGCCGCGGCGCCCGAGGTCACCCTGCGCCTCGTGAGCTACGGGCTCGTCGGTGGGACGCTGGTGCTCGTGCCGTCGCTCTGGTTCCTCTTCCGCCTCTTCAAGGGCGACCATCGCTCGGCGTTCGAGCGCGTGGATACGGCCGAGTACCGCAGCAGCACGGACACGGAGTCAGGAGACCCGAGATGAAGTGCCGCATGCCGCCCAAGGAGCCGTTCCACGGCTATCTCGTCCAGCCCGCGCCCACGGCAGCGGAACCCAGCGCGCCGCCGGTGGAGAGCTGCGACTACTGCGGCGCGACCACGCTCACCTGGCGCAAGTGCAAGCTCATCTGCGACAACTGCGCGCAGATCAACAAGTCCTGCGCCGATCTGTGAGCTGCGCGCGGAGCGCCGCCGCGTCCGCCGTCGGCTGCTCGCACACGTAGCGCGCACAGACGAACGCCTGCGCCGTCCCCGGCGCGGCCGCGCGCCCGTCGAGCAGCGGCAGCCCCGCGATCGCCGCCCCCGCGCCGCCGGCGAGCACCAACGACGGCACGTACACCTGGGCCACCGCCGCGGCGAGCGCGTCGAACGGGCCCGAGTCGGGTGTGCCGGCGAGTGCGACTTCCACGGCCCCGTTCACGGCGCAATCGGCCGCGCCGAGGAGATGGCCGAACGCCATCGCACTCCGCTGCATGGGCTCGGTGAGCGTCGCGAGCACGTACTCCGCGCGCCGCCGCGCCGTCGCATCACCGCGGTACTCGGCCACCATCAGCTGCAGTTCCACCGCGAGTGAGGTGCCCGAGGGGATCGCGTTGTCCACCACGTCGCGCGGACGGGTGACCAGCGGCTCGGCGTCGCGCGCGGTGTCGTAGAAGGCGCCGGCCTCGTCGTCCCAGAACCATTCGACCGTCGCGTCCGCCAAGTGCAGCGCCAGGTCGAGCCAGTGCCGGTCGAACGTCAGCTGATGGACGGCGAGGAACCCCAGCGCGAGGGCGGCGTGGTCCTCGAGGAATCCGGGGATCCGCGCCGTCCCGTCGCGCCAGGTGCGCAGCACGCGGCCGTCGCGCAGCAACGCCCGCTCGAGGAACCGGGCGGCCCGCAGCGCCTCGTCGCGCAGCCCGCGGTCCCCGAACGCACGCGCCGCCTCCGCGATCGCCCGCAGCATCAAGCCGTTCCACGACGCGACGATCTTCTCGTCGCGACCCGGCCGCACGCGCGTGGCGCGTGCGGCGAGCAGTGCCGCGCGGCAGCGTTCGAGTGCCGCATCGACCGCGGCGGCGTCGAGGCCCAGCGCCGCCGCGACGGCCTCCGCAGGACCGGCCACGTGCAGGATGTTGGCGCCCTCGAAGTTCCCGGCCGCCGTCACCCCCCAATACGCCTCGGCCACCGCGGCGTCCGGACCGCAGTGCCGACGGAGCTCGTCCCGCGACCAGACGTAGAAGCGGCCTTCATGCCCCTCGCTGTCGGCATCGAGCGAGGAGAACCAGCCGCCCTCGGGATGTGTCATCTCGAGCCGCAGCCATGTGAGGGTCTCCTCGACGGTCCGCCGCGTCGCGGCCTGGCCCGTGGCCTGCCACAGGTGCACCCCGAGGCGCACCAGCAGTGCGTTGTCGTAGAGCATCTTCTCGAAGTGCGGCACCAACCACACGGCGTCCACCGTGTAGCGATGGAAGCCGCCGCGGAGCTGGTCGTAGAGGCCGCCCTGCGACATGCGCTCGAACGAGTGCCGCACGAGCCGCAGCCATTCCTCCTCGCCGGTGCGCGCCCAGAGGCGCAGCAGCACGTCGAACAACTGCGGCTGCGGGAACTTGGGCGCCGCACCGAAGCCGCCGGCCTTGGGGTCGTAGCGATGTCGCAGCGAGCGCGCGGTCTCCACCCAGCGGGCGGCGGTGAGTCCGGCGCCGGCGCTCGTCGGGCCCTCGGCGGCCGCGTAGATGCCCCGCAGCGTCGTGGCGCCCCTCAGCACCTGGTCTCGCTGGTGCTTCCACGCCTCCGCCACCGAGACCATCACGCGGCGGAACGAGGGCATGCCGTGCCGATCCTCAGGCGGGTAGTAGGTGCCGCCGTAGAACGGGATGCCGTCCGGCGTGAGGAACATCGTCATGGGCCACCCGCCGTGGCCCGTGATCGCCTGGACCGCCTGCATGTAGATCGAGTCGACATCCGGGCGCTCCTCGCGATCGACCTTCACGTTCACGAAGAGGTCGTTCATGATGCGCGCGGTCGTCTCGTCCTCGAACGACTCGTGCGCCATCACGTGGCACCAGTGGCAGGCCGCGTAGCCGATGCTCAGCAGGATCGGCTTGTCCTCGGCCACGGCGCGCGCGAAGGCCTCGGCCCCCCACGCGTACCAGTCCACGGGGTTGTCGGCGTGCTGCTGGAGGTACGGACTGGATTCCGCTGCGAGGCGATTCGGCATGGTTACATTCAGTCTACTCGACGTGCTCCCCCTTCGCCCTGCCGAGTCTCCGCTCCCGTGACGACCGCGCCGCTGCCGCCCATCGAGGACGAACGGACCTTCGCACGCCAGGCGATGATCGTGCTCGCCGTGTCGGCCGTGCTGCGGCTTGCCCTGGGCGCCAGTGTCCCGCTCTTCCCCGACGAAGCCTACTACTGGGAATGGTCGCGCCGGCTCGCCGGCGGCTACTTCGACCATCCGCCGATGATCGCGCTGCTCATCGCTGGCGGCACGGCGCTGTTCGGGGACAGCCCCATCGGCGTCCGGATCCTGCCCATCCTCGCGAGCAGCACCGCGGGATTGGCGATCGCCCTCACCGCCTGGGAGCTCGCCGGGGCCCGCGCGGCGCGCTACGCGGCCTACACGTTCGCGGTGGTGCCCATGGCGGCGGCCGGGTTGATCCTCGCCACACCCGATGCCCCCCTGCTGACCGCGATCAGCTGGACACTCTACGCCGTGGTGCGCGCCTTGGGCGCGCCGGTCGGCAGTGCCGCGGCCACCCGCTGGTGGCTCGTCGGCGGCCTCGCGATCGGCGCGGCGATGGCGTCGAAGTTCACCGGGGTCTTCGTCCCCTTCGCCCTGCTGCTCGCGCTGCTCTGGCACGCGCCGCTGCGCGCGCGGTTCCGAGAGCCCGGCCCGTATCTCGCCGTGCTGCTCGCGTCGCTCGTGATGCTGCCCGTGCTGTGGTGGAACGCGGCGCACGACTGGATCGCGTTCCGCTTCCAGATCGGCCACGGCCTCGGCTCCTCCGCGCGCGAGTCACTGCTGCAACGCGAGCTGAACCTCGTTGGCGGCCAGCTGGCCCTGGTCACGCCCATCCTCTTCGGCCTCCTGATCGCCGCCGTGCGACGTGCACTCGGCACGCCGCGCGAGGAGCGGCGATTCGCCTTGGCGACCATTGCGAGCTTCTGCGCGCTGTTCTTCGTGTACAGCGCCACGCGGCGCAACGTCGAGCCCAACTGGCCGGCCATCGCCTGGATCCCGGCCATCATCGTCCTTGCGGCCTCGCGCACCGTCTCGCGTTCCGTCTGGGAGTGGCGCGGCGTCGCACTCGCGGGTGGATTGACCGTCGTCCTGCTCCTGCACGTGGTCCATCCCATCCTGCCGCTGCCCGCCCGCCGCGACCAGGTGTCGCTGGCCTACGGCTGGGACGCGATGGCGCGGCAGCTCGATTCCGCCCGCGCGCTCCGTCCGGCGGCCCACCTCGCCGCCAATCGCTACCAGGACGCGGCGATGCTCGCACTGCACCTCCCGGGGCACGACAGCGTCACCGCCCTCAACCTCGGCGGGCGCCGCAACCAGTATGACCTCTGGTCGCGCTTCACCGATCGCGCGCGCGTCGGTGACGACCTGCTCCTGCTGCTCGAGATCCCGCGCCAAGGCGGACTGCCAGGCCCCATCCGCCGGCTCGACGGCCACTTCACCGCGATCGATTCGTCTGCCGTGATCCCGCTCCGGCGCGGCGGTGAGGAAGTCGGCCGCCGCCGCCTCTGGACGCTCACCGGTTGGCGCGGCACCTGGCCCGCCGACTCCACCGACCCGCGTCGCCCATGACCACACTGGATCCCGCGCTCGCTGCCTGGTTCGATCACCACGACCAGCGACTGCACGACGACCTCTTCGCCTTCCTCCGCATCCCGAGCGTGAGCGCGCGGTCGGAGCACCGCGCCGATGTCGCCGCCGCGGCCTCGTGGCTCCACGGCCACCTCGCCCGCATCGGATTCGCCACGCAGACCATCCCCACCGCCGGGCACCCGGTGGTGCTCGCCGAGTGGCGCCAGGCGCAGCCGGGCGCGCCGACCGTGCTCGTGTACGGGCACTACGACGTGCAGCCCCCGGAGCCGCTGGAGCTGTGGACCACGCCGGCGTTCGAACCGACGCTCCGCGACGGCAACATCTACGCCCGCGGCAGCGTCGACGACAAGGGCCAGCTGTGGCTGCACGTCGCCGCACTCGAGGCGCACCTCGCCGCACGCGGGACGTTGCCCGTGAACGTGATCGTGCTCGCCGAGGGCGAGGAGGAGGTGGGCTCCGAACACCTCGCCCCGTTCGTGGAGCAGCACCGGCAGCGCCTCGCCTGCGATGCCGTGGTGATCTCCGACTCCACGATGTTCGCGCCGGGGATCCCGAGCATCCTCTCCTCGCTGCGCGGCCTCGCGTACTTCCAGATCGACGTCACCGGCCCTGCCTCCGACCTGCACTCGGGCATGTACGGCGGCGCGGTCGTCAATCCGGCGATGGCCCTGGCCCGCATCCTCGCCACGTTCCACGACGCCACGGGGCGCGTCGCCATCCCGGGCTTCTACGACGCGGTGCGCCCGTTCCCCGACGCCGTGCGTGACGGGATGCGCCGCCTGCCCTTCGACGAACCCGACTTCATGCGGCAGCTCGGCGTCGCGTCGCTCGGCGGCGAACCCGGCTACAGCACACTCGAGCGCTTGTGGACACGGCCCACCTGCGAAGTGAACGGCATGCTCTCCGGCTACACCGGCGAAGGCGCCAAGACGGTCCTGCCCGGCACGGCCATGGCCAAGGTCAGTTGCCGACTGGTGCCGGATCAGGACCCGGCGGTGGTGCATCGGTTGCTGGAATCGCACGTGCGGGCCGTCGCACCCGCCGGCGTGACCGTCACGGTGCGTGCCCTGCACGGCGGACAGGCCTGGCGCGCCGATCTCGCGGGCCCGCTCTACGAGGCGGCCGCACGGGCGCTCACCGCGGCGTTCGGGCGCGCCCCGGTGATCACCGGGGAGGGCGGTTCGATCCCGGTGGTGAACGACTTCGCCCGTCTGCTCGGCGCCCCGATCCTGCTCGTCGGGTTCGGATTGCCGGGCGAGAACGCCCACGCGCCCGACGAATGGATCAGCCAGGACAACTTCCGTCGCGGCATGCGCGCCATCGCGGCGCTCTGGGACGAACTCGCGGCGGCAGGCGCGTGAGCGCCCGCCACGCGTCCCCTCGCACGGCATCTCGGTGAGCACCTACGACCGCCTCGCGACGATCACGCGGCACCTGCCGGCGTTCCGCGGCAAGGGGCGCCTCGCGCGCGTGCTGCACCGCCGGCTCGGACTGCCGCCGGGCGAGGCGCTGCGCGAGGTGACCATGCGCGACGGCTCCCGCGCGCGCTGGGACCTGCGGGATGAGGCCGAAGCCCTCGCCTACTGGCTCGGTGAGGCCGACGACGACGTGCGCGACCGGTTGCTGGAGATGGTCCCCGCGGACGCCGTCGTGTTCGACGTCGGCGCCAACATCGGCTGGTGGACCGTGCCGCTCGCCCGACGGCTCGCGGCCGGTGGTGGTCGCGTGGTCGCCTTCGAGCCGGTGCCCGGCAACCGTGCGCGTCTCGAGTGGGCCCTCGACGCCAATGCGGTGCGCGCCCAAGTGGAAGTGGCGCCCATCGCACTCGGCGACACGGCGGGCGAGTTGGGCATGTGGCTCAAGTCGGCCGAGACCGGCGCCGGCAGCGGGACCGCCGCGCTCGTGACCGGCGCGGGCGCGTCGCACCTTCGCGTGCCCGTGATTCGCCTCGATGACTGGACCGCCGCGCACGGCCTGCGACGCTGCGACCTGATGAAGCTCGACATCGAGGGTGCCGAACTGCTGATGCTCCGGGGCGCCGAGGCGTTCATCCGCGGCACGCGACCGCTGATCTTCGGCGAGTTCGAGGCGTATTGGTTGAGCACCTTCGGCCATCGCTTCGCCGATGTCGTCGCGTGGGCGGAGCACATGCAGTACCGCATCCGCAAGTGGGATCCGCAGCACAGGGCCTTCGTGCCGCTGCCGCATCCGGTCGACGGCACGCAGGACGTGCTGCTCGAGCCCCTGTGAGTGTCACGCCCCGCCTGGCGCTCCGGTGCGAACGGCGAAGGCCGCCCGGGCGGGCGGCCTTCGCAGTCTGCACGGCACCTTCGCGTGTGCGGGGCTAGAGGCCGGCCAACAGCGCGTCGTTGGACGTGGTGCCCGCGATACGCTTGATGAGCCACTCCATCGCCGCCTGCGGCGGCATCTGCTGCAGCCCCCGCCGCAGCGTGTAGATCGCGTCGATCTGCTCGGCCTTGTACAGCTTCTCCTCGCGGCGGGTGCCCGAGGTCGCGATGTCGAACGCGGGGAAGATGCGCTTCTCCGCGAGTGACCGGTCGAGCTTGATCTCGCAGTTGCCCGTGCCCTTGAACTCCTCGAAGATCACGTCGTCCATCCGCGACCCGGTCTCCACGAGCGCCGTCGCGATGATCGTGAGCGAGCCGCCACCGTGCTGCGGCAGGATGTTGCGCGCCGAGCCGAAGAACGCCTTGGGCTTGGCCATCGCCGAGGTGTCGAGACCGCCGGAGAGGGTGCGTCCGGTGCCGCGCTCGGCGGTGTTGAACGCGCGGGCCATGCGGGTCAGCGAGTCGAGCACGATGATCACGTCCTTGCCCTGTTCGACCAGGCGACGCGAGCGCTCGATGACCATCTCCACCACTTCGACGTGCCGCTTGGCGGGTTGGTCGAAGCTCGACGCGATCACCTCGCCCACCCCCCACGAGATCGCCTCGCTCACTTCCTCGGGGCGCTCGTCGACGAGCAGGATGAGCAGCGTCGCCGTCGGGTGGTTGATCGCGATGCCTTCGGTGATCGCCTGCATCAGCATCGTCTTGCCGGCGCGCGCCGGGGCCACGATGAGGGCGCGCTGCCCGAACCCGATCGGGGCGATGAGGTCGATGGCGCGACGCGTCAACTCGGGGCCACCTTTGGCGGGGCGTCCCGTCTCGAGCGTGAGGCGACGGTCGGGATACGACGCCGTCAGGGACTGGAAGTCGGTGCGCCGCAGGTCGGCATCGGGCGGCAGGCCGTTGACGGAGACCAGTTCGGCCACGGACATGCGACCGCGATGGTCATGGCCCGTGCGGGCGGCGAGCAGGTCGCCGCGGCGGAGGCCGAACTGCCGCACCAGATGCGGCGGGACCCAGGCATCGCCGGGTTCGTTCAGGTAGCTGTACTCGGCGCGGCGGATGAAGCCCGCGTCGCGTGCGGGGTCGAACCAGCCGGTGGCCTCTCCATCCACCACCAGGATCACCGGCGGGCCGGCGTCCCGCGGATCATGCCGATCGTGTTGGTTGTGCGGACGGTCTCCGCGCTCATTGCGCTCCGGACGGTCGCCGCGGTCGTCGCGTCCCCTGCCACGCCCGCGCTGGCGTCGTCCCCGTCGTCCGCGGCCACCGCGCTCCGGTCGGTCTCCGCGCTCCTGCCATGGACGGTGTCCGTTCTGTGCGTCGCGGCCACTGCCGTTCGCGCTCGGGCCGTTGCTCGCCGCCTCGGCATTCTCCGGCGGGGCCTCCGACGACGTTGGCACACTTTCAGCCATTGGCGGCGGTGGCGCCGACGGCTCTGTCGCGGCACTGGCCGCAGGGGCGCTGCTGTCGAGATACGGATCGGCTTCGAGCGTGGCGTCAGGTGCGTTTTCCGCACGAGCACGCGTTCCACGCCCACGGCGGGGCGGACGGCGACGTTCAGTCATGCAAACGGGTGTGGGACCACAGGGGTCGTGGCGGATGCGAAGACCGCAATCCAGCGATGTGAAGCGAGCGTCCGGAGATTCCAGCCGAGCCGACCCAGCGGGTCGGGGAGCGCCGCGCAGGGGCGCGGCGGGGGAGCGTCTGAGGGCGCAGTCGTCCGATGGGCACAGGCCTCATCGTGACGCGGTACGAACAGTATGTCCTCGTCCGGACGGGCGCGCAACCCTATGCGTTCAAATCTGGTGCGGCGGAACGCGCTCGCGGACGATCTGGATGAGCCGCCGGGTGAGCGTGAGCGCCCGCTCCACCGACTCCCGATGGTCCGGCTGCAGGTCCTCCATCTCGAGGAGCTGCAGCTCCGCCAGCAGTGCGGCGAGCGGGTTGTTGAGGCTGTGTTGCAGCCCCTTCTTCTCTGGGGGGGTGTCCAAGACTTCTCCGGTGCCACGGGTCCACACGACCCGATAGCTTACTGCCATGGTTCGATCCGCACGAGATGCGCGGGCTGCCGTGGCAGCCATCGTGAAGGAGTATCGGTCCGACGCCGACATTCCCAAGCTGCTGGCGCGGCTCGACGCCGTCTGTGCCGACACACCCGCGACGGCCGATGGCGCCGCCGAGCTGATCGCCGCCGTCGAGCCGTATCGTGAGATGCATGAGGTGGCCGGCCCCGTCTACGAGCGCGTGGTCGAACGTGACCCCGACAACGCCGCTGCGCTGGTCGCGCTCGCCAACGCCTATTGGCTGACCGGGCGCGGGCCGGACGTGGTCGGCGACATCGCCGGACGCGCCTTGGCCGCGGATCCGGCCAATCGCGCCGCCTGGCACCTCTGGGCACTCACCGAGTCGTCGCCACGCGGACGCATGTCGCGCTGGCAGCAGGTGACCACGCGATTCCCCGACGACAAGCTCGCCCACGCCGCCCTCGCCGACAACGCGACCAGCGTGGCCAGCGCCGAGAACGACCCGGTGGCGCTCAAGCTGGCGCTGGGGACCTACGAGATGCTCTTGGCCGACGCCAGCAGCGACGACGAGCGCCGCGCCTTGGCGAGCGCACTCGGGACGCTGCGGAAGTGGAAGTCCTGAGCGCCTAGCGCGCCAGGTCAGCCCGTGCGCTCGATGCGCGGGGCGAGCGGGGCCATCGGCAGCAGCGCCAGCACGAGGTCCTCGCCCTTGAACGGCTTGTGCAGCAGCGCACAGCCCGTCGCCGCCACGATCTCCTCGGCCTGCGCGGTGATGTCACCCGTGATGAACAGCGAGCGGTGCTTGAGCCAGGGCTGGCGCACGCTCGCCAGGAAGTAGAACGCGTCGCCGCGCATCCCTGGCATCCGCAGGTCGAGGATCAACGCATCGAATCGCTCGGCCAACAACTCCTCGGCCTCGCGTGCATGGCCCGCCACGGTGACTGCGTATCCCGCCCGCGAGAGCACGGCCGCCAGTGCCTTGGCGACCGCCGCGTCATCGTCGAGCAGCAGGATCCGCGGTCGCGCCGCGTCAGAGGTCGGCATCGAGTGCGCGGGACGTGGCATTCGGCATCGGCAGCAGCCGCTCACAGAGGAGCGACACGAACTCATCCGGCGCGATCCGGTCGCGTGCCCGCGCCGTCGTCATGCCGCAGGCCCAGCGCATGGTCTTGGTCAGGTGGTGCGGACTCGAGAACCGCAGATGCTCGGCCACGTCCTCGATCGAGTAGTCCGACTCGCGCAGGAAGGCGTAGGCACGGAGCACGCGGGCGCCAGCGATGATCTCGCGCGGCGAGGCGAGGCTCGCCCGTTCGCACTCCCGGTAGATCGTGCGGCGCGAGACGTTCGCGGCGGCCGCGAGGTCGGGCACCCCCTTGAACGCCGCCGGCGTGTGGATCACGCGCTCGACGGCACGTGAGACGTCGGCCGGCAGCCCGCGCAAACGGACCCGCAAGCGGGAGATGAGCTTCTCGGCGAGCGCCACGCCGGGCTGCCGCTCGAGCATGCGCCGGAGCTGGCGCGGATCGTCGTCCACGCCGTAGAGGACCAGCTGCTCCATCCCATCCCGACCGAGCTCCACCAGGGGCTTCAGCGTCTGGGCCGCAAGGACGGAGTAAACCACGAACGGAACCGACCGAAACTGGGAACGGAGGGCGCGAATCGCGTCCGTGCGCGGTTCGGATGACCCGAACTGCGGGTCGACCACCATCACGTCCACCGGCTGCCGGCGGATGATGGAGTCGGCGTGCTGCCAATCGAGTGCGACGTGAAGGCGGTGGGATTCCCCAACCGCTCCGCGAAGGCGCGTGAGCTTCTGCGGTTCGACACAGGCAGCGACGATCATCGACGCGATCTCGTGGCTAAAAGAATGACACCTGACACAAATACGGAATATAGAGACGCAAATACGGACTTATCGCTACGCAGACCGCGCCTAGCTTGCTGACACCACCCCTGACCACTCACCCGGAGCACTACCCAATGCGCAACGCCCGCCTCGTCTTCGCCCTCGTCCTGACCTTCGCTGTGCTGTCGACCGCTGCCTGCACCAACCCGACCGGCCCGGCCCCGTCGCAGGACATCCAGGTCTCCAAGATCTGAGGTCGGAGCTCCCGCCGGTCCTCAGCTCGCTTCCGCCATCGCGCGGCTCAGCAGTTCGTTGAGGATCGCATCGATGTCGGCCGGGACCTCGGCCGGAGCGGTACGCGTGGTCTCCTCGGTCCGCTGACCCTTCTCGAGACGATCCAGTCGCTCGAGCTCGGCCTCAGCCTTGAAGGAGTTCTGGTTGAACCCGTTCGTGGACGCGAACCGCGCTGCTTCCAGCAGCGCGGTTCGCGCGTCTGCGTAGGACTCGAACTCGATGAGCCCGCGCCCGATCTCCAGCAGCAGGTTCGCCCGCACGGCCGGCGGCAGCGGTTCCTGCGCCAGCTCGCGACGGTAGGACTCGAATGCGACCGTGTTCTTCATGCGGTACGCGATCTCCATCAAGTTGATGCGCGCACTCCAGCGACCCCCGGCGGTCCGTGCTCGGACCTCGAGCAGCCGGAGCGCGGTCTTGGCCGGCGCGTACGCACCGATCGCGCCGAGGAAGCCGGCCAGGTCGCCGAGCATACGTTCGCGGTCGTACTCGTCGGGCGATCGGTTGAAGGCCTCGAACACCCAGCGGATGGCGCTCGTCCGGTCGTTGCGCAGCCACGCGAGGCCGGCCCGGTCGTGCAGGATCAGCGCCGTCGTGGCGGCGGAATCGAGCGTCTCGGCCTCGGTCAGCAGCTCGTGGATCGCGGCGTCCGCCGCCGGCAGGTTGCCGCGGTCCCAGACCACCTTCGCACGACCCAGGCGCGAGAGCACCACGCGCACCCGATCACGGTCGCGCGCGGCGAGCATGCCGGCGTTCGCGTACGCCTGATCCGCCCAGTCGAACTCGCCCGCGTGGCGCAGGCAGTAGCCATGGCGCATGTGCGCGTCGTAGGCGAGGTCGAGATGCGCGGCGGAATCCACGTAGCGCGCGACGGTCGCATACACGTCACCCGCGGCGGCCAGCAGGCCGCGCTGCTCCAGCAGCATCGCCAACGCGTAGACGCGCGGCAGCACCGGCTGCGGATCCGGCTCCTGGATCGCCTCGATCGCATCGACCACCGACGCCAGACCGCTGCGCCACTCGACGTCCTGGCTGATCGCGGTCACGGCCTCGCGCGCGGCCCGATGCGCCGTCGCCGCGACGTCGGCGAGCTCCGACCCCAACGCAACCCAATGGTCGAGTAGGCGAAGCGTGAGCAGCGAGGCATGCGAACCCTGATACAACGCGCTGCCTTCCTCCGCCGAAGCCATGAGCTCCAGGAAGGCCAGGTGACGCAGGACGGGCTTTGGACCACGTGGACGGCGGATCGGCATTCAGTCTCCTTCAGTTCCCAGCAGCCTCGTCAGCCAAGACGCACAAGACAACGTTTCACGTTACAAGCTGACACTATTCGACCCTTACTTGGCAGAACTTGTGCCATGAGACACGAAACGCAAGCCCCGACGGTCTAGTTGATCGAGCAATGACTCCAGCTCGTTGCCGAAGACCTGGACTCGCGGAATCTTGAGCGGATTGAACTCTGGATCGAATGGACTCTTCGACGGTCCACCAGCCACCATAAGGACAGCATCAATACTATAACGATGCTCTTTCCCGGATTTCGCGTCGCGCCATGAGCCGGCGGTGAGCAGCGACCGGTTCTTCGGCCACATGCCCAACGGAAGCGCCATCGTGCGCACCGGGTAACCGCCCACCGCCGAATCCACCGCCAGCTGTGCCCGAGCGATCTGTTCCTGCACCACAGCGTCGCTCATCCTCGACAGGTTCGCGTGCCAGAGCGTGTGATTGCAGATCTCGTGTCCCGTCTTCACCAGATGCGCGATCTTCCGGTGCCGCCACGACGTCTGCTGCCCCTGGATGCCCTTGTCGCCGAAGAAGGCATGTCCCTCGCTCGCACCGGGAAGCACGCAGAACACGCCGCGCCCACGCCACTCCGGATGCTTGGCCGCGAACGCCTCCCAGACACCCACCGCCGACGTCGGGTCCACCACCAGGGAGTCGCCGCGCTGCACGTAGCGGAACTGCCCCGGCGACGCGTCATCGAACGTGATCACCACCGGGGAGAGCCCGGCGCCCACGTCAACCTGCTTGCGCACGAGTTGCCGCACGGTGATCGGTCGGTAGCCGCGCGCGTGCAGGAGTTCCAAGTCCTTTGCGAACCGCTGCCAGTGGCGCGACCACCGGCTCTCGCGTTCCCCGATCAGGTGATACTCGAGCACAGGGATCACGCCCATGCGGTTCGGCGCGCGCGGCGCCGTCGCTGTACCCGCTGCCGCCGTCTGGGGGCTGGTCTTGGAGCTGGCACTGGTGCCTGCACTGCTGCCTGCACGCGTTTGACCCTGCGCCAGCACCGGCGCGCCGGCACAACCCGCGACGAGCACAGCTGCACGTAGCACACGCGGCAGGCGCCGCAGCGGCAGCGGGCGCAGCGGCAGCGGGCGCAGCGGCAGCGGGCGCCGCGGGCACAGCAGGCGTCGCGAGATCCGGACGGGAGCACGGGGGGACATCGCCGGAAGCATAATCACCGGCGCATCGACGACGCAGTCGTCGATATCACACCGTACCGCTAACCCAATACACCTACCGCGGCGGCGGACGTGAATCCGGGGAACAGCACGTCGACGTCTCGTGCCCCGAGATGTCGCGTCGCAACCTCGTGGAAGACGCTGCGGAAGTCCGTGGTGAGCGCGAGGTCGCGGCCTTCGTACAACTGCTCCCGCGCGAGGCCGGGCCAGCGGCCGTGTACGCGCTGCCCCTGCACGCGACCGCCGATCACGAACATCGATCCTGCATGGCCGTGGTCGGTGCCCCCGTTGCCGTTCTGCCGCGCCATCCGGCCGAACTCCGACATGGTCAGGATCACCACGTCATCCATGCGGTCGCCGAGGTCGGTCACCAGCGCCGCGATCGCCGCGCCGAAGTCCGTGAGTCGGTTCGCCAATTGCCCGGTGGCCGCGCCCTGGTTGATGTGCGTGTCCCAGCCGCCGACATCGGCGAACGCGATCTCCAGGCCGACGTCCGCCTTCACCAGCTGCGCGATCTGGCGCAGTCGCTGCCCGAACTCGCTGCGCGGATACTCCGCGCCATTGGCCGGCGCGTAGCGTTGCGGATCGGCCTCGCGCAGCCGCTTCACGGCATCGAAGGTCTCGGCGCCCGTCGCGTGCACGAGGTCCGCGGAGCCGGTGCGGTACAGCGCCTCGAGCCGGTCGCTCACGCCACCGGCACTGCGCACGGTGAACGCATCGATCGACGTCATCGCGACGGCCGGCGCCGGCCCCTGCAGGATCCGTGGTGTCTGTGCCGACATCGCCACGGCACGGAACGGCGTGGCCGCGGCCGCACCCGTCGGTGCGGCCGCACCGGCCTCGCAGGTCCCGCAGGTCGCGAGATAGCGATTCAGCCAGCCGTCGCGCGTGCCCTTGTTGTCCGGGGTCCCGCTCTCCATGTAGTCCTGCGCATCGAAGTGCGAACGCGTGGCGCTCGGACTGCCGACGGCGTGGATCGGTGCGAGCATGCCGCGGTCCCACAGCGGCTTGAGCGGCGACAGCGCGGGGTGCAGGCCGAAGAACCCGTCGAGGTCGATGGCCCCCGCCGCCCCCGCGCTCCGTGCCGGACGCGCGATCCCGATGTTCGGGCGCAGGCGATAGTACTCGGCGTCCCCGTGCGGCACGAGCACATTGAGTGCGTCCGCCGCCCCGCGCTGGAAGAGGCAGATCAGCACCTTGCCCTTGGCGGCCTTGGGCAACTCGAGCCCGTAGACGGCGCGGCGCAGGAAGGACGGGGAGAGGCCCATGGTCACCAACGCGAGGGCGCCCGAGCGGATGAACGTGCGGCGGCTGGACATGAGGGAGGCGAAGGAGGAGGGCGGAGGTCAGCGACGCTGGAACTCGGGTGACCCGATCGCGAGTCCCACGAGTTGGGCGAGTCCCTGGAGCGGCGGGATCTCGCGCTCGCCGTCGGTGGGGCTGCCGCGCTGCAGCGGGTTCCTGCCGGTGAGGAGGATCTCGCGGGTCTCGGGCGACACGCGTCCGCCGAGGAAGGCCGCGATCACGCCATCGACCTGGGCTTCGCGGCTGGCCGAGCGCAGGGCGTCGGCACCGGGAAAGGCGGTCGCGCGGGCGCCCGGCAGCCGGTTCGCACCGACCGCCAGCCCGAAGTTGATGCGATTGAGGATGGCCGACGCGCCCATCCACTCGTCCGCCACATCGGGCCAGCCGTCCGGCGTCTGGCGGCCGTAGATCGGCTGCCCGAGCTGCGCGACGGCCTGCGCGGTGCGTTGGCTGCGATCGGGGGCGGCATCGAGGGCGCGCAATGCGCTCACCACCACCTCGAACGGCGTCTTGAGCTTGGCGCGGAACGCACGCGACGAGAAGAACTCGGGACTCGTGATGATCGTCCGCACGACTTCACGGATGTCGCCGTCGGTGCGCGTGAAGACGGCCGCCGCGCGGTCGACGAGGTCCTCCGGCGGCGCATCGCTCACGAAGCGTCGGCACAGTTTGAACGCGATGTGCCGGGCGGTGGCGGGATGCCGCGCGACGATGTCCAGCACCTGCTCGCCGTCCTCGATGCCACGGCCGGCGCGCAGGCTCTGGCCGAGCACCTGCTTCTCGCCGGCGTCGTGCACGGCCGGATTGAAATAGAAGACGCCGGGCTCGGGGATCCGCGCGGCGATGGCCTGCTCGGCGCGCTGCTGCGCGCGCGCTCCGCGCAGCCCGCGCCCGGCCGCGCGTCCCGCCGGCCGGTCCGCGCCGGCGGCCAGCTGCCGCAGCTGCTGCGGATTCGGGGCCTGGGGCAGGAAGGTCCACCCGGTGAGCGCGCGTGCGACGTTGATCACATCCTGTTGCGTGTACCCGCCGTCCACGCCGAGGGTGTGGAGCTCGAGCAGTTCGCGCCCGTAGTTCTCGTTCAGGCCGCGATTGCGCTGGTTCGCCAGGCGCGGTGTCTCGGTGCGGGGACGCCCGCTGTCGGCGGCGCTCTGCCAGTTGTCGAGATAGAAGAGCATCGCCGGACTCTTGGCCACGGCGCCGAGCAGATCGCGGAACTTGCCGAGCGCACGCGGGCGGATGGTGCGGTTCTCGTATTCGGCGATCGTGTAGCGCATCGGGACCGCTTTGCCTTGGAACACCGAGAAGTGATTCAGCCAGAAATCGGTCATCACTTCGTCGAGCTGGCGCTCCGTGATGAGCGCCCGTCCGATGCGCGCGGCCATCACCTCTGTGGTGACCTTGCGGTAGCCCTCGACGGTCTTTCGCAGCTCGGCGGAGTCCTTGGCAGTCAACGAGTTACGGTTCTCCGGATTGAGCCGCTGCAGGGCCTCGGCGGGGCGTGGGTACAACTTTTGCAACTCCCGGTAGCTGAGGCCGAGCGTCTCGAACTGGTCGATCCAGCCCTCGAGACGTGCGTCGGCGATCCGCTCGGGTTGCAGTTGTTGGGCGATGAAGGCATCGACGCCCATCGCCCGCACGCGAGCGACATCGCCGGGGCGTGCGCCGAAGGTCAGGCGGCTGAGGACCTGCGCGACTTGTTCGTCGGCAGTCTGTTCGCGGACGCCGGGACCGATACTCGAAGGAGACATCGTCGCCATCGGCTCTGGCGCGACGCGCGGTGTGCCACCGCAGCTGGCGCTGAGGCCGAAGGCCGTGAGGAGGGCGAGGCGGGAAGGGCGCATATGCCTGAACGACGACCGCATCGCGGAAAGGTTAAGCCGGATCGCGCATCTATGGTGAGGGCAGGTCGTCGGGCGGGTGTGAGCTCCATCATCCGACGGTCACGACGATGAAACACTTGTCGACGACCTGCTGCTCGCCGCCAACTGTTGTGACACTGTTCAACGAGTAGAGGTAGAACGGTCGAAGACGGATGTCGCACGATTCACTGAACCGAAGGATGGGCGGGACGATGATGGACGTGATGGTGGAGTGGGAGCAGGCGGGGGGATCCCCGTCGATCGCGCGGGTGAGTTCGGTGGCGTCGCCCGAGACGCTCGAGTCGCCGTCGCGCGACGTCGTGACGCTCTACGGCATGCCCACGCCGGAGTCACTCGCCCTCGCCCTCGCCGCCGCCGTCGAGTCCCGCCGCTCGGCACACGGGCCCAACGCGCTGCGGGAGCTGCACGTGACCGAGACCACCGGCGCCGTCGGGGATGCGGCCTGGACGGATCGTCGCACCGGCGAGCTCATCCGGCAGGACCTGGTGATCCCGCTGACGGTGCTCAAGGAGACGGCGGGCGACCTGCTGGCCGAGGGCGGCCAGGCGATCCGTCGCTTGCTGGCCGGACTGCTGATGCCGGAGTGGCCCGAGGGCACGCGCCGTGCGCTCAGCTTCCAGCTCGCGGTGGCGGGACCCGCCCGCGGCTCGGACACGCTGACGGCGATGCGCGAAGCCGACGGCGGGGACTTCGACGAGGAGTAGCAGGACCGCGGGGAGCACGCCTGGGCGTGCGACCGCTGTTCGCGCACTGGCGCGAACCCAAGAGGGGGAAGACCGCACACATGTTGCGGCTTCCCCCTTCTTGTCGCTCCTGAGTCCCGTCGCCAACCTGTACTCCCCAGTGACGCCGGCCGGAGGCCGGAGGAGTGTGTCCCATGCGGGAGTACAAGAGCGAGGCGATCCGGAACATCGCGGTGGTGGGCCATGGAGCGAGCGGGAAGACCACACTGGTCGACGCGCTCGCTTTCGTTTCTGGGGCGTCTCGACGCCATGGCTCGATAAAGGACGGGACGACGTTGACCGACACGTCGCCTGAGGAGACCGCCCACGGCTATTCCATCTCCCTCGGCGTCGCCCACGCCGAATGGCGGGACACCAAGCTCAACCTCCTCGATACCCCCGGCTATGCGGACTTCGCCGGCGACGCGATCGCCGGGCTCGTCGCGGCCGACGGTGCACTGGTCACCGTCGGCGCCACGGGAGGGGTGGAGGTCGGCACCGAGCGGATGTTCCGCGAAGCGATCAAGCGGCAGGACCCGGTGCTCTTCGTGGTCGCGATGATGGACAAGGAGCACGCCGACTTCGACGCCGCCTACGCGGCGATCAAGGCAAAGCTCACCACGAAGGTCGTGCCGGTGGAGATCCCGATCGGCGCAGGCGCGCAGTTCCGCGGCGTGATCAACCTCTTCACCAAGAAGGCCCACCTCTTCAAGCCCGGGACCAAAGCCGGCGAGTTCGAGGAAGGGCCGATCCCCGAGTCCGAGCGCGCGCGGTTCGAGCGGTACCACGCCGAGCTGGTGGAGGCGGTGGCCTCCACCGACGACGCGCTGCTGGAGCGGTTCTTCGCGGGCGAGGAGATCCCGGGCGACGACGAGATGCGCGCGATGAAGGAAGCGATGAAGCGCGCCGAGCTGTTCCCGCTGCTGGCCTGCTCGTCGCAGCTCACCTGGGGCGTGCGGACGCTGCTCGACCTGCTCGTCCAGCTGATGCCCAGTGCGTACGAGATGGAGGAGATCCACGCGCTCAAGGGCGCCGAGGGCGACCGGGTGGTGGAGATCCACCCGCGGACGGACGCGCCGCTCACGGCGCTGGTGTTCAAGACGACGAGCGAGACGCACGTGGGCGAGGTCTCGTACTTCCGAACCTTCAGCGGCGTGCTGGAGAACGGGGCGGAGGTGTTCAACGCGACGCGCGGTGTCCCGGAGAAGATCGCCCACCTCGCGGTGCCGCAGGGCAAGGAACGGCTCGACGTCGCGCGGCTGTTCCCCGGCGACATCGGCTGCGTGGCGAAGCTCAAGGGCACGCACACCAACGACTCGCTCAGCACCCGCGAGCACCCGGTGCGCATGCCGGCCATCCCGTTCCCCGAGCCGCTGGTCCGCTTCGCGATCGAGTCCGCGGTGCGCGCGGACGAGGAGAAGCTGCAACTCGGCCTGCATCGGCTCCACGACGAGGACCCGACGATCCAGGTGCATTTCGAGCCCGAGACGCACGAGACGATCATCGAGGGCTTGGGCGAGCGGCACCTTGAGGTCGCCCTGCAGCGCCTGGAGCGTCAGTTCGGCGTGAGGGCGACGCTCCGTGCCCCGGCGATCCCCTACCGCGAGACGTTGCTGGGGCAGGCGGAGGGCCAGGGTCGGCACAAGAAGCAGACCGGCGGCAAGGGGCAGTTCGGCGACGCGTGGATCCGGGTGCGCGGTGTGGCGCGCGGCAGCGGCTACCGGTTCGTGGACGAGATCTCGGGCGGGGTCATTCCCCGCCAATACATCCCGGCGGTGGACAAGGGGGTGCAGGAGGCGGCCGAGCGCGGCGTCCTCGCGGGGTACCCCGTCGTGGACTTCGAGGTGTCGTGCTTCGACGGCAGCTACCACTCGGTGGATTCCAACGAGGCGAGCTTCAAGATGGCGGGCATCCTCGCCTTCAAGACCGTCGCGCCCAAGTGCCGACCCGCGCTGCTCGAACCACTCATGACGGTGGAGGTCGAGACGCCCGATGCGTACCTTGGTGACGTGATGGGCGACCTTAGTGGTCGTCGCGGGCACATCGTGGGGACGGAGCCGGCGGCGGACGGTGTGGGGACGCTGGTGCGCGCCACGGTGCCGATGGGCGAGTTGCACCTGTACGCGACCAAGCTGCAGTCACTGACGCACGGCCATGGCACGGTACGGCAGCGGTTCCACGGATTCGAGATGATGCCGGCCGAGGCGGCGGCGAAGGTGCCGCGCAGGGGGCAAGCGACCTAAGGAGCGTTCCACTGGATCGGCGTCACCACGTTCTCGCAGTCGGCACCATGGCACGGCGCGGCGCGGCCCTTCGACGAGGGGCCGCGCGCATGCTGCTCGGCGCCTTCGCCCTGCTCGGCGCGCTGGGCTGCGGCGACGGTCCCACCGGTCCGCGCTTCGAGATCGTGAACGCGAGTCTTGCGACCGGCATCGAGGGGGAACCGTACGCCGTCACGCTCACGGCCAGCGGTGGCGGCCGGACCAAGACCTGGACCGTCGTGAGCGGGGCACTCCCGCCGGGCCTGACCCTCCTCGCCAACGGCCAGCTGAGCGGGACGCCGACGACGTCGGGGCGCTATGTGTTCGATGTGCGCGTGGTGAGTGCGGGGAAGCGGCGCACGAGGCGCTTCACGGTCGACGTCACGGCGCGGCTGGTGGCGGCGGCGGGCACACCGCCAGCGGGCATCGTGGGCACGCCGTACCGCGACTCGCTCGCGGCGAGTGGTGGCGTGGGGGGCTTCGCCTGGAGCCTCATCGCGGGAGCATTGCCGGGCGGACTCACGCTCGCGCCCAACGGCGTGGTGAGCGGGACACCGACCACCGCGCAGTCCACCACGGCGACGGTGCGCGTCAGCAGCGGCACGCAGACCGCGACCCGCGCGTTCGACGTCACCATCGTGGACGTGCTGGCGATCACCAGCACGGGCCTGCGCGAGGCCGTGACCGGCATCGCGTACGGCGACACGCTCCGCGCGACCGGTGGCCTCGCGCCGTTCACCTGGTCCCTGCAGGGCGGCGCACTGCCGGCCGGTGTGGTGCTGTTCCAGGACGGCACGCTCGGGGGCACACCGACGGCGGCCGGCAGCGGCACGTTCACCGCGCGGGTGGTCGCCGGGACGCAGAGCGCCACGCGCGAGTTCACGCTGGTCGCGGCCACGCCGCTGAGCATGACCACCGCCACGCTGCCCGGCGGGAACAGCGGCGACGCCTATTCGGTGCCCCTCGTCGCGGCCGGTGGCACGGGGACCTACACGTGGAGCCTGCCCGCGGACCGATTGCCGGATGGCCTCAGCCTGTCCGCGGCCGGCGTGCTCAGCGGCACCCTCGGCGCAGCGCGGACGGACACGTTCACGGTGCGCGTCAGCAGCGGCGCACAGGCCGTCTCGCGCGAGTTCATCGTCACCGTCGCACCGGCACTCGCGGTGCTCACCGATGCACTCCGCGACGGCATCGTCGGCGCCGCGTACAGCGACACGCTGCGTGCGACGGGTGTGACGACGGCCGCGAGTTGGGGCGTCCTGAGCGGCGCGCTCCCCGCCGGCCTGACGCTCCTGTCGAGTGGCGTCCTCTCCGGCACGCCGACCACGCCGGGCACCGCCTCCTTCACCGTGCAGGTCACCAGCGGTCCGCAGACCGCGACACGCGCGCTGCAGGTGCTGATCGTGCCGGCGCTCGTGCTGAGCACCACCACGCTGCCCAACGCGACGGTCGGCACGGCGTACCTGCAATCGGTCACGGCGACCGGTGGCACGGGCAGCTACGCGTGGTCGTTGGTCGCGGGCACGCTGCCCGCGGGCCTCGTGCTCGCGCCGGACGGCACGCTCAGCGGCACACCGACCACGCCCAGCGTGCAGGTGTTCACGCTGCGCGTGGTGAGCGGTGTCCAAGCGGCGGAGCGCGAGTTCACCGTGCAGGTCTCCCCGAGCGAGCCCGCGAGTGTCGAGATCGCGCCGTCGGCCGGCTCGGTGGAACTCGCGGACTCCACGCAGCTCGCGGCGACGGCGCGCGACGCGGGTGGTGTCCCGTTGCCGGGTCGACCGATCGCCTGGACCACACTCAATGCCGCGGTCGCCACCGTGAACGGCACGGGCCTCGTGCGCGGCGTGTCGCTGGGCACGGTGGGCATCGTCGCGACGACGGCGGGGATCGGTGGTGTGCCCGTGGCGGATACGGCGAGCATCACGGTCATCCCCGTGCCGGTGGACAGCGTGGAGGTGCTGCCCGGATCGGCGTCGCTGCTGCTCGGCGAGGTACAGCCGATGAGCACCGTGCTGCGCGACCGGAACGGCAACGTGCTCGGTGGGCGCACCGTGACCTGGAGCAGCTCGGACGGTGCCGTGGCCGCGATCGACCCCAACACCGGTGTCGTCACGTCCGGCGTCGCCGGCACCGCGACCGTGACCGCCTTGAGCGAGGGCGTCACGGGAACCGCGACCGTGCTGGTCTCGCGCGGCATGATCCTCACGAGCGTGATGGGCGGTGACCGGCACAGCTGCGGGCTGACGGAGGCCGGGCTGGTGTTCTGCTGGGGCCGGAACGTCGAGGGACAACTCGGCGACAGCTCCACCATCGATCGGCTCCGGCCGGTGCGCGCGCGCGGCAGCGTGACCTACGCGAGCGTGAGCGTGGGTGTCGTGGGACGGCACTCCTGCGCGCTCACCGCGGCGGGCACCGCGTACTGCTGGGGCAGCAACAGCAACGGGCGGCTCGGCACCGCCGACACCGTGAGTCGCGTCGCGCCGACGCCGGTCGCCGGCGGACTGAGCTTCGCCTCGATCAGTGCCGGGGGCACGCACAGCTGCGGCCTCACCTTCACCGGGACCGCGTACTGCTGGGGCACCAACGGTGTGGGCCAGCTCGGGGACAACACGCTGTTCAGCCGCAACCAGCCCACGCTGGTGCAGGGCGGACTCACGTTCGCCTCGATCAGTGCCGGGACGCTGCACACCTGCGGGCTCACGGCAGCGGGTGCCGCCTATTGCTGGGGATCGAACGGCTTCGGGCAGACCGGTGACGCCAACACGGCGCCCGGCAACCGGATCGTGCCCACGCCGGTGGCGGGTGGTCTGGTGTTCGCGCGGCTCAAGGCCGGCGGCACACACACCTGCGGCATCACCACGGCGGGCGACGCATACTGCTGGGGGCAGAACGGATCCTCCGGCCGCATCGGTGATGGCAGCACGGTGACACAGCGCTCGACGCCGACGCTGGTGAGCGGTGGGGTGACCTTCGCCGAGATCCTGCCGGGCGGCGTGCACACCTGCGCGCGCACGGCCGCCGGTGCGCTCTACTGCTGGGGACAGAACACGGCGGGGCAGGTGGGTGATGCGAGCACCGACAACCGCACGACCCCGGTGCTCGTGAGCGGCGGTTTCGCGTGGGACGCGTTCGGCATCGGCGGCGGGCACAGCTGCGCGATCCGCGACCTCGGACGCACGTTCTGCTGGGGGCAGAACCTGGAAGGTGCGCTGGGCGACGGCACCACGACCCCGCGCAACGTGCCGGTACCCGTGCGTCCCTAGTTCAGTCGAGACGGCGCACGTCGAGGTCGTGCACGCGGATCGCGGCGAACGGCCACGGTGCAGCGACGCAGGCCTCGTAGCCTTCCGGCGCCGCGACCACGGCGATACGCCACGATGCCGCCACGCGGTGGTCGCCGTCCACGTGCACCAGGCGCGCATCCTCGGCGTCCATGGTCACGGCGAACCGTCCCAGTCCGTACCCGAGTCCCGCGCCGAGGGCCTTCAGGTAGGCCTCCTTGCGCGTCCAGAGGCGGTAGAACGCCGCGAGCTGCTCGGCGCTGTCCAACGCGAGCAGGGCCTGCCGCTCCTCGACCGAGAAGTGCGACTCCGCGACGGCGGCGAGGTCGGGTTGTGCGCGCCGGGCCTCGATGTCCGCACCGATCGGTCCGCCGCGGGCGAGCGCGACGAGCGCGAGGTCACCGGAATCGCTGAAGTTGAACTCGAGTCCCTGCGCGGCCGGCGCGGCGATGAAGCGCTTCCCCTGCGGTCCCTTGCCGTAGGTGATGGTCGCGGGCGCGACGCCGAGTGCGTCGGCGAGCAGGTGGCGCAGCGCGACGTGTGCGCCCAGCCAGCGATGCCGGAGCGTGTCGGTGGCGAACTTCGCCGCGCGCTCGTGTTCCCAGGGTTCGAGCGAGGCGAGGGCCGCGGCGCTCGGGGGACGCGTGGCGTCGAGGGCGACGCGCCAGACGTCGACGACGGTCGCGTCCCCCGCGGCGCGGCTCACACCTTGTGGTAGCCGATCCGTCCCGCCTCGACGCGATCCGCGGCGGTGTAGATCTCGAAGTCGGAGAAGAAGGCCGGCGCCTCCGCCTGCATCACCCGCAGTACCGCAAGCGCCATGCGCCGGATCTCGAACTCCGCGGCCTCGCTGGAGCGCAGCTCCAGCATCGTGCGCCATGCCCGGGCGTTGCCGGTGACGACGATCTTGGTCTCGGTCGAGTTGGGCAGCACGCCGCGGGCCGCCTCGCGGGCCATCTTGCGGCGATGGACCTTGTCGTCGACCCACTTGTAGCGGTCCATGAGCTTCTCGACCAGGGCGATGTACGTCGCCTGCGCACTCTCGATCTGCGCCTGCCAGGCCGCGGTGAGCGCCTCATCGCCGATGATGGCCGGCGGGACGACGAACGCCGCATCGCTCTCGTCCACGTAGCGCTGGCTCAGCTGGCTGTACGCGAACCCCGCGCGGTGCCGCACGAGCTCGTGCGTGAGCGAACGGCTCACACCCTCGAGCAGCAGCGAGTAGTTCGCATGCTCGAGCACCGAGCCGTGTCCCTGCTTCTTGATGTTCTCGAGGTACTCCCGGGTACTGCGGCCGGCCGGATTCCGCTGGCTCATGTAGCAGAGCCGCCCGGCGAACTCGGCGAGGCGCTCGCCGTCGGTGCCTTCGCCCATCCACTGCACGCCGAGGTGTCCGGGTTCGGTGAAGGCCGGACGCGAGAGGACCGTGACCTTGGGTGCGGTGAAGAATTGCGGCATCGGACGGCGAAGGAGGGTGGGGAGTGGTGAGAGGAAGATAACCGCCGCGTCCGGCTTCTCCACTCAGGGCGGCGGGATGAGGTCGAGCCGGAAGTGGTTCCAGGCCTTCTCGCGCACGACGCGGTCCAGCGCCTCGCGTGCGACCGGCGGCAGCGCGGGCAGCGCCGGGTCGTACTTGAGCAGCTCCAGCGGCCGTGCACCCGGCAGCGGCACCTTCACACCGGGGTTGAGCAGGCCCTCGGGGTCGAACGCCTCCTTGGTGGCGGCGAAGAGCGCCAGTGCCTCCGCATGCCAGAGCTGCGGCAGCAGCGGCGTGCGCAGCCGCCCATCGCCGTGCTCGCCGGCGAGTGTGCCGCCGAGCGACGCGACCAGGGCCGTCACCGAGGCCAGCAGCGTCTCGCAACGCGCGCGCCAGCCGGGGTCCGTGGTGTCGACGAGGGCGTTCACGTGTGCGTGCCCGTCGCCCGCGTGCCCGAAGATCACGCCACGTGTCGCGGTCGCCGCCAGCGCGGCGCGCACGCCGCGGACGTACTCCGCGAAGCGTGCGGGCGGCACGCAGCCGTCCTCCACCAGTTGCAGGGACTGCCAGCGCGGCGCGAGCCGGTTGAGGATGGGGCTCGCTGCGTGCCGCAGCCGCCAGAGTCGCGCCTCGTCGTCGGCAGCGAGCGCGAGTTCGAGGTGCGTGGCACCCGCGGCTTCGCTGTGGCCGGCGAGCGCACGCGCGAGTGCACGCGCGGCCTCGAGGTCCGCGCCCTCGGCCTCGACGATCAGCACGGCCTCGAGGTCCTTCGGCAGTGGCAGGGGCTCAGCGCCGTCCGCCGCGATCTCGAGGAACGAACGGTCGAGCAGTTCCACCGCACTCGCGCCGTGCGCGGCGAGCTGCACCGCGGCCGCCGCGGCGGACTCGAGGTCGTTGAAGCCGGCGAGGATGCTCGCGCGGCCGCCGGGCTGCAGGGTCAGCCGTACCTCCACGCCCACGATGAAGGCCAGCGTGCCCTCGCTGCCGATGAGGAGGTCGATCGCATCCCCCGTGTCGCGCCAGGCCGCGAGCCCGTAGCCCGAGGACTGCTTGCGCACGCCCGCGTGGCGGAGGCGCGCCGGGTCGGCACCCCGCACCCGCGGCGCGACGTCGCGCAGGAACCGCTGGAGGGCAGGCACCTCCTCGCCGCGGTCGCCGCGACGCAGCGTGGCATGCGTGCCGTCGGCGAACACGCACTCGAGTCCGAGGATCCAATCGCGCAGCGGTCCGTACTTCACGCTGCGCGCGCCCGCGGCGTGGGTGGCGACCATGCCGCCGATGGTGGCGAACGCCGAACTCGACGGGTCGATCGGGAAGCTGCGCCCGGCGAGCAGTGCCGCCTGCTGGATGCGGTCGCGGGTGACCGCCGCGCCCGCGTGGAGCGAGTGCGCGCCATGGGCGAGGACGCCGAGGCGGTCGAAGCGCACGAGGTCGACCACGACGCCGGCGCCGAGTGCGCCGTTGGCCATCGAACTCGCCGACCCCCGGGGGGTGAGCGGCACGCGCTGTGCCGAGGCCCACTCCATGAGGTGCACCAGGTCGCCCACGTCGTGCGGCACCGCGACGGCCTGCGGCACGATGCGGCCGACGCCGGCGCCCTCGCTGTAGACGGCGCGGGCGGCGTCGTCCGTGCGGAAGACGCCGAGGAACCGGGCGGGCCGCTGGAGCGTCATCGGTCGGCGCGCGTGGCGCCGGTCAGCCGCCGACCGGCGCGAGCGTGAAGGGCCGGGCCTTCACGCGGCGCACCAACCGCCGGAGTGCGGCGTTGCTCACCAGCGAGAGCAGGCCGACGATCATCAGGGCCTTCACCTCACGCCGCGAGATCTTCACCTGCCCGCCGACGGTGAGCATGGCCCGCGACCCGGAGAGGTCGCGCAGCGTGGCATACGCGAAGAGCAGCGGCAGGATGCAGAACGCGCGGATGCGGAACGCGCGCCGCGGGATGAGCAGCGTGTACTCGAGTGCCTGGTCCAGGTCGGTGCGCGCGAGCTCGATGAATCGCGACACCACGCGGTGGTTGTGCTCGAGGTGGGCCGGCGAGAGCAGGGTGTCGTGTCCGCTGCCCTGCGCGGCGAGGTCGTCGGCCGGGATGTAGATCGAGTTCTCGTGCTGCGCGTCCCAGGCGATGTCCTTCAGGATGTTCACCGTCTGCAGGGCCTCGCCGAAGGCCTGGCACTTAGCCCAGAGGCGCTCGAACTCCGGCTTGCCGATCGCCGGCGCGTGCTCGTGCCAGAGTTCGGTGAGCATGCAGCCCACGGTGCCCGCGACGTAGTAGCAGTACTCGCGGTACTCGGCCAGCGTCTGGATACGGATGCCCTTGGGGTACTGGCGCACGAACTTCGCCATGCCCACACCCATCTCGCGCACCCAGTGCGCGACGCGGTCCCGCGTGCGCCCGGGCAGTGCGCGGAAGAGCACGAGCACGAGGTCGGTGCGGGCGACGAGGGCGAGGTGGGCCGCGTCGCCCTGCAGCGTGCGGGCCATCGCCGGGAAGGCCTCGGCGGCATCGCGGTCGTCGAGCGCCGCGAGGAACGCGTCGAGCAGCGCGCCGCGGCGCTCGGGCGAGGTGCTGTTGTCGTCCTCGATGGTGTCGGCGATGCGGCAGAGCAGGTACGCCGTGAGCACCGCCTGGCCGAGGGTGCCCGGCAGGAACCGGATGCTGATGGCGAAGGTGCGCGAGACCTCGGGCAGGATCGCCGTCCCGAAACGTTCCGCCTCGCGGATCCGCTCGGGCGGGTCCGCGGCAGGGCGGTAGGCATCGAGGCTGCGCATCGGGGGAAAACTACCGGGCGCCGACGGGGGGAACCAGTCGGCGCGGCCGTCACGTCTTGGGGAGCAGCAGCTGGTCCAGCAGCGTGCGCTTCTTGCCATCGCCGAACTCGAGGCGGTCGAGCGTCTGCTCGATCGTCAGCTGCGTCGCCTGCGCGTCGCGGCGGTACCCGCGACGCGCGAGCTGCGGGGCACTCACCGCGAGCACGGCCCCGGCCGCGATCGCGAGCGGGGCCATCACGCTCATCGCCAGCAGTGCCGCCGTGACCACGCCGCCGCCGAGCACGCCGAGCAGGCCGTTGCGCAGCGTGCGCGCACGGCGCGTCGCCATGGACGCCTCGAGGCGCACGTGCACCTTGCCCGCTTCCACCTGCAACACCGTCGCACTCACCTCGTCGGCCTTCGTGAGCGGGAACCCGCGGCCGTCGAGGCGCACCAGGCCGCGCACCGCGCCGGCGAAGCCACCGCGCGCGCCCCAGACCACGCGGTCGGGGAAGCGGCGCCGCTCGGTGAGGTTCTCGTCCGACTCCATCGCACGGTCGAGCCGCGCGAGCAGGTCCTTTGCGCTGCCCCCCACCACGCGCGAGGCCGCGAAGCCGGCCGGCCCGACGACCGCGGCGAGCATCCCGCGTTCCTCCGGCAACGTCACACGCATGCGCTCCTCGGCGAGCGCCTGCCGCACCGCGAGCGGCGCGATGCCGACCTCCTCCGCGAGCTTGAGCAGGTCGGCCTCCGTCATCACCTCCGGCAGCTCGCCCTGGGCCGTGTGCAGCTCGGCCGCACGGAGCAGCACCCGCTCGAGCGCCGCACGCGGGAGGTCAGGGGCCGATCGCGGGCCGGTGGGCAGCTCGCTCATGCGTCGTGCGGGGGCCGGAGGTCCATCCTAGATGCCGCTGCCGGCGGCGCGGATCTGCCGCCGCATGGACTCGATCATGTCGGTCGGCATCGGGAACGCCTCGGCGAGCGCGAGCATCGCGTCGCCGGTCGGTGCGGGCTTGCCGGCCTGCGCGAGGTACCAACGCGCGTACCGCTCCGCGAGCGCGGCGTCGATGCGCTCGACGAGCAACGCCCCCCCGCGGACGAGACCGGCGGAGGCGAGCCGCGCGCCGGCGCCCTCCCGCTGCTGCGCCGGCGTGAGGTGATCGGCGATCGCCACCGATGCGACGGCACTCGCCGCCTCGTGGGCGAACACGAACAGCGCCACCTCGGCACTGTCGGCCGTGCGTGGCCAGGCGACCGCATACTGGCTCTGCTGCTTCCCTGCCGGCACGGCGCGGCCCTCGCCACCCAGCACCATCGAGAGGATCAGGTCGCCACTCTGCTGCTTGGTGTGGCTTAAGTACGGCTGCAGCGCCGGGCGCCACGTCGACTGCCACAGCGAGTCGAATCGCGCGAGTCCGGCCCCCCGCGCGCGCTGCTCCTCGACCCACCACTGATGGTGGAAGGCGGCGCGTTCCGCCGCGAGAGCGTCGACGAACCGTGCGGCGAACGCACGGTCCTCCGCGCGCGGGTACTGCTGGGCGAGGAACGCGATGATCGCCGCCACCTCACGGTTGCCCGTGCGGTTCGCGGCGCCCTCGGCCTTGAGGAAGTAGGTGAACGCCTGTTGCATCTCCTCCCAGGACCCGAAGTAGAGGGCGAGGAACTGCGTGCCTTCCAACGCGGGTCGGGCGCGCAGCGTGGCCGCGAGGCTGCTGCGCAGGGAGTCGAGCGGCGTGTACACCGCCCGCTTGTTCTTCTCGATGGTGATGTACTCGCGGTACCCGCGCGCGAAGAGCGGCACGCTGGCCGTGTCGTCGAGCAGCAGCGCGAAGCCGTGCAGCCAGAGGTCCACGTGCTCGCGGGACTTCACGGGCCAGTTGGGTCCCCGCAGCACCGGTGCCTGCGCGTCGCGCGGGGCCTGCGGCCCCGCACAGGCGGCGAGGAGGAGGAGCGACCACGCGAGGAGGAGGAGCGGGAACCGCCGACGGATCACGTCGCCTTGCGTCCGCAGGTCACGCAGAACTTCCATCCCTGTTCGATCTCCGCACTGCAACCGGGGCAGCGCTTCACAAGGAGATTCTGCCCGCAGCACGGGCAGAACTTGACGGTGCGCCCCTCCGGCAGGGGCTGGGCGCAGTACGGGCAACCACCCGAACCTGTTCCATTACCCCCGAGCGCCTCGAAGAGCGCACTGTTGTCGCGCGGCATCGTCATCGGTTCGGCGATCGGTCCCGAGGGCGCCTCGGCGCCCGGCTCCCGTGCCGCCGCGGTGACGGCGCTGACCGGTTTGCTCGCACGCACCGCCGGTCCCGGCTTCATCGGTGTCGGCGGTGTGAGGTCGATCGCCGTGTCGCCCGCGAGCACCTGCTGGATCGCGCCCGTGGAGAGCCGCACCTTCGCGTTGAGGTAGGTGCGCAGCACCGCCAGGTCCGGGTTCGGCGAGGCGAGCTCGGCGCGCAGGTCGTCCTGCATGAGGTCGTCGGCGAAGACCAGATCGCGTTCGCCGGCCACCAGCCGCATGACCAGGTGCTGGTAGTCGTCGTGCGTCTCGATCTTGCCGTCGCGTCGCGCCGCACTGTACGGCGCCAGGCGGTCGAGGATCTCGCCCAGCTCGAGTGGACGGTCCAGCACCCCCACCGCTTGTGCGGAGAGGACGAGCCGGCGGAAGAGGAGATCGAGGGCGTCCACGGTCAGGGGCTCATGTCCGAGGCAAAGATGGGGATGGTTTGAACCGCTCGCCATCCGGGAACGCCGCGACGGCGGCGTGTGCCCCGGCCTTGGCGCGTCGCGCCGCGAGCCAGGTCTCGAACTCCGAGGCGACCAGGCCGCCGGACGCGGAGCCCTGCGTCGCGGCGCGTACCGCGAGGTCGTTGGCGTACTCGTTCTGCGGATGGCCGGCGTGGCCCTTCACCCAGTGCCAGGCATACTCATGGCCGGTGGTCGCGCGCAACGCGTCGTGCCAGAGCGCGAGGTTCTCGATCGGCCCCGTCTTCCGCTTCCATCCGTTGCGCGCCCAGCCGAACACCCAGCTCGTCATCCCGTCGACGATGTACCGCGAGTCGGTGGTGAACAGCACGCTGAAGCGCCCCTGCTTGGCCGAGAGGGCGGTGAAGGCCTCGATCACCGAGCGCAGCGCCATGCGGTTGTTCGTCGTCGCCGGTTCCGAGACCCAGAGGTCGCGCCGCGTGATGCGGCCGTCCGCGTGCTGGTATTCGACGAGCACACCCGCGCCGCCCGGGTTGTCGCCCTCCTTGCCGTTGCCCAGACAGGATTCGTCCGCGAACACCGCCACCAGCGGGAACCGCGCGCTCATCGCACCGCGCTCATGCCGCTGGTCTCGTCGAGCCGCACCGTGAGCGAAGCCCCCGTGGTCGGATGCCGCGCCACGAGCGCCTCGGCGCCCTGCACCGAGATGATACGCTCGGGGATGACCAGGTATTCCGTGCCGCGACGGAAGAACGTGACGCGCGCGCGATCGACGATCGCGCGTTCGAGCGCGTCGTACTGCGCGACCGTGAGGCTCACGCGGCCTCCGCGCGGCCGGACCAGCCGAGGATGACGCGGGTGAGCACGTCCGTCGCCCGCGTGATCTCATCCACCGGCACGTATTCCTCCGCCGCGTGGGCGAGCGCGATGTCGCCCGGCCCGTAACACACGGCGGGGATGCCGGCGGCGGTGAAGAGCGCGGCGTCGGTCCAGCACGAGAGGCCCTCCACACTCGCGGCGCGGCCAGTCGCGCGCGCGGCGGCCTGCAGCGCCGACACGATCGGGTGATCCAGCGGGACGTCGTTGGGGGCCTGCACCACGCCGGGGGCGACCTGCGCGCGCAGCGCCGGGACACGCGCGCGCACGCGCGCGATGGCGTCCGTCACCTCGCCGACGAAGTCCTGTCCGTCCTCACCCGGGAGCGTGCGTCGCTCGAGCGAGAACCGGCAGCGTTCGGGATACGTGGACAGCCCGAGTCCGCCCTGGATGGTGCCGGCGTGCAGGGAGGCCCGGCCCAGCAGCGGATGCGTGCGCCGCTCGAGCACCGTGCGCTGGTAGGCATCCAGCTCCGCGAGCAGGTGTGCACCGTGCGTGATCGCGTCGACGCCGACGTCGTACCGCGAGCCGTGGGCGGCGCGACCCTCGACCGTCACCTCGGCCCAGGCGAAGCCACGGTGTGCCGGACAGATCGCCAGTCGCGTGGGTTCGGTGACGATCGCCGCGTCGGCGCGGAGTCCGCCGGCGAGCAGGGCCCGCGTGCCGTGGCTCTCGAACTCCTCGTCGCAGACCGCGGCGAGGATGACCTCACCGGCGAGTCCGGCGTCGGCCGCGCGTACCGCCGCCGCGCACATCGCGGCCACACCGGCCTTCATGTCCGCGCTGCCGCGCCCGTAGAGGCGCCCGTCGCGGATGGTCGGTGCGTAGGGTGCGTGTGTCATCCCCTCGACGCCGACCGTGTCGAGGTGTCCGTTGAGCAGCAGCGAGCGGCCGCGGCCCTTGCCGGCGATCCGGGCGACGACGTTGGGCCGTCCCGGGAGCGCGTCCCGGCGTTCGACGACGCATCCCCACTCGCGCAGCGTGGTGGCGAGCGCGGTGGCGACGGCACCTTCGCCCGCGGAACCCGTCGCGAGGGACGGGTTCCGCGAGTCGATGGCGACCAAGGCTTGCGTGAGGGCGACCGCGTCGCCGCGCGGGATGCGCGTCATCGGCCCGCGCCGCCCACGGTCACTTCTTGGGGGCGGGCTTCTTCGCGGCGGGAGCCTTCTTCGCCGGTGCGGCGGCCTTCTTCGCGGGCGCAGCGGGCTTCTTGGCGGCGGTCGGCTTCGCGGCCGGCTTGGCCGCAGCCTTCGCTGCCGGCTTCGCGTCGGCCTTCGCCGCAGGCTTGCCCGTGATGACCGTCGCGGGCAGTGCAGACGGCTTGGGATGCGCGAGATTCCCGGCCGGCTTGTTGAGCACGGCGGAGGCGGCCGAGGGCTTCGGCAGCGGCTTGCCCTTGTTCTTCTTGAGCCAGGCCTCCTCGGCCTCGCGCACGAGCTTGTCGGCTTCGTCCTGCGTCATCTGGCCGCGGCGGACCATATACTGCACGAGGTCGCGGGCGGACTCGATGGAGAAGGCGACGAGGCCCGCGGCGGCGCCGACGACGTCCTTCATCGCGGCGGCCATCTTGGAACCGGCTTCGAGGGAGATTTCGTGGGCCTTGGCCGCCATTTCGGCGACGGTGTCACGGACGTCCTGTCCGCGGTGGCCGGGGTGACGCTTGGGCGGGACAGCGGCGGGAGCGGCCGAATCGGCCGGCTTCGCTGAGTCAGTCATGTGGAGTGGGATCCAGTGCGAGGTGCTGCGCGAAATGAACGGGCGCAAGTATATGATTTTTCGTCACGTATGCAAGTGACTGACCGAGCGGAATTTGCGCGCGTTCGACGCGACAATTGCGCTGAGTAAAGACACATTAGAAGAACAGTATAAGCGCATCAACATGACTCTACCGCTCGAAAACATTCGAATACTCGACCTTTCCCGCGTGCTCGCCGGACCGCTCTGCACCATGATTCTTGGCGATCTGGGCGCCAAGGTCATCAAAGTGGAGCGTCCCGGGGCCGGAGATGAGACGCGCGGCTGGGGCCCTCCCTTCGACTCCCGCGGCGAAAGCGCCTACTACCTCTCGGTCAATCGCAACAAGGTCAGCGTTGCCGCCGACCTGGCCAACCGCGCGGATCAGCAACTCATCGCGCAGCTTATCGCCGACGCGGATGTGGTCGTCGAGAACTTCCGGCCCGGTACGCTCGAGCGCCGCGGGCTCGGACCCGCCGCGATGCTCGTCGCACACCCGCGGTTGCTCTGGTGCACGGTGACGGGCTTCGGGCTGTCGAATCCACGCCCCGGCTACGACTTCGTCGTGCAGGCCGAGTCCGGGTGGATGGCCATCACCGGCGAGGCGCATGGTGGGCCCATGAAGGTCGGTGTGGCGCTCGCGGACGTGCTGGCGGGCAAGGACGCGGCGATCCAGGTGCTGGCGGCACTCGCGGGCGGGCGCCGCGGCGAGCGGCACCTCGCGGTCTCGCTCGCACACAGTGCGACGGCCGCACTGGTGAACGTCGCGCAGAATGCACTCGTTACCGGGGTCGAGGCGCGGCGTTGGGGCAATGCGCACCCCAACCTCGTGCCGTACGAGCTCTTCGAGGCCGCGGACCGGCCGATCGTGATCGCCGTGGGCAGCGACGCGCAGTACGTGGCCTGTGTCCGCGCGCTCGGGCTCGAGACCCTGGCGACGGACCCGACGCTTGCGACGAACGCCGGTCGGCTTGCGGCCCGCTCGCGCGTGGTGGGGGCGATGGCCTCGGCGCTGCGGCGCGAGAGCGCGGCCCATTGGCTGGCGCGATTGGAGGACGCGGGTGTGCCCTGCGGCGTGGTGAAGCCGGTGCTCGAGGCCCTCGAATCCGTCGAGGCCTCGGCCCTCACCGGCGTGGCGCCGATGGCGCCGGCGCGCGTGCGCCGACCACCGCCGCGCCTCGACGAACAGGGCGCCGACATCCGCGCGCGTGGCTGGGGTGTTTTCGACTGAACGGTCACGCGTCGGGGGGCGGCCGCCGGTCCGTGGCGCGTCCGTGACCTCCCCTGCGGTGGCTCGTCCCTCCTATGCGACGAACCGGGTTCGACCGGGGCGATCGGTGGGGTTCGGCACTGTCCGCGACGCGGTGGTTGGGTTACACTAGCGTCGTGCCTCTCAAGACGACTGAGCCGACCCACACAGACGACCCGCTCGACGCCGATCAGGCGGTCATCGACCGCGTGCTCGCCGGGGACCGCAACGCTTTCGGCATCCTCATCGAGCGGTACAGCGATCCGCTGTATCGCCACGCCTACGGGATGACGGGCAGCGCGGACGTCGCGGAAGACATCCTGCAGGTCTCGTTCATCAAGGCGTTTCACCATCTCGCCGAAGTGCGCGGCCGGTTCGATGCGTGGGTGTTCCGGATCGTGGCCAATGGGTGCAAGGACTGGCTCAAGAACATCCGGCGCACGCACCTCAGTTACGAGGAGGACGATCAGCCTTCGGGGCTCGAGACACCGGAGGAGGAGCTCGACCGGGGGGAGATGCGGCGCGATCTCGACAGCGCGCTGCAGTCACTTCCGTCCTCGTTGCGGGAAGCGTTCGTGATGAAGCACGTCGAAGGTCGCTCCTACGAGGAGATGGCGGAGCTGCTCGACGCGACGGTCGGTGCCCTGAAGATGCGTGTCCATCGCGCCCGCGAGGCGCTGCAGAAGCTCTTGGAGGATCGGTATCAGTGATGCGTGAAAACCTCGACCCCCGTGATGCGGCACGTGAGCCGCTCGCCGAACCCCGTGCCGTCACGCCCACCGATGCGATCGCGTCGGACCGTGAGGTGACGCCTCCGCGCACGGAGCTTCCCCCGGCGGTCCACGCCTTCCTCGACGGCGACAAGGTCGCGGAGACGCAGCTCTCCGCCGCCGAGCGCGAGCTCGAGTTGTGGAAGCGGATCAGCGCCGAGACGGGCCGCCGCCGCCGCATGGTGACGCCGGCGTACCTGCCGAAGCAGATCCTGTCGAAGCTCGCGGACGACTGAGTCGCACGCGGTCGACGCTCACGAGGGGGCTGCCTGCTGGCAGCCCCCTCTTTCGCATCCGCACCCGGGGACGCGAGCGCCGCGACCGCGGATTCGGCGTAGATTCCCCCGACCCATCCTTGGAGGCTCCTCGATGCCCGCGCACCGCTCGCAGCGACCCGATCCCTCGGAGTACCCGCCGTTCTACGCCGGGTACGTCGCGCAGGTGCCGGACGGGGACGTGGTGGAGGCGCTGATCGGCGGGGCGGAGATCGCGGCGGCGCTGCTGCACGACGTGAGCGAAGCCCAGGGCGACCGGGCGTATGCGCCCGGCAAGTGGACGCTCAAGGAGGTGCTGCTGCACTGCGCGGACGCGGAGCGCATCTTCGCGTATCGGGCGCTGCGATTCGCGCGCGGGGACGCCACGGAGCTCCCCGGATGGGACGAGAACGCCTATGCGCCGATGAGCGGGGCGACGGCGCGCGACATGGGTGCCCTCATGAACGAACTCGAATCGGTGCGCGACGCCTCGGTGACGCTGTTCGAGGGGCTGCCGCCCGAGGCGTGGTCACGCAAGGGGATCGCGAACGGCAAGCCGATCACGGTGCGCGCCCTCGCGTGGATCACGGCCGGCCACCTGCTGCACCACCTCGAGGTCATCCAGGCGCGCTACCTCTGAGTCGGCGCGGCCGCGGCGCGGCCCGGACTCCCGAGCGCGCCCCTCCGGGCTTCAGATGTGCAGGGCGCGTCCCAGCGCGCCGAGCGCGGCTTCCTTCACGACTTCACTCAGCGTGGGATGCGAGTGGACGGTCGCGCCGACGTCGTCGGCGGTGCCGCGGTATTCCATCGCGAGTACCACTTCACTGAGCAGGTCGCTCACGTTGGGGCCGATCATGTGGCAGCCGAGGATCTCGTCGGTCTTCGCATCGGTGACGAACTTCACGAAGCCCTCGGTGTTGCCCATCGTGCGCGCGCGGCCGTTCGCGCTGAAGGGGAACTTGCCCACCTTGTACGCGCGCCCGCTCGCCTTCACCTCGGCCTCGGTGAGGCCGCAGGTCGCGATCTCGGGCCACGTGTAGACCACGCCCGGCATGTTGTGGTAATGCATGTGGGCCTTCTTGCCGGCGATCACCTCGGCGGCGATCACGCCCTCGTCCTCGGCCTTGTGCGCGAGCAGCTTGCCGCCGACGGCGTCGCCGATGGCATACACATTGGGCAGGTTGGTGCGCATCTGGTCGTCGACGACGATCTCGCCGCGCGGACCGAGGGTGAGGCCGAGGGCCTTGGCGTCGATACCGGTGAGGGCCGGTCGCCGCCCGATGGAGACGAGCACATAGTCGGCGCCGAAGGTGCGCGCGCCGCCGTTCTGCTCGACACCGATGACGATCCGTGACCCCTCGCGGTGTCCGCCGGTGACCTTGGTGCCGACATGCAGCTCGAGGCCCTGCTTGGCGAAGATCTTCGACGCCTCCTTGATCACATCCGCGTCGTTGCCGGGCAGGATGGTGGGGGCGTATTCGATGACGGTGACCATGGCGCCGAGCCGGCGCCACACGGAGCCGAGTTCGAGACCGATGACCCCACCGCCGATGACGATGAGGTGCTTGGGCACCTCGGGGATCCGCAGTGCCCCGACGTTGGAGAGCACGCGCTCCTCGTCGAACGGCAGGAAGGGGAGCTCCATCGGCACGGAGCCGGTGGCGATGATGACGTGCTTGGGGCGGTAGGTGGTGACGGTGCCGTCGAGTGCCTTCACCTCGACGACGTTGCCGGCCTTGAGGGTGCCGAAGCCCTTGGCCCAGGTGACCTTGTTCTTCTTGAAGAGGAACTCGACGCCCTTGGTGTTCTGCGCGACGACGTCGTCCTTGCGCTTCATCATCTTCGCGAGGTCGAACGACACGCCGGCGTACTCGATGCCGTGCTCCGCAGCGTGCAGTCGGGCGAACTCGAAGTGCTCCGAGGAGCCGAGCAGGGCCTTGGAAGGGATGCAGCCGACGTTGACGCAGGTGCCGCCGAGGGTCTTGTCGAGTTCGACGCAGACGACGGACAGCCCGAGTTGCGCCGCACGGATGGAGGCGACGTAGCCGCCGGGGCCTCCGCCGATGACGACGACGTCGGGGTCTTTGGGGAGCTGGGGGTCGGGCACTGGGAGAGGGTTGGTGACCTGGGGAATCTAATGATGCGCCGAGCGGAGGCGCGATGCGGCGGGTGGGAGTGCATCGGCTATGCTCGACCGGATGTCAGTGCCAAGCGCAGCGAGGTCACCGAGTGCCCGGGGTCCGCGCGCCCCGGGTCCGCGTTTCCGGGGTCCGCGTGACGGGGACGCGCTCACACGCGACGTCATCGGGGCGGCGATTGCGGTGCACCGGGCTCTCGGCCCGGGCCTGCTCGAGTCGGTGTACCAGCTCTGCCTGGCCCATGAACTGCGTCGGCGGGGCATGTCATTCCTGACTGGCGTTCACTTGCCGCTCGACCACGACGGCGTTCGCCTCCCCACGCACCTCCGGCTCGACCTGCTGGTGGAGAACCACCTCGTCGTCGAACTGAAGAGCGTTGAGCGCCTGCTGCCGGTACACGACGCCCGATTGCGCACCTACCTGCGTCTGGCGGGGCACCATCGGGGATTGTTGATCAACTTCAACGAGGCGCGGCTGGTGGATGGCGTCCGTCGGTTCGCGACCTGAGCGGAATGTCGAGACCCCGACTCCGCGCGCGCCGTGCTCGGTGGTGACGCTGTCGCTGTAACTTGAAAGCGACCGATGCCGACTCTCTCCCTCGTCACCTGCACCCGTTCCCCGGACCCCGCCCTGCTGTCGCGGGTGGTGGCGGCAGTGGCGGCGTTGGAGGTGCCGGCCGGCTGGACCCGCGAGTATCTCCTCATCGACTCGGCGAGCGGGATCCCGCTCGTGGAGACCGACCTCATCCGATCGTTCCTGCGTGACGCGCCTTGGGCCCGGGTGCTTCGCACGGACGCGCCCGGGCTCGCCATCGCCCGGCGGCTGGCGGTGCTCGAGAGTGCGGGTTCGCTGTTGGTGTGGTTCGACGACGACAACGTGCCTGCGCCCGACTACCTCGGCGCCGTCATCCGCGTGGCCACCGAACGGCCGCAGGTCTCGGTGTGGGGGGCGGGGCGGATCCACGTGGAGTTCACGGGCCCGGTCGCTCCATGGGTGGAGCGCGAGATGCGTCCGTTCTTCCAGGAGCGGCGGCACGCGGCGGACGAGTTCGGCAGCGCGCAGCACTGGGCGACGTTCTTCCCGGTGGGCTCGGGCATGGTCACGCGACGCGAGGCGATCGTCCGCTGGGCCGCGGCGTCCGCCCAGGGCCGCTACTCGCTCACCGGTCGTTCGGGCACGCGGCTCTCCGCCGGGGACGACGCCCAGATCGTCTTCGGGGCCGTGGCGGCGGGTGAACTCGTGGGTGTGGTCGCCGCCCAATCGTTGGTGCACCTCATCCCGCCCGCACGCTGCACGGAGGACTACCTCGCGCGCCTCGAGTTCGGTCTCGCGGCGTCGCTGCGCGTCGCGCGGGCGGAGTGCTTCGGGTCCGAGCATCTCGCGGTTCGCGAGGACCTGAGTGTCATCGCGGGGGTACGCGCGGCGCTCAAGGCGCGACGGGTGCACGGTGCCGACGGCGCCCGCTTCGCGCGGTTCGAACTCGCCCGCCGGCTCGGCGCGGTCGCCGGCACCCTCCAGACGCAACACCGCCCGGAACCCTGGTGGCTCCGGGCGGCGATCGCCGCGATGGGGTTGCGCTGAGGCTCAGCCGTCGAGCAGCATCGCCGTCGGGTCTTCCATCAGCTCCTTGATGCGCACCAGGAACAGCACCGCCTGCTGTCCGTCGATGATCCGGTGGTCGTAGCTCAGTGCCACGTACATCATCGGCCGGATGACGACTTCGCCGTTGACGGCGATGGGGCGGTCCTGCGTCTTGTGCAAGCCGAGGATCGCGACCTGCGGGTAGTTGATGATCGGCGTGGAGACGAGGGAGCCGAAGACGCCGCCGTTCGTGATGGTGAACGTCCCGCCGGTGAGGTCGTCCATCGTGAGCTTCCCGTCGCGGGCGCGCTTGGCGACGGCGTTCATCGCCTTGCTGAAGCCGATCATGCCGAGCTGGTCGGCGTCCTTCACGTTGGGCACGACGAGACCGGCGTCGCTGGCGACGGCGATGCCGAGGTTCACATAGTGCTTGTAGAGGATCGCGTCGCCGTCGAGCTGGGCGTTGACGATGGGATAGGCCTTGAGTGCCATGCAGGCCGCGCGCGCGAAGAACGGCATGAAGCTCAACTTCACGCCGTGCTCCTTCTCCACCTTCTCCTTCATGCGTTCGCGGAACGCCGAGACGACGGACATGTCGATCTCGTTGAAGGTCGTGAGGTGAGCCGTGGCGTGCTGCGCCTGCAGCAGGTTCTCGGCGATGCGCTTGCGGCGCGTCGTCATCTTCTCGCGGGTCTCGCGCGTGCCGCTCGCTCGCGTCACGGCGGCTGCCGCAGGAGCGGCCGGGGCCGTCGGCGCGGCGGCGGGTGTCGCTGCCGCTGTCACAGCGGGTGCCGCTGCAGGTGCGGGAGCCGGACGGTTGGCGGCGGCCTCCGCCGCTGCGATGACGTCGGGCTTGCTGACCACGCCACCGCGTCCCGTGCCGGCGACGTTGGTGAGGTCGATGCCTTGTTCCGCGGCGAGGCGCGACGCGCTCGGCGCCGCGCGCAGGTCGCCCGGTGCGGCGGCCGTCGTCGGGGCAGCGGCTGCGGCAGCGGCGGGGGCGGAGGCCGCCGGCTTCGCGGCCGGTGCCGCGCCCTTCGCGTTCTCGTCGAGCTCGGCCAGCGCCTCGGCGAGCTGCACCACGTCCCCTTCCTGCTTCAGGCGCTTGGTGAGCACGCCGGCATTGAGGGCGGGCACTTCGACGGTGATCTTATCCGTCTCGAGCTCGACGAGCGTCTCCCCCACGCTGACGGCGTCCCCTTCCTGCTTGAGCCAGCGGGAGACGGTGGCTTCGGTGATGGATTCGCCGAGCGGCGGGACCTTGATCGAGATCATCGCGGCAGAGATGTCGAGGGAGGAGGGGTCGCGCGACCGCGCGGCCATCGCTCCCGAATATAACGAGTGGGCCGGGAGTGCGGCGCGGATGACCATCACAGACGGCGAGCGGCGGCGATGCGCGCACTGACCATCGATGCCCACGGTGGCCTGGAGCAGTTGCGGTGCCGCACGGACGTGCCCGCGCCCGCGCTCCCTGCGACGGGCCACGTGCGCGTACGGGTGCGTGCGGCGGCACTCAACCGACTCGACCTCTGGACGCTCGGTGGCCTGCCGGGCGTGACCATCACGCCGCCCTGGACGATGGGGGCCGACGCGAGCGGCATCATCAGCGAGGTGAGCGCGGATGTCGCGGCGGCGAGCGCCGCGCCGCGTGTGGGGGACCGGGTGCTCGTGAATCCGGGGATCTCCTGCCGCCAGTGCGAGTTCTGCCTCGCCGGCGAGCACTCGCTGTGCATCCGCTTCCGGCTCCTGGGGGAGCACCTGCCGGGCAGCCTCGCGGAGGAGCTCGTGGTGCCGGCCACCAACGTGCGCGTGATCCCGTCCACGCTCGGCGATGACGTCGCGGCGGCGTTCACGTTGGCGACGCTGACGGCATGGCGGATGTGCGTGACGCGCGCGCGGGTGCGCGCCGGCGACCAGGTGCTCATCTGGGGCATCGGCGGTGGCGTGTCGCTCGCGGCGCTGCAGATCTGCAAGGCGCGCGGCGCGACCGTGTGGGTGACGTCGGGCCGCGCCGAGAAGCTCGCCCGCGCGCAGGCGCTGGGTGCGGACCTGCTGCTCGACCACGCGCAGGTGGACGTTGCCAAGGAGATCCGCGCGCGGACGGGGAAGCGCGGCGTCGACGTGGTGATCGACTCGATCGGCGAGCGGACCTGGGAGCGATCGCTGGGCGCGCTCGCGCGCGGGGGCCGCCTCGTCACCTGCGGCGGCACCTCGGGCCACGCGCTCACGATGGACGTACGCAAGCTGTTCTGGAACCAGTGGTCGATCCTCGGGTCGACGATGGGCAGCGATGCGGAGTTCGATGCCGTTGCCGCGGAGTTCGCGGCGGGGCGCCTGTTGCCGCCGATCGATTCCGTGTTCGCACTCGAGGAGGGCCGCGCCGCGTTCGAGCGGTTGGCCAGTGGCGCGCAGTTCGGGAAGGTGGTGGTGCGAGTGGCCGATGCCTGAGCCGCCGACCGGTGAGCGCGCGCAGTTCGAGGCGGCCGAGGAGAAGGCCGTGCGCGAGGCGTACGCGGCGCAGGGTGCGGCGGACTGTCCGCGGTGCGGCGTCCGCATGCGCGAACGCGCGATCGGTGGTGGGAGCTTCGGGTTGGGGTACGCGCGCAAGCGTGAGTGGTTGCTCTGTCCCTCCTGCCATCGGAGCGTGTTGTTCGACGTGAAGCGCGGGACCCGCAACTGACCGCGCGGCGATCCGGACGGTCGCCGGTCCCGCCGCCCGGTCCCGGCGGCGGCACGGCGGGTCCCTCGTGGCTGGCGGCACGGCCCCGACGCGCGCAAGCTCCGGCATGACCTCCCGCGTGCTCTCGACGTTCTCGCGCACCAAGATCCTGCTGCTCTTCCTGGTGTGGATCGTGCCCGCCGTGGTCGCGGGATTCGGCGTGTTGCTCGTGCCCTATGCCGCCGACCCGGAGATGGGCTACGGCGGCGCGCTGCTCATCTCGCTGGCGCACTGGGCGCCCTGGGTGCCGGTGACCCTCGCGATCTTCGCGGTGAGCGATCGTGTGCCGCTGGAGCGCGGCCGGGTGGCGCGCGCGCTGCTCGTGCACGTGCCGCTGTCGGTGCTCACGATGCTCCTGATGATCTCGCTCATCGTCGCGGTGGACTATGCGATGGGCATCATCTACCCGGGGCGCTCGATCGAGAGCCACTTCATCATCCAGCTGCGCGGCGTGGCCGAGTTCGAGCTGGTGTTCTACTGGGCGGTGGTGGGCGCGCACGCGGCGATGCGCTGGCATGAACGTTTCGTCGCGCAGCAGGCGGAGCGCACGAAGCTCGAGGCCGACCTCAGTGACGCGACGCTGCGGGCGCTCAAGGCGCAGCTGAACCCGCACTTCCTGTTCAACGCGTTGAACTCGGTGATGGCGCTCATCGACCGCGATCCCCCGGCGGCGCAGCGGATGCTGGTGCGGCTGTCCGAGCTGCTGCGCACGACGCTGGCGGCGACCGACGCGCAGGAGGTGCACGTCGCGCAGGAGCTGGAGCTGGTGCGGCGGTACCTGGAGATCGAGGGCATCCGCTTCGGCGACCGTCTCTCGGTGAGCATCGAATCGGATGCGGCGGCGCGCGAGGCGGTGGTGCCGGCGCTGGTGCTGCAGCCGCTGGTGGAGAACGCGATCGTGCACGGTCTGTCGCGCCGGCCCGGACCGGGCAGCATCGAGGTGCGCGCCCGCTCGAGCGGCGACACGGTGGTGCTCACGGTGCGCGACGACGGCCCCGGGCTGGCCATCCCGTCGACGCGCCGCGGGTCGGGCATCGGGCTCGGCAACCTGCGCGCGCGGCTCGAGCGCCTCTACGGCACGGCGTTCGAGCTCGCGGTGGCGGACGATCCGCGCGGTGGGGCCTGCGTCACGGTCGTGATCCCGACGGCGCGCGTGGCCTGACTACGGCGCCAGCGGCAGCCGGCGCAGCTCGGGCTTGGCGAGCGGGACGTCGGGCTTGCGTGCACCCTTGTCGTCGAACGCGGCCCATGGGCTGTTCGCGATGTACACGAACGCGTCGTCGAGCACCTCGCCGAGGGTCGGCTCCCCCACGCCGTCGTGTGTCTCCAGCACGGCGAAGTCCGCGATCTGGCGGCGGTCGCCGCTGAGCGTGATGCGCACCACGCGGCCGGGCGCGCGGCCGTTATACGTGGCGATAAGCGTCTGTCCGTGCCAGGCGAGTCCGTCGAGTCCCTGCGCGCGGCGCCCGTCGCCGGTGAGGATCGGCGTGACCGTGTCGGCCTCGACGAGCGGGATCCGCACGAGTCCGTGCCGATAGTCGGCGCCGATCAGGGCGTCCCCCTCGGGCGTGAGCACCAGGCCCTGCAGCGATGCGAAGAACGGGGATCGCCGTTCGCGCACGGGCGAGCCGTCGGCCGGGACCACGTACAGCACGCCGGCGAGCCCGTCCGACACGTAGACGCTGCCGTCGCGTCCGATCGCGAGGTCCCCGGGCGCGCGGCCCGAGTCGGCGCTGAGCGTGACCCGCCGCCGCAGGCGCCCGTCGGCGAGGGCGAACTCCAACAGCTCGGCGCGCGCGCTGCTGCTGCCGCGGTACCCGCGCATCTGCGGCAGCGACGCGGCGGTGGCGTAGAGGGCGTCGCGCGTGCGGTCGATGCGGACGCCGAGGATCGCGCCGACGTCGGCGGGCAGGTCCTGTGCGAAGGGGCTGAGTCGCCCGGCATCGCTCACCGCGAACACCGTGCGCTGGTGCACCGACGACACGAGCCAGCGGGCGCGCGGCGCATCGCGCGTGATGCCCTCGGGGAAGAGCAGCGTGTCCTCGAGGACGTGCAGGGCGCGGCCCTGCGCGGCGAGCGGCGCGCCGAGGGGCACGCTGGATGCCACGGCGATGGCCGCACAGGCCGCGGCGCAGCGGCCTGCGGCGCGCAGGTGGTGACGCGTGATCATCGGATCCCCCAGGCGAGGACGGTCTCGTGCGCACGCGCCTGCAGGAATGCGACGCGATCGGCGGAGAGGGTGAGTGCGCGGCCATCCACCACCGCCACGTCGGGCAGTTCGGTGGCCGGGCGGTCGTAGATCATCTCGAAGTGGACCAACGCCGCCATATAGGTGCCGAGTGGCGAGGGATGGAATCCGTCCACGTCGTAGAAGCGGAACGACGAGTCGGCGGCCCAGGTGGTCTGCCAGGCCTCCCCGGCGGGGATGAACATCCCGTCGACCGCGACGGCGGCGTTGCGGTACGAGGTGCGCACGGCGTTGAAGCTGGTGAGGAAGTCCACCGAGGGCCACACCATGTAGAGCGCACTGCGCGCACCGACCGATCGCGAGACGCTGTCGAGCCGCACCGTCCACACCCGCAGGAACTCCTGGTTCGCGAGCAGGGACGAGGGGCCTTGCTGCATCACCACCAGCTGCCAGCCGCCGTTGCGGATGTTGCTGGCGATGCCGTCGTACCAGTGGTCCTCGAGCGCGTAGTCGGGCTTGGCGACGCTCCGGTACACCAGCGGTTCCTCGCCGACGGCCTTGGCCATCGCGGCGATGGTCTGCGGCAGGTCGTTGTAGTACGTGAGGCTGTTGCCCACGAAGAGCACCCGCCGGCCGCCGTCCGGCAGCGGTCGGGTGGGGGACTGACAGCCGGCCGCTGCCGCGAGGGCAGCGAGCAGGAGCACACCGGGGAGTCGGCGCGGGACTGCGCGGACGAACGACATCGGAACCTCAGGGAGCGAGACGTCCGCAAGCTGCCCGGTCCGAGGGGACGCTCACGCGCCGTCGGGGACCGTGCGCCGTGCACGAGGGGCGGGCCGCATCATCGAGGGGACCGTTCCTGACGGTCGCGTCCGCACTAGATTGCGCGACATGCGATCCCCCTCGTACGCCCCGCTCGCCGCGCTCTGTGTCGCCCTCGCGGCACTCGGCACGCCGCTCGCGGCCCAGGACGCTTCGCCGCGGGCCGAGGTGCCGGAGCTGCGCGCCGACTCCTCGTTCCGTTCGCGGACCTCGCGCGAACTGCGGACGCGGTTCGTGCGCGACCAGACCATCCTCGGGTTCACCGTGTACGGGCCGAGTTTCGCGGCGATGGTGGCGGACGACGGCGTGACGGCCGGCGCCGCGTACCTCGTGATGGCGGGTGGATCGTTCTTCGCATCGGCGGAGCTCTCGCGCCGGATGGACATCACCGAGGCGCGGCACCTGCTCTCGACGGCGATGGCCTGGCGCACGGCGGGTGCGGCGCTCGCCCTGTCGGGCACCGGCGATGCCGGGGCGCGCAGCGTCGGCGCCGTGACGCTGCTCGGCGGCTTCGCGGGCACCGGCGCCGGGCTCATGCTGGGCAAGGGGCTGACCGGGGGCGAGGCGGCCGCGACGGTGTATGGACACGACATGGCCGCGCTCTCGGCCCTCGCGGCGATCACGCTCATCCACGGCAGCCTGCTGACCTCCGATGAAGGCCTGTCGGACGAGGGGACGATCGCGGCGGCGACCGTCGCCGGGTGGTTCGGGTACGGCGTGGGGCGGGCGTACGCCAGACGCGCGCCGCACAACGTCACGGTGGGCGACGTGCAGGCGCTCTGGATCGGCACGACCATCGGTGCCCTCGGCGCCGCGACGACCATCGCGAGCGCGGATCCCGATGACCGCACTGTGGCGGGCGCCCTGCTCGGCGGGTCGCTGCTGGGCGCGTGGGCGAGCGAGCGGTTCCTCGTGCGCCGTTACGACCACACGCGCGCCGAGGGCAACCTGCTGGCGCTGGGCGGCACCGCCGGGGCGCTCATGGGCATCGGACTCGGCATCCTGATTGCGGGGGAGGCCGACCGTGGCGAGTCCCTGACGTTCGGGTTCGCGACCGCGGGTGCGATCGGCGGCGTGGCGATGACGGAGCGCTATCTTCAGCCGGCGCGCGACCGCGGACGGCTCGCGTTCCTCGAGCGCGTGGAGCTCCGGCCCTTGGGCGCGGTGGCGGCGGCGACCGGCCGGCCCGGCGCCCACACGCTCCTGCGGTTCACCTTCTGATGGGATCCTGAGATGTTCCTCGACCGACTCACCGAGAGTCTGCTGCGCATCTGGGCCTGGGTGCCGTCGCTGTTCGCGGCGGCGGTGGTGTTCGCCGTCGGCTTCTTCATCGCGAAGCTCGCGCAGCGCGGCGTGAACAGCGTGCTGCGCCGCGTGCACCTGAACGACGTGCTCACGCGCGGCGGCATCCCCGCGCGGGACCACCTCGGCGCCCCGGTGAACCCGACGCGGGTGGTGGCGAACCTCGTGTTCTGGTTCGTGCTCTTCACCGCGATGCTGGTCTCGGCCGACGCGCTGGGGATCGACTATCTCGGGCAGGAGTTCTCGGTGCTGGTGAGTTACGTGCCGAGCGTGATCGCGGCGATCGTGATCGTGATCCTGGGGTTGGTGCTGGGCGACTTCGTCGCGGCGTTGATCCTCGCGAGCACGCCGCGGCTCGAGGGCGGCCCGACGCTGGCGCGGTTCGGCAAGGGCGGCGTGGTGCTGCTCGCGGTGTTCATGTCCCTGGACGCCCTCGGGGTGGCGACCGGCATCGTGACGACGGCGTTCGCGATCATCTTCGGCGCCGTGGCGTTGGCGTTGGCGCTGGCCTTCGGGCTCGGCAACCGCGAGCTCGCGGGCGAGGTGACGCGTGGCTGGTACAAGCGCTTCCGCGAGGAGCGCGACGCCATCGACCGCTCGAACGCGTCCGCCGAGGACGGCGCGGACTGACGGCAGGGACTCACGGCGGGGCGTGGGGGGCCGCGCGCAGGCGTCCGCGCGTGTGTGCACGGTCGCGCGCCGCACGTGGTGCATCGTGCGCGCTGATTGAAATGGCCCTGCGGCGCGACTAGGTTTGGGGGTCGCACGAGAGCGCCTGAATCCCTCGTCCTCCCCTCTGAAAATGACCGCACCGAACAACCGGGAACGGATCCTGCCTCGCCTCATCCAGGACGAGGTCCGGGAGTCGTTCATCAACTACTCGATGAGCGTCATCGTGAGTCGCGCGCTGCCGGACGTGCGCGACGGGCTCAAGCCGGTGCACCGGCGGGTGCTCTACGCGATGAACGAGCTCGGGCTGGTGCCGGGGCGGCCGTTCAAGAAGTCGGCGACGGTCGTCGGCGACGTGCTCGGCAAGTACCACCCGCACGGCGACTCGTCGGTGTACGACGCGCTGGTGCGCATGGTGCAGGACTTCTCGCTGCGGTACCCGCTGGTGGACGGACAGGGCAACTTCGGCTCGGTCGAAGGCGACACGGCGGCGGCGTACCGGTACACCGAGGCGCGGCTCACGCGCGTCGCGGTGGAGATGCTCACCGACATCGACAAGAACACCGTCGATTTCGCGCCGAACTTCGACGACCGACTCGAGGAGCCGACGGTGCTGCCGTCGGCGCTGCCCAACCTGCTCGTGAACGGCTCGGCGGGCATCGCGGTGGGCATGGCGACGAACATCCCGCCGCACAACCTGCGCGAGGTGGCGAGCGCGATCATCGCCATGATCGACGATCCGGAGCTGAGCGTCGACGCGATCCGCGCGCACATCAAGGGCCCCGACTTCCCGACGGGGGCGTTCATCTACGGGCGCGCGGGGGTCAAGGACTACATCGAGACCGGGCGCGGCAAGATCGTCATGCGCGCCCGCGCGGTGATCGAGGAGCGCGAGTCGGCGGGCAAGTCGCAGATTGTCGTCACCGAGCTGCCGTACCAGGTGAACCGCGCCTCGCTGGTCGAGGCGATCGCGGACCTCGTGCACGAGAAGAAGGTCGAGGGCGTCTCGGCGCTGCGCAACGAGTCCGACACGGGCACGCGCATCGTGATCGAGCTCAAGCGCGATGCGATCCCGCGGGTGGTGCTGAACCAGCTGTACAAGCACACCGCGATGCAGTCGACCTTCGGCGTGATCATGCTCGCGCTGGTGCCCGACCCGGCCACGCGCCGGCTGGTGCCCAAGATCATGGGCGTGCGCGAGGTGCTGCAGCACTACATCGCGCACCGCCACGAAGTGATCGTGCGCCGCACGCAGTTCGACCTCGACAAGGCGAAGGAACGCGAGCACATCCTCGAGGGCCTCAAGATCTGCGTCGACAACATCGACGAGGTGATCAAGGTCATCCGGGCGGCCGAGGACACGCCGCAGGCGAGCGAGCAGTTGCAGCGGCGGTTCAAGCTCTCGGAGCGGCAGGCCGAGGCGGTGCTCAACATGCGCCTCGCCAAGCTCACCGGGCTCGAGATCGAGAAGCTCGAGGAGGAACTCGCGGAGGTGCGGGGGCAGATCAAGGCGCTGGAGGCGCTGCTGGCCTCCAAGCCCGCCCGCCTGAAGGTCATGAAGGAGGAGCTCTCCGCGCTGGTGAGCACCTACGGCGACGAGCGGCGCACCGAGATCGTGAGCGACGAGGGGGAGTTCTCCATCGAGGACCTCATCGCCAACGAGGAGATGGTGGTCACCATCTCGCACGCGGGCTACATCAAGCGCACGTCCATCTCCACCTACCGCAAGCAGCGGCGCGGCGGGCAGGGGACCAAGGGCACGGAACTGCGCACCGACGACTTCGTCGAGCACCTCTTCGTCGCCAAGACGCACGACTACCTGCTGGTGTTCACGCAGGACGGGCGCTGTTTCTGGCTCAAGGTGCACGAGATCCCCGAGGGCGGCCGCGCCACCAAGGGCAAGCCGATCGTGAACCTCATCAACGTCACGCCGGACACCACGGTGAAGGCCATCGTGCCGGTGAAGGAGTTCACGGACAACGAGTACCTGCTGTTCTGCACCCGCCTGGGCACGGTGAAGAAGACCGCACTCAGCGAGTACTCCAATGTCCGCTCCACGGGCATCAAGGGCATCAAGCTCGAGGACGGCGACGAGCTGGTGGACGTGCAGATCACCACCGGCACCAACGACATCGTGCTCGTCACGCGGCACGGTCTGAGCATCCGGTTCCACGAGCAGGAGGCGCGGCCGATGGGCCGCGACACCACGGGCGTGAAGGGCATCACGCTCGGCGACGGGGACAAGGTGGTCGGCATGGTGGTCGTGAAGCGCGAGGCGTCGCTGCTCGTCGTCACCGAGCTCGCGCTGGGCAAGCTCACCAACGTCGACGAGTACCGGGTGCAAGGCCGCGGCGGCAAGGGCATCCTGACGGTCAAGCGCACGGAACGCACCGGCGACGTCGTCGGGCTGCTCGAGGTGCTGCCCGATGACGGCATGATGCTCATCACCCGCGGCGGCCAGTCCCTGCGCTGTGCCGTGAAGGACATCCGCGAGACCGGCCGCGTGGCCCAGGGCGTGAAGCTCAAGAACCTCGAGCTCGGCGACGTCGTGGCGGCGATCGCCCGCGTGGTCTCCGACGACAAGGACGACGTCGACGGCAGCGACGGCGGGGACGACGGCGGTCCGGACGAGCAGATCGAGCTGACGACCGGAGAGTAGCCCGGCGGGCCCTGGGGGGTAGTGCTGGCGCCCGGAAACCCTCCGGGCGCCACGGGGTGACGAATCAACGTCCGTCCTTCCACCTCCTTCCCTCCTCCTTCGTATGCTGACGCAACCTCCCGTCCGCCGCATCGTGGCGGTCGCCGCGCTCCTGCCCCTGGCCGCCGGCGCACAGCAGGCGCCGCGCGCCCTCCCGGCGCCCACCGCCACGTTCGACGAGCCCTTCTCGCAGGTCTCCGGCCTGCGCGAACTCTCCAACGGCAAGGTGCTCGTCGCCGACGCCCGCGACAAAGTGGTCGCGTTGGTCGACTTCGCCGCCGGTGCGATGACCAAGATCGGCCGCGAAGGCAGCGGGCCCGGGGAGTTCGGCCTGCCGATCCGGCTCGTGACCGGCAAGGGTGACGAGACCTATCTCTTCGACCTCGGCAACTCGCGCTACCTCGTGATCGGCGCCGACGGCAAGCCGGGCGCGACCTTCATGCCGGAGCTCGCTGTGCCGGCCGCGGGCGGGCCCGGGCCGCGGATGATGAGCATCAACGTCCCGCGCACCGCGGATGCGCGCGGACGCATCTACTTCGAGTCCGCGCGCTTCGCCCAAGGGGCCGATGGCCAGCCCGCCCCGGCGGACTCCGTGGCGATCCTCCGCTACGACCGCGACTCCAAGAAGCTCGACACGCTGCTCTGGATCAACGCCGCCAAGGGGAACGCGCAGGTCTCGGGTGGCCAGGGCAATATGCGCGTCATGATCGGCCAGGCGAACCCGCTGGCCGCCGAGGACGTGTGGAACGTCTTCCCCGACGGTCGCGTCGCGGTCGTGCGCGCGAAGGACTATCGGATCGACTGGATGCTGCCCAACGGCGAGCGGCGCTCGACCCCGGCGATCAAGTACACGCCGATCCGGGTCACCGAGGCGGAGAAGAAGCATGAGGAGGACCTCCGCAACCGGGCGCGCGTGAACCAGATGGCGATGACCATGCGGAACGACAACGGCCGCATCTCCACGCAGGCGGGCGTCGGGCCGGGCGCCAACGCGCCGCCGCTGCCGCCGCTCACCGACTGGCCGGAGGTGAAGCCGCCCTTCCGCCGCGGGGATGCCGCGGTGTACGCGGCGCCCAACGGCGACCTCTGGGTGCGCCGGACCACCGCGTCCACGGACCCGCGCGGAGCGCTGTTCGACGTGATCGGTGCGGACGGCAAGCTGCTCTTCCAGGTGCGCTTCCCGGAACGCGTGAACCTCGTGGGCTTCGGCAAGGACGCGATCTACACCACACTCGCGGACGAGGATGACCTGCTGACGCTGCGCCGGCACGCCATGAACGAGATCAAGCTGAAGGGCTGAACGTGGGTGGTGGACGACGCGGGGGCGCCGGCGCAGCCGGCGCCCCCGCGTCGTCTTGACTCTCCCTCTGCACGGGCACATCTACAGGCATGTGTCGCCCCTGCCGTTTCCTGCTGCTCCTGGCGTCCATCGCCGCGACCGCATGTGATCGGACGCCGGTCGATCGCCCAGGCGTCACCCGCGCCGACTCGGCAGGCGTGAAGCTCATCACGTCGAGCATGCCGGACCGCCCGTTGCCGTGGCGCTTCGAGCGGATCGACGTGCTGCGGGACTCGACCGGCCAGCCGTGGCTGTTCAGCATGCTTCCGCGTCACTTCGTGCTCACCGACCGCGCGGGCCGCACGTACGTGCTCACACGGGATCCGGCGATCGTGCGGTTCGGCCGCGACGGCCGCTACGAGCGCAGCGTCGGACGGGTCGGCAGTGGACCCGGGGAGTTCCGCCTCCCGGTCGCCCTCGGCGCGATGTCGGACACGCTCTACGTCGTCGACGCGGCCAAGCGGGGTCTCGCCCGATTCGCCCCCGACCTGTCGCCCACGACGGACTACCCACTGGTCGGCGCGCTCGCCGGCGCCGAGGCCTTCACGTTCCGACAGGGCGGCGTCTGGTTCCGTCGGACCGATGCGCGCGACGACGCCAATGTCACCGCGGTCTACGCTGACACGCTCGGGGCCCCGCCCCTGCAGCGGGTCGTCGTGCCGGTGGGCGCCACCGCTGACCTCGGCTGCATCACCAGCCCACGCACGGTGCCGCTCTTCGCGCCGCAGATCGCCATGGCCACCGCCACCGCGCGCATCCTGGTGAACGCCCAGCCCGCATACGACCTGCGCCTGTACGAGGGGCCGCGGCCCATCGCCAGCATCCGCCGGACCACGGCACCCCGTGCGCCGACCGCCGACGATGTACGGACCCTGTATCCCCAAGGCATGCGGATTGGCATGGGCGCCGGGGGGCCAAGTTGCGTCGTGCCGGTGGAGACACTCATGGCACGGCAGGGCGTGGCGACCACGTATCCGGCCGTGTTCGACGTCGCCTTGCTCTCGGACGGCACCATGTGGGCGCTTCGCACGCCGCACGCCGTGCAGCCGGCCGTCGTAGACGTCTTCGGCTCTGATGGTGTCTATACTGGCACCACCACGGGCCTGGGCCTTCCGCTCGGCCTGCACCCGAACGGTGAGTTGCTCTTCGCACAGGCGGACACCGCGAGTGGTGGCTGGCACATCCAGCGGACCAAGGTCCTCCGCCGCTGACCCTCGCCTCGCGACTGCTCGTCCCGCTCGGCAACCCTTCCTTCCAGGAGGGGGACAAAGGTTTCGCATTCGTCCGTCCCACCCGTTCCCCGTCCCCGGCAGATGCGCCTCACTCGTAGCGTCGTTCCGTTCCTCCTGCTCGTGGTCGTCGCCCTCGCGTCGAGCGCCTGCGACAAACTCTCCTCGGCGGCTGGCGGTGGTGCAGCGGCGGATTCCGCATCCGCTGCCGATACCTCCAACACCGGCGGTTCCACCGCCGCGGTGAACCTGCCGGTCGTCGCCGACGAGGTCACCGATGCCGACCTCGTGCTGACGATCAACACGACGGGCCAGGTCCGCTCCGACGCCGAAGGCCGGCTCCGCGCCGAGGTCGGTGGACCCGTGGCCGAGGTGCTCGTGCGTCCGGGGGACCGCGTGCGGAAGGGCCAGGTGCTGCTGCGCCTCGACATGCGCCAGTTCGACCTGGCGGTCGATGAGGCGCAGGTGGCGGTCGATGTGGCGACGCTCGCGCATCAGGAGAACTACCGGCCGGACTCGATGGCCACGGGGCAGATGCCATCGAAGGCGCGCCTTGACGCCTCGGTGATCCGCTCGGGGCTTGCAGCGGCGCGCGTGCGGCTCGACCAGGCGAAGCTGAACCGCGACCGCGCCACGATGGTCGCACCCTTCGACGGTGTGGTGGATCGCCTGCTGGTGGTGCCGGGCGACCGGATCTCCGCCGGGCAGGAGCTCACGACGATCGTGGATCTCATGAACCTGCGCATCGAGGCGGCTGTGCTCGAACACGACCTGCCGCTGATCAAGGTGGGCGGTGAGGCGGTGATCACCAGTGCCGCGCTCGCCGGCAAGAGTTTCGCCGGGCGTGTGCAGGCGTTGCTGCCCCTGGTCGACAGCACGACGCGTGCGGGGCGCGCGTTCGTCCGCGCGTCGGGGAGCGGTGGCCTGCGTCCCGGCATGTACGCGGATGTGCGGCTCGAGGCACAGCGGTTGCCGAACCGCCGCCTGGTGCCGACACGCGCGATCATCGAACGCGACGGACGCCCGCTGGTGTTCGTGATCAAGAACGGGCGCGCCCAGTGGACGTACATCCTGCCCGGACGCTCGAACGGGCGGCAGACCGAGGTGTTGCCGGACTCGGTGTCCGGCATCATCCCGGTGAACGCGGGCGATCAAGTGATCGTCGAAGGCCACCTCACGCTCACGCACGATGCGCCGGTGCGCGTGGTGGCGAAGCGTGAGCAAGGGGCCGGTGCGCAGGACTGATCCCGCCCACGACCGAGCACATCCGTGTCCCTGACTTCGTCCGCAGTCCGCCGTCCGGTCACGACGGTGGCCGCCACGCTCGCCATCATCCTGCTCGGCAGCGTGTCGCTGTCGCGGCTTCCGGTGACGCTGCTGCCGGATGTGACGCTGCCCGTGCTCACCATCCGCACCGTGTACACGGGGGCCGCGGCGGAGGAGGTGTCGCGGTTCATCGCGGAGCCCATCGAGACGGCGATCGCCGCGACGCCGGGCATCGTGGAACTGCGCTCGGTGAGCCGCAACGGGGAAGCCGTGACGACGGCCCGCTTCGCGTGGGGCACCGACATGCAGACCACGCTGCTCACGGTCCGTGAGCGGCTCGACCAGGCCCGCTCGCGCCTGCCCGAGGCGGCGGACCGCCCGACCCTGCTGACGAGCGATCCCGGCGAGCGCCCGATCGCCGTGGTCGGACTCACCGGCCTCAACGACCTGCGCCTGCTCGGGCGCACCGCCACCGACGTGCATGCGCGCCGGCTCGAGCAGATCGCGGGCGTCGCCAGCGTGGCCGTGACCGGCGCCCCTGAGGATGAGGTGCGCATCGAGGTCGATCCCGAGAAGATGCGGGCGCTGGGCCTCACCACCAACGACGTGGCGACGGCCGTGCAGGCCGCCAACGCGAACGGTGCGGGCGGCACGATCCGTCGCGGGCAGTTCCGGTTCTCCGTGCGCGCGATGACGGAGTTCCGTCAGCTCGACGAGATCGCCGCGACCCCGATCGGGCCGGTGCGGGCGGGCTATCGCCTGAGCGACATCGCGACGATCACGTCCACGATGGCCGAGCCACGGACCCTGACCCGCCTCGATGGTGGGGCAGCGGTCGGCCTGGTCGTGTACAAGGATGCCGGTTCCAACACCGTCGCCGTCACGGCGCGGATGCGCGAGGTGATCGCGCAGCTGCAGACCGAGTTCCCGGACATCCGCATGCACGTGGTGGCGGCCCAGGCGGATTTCGTCGTCGACGCCCTCTCCAACCTCGGCCAGGAGATCGTGCTCGGCGGCGTGCTCTCGCTGCTCATGATCCTCGTGTTCCTGCGCGACTGGCGGTCGTCGCTGGCCATCGCGACCATCCTGCCGCTGTCGGTGCTGATCGCGCTGGTGTTCCTGCAGGTGTTCGACGTCACGGTGAACGTACTCTCGCTGGGCGGGCTCGCGCTCGGCGTCGGCCTGTTGGTGGACAACGCGATCGTGGTGGCCGATGCGGCGGGCCGCCGGCGCGAGGAGACGGGTGAGGGTGGTGCGGACAATGCGATCACCGCGACGGATGAGGTCGCGGGGCCGCTGTTCGCGGGCACGCTGACCACGTTGCTGGTGTTCGGCCCCATCGTGTTCGTCAAAGGCCTCGCGGCGGCGCTCTTCCGCGACCTCTCGCTCGCGGTGGTGCTCTCCACCGGCGGCTCGCTGGTGCTGGCACTCACGCTGATGCCCGTGATGATCGTCGGGCGACGGCGGAAGCCGCTGGCAGCGGGATCGGGCGGGAGCGAGCCGGCCGCGGCGGAATCGCAGGCCGCAGCGGCAGCGGAGCCCGGACCGGCCTCGTCCCTGGACCGGCTCGACCGCATCGGTGCGCGGTTCGCGGACCTCTATGAAGCCGGCATGGAGTGGGCGCTCGCGTCGCCCCGGGCGATGCTCGCGCTTGGGCTCGGCTTGTTCGGCGTGATGGTGCTGCTGATCAACACGCTCCCCAAGGAGATCCTGCCGCAGGTGGACGAAGGCATGGTCGTCGCGGCGCTCAAGCTGCCCGAGGGCACCGCCATCGAGGAGACCACCCGGCAGGCGGCCCGCATCGAGGCGGTCGCGAAGTCCCTCGGGTCCAGCGGCGTGTACACGCGCGTGGGCATCGCCACCGACGAGGAGGTGCTCGCCGGTGCCGAACCGGGGACCTCGGCGACGGGGCAGCTGCTCGTCCCGGTGCCGGAGGGCCGCGACGCGGCCGGGTTCGCGCAGGCGCTGCGCGCCGGCGTGCCGGATCTCGCGACGGGCGCACTCGCGCTGGACCTCGCGGGCCAGTCCGAGTTCGGCTCGCTCATCGGGCGTGAAGGCCGCCTGGTCCGCGTGGAGATCAGCGCCCGCACGCTCGCGGAGTCGCAGGTCTGGTCGGACTCCGTGCGCGGTCGGCTCGCCACGCTGCCCACGCTCTCCGACGTGCGCGACGCCTTCGCCACGACACAGCCGCAGATCGAAGTGGAGCTCGAACGCGCACGACTCGCCGAGCGCGGCATCAGCGTGCAGGCGGTGCAGCGCGCCCTGCAGGGCGGGCTCGGTGGCGTGGAGGCGAGCGAGCTCCGCGAGACCGACCGGCGCACGCCGATCCGCGTGCGCTTCGCGGGCAACGCCAACGAGGACCTGCAGACCGCGCTGCAGACCCCGGTGAGTGGCGTGCCGCTCAGCCAGCTGGTGCGCTGGGCGGAGGTGCGGGCCCCGATCGAAGTGGTGCGCGTGGACCAGCGGCCGGTCTCGATCGTCGAGGGCCTCATCGAACAGGGCGGCACGGCGCGGGCGACCCGGGACGTCGAGGCGCAACTGGCACAGCTCAAGCCGCCCGCCGGGCTCACCTGGGCGATCACCGGCGCGGACATCGAGCAGCGACGCACGACGAACGAGCTCGCGCTCGTCGCCCTGCTCTCCGTGGCGCTGGTGTTCCTCGTGCTGGCGGGCGAGTTCGCCTCGTTCACGATCCCGCTCGTGGTGATGATCACCGTGCCGCTCGCGGCGGCGGGCGGCTTCGTGCTCCTGTGGGTGACGGGGCAGAGCATCAACGCCGTGTCGCTGATCGGGATCGTGGTGATGATCGGCATGGCGGACAACGAGGCGGTGGTGAAGCTCGACGCCATCCGGCGCTTTCGTGAGATGGGGCACTCCATTCATGAGGCCGTGCTGCTCGGCGGGCGGCAGCGCCTGCGCGCGATCACCATGACGTCGTTGACGACGATCTTCGGCGTGCTGCCGCTGGTGTTCGGCATCGGCAGCGGTGGGGCGCTGTACCAGCCGCTGGCGGCCGCGGTCATCGGCGGCGCCATCTCCGCGCAGATCGTGACCTTCTTCCTGCTCCCGGTCGCCTACGCGCAGCTCGAGGGCTGGATGGCGGCGCGCGCGGAGCGCGCGCCGTGATCCGCTGGGCGGTCTCGCGTCCGGCGGTGGTCTGGGCGATCACCGTCATCGTGCTGCTCGGCGGTGCGGTGAGCTTCGCGCGGCTCGCCCTCGCGACCTCCACCGAGGTCGAACTGCCGCGCCTGCTGATCAGTGCGCAGTGGCCGGGTGCGTCGGCCGAACTCATCGAGATGTACATCTCCTCGCCCGTCGAGGCGGCGGCGCAGGCCGTGCGCGGGGTGCGCCGCACGAGCAGCGAGTCGCGCGAGGGCAGCTCGCGGTTGACGATCGAGCTCGACCCCGATGCGCCGGTGCAGCTCACGCGGCTCGCGATCCTCGAGCGCCTCGAGCTGCTGCGCTCGGAGTATCCCGTGGGCGTGGCGCCGCCGACGGTGAGCAACTACGTGCCCGAAGAACTCACCGAAGCGCCGCTCATGCGCGTGCAGCTCAACGGGCCGTACACCCCCGGCGCGATGGAGCGCATCGCGCGCGAGCAGATCCTGCCGCGGCTCGGCGCCGTGAACGGCGTCGGCGGGGTGAGCGTCGGCGGCGGTGTCGAGTTCGGCGCGACGGTGAGCTACGATGCGCGCCTCCTGCGGCAGCTCGGGATCTCGCCCACCGCTCTCACGGACGCGGTGGGCGGTGCCCGCGTGGTCGCGGCGCTGGGCACCGAACGCATCGGGGCCTCCAAGCGCGAGGTGGTGCTGCGCGACCAGCCGGCGGCGCTGGAGGAGCTCGCGAACCTGCCCATCCGCGGACGCGGCAACCAGGTCTTCCGGCTCGGCGACCTGGCGATCGTGCGCCCGGAGGAGGACGCACGCGGGGGATTCTACCGGGTGAACGGACGCACGGCGCTGAGCTTCACCGTCACGCGGGAAGCGACGGCCGATGCGATCGAGACCGCGCGCGACGTCCGTCGCGCGCTGCAGGCGCTGGCGCCGACGCTGCCCGGCGGCGTGCGGTACCGCATCACCAGCGACGACTCGCGCAATCTCAACCGCCAGCTCAACGACCTCTTCCTGCGCGGCGGCATCGCCTTCGCGGCCGTGACCCTCGTGCTCGTGATCGCACTGCGCAACTGGCGCGCGGTGGCGTTGGTGATGGGCAGCGCGGCCGTCGCGATCGCGGGCACGGCACTGGGGCTCTTCCTGCTCGACATCCCGGCCAACATGCTCACGCTGGCCGGCCTGGCCATGGGCATCGGGGTGCTCGTGCAGAACGGCCTCGTGATCGTGGAGCGACTCCGCTTCGCGCCCGATACCGAGGGGGGGCGTGCGGAGATGGCGCAGCGCATGGTGCCGGCGGTGCTGGGGTCGACGCTCACCACGGCGGTGGTGCTGTTCCCGTTCCTCTACCTGCAGGGCAACGCCCGCGCCGCGTTCTTCCCGTTCGCGGCCGCGTTCACGCTCGCCCTGTTCTGCTCGATCCTCTCCGCCGTGGTGATGATCCCCGCGCTGGCCAAGGGCCACGGCATCACCGAGACGCCGTGGCCACGGCTGCAGCGTGTGTACGCCTGGCTGGTGCGGGGCGCGTTGCGCTGGCGCTGGGTGACGCTGCTGCTCACGACGGCCACGATGGGCGGGTTGACGTACGTGTTCGTCGAGAAGGTCCCGCGGTTCTCGTTCCGCGGCCTGGGTGGCAACCAGCGCACCACCATCCAGGTGGGCATCAGCTTCCCGCGCGGGTCGGACCCGGCCACGCTCGACGCCGCGATGGCCGAGATGGAGCGCATCGTGGTGGGCCGCACGGGGGTGGAGGAGGTGGTCGCGAGCGGCAGCATCTTCGGCGCGCAGATGCTGGTGACGTTCACGCCGGAGCACGACAACTCCGCGATCCCGCTGCAACTGCAGGAGGAACTCACGGGGCGAGCGATCTACGTGGGCGGTGCGAGCATCTCCGTGCGGGGCCAGGGCAACGCCTTCAGCTCCGGCGGCGGCATCGGCACGTCGAGCACCTTCAGCATCCGCGTCACCGGCTACTCGTTCGCCGCGGTGCAGCAACTGGCCGAGGACATCCGGCGGCGGCTGGAGAACATCACGCGGGTGCGGAACGCCGTCGTGCGCAGCGGCGGGTTCTTCGGCGGTGACCGCGCGTTCGCGGTGACACTCGAGCCCGACCGGGACGCACTCGCCCGCTACGGCGTGACGGCCGCGCAGTTCACGGCCGCCGTGCGGCGCGAGGTGCGGGGGTCCGTCGGTGGGCAGCGCCTGGAGATCGGCGGCGAGGAGATCCCCGTGTCGGTGAAGGCGCAGGGCTCGCGCGAGCGGTCGCTCGATGAACTCCGGGACGCCCTGCTCCCCACGCCGAACGGTGGCGCGGTGCGCCTCAGCGACCTGTCGGACGTCGGGGAACGCGAAGGCCTGAGCACGATCTCGCGCGAGGACCAGCAGTATCTGCGGGTGGTGGCGTACGAGTTCCGCGGCCCGGCCCGCCTGGCCAACCGCACCCACGACGCCTTCATGAAGAGCATCAGCGTACCCCCGGGATTCGGCGTGGTGGACGAGAACGTCTTCCGGCGCGAGCAGGACACGTCGCAACGCGGACTGTGGCTCGTGTTCGCGATCGGCGTCGTGCTCGTGATCCTGAGCGTCGCAATGGTGTTCAACTCGACCTGGGGCGCCTGGATGGTCTTCCTCTCGCTGCCGCTCGCGCTCGGCGGCGTGATGGCGGCGTTCTGGCTCGCCGACGCGGCCTTCACCCGCGAGGCGGCAGTGGGCGTCATCCTCGTGGTGGGCCTCGCCGTGAACCAGAGCATCCTGCTCGTGGACGACGCCCTCGAGCGGCGGCTCGCATCGCCGCTGCGCCGCCTGCCGCCGGGGCGCGTGTATCGCGCTGCGCTCGACCGTTCCGGCATGATCATGATGGTCACGCTCACGACCATCGCCTCGCTCGTGCCGCTCGCGGTCGGCACCAGCGCCGACACGCTGTTCGGGGCCATCGCCCTGGCCACGGCCGGTGGCACCGTCGCCGGCACCATCGGGGCGATGCTCATCCTGCCCGCGATGCTGGCGGGACGTCGGCGACGCGCCTAATCTCCCGGCATGTCGATCCTCCTCCGTACGACGCTGCTGCTCATCGCGTCCAATCTGTTCATGACGTACGCCTGGTACGGGCACCTCAAGCATCAGGCGAATCGCGCGTGGTACGTCGCGGCCCTCGTGAGCTGGGGTGTCGCACTCTTCGAGTACCTCCTGCAGGTACCGGCCAACCGCCTGGGCTTCACGCAGCTCTCGCTCGGCCAGCTCAAGATGCTGCAGGAGGTCATCGCGATCGGCGTGTTCATCCCCTTCGCGGTCTTCTATATGAAGGCACCGCTCAAGCTCGATTTCCTGTGGGCCGCGCTCTGCCTGCTCGGTGCGGTGTATTTCGTGTTCCGGGGCAACCTCGCGGCCGCCTGACGCCCCGCGGTGTAGTCACAACGTGATGCCCCACGCTCCCCTCCCCAGCCGGTGACCCCGATGCGCCGTTCGTTCCTCCGCTCCAGCGCCAGCGCGCTCCTCGCCGCGGCGATCCTGCCACTGTCCGCGCTCGCGCAGTCCGCGTCGGCGCCGACCGTCGTCGTGATCGTGCGCCACGCCGACAAGGCGGCGCAGCCGGCCAACGACCCGCCGCTCACGGAAACCGGGGTCGCGCGTGCCAAGGCCCTGGCTGCCGTGCTCGCCGAGTCGAAGGTCGCGGCGGTGTATTCCACCAACACCACGCGCACGCGCGAGACTGCGCGCCCGACGGCCGAGCAGGCGGGCGTGCCGGTGGAACTGATCGGCGGGCAGGGCATGGCTGGCATGACCGCATCGGTGCAGGAGGCGGTGAAGAAGCACGCGGGCAAGACCGTGCTGATCGTCGGCCACTCCAACACCGTGATGCCCTGGATCGCCGCCTTGGGCGGTCCCAAGCGGCCGGACCTCTGCGACCACCATTACGACGGCATCTACACGCTCGTCTTGGATGGGGCGACCGCACGGCTGATCGCAGGCCACTACGGTCCCCCGAACCCGCCCGAGACGGCGCCCTGCGCAACCACTGCGATGCGCCCCTGAAGTAGGGGGTGTCAGCGTTGCGGAAGTCTCTGCGGGACCGCAGATTACCCGCATTCGCGCCCGTGGGTGTAACCCCCTCGGGCGCGACCCCTGACTCCCGCCGGCTGGACCTCGGAGCTCCGAATAGATGGCTCGCTTCACCCCGCCTGTCGCGTTCCTAGTCGCAGCCCTGCTCGCTGCCCCGTCGGCCCTGGCGGCGCAGCGCCCCGCTCTCGCCGGCGAGAAGGCGCGCGTGGCGGAAGCCGTGAAGCGGGACCTCTCGCGGCTCGCGGCGGCCCAGCGTACGCACCACGGGCGCACGAAGCTCTTCGCGACCGACCTCAAGGAACTCCGCTTCACGCCGACCAGCGGCGCCGAGGTCTCCATCGCGTTCGGCTCCATGAACGCGTGGGCGGCGAACGCCTCGCATCCCGCGCTCTCGCCGGTGAAGTGCTTCGTCATCGTGTCCGCCACGGATCCTGCGGACGCGCCGACCTCGCAGCCGTTCTGCACGGACGTCGAACCCGGCAGCGCGGCCTCACGCGTCGCGGCGTCCACCGGCGCCACGACCACGCCGACCACGCAGGCCACCCCACCGGCGACGCAGACCGCGGCCCCGCCGACGGCGGCCCCCGTGGTGCGGCGTCCCGCAGCGGAGTCGATCCCGAACCGACCGGTCGCGACCCCGCCCTCCGCGCAGACGAATCCCGCGCCGGTGTCGACGCCGGCCACGAACCCGCCTGCGACGGCGACACCGCGGGTCAGCACTCCGCCGGCAGCCACCGCGTCCGGGGCGGGCAGCGCGACCACGCGCACGAATGCGCCGCGCACCGGCACCGCGTCCACAACGGCCGCCAACCGTCCCGCCGGTCGCGTGGATGCCGTGCGCATGATCACGCGCGACGCCACCTCCGGCGTGGTGATGGCCGATCGCCTCGAGTCCGTCACGACGACGCAGTTCACGGATGCCCTGGCGACGATGTCGCGCGAGGCGATCGCGGTGATGGACGCGCCGCCGCCCGAGGTGGTGCGTGATCCGTACGAGAGCACGCAGGAGTACGAGGCCCGACGCGCAGCCGCGCTGGCCGAGTACCAGCGGCGCGAGACGGAGTTCTTCCGCAACACGCGGCGCTCGTTCGTGGTGACCATGCCCGTCCGTCTCGTGCGCTACGACCCGGACCGCGAGATCCTCGAGTTCGCGGTCGACGCGATGCGCCTGCCCGCGACGCGCGATGGGCGTAGCCAGCTCACGCTCGCCTGCTTCACGCGGCCCGCCTTCTGGTGCATGCCCGATGCCGGCATGACCTACGACGCGACCGAGCTCTGGCGCGTGCCGCGTGCCACCGCCCGGCAGTTCGACGTGCTGCGCACGCCGATGACGCTCACCGCCCGCTTCACGGTGGGCGGACGCGCGGACACCGACCGCGCGCTCTCGGTGTCGCTGGTGGACATGGAGCTGCAGGCGCGCGGGCAGACGGTGCAGCGTTGGCCGACGCGCTGATCACGCTCGACGACCTGCGCGCCGCGCAGCGCATCCTGCACGGCGTCGCGGTCCGCACCCCGCTCCTCGGTTTCGACGCACTCTCCGAGCGCTTCGGCGCGCCGGTGCTCCTCAAGCCGGAGATGTTGCAGCGCGGCGGGGCGTTCAAGTTCCGCGGCGCGTACACCTTCCTCGCCAAGCTCTCCCCCGAGGCGCGGGCCAAGGGCGTGATCACCGCGAGCTCGGGCAACCACGGACAGGCGGTCGCGCTCGCGGCCAAGCTCTTCGGGGTGCCGGCGACGATCGTCATGCCCACCACGGTGCCGCGGGCGAAGAAGGACGGCGCCGTGCGCCTCGGCGCCCGCTGCTTCTACCAAGGGGTCACCACCGCCGAACGGATGGCCAAGGCCACCGAGATCCAGCAGGCGGAGGGGCTCACCATGGTGCCGCCGTTCGACGACGCCACGATCATCGCGGGGCAGGGCACCCTCGGCGCCGAGATCGCCGAGGATCGGCCGGACGTCCATACCGTGCTGGTGCCGATCGGCGGGGGCGGACTCAGTTCCGGTGTCGCCGCGGCGGTGAAGCTGCTCGCGCCGCGTGCCCGCGTGATCGGCGTCGAGCCCGCCGGTTCGCCCAAGTACTCGGCCGCGCGCCGCGAAGGTGCGCCGGTGACCATCCCGGCGAATCCCGGCGGCCTGGCGGACGGACTCCTTGCGGTACGCATCGGCACGCGCAACTTCGAGCATCTGCAGCAGTACCTCGACGACGTCGTCACCATCGAGGACGGCGGACTGCCCTGCGCCATGCAGATGCTGCTGGACCGCACCAAACTGGTCGCGGAGCCGAGTGGGGCGATCACGGTGGCCGCGTTGCTCGAGGGGAAGGTGTCCGTGCAGGGTCCGACCGTGTGCGTGCTCAGCGGCGGCAACATCGAATGGGATGGTTTGCGCGCCCTGATCGGCGACGGAGGGATGCCCGCGTGAGCATGCGCTGTCCGACCTGCGGGTCCATGTACGGTGACGAGGCGCGCTTCTGCACGCGTGACGGCTCGCGCTTGGCGGCGTTCGGCGCGGCGGCGACCCCCGCGGCCCCTGCCGCCCCGGCGACCCCGCGCCCGGCGCCCGCGCCGGCCGCGAGCACCAACCCGGCCGTCGCCCGCAACACCGCACTGCGCGCCAACGATCCGGCGAGCGTCGCGGGCGCCTCGAGCCACGCGAACATGGCCGGCAAGGTGCTCGACCGGCGGTACCACATCGTGCGCAAGGTCGGTGAAGGCGGCATGTCGTACGTGTACCTCGCGCACGACGTCGCCACGCAGGAGCGGTACGCCATCAAGATCCTCTCGCCTGCGCTCTCCAAGGAGGAGAACGCGATGGCGCGGCTCCGCCGCGAGGCGGCGCTGGGCATCCGCCTCGCGCACCCGAACGTCTGCCACATCGTGCGGATGGGCGAGACGGAGGACGGGCTGGTGTACGTGGTGATGCCGTACGTCGAGGGCGAGATCCTCAGCGACCGCAACTACCGCGTCGGCAAGACCACGCTCACCGATGCGGTGCGCTTCATCGCCGAGATCGCGGACGGCCTGCACGTCGCGCACCAGCTGGGCATCATCCACCGCGACCTCAAGCCCGAGAACATCATGGTGTGCCGCCGGCCCGACGGCACGGAGTACGCCGTGGTGATGGACTTCGGGCTCGCGAAGGAACGCAAGGCGGGCGGCGAGCTGCAGAAGCTCACGGCGACGGGCATCATCCTCGGGACGCCCGAGTTCATGAGCCCCGAGCAGCTGCGCGGCAAGCCGCTCGACCCGCGCACGGACATCTACTCGCTGGCGCTCATGACCTACGAGATGCTCACGGGCAAGCTGCCGTTCGAGGGCAAGAACCAGCAGGAGATGATGATCGCGCGGCTGCGCTCGGATCCGATCCCGGCGCGGAACCGGCGACCCGAGCTGCCGGAGCAGGTCGATCGCGTGCTGCTCAAGGCCATGGCCCGCGCGCCCGAGGACCGCTACCAGAGCGCACCGGAGTTCGCGCAGGCACTGCGCGTCGCGGCCGGCTGATGCGCCGCACGTGGGTCGTGGCCGCCCTGCTCGCCGGCGCGACGGCATTGCCGGCGCAGCAGCCCGGCGTGGACGTGTTGCGGTACCGCTTCGCACTCACGCTGCCCGACACCGGACGGACCATCCGCAGCGAGACGCAGGTGAGGTTCGTGCGCGCGCCGGGAGTGGACGCGCTGCGCCTCGACCTCCTCGCGCCCATGACGGTGCGCGGCGCGACGGTCGGTTGCGACGCCAAGGCCGTCGCCGCGACACCCACGCACGACGGCCAGGTGGTCAGTATCCCGCTCGCACCGTTCGTGGTCGACGGGCGCGCGCCGATCAGCCCCACCGCGCCGCCGCCGCGCGACACCACCTGCGTGAGCCTGCGCTACGACGGCGCTCCCGCCGACGGGCTGATCATCTCGACGGACAGTGCCGGGCGCTGGCGTGCGTTCGGCGACAACTGGCCCAACCGCGCGCGGCACTGGCTCGCGAGCAATGACCATCCGTCCGACAAGGCCCTGGTCGAGTTCGTCGTCGATGCCCCGACGGGACGCACGGTCGTCGCCAACGGGACGCCGCGCGCGCAGAGTGCGAGCGGTGGCCGCACGCGCAGCACCTGGGCGACCGCCGCGCCCATCCCCACCTATCTCATGGTGATCGCCGCCGCGCCGCTCACCGCGACCGAGCTCGGCCAGACGGCCTGCGGGCTCGCGGCGGTCGGACGCTGCGTGCCGCAGCGTGTGTACACGGCGCCCGAGCAAGCGGGCGCGATGCCGGGCAACTTCTCGCAGGCGGACTCCATCGTCGCCTTCTTCGCGCGGACCGTCGGGCCCTTCCCGTACGAGCAGCTGGCGCACCTGCAGAGCTCCACGCGCTTCGGCGGCATGGAGAACGCAGGGGCGATCTTCTACAACGACGCCCTCTTCCGCTCCCCGGCGGGCGTGAGCGTGGGACTGATCGCACACGAGGTCGCCCACCAGTGGTTCGGGGACGCGGTGACCGAGCGCGAGTGGGGCCACCTCTGGCTCTCGGAAGGCTTCGCGACGTACTTCGCCGCGCTCTACACCGAGAAGTCGCTCGGCGACAGCGCCTTCCGCGCCGAACGCGAGGGGATCCGGACGGCCGTGCTGCGCGCCGAGGTCGCGACCTCCCGCCCGGTGATCGACACCGCGCAGACCGAGCTGCTCGCGCTGCTCAACGCGAACAGCTACCAGAAGGGCGGGTTCGTGCTGCACATGCTGCGGCGCGAGGTCGGCGACTCGGCGTTCTTCCGGGCCATCCGGGCCTACTGGACGCCGCGGCTGCACGGGACCGCACTCACGGACGACCTGCGGGCGGTGATGGAGCGCGAGGTGGGACGGGACCTCTCGTGGTTCTTCGACCAATGGCTGCGACGGCCGGGATTCGCCGAGCTGCGCGTACGGCCCGTGCATGACGCGGCGCGCCGCACGCTGACGCTGGTCGTGGAGCAGGGCGAGCGCTTCGGTCCCTACCGCCTGCCGCTCACCGTGGAGCTCGTGTTCGCCGACGGCGTGAAGGCGGAGGCCACTGTGCTCGTGCCCGCGAGTGGACGCGCGGAACTGCCGCTGCGCGGAACCTTCCCCACCGCCCCCACGTCGATCCGCATCGATCCGCGCGCCGACCTGCTCGGGATCTTCACCACGCCGTGACCGTCGCGCGGGGCCTCCGACCGGCGATGCTGTGGCTCTGCGTCTCGCCACTCGCGCTCGCCGCCCAACTCCCCGCGGCGCGCCACACCCGCATCGACCCGCCGCCACCCTCACGGGCGGAGTCGCTGTTCGCGCAGGGGCGGCTGCGGGCGATGGAGGAGACACTGTACGCGGACGTCGCACGGGCCCCGCGGGCCCCGGAGGCGCGCGGGGCCCTGGGGCGTTACCTCGCTTCGCGAGGCCGCTTCACCATCGCCGAGGTCCTGTTCGCGGAGGCGCTGCGCTTCGGCGCCGACACCGCAACCGTGGCGCAGGCGCTCATGACCATCGCGGCCTATCGGCCCGAAATCGATCGTCGGCGCATCCCCGGACTGCGCCTCCCTGCGGCCGAGCGTGAGCGCGAACGCGCACGGCTCGCGTCCCGCGCGGGCGACCCGGACGACGTGCCGGCGACTGTGCCGGCGACGGTGCCGTTCACGTTCCACACCGACGGGCGCACGCTGGGCGCGTTCGTGATCCGAGGCCGCGCCGGTGAGCGGCGTGCCGTGATCGATCCCCGCGTCGAGGGCATCACGATCGCCCGGGCGGACGATGCCGCGCTGCAGCCGCAGCGCTTCGCGGGACAGCGCGAGCGGCCGTCCACCGCCGGCGAGCCACTCCTCCTCCCGGAGGTCTGGATCGGCGAGTGCCGCATCGGCGGGCTCGCGGCGCGGGTGGATCCGGCGCTGCCAGCGGATGAGGTGCGCGTGGGAATGGATGTGGTCTGGACCCTGGAGCTGCAGTTCGACGAGCAGCTCAGCACGGTCACGGTCCCGGCGGCGGTCTCGGCGGCAGTCCCGGCGGCGGCACGCGCGGCGCCGCAGGCGGCTCCCGCGTCGGCAGCGGTAGAGCAGATCCCGTTCGCGCTGGGGTTCCCGGGTCTCTGGCTCGTGCCGCAGGTGGGGCGCCCGCCGGTGGCGATCGAAAGCCCGGCGGCCCGTACGCTGCTGCGCGGTGCCCGCTGGCATCTCGATCCGCGCCAGTCCACGGTGGTCGTCGCGCGATAGGCCGCGCCCGCCGGCTCAGCGCCCGCGCTTCTTGAGTTCGATCTGCAGGCAGCGGTCCTGCACCACCGCGATGCCTGCGGCCGCGAGCCGGGCCGCGACGTCGTCGTTCCGGATGCCGAGTTGGAACCACACGGCGTGGGGTCTCGCCGCGAGCAGGTCGTCCACATGCGCCGGGATGTCGACGCTGCGGCGGAAGACGTCGACCAGGTCCACTCGCTCGCCGATCTCGGCCACGCGGCGGAATACGGGCTCGCCGAGGATGGTGGTGACGTCCGGGAAGTAGACGGGCGCCGGGATGATGCGCAGGCCCGCACGCTGCGCGTACTCGGGCACGTAGAACGCCGGGCCGCCGGCCTCGGGCGGCTTGATGCCGAGCACCGCGACGGTGCGGACGCGCTCGAGGAGGGCGCTGATCCCGTCGTCGGAGGTGATCAGCTGGGGGGAATCAGGCATTCGAGGGGTGAAAAGTCGGACAAGTCCAAGGTAAATTGCGGGGCTGTCAGTGCGGGTGATACCCCTCGTTCGGAGAACGTCATGCGGATGCTCGTCCTTGGTGCCGGCCTGCAGGGCTCGGCGTGTGCATATGACCTGTTGCAGAACCCCGCGGTGGCCGAGGTGCGGCTCGCGGATCAGCACGTGGATCGCCTGCCGGCGTTCCTGCAGCCGTACGTCGGCGGTACACGGCTCAAGCTGATCACACTCGACGTGAAGGACGCCGCGGCCGTCGCGGCGGCCATGGCGGGCGTGCAGGCGGTGATGTGCGCGCTGCCGTACTACTTCAACCTCCCGATGAGCGAGGCCGCGATCGCGGCCGGGGCGCATTTCTGCGACCTCGGCGGCAACACCGAGATCGTGCAACAGCAGAAGCAGTTGCAGGCCAAGGCGGACGCCGCGGGCGTGACGATCGTGCCGGACTGCGGGCTGGCGCCCGGCATGGTGAACATCCTCGCGCAGCTGGGCATCGACCGGCTCGATGCCACCGAGTCCGTGCGGATCTTCGTCGGCGGGTTGCCGCAGCAGCCGGAAGGACCGCTCAAGTACCAGATCGTCTACTCGATCGAGGGCGTGCTCGACTACTACACCACGCTCTCGTGGGTCGTGCGCGACGGGAAGCGCGTGACGGTGAAGGCGCTCAGCGAGATCGAGCCGGTGCGGTTCGATGCCCCGGTGGGGGAGCTGGAGGCGTTCCACACCGCCGGCGGGCTCTCCACCATGGCCCATCGCTACGAGGGGAGGATCCCCACGATGGAGTACAAGACGCTGCGGTATCCGGGGCACGCGCGGATCATGGAGGCGATCCGCGAGCTCGGGCTGCTCGAACTGGAGCCCGTGGACGTGAAGGGCACGCGCGTGGTGCCGCGTGAGGTGGCGATCGCGCAGATGCAGCCGCGGCTCACCAAGAAGAACAGCCCCGACCTGGTGGCGCTGCGGGTGGTGGTGAAGGGCACGAAGGGTGGCAAGCCGATGACGCACACCTTCGAACTGGTGGACCGCTACGATGCGGCGCACGGCATCAGCGCGATGATGCGGACCACCGGGTACTCGCTCTCGATCACGGGCCAGCTGCAGGCCGAGGGTGCCGTGAAGCCGGCGGGTGTGCATACACCCGACGAGTGCATGCCGGGCGAGCGCTACGTCGCCGAGCTGGGCAAGCGCGGCGTGCTGATCCGCTCGACCGTCTCCTAGCGCGACGGGGCCCGTCCCCGCGGCCGCGGGCCACGCCGTACAGCACTCGCTGTGCGGCGCCCGTAGATTGGGCAGTGCCACCCACACCCAAGGCTCCATGCCGCTCACACCAGTCCTCCGCCGCGCGCTGACGCTCGCGGCGGTCCTCGTCGCCGCCGCGCCGGTCGGCGCCCAATCGCGGACCGCCGGTTACCACAGTGCCGCGCGCCTCGCGGCCGTCGTCGATTCCATCGGCCGGGCGAACCCCCAACTCGTGCGCGTCACCACGCTCGCGACCTCACCGGGCGGTCGCCCCGTGCAGGTGCTGCGGATCGGTGGCGCGGACGAGAAGCCGGGGCTGCTCGTCCTCGCGGGCGCCTTCGGCCCGCAGCTCGCCTCGAGCGAGGTGGCGCTGCGCCTCGTGCGCGAAGTGACCGCCCGGGTGCAGCGCGACGCCGCGACGCGGGCGTTGCTCACGGACTACACGCTCTACGTGGTCCCGCGGCTGAATCCCGATGCCGCCGAGGCGTACTTCGCCACGCTCAGGCACGAGCGCCGAGGGAACGACGAGCGTTCCGACGACGACCGCGACCATGTCGTGGACGAGGACGCCGCGGACGACCTCAACGGCGACGGCATGATCACGATGATGCGCGTGCGGACGGGGCCCGGCGGCGGCGGGGAATGGATGCCCGATCCGGTCGATCCCGCCCTCCTGCGCCGCGCGGACCCGCTGAAAGGCGAGCAAGGTCTCTACAAGCTCTACATCGAGGGCCGGGACGACGACGGGGACGGACTCTACAACGAGGATGGACCCGGCGGGACGGATCCCTCGATCAACTTCGCGAACAACTACCAGTTCTTCGTGGCCGGAGCCGGTGAGCATCAGTTCTCCGCCGCGGAGACGCGGGCGGTGGCCGAGTTCGTGACGGCGCGGACGAACCTCGCCGCCGTCTACGTGCTGGGCATGCAGGACAACCTCATCAAGCCGTGGGAAGGCCGACGCACGCCGGGCATCGGCGGTTCGCCGCAGGGCACCTCGGCCGGCGGTCCGTTCACGGCGATCCTCCCCGAGGACGCGACCTGGTACGCCGAGATCGCGAAGAAGGCGCCGCGGCCGGTCGCCGCGATCGATCCGGTGAGTGCCGCAGAGAACGGCGACCCGCTCTCGTGGGCGTACTATCACATGGGCCGCTTCGCCTTCGGCTCGCGCGTCTGGTGGCCCGGTCGTCCACCGGCCGACACCGCGGCCGGCCGTCGCGCCCCCACGCCAGATCCCATCGCCACGGAGCGCAATGACTACCGCTGGTTGAAGGCCCACGACCCGAGCGGCTTCGTCGAGTGGAAGGAGGTCGCGGGCCTCACCATCGACGGCAAGCCGGTGGAGGTCGGCGGCTTCGCGCCGTTCGCGCGGTTGAACCCCGCCGCAGCGACGCTCGACTCCCTCGGCCTGCAGCAGGCCGGATGGGTGCTCGAGTTGACCCGCATGCTGCCCAGGACGCAGCTCGCCGGCCCCGTGACCGTCACGAGCGTGGGCCCGCGCGTCTGGCGGCTGACCGCCGACGTGGTGAACACCAACTATCTGCCGACGAACGCGGCCATCGGTGCCCGTTCGCGGCTGCCGCGACGCGTGATGGTGGAGCTCGCGCTTCCCACCGGCATCACGCTGAGCAGCGGACGCAAGCAGCAGTTCATCGAGTCGCTCCGCGGCTCCGGCGGGACCCAACGCTTCGAGTGGGTGGTCGTCGGCGATGCCGGCGCGACCCTCACGCTCCGGGTCGGCGCACCCAACACGGGTGCAGTGACCGAGACCATCACCCTTCGTGCGAGGTAGGCCGCGATGACGACGATCCGTTCCCTCGCGGCGGCGCTCGCGCTGCTCGCCGGTCCCGCGCTGCTCGCCGCGCAGGGTATGCCCACCACACCGCCGACGCCGCGTGCGACGCAGGTACCGGTGGCCGGTGCCCTCGCGGCGCTGGGCGCACCGCCCAACCCCAAGGTCGCGGTGCACTGGGACCGCTTCTACGACCACGCCGGACTGCATGAGATCGCACGCCGCATCGCGGCGGCACACCCCGAGCGCGTCAAGCTCGGCAGCATCGGCAAGAGCACGCAGGGACGCGACATGTTCCTGCTCACCGTCTCGAACTTCAAGAGCGGTGATGCCGATCGGAAACCGGCGATGTGGATCGACGGCAACATCCACTCGAACGAGATCCAGGGCGCCGAGTTCTCGTTGTACACGGCCTGGTACCTGGCCGAGATGGCCGACCGGGTGCCGGCGGTGGATTCGTTGCTCACGCAGTACACGTTGTACATCGTGCCGTCGATCAATCCCGACGCGCGCGACCACTTCATGCACAAGCCCAACACGGCGAGTTCGCCGCGCACCGGCCTCGCGCCGCGCGACAACGACGGAGACGGGCGGGTCGACGAGGACAACCTCGACGACCTGAACGGCGACGGGCACATCACGCAGATGCGCCGCCGGAACGTGAACGGGCGCTTCAAGGTGTCGCCGGAGGACCCGCGTCTCCTCATCCCCGTGCTGCCCGGCGAACAGGGCGAGTACGACCTGCTGGGGCAGGAGGGGTTCGACAATGACGGCGACGGGTTCGTGAACGAGGACGCCGACGGCGGATACGATCCCAACCGCAACTGGCCCTGGCGCTGGATGCCGCAGTACGTGCAGGGCGGCTCCGATCCGTATCCGACGTCGCTGGTCGAGACGCAGAACGTCATCAGGTTCGTGACGGCGCATCCGAACATCGCGGGGGCGCAGAGCTACCACAACTCGGGCGGTATGCTGCTCCGCGGCCCGGGTGTGCCGCAGGACGAGTACCGTCCGCAGGACGTGCAGGTCTACGACGTCATCGGCCGCGCCGGCGAGGAGATCCTCCCGGGCTACCGCTACATGATCGTGTGGAAGGACCTCTACATCGTCTGGGGCGGCGAGCTCGACTGGTTCTACGGGGCGAAGGGCATCCTCACGTTCTCCAACGAGCTGTTCACGCCCTTCCTCTACTTCAATCGCCAGGAGCAGGGTGGCGGCGGGCCGGGCGGCGGCGCGCAGAACCGGCGCTACCAGACCACGGAATCACGCTTCAACTCGCTGTTGCTCATGGGTGAGGCGATGGTCGAGTGGACCGAGGTCGACCACCCGCAGTACGGCAAGGTCGAGATCGGCGGGACCAAGAAGAACTTCGGCCGCGTCGAGCCGGGATTCCTGCTGCAGAGCGACGGACACCGCAACATGATGTTCACGCTGTTCCAGACCGCGCAGATGCCCCTGGTGCGCGTGGACTCCGTGACCACACGCAGCCTGGGCGGCGGACTCACCGAGGTGACCGCGGTGGTGCTCAACACGCGGCTCGCCCCGACGCACACGCAGCAGGACGTCGAGAACAGCATCACGCGTCCCGACCTGATCTCCCTCAGTGGCGGGCGCGTGGTGGCCGGCTTCGTGATCGACAATCCCGTGACCGGCGACGCGACCGAGCAGAAACGCGACCCGGCCACGATCCGCGTGCGCAACATCCCGGGGAACTCGGCCGTGCGCGTGAAGTGGATCGTTCAGGGTGCCGGCCCGTTCACCGTGACCGTGGACGCGGTGAAGGGCGGGGTGTCGTCGCTGCGGTCGCGCTGACGTCGGCGGCAGGTCGACGCACGCGGTAGCCGAAGTGGCGCAGGGGCGCCGCGACTCCCGTCGCGGCGCCCCTGCCTGTTGGGGGAGCACCGATCAGGCGCTCACACCACCACGTTGAGCAGCCGGCCCGGCACCAGGATCACCTTCGTCGGTTCCCCGACGATGAACTTCCCGATGGTCGCGTCCGCGCGGGCAGCCGCAAGGGCCTCGTCCTGCGTGACCGACTTCGGCAGCACGAGCTTGCCACGGGTCTTGCCCCCGACCTGCACCACGAGCTCGAACGTGTCGCTCACCAGCAGCGCCGGATCGAACCGGGGCCAGGCCGCGTCCATCACGCTCGTGCCGTGCCCGAGCATCTCCCACAGCTCCTCGGCGATGTGCGGCGCGAACGGCGCGACCATCGGCAGCAGCGGCTCCACCTCCGCGCGGTGCGGGCGGCGTTCGCCCTTCCGCAGCGTGTTCATGTACTCCATCATCGCCGCGATCGCCGTGTTGTAGCTGAGCGCGGGGATGTCCTCGCCGACCTTCTTGATCGTCGCGTGCAGCTTGCGCAGCACCTCGGCGTCGGGGGCGCCCTCGGTGGAGCTGTCCCGCACGGAGGCCCACAGGCGGTCGAGGAACCGCTTCACGCCGCTGATGCCCGAGTCGCGGAAGTCGCCGCCTTCCTCGAAGGGCCCGAGGAACATCAGGTAGGTGCGGAAGGAATCCGCGCCCCACTGGTTGATGTACTCATCGGGGTTCACGACGTTGCCCTTCGACTTCGACATCTTGGCGCCTTCGCGGATGATCAGGCCGTGCGCCCGGAACTTCGTGAACGGCTCCTCGAAGTCGAGCAGGCCCATGTCGTGCAGCACCATCGTGATGAAGCGCGAGTACAGCAGGTGCAGCACGGCATGCTCGTTGCCGCCGATGTAGGTCGTGACCGGCAGCCACTTCCTGGTCGTGGCCGGGTCGAACGCGACGTCGTCGCGCCCCACGCTCGGGTAGCGCAGGAAGTACCAGGCGCTGTCGAGGAAGGTGTCGCTCACGTCGGTCTCACGGCGGGCCTTCGCCCCGCAGGAGGGGCAGTCCACGCGGAACCACTCCTCGTGGCGCGCCAGCGGCGAGACGCCGGAGTCGTCCGGCTTGAAGTCGGCGATGTTCGGCAGCACCACCGGCAGTTGCGACTCCGGCACCGGCACCGTGCCGCAACGGTCGCAGTAGATGATCGGGATCGGCGGACCCCAGTACCGCTGGCGCGAGATGCACCAGTCGTGCAGCCGGTAGTTCGTCACCGCATGGCCCGCCCGCTTCGACGCGAGCCATTCGGTGATCACCTGCTTCGCCTCGGCCACCGGCATGCCGTCGAACTCCTCGGAGTTCACCAGCACGCCGTCGCCCGTGTAGGCCTCGCCGGCGAACGGCGTCCGGGCCGTCTGTCCCTCGCCGGCGACCACGCGCACGATCGGCAGGTCGAAGGCCGTCGCGAACTCGAAGTCGCGCTCGTCGTGCCCCGGCACCGCCATGATCGCGCCCGTGCCGTACTCCATCAGCACGTAGTCCGCGATCCACACCGGGATCAGTTCGCCGGTCGCCGGGTTCGCCGCGTACGCGCCGGTGAACTCGCCGGTCTTCGCCTTGGTGGTCTTGCGGCTCACCAGGTCCTGCTTGGCCGCCCGTGCGCGGTACGCCTGCACCGCCGCCAGCTGCGCAGCGGTGGTGATGGTCTCCACCAGCGGGTGCTCCGGTGCGAGCACCAGGTACGTCGCGCCGAAGACCGTGTCCGGTCGCGTCGTGAAGACCTCGACCTCCGCGGTGTCCATGGTGAGTTCGGTGGTCACCGAGACCGACGCCGACCCCGCGTCCGTGAGCGGGTCGAGCACGCGGAAGCGCAGCCGCGCGCCTTCCGAGCGGCCGATCCAGTTCCGCTGCGCCTGCTTGGTGGTCTCCGACCAATCGAGTGTCTCGAGGTTGCCGAGCAACCGCGCCGAGTAGTCGGAGATCTTGAAGAACCACTGTTCCAGGAACCGCTGCTCCACCAGCGTGCCGCAGCGCTCGCAGTGCCCGCCCTCCACCTGCTCGTTCGCCAGCACGGTCTTGCAGGAGGGGCACCAGTTGACCGCCGCCGCCTTCTTGTACGCCAGCCCGCGCTTGTAGAGCTGCAGGAAGACCCACTGGGTCCACTTGTAATAGGCAGGATCGGTGGTGTCGACGGAGCGCGACCAGTCCACCATCAGGCCCGCGCGGTCGAGTTGCCGGCGGAAGTTCGCGATGTTGCTCGGGATGAGCGCCATCGGATGTTTGCCGACCTTCAGCGCGAAGTTCTCGGAGTGGATGCCGAACGCGTCGTAGCCCAGCGGCTCGAAGACCGTGTGCCCTTGCAGGCGCTGGAATCGCGCGTAGATATCACATCCGGTGAACGCGAAGAGGTTCCCGACGTGCAGCCCCTCGGCCGAGGGGTAGGGGAACATCATCAGCGCGTAGAAGGGATCCTTCCCGCGCGCGAGGTCGCTGCGATGGGTGCCACGCTCGGCCCAACGCTGCCGCCAGCGTGATTCGACTGCCGACGGGTCGTAGCCGATCGGCTCAACAGGTGCTGTCATCGTCTGGGGATGGGAATCTGAGCAATCTAGCCGCCGCCGCGACGGGAACCAAACCGACGGTCGCCGAGCCGACCGAGAAGGTCCAGCAGCACATCATCGACCGCGCCGCGAAGTGGCTCGCGGTCGGGGCGGCCGTGATCTTCGTGACACTCGTGGTCACGGGACTCGACCAGCTCGCCGAGATGCTCGAGCACGGCGAGATCTGGCTCATCGCCGGTCTCGCGACGACGCTCTCGATCGGCGTCTCGGCCGTCATCTTCATCGTCTGGCTCTCGCCGAAGATCGAGGACATGAACCGCGACCTCGCGGACGTCGCGGAGGCGATCGCCGCGGGCGACCTGAGCCAGCGGCCCAAGGTCGCGGCGGACGGCGGGCAGATCGGGCGCCTCGGCCGGGCGATGGTGGTGATGAGCGAGGAGCTCAAGCGGCTCGCGAACCTCATCCGCGACAATGCGGCCGAGACCGCGCGGCGGTCCACGGAGATCACCGGCGGGACGGAACACATGGCGACGGCCGCCTCGGGCATCGCCGAGACGGCGAGTGTGCTGTCGATGCAGGCCACCGACATGGCGGACACCATCCGCCTGCTCTCGCTCGACGCCGGACGGCTCAACTCGCTCTCGACCAACATCGCGGCCGGGGCGGCGGAGGGCATCGAGCGCAACGAGCGGCTGAAGGCGCTGGCGACCGAGAGCCACGAGCAGCTCGACGAGAGTGCCCGGCGGCTCGACGTGCTGGTGAGCGACGTCCAGGCCAGTGCGCGGGCGACCGAATCGCTCGCGACGGCGTCGGACCAGATCCGCGGCTTCGTGGTGCTGGTGCAGAAGATCGCGCGGCAGTCCAAGCTGCTGGCGCTCAACGCGGCGATGGAGGCGGCCCGCGCCGGCGAGCAGGGTGAGGGCTTCACGGTGGTCGCCAACGAAGTGCGCCGGCTCGCGCAGGGTGCGGCGGAGGCGGCCGAGCACACGCACCAGCTCATGCAGGAGCTGATCGCGCAGATGGAGATCGCGCGACAGACCAGTGCGCGGTCCCTCACGACGGTCGAGACCGTGCGGGCGGCGACGCAGCACGGGCGCCAGGCCTTCACGCAGGTGGAGGTGACGGTGGACGCGGCCGATCAGTGGATCGGCACGATGGCCTCCGCGGCGCAGGCCGGCAGCACGCTCGCCGCCGAGATCACGACCAAGCTCGATTCACTCTCCGCCGGCACGCAGAGCTTCGCGAGCGCGATGCACGACGTCGCGGCGGCCAGCCAGGAGCAGAGTGCGAGCACGGAGGAGATCGCCGCGGCCTCCTCGGCGCTGATGGCGGCGGCCGAGCGGGTCAGCCACGCGGCGAAGCAGTTCGGCGCGCGGTCGTAGGCCCCGGCTACCGCCCCCGCGCGTAGAGGAAGGCGCACTTCTCCACGCGGGGCCCGCGCTCGTCGCAGACCGCGAACGACGCGCCCTCGTACAGGGAGGCGGCGGCGTAGCGACCGTCCTTCGCCACGGCGTAGAACTGGATGTCGAAGTTGGGACGCCCATCGGGCCGGAGCAGTCGCTGCTCGGTCATGGCGGCGAGGCGCTCGAGCGTCTTGAGCACGGCCTGTTCCGGCGCCACGCCCTGGCGCATGAACTCGACGGCGAGGAAGCCGCCGCAGACCTTGATGTTCGCCTCGCCGCGGCCGGTGGATCCCGCCGCCCCCACGAGGTTGTCGCAGTACTGTCCCGCCCCGATCACCGGTGAGTCGCCGATCCGGCCGGGGATCTTCCACGCCATGCCGCTGGTGGTGGTGACCGACGAGAGGTCACCTGCCGCGTTCACGGCGTTCATGTTGATGGTGCCGGTCGAGTACTTGATCGCCACGTCGTCGTCGTGGTCGAGCCAGAAGTCGTTGGGATTGAGCCGCGCCTTCCACCGCAGCCAGTCCTGCCGGGTCTTCTCGGTGAGCAGATTCTGCTCCTTGAAGCCCATGGCGAGTGCGAAGCGCTTCGCGCCTTCGCCGACCAGCATGATGTGGTCGGTGTAGTCCATGACCGCCTTCGCGACGAGGCTCGGGGTCGCGATGCCCTCGAGGGCCCCCACGGAGCCTGCGCGCTTGGTGGGACCGTGCATGCAGCTCGCGTCCAGTTGCACGACGCCGTCGGCGTTGGGAAAGCCGCCGATGCCCACCGACTGGTCCTCGGCATCGAGCTCCTGGATGTTGACGCCCGCGATGATGGCGTCGAGGGTGTCCGTGCCGCGGATGATGCGGTCGTAGGCGACCTTCACGCCGCGGAGACCATTTGCGGACGCGATCACCACGGGCCGCGTCGCGGCGCGTGGCGGGGATGCGGACAGGAGGGATGCGGGCGCCGCGGTGAGGGCGGCTGCGGCGGCGGCTTGCGAGAGGAAATCGCGGCGGGTGGTCATCGGGCGGGGATTGGAGGCTGGCCCAAGCTACCGCTCCAAGGGGAGATGCGGAATGTGACCGGCGATGCGGCACTCGAACGACGCGGGACGGGGCGCGAGGCTGCGTGCGCGTCGGCGACCTGAGACCACGCGTTTGCCGGGCGGGTCGGACTCATCGAGGGCGATCCGACCGGTCTGCAGGCGTTCGACCGGGTCGCGCCGATACTCTGAGGACTCGGCGCCACCGAAGGCGTCGGCGGAGGGTCCAGGACCCTCGGTTCGTTGGCGCGACGGGCGGCCGAAGGAGTCGAACTTGGACACGCGAAGGATAGTGTCAGTTCGGCCCACTCAGTCGTCATCAAGACATCGCGAGAGTACCCCGCATCGCCCTTCCCCGCATCGCACGCCCAGCTGGAGTCCAGATGCAGTCGTCTCCCCTGCAATCCATCCCCTTCTTCGAAGGCCTCGGCGACCAGCTCCTCTGGCACCTCGCCAAGGCCGGCGAGACCATCGAGTACCCGCCCGAGTCGCTGCTCTTCCAGACCGGCCAGAAGCGCGAGGCGTTCTGGGTGATCCTCGCCGGCACCCTCGCCATCGAGGCCATCGAGGACGGCACACCCATCCGCCTCTCCACCCTCGGGGCCGGTGAGGTCATCGGCGAATCCATCCTGCTCGACGAGAACACCCACTCCACCACCGGGCGCGCGACCGTGCAGGTGAAGGCCATGCGGTTCTCGCGCGAGTCACTCGAGCCCCTGCTCAAGGACCGACCCGCGCTCTATGCCGCGCTCGTCTCGCGCTCGGCGCGGGCCATCCGCGACCGGCTCCGCCAGGCCGATGCGTCGCTCACCGGCCAGGGACGTCTGCTCGGCTACAGCCCCCACGGGGCCACGCGCCGCGAGCACGACCTCCTCGGCGAACGCGACGTGCCGGACGCCGCGCTCTACGGCGTGCAGACCATGCGGGCCATCGAGAACTTCCCGATCACCGGCGAGACGCTGCGCGACTTCCCCGAGCTCATCGTCGCACTCGCCCAGGTGAAGGAGGCCGCTGCCCGGGCCAACCACGCCCTCGGCGACCTGCCGGACGACGTGTTCGACGTCATCGTGCGCGCCTGCCGCGAGATCCAGGCCGGGCGCCACCACGAGCACTTCCGCGTGGACATGATCCAGGGTGGCGCCGGGACGTCCACCAACATGAACGCCAACGAGGTCATCGCCAACCGGGCGCTGGAGCTGCTGGGCGAGCCGCGCGGCCATTACGCGCGCGTGCATCCCAACGAGCACGTGAACCTCGCGCAGAGCACCAATGACGTCTATCCCACGGCGATCCGGCTCGCGCTGCACGCCGCCATCGGCGGGCTGCAGGTGCAGATGCGCTTCCTCGTGGACGCCTTCCTCGCCAAGGGCAAGGAGTTCGCGCCGCACATCAAGATGGGCCGCACGCAGCTGCAGGACGCCGTGCCGATGACGCTGGGCCAGGAGTTCGCGGCGTTCGGGCATACCATCGCCGAGGACATCGAGCGGCTCGACGAGGCCAAGGCGCTGATGCGCGAGATGAACATGGGGGCCACCGCCATCGGCACGGGCATCACCGCGCCGGGAGGGTACGCCGAGCAGGTGCGGCTGCAGCTCAGCAAGGTGACCGCGCTCCAGATGATCACGGCGCCGGACCTCGTGGAGGCGACCAGCGACACCGGCGCCTTCGTGCAGGTCTCGGGGGTGCTCAAACGCTGCGCCGTGAAGCTGTCCAAGGTCTGCAACGACCTGCGCCTGCTCTCGAGCGGGCCGCGGACCGGGCTGGCCGAGATCCGCCTGCCGGCGATGCAGCCGGGGTCGAGCATCATGCCGGGCAAGGTGAACCCCGTCATCCCCGAGGCGGTGAACCAGGTCTGCTTCGACGTGATCGGTGGCGACATCACCGTGACCATGGCGGCCGAGGCGGGCCAGTTGCAGCTGAACGTCTTCGAACCCATCATCGCGTTCCGGCTGCTGCGCAACATCAGTGCGCTGACGGCGGCCTGCGCGATCCTGCGCGAGAAGTGCGTGGTCGGCATCGAAGCCAATCCCCAGGTGATGCGGGATGCCGTCGAGCGGTCGATCGGCATCGTGACGGCCCTGCTGCCCGAGTTGGGGTACGAGGTCTGTACCGAGGTGGCGAAGGAAGCGCTCGAGTCCGGGCGTGGCGTGGTCGAGCTCCTGCTCGCCAAGCAGCTGCTCACACGGCAGCAGATCGACGAGATCCTCGACCCGTCCCGGATGACCGGGGCCAGGGGGTAGTACCATGGCGGGTGTGAAGCTGGACGGCGCCGGTGCGCAGAAGATGAAGACCATCGAGGAAGCGCTGAAGACCCTGCAGACCATCCACGGCATGGTCGAGCGCATGTCCATCGAGGTGAAGAACCAGAAGGGGGCCGGCGTGATCCCGCAGCAGATCAAGCGGATCGCGACGCCGTTGCAGGGGCAGCTGAAGGGACAGTTCGGTCTCATCGCCGACCAGGTCTCCGCCATGATCCTCGCGTCGGGGCGTGGCGGCGGCGACCAGCTGAAGGTCCGGGCGATGCGCGAGTTCGTCGCGCAGATCCGGACCGCGCTGGAGATCTCCGCCGCCAAGGTGAAGGACCAGCACTCCGTGCCGATCGAGACGGCGGACGGCTGAGTCCCGGACCCGTCGAGGTGAGTCAAGTCCAAGCGGGATCGGTCGATACTCCCCTCACTCGGTCCATGGTTTTTGCCTTGCCCCACCCGAACGGGTGGGCTAGGTTTCGCTCGCTTGTGCGCGTGTTGCCCATCGCGTTTCCCCCCAGCCTCATCCTATCGATGTCGAAGCTGCGCCTGCGTCAGGCGATGCCGGCCGTTGTGATGGCCGTTGCGCTGCTGATGCTCTCCGCGTGCGGACAGTCCGAGTATCCCAACTCGACGTTCACGCGCCTCACCGATCTGAACTCCTCGATCGACTCGCTCTGGGAGCCGCTGCTGCTCTGGGGCACGATCGTCTTCGTGGTCGTCGAGCTCGCGCTCCTCTACACGATCATCAAGTACCGCAAGCGCCCCGGCGGCCCGGCGGCCAAGCAGATCCACGGCAACGCGGTCCTCGAGATCACGTGGACCGTGATCCCGGCGGTGATCCTCGTGCTGATCGCCGTGCCGACGGTCAAGACGATCTTCCAGACGCAGGCGCCGGCCCCGGCCGATGCGATCAAGATCCAGGTGATCGGGCACCAGTGGTGGTGGGAGTTCCGTTATCCGGACCTCGGGATCGTGACCGCGAACGAGGTCTACGTCCCGGCGGGCAAGACGGCCGCGTTCGAGCTGACGACCAAGGACGTGCTGCACTCCTTCTGGATCCCGCAGATGGGGGGCAAGCGCGACCTGATCACGAACAAGACGAACTACATGTGGTTCACGCCGAACGCGGATCTCCCGTCGGAGGCGTACAACGGCTTCTGCACCGAGTACTGCGGTTCGAGCCATGCGAACATGCGCATCCGGCTCTACGTGGTGCAGCCGGACGAGTTCGAGAGCTGGGCGCGGCACCAGGCCAAGCCGGCGGTGTTCAACCCGCAGGCGGCGGCGATGGCGGCTGCGGCCGCGCCGGCGACGCCGGCCCGGCCGGTCAGCACCGCGGCGGCGGCTGCGCCCGCGGTGGACTCGGCAGCCGGCTACGTGTTCCCGGCCGAGAAGCTCTCGGCGCACGTCATCCCGCAGACGCCGTTCCCGGCCGGACTGACGTACGACGACGCGCTGCTCGCCGGCGGTGATGCCACGCGCGGTGCGACGCAGGGTTTCCTGATGGGCGGCTGCATCGGCTGCCACGCCATCAACGGCGTGCCGGGCGCGATCTCGCAGACCGGCCCGAACCTCACGCACATCGCCTCGCGGCACACCATCGCCAGTGGCCTCTACAAGATGGACGGGCCCTCGCTGGCGCGCTGGATCAAGAACGCGCGGCACATGAAGCCGGGGTCACTGATGCAGACGATCGGCAAGGGGGAGTACGACCCCGTGCTGAAGACCACCGTCGCGGCGGGACTCGATGACCGGCAGATCGCCGACGTCGTCGCGTACCTGCTCTCGCTCAAGTAATCCCGGAGACCCCACCCAATGGCTACCATCGCACAACCGACGCATGCGGCCCACGCGGGCGCGTCCGCGGAGCAGACGGGGATCTGGAGCTGGATCACCACGGTCGATCACAAGCGGATCGGCACGCTCTATCTCTGGACGGCGCTCTTCTTCTTCCTCGTCGGCGGCCTGGAGGCGGTGCTGATCCGCACCCAGCTCATGCGCCCCAACATGGGCTTCGTGTCCGCCGACACCTACAACCAGCTGTTCACGATGCACGGCACGACGATGGTGTTCCTCGCCGTCATGCCGCTCTCGGCCGCGTTCTTCAACTA
>CADEDA010000005.1:0-3308 GCA_902825965.1 uncultured Gemmatimonadota bacterium | reverse complement strand
ACCTTCTCGAAGAAGCCGCTGTTCGGCTACAACGTGATGGTGTACTCGGGCATCATGATCGGCTTCCTCGGCTTCGGCGTCTGGGCCCACCACATGTTCGCCGTGGGCATGGGCCCGGTGGCCGACTCGATCTTCTCGCTGATGACGATGCTCATCGCGATCCCGACCGGCGTGAAGATCTTCAACTGGATCGCCACGATGTGGTCGGGCGAGGTGCGCTTCACCGTCCCGATGAAGTTCGCCATCGCGTTGATCGCGATGTTCACGATCGGCGGCATCTCGGGCGTGATGCACTCCTCGCCGCCGGCCGACCTGCAGCAGACCGACACGTACTTCATCGTCGCGCACTTCCACTACGTGCTCTTCGGTGGCTCCATCATGGGCATCTTCGCGGGCATCTACTTCTACTACCCGAAGATGACCGGCCGCTTCATGCATGACGGCCTCGGCAACCTGCACTTCTGGCTGAACTTCATCGGCATGAACCTCACGTTCTTCCCGATGCACTTCAGCGGGCTCTACGGCATGCCGCGCCGCATCTATCAGTACGACGCCGGCCAGGGCTGGGACCTGTTCAACATGATGTCGACCTACGGCACCTACCTGCTCGTGGTGGCGACCGCGGTCTTCGTCTGGAACTTCATCCGCAGCCGCAGCAACGGGGCGGTCGCCCCGAACGACCCCTGGGGGGCCGCGACGCTCGAGTGGTCCATCCCGTCGCCGCCGCCGGAGTACAACTTCGCGCAGATCCCCGAGGTGACGTCCCGCTCGCCGCTCTGGGACCTCAAGGACCCGGAGCGCACCGCCGGCATCGAGCACTCGCACGCCGACGCGATGACCATCACGGACGCGCACGCGGTGCCCATGCACGAGGAGACGGAACGGCACACGGCCAAGGAGCTCGGCATCCCGATGCCGTTCCCCACCGCCAAGCCGCTCTTCACCGCGTTCGGCATGTGCACGATGTTCAGCGGCCTGCTCTTCCTGCGCAACGACATGTTCGCCGTCGCGATGACCGTCACGCTCACCGGCGCCGCGATGCTCATCGGCGGCCTGTATGCGTGGTTCACCGCCCCCCTCGAGTAACCGGAGACAACGACCGTGGCTTCCCACGCACACGCCGCCACTGCCGGTCACGCCGACGGGCACGACGCGCACGAACACCATCATTACACGACCACCGGCCTCGACCACCGGAAGATCGCCATCTGGGCGTTCATCGGGTCCGAGTGCATGCTCTTCGCGTCGCTGATCTCGACCTACCTGATCTACAAGGGCAAGTCGCTGGTCGGCCCGTTCCCGCACACCGAGTACGTGAACGAGGCGGGTAAGGTGTTCAAGCCGATCCTCGACATCCCGGTCACCTCGGCGTCGACGTTCGTGCTGCTCATGTCCTCGCTCGCGATGGTGCTCGCCCTGCAGGCCGTGCAGCTCAAGGGCACGCCCCTGCCGACCGGCGCCGGCCTCTGGAAGCGGCTCGAACGTTCCTCGCAGTTCTGGCTCGGCATGACCGCCCTGCTCGGCGCGACCTTCCTGGGGTTCCAGGCGTACGAGTTCACCTCGTTCGTGCATGAAGGCCTGACGATCAAGACGAACCTGTTCGGCTCGACCTTCTTCACGCTCACCGGCTTCCACGGGGCCCACGTCACCGTGGGGGTGCTCTGGCTCATGACGCTGCTGTGGATCGACCGCACCCGCGGCCTGGGACCCAAGGACGAGCTGATCGTCGACATCTGTGCGCTCTACTGGCACTTCGTCGACGTCGTCTGGATCGCGATCTTCACTCTCATCTATCTCATCCAGTAGGCGAGGCCGAGCGCATGTCACACGACTCCAAGCACGCCGCCCACGCCCACCCGTCGGGCGCGACCTACCTCAAGGTGGCCGCGATCCTCACCATCATCACGGTGATCGAGGTCTGGGCCTACTACATCCCGGCCCTGGTCGCCTCGCCGCTCTTCAACCCGTCGCTGATCATCATGTCGGCGCTGAAGTTCGCGATCGTGGTGCTGTTCTACATGCACCTCAAGTACGACCACAAGCTGTTCAAGGCCCTCTTCACCGGCCCGTTGATCATCGCCATGGGCACGATCACGGCGCTGCTGTTCCTGTTCGGGAAGGTGGCGCTCTAGCCATCGGACGGAGGGAACGCAGACGAAGGCCGCCCTCCCGGGCGGCCTTTTCGTTCCCCGCATCCCCGCCCGCGTCCCGTGCCGCACGTCACCCCGCATCGCCGTTCCGCTAGACTTCATTCATGCCCGTGACCCTCTGGCTCCACCCCATGGTCGATCTCTCCAACGGCGGCTTCACCGTCCATTGGAGCACGGTCATCGGCCTGCTCGCCCTCTGGGGCCTGCACCAGTGGCGCGGCGCCGTGCACTCGCGGACCCACCCGGCCGAACGCCTCAGCCCACGCCAGCACCTCTGCTTCACCGCCGGCGTCGTCGTCATGTTCCTCGCCCTCAACGGCCCCGTCCACGACATCAGCGACTACTACCTCTTCACCGGCCACATGGTGCAGCACCTCGTGCTCACCTTCGTGACCCCGCCGCTGCTGCTCCTCGGCACCCCGGGCTGGATGTTCCGTCCGGCGCTCCGCGTGCCCGCCGTCGATGCCGTCGCCCGCGTGATCACCGTGCCCCGCGTGGCGTTCCTGCTGTTCAACCTTGTGCTCGCGGCGTGGCACCTGCCCCCGCTGTACAACGCCGCCATGTACTACCACGAGGTGCACATCGTGCAGCACCTCATGTTCCTCGTCACCGCCGTCATCGCGTGGTGGCCGCTGCTCAGCCCCATGCGCGAGCTGCCGCGCCTGAGCTACCCGGGACAGATGCTCTACAGCTTCCTGATGACGCTGCCGATGACCATCGTCTCCATCTTCATCGTGTACGCCGATCACGTGCTGTATCCCGCCTACGCGAGCGCCCCCCGCCTCTGGGGCCTGTCGCCCCTCGAGGACCAGCGGCTGGGCGGCCTCATCATGTGGATCCCGGGCGGGTTGTTCTTCTACCTCCTCACCTCGATCATCTTCTTCAAGTGGTCCGCGTCACAGCGCGACGACCGCGCTGGCGCGCAGGTTGCGGGGTAGGACAACGGCTGGATGACGGGGGACGTATTCCCCTCGCGCATCCCGGTGCGGACCCCAGTGTCCCATCGTGACACGTGTCGGCGAACAGACCCCGAATCCGACGTCACGACTCGAGGGGGGAGGTCGTCCTCCCCTTGCCGCCCCGACCCCGGAATCCCCGATTCCTCCGGCCGGGCCGATACTCCCACGGTACGGTACGACGCGGAGCGCCCGTCCGGGT
>CADEDA010000004.1:262595-298930 GCA_902825965.1 uncultured Gemmatimonadota bacterium | reverse complement strand
CCAGGGCAGCGTTCACGCGTGTCCAATTGCGATACCTCGAAGTCGCCATAACGTCGAGTTGTGCTGTGGCCGATCCAATAATTGCGGGTTGGCGGCCACGGCCGACCCTGAAGTACGATGAGGCCGGGGCCGCCAACCCGCTACCCCAGACGGCCATCAGCACCAACTGTCGTTAGGGCGGCGCGCACAGTTCTCCGCCTACTGCGCTAACTCAAGCAACTCACGCTCGACGCGCTCGCCCAAGCGCACGAGCAGGTACAAGTGCAACGCGACCGCGAGAAGGACGAAGATGCCGAGTCCGATCCAACCATTCCGGGCGAGCGACGCCGGGCTGCCGAAAGACAGAGAGATCGGCGCGGCGAGCAAGAGCGCGAGAGGGAGGTAGGTCTCCGTAGAAGGCAGCGTCCTCCCACGAAACGCGACGCCGGTTGACGTCGCCTCGTAACTGCCTTCGACCCGCAGGCGTAGTGCTTGGCGTGATAGTCGGCGCACGCGCATCTGGACGAGACCGCTCGCGACCCGGCCGGTGAACGAAAGCTCACCGGAGTACATCCGTCCCGTCGGCCTGGCCAAGAGCGCCTCAAGCCGACGCTCGAACTCCGCGGCAGCGATCGGAAGCTCGAATCTCAGAATATGCTGGCCTAGCATAGATCTCGGTCTGCTCGCCCTAACGTCAAGTTGTGCCGCGGCCGCTTTCATAAAATGCAGGTGGGCGGCCGCGCCGTACCGAAAGGTACGACAAGGCGCGGCCGCCCACCTGCTACCCTAGACGGCCGTCGGTCACCAACTGCCGTTAGCTGGCCGCGATGCGATCTCACTCTGGCGATTGGTCACCAAAGCGAGCCAGGTAGTGCCAGACCTTCTTGAGGTCCTGTGGGTGATGGCGTTCCGAACGCACCGCCACTTCAAGGATGGCGGGCGTGAGCCATCCATCGACGGCCACCGATCGTCCGAGCACCACGTACTCCGGACCACGATAGCTCGGATGTTGCGCCATCTCGTCGACATGAAGCCGAAAGCCCGGATGCCATTCAAGAGGACAGGGGAGTTGGCGTGCGAGCTCTTCGACCTCGGTATCGCGGAAGCAGGGATCGAGGACCAGCGCCTCGACGTCAACAGCAAGGCGCACGGGACCATGCACGTGCGTTTCGACGTAGTCGTCGAGGCGGTCCCGCTGCTCCCCTGCGGCGAGGTCGATGAGACTCATGCGAGACGCCGTACCGAATGCGGACGGCTCGAAGCAGGAATCAGGAAAGCAGAATGTGCAGCGCGGCGCGACCTCTGGCCGAAGCCGCAGATAGGCAGAACCGTACCGCGGGGCCGCTCCGGTAGCGCGGCGACGAAAGTTGAGCGCGCCCACTTTCGGACGCTCGTTGGCGGACGCGGCGTCATAGGCACCGCCGAAGAGCCGAGTCTCCCACTGCCAGCGCTCGCCACCCGGAAATGCCGAGAGGCTTCCATTGCCGGTGCCCGTCTCGAACTGCGAGCGGTAATCCCCGTCTCTCGCAAGGGACCGAAGCAGTGGGGCGCCTTGGTGCAGTCTGGCGGGATGAAAATTGATCGTTACCCGTACGGTAGGATCAAGCGGACCACCCCGGCTGCGCGCTGCCATATGTGCGAGAGCACGCTGCTGCGAGGAATCCGAAGGCGGAAGCCAGACGTGCGTGTCCATGAGTACGATGGAGGCCGGATGGTCCAGCTAACGTGTGCTTCTGCTGCAAGCGCTCCCATAAAATGCGGTTGTGGGGCCGCTGCAGACCTTCCATAAAGTGGAGCGGCGGCCCCACAACCGCTACCGCACCTGCGCTTGTCGGCAGCAAGCGTCGTTAGCCCGTGCGCGCCCGATGCGCTGTTCCCCGTTCCACGGTCACGTCCACGGAGTGCGCTCCTCCTTCGAGAGCCGCGCGCTTAATCATCTGAGCCGTCTCGCCGCGCGTTGCATCGCTCGCGAGCGCCCGGACGAACACGCGAACGATAGGCTTTCGCGGAATCAGGGAACTACCTGTCACCATCAGCTCGAAGATCAGGCGCCACCAAATGGCGAAGTACTCTTGCTTCGCGTCCTCCACATCCGGTGGAAGCGCGGTCTGTTGGAGAAAATAGATGTGGATCGCTTCAGGAGGAAAGCCATCGCGGTCGCCGATGGCGTGAACGCGACGCAAGCGCTCACGGCGAGGACGCTCGCCGGACGCGACATGCAGTGACGGCGTGACGTCAAACTCGCGTCCCTCTACGCGAAACAGCACGACGTCGACACGGAAATCCACTTCGATAGTTCGTCGAGTCAACCATCCCATACTGAGATCCGTGTCAATCGGGCTAACGTGTATTGGACAGACCTACCTAACACCCATCCCGCGCTGTTATACAGGTCCGTATATCCCAATCTCCAGCGCGTACCAACCCCCCGCAAGACGTCGCAAACCGCCACCCCGCCCCACGTTACACTGAACTCCCACGAGAGGCCGGTCTGCATAGCCACGTCGCACAAAGCCGCGACGCCATCTCATAGCAGTGCAGGTACCGACGGCCCTCAGGTCGTCCCCCGCGTCGCCTCCATCGCGCCCCCACTACGCCGTCGCCGCTTCCTCCACCCACTCCCCCGCCCGACTCGACAGATGGAGCTTCACCCTCGCACGCGCCGCCACTTGTGAGCTCACCTGCGTCGCACGCTCGCCGATCGGGCGCTCGGGCCCGTCGCGCCCGGCCTTGAACAGGGCGAGGGAATCCACCGCCCTGCTGTGCTCCACGAACAGCGCTTGGTAGGGACGCGCGTCGTCTATGGTGCCGTCGCTGTAGCCACTTCTCTGCGGTGTTCCGTTCGTGGCGTGATTCGGCGAGTTCCTTGGCGGGTCAGCTGCCCATAGGAGATGTGAGGGCGAGCCTCGCTCTAGGCGATCCGGATGCACGTCGAGGAACGCCTGCACACGCAGCAACGAGTCCACCAACTGCTGCTGTCGCTCGTCCAGGGCCCTGCTCTTCCTATAGAAGGGGGTGCACGCGAGAGTTGTCGGAGCGCCCCGCCCGTGCGCGTCCGCTACGGACGGCCGTATCGGAAGGCCGATCGAGACGGCTGCACCGGCGATCGCACCGACGTCAGGCGCGCGCGACGCTGCTCGACTCGCGCGGGACCCCGTTGCACTCGCGAAGGACCCTGCTGCACTCCCGAAGGACCCTGCTGGACTCGCGCGCGGCGCTGTTGAACGACCGTTCGGCGGTGCAGAAGTGGCGCGCGGCGGTGCGGAAGCGGCATCCGTCCTTGCGAAAGTGCCGCACGACGCTGCGCGTGCTGCGATCGCCACGGCGGCACGCGCACACGCCGGCGCGCCACCACGTCCACGAGCTGCACCGTCCGCGCAGTGAGCGTCACAATCCGCGCGGCAGGGCGCACAACCCGCTCCGTCGCGTTCACACTCCGGTTGGTAGCGCGATCAATCCGGTTGGTTGCGCGAACATTCCGGTTGGTAGCGCGATCAATCCGGTTGGTAGCGCGATCAATCCGGTTGGTAGCGCGATCAAGCCGGTCGGCCGCGAGGAGAACTCGGTCGGGAGCGTGGACGATTCGGTCGGCACCCCGGACAACTCGGTCGGGAGGCTGAACAATCCGGTCGGTGGCGCCGACAACCCGATCGGAACCTCCGACAGTCCGGTTGGGAGCGCGAACATTCCGGTTGGGAGCTCGGACATTCCAGTCGGGAGCCTCCGCATTCCTGTCCGTGGCTCGAATGTTCCGGTCCGTCGTGAGGACAATGCGATCAGGTGCGCAACCAACCCTGTCCGTCGCGCAATCAATCCGGTCGGTGACGCGATCAACCCGGTCGGTCGCCCGATCGTCTCGGTTGGTCATGGGATCGTTCCGGTTGGAGGCTCAGGCATTCCGGTCGGCGAGTCGCGCGTTCCAGTCGGCGACGTGTACGTTCCGGTCGGTCGGCTGCGAGTCGATCCCTTCTATTTGAATGACTGCCCCGTCCCCCAGTTCGGATGAATGCCTCGATGGCCGATTCCGGCGCGTCATTCCGGCAATGATCCGAATCGCCCGCTCGCAAGGTGTCCTCGTCGAGCGGTGTGCACGGGTGAATCGACATCCGCGCAGTGCCGCCGCGCCCCTACGTCGCCTCCCGCTGCGGCCCCAGCAACGCGATCACCCGCTGCCGCAGCGCGTCCGGGCACCGCTGCGCCGAGCGCGACTCGGCGACCGCCGCCTTGAACCGGCGCTCGAACTCGGCCTGGTCGAAGCACGACCGACAATGCTGCACGTGGGCGAGCAGCGCGGACTCGGTGGCCGCGTCGAGTTCCTTGTCGAGGAAGTCGAACAGGCGCGCGAACGCGCCGTCGCAATCGAGTGCGCGATGCGGCTCAGGCATGGTGCTCATACGGGACTCCCTGCCGCGCGGTCCGGGATGATGCCGGCGTCACGCGCGTGTTGCGCCAGGCGTTGCTGGAGGAGCTTGCGCCCACGGAACAGCCGCGACCGCACCGTGCCCACGGGGATGCCGAGGACCTCGGCGGCGGCCTCATACGGCTGGTCCTCGAGGTCCACGAGCACCACGGCACTGCGATACACCTCGGGCAGCTCGGCCAGCGCCGCGACGATCGCCGGGCCGAGGTCGGTGCGGTCGAGGATGGGGTCCAATCCGCCGCGCACCCAGGCCTCCTGCGCCTGCTCGGCGTCGGCAGCGGCGGCACCCTCGTCGTCGAGGATGACCTCGCGCTGCCCGCGCTCACGGGAGCGCAGGAACGCGTTGCGCGCGATGGTGAAGAGCCAGCGCCGTACGTCGGTGCCGGGCTGGAACGTCGTCCACGACCGGAAGGCTCGCAGGTACGTCTCCTGCACGACATCCTCGGCGTCGCTCGCGTCGCGCGTGAGGGACCGCGCGAACCGATAGACGTCGTCGAGCGCCGTGAGCGCGAGCGCGCTGAAGGCATCATGCGTGAGGGGTGCCGGTGCGACCGGGGCGGGTTCGTTCATCTGGGGAACATTCCACCAATCCCTGCCGAAAGCAAAGGTTCCGAGGACTTGCCCCGCCACCCACGACGGCGGGAGTTTTCGGCATGAGCATCGCCCATCTGCGCGAGGAGTACCGGCGCGCCACCCTCGACGAGTCCGACGTCGCCGCCGACCCACTGGCCCAGTTCCACCACTGGTTCGCGCAGGCGCGCGACGCCGAGGTGCATGAACCCAATGCGATGGCACTGGCGACGGCCGACGCCGATGGTGCCCCGGCCTGCCGGATGGTGCTCCTCAAGGAAGCCGATGCACGCGGCTTCGTGTTCTTCACCGACTACCGCAGCAAGAAGGGCGAGGACCTCGGCGCCAACGCACGCGCCGCGCTCTGCTTCTGGTGGGGCCCGCTCGAGCGGCAGGTGCGGATCACGGGGCGCGTAGAGCGCGTGAGCAGCGAGGAGTCGGCGGCGTACTTCCGGCAGCGCCCGCGCGGCAGCCGGCTCGGCGCCTGGGCCTCGGCGCAGTCCTCGGTGATCGCCTCACGCGCGGGACTGGAGCGCAGGCACGAGGAGCTCGACGCGCAATACCCCGGCGAGGACGTGCCGCTGCCACCGCACTGGGGCGGTTACCGCGTGGTGCCGGAGTCGTACGAGTTCTGGCAGGGGCGGCCGAGCCGCCTGCACGACCGTCTGCGCTTCGTGCCACAATCGGGCGGCTGGCGCGTGGAGCGCCTGAGCCCGTAGGCCGCGCGCCGCCCGGGCTCGGGCAGGCAGGGCGGCGCGCCGCTACTTCAGGGCGCCGAGCGCGTCCTTGGCCAACTTGAACTGCGGGTCGAGCGACACGGCCGTCTGGTACGCGGCCTTCGCCTCGGGCTTCCGGCCCGTCTTCTCGAGGATCATCCCGAGCCGATAGTGCACGGCCGCCTTGGTGGGACGGCTGCGCTCCACCACCCAATCCGGTTCGGCGAGCAGTGCGCGCAGGATCTGCTCGCCGCGCGCGAGTTCGGTGCCGCTGGCCGCCGCGAGCCGTCCGATCTGGAACCGGCCCGCGATGTCGTCGGGATGACGCGCACGGAACGCCTCCAACGTGGCGAACGCGGCCGCCGTGCGCCCCCACGCCGCCTGGCGCTGCGCAAGGCCGACGGTCGCGTTGATGCTGTCGGGTGCCGCGGTCACGGCGGCCTGCAGCGCACGCTCGGTGGCGACGGTGTCCCGCCCGTGCCAGGCGATGGTCGCGGCGGCGAGATGCCCCCGCAGCGCGTTGCGCGTGGCGATCTCGCGCTGCTGCTCGCGGGCCTTCACCGGGCTGCCGCCCATGAAGCCCGGTGCCTGCAGGTAGAACTGGATGAGCCCATCACGCGCGTCGAGCAGCTCGGGGTCGAGTGCGATGGCGCGCTCGAACTCGGCCTTGATGCGCCGCGCCATGAACGGCTGCTTGAGCTTGCTCGCGGAGCCGGCCTGCTGGCCCACGGCGTTGCCGAGCCAGAGATGGTACTCGCCGACGTTCGGCTCGGCGGCGACCGCCTTCTCGAACTGCGCCTCCGCCTTGTCGGGTTTGCCCTCGCGCATCAGGCGGATCCCCTCCTCGAGGAAGGGGCGTCCCTTCTGCGCGGGGAGGGCCCCGGCGACGAACCCACTGCCCAGCGCACCGGCGAACAGCATCGACGACACCGACCGCAGCCACCGCATCCGATCCACCCCTCGGTTCCCGTTCCGGTTCACCACACGTTCTCGGAGGCCATCAGCTCCGCACGCAGCTTCAGATAGCTCTCGTAGCGCGAGGGTTTGACCGCCCCCCGCGCCAGCGCCTCCCGCACGGCGCAGCCGGGTTCCTGATGATGCTGGCAATCCTGGAACCGGCACTCCCCGAGGAAGGGCTTGAACTCGGGGAAGCACTGGTCGAGCGAGCCCGACGGCAGGCCCCACATCCCCACCTCACGCAGCCCCGGCGTGTCCACCAGGAAGCCGTCGGGATCGCCGGGCAGCGGGATCAACTTGGCGCCCACGGTGGTGTGCCGCCCCTTGCCCACGGATGGCGAGATCTCCTGCGTCCGCAGGCCGAGCTCGGGGTGCAGCGCGTTGAGCAACGAGCTCTTGCCCACGCCCGACGGCCCGGTGACCGCCGTGACGCGACCGTGGAGCTCGCGTCGCATCTCCTCGAGTCCGTCGCCGCGCTTGGCGCTGGTGCGGTGCACCGGGTACCCCGCCGCTTCGTAGGGTTCCGCGAGGGCATCCACGGCGGCGGCGCTGGCGGCGAGGTCCACCTTGTTGAACACCACGTGGGCGCGCAGGTCGTTGGCCTCGGCGATCACGAGGAACCGGTCGATCATGCGCACGTGCGGCTCGGGCTGCGCCACCGAGAACACCACCAGCACCGAGTCCACGTTGGCGGCGAGGATGCGCTCGCCGTGCCGGCCGCCGGGCTCGCGGCGCGAGAGGATGCCGTGGCGTTCGCCGATGGCCGTGATGCGCCAGCCACTGCCGCGTTCGTCGGGCTCGATGGTGACGTGATCACCGACCGCGAGCTTGCGGTTGCCGCGGTCCTCCTGCTTGAGCCGGCCGGCGAGCGCTGCGTCGTGCTCGGCGCCGTCCCGCGTGCGCACGCGCCACACGCCACCGGTGCCCTCGACGATGATGCCCTGACCTGCCGTCACGCGTCGCGCGCCGCGATGAGGGCGTCGAGCTGCGCCTGCACCGCCTCGACGCGCATGGCCCCGAGGGCACGCTTGGCCTCCGCCGCCGTCGCCGCGAACGCCAGGAAGTCGCTCTCGAGGTGGCCCTGCACGCCCTGCTCACCCATGCGCTTCCAGCGGAGGAACATCAGGAACGCGCCGAACGCACCGCGGGGGTCATCCACGCGGTCGGTGAGGAGCTCCACGCTGTACGAGAAGCCGTCGGTCCCCTCGAACGCGGCGGGTCGCGCATGCACCGCCGCGTACCCGCCGATGGTGCGTTCGTCGCCTTTGGAATGGTCCGCCGGCAGGAACCGACTCACGACCTGTGCTCGCTCACGGGCGCCCGCTCACGGGCGCGCGGGCAGTGGGGCGAGGAGGCGCCGCACCGGATGGGCGCCGCCCACGCTGAGGGCGTCATCGAACGCGTTCCATGTGGTGAGGCCGTCGTCGCTCTGCGGCTCGAGCATCATGAGCGCGACGAGTGCCGTCGCCTGTCGCGCCGGGACGACCCAGGTGCCGGCCGGCAGCGTGACCGACGCGCGGTTCCAGCGTCCCTCGAGTCGCACCTCGGCGTGCCCCTGGAAGGGCCGCGGGCTCTTGAGCAGCGAATCGACGGTGAACTGCTCGGCGTCGCCCGTCCAGGCGCGCGTGAGCTGCGTGGCCTCGATGCCGTGGCGGCGCAGACGGTCGATGATGGGGGTCATCGAGGCGTCGAGTGCCCAGGCCGTGGGCAGCGTCTGCGTCAGGGTGGCCTCAAAACGGTCGTACACCGGCATGTCGACCGCCGTGAACGTGCGCGTGCGCTTGTAGCCGCGCCGCACCCCGGCCTCGTGCCGCAGTGTGTCGCCCATCGCCTGCAGCGGCTCCACGAGCACGGGTGCGGTGAACGGCGTGGTGGTCATGCGCGCCCGGATCGGCACGGGCGTGGGGTTCGCGCGGCGCAGGCCCTCGCTGCCGGCGCGGGTGCGTGCGAGCACGGTGCGGCCCTTCTCGCCGACGTACGTGAGCAACTCGCCGACGAAGGCCGAGGTGGCGCGCACACGCCGCTCGAAGGGGTCGTGCGAGTAGGCCTCGCTCAGGATGCTGATGCGGCCACGCAATCCATAGTAGTTGGTGCCGAAGCGCGGCTTGTGCTCATACGTCGCCCAGCCGCCCTTCTGCAACGACGCCGGGTCCTCGCGGGTGCCGTTGGCGCCGCCGGTGAAGTTGCCGTAGTCGAAGGTCTCGAAGTCCCGCTTGCGGCGGACGCGCTCGCGCAGCTCGGGCAGCAGCGTGTCGCGCGTCCACGGCCCCGCAGGCGCGAGCGCCGACGTCATCGCCGCCGGATGCAGCGACGGCGAGTAGGTGAGCGCGTAGCCATGGTAGGAGCCGTCCGTGGTGTGCAGGTCCACGAACACGTCCGGATCCCAGGCGGTGAACATCTGCAGCGACGCGATCGACTCCGGCGCCTCGTTCTTGATGTAGTCGCGGTTGAGGTCGAGCTGCTGGCCGTTGGGCCGCTGGCCCACCTGCTCCGGACCGTCCTGCTCGCTGCGCTGCCGCTCCTGGGGGCCCCAGACCTCGTTGCCGTCCGCATTGTAGATCGGCACCGCGATGAGCACGATGGAGTCGAGCGCGTTGCGCTTGGGGTCGAGGATGAGGTCGCGCAGCAGCGCCTGCACGGACTCCTTCCCCTCCACCTCGCCGCCGTGGATGTTGCCCTGCAGGTACACGATGGGCTTGCCCGAGCGCTTGGCCTCGGCCGGTGTGCGCACGAGCGGGCGCGAGACGACGATGTACGGCAGCTCGCGACCCTGCGAGGTCTTCCCGATGCTGCCGCGCACCCAAGTGCCCGGCGCGCGCCGCTCGAGCGAGTCGAGGAAGGCGATGACATCGGCGTAGCTCGACGTCTCCTTGTAGCCGGAGCGTTCCGCCCGCGTCTGTTGCGCCACGGCCGCGCTCGGCGACGCGGACATCACCAGCGCCAGCAGCATCGCGATCATCGCGCTCACCCGCACCCAAGCCCCACGCCGCATCGGTCGTTCCTCACTGGTGGTGGTTCCGCTCTCCTATCCCCTCGCCCCGATCCGCTATCCCATCTCCACGTCAGACCGGCTTCCCGCTCGCCGGATAGAAGCGCACCGCGCGCCGCAGCCCCGCCGCCGCCGTGAAGCGTCCCACATGCACGGCGTCCAGTGCGTCCAGTTGCCGCACGATCTCCGCGGCACCCACCGTATCGATGTGCCGGAACGGCCCGCCACGGAACGGCGGGAAGCCGATGCCGAACACCGCCCCGATATCACCGTCACGCGCCGAGCCGATGATGCCTTCGTCGAGGCAATGCACCGCCTCATTGAGCATCGCGAGCGAGAGCCGGCGCTGGATCTCCTCCTTGGGCATCTCGCGGCGGCGCGTGCCGCCGCTGAACAGCGCGTACACACTCTCATCCACCCCGTCGCGCTTGCCTTTCTCGTCGTACGCGTAGAACCCCTGCTTGCCCTTCCGGCCCAGGCGTCCGGCGCCCAGCACCTTCTGCAGCGCCTCGCTCGGCTGCATGCGCCCGCCGAACGCCTCGGCCATCACCGCGCCCGACTTGCCGGCGACGTCGAGCCCGACCTCGTCGATGAGCTGGATGGGACCCACCGGGAAGCCGAAGGCCGTCATGGCGCGGTCGATGGCATCCACCGCGATGCCTTCATCCAGCAGCTTGCCGGCCTCGTTGATGTACGGGGCCAGTATGCGGTTGACGTAGAACCCCGGCGCGTCGTTGACGATGATCACCGTCTTGCCGATCCGGCGCCCGTACTCCACCACGGTCGCGGTCACCTCGGGCGCCGTCTGCGGCGTCACGATGACCTCCAACAGCGGCATCTTGTGCACCGGCGAGAAGAAGTGCATGCCGATCACGCGCTCCGGCCGCTTGCTCGCCGCGGCGATGCGGCCGATCGGGATGGTGCTGGTGTTGGTCGCGAAGATCGCCGTCGCGGCGAGCTTGGTCTCCACCTCCTTGAGCACGGCGTGCTTGACGGCGAGGTCCTCGAACACGGCCTCGATCACCAACGGCACGCGCCCGAACCCCGAGTATTCCACCGTGCCCGAGACCAGTCCCACCTGGTCGTCGAACTGCTGCCGCGTGATGCGGCGCTTGGTGAGGCCGTCCTTGAGCACCTCCCGCACGGCGGCGATGCCCTTGGCCACGCGGTCGCTCGCCGTGTCCTTGAACCGCACCGGGATCTCCTGCATGGCACTCACGGCCGCGATGCCCGCCCCCATGAACCCCGTGCCAAGCACCGCGATGCGTGGCACCGGCAGCGGCACCGGTAGCGGCGCGGTGCCCGCCGGGACGCCGCTGTCCTTCTTGAGCGCCGTCGTCGCGTAGAACAGGAACATGAGTTCGCGGCACACCGGCGTCATCGCCATCTCGCCGAACAACCGCGCCTCTTCGGCGTAGCCGTGCGCCTCGCTGCTGGCCGAGTAGCCCGCGGCGACGGCGTCGATGGCCGCCATCACGGCCGGGTAGTGCCCGCCCGACTTCTTGAGCGACTGCTCGCGCGCCGTGCGGAACACCACCGCGCGGCCGATGGGGTTGTCGTCGAGCAGGATCTCCTTGGCGCCGTGCCGGCGGTTGTCGCGCTGCCGGGCGATGGTGCCCGCGGCGAGTTCGCGCGCGCGCTCCACGGCGATGCGGCGCAGGATGCTGGGATGCACGGTCTCGTCCACGAGCCCGATCTGCAGTGCCTTCTTGGCCCGCACGTTCTTGCCCGTGAGGATCATGTCGAGCGCGGCCTGCAGCCCCACGCGCTTGGGCAGCCGCTGCGTGCCACCCGCACCCGGGATGAGGCCCAGCTTCACCTCGGGCAGGGCGAACAGCGTCTTGGGCGACTCGGCCGCCACGCGGAACGCACAGGCGAGTGCCAGCTCCAGCCCGCCGCCGAGGCAGGCGCCCTCCACCGCGGCGACCACGGGGACGCGGCCCTTCTCGATGCGGTGGAACATCGCGTGCCCGAAGGCACTGGCCTTGGCCGCGTCAGCGGCGGTCTTGAACTCGAGGAACTGGTCGATGTCGGCGCCGGCGACGAAGTTGCCCGGCTTGCCGCTGATCACCACGGCGCCCCGCACCGCCGGGTCGCGTTCGATGCGCTCGAAGTGGGCCGTGAACTCCTCGATCACCGGCGGCGAGAACGTGTTCACGCTCGCCCCGGGCACGTCCAGCGTGAGGACGGCGATGCCGTCCTCGATGACGAGTGAGACGGCGGCGGTGGGGCTCATGCGCGCTCCACCACCATCGCGAAGCCGAGTCCACCGGCCGCACAGACGGTCATGAGGCCGAACTGCCCGCCGCGCCGGGCGAGCTCGTTGACCAGCGTGGTGGTCACGCGGGCCCCCGTCGCGCCGAAGGGATGCCCGATCGCGATCGAGCCGCCCATCACGTTGAGCTTGCTGCGGTCCACCGAACCGACGGGCGTGCTGAACCCCGCCCGCTCCGCCCAGTACGGCGATTCGAAGCCCTTGAGGTTCGAGCACACCTGCGCCGCGAAGGCCTCGTGCATCTCCACGAGATCGATCTCCTTGAGCGTGAGTCCGGCGCGCTTGAGCGCCACCGGCGCCGCGAGCACCGGCGCCTGCAGCAGCTGCTCGCCCGGATCGAGCGCCGCGTAGGCATACGAGCGGATGTAGGCCTTGGCCTGGTACCCCAGCGCCTTGGCCACGTCCTCGCGCATGAGCAGCACCGCCGCGCCCCCATCGGTGAGCGGCGACGCATTGCCGGCGGTGACGCTGCCGTAGCGGCGGTCGAACACCGGCTTGAGCGCGGCCAGCTGTGCCGCGGTGGTGTCGGAGCGGATGCCGTTGTCGCTCGTCATCGCCCCCTCGAAGCGCGGCGGCAGCGGCACGGGCACGATCTCCGCCGTGAGGCGCCCGTCCACGGTGCCCTGGTGCGCATGCAGGTGCGAGGCGAGGGCGAGGGCGTCCTGCTCCTCACGCGTCACGCCGTTGAGCTTGGCCATCTTCTCGGCCGACTGCCCCATCGTCTCGCCCGTCGTCGGTTCCGCGATCGCCGGCGTGATGGGGATGAAGTCCTTGGCGCGGATGCCCGAGAAGGCCTGCACACGCTGGCCGAGCGTCTTGGCCTTGGACGCGGCGACGAGCGCGTCGGAGAATCCGCGCGAGTGCAGGATCGGCACATTGGAGAGCGACTCCGCACCGCCGGCGATCGCGACCTGTGCGTGCCCCAGCGCGATCTGGTCCGCGGCGTCGGTGATCGCCTGGTTGGCCGAGGCGCAGGCGCGTGAGACGCTCCAGGCCTGCACGCCCTTGGGCAGCAACGGCATGAGCGCGATCTCGCGCGCGATGTTGGGTGCGAGCACCGACGGGAGCACGGTGCCGAACGTCAGCAGGTCCACGCTCGCGGGATCGAGGTCGGTCCGATGCACCAGTTCACTGACGGCGATCTTGCCGAGCTCGATCGCACTGAGCGACTTCAACGTGGTGCCGGCCTTGGCGAAGGGCGTGCGGACGCCCGCGATGACCGCGATCCGCTTCCCCGGCTCGTAGATGGGCATGCGGGAAAGCTAGCCCGCGCCGAGACTCGCGGCAGGGCGGGCGGCGGGATATCTCTAGCGTATGTCCTCCCCGGCCATCCCGCGACGTGCACAACGCCTTGCCGAGCTCGCGGACCGTCGCTTCGACCTGCTGGTGATCGGCGGCGGCATCACCGGTGCCGGGATCGCACGGGACGCCGCACGCCGGGGCATGGCGGTGGCCCTCGTGGAGAAGGACGACTTCGCCGCGGGGACCTCGAGCCGGTCGTCGCGCCTCATCCATGGCGGGGTGCGATACCTCGAGCACGGCTACCTGCACCTCGTGTTCGAGGCCAGTCGCGAGCGCCGGCGCCTGCTCGACCTCGCGCCGCACCTCGTGCGTCCGCTGCGCTTCACCTGGCCGGTGTACCGCGGCGCCCGCGTGCCCCGCTGGAAGCTCGGGGCGGGCTTGATGCTCTACGACGCCCTCGCACTCTTCAAGAACGTCGGCCGGCACAAGCGGCTCGGGGCCGAGGCGGTGCTCGCGCTCGAGCCCGCACTCGCCCGCGACCGGCTCACCGGCGGCGCGATGTACTGGGACGCCGCCACCGACGACGCACGGCTCACGCTGGCCAACGCGCTCGACGCCGCGCATTCCAGTGCCACGGTGCTCAACCACGTCGAGGTGAAGGCGCTGAGCTTCAGCGGACCGCACGGCCCGGCCGACGGCGCGCTCGTCTACGACCGCATCGGCGGCAACGAGTTGCGCGTGCAGGCGCGTGTGGTGCTCAACGCCACCGGTCCATGGACGGACGAGATCGCCACCATGGAAGGCGGCGGCACGGCGCCGACGGTACGCGGCACCAAGGGCGTGCACATCGCGGTGCCGGCCGCCCGCGTGGGCAACCAGGCCGCGGTGACGATGCTCTCGCCCGACGACGGACGCGTGATGTTCACGCTGCCGGCGGGCCGACACACGATCATCGGCACCACCGACACCGCCACCCAGGAGCACCCGCAGGAGGTGCGCGCCGCCCGCGCCGACGTGCGCTACCTGCTCGCGGCCTGCAATCGGTTCTTCCCCGCGGCCGCACTCACGGAGGACGACGTGGTGGCGGCCTGGGCGGGCATCCGCCCGCTCGTCGCGAGCGGGAACACCGGCGACCCGGCCTCCGCCTCGCGCGAGCACGCCATCCGGCACACGCCGCGCGGCGTGCTCACCATCACGGGGGGCAAGCTCACGACCTACCGCGCGATGGCCGAGCAGTGCGTGGACGAGGCCGTGCGGCACCTGGGGATCACGGTGCGCGCCTGCGACACGGCCCGCGCGCCACTGCCGGGCGTACGCGCCGCCGCCGGCAGCGCCTCCGGCACCGACGACCGCCCGCTCCTCGACGGGCTCGAGTGGCGGGAGGCGGACGTCCGCCACGCGGTGCGCGAGGAGATGGCCGAGACGATCGGCGACGTACTGATCCGCCGCATGCCACTGGCCTTCGAGACCGCGGACCATGGGCGCGCGATCGCGGCGCACGTTGCATCTTTGATGGGTCCCCATCTCAAGTGGACCGACGCCGGCGAACGGCACGCGGTCGACGAGTTCGGGCACGAGATCGAACGCCTCTTCGCCGTCTCCCCCTGAGGTTCCGACGATGACGACGCTCCCCCTTCCCCGTCTCATGGTCCGGTTGCCGCTGCTCGTGGCGATCGGCGGCCTGCTGGTCGTCGCCGAGCAGCGCGCCGTGGGTGAGGCACGCGACCGCGGCGCAGCGGTCAAGCACCCGCCGTCCGCGGCCGACGGGGCGCAGGCGCTGCCGACGCTCCGCCTCGAGCCCCTGCCCTCACCCGCGGGTGGCGATGCGGCGGAGCCGTTCGTCGCGACGGATGCCGCAGGCACGGCGCACCTGAGCTGGCTGGAGCGACAGGCGGATTCGAGCCACGCGCTCCGCTTCGCCACCCTCGCGGCCGGTGCCGCCGGTTGGTCCGCGCCCCGCGAAGTCCTGCGGCGCAAGGACCTGTTCGTGAACTGGGCCGACTTCCCGTCGGTGGTCCCGATCGGCGGCGGACGCCTGCTCGCGCACTGGCTGCAGCGGAACGGCGCCGGCACCTACGCCTACGACGTGCGGCTGGCTGAGTCGCGCGACGGTGGTGCGACGTGGGGCGAGAGCATGCTGCCGCATGCGCCTGGTGTGCAGGCCGAGCATGGGTTCGTGTCCATCCTGCCGACGACGGCAGGCAGCGCGAGTGTGGTGCTGCTCGACGGCACCGCCGGTGCACTCGCCGTCGCCAAGGCGAAGGCGGCGGGCGGCGCCGCGGCCGGGCATGATGCACACGGCGCGGCGATGCAGCTCGCGCACGCGACCTGGCGCGATGGTCGCGTGGTGAACACCACCACACTCGACGTACGCACCTGCGATTGCTGCCAGACCGCCACCGCGATGACCACCAAGGGTCCGGTGGTGGTCTACCGCGACCGCAGCGACGAGGAGATCCGCGACATGTCGATCGTGCGCCTCGTCAACGGCAAGTGGACGGCCCCGGCGCCGGTGCATCGCGATGGCTGGAAGATCGCCTCCTGCCCCGTGAACGGTCCGGCGGTCGCCGCGGTGGGCGACACGCTCGCGAGCGCCTGGTTCACGGCACCCGGCGACAGCGGCCGGGTGCGCGTGGCGTTCTCCACCGACGCCGGCGGCAGCTTCGGTACACCGGTCGGCGTCGATGGCGGCAACCCCACCGGTCGCGTGGACATCGAGATGCTCGACGGCCGTACCGCACTGGTCACCTGGCTCGAGCGCACGGGCGGCGACGCGGCCGAGGTGCGTGCCCGCCTCGTGCACCGCGACGGCACGGTCGGGGCGCCGCTCGTGGTGAGTGCCTCGACGCGTGCCCGCTCGAGCGGATTCCCGCGCAGCGCCCGCACCCGCGACGGCGTGATCCTCGCCTGGACGCTCGCCGGCCGCCCCAGCGCCGTGAAGGTCGCACGGATCCGGATCGGCACACCGTGACGCGTGTGGCGGCGCGTGACCGGCGCGCGCGCGGCCTCCCGCTCTTGGCCGCCATCGCGGCCGCTGTCCTCGGCTGCGATGGCGGCGCGGCGCCGGCCCGCGCCGTGGTCCAGGTGGGAGCCGCGGCTCCAGCCTACGCGGCACGCGTGCTCAGCGGGCCGGAGATCGCCCTCGACTCGCTCCGAGGCGAGGTCGTGCTGCTCAACATCTGGGCCACCTGGTGCAAGCCCTGCCGGCAGGAGATCCCGGCACTCGACACGCTGTACACGCGGCATCGGGCGGAGGGACTGCGCGTGGTCGGCGTGAGCATCGACCTCGAGGGCGAGGAGGGCCGCGTCGCGGCGTTCGCCAAGGAGCTCGGCGCCACCTACGAGCTCTGGCACGATCCCGATGATGCGGTGTCGAGCACCTTCCTCGCGGTGGGTGTGCCCGCGAGCTACCTCATCGGACGCGACGGGACCCTGCGCTGGAAACACATCGGGCCGGTCACCGCGGGTGACTCGGCCCTCACCGCCGCCCTCCAGCGCGCCCTCGCGGAGCCGCGCGACTAGAGCAGCTCGGTGTCGTCGTGGATGGTCGTGAGCTTCACGACCTTCAGCTTGCGCGTCATCGTGGGCAGCTTGAGCAGCACCAGTTCGCCGACCTTCTTGCCGAGCAGCGCGCGGCCGATCGGGGACGACATCGTCACCTGCCCGTCGTCGAAGTCCTCGGCGTCACCGAAGATCATGTGATACGACTCCTTGGCCTTGGTGGTGGTGTCCTCCACCACGACCTTGGACCCCATCCCCACCGCGTCGGTGGCGATCTGCGACTCGTCGATGGCCGACAGCTTGGAGAGGCGCTGCGTGAGGTGCCCGAGGCGCGCCTGCACGAACTGCTGCCGCTCCAGCGCCGCCTTGTACTCGGAGTTCTCGCGCAGGTCGCCGAGTTCGACGGCTTTGCGGATCTCGTTGGGCAGCGTGACGTTCAGCTCGAAGCGGAGCTTCTCCGCCTCGTCGGTGAGCTTCTGCTTGAGCGCTTCGATCATGCCATGCCTCGGCGGCGTAGAAAAATCCGACGCCCGACCGTGGTGGCCGGGCGCCGGGGGGAGCGTTCGCTGCCCTCAGTATAGCCGTGGGACCGCTATCCTACAAGAATGTTGCAGGTCCTCCGGCACGACGACGTGACCCAGCTCCGCGCCTGGACGCGGGTGAGTCGGCTCATCGACTACGAGGTGAGCGCGTACGTCGTGCGCGGCGTGTTGATCGACACGCTGTTCCCCCGCGTCCGCGACGACCTGGCGGCCTGGCTCCGTGCCCATCGCCTCGAGGGGGTGTTGCTCACGCACGCCCACGAGGACCATGCCGGGAACGTCGAGTTGCTGCGCGCGCGGGGCTGTCCGGTGGGACTCGCGGACGCGACCCTCGCCCGGATCCGGGTCCCAGGACCGATCGGCATGTACCGGCGCATCTGCTGGGGCACCGCGCCGCCGCTCGCCGCGACGCCCACGCCGTTCGCGCACGCGGCGCTGCAGCTGCGCCCCGCACCGGGGCACACCAGCGATCATCACGTGGTGTGGGACGAAGCGCGCGAGACCCTCTTCACCGGCGACGCGTTCATCGGCGTGAAACTGCGCATCGCGCACCCGCGGGAGGACCTGCGGGCGCAGGTGCGGACGCTGCGCGACTTGGTCGCCCTGCGTCCCGCGCGCGTCTTCGACGCGCACCGCGGGCCACTGCGGGACCCGGTCGCGCTGCTGCGCGCCAAGGCGGAGTGGCTGGAGGAGACCATCGGCGCGATCGAAGCCGGTGCCGACAGGGGGTGGTCCGCGGACCAGATCCGGAACCACGTCCTCGGCCGCGAGGACATGACGGGCATCGCGAGCGCCGGCGACTATTCCAAGCGGAACTTCGTCGAGAGCGTCCTCGCCACTCGGGCCGGGGCCGCGCCGGCCTCAACGTGACCCCCGCGCGCGGAGTAAATTGCACGGGCGCCCTTGGGCGCCATCCGCCGTCCATCGGGGTACCATTGCCAATGCAGACTCGTCCGATCCTCTCCAGCCGTCGCGCGCCGCGTTCCACGCGTCGCGCCCTTGTGGCCCTCGCCCTGGGCACGCTCGCCGGGTGCACCCTTGCCGCGACGTCGCCGCTGGCCGCGCAGGGCAAGCCCGCTGTGCTCTCGCCGGCCGCCCCGGCCAACACCGCCGCCGCCGTGAACGTCGACTGGCGCCTGCTCGCCGGGCTCGACTACGAGACCGGCAAGATGACCGACACGCTCAAGAAGCTCGACGGCAAGCGGGTGCGGGTGCCCGGCTTCATCGTGCCGCTCGACGACGCCGATGAGGAGGGCGCGGAGTTCCTGCTCGTCCCGTACTACGGCGCCTGCGTGCACACGCCGCCGCCACCGCCCAACCAGATGGCGTTCGTGCAGATGTTCTCCAAGAAGCCGGTGAAGCTCGCACTGTTCGACGCGGTGTGGATGGAAGGCACCCTCAAGATCACGAACTACGACTCGCCGTACGGGCAGGTGGGGTTCCAGATCGAGGGGATGACCATGAAGCCCTACACCGGCAAGTGAGCACGTCCGCGGCCGCCGGACCGGCGGTCGAGCTCAAGGACGTCCGCTTCGCGTATCGCGCGGGGCAGGACGTCCTTGACGTTCCGGCCCTCAGCGTCGCCCGCGGCGAGTTGCTGTTCCTGCACGGTCCGTCGGGCAGTGGCAAGACCACGCTGCTCGGGCTGCTCGCCGGCGTGCTCGTGCCGAGCGCGGGCACGGTGCGGATCCTCGGCAGCGACCTTGGGGCCCTGCGTAGCGGCGCCCGCGACCACTTCCGTGCCGAGCACCTCGGCTACGTGTTCCAGATGTTCAACCTCATCCCGTACCTCTCGGTGCGGGAGAACATCACGCTGCCCTGTCGCCTCTCCGCCGCCCGCCGCGCCCGGCTCGGCGGCACGAGTGCCGACGCGCAAGCGGCACAGCTCGCCGACCGCCTCGAGATCGCCGGGCTGCTCGACGAACCCGTGACGGCGCTCAGCGTGGGCCAGCAGCAGCGCGTCGCCGTGGCGCGGGCACTGCTCGGTGCGCCGGAGCTGGTCGTCTGCGACGAGCCCACCAGCGCGCTCGACGCCGACCGGCGCGACCGCTTCCTCGAGTTGCTCTTCGCACGATGCCAGGAGGCCGGGAGTACGCTGGTCTTCGTGAGCCACGACCTCGCGCTGGCCCCGCGCTTCTCGCGGACGCTCGCACTGGGCACACTCAACCGTGCCGCCGCGCCACGCGCGGCCGGCGACCCGGAAGCGGTCGGCGCGGGAGCCCGGCGATGACGCTGCTCCGGCTCGCCTGGGCATCGCTGCGCAATCGCCGCCTCATCTCGACGCTCACCGTCGCGAGCATCGCGCTCTCGGTGGCGCTGCTCGTCGGGATCGAGCACGTGCGGGTCGGCGTGCGGGAGAGCTTCGCCGGCACCATCCGTGGCACCGACCTCATCGTGGGCGCGCGCGGCGGCACGTCGCAGGTGCTGCTCTCGACCGTGTTCGGCATGAGCACGCCGTCGGGCAGCATCTCGTGGGCGACCTACCAGAAGTGGGCCAAGCATCCGGCCGTGAAGTGGACCATCCCCTACGCGCTCGGCGACGCCCATCGCGGCCATCGCGTGATCGGCACGACGGACGAGTTCTTCACCCGCTATCGCTTCCGCGACGACTCGGTGCGTTTCGCGTCCGGCGCGGCGCCGTTCGGCCCGCACGACATCGTGGTCGGCTCCGAGGTCGCCGAACGGCTGGGCTACGCCGTGGGCGACTCCGTGGTGCTGGCCCACGGCATGGCCGCGGTGTCGTTCGCGGAGCACTCCGCGCATCCGTTCATCGTCACCGGCGTGCTCGCGCGCAGCTTCACGCCGATCGACCGCTCGCTGTACGTGACGCTGCAGGGCCTCGAGGAGATGCACGAAGCCGAGGAGGGCGCCGGCGGCCTGCCCGTGGGCCCACCGCCGACGGCGGACGCGGAGCACGTCCACGGCGAGTCGGCGATCACCGCGTTCCTCGTCGGCACCCGGAACCGCTTCGAGACGCTGGCGCTGCAGCGCGAGATGAACGAGAGCCGAGAGGAACCGCTCACCGCGATCATCCCCGGCGTCGCGCTCGGCCAGCTCTGGCAGACCATCGGCAGTGCGGAGGTGGGCCTGCGCGTCGTCGCGTTGTTCTGCGTGCTGGTGGGCCTCATCGGCATGTGCGTCGCGCTGTATGCCTCGCTCGAGTCGCGTCGGCGGGAGATGGCGATCCTGCGCGCCGTGGGCGCGGGACCGCGCACCATCGTCTCGCTGCTCGTGCTCGAGTCCGGCCTGCTCGCGGTGCTGGGGGCGGTGAGCGGCGTGGTGGTGGTCTACGCCGGCATCGCGCTCGCCCGCCGCGCCGTCGAGGCCAAGTTCGGCCTCGCCCTCACGCTGCACGCCCTGGGGACCACCGAATGGGGGTTCCTCGCATTGGTCGTGGTCGCCGGCACCCTCGTCGGTGTCGTGCCGGCCTGGCGGGCCTATCGCGCCTCGCTCGCCGACGGGCTCAGCCCCAAGTTGTAGTGATCCGTTCCGTCCCACCTTCACCGGAGTCGCTCGTGTCCTTCCGTTCCGTCCTCCTCGCGGCGGCGCTCAGCGCGCCGCTCGTGTCGCCGCTGGCGTCGCTGCCCGTGGGCGCGCAGCCGCGCGGCCCGCAGCCGCCCGCCGCCGTGCGTGACCGCTCCGCCGATCCCATCCCGGCCGCCGAGTATCCGCCGTACGTCCGCACCAGCGCACCGACCAATCCCATGATCCAGCGGATCTGGGACGAAGGCATGACGCGTTCGCAGGCGATGACGCTCGCCCAGGTGCTGCTCGATCCCATCGGCCAGCGCCTCACCGGGTCGCCGGAGTCCGACGTGGCGCAGGACTGGGCGGTGAAGACCTACACCAGCTGGGGCGTGACCGCGCGCAAGGAGCGCTACGGCACCTGGCTCGGCTGGAAGCGCGGCGTGACGCACGTCGACCTCCTCTCGCCGCGCGTGCGCTCGCTCGAGGCCACCACGATGGCGTGGTCGCCGAACACCGGCGGGCGCCCGGTCGAGGGCGAGGTGATCGCGTATCCGCTCGGCGTCTCCACGCCGGAGCAGTTCGATGCGTGGCTGCCGGCCGTGAAGGGCAAGATCTTCCTGATGAACGCGCCGCGCCTCTCGTGCCGCTCGCTCCAGCAGTGGCGTGAGTTCAGCACCGAGGAGGAGATGGCGCGGGTGAACGCCGAGCAGCAGGCGCTGCAGGCCGAGTGGAACCAGCTCAACACCGCGATGGGCGGGCCGCGCGTGATGTTCGACAAGCTCAAGGCCGCCGGCGCCCTCGCCGTGTTCAGCTTCCAGTTCTCCAACTACCCCGGCATCGCGAAGATCTTCGGCTCGCCCAACCAGTCGCTCCCGACCTTCGCGATCGGCTGCGAGGACTACGGGCTGCTGGTCCGCATGGCCCGCAACAACCAGCCGGCGCGGGTGCGGGCGTTCACCGACAGCGAGCTGCTCGGCGAGCGTCCGGTCTTCAACGTCGTGGCCGAGATCAAGGGCACCGAGAAGCCGAACGAGTACGTGCTCCTCTCGGCGCACTTCGACTCCTGGTCCGCCGCCTCCGGTGCGACCGACAACGGTACCGGCACCATCACCATGATGGAAGCCCTGCGCATCCTGAAGCAGGTCTACCCGAATCCCAAGCGCACCATCCTCGTGGGCCACTGGAACGGCGAGGAGCAGGGCCTCAACGGCTCACGCGCCTTCAGCGAGGACCACCCCGAGATCGTGAACGGGCTGCAGGCCGTCTTCAACCAGGACAACGGCACCGGGCGCATCGTCGGGCTGAACGGCGGCCCGATCGCCGGGGCGGGGGCACGCCTCGAGGGCTACCTGAAGGAGATCCCCAACGAGATCACGCGCTGGATCCGCTTCCAGCCCACCGGCGGCCAGGCGACGGGTGGCTCGGACCACGCGAGCTTCGTCTGCCACAAGGCGCCGGCGTATTCGCTCGGCGCGCTGGGCTGGGATTACTCGTCCACCACCTGGCACACCGACCGCGACACGTACGACAAGGTCGTGGACTCGGACCTCAAGAACAACGCGACGCTGACCGCGATGCTCGCGTACCTCGCCAGCGAGGACCCGACGTTCCAGCCGCATCAGGTGATCGATCCGCTCCCGGCCGGCCCGGGCGGCCAGCCGGCGCAGTGGCGCGAGTGCACCAAGGCCCAGCGCGCCTCGCCCGCGATCGTGCGCTGAGCGAGGTCGGCACCGGCGTTCCGAACGAAGACCGAAGTACTGTGACCGGGGACTGGTGCGCGATGCGCGCCAGTCCCCGGTCCTTCTGTGCCCTGCATCCTTGTTGAAGGGGGCTGGTCCATCCTACCTTCGAGTCCGATGCCAACCATCCGTCGTCTGCCGCACCGCTCGCGCCGCATCCTGGCGCTCGCTGCCACGTTCGCCCTCTCGCTGCTGTCCTGCGGCCGCGAGATCACCGGACCGGACGCCGGACTGCGCTTCGCGACGGGGCTGTCGTTCCTCGGTGAGTATCCGCGACCGATCGCGAGTGTGGCCGAGGGCGCGGGGTCGGTGGTGCCGTTCGAGCGCGTGCGCGTCGTGTTCCGGCGCAGCGACGGTTCGGTTGCGCTCGACACCAGCGTGAACTTCCCGTCGACCGCCGATTCCGTCGCACTCGACCTCCGGGTGCAGCTCTCCTCGGGTGCACCGGCCTCGGGCGAGACGCTGGCGCTGTCGCTGGCCTACATGAACGCCGCGGGGGACACCGTCTTCCGGGGCGGGCCCGTGGACGTGCTCGCCGCGCCGCGGGCACCTGGCGCGCCGCCGCCGGCCCCGGCCCCGGTGCCGCTCACCTACGTCGGGCCCGGCGCGAACGCGGCGGGCATCGCCGTGACTCCGGAGACGCTGACCGTCGTCGCGGGTGATCCGTTCACGTTCACCGCGACCGCTCTGGACGGGCAGGGCGCGCCGATGAGCGGTGTGCCGATCGTCTTCACCTCGCTGGACCTCACCCGGGCGACGCTCACGTCGCGCACCGCCGGCGCCGGCACCACCACGAGCGCGCGCGGCACGGTGCGCATCGCGGCGGAGCTCGTCACCGAGGCGGCGGCCGATACCGTGACGCTGGTGATCCTGCCGCGGCCGAGCGCGCTGAACGTCGTGTCGGGCGGCACGCAGACGGGCGCGCCCGGCGCCGCCCTCGCCGCGCCGGTCGTCGTGAGACTGCTCGCGACCGACGGCCAGCCGATGGCCAACACCGCCGTGAACGTCGCGGTGACCACCGGCGGCGGTGCGGTGCTGCCCTCGGCCGCGACCACCGACGCCAACGGACAGCTGTCGTTCACGTGGACCCTCGGTGCCGCGGCCGGTGCCCAGACGGTCACCGTCTCGAGCGCCGGCGTCGCCAACCTCGTGGTGAGTGCGACCGCCGTGGTGGCCAACGCGACGCAACTCGTGATCACGCAGGAGCTCGGCCCCAGCTACCAGGCGGGCGACAGCCTGCCGGCGCTGCTCGTGGAAGCGCGCACCGCGGGTGGCGCGCGCGACAGCAGCTTCGCCGATTCCGTCTTCCTCGGGTTCGCGGTGAATCCCAACGCCGCGACCCTCAGCGGCCCCGTGCGCGTGCGGGCGACCGCCGGCCTCGCGCGCTTCGACAACTTCCGCCTCACGCGGGCCGGCAGTGGCTATCGCCTGCTCGTCACGGCAGCGGGACTGGCGAGCGACACGTCCACCGCGATCGCCATCACGCCGCGCGCGGCGAGTGTGCTGGCGCTCAGCACCGGCGGCGGCCAGGCGGCGGCCCCGGGCGCCGCGCTCGCGCAGCCGGTGGTGGTGCGCGTCGCGGACGGGTACGACAATCCCGTCGCCGGCGTGATCGTCGGCTTCAGTGTGCCCAACGGCAACGTCGCCGCGGCCGCCGACACCACCGATGCGACCGGCCTCGCCAGCGTGCTGTGGACGCTGGGCGCCACCCCGGGCGTACAGACGCTCACCGTGACCGCGGCGGGCCTCACCGGCTCCCCGCTCGCCGTGACGGCGACCGCGACGTCGGGCGTGGCGTCGACCACCGTCGCACCGCAACTCGACACGCTCACCGCGATCGGCGCCAACCGCCTGCTCGTCGCGACTGCACGTGACGCGGCGGCCGCCGTGGTGCCGGGCGCGTTCACCTGGCTCTCCCGCGACCCGGCGATCGCGACCGTCAACGATTCCGGCCGCGTGGTCGCGGTGACCAACGGCGCGACCTGGGTGGTCGCCACCGAGGCCGGCGGCACGCGGGACTCGGCCCGCGTGGTCGTCGCCCAGCGCCTCGCCTCGATCGCCGTGACGCCGGGCACCCGCAGCATCTACCTCGGTGCGCAGTTCGGGTTCACCGCGAGCGCGGTGGACGGCCTCGGCGTGCCGCTGGCGGTGCAGCCGACCTTCGTGTGGAGCTCGGGCACGCCGGCCGTCGCGACGCTGGATTCGCTGGGTGTGGCACGCGGGGTGGGCCTGGGCGCCGCCGAGGTGCGCGCCACCGCGCTCAGCGTGACCGGCACCGCGAATCTCAGCGTGCTCACGCCGATCACGCGTATCGCCGTGGTCCGGGACTCCATCGGGTTCGTGGCGACCGACACGTTCACGCTCAGCGCGCTGCAGCAGTCCCGCAGCTATCGCGCCGTGGCGTACGACACGCTCGACGTCGCGATGACCGGCATTACGTTCACCTGGGCGTCGTCGAATCCCTCGGTGGCGACCCTCGACTCGAGCGGCGCGACGACCGCGCGGGCGCGGGCCGCGGCGAACGGCTTCACCGCCGTGCGGGCGACCGCGCAGGGTGTGACCGGCGCCGCCGCACTCAGCGTGGCGCAGGTCATGACGGCGATCGACCTCGCCCCGACCACGGCGATCGTGGCGGTGGGCGGACAGACCGTGCTCACCCCGCGCCGACTCGACGCCAACGGGTTCTTCATCCCCGGCGGCACGTTCACCTTCGCGAGCGTGAACCCGGCGATCGCGACCGTGAGCACGGCCGGCGTCGTGGCGGGCGTCGAACTCGGCAGCACCACCGTCACGGCGACCAGCGGTGCGATCACCTCCAACGCCATCACCGTGACGGTGAGCGCGAGTGCGCCGGCCGTGCTCTCCTGGGGCCGCGACACACTGGCGATCGGGCGTTCGGCGACCAACGTCGGCTTCCCGGTCTACCTGAGCCGTCCCAACGCGACGGCCGTCACCGTGAACCTCGCGGTGGCGGATACGTTCGCGTTCTTCTCGCCGACGTCGGTGACCATCCCGCCGCTGACCACGGTGGGCACCGTGTTCCTCAGCGGGCGCAACGCGGGCACCACACGCATCATCGCCACCGATGCGGGCGCGACGTTCGCGCCGGACACGGCGGTGCTGGCCGTGCAAGCCTCCGTGCGGTTCACGACGACGAGCTACTCGACGATCGTGACGCAGGAGATCCCGACGCAGATCCTGCTCACCGACCCCGCACCGGCCGGTGGCACGTTCATCACGTACTCCTTCGGCACCCCTGGCCGCGCCAGCGTGTCGCCGGATCCCGCCTTCATCCCCGCCGGCCAGCTCTCGGCCAACGTGGTGATCCGCGGCCTGACCGCGGGCAGCACCACGATCACGCCGGCAGCGACCGGCGTCAGCGGCCAGGCCACCACCGTCACCGTCTCACCGGCGACGCTCACGTTCACGCAACCGAACATCCGCCTCGGCGCCGGGCAGTACCAGGACGGCAACTACATCTACACGCCGCAGAACCTCACCGTCCCGCTCACCATCACCGTCACCAGCTCCGACACCACGCGCATCACCGCGCCGGCCACCGTGGTGATCCCGATCGGGACCAGCTACGCCTACATCCGGTACGACGGGCGCGCCGCCGGTGCGGCCACGCTCACATTCTCGGCGCCGGGCTGGTCCACGTTCGTGTCCAATGTCGTGGTGACCTCGCCGAGCCTCGTGGTCTCGGGCGGCAGCACGTACAACACCACCCAACCGCCGATCAGCGTCACGGTGCAGGCGGCCGACTCGACCCGCTCCGCCAACTACCGCACGAGCGGCCTCGCGGTGCAGTACAGCTCGAGCGACACCACCATCCTGCGCGTTCTCACGCCGAACGTCACGATCGGCGCGGGGCAGTACTTCAACAGCGCGGGCCGCGTGGAATCCGGCGGCAACCCCGGCACGGCGCGGCTGTACGCCACTGCCAGCGGCCATCGCACCGACTCGACGACGTTCACGTTCGTCGGGCCGAAGCTGCAGCTGAGCTGGACCACGCTCCGCCTCGGCGCGCGACAGTTCGAGCAGAACGCGTACGTGTACACGCCGAACGCCGTGCTCTCGCCGCTCAACGTGACCTTCACGCCGCTCAGCCCCGCCGTGGCGACGGCGCCCACGGCGCTGACCATCGGCACGGGCTCGAACCTGCAGTACTTCAACGTGAATGCGTTGACGCCCGGCACGGCGACCTTCATCGCCAGCGCGCCGGGCTACGAGCCGGACACGGCGACGGTGACCGTGACGTCCCCGCGGATCCACCTGTTCGGCGGTGGCACCGTGGACAACTTCTCGAACCCCTCCGGGATCACGACCTACATCGGCGACAGCACGGTGAACTCGGGACACTACACGCTCGACACCGTGATCGTGAACTACGTCTCGAGTGACCCGACCGTGCTGACCGTCACCGCCGCGGACACGATCCTGCCGGGCGAGTACTTCACCACCGCGGCGCGCATGACGCCCGTGGGCGTCGGCAGCGCGCTCGTCATCGGCACGTCACCGGGCCGCGGCGCGGATACCATCGCGTTCACGGTGCAGACGCCCAAGCTCAACTTCAGCTTCGCGACCTATCGCATCGGCCTGCGGCAGTATCGTCCGTCGAACGAGAACTACGTCTATACGCCCACTCCGCGAGGCGTCGCCGTCCCGGTCACCATCACACGCAGCAATCCGGCCGTCGATTCGCTGTCGAGCACGTCGCTGAGCATCGCGCCGGGCACCAACCTCGCGTACCTGGGCTTCGCGGGCATGCTCCGCGGTACCGACACCCTCATCGCGTCGGCGCCGGGCTACAACCCCGACACCGCGATCATCGTCGTCACGTCGCCGCGGTACACCGTGGGCGGGATCGCGGGGACGGCCACCACGACGTCTCCCTCGACGACGCTCTTCGTGCAGGCGTCGGACAGCGTGGGAACCGGGCACTACGTGCTCGATTCCGTCCGCGTCGGATTGCTCAGCAGCAACACGGGAGTGCTGCAGTTCGACAGTACCGCCGTGATGATCCCGCGCGGCGCGTACTTCGCGCAGCCGCGCTACCGCTACACCGGTCCGGGCACCGCGACGTTGTCGGTCGTGGATTCGTCGGGCATCGGGTACAGCGGCGCGACGACGAACAGCGTCACCGTCACCGGCCCGTCGCTCTTCATGAACAACCCGCGGCCCATTCTCGGCATGCGTCAGACGGGACTCCTGTCCTCGTCGTACGTGCAGATCCCCAACGCCATCGGGACGCCGCTGGTCGTCACCCTCGTGTCCACCGACACGATGGTCGCCCGTGTGCAGCCCACCGTGACCATCGCGGCGGGATCGACCTTCGCGTACTTCCGCATCGACGCGCAGGATCAGACCGGCACCGTGCAGATCCAGGCCTCGGCCCCGGGTTACGGCCCGGCGAGCTTCACGCAGCAGGTCGTCCTGCCGCGGTACCGCATCACGTCCAGCGGCACGGTCAACACCACCACCCCGCCGTCGAGCATCCCCGTCACCATCGAAGCCACGGACGGGACCAGCGCGCATTACGTCAGCGAGGACGTGCCCATCACGCTCACGTCGTCCAACCCGGCGGCGGGCACGATCGACTCGGTGTCGGTAGTCATCCGGGCCGGCGAGTACTTCAACAACCGCGCGCGGTTCATCCCTGCGGCGGTCGGGTCCACCACGCTCACCGCCTCCGATCCCCGCGGCACGAGCTACGCCTACACCAGCGCAACCACCACCGTCGCCGTGGTGCAGCCGAACCTCACGCTGGGGTGGGGGTCGCCGCTCTCGCTCGCGGTCGGACAGTACGAGGACCACAACGTCTTCGTCCCGCACACGCGCCTGACGCCGCTTGAGGTCACGTTGACCCATCGCACGGGTACCAGCGCCACGCCGCCGTCCATCACGCTCAACACCGGCACCTCCTTCGGCGGCGTGCGCCTGACCGGCGTCGCGCTCGGCGTCGACACCATCGTCGCCACGGCGCCCGGGCACAACAGCGTCAGCGGCACGGTTGCGGTGGCGTTGGGGCGCCTCGACGGCATCGGTGGCCTGCCGACGACGGTCAACAGCGACTCCGTCCTGGTCACGTTGTACGCGCGCAGCGCCGACACCAACATCCGCAGCGTGGTGGCCGCCACCACCTTCGACCTGTCGGTCGCCGGTTCGGGCTTCGAGCTGCGCGCCGGCGGCGCCAGCAGCCCGGTCATCACGAGCGTGACGATCCCAGCGAACGGGAACGCCGTTTCGTTCTACATCCGGCGACTGGCCGGAGGCGGCAGCGGTACCTTCACGGTCTCCAACACCAACTACACGTCGTACACGACACCGACGATCACCGTGAACCCGTAGCGCCCCGGACGCGCCGCGTCCGGGCCCGCCTCCCTGCGACCGCGCATGGGAGCTGACACCGTCCGTGCGGACCACCCGTACGGTGCCCACGCCCCCAACCCCCGCTCGTGGACTATCGCCGACTCCTGACCTACCTCTGGGCCACGCTCGTCCTCGGCGTGCTGGTGCTCTGGCTGGCCAACCCCAGCGCACTTTCCAAGGAGTCGTTCGAATCCCTGCTCGCGCGCCTGGGCCCCTGGGCCTTCGCGGGCTTCGTTCTCATCTCGCTGGTGCGCGGCGCGCTCCTCGTCCCCAGCACCCCCGTGGTGCTCGCCGGCGGGGCCTTCTTCCCGGATGCCATCCCCGCGGTCCTGGTCGTCTCCATGCTGGGGATCGTCGCCTCGGCCACGCTCCTCTATCGCTTTCCGGGGTTTGCGGGATACGATTCTATGTTGGCGGCCAAGTACCCGGAGCAGCTGGCCCGGCTCCGGCGCAACCTGGTCAAACCGGGCGCGGTCTGGCTGGTGGCCGCGTGGTCGTTCTTCCCGGCCGTGCCGACGGACCTGATCTGTTACGCTGCGGGACTCGTAGGGATGCCGTACCGGCGGATGATCCTCGGCCTCGTCATCGGGGAGCTGCCGCTCGTGACCGCCTATGTTGTGCTCGGGACGAAGGTCGCCGAGTTCCTCCCCTGAGGGTGCGCCGATGATCGAGCACATCAAGCACATCAAGACATCGGGGACGATCGTCCGCAGTTCGCCCTTCCTCATCAAGCGACTGCTCCGCGGCATAGACTTCCGCCGCGCACGGACCGTGGTGCAGTTCGGCGTCGGCACGGGCTGCATCACCCGGGCGCTCCTGGGTCGGATGCGCTCGGATGCCCGGCTCATCTCGCTCGAACTCAATCCCGTCTTCGTCGGTGAGTGCCGCGAGGAGATCCGCGACCGCCGGCTGACCCTGCGGCAAGCCTGCGCAGGATCGCTGCCCAGCCTCGTCGACGAACTCGGCCTCGGTCGCATCGACTACATCGTCTCGAGCCTGCCGCTGGCCATCATGGACGATGAGCTCGTGGAGCGGATCATCATGGCGAGCGAGGACCTGCTGGCGCCCGACGGACTCTTCCTGCAGTACCAGTACAGCCTCAGCCAGCGCTCCATGCTCGAGCGCCGCTTCGGCGACGTGCGGGTGGGCTTCACACTCGCCAACATCCCACCCGCCTTCGTCTACGAGTGCACACCGACCGCCACACCGGTGGCGGCGGCCGGCGGCCTCTAGCTCACTTCGCGGCGGGCGGCACCGCGGTCCGCAGCGCGCGGGTGTTGCCCATCCATTCCACGGCCAGGCCCCGCGCCCGCAGTCGCGCGACGAAGCCCTCGAAGTCCATTCGCGCCGCCGGCGCCCCGACCACCCGCGCGCCGTAGACCCAGCGCAATGTCGGCGAGTACACGGCCAGCACGCCGTGCCCATCCGGCGAGTCGAGGCGCTCCAGCCAGAGGGAATCCGTCCCCACGCGCACCCAGCGTGCGTCCGGCACCGCGGTCAGGCGCGCGAGCTGCGCCGCGCCGACGATACGTCGCAGGTTCGGCATCGCACCCACGGCCGCGTACACCGGCTTGCGGTTGGTGGTGAACCACTTCGCGCCACCGTTGCTCGGCCCGATGTTGGACACGAGGCCCGCCGCCACCGGCGACTCCGGCGTGGTGCGCGCGAACCAGTCGACGAGCCGCTGCACGGCGCCGTCGCGCTGCGCGGTCTCCAGCAACACCCACTGCCCGCCGATCCGCACCGCCCCGGCCGAGCCGGTGAAGGGCGGGAACGTCGCGAAGTCGCGTTCGACGATGCGGGCGGAATCGAGCGGCGTGTCCCACATCGGCCGCTGCTGCGTGGCGAGATACTGGGCGACCGTGGAGTCGGCGAGGGCGAACGAATCCGCCGGTGCCGGCACGTTCACCGCCAGCGACAGGATGGTCATGCGCTTGTACGGACGCCCTACGCGCCGCACATCGCGCTGCCGCGGCAGGAGCGTGCCGCCCTGCACCGGGGCCCAGCCGGAGTACCAGAACTCCACCTCCATCGGCCCCCAGGGCGCGAGCCCGAAGTCGTTGGTCTCGTCGGCCATGAATCGCACCATCGAGAGCATGCCATCCGTGCGGCGGAGGAACCAGGTCGCCGGGAACCGGTCGACCGTGGCACGCACGCGCGCATGGGCGACGCCGTCGATGAGGCTGTCGCTGAGCAGCGTGAGGTCGGCGGCCTCGCGCGCCAGGAACAGCGTGCGCTCCGGGGCGAACGCGAACAGCTCACGGCGGTCATCGACGTAGGCGATGTTGAGCGGCACCTGCGTCAGCGCTCCGTTCTGGCCCGCGAGCGTGCGACCGCCCACGGTGTCGCGCACGATGTCCACCGCCATGCCCTGCGGCAGGAAGTTGCGCGTGTTCCGCCAGCTCCGGCTGGCGTAATCACGTAGATCGACCGTGCGCTCGAAGCTCGGGCGGTCGGCGTAGGGGTGCTCGCTGAAGTGCGTGCCCTGCCACTGCGTGATCTGATCCATGCGGATGGTCTGGATCGCGCGCAGGGCGGTCTCGCCACCCATGCGGGTGATGGCGCGGTCGAGCACGGCCACCGCCTTCGGGTCGGCTTGCGCCGCGGCCCCCGACGTCCAGACGGCGAGGGAACCGAGGACGACGAGAGTGCGGCAGAACGAGGGGAGCGGCATCGGCGGGTCGGGAGGAGGTGGGTGCGTGACGTGTCGCACTACCGCCTTCGACCCCGGCAAGTGTCAGCGCTTTTCCGGGGATGGGACGAGCAGCGCGCCCGGCGGGACCGGGCGCGCAGCCGGCCCGCCGTCGGCTCGCAGCCGGTGTTCAGTCGGTGCGCAGCGCGGCCGCGGGATCCGCGGTCGCCGCTCGGCGGGCGGGGGTGAAGCTCGCCGCCAACGCGACGCCGAGCATCACGAGTGCGACCATGGCGTAGACGGCCGGATCCACACTCGGTTGCCGGAACAGCAACGGTTCGATCCAGCGCGCGGTCAGGAGGGCCACCCCCAAGCCACCGGCCACGCCGAACACCACCAGTCGCACGCTCTGCGCCACCACCAGCCGCACCAGGTCGGCCTGCGTCGCACCAAGTGCGAGCCGCACGCCCAGCTCATGCCGCCGCTGTTCCACATTGTACGCGATCACCCCGTACAACCCCACCGCGGCGACGATGAGGGCCAACACCGCGAAGATCGAGAACATGGTGGCACCGATCCGCCACGCACGCTGCGCACCGGACACGACCTCGGCGAGCGGCCGCGCGACGAGGTAGGCGTCGGCGCCCAGCACCCGCTGCAACCGGAGTCGCACGGCCTCGGAGCGCTGCGCCGGATCGCCGCGCAGCTTGATCAGCATCGAGTTGCCGAGGGTGCGCGTGGACTGGGCGAGCGGGAAGTAGTAGTGCAGCCGCTCGGTGCCGTTGATCTCGTTCAGCACCACGTCCTCGGCGATGCCCACCACCGTGAGGCAGGGCATGGTGTCCGCACGCATGCGGAAGCACTCCCCGATCGCCTCGCGCCCAGGCCACAGGACGCGCGCCATGCTCTCGCTCACCACCGCGACGCCCGGCGCACCGGCGTGATCCAGGGAGTCGATCCCGCGCCCACGCAGGATGCGCGTCCCCATCGTCCGGAAGTAGTCGGGCGTGGTGACCTGGAAGGTGAACTCGCCGAGCCGATCGACGGAGTCGATGCCGGCCACGAACAGCGACGTCGAGGACGTGCTGATGAAGGGGGCACTGGCCACCCAGGCCGCGGACTCGACCTCCGGCATCGCGGCGGCCTCGCGCAGCAGGTCGTCGCTCATCGCGCGAAGGGCGTCCGTGCCGGGGAACGGTCCACGCAGGACACGCGTGATCAGCAGCACCTGCTGCGAGTCGTACCCGAGCCGCATGGCCCGCACTTCGGCGAGGCTGCGGGTGAAGAGCACCGCGCCGATCAGCAGCACCGTGCTGAGGAGCCCCTGCACCACGAGCAGGCCGGCACGCAGCCCGCGGGCGCGCACACCGGCGCCGCGACTCCCCTCGCGCAGGGAGCCGGAGAGATCGCCGCGCTCGACGAACACCGCCGGCATCGCCCCGACGATCACGCTGATGACCGCGGCAAGCGCGAACGCGACGCCGATCGTGCGGAGGTCCTCGCGGACACTCGGCAGGGCGAACACGGGGCCGCTGGCGCTGGCGCCCAGAAGCACCTCACGGATGAGGGCGCTGGTCCACCGGGCGACCAAGGTCGCGGCCACCGCACTGACCAGCGCCAGCACGGCGCCCTCGATCATCGACTGCACCAGCAGGCGGCTGCGGCTCGCCCCGAGCGCCACGCGCACGGCCGTCTCGCGCCGGCGCCGGAGCGCACGCGCGACGAACAGATTGGCGACGTTCGCGATCGCGAGCAGCAGCACGAGGACCGCCACGGCGCTCACCCACAGCGTCGTGCGCGATTCGAGCGACGGGTCCGGCCCGGCACTCGTGCGTACCGCGCCGACGACGGCGAAGGGGGCGGCGGTCGCCGCGCTCAGCCCGGCGTCGCCGACACTCTCGGCGGCCAGCCAGCTCTGGCGGAACGCCGCCGAGGCGTCGGCACTCGCCTGCGCGCTCGTGACCCCCGGCTTGAGCCGCGCCAGGATGTGCATCCAGCCCCACGAGTGGCGCGTGTAGTACGTGAGGGCGTCGTTGGTGCCTTCGCTGCCCGCGAAGGTCGTGATGGGGATCCAGGCCATCGGTGGGACGGCGTCGTTCACGCCGGCGAAGCCGCGGGGTGCCACGCCGATGATCTCGGCGCGCACCTTCCCGACCTGCAGCATCTCGCCCAGCACGTCGCCACCGCCGAACTGCGACTGCCAGAGCGCGTGCGAGAGCACCACCACGGCCGCACCGCGCGGCGTCTGGTCCTCGGCCTCGACGAAGAAGCGTCCGCGGACCGGCACTGCGTCGAAGAAGGAGAAGTACGAGGCACTGACCGCCGCTACCCGGAGCTCGCGGGCGTCCGCGCCCTCGCCCACCGCCAGGTTGCGTTCGGAGAACGCCGCGAGTTGCTCGAACGAGGCGGTGAGGCGCCGCAGGTCCAGGTACCGCGTGTACGGTCCCGACTGCGCGGTCACCACGCGATCGCGGTCGGTCCAGCGCCAATAGACGCGCTGCACCGTCGACGGGTCCCGGAGGTACGCGAGCGGTCGGAACATGAGGCGATCGACGACGTCGAACATCGCCGCATTGGCGCCGATCCCGAGCCCGAGGGTGAGGATGACCGTGAGCGTGAAGCTCGGCGAGCGCCGCAGGCCGCGCAACGCGAAGCGCGTGTCGCGCACGAGATGCGACAGCGCGGGCAGCGACCAGCGTTCGCGCGCGGCCTCGCGGGTCCCGGTCGTGTTGCCGAACGTGCGGTTCGCCTGCGCCTCGGCCTCCTCCGCGCCCAGGCCACCGTGCACCGCATCCCGGGCCAGTTGCCGCTTGTGGAACGCGATCTCCTCGGCGAGTTCGGCATCGAGCCGTTCGCGGCGGAACCAGTCACGCAGGCGCTGCAGCCATTCACGCATACGCTCAGGCCTGCTGCATGACGCGGCGGACCGCGGCCATGAGTTCGGTGAAGCCGTCGGTCTGCGCACCCAGCTGCCGGCGCCCGAGTGCGGTGATGTCGTAGTACCGCGCACGCTGGTTGTTGGGCGTCTGCCGCCACTCGGCGCGGACCCAGCCCTTCTGCCGCATCCGCTGCAGGGCCGGATACAGCGACCCCTCCTCCACCTGGATCACATCCTGCGAGAGCCGCTGCAGGTGCTGGGCGATGCCGTAGCCATGCATCGACTGCGCGCTGAGGCTGCGCAGGATGAGCATGTCGAGGAGTCCGGGGAGCAGGTCGCGTCGGGTCATGGGCCGCGTGAGGGATAGGGAGTCTAGGGGGTAGACACTCTATGTCCCTCGAGGGTTTGCTTCCCACGCGGACGGGGGTGACGACCGCCGTCGTCACCCCCGTCTTCCGTCCCGGTAACCCGCCCTGCGGCAGCGACTTACGCGTTCGCCTTCGCGAACTCGTCCCGCAGCGTCCGCATCATCGCGCCGCGCTTGTCGTACAGCCGCTTGAGCTTCCGGGGCTTCCGCTTGGCCAGCGCGTAGCTGGTCAGGATCGGCAGCGCGATGGTCGAGTCGAGGTAGCACACCACCGCGTCCGGCAACTTGTCCGGATCGATCTTGCCCCAGCTCACCGCCTCGGCCGGCGTGGCGCCGCTCAGGCCGCCGGTGTCCGGCCGTGCGTCGGTGATCTGCAGGAAGTAGTCATGCCCCTTCTCGTCGATGCCGAGCACCTCCTGGATCTGCGGCTCGGTCTGGAGCATGAAGTTCTTCGGCGAGCCGCCGCCGGCGATGAGCACGGCGCTCTCGCCGCCGCTGCGCTTGGCGTGCAGCACGATGCTCGCGGTCTCGTTCACGTCCTGGTTCGGGTCGATCACGCAGCGCCCGCCCTCGAGCTGCAGCGCGGCGATGTTCATGCCGATGCTCGAGTCGCCGGGGGAGCTGGTGTAGATCGGCACGCCGCAACGGTACGCCGCCGCGAGCAGCGACTTCTGCGGGATGCCGAGTGCCTTCTCGCGCTCCACGAGGAACTTGCCGCAGAGGTGGTGGAACTCCGCGCTCGACATGGTACGCTGGAACTCCGGCGCACGGATGATCTTGCGGAAGAACGCATCGGTGGAGAGCAGGACGTCATAGTCGAAGAACACGTCGTAGATGCGCACGACGCCCTCCTCGCGCAGCTGCGTGTCGCTCGCCTGCGGGTTCCCGCGGTGCATCGAGAGGCCGAGCCCGAAATGCGTGTCGTGGTAGAGGTTCGCGCCGGTGGAGATGATCCAGTCCACGAAGCCCGCCTCCATGAGCGGGATGATGGTGCTCATCCCGAGCCCGGCGGGGGTCAGCGCGCCGGTGAGTGTCATGCCCACGGTCACACCGGGCTCCAGCATGAGCTGCGTGAACAGCTGGCAGCCCTCGCGCAGCCGGCCGGAGTTGTAGCTCTGGAACGCTCCCTCGACGAGCTGCACCACGGTCTCGGTGCCGTCGAGCTTGCGCGGGTCGATCTTCTTGCCGCGCAGCAGCGGGCTCACGGCCTTGGTGCCGACCTTCGCACTCTTGGCCTCGCGCGCCTCGGCCTCCCGCTTCTGCTCGGCCTTGTTCCCGGCCGCACTCGCGCGCCGCGCCTTGCCGTCCCCGTGGCGGGAGGCCTTGAAGCCGCCGCGCGCGCGCTCCTCCTTCTTCGGTGCCATCTATCTCTTCTCCGCCCGCAATCGGGCCGTGCGTAGCTGCAGTTCGAAGGCCTGCTCCACCACCCGCGCGGCTTCCGCGGGATCGTCCGTCACCACCATCAGGTCCATGTCCCCGGGCGAGATCTTCCGCTCGGCGAGCACCTTGCTGTTCAGCCAGCGCACCAGGCCGGCCCAGTAGTGCGTCCCGAAGAGCACCACCGGGAACTGCGAGATCTTGCCGGTCTGGATCAGCGTGAGTGCCTCGAACAGCTCATCGAAGGTCCCGAAGCCGCCGGGGAAGATGATGAACGCGCTCGAGTACTTGATGAACATCGTCTTGCGCAC